>JAEESE010000008.1 GCA_016286165.1 Bacteroidaceae bacterium | reverse complement strand
AATAAACGTTAATTATTTTTAAACAACGAATTACACGAATTTTACGAATTTCTTCATGTCCTTTGGAAGTTATTATTATCGAATTTCACTAATTATTCGCGACACGCTACGCAAGGTGTCGAAAGTAAGCGAGGTAGATTTCGCGACAAAGATATGCAAAAAAAGTGGGAAAGTGATGGTTTGTAACATAAATTTTGTAACTTTGCCGTCAAATAAACCCATACTAACGTCTCAACGCTATGAAAAGGACCTTATTGCTGCTGCTAATCATGGTGACAACAGGCATTTATGCCCAGCAACCTGAAGCGAACTACGACGAGGCTCGCGTGCCGAAATACACGCTGCCGGAACTCCTCACCTGCGAGGACGGCACCACGGTGACCACAGTGCGCCAATGGGAGCGTCGCCGCCGCCCGGAGCTGATGCGCATAATGGCGGACGGCGAATACGGGCGCACGCCTAAAGCGAAGGTTAAGGTTAGGTATGAGGTGGTTGCCGAGAACCGCCAGGCGCTGAACGGCAAGGCGACGCAGCAGCAGGTGCTGTTCACATTCAGCGGTCAAGGGCGCGAGGTGAAGGCTCTTGCCCTGGTTTATATCCCTAATCATCTCAGCGGTCCGCAGCAGAAACAGAGGAGCCGCGTGCCTGTGTTCATAGGCTACAACTTCCCCGGCAATCATGCTATCACCGACGATCCCGCCGTGCGGTTCTCGCCTTTCTTCGAGCGCCTCAACATCGACGACGCCTTGCTGCAGCGCGCCCGCGGTATGTCGCGCTGGCCCCTCAGCATGATTATCGAGCGCGGTTACGCCGTGGTGACGATGTGCTACAACGATATCTTTCCGGATAATGCCGACGGCGCGCGTCAGAGCGTCCTCACGCTCTTCCCCGAAAACACCGACGGCGACGCCCGCTGGCAAGCCCTCGGCGCCTGGGCCTGGGGCAGCAGCCGCATAGCCGACTGGGTATGCCGTCAGCGGTGGGCCGACGCCCATAAGCTCGCCATCATAGGCCATTCGCGTCAAGGCAAGGCAGCGCTATGGGCGGGAGCGCAGGACACGCGTTTCGAGGTGGTCATCTCGAATGAGTCGGGCTGTGGCGGCGCGGCGCTGTCGAAGCGTGAGTTCGGCGAGCGCGTGGGGCGCATCACCTCTTCTTTCCCTCATTGGTTCTGTCCGGCGTTCACGCGGTATTCAGGCCGCGAACAGGAGCTGCCGTTTGACCAGCACCAACTGCTCGCCCTCGTAGCGCCCCGCCATCTGTACGTGGCGAGTGCCGAAGGCGACCAGTGGTCCGATCCGCGCGGCGAATACCTTGCCGCCTACTATGCCTCGCCCGTCTACGCCCTCTATGGTCTGCGCGGTCTGCCATCACCCTCGATGCCCGCCATACACCAGCCTATCCACAATGACATAGCCTACCATATCCGTGCCGGGCGCCATGACGTGACCGACTACGATTGGCTTCAATACATGGACTACTGCGACAGCGTGTTCGGCTACGGCCGGCATGCAGGTCATTGAAAAAAAACAAGAACATTGTAAAAGATTATAAAACCATGCCACCCGTATACATCATACTTCTCGTGCTATTCGCCTTTGCCATAGGAGCCGTAATAGTCTGGCTCGTGATGCGCGGCAAACTTAACGTGGCCCGCACTATCCTTGACGAGCGCACCGCCGAGGGCGTTCAGTTTCAGCAAACCATAAGCGAGCTGGAGAAAACCGTAGCAGAGCTCAACGAAGCCCGTCAGCAGCTGGCCATACGCGCCGAGGTGCTCACCACCCAACTGGACAACGAACAGCAGAACAGCCGCGAGGCCCTGGAGAACCGCGAGCAGGCCGCCCGCATAGCCCTCGAGGCTCAGGAGCGGCGGCATGCCGAAGCCATAGCTGCACAGCAGGCGCGTTTCGACGAGACGATAGAACGTGTGACGGCACAGATGAAGGACGCCACCAATGAGATGTTGCGCCAGCGGCAGAAAGAGTTCACCGAGGCCTCGGGCACAAGCATAGGGGGCATCGTGAATCCGCTCAAGGAGAATATCGAGGAGCTGAAGCGCACGCTGGCCGAGAACAAGAACCAGCAGAGCGAGGACAGCGGAGCCATCAAGACCATCATAGAGCAGATGATGAAGTCGAGCGAAGAGGCGCGTCGCAGCACCGACGAGCTCACGCGCGTGTTCCGCAAGAGTAATAATGTGCAAGGGCTATGGGGCGAGACGGTGCTCGACGAGCTGCTCGAGAGCCAGGGCCTCACACGCGGCATACACTACGATGTGCAGCCTACCATACGCGACGCCGCCGGCAACGTGGTGTACAACGACGACGGCAGCTACATGCGTCCCGACATAATCCTGCACCTGGACCAGCAGCGCGAGGTGGTTATCGATTCGAAGGTGTCGCTCGCTGCCTACATGGACTATGTCAACGCACAGACCGATGCCGAGCGCAACCAGGCGCTGGCGCAGCACATAGCCAGCATCAGGGAGCAGGTGAAGAACCTGTCGAAGAAGGACTACAGCTCATATATCCAGCCGCCTAAGGTGCGGATGGACTATGTGATTATGTTTGTGCCTAACACCGGGGCCCTGTGGACAGCCCTCGGCGCGCAGCCCACTCTCTGGCGCTGGGCCATGGACCAGAATGTGTATATCGCCGACGAGCAGACGCTCTTCGCCGCCCTGCGCATCATCAGCCTCACCTGGATGCAGATACGACAGGCGGAGAACCACCAGAAGGTGTTTGCCCTGGCAGAAGAGATGATGAACCGCGTAGGGCAGTTCATGGATAAATATAAAGTCATCGGCAGCTCGCTCGCCAAGGCGCAGGAAGCATATAAAGAGGGGGAGCGCAAGCTCCAGCCCTCAGGACAGAGCATCCTGCAGACCTGCAGCAAGCTGCAGAAACTCGGCGCCAAACAGTCCGCAAAGAATCCCCTACCGGAGATTGATGAAAAGTGAGGCCCACTCCCAACCCCTCCCCAAGGGAGGGGAGCTCAGGTCCTCGAGATACTAACTAATTAACAATTAACTATAAACTATAAACTATAAACTCTAAACTATAAACTCTAAACTACCAACTCTAAACTCTAAACTATAAACTCTAAACTATACCCTCCCCCATGCTATCCCGTTTACTAAAATTCCTCGACGCATCGCCCGTCAATTTCTTTGCAGTAAAGAACATCATCGCAGAGCTCGAAGCAGCTGGATACCGCCGCTTCGACGTGCAGAAGCCGCTGGGCAGCGTGGCAACCGGCGACAAGCTCTATGCCACGAAGAACGACTCATCGGTCTTCGCTTTCCACATAGGCATGCAGCCCCTGGCACAAGGCGGTTTCCACCTGCTATGCGCCCACGCCGACTCGCCCACCTTCCGCATCAAGCCTAATGCCGAGATAACATGCGAAGGGCGTATCGCCAAACTGAACACCGAGGTGTACGGCGGCCCGATTATGTCGACATGGTTCGACCGTCCGCTGACCATAGCAGGCCGCGTAATCCTGCGCGGTGCCGACGCTTTCACGCCCGAGACGGTGCTCATACACGTAGGCCGTCCGCTGCTGCAAATCAGCAACCTGGCCATACATTTCAACCGTCAGGTCAACGACGGTGTGAAGCTGAGCAAGCAGAAGGATATGCTGCCTATCCTCGGCCTCATCACCGACGAGCTTGAGCGCGGCAATATGCTCTTGAACATCATACTGGAAGAGGTGAACCGCCAGCGCAAGGCCACGGCCGACGATATCCTCGACTTCGACCTCTATCTGGCCGATGCCCAGCCCGCCTGCACCTTCGGCGCGCATGATGAGTTCATATCCTCGGGCCGTCTCGACGACCTCTCGATGTGCTATGCCGGCCTCGAAGCCATGCTCGCAACGTCGAATATGAAATGCCCGCCCGCAACCACCAACGTGCTTGCCATCTTCGACAACGAAGAGACGGGCTCGCAGACCAAGCAGGGCGCCGCCAGCCCATTCCTGGCATCGCTGCTCCAGCGTATTGCCATAGCCCAGAGCGGTGGCGGCAAAGGTGAAAGCGGCTCGGGCATGGAAGCCTTCTATCAAGCTGTGGAGCGTGCCTTCATGGTGTCGGCCGACAACGCCCACGCCTGGCACCCCAACTACAGCGACAAATACGACCCCACGAACCATCCGATGCTCGGCGGCGGCCCCGTCATCAAGTTCAACGCGGCACAGAAATATGCCAGCGACGCCTCCTCGGCAGCCGTCTTCGCCGAGATATGTCGGCAGGCCGACGTGCCCTGCCAGCGCTTCGTCAACCACAGCGACGTGGCCGGCGGCAGCACCCTGGGCAATATCCTGGCCTCATCGCTGCCTCTGCGCGGCGTGGATATGGGCAATCCCATACTGGCCATGCACAGCTGTCGCGAAACGGGTGCCGTGGCAGATCACGAATACGCTGTTCGGGCATTCACGGAGTTCTATGCTCATTAGGCTTTTGCAGACTCGCTTCGCTCGTGAGGGAGTTAAAGAAGTTAAAGGAGTTAAAGAAGTTAAAGACGAATGTCTTGGCTTTAGCTTCCACTTCGAGACTCCTGATAAGCTTGAAAATGACTTGATACTATTCTTGAAGGTAACGTCTTAACTCCTTTAACTCCTTTAACTCCTTTAACTCCTTTAACTTCAAAAAAAACAACTTCAAAAAAATATCTTCTAAACTATCTTCTAAACTATCTTAACTTACAACCCCGACATGAAAAAGCTTATTGCAATGGCGCTGGTAGCCATGATGACTACAGGCGCAATGGCTCAGAACCTGAGCGTGAAACAAGCTCGTTTCCACCAAGGCGACGACAAGAGTTGGGCAAAGCCCGAAACCAACGATGCCGACTGGAAGACCATCGACATGACAATGAACTGGGACGACCAAGGCTACGTCATCAACAACGGCTATGCCTGGTACCGTGTTCACCTGACCATTCCCAGCACCATACTCAAAGGCGCTGAGCAGCAGAAGTTCGTAGTCTTCGACCTGCCGAAGGCCGACGATGCCGACGAATGCTACCTGAACGGACGCCTCATAGGCAAGACGGGCGGTATGCCCGACAGCCCCGGGGGCTACAAATCCAACTGGAATGCCGTGCGCAGCTATACCGTAGACGTCAAGTCGGGCGGCATACTCTGGGATAAAGACAACGTCATAGCCATACGCGTCTACAACGCAGGCGAGCCTGGCGGACTCTTCGAGCGCCCGCTATCCATCCGCGTGCCGAGTGCCATGGACGGCCTGAGAATGCACTTCACCGACGTGAATGACGGCAAGGCACACTGCGACGTACAGCTGCGCAACACCTACCCGCAGGTGCAGAGCGGTAAACTCGACGTCGTAGTCACCGACCGCGAGAGCGGCGCCGTGCTCTCGAAGCTCTCAAAGAAGATGAGCGTGAAGCAGAACAAGGACGTCACCGTGAGCGTGCCTTACGACAAAGCCAAATCGTGCTTGCTCACAACCACTTACACCGACTCCAAGACGGGCAAGACCATCACACAGCGTCTGCCGCTGAAATACATCCTCACACCTCCCGCACCCGCCACACCGCGCTTCAACGGCGCTCCGCTGTTCGGCGTGCGTCCCGGCTCACCCGTCATCTACCGCTTCCCCGTATCGGGCGAGCGTCCTATGAAGTTCACATGCGCTAACCTGCCCGAAGGTCTGACGCTGAAAGAAGCCGACGGCGTGCTCAGCGGCACCATCCGTCGTCCGGGCGACTACAAGTTCACCGTAGTGGCAGAGAATGCCAAGGGCCGTGCATCGCAGGACTTCACGCTGAAGGTAGGCGACCGCATGATCGCCCTCACGCCGCCCATGGGTTGGAACTCGTGGAACTGCTGGGCGCTGAGCGTATCGCAGGAGAAGGTGATGTCGTCGGCACAGGCGCTCATCGACAAGGGCTTGGCCGACTATGGCTACTGCTACATGAACATCGACGACGGTTGGGAAGCCGAGAAGCGTAACCCCGACGGCACCATTGCCGTGAACGAGAAATTCCCGTCGATGAAAGCCCTGGGCGACTGGCTCCACGAGCGCGGCCTTAAGTTCGGTATCTACAGTTCGCCGGGCGACTTCACCTGCGGCGGCTACCTCGGAAGTATCGACCATGAGTTGCAGGATGCCGAGAGCTACAACAGCTGGGGCATCGACTATCTGAAATACGACTGGTGCGGCTACGGTCGCGAGCATGCCAAGGAGCGCGACAAGGGCGTGGCATCGTATGTCCGTCCCTACCTGCTCATGCAGAAGTTCCTGCGCGACCAGCCCCGCGACATCTTCTACAGCCTCTGCCAGTACGGCATGGCCAACGTATGGGAATGGGGTAAGTTCGTGGATGCCAACAGCTGGCGCACCACGGGTGATATCACCGACACATGGCGCTCGATGTATGACATAGGTTTCCGCCGTCAGGCAGGCCTCGCCCCCTATGCCGCTCCCGGCCACTGGAACGATCCCGACATGCTCATCGTGGGTAAGGTAGGCTGGAGCTCCAACCTGCGCGACAGCCGTCTGACGCCCGACGAGCAGTACACACACATCACGCTGTGGACGCTCCTGGCATCCAACATGCTCATCGGCTGCGACATAGCACAGATGGACGACTTCACCGTAGGTCTGCTCTGCAACCACGAGGTCAATGCCATCAACCAGGACATCCTGGGCAAGCAGGCCGACCGCGTCTCCAAGGACGGCGACATAGAGGTGTGGGTACGTCCGCTCTCCGACGGCGGCCAGGCCATCGGCATCTTCAACGTCGGTACCGAGGACAAGACGTTCGACATAGCTACCATAGTGCCTGCCAACCAAGGCAAGACCATCCGCGACCTATGGCGCCAGAAGGAACTCAGCGCAGCTGACCTCAAATGCGTCATTCCTACACACGGATGCAAGTATATTAAGGTGAAATAAAAAGGGAGCCTCACCCCCAAAGGCCTCACCCCCGGCCCCTCTCCCGTGGGAGAGGGGAGTATATACCTAACAAGAAGAGACTATATAGATTGCATCTAACAATACAGATTGTATCAACATAAACTCTTACCGTGATGAAAAGGACACTGCTTTACACATTAATTATATTTATATCATGTGTTCTACCCGCAAAAGTAACCACTCCCCTCTCCCACGGGAGAGGGGCCGGGGGTGAGGCTGTCGGGGCCGTTGGAGATGTCAATTGGAACGCCAAAATAGACACCATCTGGCCTGCGCGTCACTACCGCGAGCTCGACGGCGTGGCCGTGGGCGACCAGATGACCAAGGCATGGATTGACTGGAAGCACGACGAGGGCACCGTACTCGTCTACGGCATCCATTTCCCAAAAGGCCACGTCCGGGCTGACGCAGTGTTCAAGGCTAAGTCGGGCAAGCACGTCACCTTCGGCGTGCGTATCGTGCATCCCATCACCGGTACAGTAGTCCTTGAGACCTCAGCGACATCAGAACGCACCACCACCGCAGAGCAGACCATGGAAATCATGCCCGACACCGAGATGCCCTTCGACGGCTGGTATCGCTTCGAACTTACATGCCCCGACGGCCGCAACACACTCGACCGCCTCGAGGTGATGAAATTCCAACGCACTTCGACGCTCGCCATCACCGACTCCGAGATATTCATGGCGCCTAGCGTGCACCTCTGGTGGGGCAGCAAAGTGCCGGGCGCGCCCAGCGGACAGGCCTACGACTGGACTTACCTGGAAGCTTTGTACCCCAGTGGCTACCGCCAGCCCGCCACCTATCAGATGGTCATCGGCACCGACGTAGGCTACTCGGGCATTCAGATGCCTACGCACGACGACGGCTCCTACGGCCACAGCGTGCTTTTCTCGGTATGGGACGAGGGCGACGTCGAGGCCGACCGCAACCTGCCTGATTTCATGCGGGCAGCCGCCGTGGACGTAGGGCCGGGCGCTTATGCCACCCGTTTCGGCGGCGAGGGCACCGGCTCCAGCATTCGTTTCAACGACGACAACCTCTGGGAATTCGACCATTGGATTCAGTTCCTGCTCAACGAACGCCCCGAGAACAACCTCGTGACCGTGACCAATGCCGACGGCACAACCACTACCAAGGAGTACCAGAGTACCCTGCAGTCCATGTGGTACAAGATGGCCGAGGACACGGAGTGGCGATATATCGGTACGCTGCGACGTGCCGGCAACAGCCGCCTCACCTCAGGCATCTATTCCTTCCTCGAGAACTTCGGCAACAGGGGCGGCAACCTCATGCGCCGCTGCTATTTCCGCAACGGAGCCATGCGCGCGGCAGCCACAGGACAATGGTATGCCCTCAACCACGCAGGTTTCGGCAATACGCAGAACAACGGCAACCGCTACTCGCGCTTCGACTTCGGCCACGGCGTCACCGAGCTTTTCGATAATGCTATGTACCTTGAGACCGGAGGATATATGGGCACACGCGACAGCGCCGACACCTATACCCCACCCCAACAGGGACAAATGCCTTGGGTCGACACCATCGACGTGGCACGCCTCGACCGCCGCATAGACCAAGCCCTGACGCACAACCACGCTAAGACCGTGCGCTCCATGATTGAAGCTACACGCACCGTGTCCGACCCCTCGACGTGGAAGGTCATCGGTTTCAGCGACGAGGAGACATCGGGCGAGGGCGACTTCGGGCGCGCTGCACAGATCCTCGACGGCAGCACAACCACCTATTACCACAACAAATGGAAGAACGGTTCGGTGAGCTTCCCGCACACCTTCGACTTCGATGCCGGCACCGAGACCACCGTCACGTCGATTGAGCTCTACCAGAGTCGCGACAGCGGATATCGTGCCCGACGCATGGTAGTGTACACCTCCGACAACGGCACCACCTGGCGCGGTGCAACGACCAACCTCGACATCGAGGACTCCGACCACCCCACCATCGTGCTTCCCGAGCCCATCACCTCACGCTATTTCCGCATCCGCTTCTCGCAGGGCTATGGCACCAACCTCGTCGTCAACGAAATCTATTTCAAGCACGAATACCGCCTTGCCGATATGCTCGCCTTAGCACAGCGTATGATTGACGAGAGCGACCAGTTTGGCGGCTACGCACCTGCCGACCTCGAAGCCCTGCGCGCCGTATATGCCGACGGCAGCTGCACCGACGTTGAATCTCTGCGCTTAGCCATAGACAACGTAGCGGAGAGCGCACAGCCGCTAACCTACGGCGTCGTAGCCAAAGCAGAGCATTTCACACCCCTCGGCGTGTACCAACTCCACGCCCCCTCAGGCCGCGGTGACCTCGTAGCCGCCGACAACGGTCTGCCTACCATCCTTGCATCAACCATCAGCAGCGCCCTTGAAGCCTATCGTGAACCGACACACGTCACCAATCCGCTCCACAACTGGATGATACTGCACTCCGAGAAATACGATGACTACTACCTCTACAACCTCGGAGCAGAGAAATATCTAAGCATAGGAGCCACGGCTGGCGACATCACCTTGTCCGAAATACCCACGCCACTAACCATAGAGCCCTACAACAGCGGTTTCGTGCTCGCCAATGCCGGCAAGTACCTAACCCTGGCGCCCGCAAAAGAAGTGCCGTTCGGCCTCAATAATTCGGCGTCTTCGACAGGCATATTCCAACTGCGCGCCAACCACTATCTCAAGCCAGACGAAGATGCCGTAAAACGCCTCACGCGCGAGGCAGAACGCACAGCCCACGAAACAGGCAACCCCGAATACCTCTTCCAGTTAGGCCTCGAGACCTATGCCAAAGCCTTCGTGGCGGAGCCGGACCTCACGTCCAAGCTTGTGCGTGGCGCCGGCAACCTCACCTCCAACTGCAACACCACGCAGCAGGCGGCTCACGACCTTGCCAAAATAGTGGACCGCAACACCGCCACCTACTACGAGACATGGTATAGCGGCATCAACTGGCCTGCCGAACGGCCATATCTGCAGGCACGCCTCTCCGCTGAGGTACAGGCTTTCTGCTTCACCTTCACACCTTCGCAGCATGCCCAGTACGGACAGCCCGATATCCCGCAGGACATCATCGTATCCGCCTCGCCCACCGCGCGCAACTTCCTGACCGTAGCTCGCCTCAACAACGACTTCCCCCAAGCCGTCAACGAGACCTACACCTCGCCCATCCTCTTCGCCGACGGTCCTATGCGCAACCTCCGTTTCCAGGTCATGCGCACGGCAGGCCAGCGCGAGGACGGCCGCGTGTGGGCTATGAGCGAGTTTCAGGTTCATACGGTAGCCATCAGCCAAACCCTTTCGCCATACTACACACGCACTAACGTCCACGCCGCATTCGACGCCCTGCAGGCGCAACTGCAAGCCACACGCCAGCTCATCGCCGACGGCACCGTCACCACCGACTCCCTCCAAGCCTTGCAAGAAGCCATAGACCGCGCCGAGGCGTCGCTGCAAGAGCCCGACGGCATACACGAATTCGGCTATGGACAAGAGGCAATGGAGAATGGGCAGGGAACAATGGAGAACGCCCTTTATGATATCTCCGGGCGCAGAATAGCAACCGGCAAATCCGCTAACAGCCAATCAACACCTACCGGCGTATACATCCGCGATGGCAAGAAAGTAGCAAAGACAAGGTAATAAGTTGAGACAACTTCAACTTTTCATTTCCATAACGATTCAAGCGCAGGCAAGGTTCCCAGTACCAGCCTGCGCTTGAGTCTTTATTGTATAAAAAAAGGTGATTATATACAATTAGACCCTTTCAGGTAGCCAACGGCCTGAAAGGCCAATGAGCAGTCAGCCCAGGGCAACGCCCTGGGTATACATGATGGGGATATACTCGCCCTGAAAGGGCAAAAGCATATCGTAATCAAATGCTTTTGCCCTTTCAGGGCGCGTTTGTTGGGTGCATACGTACCCAGGGCGTTGCCCTGGGCGAAGAGGGCCTTTAGAGGATTGCCCTTGGGCCATCCGTGCCCGATGAGGGGAGCCAGAACTCCTCTGGCGACGGAGGGATACTGCTTGCTGCCCCTCTGGGGCGTTGGGGTCAAATTGTATATAATTCCCTAAAAGAATGAACGGACTTAGTAATTAGCTTCAGTGTATGGCAAACTTGCGAGAGAGGGATTTGCCGCCGGCCAGGGAGACGTTGACGGTGTAGATACCGCGGGCGAGGATGGGCAGGCATACCGTGGGACAGGTGCTCTGCATGCTGAGGAGCGAGCGGCCATTAAGGTCCACCACCTGAACATGATGAATGTCCTCGGCAGCATGAAGCAGGCAACTGCCTTGCTTACACTCCAGCCAGAATGATGCGGGCTCGGACAACTGCCGGATGCCCGTCTCTTCGTCGCCCGCAAGGAAATTAAGGGGCATCCAGGTGTAAGGGCCGTCGCGCTTGGCATCGGCTATATGCTCCACCACTTGCGAAGCGCCGTTGCCGTTGGTGACCTGGATACTGAATGACATGGCAGAACCGGCAGTGGCGGCTGCGGTGCCCAGCTCTGTCCAGGGGATAGCTATCTCCAAGGTGTAGAACGCAGAGCTCTTGACGGCTGCCACATGAACGGCTGTGCCTTCGGTTTGTCGCCATGAGCGGCCTGAGCCCTGATAAGATGTGATGGTTCCCGATGGCGTAATATCGTAGCGGAAGGATGTAGTCTGGGGCGCGGTATCGGCTGCGGACTGAGTGTCGATACTGATGCCTACTACGTCGGCATTATCGCCATCGGCCACTATCTTGGTGTCGTAGACACGGCAGAAGACGTATAGCGAATCGCTGTCGTAAGCCAGATCGGCATAGGTGTATGTCTCGGTCTCGCTTCCAAGCATAATCTGGTCGGCGAGCGAAGAGTAGTAGCCTTCGGAGGTGGAGCGTCGGGCGTCCACCGAGGGGTGGGCAAAGGGCACCTCGAACTGGCTCTTGGGATAGCCCTTCACCATCTTGACGCCTCCGCTATAGCCCGAAACGGCCACCACTACGCCATTGTCGACTACTGCAAGCGAGTTCCACAGCGCCTTCTTGTCCTGCGGCACGGGGAACGGACTGCTCATGGCCTTGAAACTACGGGCTGAACTGTTGCCGACGTAGACATACATGTCCTGATTGCCAGAGTGGTTGTAGGTGGACTGATGCGAAAGCACCGTCTCGCCGTTGGGCAATACACGAAGATATGGCGCGCCGCCTGTAGCCGTGGGACAGTAGTTGTAGTCCACGGCCTTGTTGCGCGAGCCGCTGCCGCCCGATACGGGCGTCTTCCAGTTGCGTGAAATGGATGTTCGGACTATGGTGGGTAGAAAGTCGTTGTAGCCCCAGCCGTTGTCCTCGATAGCCACCGCTATAGTGGTGCTGTCCTGAAGAAGCACGGGCACGGGCATGCCGTCGCGGAAACCTGCTCGGTAGCTCACGCATTCGGGCGCCGACCACGTCAGGCCCTGGTCAAATGAGCGGCAGATGGAAATCTGCTGGTCGCCGTTGGTGTCGTATGGGCTTTCGTCGGCAAAATACAATTGCAGTTCGCCCGTGGGCAGTTCGAGCAAACAGGGTTCCCAGCAGCCTATCTCGGGTTGGGGACCTGCATCATACACCACGATTTCCGGTCCCCAAGAGCCTCCGTTGTCGGTGCTGCGCTTGAGGCGTATGCTATAGCGTCGGTCATCAGTATAAGGCGCGGAGGGCCGTGGGTTATAGGCTACGATGATTGTGCCGTCGCGCAGCTGAATCATGTCGGGCACGCAATTCGGCACATTGTTGGTATTAGTGACAATAGTAGTTGGCGTGCGCCATGTCTTGCCTTTGTTGCTGCTGTAGGTAATACGTATGCCCGACCATTCGCAGCAGGCCATCAGGCGTCCGTCCTGCAGTTCCATGACACGTGCATAACCGCCACCGTCGAATACCACAATGGGCGAGCGCGAATCCCAGAAGATACGCGAGCCTGAATAAGGACTGGTCTTGGAGGCTGAAGCGGCAAGGCTGCTCGCCAAAACGACGCCAATGAGCATTAGGCGCTGAAGAAATGTGTTGATATGCATACCAAAGATTATTTGATAACGTGTTTATCGTTTATAAATCACTCTTTCTTCATCATCGAGGCATCGAAGACGTAAATGCCATCTATTGCAGCCACGATGACCTGGTCGGAGGTTGGCAAATGATAAATATTACAAGGAGTGTTATACCAGATATGATTGCAGAAGAATACTGCTTCGCTTCTGTCCATGTCAATTAACAAAAAACTCCGGTCTGACGCACAAACCTGATAAACCCACGAACGTTCACTACTCGAATAGTCCCATGCAGCCTTAGAATTGCGTGCTTCAGCAGGGAACACCTTCGAATAAGTGTCAGTGTCGAGGTCGATGACACACTGACATGCAGGGGCTGTGCTGATAAACACCTTGTTGGTCAGGCGGCTGAACTGCATATCCATGATGTTGCCTCCGGCGTAATAGTAGTCGGAGCGGAATTTCGATTCCAACTGATATGCCTTGGGAGTGGGCTCTTCGCGACTGATGCTGTAGATGGGCAGGTAACTGCGGCAATAAGGATTAGCCCAGATCTTCTGCCCGTCGTGACTGCGGTAAACGTGCTCAAGCACCATTTCCGAATTGCTGTAACCGCTCAGCGTCTGCTTATTCTTGTTGGCGCTGTCGATATATCGCCACTCTAATCCCGAAGCACCTTGTTCACATAGCAAGACAATCCCCAGCCCGTCGTCGGTAAATTGCAGCTCGTAAGGATATATGGCAGGATAATCAGGATGTGCATTTCCTGAGGGCTCAAAGGAAATGGTCTCTTCGATGCGCCCTTGCTGCGGGTCAATCATGCACAGACAATTGCTGTAGCCCAGGTTGTAATCCGAGTTGGACGGCATGAGGTAGATTTTTTTGTTGTAGGAATTGTAGCAGATATAGTCTGGAGCGAAATGCAAGCCTATGTCGTGAATCACATGACCATCATCGAGCGACAACTGGATGAGCTTGTTGGGACGAGAGAGCGACACCCATACGCTCCGTTCGTCTTCTGAGGGCAACACATAACGAATCTCGCCTTCTGTCGTAAACTTCTTGTCATAGAAGGGGATTGTGGCATTGAGGGTAAATGAAGTCCCTTCCTTATTGCTGACTATCGCTTTGAGGGCCAAGTCGAATCCCATCATTGCCGGAGGGAAATTCTGGCGCACTACGGTGTTCCCTTCAAGATAGGTAGGTTTACATTCAATTTGATAACTCTCCATTTGCCAGTTGTCAACGGTAACAGGTTGGTCGAACGTTATCTCAAAATAACTGTCTTCGTCTTTCATCTTGTTTCCCATCACTCCGCGATAACTCACGATATGCGGTTGGGTGCCCATTTCATAAGCCGCCTGACAGATGCTGAACGTCTTCCTCACATCGCCCGCTTGCACGGCGATGGTGGCTTTTCGCGGTTGAGGGTAGGGATTGGGTTGCCAAGAACATTTCAGCATAGCGTCGCCTTTTCCGGCATTGGGTTTCACGTCCAACCACGCGACATCCGAAAAAGCCTTCCATTCGCTGTTGGCCTTCAAATGTATTTCCGTGGAACCAGCCTCGGCGCTGACTGTATCATTTGTAACACTAAAACTGATGACAGTTTCTGTGGGAGTTTTACCATCATTGTTGTTGGATGGAGTAACTGGGGAGTCTTCCTTGCCACAAGCAGTGAGCAAGATGGCAACAAAAAAGACCGAAAAGAAAGATTGTAAATCTCTTATTTTCATTATCCTATATTTCACAGAACTTAAGGAAGTGGGGACATTCACTTGCTTGCTTTCAGTATCTCGCGCAGGAACTGCGGCGTGAAGCCTTTCTTGCACTTCGCGACCTGCTCAGGAGTGCCGGTGGCCAGAATGTTGCCGCCGCCGCGGCCTCCGTCGGGGCCGAGGTCTATGATGTAGTCGGCACTCTTGATGACGTCGAGGTTGTGCTCGATGACAATGACGGTGTTGCCACGGTCGACCAAGCGCTGCAACACGCCAAGCAGCACACGGATATCTTCAAAATGCAGTCCCGTAGTGGGCTCGTCGAGGATGTAGACCGTGCGGCCTGTATCGCGTTTGGAGAGTTCGGTAGCCAGTTTCACACGCTGGCTCTCGCCACCGGAGAGGGTTGTTGACGACTGTCCGAGCTTGATGTAGCCAAGGCCGACATCCTGCAGCGTCTTAATCTTCTGCAGAATAGTGGGCTGATTCTCGAAAAACTCCACGGCGCGGTTGATGGTCATGTCGAGCACGTCGGCTATGCTCTTGCCTTTGAAACGCACTTCGAGCGTTTCGCGGTTATAGCGTCGGCCATGACAATCCTCGCAGGGCACCATCACATCGGGCAGGAAATTCATCTCGATGGTCTTGTAGCCGTTGCCGCCACAGGTCTCGCAGCGACCGCCCTTCACGTTGAACGAGAAGCGGCCTGGCTTGTAACCACGGATGCGTGCTTCGGGCAGCGACACGAAGAGGTCGCGGATGTCGGAGAAGACGCCTGTGTAGGTGGCGGGATTGGAACGTGGAGTGCGGCCGATAGGACTCTGGTCCACATTGACTACCTTGTCGATATTCTCCAATCCTTCGATAGAGGAATATGGCAGAGGGTCGCGCAGCGAGCGATAGAAATGTTGCGAGAGTATGGGCTGCAGCGTATCGTTGATAAGTGTGGATTTGCCTGAACCCGACACACCTGTGATACAAATGAAGGTGTTGAGTGGGAAACTGACATCAACATGCTTGAGATTGTTGCCCTCTGCGCCCTTGAGCACCAGAACTTTGCCATTGCCGGGGCGCCGTGTGACAGGAATATCGATGGTGCGTTGGCCTGTGAGGTAAAGGCGGGTAAGGGACCCATCCCCCGCCCTCCCTGTGAGGGAGGGGGCGGTCACCTGTGACTCAGAGGAACTGGAACCCATGTCTTGCAAAGCGGACGCCTGCTCATTACGTTCTGCTCCCTCCCTCACAGGGAGGGCGGGGCGTGGGGCTATTAGCTCTTCATACGTTCCCTGAAACATCACTTCACCGCCCTTACGGCCGGCAGCCGGTCCGAGGTCTACGATATAGTCGGCCTCACGCATCATTTCCTCGTCGTGTTCAACCACGATAACGGTGTTGCCTGTGTCGCGCAACTGCTTCAACGAGGCGATGAGGCGGCGGTTGTCGCGCTGGTGAAGGCCTATGCTTGGCTCGTCGAGAATGTAGAGCACATTGACAAGCTTCGAACCTATCTGTGTGGCAAGACGTATGCGCTGGCTCTCGCCGCCGCTGAGGCTCATGCTGGCACGTGAGAGGCTGAGGTAGTCGAGGCCTACATCGACGAGGAACTGCACGCGTGTGCGTATTTCCTTAAGTATCTCGGGGGCTATCTTCTGCTGACGGGGCGTGAGAGCCTGCGGAAGGTCGTCTATCCACTGGCTCAAGTCCTTGATGTCCATGTCGGCAAGTTCAGCTATGTTCTTTCCTCCGATACGGAAGTGCAGAGCTTCGCGGTTGAGACGTGCGCCGTGGCAATCGGGGCAGGTGGCGGTTTTGGAGAACTGCTCCGCCCATTTCTGCGCCGTGGCACTGGCATCGCTATCCTGCATCATCTCGATATATTTCACGAGACCTTCGTAGGAGATATAGTAGTCATTGGTAGTATGCGCCGTGGCTGCAGGTATGCGCAGGCGCTCAGGACAGCCATTGAGAATCTCGTCGATAGCTTCGTCGGGCACATCGGTCAGCGGTGTGTCGAGGGTGACATCGTAACGTTCAAGCAATGCCTGCATCTGCCAGAAGATCATCTGGCTCTTGGCTTTACCCAGAGGTGCTATGCCGCCTTCGCGAACCGAGAGCGAACGGTCGGGGATGACCTTGTTAACGTCGATAAGGTTGACGTAGCCCAGACCTTTGCAACGCGGGCACCAGCCCTGAGGTGAGTTGAACGAGAAGTTGTGAGGAGCAGGATCGGCATAGCTCATACCCGTAGTGGGACACATCAGGCGACGGCTGTAGTGGCGCAAGGCACTTGCCCCTGCCCCACCCTCTCCGTTGGAGGAGGCGTCCATATCGAGTACCATCATAAGGCCTTCGCCCATCTTCAGACACAGCTCTACGCTGTCGCGCAAGCGGGCACCATCACTGCTGTCAACCTTCATCCTGTCCACCACGACCTCTATGGAGTGGTTGCTGTAGCGGTCAAGCTTCATACCCGGCTGCAGTTCCATCATCTGTCCGTCGATACGCACCCATATGAATCCTTTGCGGCGTGTGTTGTCGAGCAGTTCGCGGTAGTGACCTTTGCGGTTGCGCACGAGAGGCGCCAGCAGCTGTATCTTATGTCCGGCAAAGTCCTTCTGGATGAGGTCCACAATCTGTTCCTCGGTGTATTTCACCATCTCCTCGCCTGTCTGCCACGAGAAGGCATCACCGGCACGGGCAAAGAGCAGTCGCAGGAAATCGTAAATCTCAGTAGTGGTGCCTACAGTGGAACGAGGATTCTTGTTGGTAGTTTTCTGTTCTATGCTAATGACGGGCGAGAGACCTGTTATCTTGTCGACATCAGGACGCTGCAATCCTCCGAGAAAGTTGCGGGCATATGCCGAGAAAGTCTCGATATAGCGACGCTGACCTTCGGCATAGATAGTGTCGAAAGCCAGCGAAGACTTACCCGAGCCCGAGAGTCCCGTGATGACGGTCAGGCTCCCGCGCGGTATCGTCACATCAATATTCTTAAGGTTATTGACGCGAGCACCTATGACTTCAAGCGTAGTCCCCATTATCTACTCCGTTCCTCCACCGCCTCCACCGCTCATCTCGGTATATTTAGTGAGCACATTCACATCCTTACGGATATGATAAACATGTCCGTCGGCACCTTTGGCTACCACGTTGACGTAGTAGACTCCGTCGGGCACTATCTTGCCTTTGTAGCGCCCATCCCAGCCGCCGTTGATGTCGGTCCACGTGTAAAGTCGCTGTCCCCAGCGGTTAAAGATGGTAGCCTTGAACGATATAATGCTTTTGTGGTTGTCCTTAGCCTTGTAGATTTTGTTCCACTGGTCTTCGCCAGGCGAGAAGGCATTGGGCATTTCCAGGTGGCTCTCGGACACCGATACGGTGAAGCGTACAGGTTCCTCGCCCTCGGCAGGATAGAACACCGAGTCGCCGTCGGCCACGAAAGTGGCTTTGAGTTCTACGGTGAAGGAGCCGTGCTTGAGGAATGTGTATTCAATGTCCTCGTCGAAGCGATGCACGATGATGTTCTGCTCGTTGCCCGTCTCATAAATAATCCATTCATAGCGGGCCACGAAATCCTCGACATCAGTGGGATTGGCGTTGAACTCCGCCTTGACGGGTGCCGAGCCGGAGTAACTCTCCAGCTGCTCGGTCACCTCCTCACCATCTTCGTTGGTGTAGGTGAAGGTGGCTGTTGGGTTACACGTCTGAGCTGCCATTTCTGCCGCTCCGGCCATGAATAAAAATATGTATAGAAGAAGATTTTTCAATTAGCTGGAAATTAAAGAAATGATATTGTCTGATTGGAAGTTAAGGACGTTAAAGAAGTTATCACAGGCTCAATGCCTCAAGGGCTGTGATAAGCTCGCGCTTGAGCGGTTTGTCGCTTTTCACAGCGCTGGAGAAAGGCACATAGACAATCTCATCGTTCTTAATGCCTATCATCACGTTGCGCTGACCGTCGAGCAGGGCGTTGATGGCACCTACGCCGAGACGTGAGGCAAGAATACGGTCTTGCGCCGAAGGCGAGCCGCCGCGCTGCAGATGGCCAAGGATGGACACCCGCACGTCGAACTGCGGATACTCGTTGCGCACACGTTCGGCGTAATACATTGCACCGCACTTGGGGCTCTCGCTGACGATGACTATCGACGAGGATTTCGATTTGCGAATGCCTCGGCCTATGAACTGTGCCAACTGGTCGACATGTGTCTGTTCCTCGGGAATGATGGCAGCTTCGGCACCTGCGGCGATAGCCGAATTCTGTGCCAGGAAGCCGGCATCGCGGCCCATCACTTCAACAAAGAAAATTCGTTCGTGCGAGTTGGCAGTGTCACGTATCTTGTCGACACATTCCATGATGGTATTGAGCGACGTATCGTAGCCTATGGTCAAGTCGGTGCCGTTCAAGTCGTTGTCGATAGTACCAGGCAGACCTATGCAAGGCACGTCGAACTCTGCAGCAAACAGGCGGGCGCCAGTGAGCGAGCCGTTGCCACCGATGACCACGAGGGCGTCGATGCCAGCCTCAACCATATTGTCGTAGGCTGCCTTTCGACCTTCCTCGGTCATGAAGTCCTTGGAACGGGCGGTCTTGAGTATTGTGCCGCCACGGCCTATGATACCCGAGACGCTCTCGGTGGTGAACTCCTTGATTTCCTTATGAATAAGGCCTTCGTAGCCACGGTAAATTCCTTTAACCTTGAATCCGTTGGCTATGGCTGCGCGCGTCACGGCGCGTATGGCTGCGTTCATGCCGGGGGCATCGCCTCCGCTGGTCAGAACACCGATACATTTTATCTTACGTGTCATAGTATTTTAAGTTTGACGTTTATTGTTTATGGGATGTTTGATGAGCCTATGATTAATCGCCTTCCACTATCTCGGCATCTTGTATCTCCGGTACTTCCGTAATTATCTCTGCCTCGGCGGGTTGTGCCGATTCAATACGACGGCGCAGACGGTACAGACGAATGCCAATGAAAAACTCGCTGACGCCGTAGGCTATATACGCTATGCCCAAAATGGTGAAAGGCAGCGAGGCTGCTTCCATCGGCTTCAGAATAACGAATATGCCTGCAGCTATGATGGCCACGGGGATAATGAACGATGCCCACGAGGGTGCCGAGATCTTGGCATAGCGCAAGAGTGCTGCTATCTGAGTGCCGCCTATGAGTAGCAATAAAGCTCCAAGAACATACATAAGAATGTTTACAAACAGGGAAGGCCACACCAACAGCAGAACGCCAAGAGCCAGCGAGCCTATTCCCACGACAGGGAACATAGGCAGGAGTCGCGACGAGCCGTCGAAAGGCTTGCCATCGTCGGTTGTCAGCAATGAGGCCTTAAGCAACTGGCGTCGGGTATTGAAATAGCCTATGAATGCCAGCACACCTGAGAGGATGAACAAGCCGCCGATAATCTGGACAAGCAGAGTTGGCATCTTGTCGGTCTGACTCACCAGCAGGAAGCCCACGAGCAAAGCACAAAGCGAACGGAAAATGAATCGTGTTAACATATGGTTTATTTGCTATTTGACAATTTACGATTTGCTATTTAACGTCTTACCTTTACTATTCTATTAACGAATGAGGTGTGATAAATATTGTTGAAGAATAATCTTCAATATCTTCGTTCTTGGCCACAAAAGTAAGCAATATTTATTGATTTCGTTCAGGAAATCGAAAAAAACTGCACGAAAGAACAAAAAAAGACGGCCACAACGAAGATTTTTCACTTTTCACTTTTCACTTTTCATTTTCTTGATTTATCTTTGCAGCCGTATTTCATAAACGTGTAAGACGTGAAAATCAAGGAAATCATTCGTGCCCTTGAGCGATTCGCGCCTCTGCCCTTGCAGGAGAGCTATGATAATGCCGGCCTGCAATGCGGATTGACAGAGACGGAGGCTTCAGGGGCATTGCTGTGTTTAGACGTCACCGAAGATGTAGTGCGCGAGGCCGTGGATCTGGGTTGCAACCTCATCGTAAGCCATCATCCACTTCTCTTCCGCCCTCTGCGCCAGGTGACAGATGCCGACTTAGTGCAGCGTAGCGTGCGTATAGCTATTCAAAACGACATATGTATTTACGCCGCCCACACCAATCTGGATAATGCAGAAGACGGCGTCAACTACCGCATCGCCGAGAAGCTCGGGCTAATCGACGTGGAGATGATTGCGCCAAGAACCGTAAGCACAAACGACGCCAACGTGCGTGCTGCCAGCGCTGTGATGGGTTATCTGCCTGTGGCCGAGGACTCCTTCGCATTCCTGCAACGCGTGAAACAAGCCTTCGGAGTGGAAGCACTACAGCACAACCAACTGTTGGAACGTCAGATCCAAAGCGTAGCCATCTGCGGCGGGGCGGGCGACTTCATGCTCGACGAGGCGTTGCGTGCAGAAGCCGACGCCTTCATCACAGGCGAAATGCACTACCATGTATGGTTTGGGCACGAGCAGGAAATACAGATAGCCGTGCTTGGCCACTACGAAAGCGAGCAGTACACCCGAGAGATCTTCCGCGAGGTGATTGAACGCGTAGCACCCAACCTGCCAGTGTACGACACGGACATAAACACGAACCCGATACACATTTTATAAGTTGACAGTTGATAGTTGACAGTTGATAAGTTAATCATATCATTTTTAAATATTTAAACACCATTATGGCAAGAGACAAGAAAGACCCACAGGAACTGAGCATTGAGGACAAGCTGAGAAACCTATACCAGCTGCAGACAATGCTTTCGGAAATCGACTCCATCAAGACACTCCGCGGTGAGCTGCCACTGGAAGTGCAGGACCTCGAGGACGAAATCGAAGGCCTCACTACCCGTATCGACAAGATACAGGCTGACATGCAAGGCATTCAGGAGGAAATCGCCAAGCGCAAAATCGGCATTCAGGACAACAACGCCAGCATTGAGCGTTACACCGAACAGCTCAACAACGTCAGAAACAACCGCGAATACGAGAACCTGACTAAGGAAATAGAATACCTGCAGCTTGACAACCAGCTCCACGAGAAGAAGATACGCGAGGCCAACGAAGCCTACGAACACAAGCAGGAAGAGATTCGCCGCTGCTCCGACACAGTAACCGAGCGCCGCGACGACCTCGACGTGAAGAAGAGCGAGCTCGACGAGATTATCTCCGAGACACGCGCTGAAGAGGAGAAGCTGCGCGAGCGTTCCAAGAACCTCGAGCTCACCATCGAGCCCAGACTCCTGTCGGCCTTCAAGCGCATTCGCAAGAACTCACGCAACGGATTAGGTATTGTGTATGTTCAGCGCGATGCCTGCGGCGGTTGCTTCAACAAGATTCCGCCCCAGCGCCAGCTCGACATCCGTATGCGCAAGAAAATCATCGTTTGCGAGTACTGTGGACGTATCATGATAGACCCGGAGCTCGCCGGCATAAAGCCCAACAAGCCCGCCGACGAGAAACCCAAACGCCGCAGCCGCAAGAAGGTGGAAAAGCCCGAAGAGGAAGCTTAAACCACTTACATAAAACTAACAGCAGCCCAAGGACGTGCTACAAGCATACCCTTGGGCTGTGTTTTTTTGCATAAAAGAGCGATCAGCAACAATTTTTCGGTTCAAGAATTAGGGAAACGCGCGCGTGCAAAGAAAAAATGTGGTAAAAATGAAAAAAAATCTCCAATCCTTAATCTCTAATCCATAATCTTTTACTACCTTTGCGCCCGAGTTTCACACAATATAATGTCTAACACTCAAAATCAAACCATTTTTTATTAATTAACTCTATGTCAAACTTAACAAACATTCAGCCCCTCGAGGACTTCGATTGGGAAGGCTTTGAGAAAGGCACCGCTCAGAGTGAGCAAAGCCGCGACGAACAGGCCAACGCATATGAGAAGAGTCTCACAGGCGTAGGCGACCACGATGTGGTCGACGGAACCGTCATCGCAATCAACAAGCGCGAAGTCGTTGTGAACATCGGTTTCAAGAGCGACGGTATCATTTCCGCCAACGAATTCCGCTACAACCCCGACCTCAAGGTCGGCGACACCGTAGAGGTGTACATCGAAAACCAGGAAGACAAGAAAGGACAACTCATCCTCTCCCACAAGAAAGCTCGTGCTACAAAGAGCTGGGAGCGCGTCAACGCAGCCCTCAACAACGAGGAAATCATCAAGGGTTTCGTCAAGTGCCGCACCAAGGGCGGCATGATCGTCGACGTTTTCGGCATCGAAGCATTCCTGCCCGGCAGCCAGATCGACGTGAAGCCCATCCGCGACTACGATGTATTCGTAGGCAAGACCATGGAGTTCAAGGTTGTTAAGATCAACCAGGACTACCGCAACGTCGTAGTAAGCCACAAGGCACTCATCGAGGCCGAGCTCGAGCAGCAGAAGAAGGAGATCATCTCCAAGCTCGAGAAGGGTCAGGTGCTCGAAGGCACCGTCAAGAACATCACTTCCTATGGTGTATTCATCGACCTGGGTGGTGTCGACGGTCTCGTACACATCACAGACCTCAGCTGGGGCCGCGTAAGCGATCCTCACGAGGTTGTAGAGCTCGACCAGAAGCTCAACGTCGTTATCCTTGATTTCGACGAGGAGAAGAAGCGCATCGCTCTCGGTCTGAAGCAGCTCACTCCCCATCCTTGGGATGCCCTCGATGCCAACCTCAAGGTCGGCGACCATGTCAAGGGTAAGGTTGTCGTTATGGCCGACTACGGCGCATTCATCGAGATTGCTCCCGGTGTCGAAGGCCTCATCCACGTCAGCGAGATGTCTTGGAGCCAGCACCTCCGCAGCGCTCAGGACTTCATGAAGGTTGGCGACGAGGTAGAAGCCGTAATCCTCACCCTCGACCGCGAGGAGCGCAAGATGTCGCTCGGCATCAAGCAGCTCAAGGAAGATCCCTGGGAGAGCATCGAAACCAAGTACCCCGTTGGTTCCAAGCACACTGCACGCGTACGCAACTTCACCAACTTCGGCGTATTCGTCGAGCTGGAAGAGGGCGTAGACGGCCTCATCCACATCAGCGACCTCAGCTGGACTAAGAAGGTTAAGCACCCCAGCGAGTTCACCAAGATCGGTGAGGATATCGAAGTTGTAGTGCTCGAAATCGACAAGGACAACCGTCGCCTCAGCCTCGGTCACAAGCAGCTCGAGGAGAATCCTTGGGATGTATTCGAGACCGTGTTCACACGCGACAGCGTGCACGAGGGCACCATCGTGGAGCTCCTCGACAAGGGCGCTGTAATTCAGCTCGAGTACGGCGTAGAAGGCTTCGCTACTCCTAAGCACCTCGTGAAGGAGGATGGCAGCCAGGCTCAGCAGGGCGAGACTCTCCCCTTCAAGGTTATCGAGTTCAACAAGGACAGCAAGCGCATCATCCTCAGCCACAGCCGCATCTTCGAAGATGCTGCACGCACCGAAGCTCGCGAAGCCCGCAAGGCAGAGCGCGCTACCAAGCGTCCCGCTAAGGCTCAGGAAGAAGCTACCGCTATCCAGAATCAGGCTGCAAGCACTACCCTCGGCGATATCGACGCCCTGGCAGAGCTCAAGGCTAAGCTCGAGAAAGGAGAGTAAGGCTACATAACAAGCCTCGCGCGCGTGTACATTAATTAATAAACGCGCGGAAACATAGAAGGATGTCCACACGGGCATCCTTCTTTCGTTTATGCGTCGCAAACAGTAGAGAAGAGCATTTCCCATAAAAGCCCTCTGTACTTTAGGAAAATTCCCCGAAACTTTTCTGCTTTTCCCTTTGCCACCTCGTGCAAAATGTTTTCCTTTGCAGTGTCAATAAGACAAAAAGCTAACAATAAACGCTAACCAAGACCTCTGGTCTACTAAAAACTAAATAATCATGAAACGCCTAATGACCACCCTGGCAGTGATGGTGATGATAGTCACCTCCGCCGCAGCAATGAGCTTCACCAAGGCTCGCAAGGAAGCCCTCTTCCTCTCCGACAAGATGGCCTATGAGCTCGGACTCAGCATCTCGCAGTACGAGGCCGTCTACGAGATCAACCTCGACTACTTCCTGGGGATCTACGACGTCACCGATCTCGATGGCATCTACTGGATGCGTCGTAATGCAGACCTGCGCTACGTGCTTAGCCTCTGGCAGTGGGAACTCTACACCGGCATACCCGATTTCTATCGTCCTATGTCCTGGGTGCGCCGCCACTCGTTCAGCCTCATCGTTAGAAACCGCTATGCCAAGAGCTATTTCTTCTACGACCGTCCTGCTATCTACTACAGCTTCCGTGGCGGACATAACATAGGTCACGACAGCTACTATGCCGGACGCGAATTCCACCGTCCCGCAGCACCTGGCGGCCAGATGCACTTCGGCAGCTCGGCTCCTCCTGCCTACGGCACTGTGAAGCCCAACTCCAAGAGCTATCCCAGCTATCATATCGGCGAGGCCAAGCCCGCTACTCACGGCACCTCCCGTTCTGGTGGCACCACAACGAACGTCAACTCTAACACCAACACTAACAAGAACGTAAATACTCCTGCTACAGGCGTAACGCGGACTCCAACTTTCAGCGGTTCACAGCGCGGCAATAGCAGCACTACTCGCTCCAGCAACACGTCGGCAGCGCCCCAGCGTCCCAACAACACGTCGGCAGTTCCCCAGCGTTCAGTAACGACCACCACACCCCAGCGCTCCACCTCGACAACCACGTCGGGAACAGCCACCGGCAGCGGCAGCTCGCGCGGTAATAGCGGCTCCACTCGTGGCAATAGCGGTGGTTCGAGGGGCAGATAGGCAAGAAATTTTAAGAAATAACTAAAAAAAGTGGCAGAAACATGCATGTTTCTGCCATTTTTTAGTATATTTGCAACGCAAATACTATATTTTACATTAACTATATTCATTAACAATTAAACAAATAACACTCTTAAACTACTGACTAACAGACAGCAAGACAAAGCATTGTGCGTCTGGCCTTACCACTCAGACTGGGAGGCATAAATGGCTTGCAGACCCACACAAATCATCCTTACAAACTAACTTCTACGCCACAAGCCCGACGTGGAAACTAAAACTACATAAAACAACCAAGCAAATGAAAAAGTTTTTACTTTCATTGTTAGCCTTGTTCAGCTTCTCAGCATTCAGTTTCGGAGCTTCAATAGAATACCCTAAGGTGACTATGGCATATACAGGCACGGAAACCACGAACATGGCTGAAGGCAACAATGCAGCAATAATGGGCTTGACAGCTACTGAATGGTCAGTTATTGCAGACAAAGGCGCTAACTCCAATATGCCAGGCTTGAATAAAGCTGGAGATATGAGATTGTATTGGTCTGCTAGCGGAGGCAATACTATTACAGTATCTTCCCTGACCGGTGCAACAATTGAGTATATAGAAGCCACATTTACAGGTGACTCATATTCAAATGTCAGCGTTACAGTTAACGACAAAGCCGTTTCTGGTACGGATGGGCATTACAACATTGGCGCTTCTTCTTTTGTACTAGGAAATGCAAATACGGCCAATACCCAGGTTCGCATTTCAAAGATTGACATCTACTACTCAGGTGGCGAAGCTGCTACCGTGGCAGCTCCTGTCATCACTCCTGCTTCAGGAACATTCCTTGGCGGAGCTGTGCGTAATGTGACCATGACGTGCGAAACCGAGGGTGCTGAAATACGCTATAGAATTAGCCATAAGCTTACCAATGGAATGACCGAAATGCAAAAGGATTATTCCATTTACACTGAACCATTCGGAATCCTGGCACAAGGTAGGGTGTCATCTACCGTTACTGCTTGGGCCGTGATACCCGCAACAGAGGATGCTGATGAGCAATCAAGCGCTGAGGTAAAGGTGACATATACCTATCCCGTAGTCTACACCTCTATCTATGAAGCCAACTCAGCTGCCACTCCTACATCTACCATCGTTGCACTGGATGCCAAGGAATGGCTGGTAACATACGTTGACGGAAGATACACTTACCTCACAGATGGCCGTGCAGGCTTGTTGCTTTACGGCTCTGACCTCGGCCTTGAGCAAGGACAGAAGGTATCCGGCATCATCAGCGGTGGACTCAAGACTTACAACGGTCTGCCCGAAGTGGAGAACCCTGACGTGTCCAATCTCGAGATTGTCAGTGAAGACAACGAGGTAGTACCCATCGTTGTGGCTGCCAGCAAACTGGAAGCCGACAAGATGAAGTGGGTGAACATGTTCATTACCGTCACCATGGCTGTAAGCAGAGATGGCGAGCTGGACGTTGCTGAAGGCTCTGCTGCCGCCAGCTACAATTTCGCTTCTCAAGGCACAGAATTCGTCGTCCGCAATCAGTTCAAGAAGGGTATCTTCACTTCTGATGGTTATATGTACGACGTCACTGGTTTCTATGCAATTTTCAACGAAAACGGTCAGATATACCCCACCGCTGTTGATGAATTCGTAGATCCCATCGACGTTATGGGTGATGTAACGAAGTACTATATCCAGAATCCCAGTTTCGACGTCGATGAGGACGGTCTGCTTCTCGCAGAAGAGAAGAAAGGCAGCAATGGCCCGTTGGACATCGCTGGTTGGACCATGTCCAACGTAGGTACTCAATTCAACAACACTGAAATCCGTCAGGCTAACTCATCAAGCACAACTTCTGCGTTCGGAACCTCCGACCCGAGCGACGGCGAATACTCTCTATTCTTCCGTCAGGGCTGGAACCGCGATGGTGCAGTGAATGAGATTACTCTTGAGACTGACGCTTATGAACTTCCCGAAGGCCAGTACATGATCTCTGTAGACTACAAGCAGGCTTACGCCTACGATGTAGCTAATGTCAGCAAGGACACAAAGATTAGACTGAGCTTAGAATTAGACGACCTCAACTTCGGCGAAGCTGAGACAGAAGCCGCCCCCGTAGGCAATGGCACTTATTTCAACGACACCGAATGGAGCACGCTGAAGGCTCTTGTTAATGTGGATTACGGCGATATAGACCTCCAAGGCAGCGTCTCGCCCCAGATTAAGATTACCCTCTTTGCTGCAGGCGACAAGCGTTCCGACTTCTTCCTCGACAACGTACGAATCTACCGCATAAGTGAAGAAGATTTATCCAGAATGTATCTCGAGGATGTTATTGCACAGGCCGAGAAGTTACTGGAAGAGCCTTACGGACAACTCTTCACCAAGGTCGAATCAGCTCATAACGACTTGGAATATTCTGTAGAGGAAGCACAGGGAGTATTAGACTCTGAGGCACCAACAGCATATGATCTGGATCAAGCTGCCAGAAATCTGCTCATCGCCATTGAGACCTATGAAGGCTCAGACATGGTTTATCCCGACGACGATGCTAAGTACACCATCAAACAGAAGGTAAGCAAACTGTTCATGACTGTCAATGGCGGCACCAAGCTAGCCGAAGAGCCTATGGCTTTCACTTTCAGTGAGGACGCAGATGGAGGCTGGACTATCTATGGTGATGGTGAGTACGTTGGTTTCACTGGCACAGGAAACAACACCTGGTCAATGGGCACGCAGACAGAATATGGTACACGTTGGAGATTCTCTGTTCTTCCCAATGGTTCTTACCAAATCGCTAAGGAACTTCAGCCCGAACATTTCATCGGTACCGACAATACTACTGCAGGTTCCAGCTGCTACTGCAACAAGAGAGCCACCAACGAGACTACCGAGTGGATCATCGAGGAATACAAAGGCATCCCCGCTACCGTATTCACCGTTAGCACTGCACGCGGTGCTTGGATGTTCGATGCTGACAACAACCGTATGCACTACGATACTGAAGGTCTTCCCAAAGATATTACAGATGAATATAAGTTCTCACTCATCGAGAAGGACGGCCACAAGTTCCTATACAGCCTTGGTGCCCAGAAGTTCGTACAGCCGCAGAAGAGCCTCGTAGAAGGTATTTCCACACCTGTCGTGGTTACAGAAGGCGATGGCTACTCAATGATGAAGGCCGAGAAAGCCAACTTGACCATCAACATCGGTGGACAATGGACATGGGATACTTGGTCATCCGTAGATGACGGAAATAAGCTCAGCATCCAAGAAGTTGACGAATTCGATGCCACCGACGCTATTGCAATGCTTGACAACACACCTATTGATCAGCATAAGGTTTACACCATCACGACACGTCGTGGTCAGTGGGCTGCCAGCGCTGATGGCAAGAGCCTCGGTACTATTGTTTCCAATGCTACTGCCACAGATGCCGACAAGCAGTTTGCATTCTACTATGATGGCGCAGATATTTACATTTACAGTGTTGGTGCCAAGAAGTTCATCAAGAGCGATGGCTCATTCTTCGCAGGCAAGACCGATCCTGTGGATTATCGTCTGATTTCCAGCGACACAGAGTATCCTTACTGCTTCTACTTCACTGGCTCTAACATCTACTTCAACATGCAGGGCGATGGCGCAAGATACGCCATGAACACTTGGAGCTCTCCCGATGACGGCAACAAGCAGAAGTTTGGAATCGTCGACGTTGATGTCTATGATGAGATGAAGGCCGTATTCGAGGCACAGCCTATAGATGTTGTATACGAAGTCTACTGGAACGACAAGATGGTTGCCTCTGCAACTGTTAAGCATGTGCCCGGTGATGAAATCGCTATTCCTGCTGAGATCGACCGCGGTCTCTGCACTCTCGAACCCGATATCACCGAGATTGAGGCCGATACAAAGGTTGTGAAGCTTACTGCTACTTGGAACGACCTGTTCAAGTTCTCCGAGAGCTTCGAAGATGCCGTTTGGTACAACATGGACATCCGTAGCGGATGGCAAGTTTCGAAGTGCGAGACCGAGCCTTACTACATGAAGAATGATCCTACTGAGGAAGAGTTGGCATCGCCTGAATTCCAGTGGGCATTCGCCGGCGATCCTTACAACATCGTTGTCTACAACAAGTCACTCAGCGGAAACTGGTCGCTTGCTCCCGTAGACCTTGAAGATGGCATGCATTGCGTTGGTATGCGCGAAGGCGAGTACACTTGGGATCTCTTCGGCAACGCCGACGGTTTCGTACTCCGCGAGGCTAATACCTTGAACAACTTCATCAATCAGTCAGGTGGTGGCAGGGTTGATTGTCCCCTTAGTTTCTGGACAGGTGGCAGAAATGATGACGGCTCAACATTCCGCGTTGTAGAATGCAACGAAGCCCTCGAACTGGCAGTAGACGTTGATTACTACAAGGGTCAGAATGGTCTCAACTATGAGATTGACTTCACCGAAGCCCTTGAGTTCCTCGGCATCGAAAGCCTCGATGAGGCCACTATCGCCGGTGTTGACGTTACCACCGATGTTGAAGTTGAGAATTACACCATCTTTGATGGTTGGCGTAATGCCAATGGCGACTACGAGCAGTGGGGTGAAAACGCCGCTGTCTGCGTCAAGTTCATCGAAGAACCCGAGCAGTTTGCTATCTATGACATGGGTAACGACAACGTTCCCGAAGTAGGTGAAACTTTCGTAGCACGCTTCCACATTAAGACCCAGGGCAAGACCGTTGTCTACAACATCAACGTCAACTTCGTTGAGCCTCCTTTGAAGTACTTGGCCGACTACACCGAGAAGGGCAGCTTCGACGTCACTATCTTCGCTCCTGAGAAGGGTGTAGCCTTCGACGGCGAAGACTCCGAGGAGTTCAGCGAAGCAGAGGTTAGCGATCTCATCGGCGTAGAATGGGGCGACATCTTCGGCAAGGGCTTTACCGACGAGGTAGGCGAGACCTTCGCTACCGAATACACGAACGAACCCGCTCCCGGCTTCTGGTGCCTCGAGGATGGTACTGCCGATGTCGAGGAGAATGGTGCATTCGCTGTAAGCCTTATCCCCGCCGAGGATTGGACATCCTTCAATTTCCGTGCTTGGACCAAGGAAGCTATCGAGGAGAACCTCACCACTACCTTCTACCTCGTCAACGAGGAGACTAAGGAATATGTAGCTTACAACATCACGCTGAGCGCTAAGCCCGCTGTGAACCTCGTAGGTGAATTCGACGGTATGATCAAGCAGATCCTCTCGCACCCGCAGACGGGTAAGCAAGGTGAAGCTACTGGCGAACAGACCGTAACCATCGCCGAAGGCGAAGAGGAAGGTACCTATGATGTCACATACTCTGGCTTCGTAATGCCTATCACCGGCGCTATCCTTCCCGAATTCACCATCCATGGTGTTGAGGCAGAGATTGCCGAGGACGGCACAACAGCTAAGTATGTACTGCCCGCTTGGGCTCCTCAGTCGATCACCATCGACCGTGGTACAGGTACTGTAACCTACAAGATCCAGTTCGAGGGCACCAAGGATGGCAATGATATGCCAATCCTGAAGCTCACACTCGACAACTCCGTCATCGACGAAGTTTGGTTCGGTCCGGACGAGGAGGCTATTGACGAGGCTATCGCCGATGGCATCAGCACCATCAAGATTGCAGGTACCAGCAACAAGATCTTCGACCTCTCGGGCCGCCAGCTCGACAAGGTACAGAAGAGCGGTATCTACATTGTCAATGGTAAGAAGGTTTCAATTAAGTAAGCTCAATGAAAGCTTGTAATTAAGTGAAACTTAACTCAATTAAAGAGGATGTGTCAGTGTTGACACATCCTCTTTTCTTTTCATCTTTACTATTGGCAACGTCATAGCAGTTTGCCTGCAGCTCTGTCGGGGCCTACTTACTAAACAATGAGTCAACTCAATTATCCATAACAAAAACAGGCAATGATATAGCAGATGACCTGCGAGCCCCATCGGGACAATGGATTTTAGGAAGGCGGTGATGAAGGCCTAAATTCCGATGCCCTTCTAGGACTTATTCCCCTTTCAATGGGTCAACTCCGATATCCGTAACAAAGAAAAAGGGCGACATCTTATCTGATGTTGCCCTTTGTGTGTATGAGATCGAAGAGATAGCTTAGCTTGACCATTATCGTTCCGTTGGCCGAGCGCCCGAACGGGTCCTTCTTGCCGTTGTTGAACATATCCGAGAGTCCGAAGAAATAACGGCCGTCGAGGATCATGTGGCCGGCTCGCGTGCTCAGTTCTACACCCGCTCCACCCGTTATGCCGTACTCGAATTTCTTCTGCACGTCGAGTGTGTATTGTTCCACAACGCCATTGGCTCTGCGACCTGGCGAGCTGATGTCCCAACCGCCGCCAAGATGTGCCTTTTCGCCGAGAAGGTAACCAAACTGAGGGCCTACCTGTATAAAGAACTGCGCGCCTTTACGTTCACGTCCCCAGCCCAGTCGGGCAAATAAAGGCACCTGAACATATCGCACATCACGGCTATAAGTCTCCTCGCATGTCTCTATCAATTCGTTCCAACCCACGTTGGCGTAGTTCACTTCTGCCACTACTGCACAAACGGCTGAAAAATACTTCTCGCACGTGTAGCGCAGGCTTATACCAAAGGTCTCGCCGCCTTTCCAATTCTGTTTGATAGTGGGATTGAAAGATACCTTATTAATAAGATAACCGCCGTTCACGCCTACAGCAAAGTCGTTGCGCGGCTGACCTACCTGAGCTTTCATGGCTACAGGTGCTGAACATATCATTAATGTGGCAAAGAGATTGGCCGCTTTCATCCTTACTGATTGCGATAAAGGAATTCCACTGTCTGATAGTTGGCGTAGTGGACAATCTGCACAAAGCCGTTGATATAGCCGTCGCCCTTGTTGAGATTCTCAAAACGCAGCGGGTTCTGCATAGGTTGAGTGACAGTAGCCACGAGGTTACCTTCAAAGTTGCGACCGAACTGGGCCAGGCCACGCAGGAAATAATAACCGACGTCGAAGCCTAACAGGCCGTAGCGCGGGAAAGTGCGCTGCATCGGAGCTCGGAAATTCTGTTCGAAGCGCTGTTCAAACAGTTTGGCAGCCCCGTCCTCGGGATTGCGGAAGAAGGGTGTGTAGATATACGTATCAAACTGGAAGAGGTCGCTTTGCATCTGCGAAGCGTAGGTCTGCCAGGCTGGATATCCGAAGAACGAAATATTAAAGCCCGGACATGCTGAAACAAAAGCCCGCATACGCTCACGAAGTGCGTTGAGTGCTTCGAGGCTTGCGGAGTTCGGGAGCAAAACGTTTTTCTTGTCGGGGTTAAGCACGGTATCGAAGGTGGCATCATCAGCGTCCACTTTTACCTGCTGCACCAGCAGTCCCACCTCGTCCATAGCCATGCGCAAGCGCTCTGCCATGGCAATGCCCTCATCGTTGCGTTCATTGCAATCAATGATTACCACATTCTCGTCGGAAAAGAGGTTTTGCGCAAACCACGCCCCTTCTTTCTGAACTAGGCTGCGCGGAGCATTAATCAGGTAATGCCGCTTATGGTTTTCCACCGCTGATGACTGGCTCGAGAAGGGTATCACGAGTCGGATGTTGTGCAAGTCACAGTAATCAGCAAGCGCTGGTATCTGGGCTGCATCCAAGGGGCCGAACACTATGTCGCAGTTGGTAAACGGCCGTGAAGCCAGCAAAGAATCCATCTGCGCGGCAGTGCTGCCGGTATGCAGGGCTACGATATCAACGGTGCAACCCTGTCGCTTAACGCTGTCTACCGCCATAAGCAATCCCTGATAAAACTCCACCATCTTAGCTCCTCGCGGCGACTTCTCCTTGAGCGGCAGGGCAATACCTACCCGGACATAGTTTGTCGTCACCTGTGCAAAAGCGGTAGTGACGGCAGCGGACATGAGGATTATAGCTGCGAAGGTGGTGAACGGATGTCTCATGAGCGGTAGTGTTTATCAGCGCAGGCGGTCGAGCGAGCGCACGAGCATCTCATCCTTGAGTATGGCGCGGAATGCCAGATAGCCGCAAATCAGGGCTATGGCCGGCAAAGCCGCCCAAACGGTGGGACGGAAGTCGAGGTTCATGTCGTGAGGCAGGATGAAGGCAAAGGCCGTGTACACGGCATACCAGCCTATGATGAGAATCATGCACAGCATGACAAGGCGCGACTGCACCAGCCTCTGCTTAAAGATAAAAATACTAAAGGCCATGCCTGCCGTAGCTATGAGCAGCACGGCAAAGAGCGCCCAAGGGGTGAAGAGGTGGTGTCCTGCAGCCTCTGAGGCGAGCATCGGCTCTGCATCTTCAGGGCTTACTGCTGCGGCACCGAGCGTGTCGCCTATCTGCGATGGCAAGTGTATCCACAAGTTGTAGAGCGTAGCCATTGGTTCACCTGTCTTCGGAGCCACGAACTGGCCGATAGGCAGGCAGAGGCAGGCTGTCAGCGCAGCTACAGCCACGAGCAGATAGATAGTTTGAATGCGTTGAATCATGAGGCCGCGCTATTAATAATCCTCTTCGTCGTTCTCCTTGGCAGGATTGCGGTAGTACACCCGACCGTCGCGAAACTCCTGTGTAGCGATAAGGGTGGGCTTGGGCATCTTCTCGTAGAAACGGCTGATCTCGATTTGCTCGCGGTTCTCGAAGACCTCGTCAAGGTTGTCGCTCGTAGAGGCAAACTCCTGCAGCTTCTTGGATATCTCGCTCTTAAGGTCGGCCGAGATTTGGTTAGCGCGCTTGGCTATGATGGCCACGCTCTCGTAGATGTTGCCCGTCTCCTCGCAGAGATCCATGATGTTCTGGGTGACGGTGTTTGTGGGTGCGTTTGATTTCTTGTAATCCATGTATCTATAAAAATTTGTCCTTACTCGGGTTTATGTTATTTGTTATATGTTCTTATTTCTCTAAGCTCTAAGGCTCTTTTTCTAAGCTCTAATGCTCTTTTACCTTTTCTCTATTGTCTTTTTCTCTAAGCCTTACAAGCTTCTTCTCTTAATTTCTTCTTCTCTTATTTTCTTATTTTCTTACTCTCTTACTCTCTTACTCCCCATCATCAGTCCTCTTCTTCAGGCAATCCTTTCAGGGCTCGCTGACTCTTGGTGAGGTAGCCTTGTGCCTCCTTGAGGTACTGAGATTCAGGGAACTCGTTGACGAAGGCGTAGTAATCGTCGACGGCCTGGCGGAATCGTTCGGCCTTCTTCTCATCGACACTCTGACGTGCCAGGTGGTAGCGCGAGCGCAGAATCATCAGCAAGAACTGTTCGCGACGTTCAGCGTTGGCAAACGGATAGTCGCGCAAGGCATTTTCCGAAGTCACTATGCAAGCCTCATAATTCGAGCCTCCTTGCAGACTGTTGAGGATATATCCACCCAAATCGTAATAGAGCTTGGCCGAGAGATATTCCTTTTCTACGAGGTGGTCCTGCAGCTGCTGCACCATCTCCTGCGTCTGGTCCTTCAGACGTGTGGTGGGATAAACGTCGAGAAAGCGTTGCAGCTCTGCAATGGCCTGCTTCGTAGTTGTCTGGTCCAACTTGGGGCTTGGCACTGCATCGTAAAGCGCCCGACCGCAGTAGTAATGGGCATCCTCTACATACATACCGCGCGGATAGCTCTGGTAGTACTTGCGGAATGCCTCGGCAGCTGCCGTCAGGTCGCCGCTATGATAGGCGCTGAGGCCCATCAGGTACAGGCTCTCTTCGCCATAGCCGCTGCCTTTCATGGCGGTGATGACACCGCTCAACGTCTCAAAGGCACGTGTATACTTGCCGCGCGCATAGCACGCCTTGGCGTATTCGTACTTATATTCCGAATCACCATACTTCTGCACAGCATTGTACTCCCCGCAACTTGTCAGTGCGAGCAGAGCCGTCATGAGTATGGGATAAATGAATCTTTTCATTCTTATCAGGCATAATTGCGTGCAAAGGTACGCCTTTCTGCTGACATGGCAAAGTTTGTGGGCGTTTTTTAATATTATTTTGTATGCATGAAGGCTGTTGGAGGGTAAAAATGCTACTTTCCTGCATTTTACACTTGATTCTTTTGGCTAAATCACAAAAAAAAGTGAACTTTGTGGTTCAACTTTTCAACACCATCACTTATCGTGTCACCTTACCACCTTACATCACAATACGAACCCACGGGCGACCAGCCCGAAGCCATCGAACAGCTCACTCAGGGCGTGCTCGACGGCGTGCCTGCACAGACGCTTCTCGGAGTCACGGGCTCAGGCAAGACCTTCACCATCGCCAACGTCATCCAGAACGTAGGCCGCCCTACCCTAATCCTGTCTCACAACAAGACATTGGCAGCGCAGCTCTATGGCGAAATGAAGGCTTTCTTCCCCGATAACGCCGTAGAGTACTATGTCAGTTACTACGACTACTATCAGCCTGAGGCCTACATTCCCTCCACCGACACATATATTGAGAAGGACCTGGCCATCAACGACGAGATCGACAAGCTGCGCCTTGCTGCCACTTCGGCTTTGCTATCGGGACGCCGCGACGTCATCGTGGTCAGCTCCGTGTCGTGCATCTATGGCATGGGTAATCCGGCGGCTTTTTACAACAACGTCATTGCACTTACGAAGGGGCAGATTATCGACCGAAACCAACTGTTGCGGCGCCTCAACGATTCCCTTTACACGCGCAACGACGTGAGCCTCGGCCGAGGCGAGTATCGTGTGAAGGGCGATACCGTAGAAGTTTTCCTCGCTTATGCCGACAATCTGCTGCGCATATCCTTCTGGGACGACGAGATAGATGCTATCGAAGAGGTGGAACCACTCTCTGGTCAGCGCGTCGGTACCTTCAACGACTACCGTATCTACCCCGCCAACCTCTTCATGACCACCAAGGATCAGACGTTGGCTGCCATTCATCAGATTGAGGACGACCTGACCGAACGTGTTAAATACTTCGAGGAAATAGGCAAACCTCTCGAGGCCAAGCGCTTACACGAGCGTGTGACCTATGACATGGAGATGATTCGCGAGCTCGGCCACTGCTCGGGCATCGAGAACTACAGCCGTTATTTCGACGGCCGTGCTGCCGGCACACGCCCCTACTGCCTCCTCGATTTCTTCCCCGATGATTTTCTCTTGGTCATCGACGAGAGCCACGTTTCCGTGCCGCAGATATCAGCTATGTATGGCGGCGACCGGGCACGCAAAGTGAATCTTGTGGAGTATGGATTCCGTCTGCCTGCCGCCATGGACAACCGTCCCTTGCGCTTCGATGAGTTTGAGTCGCTCACCAATCAGGTCATCTACGTCAGCGCCACGCCGGCCGACTACGAACTGGCTCAGAGTGAAGGCATTATAGTGGAGCAGGTCATACGACCGACAGGCCTGCTTGACCCCGTGATCGAAGTTCGGCCTACCGCTAATCAGGTGGACGACCTCATGGAAGAGATACAGCAACGCATAGAAGCCAACGAACGCACTTTGGTCACCACGCTCACCAAGCGCATGGCCGAGGAACTCACGGAATATCTCATGAACAACGGCGTTCAGGCCCGTTATATCCACAGCGACGTGGACACACTCGAACGCGTTCAGATTATGGATGACCTGAGGGCAGGCCGTTTCGATGTGCTCGTCGGTGTCAACCTCTTGCGCGAAGGGCTCGACTTGCCCGAAGTATCGCTCGTTGCCATCCTCGACGCCGACAAAGAAGGTTTCCTTCGTTCACATCGCTCGCTCACTCAGACCGTTGGCCGCGCCGCCCGTAATATTCATGGCAAGGCCATCATGTATGGCGACAGCATAACCTATTCAATGCAGCAGACCATCGACGAGACGAATCGCCGCCGCGAGAAACAGCTCCACTACAACGAAGAGCACGGCATCACGCCGACCCAGATACGCAAGGAACGCAAGATGGGCGACCTCGTAAGTGCTCATCAGGAGGCTTCTGCCGAGCGCGACCGCCGAGCATACATCGAGCCGGAGCCGCCCGTGACGGTAAATGTCCGTTTACGTCCCGACGACAACATGCCAATCGCAGCCGAAGGAGTGCCGTCTGTAGCCGAGCCCGAGGTGGAATATCTCACCCGCGATGAGATGCGTCGCAGAATCGATACCTTGCGCCGTCAGATGCAGGAGGCCGCCAAACGCCTCGACTTCATCACCGCCGCACAGCTCCGCGACCAAATGCTCTCGCTGATGACGCAGCTTGGGGATTGAAGGATATATCCCGAATCAGTTCAATATCGGCAGATTTTTTTTAAAACGCCCCAAACACTCCGACATCCCGAAAGCCGCTATGGCAAAGGCTTTGAGGGGCCTTGGAGTGTCGGAGTGTTTTGAAGAGATTCCATTTTTTAAGCCACAAAGGTTATCAATAGAAAGCGGCTGTCCCCAAAAGACAGCCGCTTTCCTGCAAAAAGAGACGTGGTTTTTGCACGAAATTCAGGAAAAGAATGTAACTTTGCAGGCGAAACAACATTCAGACGTTTCATCATTCAGTCCTAAACCATAGATTATTCAACTTACAACTATAGATTATGGCACATTTTCTTGCTGTTGACCTCGGCGCCACAAGCGGGCGCACGGTGGTTGCGAGCTACGACGGACAGAGCGTGACGATGCGCGAACTGACGCGCTTCGAGAACCCACAGCTGCCGCTCGGCGGGCATATCTTCTGGGACATCGCTCACCTCTACAACGAGATAATCAAGGCTTTGAGGCTCACACACTCCGAAGGTCTGGAACTCACGAGCATAGGTATTGACACCTGGGGCTGCGACTTCGCTTTCTTCGGAGCCGACGGTCAGCTGCTCAGCCTACCCTACTGCTACCGCGATTCCCATACCGACGGCGCATTGGAACAGTATTTTGCCGACCGCTTGCCCAAACGTGAGGTTTACGACCGCACGGGCATTCAGTTCATGCCATTCAATTCGCTCTTCCAACTCGACACTTTGAAACGAAACCATTGCACGGCTTTGGAAGCAGCTTCGAAGATTCTGTTCATGCCCGATGCCCTGATTTACATGCTCACAGGCGAGGCGGTATGCGAATTCACGGTGGCCTCAACATCGCAGATGCTCAACCCCAAGACGGGTGATCTGGATGAGAAACTGCTGGCTTCTATCGGCCTGACACGCAATCACTTCGGGCGACTTGTGCAGCCAGGCGAGCGCGTGGGAGTGCTGACGCCCCAGGTGCAGCAAGCGACAGGCTTAGGTGCTGTGCCCGTAGTGGCAGTTGGAAGCCACGACACAGCCTCTGCCGTAGCTGCCGTGCCTGCCGACGACGACCGTTTCGCTTACCTCAGTTGCGGCACATGGAGTCTCTTGGGCGTGGAAAGCCCTGTGCCTATCATCAACGACGACAGTTTCAACGAGAACTTCACAAACGAGGGAGGTCTCGACGGCACCACACGTTTCCTGAAGAACATCACGGGCTTGTGGATCTACGAGCAATGCCGCAAGGAATGGCCTCGCATGGACGTCAACGAGATGAACGCCCTCGCCACGACTTCCTCTTGCCAGAGCCTCATCAACCCCGACGATCCTCGCTTCGCTCACCCCGCATCCATGACGGCTGCCATCCGCGAGTTCCTCACCGAGACAGCGCAGCCTCTGCCGCAGACTACGGCTGATTATGTTCGCGTCATATTCCGCTCATTAGCAGCACGTTACCACGAAATCATCAACATTCTCAAGCGTATAACGCCAGTTGATATCCAGCGTCTGCACGTCATTGGCGGCGGCTCGCGCAACCAGTTCCTGATGCAGTTTGCTGCCGATGCGCTCCAGATGCCCGTCATCGCCGGTCCGCAGGAAGGCACAGCCTTGGGAAATGCCCTCGTGCAAGTGCGTACTGCAGGTTTCGTGACCACGCTTAAAGAGATGCGTAGCATAATCAAGAAGAGCATCGAACTGAAAACCTACCTGCCGCAATGAAGAACATGGACTGGAAACTCCTGAAATCGGAGTATCTGTTTAAGAGGCCGTGGCTCACCGCGCGCCGCGACACTTGCCAACTGCCCGACGGCCGCATCATGGATGAATACTACGTCCTCGAATATCCGACCTTCATCAATGTCATAGCAATAACCAAAGACGGGCAGATGGTGCTGGTCCGACAGTACCGCCACGGCTTGGGCAGAACGTGCTTCGAACTGGTTGCAGGCTGTGTGGAAGAGGGCGAGGAGCCCATGGCAGCTGCCAAACGTGAGCTACATGAAGAAACAGGATATACAGGAGGCGAATGGTCGGAGATGATGGTCTTCACCTGCAATGCCAGCGCAATGAATAACCTCAGCCACAGCTTTCTGGCCATAGGCGTTGAGAAGACCGACTGCCAGCATCTTGATGCCTCTGAGGACATAGAGGTTTACACGTTCACGCAGGACGAGGTGAAAGCGATGTTGCTACGCGGCGACTTCATGCAAGCCTCGATGATTGCGCCCCTATACAAGTACTTCTCCGGGCTATAGATTCACCCTGTGAAAAAGCATCAAAAGACACGTCCAGTCTGATGTGCCAATCAGACGGGACGCATATTAAGATAAGACTGGTCATGTAAGGTGTCCCACCCGTGGTGATCCACCTAACATGACCAGTCTTATTTTCGTTTATGATTGGTCTTATCGGCTCGTATGACCGGTCGTGTAGACATCCATGACCATTCGTATTGGCACGCATGACCGTTCATGTTTTTATGTTGGATTGGTTACATATGCAAGCCTTGAAGGGCTTCCTGTATTTGCAGGACGACGGCTGATGGCGTCAAGGCCATAGCTGCTACGCATAACCAACAAATAATCAAGACAATAAACCAGAAGCGAGCAAACCACGAGCGGGAGAAAACAGCCCAGGCTGCACACGGAGGAACGGCAGTAAGCAGCAACAACGGGAACAGACGGCTGAACATCCAAGGCTGCAGCACCAGCCACAAAGCCAGACACGCCAGAACGAAAATGAATGAGTAATGGCACATGCGCACCCGAATCTTGTCGTCGTAGCTGTGAGAGACATAAAAGAGAGAGCCGGTTGAGCCGACTAATACCACTAAGACAAGGGCTGCCAACTCGGCACGACGGTTCAAAAGAACATACGAGGCATAGCCTGCAAGCCGCTCGCCCTGAATGCTGGTCCACGACGGCCAGTCGAAAGTCTGTGCAAGCTCGATTTCATGCTGCACCTGCCCTACCAATGCGAGCACAGGCGCTATAATCCCACGGACATGAGCGACAAATGTATTGATGTCGCCAAACATGAAGAGGGCTGAACTCCAGAAGACATAAGGTGTCAAAAGACCTAACAGGAAAGCACCGAAGCTTCGCAACGTAAGCGAACGGAGGAAGAAGGCCTGAGCCATCAGCAGCACTATGGCAAGCAACAGCAACGGAGGCCACAGCAAACTGCCCAGCGACAAGCACAGATAGGCATGGAAAGTGTCGAGCTCGGGACGTGCTTTTTCGCATGTTCGCAAAAGCGAAAAGAGCGATACCACCAGCGCAAACTGCAGCAGAAGGCCCGTGCACAGCTCGTGCATGAAACCGCAAGCTGCCATCAACAGCAGGAAGAGACTTGACACCATGCGGGAACGAACGCGGATCAAGGCGTTCTGCGCTGCCATCTCAATGATGAAAAACATACCGACAGCGCAGACCACCCAGCCCAAAAGATACGGCAACGAATAGCCGCCTTGAGGCAGCCACCACAACAAAGTGGTAATCACAGCAGCTACGGGGAGCGTAACTGAGCTGCGAGCTATCCGATTATGCCAGTACGTTCTCACAGGTCTGAGCCTATATCACGGCGGAAATATTTACCTTCAAACTGAATCTGATTTGCCACGGCAAAGCTGCGAGCCATGGCCTCGGCCTGAGTGCTGCCATAAGATGAAACGCCTATGACACGGCCACCAGCGGTAACCACCTGACCATCAGCCGAGAGAGCTGTGCCGGCATGGAAGACTACCGTGTCAGCGCTCTCGCCCACTTCAGACAAATCGATGGGGAAGCCCTTCTTGTAGGACCCGGGATAACCGCCGCTGACAAGCATCACGCACACAGCCTTGCGCGGATCAATGGTGAGGGAACGCTGGTCAAGGTCGCCAGCGGCTACGCCCTTGAAGAGGTCTACGATATCGCTTCCGAGGCGAAGCATCACGGTTTCGGTTTCGGGATCGCCCATTCGGCAGTTATATTCGATAACCTTGGGGTCGCCGTTGCAGTTGATGAGTCCGAAGAAAATGAAGCCCTTGTAGTCGAGCCCTTCAGATGCAAGGCCCTCTACCGTAGGACGGATTATGCGGTCCTCCACTTTCTGCATCCACTCAGCGTCGGCGAAAGGAACCGGCGAGACCGAACCCATTCCGCCTGTGTTCAGGCCTGTGTCGCCCTCACCGATGCGTTTGTAGTCCTTTGCCTCGGGCAGTATCTTGTAATGACGGCCGTCGGTAAGCACGAAAACCGAGCACTCGATGCCCGAGAGGAACTCCTCAATGACCACGCGTGCCGAAGCCTGACCAAACATTCCGCCGAGCATTTCCTCGAGTTCGCGCTTGGCTTCGTCGAGCGTAGGCACAATGAGGACGCCCTTACCTGCGCACAGGCCGTCGGCCTTGAGCACATAGGGCGGCTGCAATGTCTCGAGGAAGGCAAGGCCTTCGGCAAGATGATTGCCGTCGAACGTCTGATAGGCAGCCGTCGGGATATTGTGGCGACGCATAAACTGCTTGGCAAAATCCTTGGAGCCCTCGAGCTGGGCGCCGGCTTTGGAGGGGCCGATGACAGGTATTCGGCTCAACGCCTCGTCGTCGCGGAAGGAATCGTAGATGCCCTTTACCAAAGGATCTTCGGGACCTACTACAACCATATCAACGCCCTCAGCCAGAACGAAGCGCTTAACGCCCTCGAAATCATCGGCTTTAAGAGCCACGTTGACAGCTCCGCTAGCCTGTGTGCCGGCATTTCCAGGAGCTACAAAAAGAGTCTCGACGCAAGGCGACTGCAGGATTTTCCATGCCAGAGCATGCTCACGTCCACCGCTGCCCAATAATAGTATCTTCATCGTCAAAGCTTTATAAGTGTTTGTAAAATGTATCTGGATGCATTATTCAAGCACCGAACGCCCAACGGCCTTACGGATTTCGAACATATATATGAAGCAGGAAAGCAGGAAATATATTGCCGCGAGAATCCATAAGGCAAGGATCTCGGTATGACAATCACCTAACGACGCCCCCATGCCTGAGATACGGACATAAGCATTCAAGCCCCAAGTAGAGGGGAAGACGCTGCCTACAGCCTTCCAAAGAGGCGGCACCGCCGAGCCTGGCCAGCTAACGCCTGAAAGGAACAGCAAGGGGATGGACATAAAGACGAACAGCAGAATGCAGTCCTCGCGGCGATAGATAAAGCTCGAATAGAAGATGGCCATATAAGTGCAAGCCAAAAGGTAAGGAACAAAGAAGCCCAGGAGGTCCCAGAAATGAGCCAACTGCGGCAGTCCGAACCAGCGTGTGACGCAGACGGCCATGTAGAATGCCATCAACATGAACAGCAGGAAGTGTACCAAGCCCTTGCCGAGGACTATGGCAAGCGTGTTCTTGTAGTGACGTGTAGGGGGTATCACAAGCCCGCGGAAACGCTCACGGCTGCGGCCCATGGACATTCCCACACCGAGGCAGAGCGCCTGCTGCAAGATAAGCATCAGCACAGGCGGGATAAGGAAAGCAGCGAAACCTCCGGCAGGATTGTACAACTTGACCTCCTCGAAACGGATAGGCCAGCGGGCTACTTCCTCCTCGCGAGCAGTGATATTTGTCTGATGTTCAAGAACCTTGATGTTACGGTTCAGATCCTGCGCCACGTTTACCACGGCAAGATACTCCACTTTATAGTAAAGCATCGACGTCAAATCGCTATACAATCCCACGGTAGTCTGCTCGCCCAACCACAGTTGACGGTCGAACTCGCGAGGTATGCGCAGGATGCCGAAGACGTCACGGCGGCGCATAAGTTCCTGAGCCTCAGCCATGCTGGTACAATGAGCAGCGACACTAACCTCGGAAGTAGCATCGACCCGGCGAATGAAATCGCGGCTGCGCGAGCTCATGGCATCATCAACGACACAGATAGGCAGTTCGCGCTGCGTCTCTGTGTTGTAGATCATGGCATAGAGCAACGGATAAGCCAGAGGCAAGAGGATGATAAAGATAAGGATACCCTCGTCCTTGACCAACTCGCTCAACTCGTCGAGCCATACGTGAAATATCGGGAACTTAGGCTTTCTCATGCTTTATACTCTTTATTAAGGAAGGCCTCGGTAAGACGGTAAGAGAACAGCCATGGCAGAATGGACAAGGCCACAAGGGCTGCTACATTCAACCATACGTAGCTGATATGATAACCGTTGAGCGCCTGGTTGACGTAGACAAGGAAATAATGGTGCAGCGGAAAGATGTTGCTAAACCACTGGAACGGCAAATCCATCGCCGACACGGGGAACGAGAAGCCTGCAAGCGAGAACTGCATCACACCGAGCAGAGAGCAAGCCGACATGGACATTCGCATCATCCCGGGGAAAGCCTCGAACATAAGAAGGCCGAAGCCCTGGGACGCGAGCACGGCAAGAAAGCCCCACATCATCATCCGCGGTATACCACAAGCACAGGGGAACTGGAAATAGCTGTAGAATACGAGGTCGAAGAGCCAGATGATAATGGTGTAAAGGACCGTCTGCGGAAGCAGTTTGCCTACAATGGCTACCCATGTACGACGGCCTGCCATCTCAAACAACAGCTTCTGCTCGTTATTCTTCCATTCCATGCCCAGAGCATAGCTCGTAGTAAGCATAATAACCAGCATCAGCAGACCGGGCACGATAAGGTTGGTCAGCACCACGGAATAGTTGAGGTGCGGATTGCCTAAGGGATGGCTCTCGACGAGGATAGGCTGCACGGTACCCATAATCTGGTCATCGGTGAAGCCACGGGCACGCATCGTCTCGCGAGTGATAGCTATACCAGCCATCTCACTCAACTTGCGCATATCCTTCATCAGGAGCGAGGCTGCAATGTAATATGTATCGTTGGTGTAGTAAGATATCACGGGCTGGCGCTGAGTAAGAGCGGCCTCGGTGGTACCTTTGGGAATACGGAAGATGGCATATATCTCGCCACGTTGCATGGCCTGACGCGCCTCGGTGTAACTATACGTTTTCATCACGAAGCGCGTTTCCTCCATGGAACCGAGGATACGAGTGAGCTCCCTCGTCACATGCGTATTATCCTCATCCACGAGAGCTGCGGGCAACTTGGTGGGAAGTCCGGCCTTCATGAGGCTTGAGAACATCCACAGGAAGCCCAATGGCGCAACAATCATGATGACAAGGAAAATCGGACGCTTGGAAAACGACTGCAACTCTCGCCTGCTAATGAGCCATATATTGTTTAATGCGTCAAGCATTCTTCCTTTAACTCTTTTCTTACTTAATAATCACGGTCATTCCCGCGAGAATATCTTTGATATCTGCCTGGTTTACAGGACGGGCCGTTACCTCAAATGTCTTAAGGTCGTACTTGTCCAAAGCCTTGGTAGCCTTCCAAGTAGCATAACTGCCCATTACGTTCATTGAGGTCACGCGAACCTTCAGGCTCTTGTCAACGGCCGGCACGTAAATATCCTTTTCGATTCCCACCTTGAGCTCAGGCAGATAATCCTCACGGATATTGAACACGAAACGGACGTCATCGGTCTTGGCAATGTTCATAATAGGAGCACCTGTGCCCACGAGTTCGCCCACTTCGGGGAAGATCTGAGTGACGGTGCCGTCGGCTGTTGCCAGGAGAACGGTTTCCTTGCGATAACCTTCAACCTCGGTGACAGCGCCCTGAGCGCGAGCTACCTGAGCGGCTGCGGCTGCCCTATCCTCACGGCGAGCACCTTCGCGTGCCATTTCATACTGGCTCTTGGCGGCCTTCTCCGTGGCCTGCATGGCTCGCAACTGAGCTTCAGCCTCGTCGCGTTTCTGAGCGGGAATGACGCCTTCGTCATAAAGTCGCGACACGCGAGTAAAGGTCTTCTCGGCTACATCAAGACCGGCCTTGGCCTTCTGCCACAGCTCGTAGGCTCCCTGAATCTCTTGTTGGCGGGCGCCATTGCGGGCTTTCTGCTCGATGGCTTTAGCGGCTGCCTCGGCGGCCTCGGCCTGCATAAGCTTAGCTTCCACTTCAGGCGAGTCCAAGATTACAAGTGTATCGCCGACCTTGACCTGGTCACCGGACTGAACGCGCAGTTCCTTAACTCTGCTGGGCACTTTGCTCGACACACGATAATCAGATGTCTCAGCCTGACCTTGCAGAACCTCTTTTGGTTTAGGTAGGAAAATACCTACAAGAATCACCAACGCCATAACGGCCACAAGCACGAGGGCGATAATCAAGAGGTTATTCAGTTTACTTCTCTTTGCCATATCTTTGATTATTTATCGTTTTTTACAATTCATATCTGTTTCTTATCTCAGACGCAGCGTTCCCAAAGAGCGCATCAGATAAAGGTCGGCCAAACGGAGGTCTATCTCAGCCTCAACGAGTGTTGAATGTGCTGAAAGCCAAGCCGTTTGCGCTTGAAGAACATTGCTTACGGGTATGACACCTTCGCGCAAGCCCAGTTCTGCCATGCGTAGGTTCTCGTCGGCCTGTTCCTGCGAACGGATGGCAGTAGTCAGACGCTGCTGTGCCTCCTGCATCTTCTGCTGGTTCTGATTCACCTGCAGGCTTATCTTCTCGCGCACTTCATCGACGCGTGTCTGGGCTATAGCTGCCTCGGCCTTGGCCTGACGCACTTTGTAAATACGGTCGCCCCACGTGAGAATGGGCACCTTGAGCACAACGCCCGCGCTCCACATGCCTCCGAACTTACGCTCGAAGCCATTATAAACATTTGGGTTAGAGAGCAGGTAGCCTGCATTGAGTGCCAAGTTAGGCATATACTCGGAACGAGCCACCTTGATTTCTTCCTTCTTTACCTGAGCTGCAATATCCAAAGCACGGATCTCGGGGCGATGGGCCATTGCCGTTTCAACAGCGTTGCTCACTTCGGCATTAGGCTGCAAAGATGAAGCCAGATGCAGGGCACCTTCTGTAGTCACCTCGCCTTGCTCGTCGGCAAGGACGAAGTCCTGCTCCAAAGGAAGACCACAAAGTTGAGCCAGAGCCATGCGTGAAAGGGCTAAACCGTTCTCCACTTGGATCATTGCCACTTCAGCCTCATTCATCTTCACCTTGACTGATAGGCCGTCGGCCCTTGTTGCCATGCCTTCAGCTGTCAGTTTCTCGACGTCAGCATCCAGTTTCTTCACCGTCTCAAGAAAGCTCTTGGCGAGGTTTTTCTTACTCTGCAGCGACACAATACGCCAGTAAGCCTCGTCGACGCTAACGAGCAGATCCTGCTCTTCCATGGAATGTTGCTCTCCAGCAGCCTCTTGTGCCAGACGTGTAATACGGTCGTAAGCACGGATCTTGCCGCCCATATACAATGGTTGGGTTAGCATCAATGTTGCGCCGGTCATGTTACGAGTGTCGGTACGGAAAGCATCTACGATGCTCTGACCTGTTGCATCAAGCATCGCCGCCATACTGGTGAGCATGCCACTGAAAGCCGTTGCGCCCTGTTGGATGAACGGAGCAGCCAGTTTCTGCAAGCCTGCGGAATTAGCCAACAGCCCCATCAGTTGCGGGTTCTCTGCGAATAATCTTTGAACGTCGGCATCCTGCATCAAAGCCTGAAACTCAGGCGACGTTGGAAAGGCGGCCATTTGCTGCTGCATAGCAGCCATAGTCTTTTGCATGCCCTCGTTCACGCCTCCGGCAACCGTCGTTCCCAAGGATGAAAGGGTCTGCTTCTGCTCTTTGTTGAGAAGCGATATCTCCTTGGATGTTCGCTGGTAAGTGCCTACGGCTGTTATCTTAGGCAAGTAATTCGTCTTAACACTTTTATGCTGCCAATAGGCTGCGTCTTCCTTGAGTGCACTCATCTTGAGCTCCTTATTATTGCTCAAGGCTAAGTCGCGACAATTATCGAGCGTCAGCACTTGTTGTGAAAAAGCAGTGGAGCTCAAGAGGGCTACTGCAAAACATATTACAATCTTTCTGTTCATTACCTTTTTTATAATAATGTACACGCGCGCGAAGCGTTGTTTTGATTTGCGGTGCAAAGGTCGTAAGAATATGCGAAACAGCAATACAAAATAGAACAAAATTATTAGACTATTTTGCTCTTTCTTTGTATCTGACCTCCAAAGTGGCCAATTTGTATGCTTATATTGATTATTCTCCTAATACTTTTGAAATCATTTGCTCGGTCTTCACGCTGGTTTGCTCGCCTGTAAGCATATTTTTGAGCGTGAATATGCCCTCAGCCATCTCGCTTTCACCTGCGAGAGCCACGAAAGGAATGCCTCTGGCGTTGGCATACGACATTTGTTTTTTCATCTTAGAAGCGTCAGGATAAATCTCTGCACGAATGCCTGCGCCACGAGCTGCAGCCAATGCCGGCAGGGCATATGCTGCCTCGGCACCACCAAAATTGACAAACAACAGCTGCGTTGCCGTCGTAATCTCCTGGGGATAGAGCTCCAGTTGATTCAGCACGTCATAGATGCGGTCGGCGCCAAATGAAATTCCAACGCCGGAAAGGCCGGGCATACCGAAAATGCCTGTAAGGTTGTCATAGCGACCACCACCTGTGATACTGCCAATCTCAACGTCTAACGCCTTAACCTCGAAGATACATCCTGTATAGTAGTTGAGGCCACGGGCCAGGGTCAGATCAAGTTCGATGGTGTTCGTCAGGGCGCAAGCCTTCAGTGTGTTCAACACAAACTCCACTTCTTCAATGCCTTTCATGCCGGCTTCGCTGTCCTTCAGCACTTGACGCATGGTCTGAATCTTCTCCTCGTTTGTGCCGCTGAGGTTGATTATTGGCTGTAGTTTATCTATAGCTTCAGCTGGGATACCGTCTTCTGCCAACTCAGCATTCACGGCTTCGAGGCCTATCTTGTCGAGTTTGTCTATGGCCACAGTGATGTCCACAATCTTATCGGCCTCGCCAATCATCTCTGCAATACCGCTTAGAATCTTGCGGTTGTTAATCTTGATGCAGACGCGAATGCCGAAACGACGGAACACTTCATCTACGATTTGCATGAGCTCGACCTCGTTCAGCAACGAGTCAGAACCTACAACATCAGCATCACACTGGTAAAACTCGCGATAACGTCCCTTCTGTGGACGGTCGGCTCGCCAGACAGGCTGTATCTGGAAACGGCGGAAAGGTAGCGTGAGTTCCTCGCGATGCTGAACGACATAACGCGCAAAGGGTACTGTCAAATCGTAACGGAGTCCCTTCTCGCATAGCTGTGCTGCCAACTTCGGCGTGCCTTCGCCCGTCAATTCCTCCTTGTTTATTCCTCGCAAGAAATCGCCACTGTCGAGAATCTTAAACAACAGTTTATCACCTTCTTCGCCATACTTGCCCATAAGCGTAGACAGATTTTCCATCGCGGGAGTCTCAATCTGACGGAAGCCATAGAGCGCATAGACGCTACGAATGGTGTCGAAGATATAGTTGCGCCGCGCCATCTCAGAAGGACCGAAGTCGCGCGTGCCTTTAGGTATGCTTGGTTTTTGTGCCATGTTTTATAATATTATTCTTATGTTAGCTTTTAAAATCGTGTGCAAAGTTAGTCTTTTTCCTCGGTTTAGGCAAACAAGACGTCATTTTTCGTCTTTTAAGTTGTCACTAAACGTTAATTCACTGAAAAACTTCTTACGACGCAGATAGTACTCAAAGAGCAGACTGGACGATAGTTGGCCGGAAATACGGTCGACTACTGCAGCTTCAAGATTGGCTGCACGATCGGCTACGAAGTCATTTTTCATCTTTCGGAAAGCGCAACGCGCCTGCCATACAGCAAGAAAGCTTCGCACTTCGCCCTTAGCGAGGAATACAAAAGAGGCCAGGGCATCGAGCCAAAAGCGGATAAACATCGTTTTGCGAAGGCTGTGTTCTGGCAGGTTTTTATAGAGCAGTAAAAGGTTGTTGCGGAAGTTGAGGAATGTCTTGCGCGGATTCTCCTTGGGCAAAGTGCCTCCACCTACGTGATATACTACCGACTGGGGCACGCATACTATGCGATAACCACGGGCGCGGAGGCGCCAGCAAAGGTCTATCTCCTCTTGGTGGGCAAAGAACCGCCCATCAAGACCACCGACTTCCCAGTATACCTTGGAACGAATCATAAGGGCTGCCCCCGTTGCCCAGAAAACATCTGCGACATCATCGTACTGGCCGAGGTCGGGCTCCACTACACCGAACACACGCCCACGGCAAAACGGATAGCCAAGATAATCGATGTAACCGCCTGCACCACCTGCGTATTCAAAATGGGTAGGCGTGTGCTCTGCACGTAGTTTCGGCTGACAAGCCGCGACGTCTGCGTGATCCTCCATATATTGAACGAGCGGCTGAATCCAAGCCTCGGGCGTCTCTACATCTGAATTAAGCAGCAGGTAATAGTCGTAGTTATCCCCCACCCTACGTAAAGCTTGATTATAGCCCTCGGCAAAACCATAGTTCTTATCCAAAGCAATGACTCGTACTTCTGGAAACTCTGAAGCCAGAACCTCAAGAGAATTGTCAGTGGAGCCATTGTCGGCCACTATGATTTCGGCGGTCTCCTTTGGAGTATTAGACAGGACTGTCGGCAGGAAGCGGCGAAGCATCTGGGCACCGTTCCAGTTTAGTATGACGATAGATGTTCTCATTCTGCAATCAGCGCCGACTTGTCGGCATTCCATTTAGTAAGATGTAGAGGAAGGATAGTGTTGTCGCATCCCTGTCCACGATATTCTACCTTTATATAATTGTCTGTAAAGCCATTATAAACGCCCTTTGTTCGCGTATGTTCTAACAAGACGGGCCTTGTCGTTCCAAGGAAGCTCTCGTAGAAAGCATGGAGCTTGATGTCGCTAATAGCAAGCAGACGCTGACTACGTTCATGTTTCTCCTCGGGACGCACTACATGAGGAATCCGCAGAGCAGCCGTGCCTGGTCGCTCGCTATAACTGAATACGTGAAGCTGAGAGATTGGCAACGACTCGATGAAGCGTTCGGCCTCGGCAAACAGTTCAGCGGTTTCACCACGCGTGCCAACGATGACATCAACTCCGATAAACGCATCCGGCATCAACTCGCGCACGCGCGTTACCTTATTATAAAATAAAGAAGTGTCGTAGCGGCGGTGCATCAATCGCAACACTTCATCGGACCCAGACTGTAGGGGGATATGAAAATGAGGCATGAATGCACGTGACGAAGCACAGAACTGCAACACATCATCGGTCAACAGATTCGGCTCGATGCTGGAAATACGATAGCGTTGAACGCCTTCAACCTCATCAAGGGCTCGCAACAAATCCAAGAACGTCTCTCCTGTTGTACGGCCGAAGTCGCCAATGTTAACGCCCGTGAGAACAATCTCCTTACCACCCTCTGCAGCAGCATGACTGGCCTGATCCACCAAGGAGGCAATACTACCATTGCGACTCCTACCACGAGCAAAAGGAATAGTGCAATAGGTGCAGAAGTAGTTGCAGCCGTCCTGAACTTTGAGAAAATAACGGGTACGGTCGCCGCAAGAGCAGGAGGGGACGAAAGGCACGGGGCCATTGACGGCCGGTTCAATTCCTACCGGCGTGGACTGAAGAGACGAGGCACTATCATTAACATTCAAGCCGGATGTATTTTCTCCTTCGTGGGAGTGATCGAGGAAAGACCTTCTAATCATCTCCAGCACCTTACCCTTCTCACCTTGCGACAGCACAAGGCTCACACCTGGAATAGCTGCCACCTCTTCGGTCTTTAGTTGAGCATAGCATCCCATGACAACAACAAAGGCGCCCGGGTTCTGTCGTACTAACTTATGTATGGCCTGTCGACATTTGTGGTCAGCCACTTCGGTAACGCTGCAAGTGTTGACGATGCAAATGTCAGCCACTTCGCCACGCTTGGCCCTCGCTACACCGACATCAGCCAGCTGGCGTTCGATCGTGGATGTCTCAGCAAAATTAAGCTTGCAGCCAAGAGTGAAATATATGGCCTTCAGACCTTGTATGTTGAAATCGTTGTTCATCACAAGTATTCAGTTTTCGGCTGCAAAGTTAGCCATTTTAGTTTAGATAGCCGTTAAAGCATGAAAATTTAACATTTCCACATATCCCTGATTAACAAGCAGTTAAGTCAAAACGGCAAAAATATTTTAAAAAAAGATGAAAAAAAGTTGGCAAAAAAAGTACAACGTATCCAAAAAGTCCGTACCTTTGCAGCGTTTTAAAAAGCACTAGATTGTTTTACAGAATTAAAAAGCAAAAAAGAAAATGAAAAAGGTTGCATTTATGTTCGTAGCCGCTATGGCTATCTCTTTCGCATCTTGCGGCGGTCAGGCTACTGCTACTGCTGAAGCTGTTGACTCTCTCGCTGAGACTTGTGACAGCGTAGTAGAAGAAGTTGTTGACAGTGCCCTCGAGGCTGTTGACAGCGCTGCTGCTGAGGTCGTAGAGACCGCTGAAGCTGTTGTTGCTGAGTAATCACACACCAGTTTCTGTTACCTGCGAACATTAATCACAGGAAACACAAATAGGAGTTGCACGGGATGTGCAGCTCCTTTCTTTTTGTCATCAAGCGAAAGCCTCAGTAAGAGAGAGATGTCCGGAAGAGCCAAGCCGGACCAGTATGCAATAATAAAAAAAGAAATGCCCCAATCAATAAATTAAGCCCCGCTGCCAAATAGCAACGGGGCTTAATAAGTTATTGTCTCAGATGGCAACGTCTTAGAACGTCACCCTGACATTGCTTACTCTGCAGGAGCAGCATTCATTTCCTCGAGCACTTCCTGCTCATCGGCCAATTCCTCTGCGAGTTCGGCATCAACGGGAGCCCCTGCAGGAGCTGCTTCAGCCTCAGCTGCGGGAGCCTCTTCCACGGGAGCTTCCTCCGGAACAACGGTTACAGGGATTGTAACGGACACTTCCTTGTGAAGGCGGATGAGTGCTGTGTGCTCGCCTACGGTCTTGATATCCTTGACTGTAATGAGCTTACGGTCAACTTCGAGACCGAGCTTGGCAAGCTCGTTAGCAACCATAAGGCTGTTAACGCTACCGTAGATGGTACCATTGTTACTAACCTTAGCAGGGATTGTAAGAGCAACACCCTCGAACTTAGCAGCTGCATTCTCAGCGTCTGCCTTAATCTTCTCGAGCTTCTTGGCCTTTTGCTTGAGCTCTTCGGCGAGCATCTTCTTAGCGCTGTCTGAAGCAATGATGCCCTTGCCCTGGGGAATAAGATAGTTGCGGCCGTAGCCGGGCTTCACGTTTACGATGTCGTGCTTGTAACCCAAGCCGATCACGTCTTCTTTCAGAATTATTTCCATAGTGCTTATTCCTCTTTTAGATTATTTCATCATGTCGGTTACGAAGGGCAGCAGAGCCAGGTGACGTGCACGCTTTACGGCCTGAGCTACTCGGCGCTGGAACTTAAGAGAAGTGCCAGTGATGCGGCGGGGCAGGATTTTGCCCTGCTCATTCAGGAACTTCTTGAGGAACTCGGGGTCCTTGTAGTCGATATACTTAATGCCGAGCTTCTTGAAACGGCAATACTTTTTCTTCTTGACGTCAACGGTGGGCGGTGTCAAATAACGAATTTCTGTCTGTGCCATTGCTTAGTCCTCCTTTTTAGATAATTTGTTTCTTCTCTTCTCGGCGTATTCAGCTGCGAACTTATCGTTCTTGACAGTGAGATAGCGGAGCACGCGCTCGTCGCGACGATAGTTGACTTCGAGCTTGCTGATGAGTGTAGGCTCAGCCTTGAACTCAATCATTACGTAGTAGCCCGTGGACTTTTTCTCGATGGGGTAAGCGAGCTTCTTCAGACCCCACAACTCTTCGTTCATAAGTTCTGCACCTCCATCGGTGAGAATCTTCTTGAACTTTTCGACCGCTTCCTTTGTCTGATCGTCAGACAAAACGGGAGTTAAGATGAAAACGGTTTCGTACTGATTCATAATGTGTTAATGGGTTAATAATGGTTGTTTTTGCGAAAATGCTCGGCAAAGGTACTGCTTTTTTCTGATACGGCAAGCGTTTGTGGGTAAATTTCTTTAAAATATTTTATGTATGAAGGTGCGTTCAGATAAAAATGAGCATTAGGCACAACTTTTTTGCCTGAAAATTTCTATGTTTCATCTTTTTTATCTTATTTTGTGCTGTCAAAGGTAATTGTGCAGATAAAAAGCATGAGTTTTGACCACTGTTCATGAAGTAATCAATAATAAATAACCGTATAATTATGAAACTCTATTCTGGAATTATCCTTGCCATCGTAGGCGCTTTACTTCTTATCGTGAGCTATTTCACGGACCTCGTAGACTTCAACTGGTTCCAGTTCCTGGCTATATTGTTGATCATTGTCGGGATTGGCCTGCACATCTACGTCAATTACAAGAAACCCAAATACGACGAATAAGGAACAAGACAAAAGGGGCCGCGCGCGCGGCCCCTTTTTGTTTTCACACAAACGTTAACGTTTACTCCTCTTCCATGTGAGCAATGAGGCGATAACCCTTTCCGTGGACGTTGTTGATCTCGATGTCGGGATCATCCTTAAGATGCTTACGCAACTTAGTGATATATACATCCATGGAACGAGCATTGAAGTAGTTGTCATCAATCCAGATGGTCTTCAACGCAAGTTCGCGTTGCAGCACATCATTGGCATGTGCGCATAGTAGGATGAGCAGTTCGCTTTCCTTTGTCGTGAGCTTGGTCTGCTTGTCATCGATGGTAAGAATCTGACGTCGTGTGTCGAAGATGAATCGCCCGATATGATACACGGCAACGTTTTTCTGCTGCTTGCCATGCACGCGACGCAAGATTGCCTCCATACGGTATACCAACTCTTCCATGGAGAAAGGCTTAGTAATGTAGTCATCAGCTCCAATCTTGAAGCCTTCAAAGATATCCTCCTTAAGGTTCTTAGCCGTGAGGAAGATAATAGGTATCTCCTGATTAATCTGACGAATCTCCTGAGCCAGCTGGAAGCCGTCCATCTTGGGCATCATAACGTCGAGAACGCACATGTCGTACTCTTCCTTAAGGAATGACTTGTAGCCAACCTCGCCGTCGGGGCACAGGTCTGCGTCGTAGCCCTTGGCCTGAAGGTATTCGCGCAGGAGCATGCCGAGGCTCTCGTCATCCTCGCAAAGTAGGATTCTCAATTTTGTTTCTTCTTGTGTCATAGTTGTGAGCCCCCACTAACTCCCCGGAGGGAGGACTCATTACTATTGGGGCATTGGAGTCTGGTTAATTACTAATTATCTATTCTTATCTTAAATTCCCCTCTTGAATCCTCCCTCCTTGGGAGCGAAGGGGATGTCCTTAGTCTATTAGCGGCAGTGTGATTACGAATCTTGTGCCTTTTTGTGGCGCACTCTCAGCCTTTATATTGCCGTGCATCAGGTCCACCATGCTTTTGACGTATGCGAGACCGAGTCCGAAACCTTTGACATTGTGCTTATTACCAGTGTGGACCCTATAGAAACGTTCGAAAATACGTTTGAGATCCTCGCTGCGCATACCTATGCCATTATCCTCTACAGTAATGATGAGGCGTTCGGCTTGATTGCGAGTACTAACCTTGAGCTCTAACGGTACATCATCCCGGCGGTACTTGACCGCATTATCCATGAGGTTGAAGATGACGTTAGTGAAATGCATCTCATCTACGAAGATAGCTCCATCCTCGGCATCGAGGGCAGCGGTGAGCGTTCCTCCACTCTGTTTTACCTTCAGTTGGAAGGTCTTCACAACGTCGTCGATAACCACGTTGGCATCTATTTCCTTCTCGTTGAAACGTATATTACCTCGCTCATAGAGCGACATCTGAAGCACCTTCTCCACTTGATAACGCAGCCTGCGTGTTTCGCTTACGATTACTCCTGAGAGGTTGTCGAGCATGGCATCGCTCTTCTTTATACTCTTGTCACCCAGCATCTGTGCTGCAAGAGAGATACTTGAGATAGGAGTTTTGAACTCATGAGTCATGTTGTTGATGAAGTCGTTCTTCATCTCTGTCTCACGTTTCTGGCGCACGATGAGCCACACTGTGAATGTGAAGGTCAGGAAAAGAAGTATGGTAAACACCAGTACCGGTAGCATCTTGCTGGCCACGCCCATGATGTAGCTTCTCATGTCTGGGAAGTGTACGCGCAGCACTCCCATCTTTTGCGATGGATCGTTGCGGAAGAGGGTCTGAGTATAGGAGTTGTCGGCGCCCTCGTCGGTATAGTCAGCACAGCGAAACACCTCCTGTCCTTCGGCATCGTAGACCGAGAAGTGGTATGGCAGATTAATGCCTGCCGATTCGAGTTCTGTGCGTAGGTTACGGTCAAGGAGCTTGAAATCTATACGTTCGCGGAAATCTTTGTCGCTGGCATTGTACAGAATGGTGTATATCACTTCCTCCAACACGCCTTTCTGATAGAGGTATGAGTTCTTGACGAAATCCTGGAAGCGTTGGTTCGCCACATCCAGCGAAGCAGTGGGCTGCAGCTGAAGTGCCTGTGCGTGTTGAGCTGAAGTCGGTGCAGCACTTTTCTTTGCTGGCATTTTAGTAAGCCCAAAGGGACTCAGCGCGTTGCTATCAGGCAACAGGAGTGATGTGCCAGGGAGGGGGCGAGTTGCGTCAACTTGCATGCCGCTAGCATCATAGCCCGTACGCCTTGCCACTTCCTCCAAATATTTGAAAGTCTCGTTGCGTTCCATGTCACGGCTCGTCTGATCGAGAGCCCTTAGCACAGTCTCATCAAACTGCTCCTTGCGCATCTTCACCATAGAACTTATGATGCGACCCTGCAAGAAAAGCAGACCAAAGAAAGAGAGGCCGATTACGAGGCTTATTATTGTGATAGTTGAGCGTTTCATGCGTTATTGTTTCTGATGCAAAGGTAAACATTGTGTAAACATCAGCAAGAAGTGGCTTGTAAGATTTATTAAAATCTTTAACCAAATTAACATAAATACAATATTATTTATACGTATACGCAAGTTTTTATAAAGTTTACCATGTCCAAAAAAGGAAAAACATACTTGAAAACGATTTTTCTCACCCCTATTCGGCTGCGTTATGGAAAAATGAAGTACCTTTGTAGCAACGGACTGAAAGACTTACCAATCCTAAAACCTACAAACAAAACAACCTTCAATATTATGCACACCAACACTCTCGCACACCTATTGCTAGCAATGCTGCTGGCTCTGCCCACTACCCTCTCGGCGCAAAAGACTTATAGTGGTACACCCGAACGATTATTCACCACTTACGATGCCTATGGAGTTCCTTATCGCATCCCAGCTATCACGACAACCAAGAAAGGGCATCTCATTGCCGTGGCCGACCGCCGTTACTGCGGTTTCGACATTGGTTTCGGTCGTATTGACATGGTAGCGCGCACAAGTCGCAACAATGGTCACACGTGGTCGGCCGACACTGTCATTCAACGCGGTTCAGGAATAGACGGTGCTGACGATTGCGGTTATGGTGATGCAGCTATCGTTGCCGACCGCAATAGCAAGCGTGTGCTTTGCATGTCTGTCACTGGATGTACACCATATATTAAAGGTACGCGCGCGCGACCCAACCGTATTGCCCGTTGGTATAGTCCCGACGGCGGTCGTTCGTGGACCAAAGCCGAAGACGTTACGAACACGTTTTATGCAATGCTACCCAATACCCGCACGATGTTCATAGGTTCTGGGCGTATCATGCAAAGCCGTGTGGTGAAGAAGGATAAGTACTACCGCTTATACTGTTCCGTGCTGACCCGCACACAAATGGGCGACAAAGATGTGGCATGCAACTATGTCCTATATAGCGACGACTTCGGGCAGACATGGGCCGTGCTCGGAGGAACTACACTCGATGGCAATGACAGCCCTTGTCTCGAGGGCGACGAGCCAAAAGCTGAAGAGCTACCATGCGGGGATGTCGTTCTATCATCACGCAAATGGTATGGCCGTTTCTTTAACGTCTACCACTTCGACAACATACGTGTCAATCAGGAGCGTGGCAGTTGGGGCTCCTGTGTTGCGTCGCATGACGTGCCCGGAGGCATCAAGGTGGGAGCCAATTCATGCAACGGTGAGATTATGCTTGTAGACGCAACCAGCACCTCTACTGGCAAAGCATCCAAACTGATGTTACAATCATTGCCCTGTGGTGAAGGACGCACCAACGTAGGTTTCTGGTTCAAGGAGATCGTTCCTAATGGCATTTACTCACCACGAGCCTTCGCTCACAACTGGACACGCGGTCTTCAAGTATCCACCACCACCTCTGCCTACTCTACCATGTCACTCCAGCGCGATGGCCGCGTCGCCTTTTTCTACGAAGAGGACTCTAAATACAATGGTTACTCCATGGTTTATGTGCCACTCACAATCGCAGAAATTACCAACGGAGAATACAAATAAGGCAGCCAGGCCATTGTGGCCTACTTTTTGAGAAGAAAAAAAGCGGTGCGAAGGATGTAAACCACTATCCGGCAGTCATCCTTCGCACCGCTATATATATGCAATGAGGCAATCTTACCTCTGCGTTAATCAATTATTCCTGGCTGCGATCGTCAATATTATCCCCATCGGTAGGAGCCAACTTCGAGAAGTCATCCAGACCATTGGCTATGAGTATATTATACCACTGGATAAGCTTCTTAACATCTGAGGGGAACACACGGTCACGGTCGAAAGCAGGGAGCACTTCTGCAAAATAGTCAAAGAGCTCTTTCTTGGAAGCCTTCTTAATATCCAACGAACATATTGCGCCGTTCTCTTTCTCCTTGAGGTTGGTGAGAACATCTGCCAGAGGCACTTCCTCTTCGTCAGTATACATGGCGATATCAGCCAATGATATGACACGGTCGGTAGCGAATGCGGGCATGCGCTGATGACGATCATCGATGCTCTCGACAATGAGGTTGCGGTTGCCACGCGAAACGAGTTTGTACAAACCGGGCTTGCCGGCTATTGAAAGAATGGTTTCAAGCATTGTTTGTTATTTTATTAGTTGTTTCTATTGATTCTAATTCTTTAGTTCTTATGCGTTGAGTTCATAAACGGGTGCAAAATTAAGCTTTCCCTTGTGATTGCGCAAGCTTTTCTGCCATAAAAAATCTTAATTGGGGCATTATGGGCCGGCCATCGTTTACAACGACAACGCTTGCATAGGCACGACGGTCATCGTCGGTAAGCTGGTGTCGCATCCTTGCCAGCACCTTCTCGCGAGAAGATTGATCACGCCGCATGGCGCGCTCAAGACGGAGATTGAGCGGAGCCTCTACAACAATAACACTGTCAACTACATCGAGGAATTGTGCTTCTACAAGTATAGCGCTTTCGAGAAGCACTATTGGAGCGGACTGGCTACCGGCCCACTTTGTGAAATCGACTTTCACAGCTGGATGCACAATGCCGTCAATGGCGGCAGCATGTTCGGGGGCGGCAAAAAGATACGAAGCCACAACTTCACGGTTTAGAGATCCATCTTGATTGTAGGCCTCAAGCCCCACGAGGGCTTCAATCTGCCGACGAAGCTCAGGCTGGAGCATCAAGCTACGTGCCCGACTGTCGCTGTCGTAGATTGGCACGCGATAGTTCTCAGCTAATAGGCGTGCCACATAGCTTTTGCCACTGCCTATGCCTCCAGTGATGCCTACGGGTATCATTCTTCGGTCTGCTCAATTAAGAACTGTACGCGCTGGGGCTGTATACGCACTTGCGAGACACCTTCAGGGACAGAGCGCAGCTTTAGAGTAAGCATGGAGTCGGACATCGCCAACAGTTGTTCATAAGTGGTGGTAATAACGAACTGATCACGCGTGATTTTCTTGTAGTCCTTGGCACCGACACGAAACGACACGGTGGCTGTAGCCGGGAAGGTTCGCAGCGACATACCAGCTGGGAAATTGGTGCCTACTATAGGTACCTCAACTTTCTTCTCGGTGAAAACGTCAATCTCGGCTGTGAGTTGCACCTCTGCAGGCTCAAATTTCACGCCACGAACCGTGGGAAGTGGTACGTTACGGGTAACACTTTCTGTGAGGCCATTGATATTGGTCACCACAGTAGAAACCTCGACAAGCGAGTCGAGATAACTCTCATCGGCCCAAACGGTTACGGAGTCGGGCTGACACCGCAGCGAAGCGAGATAATAAAGCTGTTCTGGCTGTACATGACCGCGGAAAGTCACTGGCACGCGTTTCATATGGCCACGCGTATAGTAGTATTCTACGGTGTCTGGGCGTATGCTTACCAAATGCGTTGAAGCATCGAAACTGTGTTGGAGTTGTTTCTGGACATCAGCATGCGTAATGACGACGTGATGGTATGTCTCGCCATGATCGTAAGCCTTGAAATCAAAAGTCAGTTGGCGATGACGATCATTACCATAATAGCCCATGAGAACGGAGCCTTTATCGCGAACACGCACCTGCAGACTTGCTGGCAGCTCTGTTGTTAGAACCACTTCTTGAGGCACGCCAACAAGCTCCACGGGTACCTCAACATCCATTTCGTAGCTCTCGTTCAGTGTGAGCAAGAGCCAAAAGCCGGCCGAGACAAGCACGAAAAAAACAAATACAAAGGCCTCCCTGCCAAGTTTTCTAAGCAGGAAAGCCTTTACGCCCTCATAGGCAAGCTGTATGCGATGCCAGTCCATGCACTAAGTATATGGAACTGAGGCTTATTTGGCGTAAGTATCAGCGCTGGCAGCTGAAGCGAAGACCGAATTGCGGTCGACACGCAGGCGCACTCCATTGGCCACCTCTATGATTAGGACGTTCTTCACATCGTCGATGTCGCGGACTACGCCGTAGATACCTCCAGCCGTGATGACCTCTTGGCCACGCTCGATGGAGTTGCGGAACTTCTGTATTTCCTTCTGCTTCTTCTGCTGGGGACGAATCATGAAGAAATACATAATGGCGAACATGGCCACGAGCATTAGGATCATGCCCATGCCACCATCGCCCTGAGCTTGTAGTAATACGATCAGTGATGTCATAGTGTATACGTTTTTGGGGTTGCTTATATAAAATTATTAATGTGTAGCAGGAGAGATTTCCTTGCGGATGCGGCCTTCATCTGCGAGACGACGGCATATGGCATCGAGAATACCGTTGACGTAGGCTCCGCTCTTGGGTGTGGAATACATCTTGGCTATCTCAACATATTCATTGATGGACACGCTCACTGGTATCTGCGGGAATGTGACAACCTCTGCTATGGCCGTCTGCATGATTAGCAGGTCCATAAACGCTAAGCGCTCTATTTCCCAATTGCGTAACGTCTGCTGGATAAACTGACGGTAGGTGTCGCAGCCAAGCACAGTGGCACGTAGCAGGCGGCGTGCGAACTCGCGATCCTCTTCATCGCGATACTCCTCGAGCAAAGGTTGGTGAGAACCATTGGTTTCCTCAAAACGACGGATGGTCTTGATGACAAAGGTATCCACTATGAAACGGTCATCGTTCCAATAGAGGCTTTTCTCCTCAAGTATCGCGTCGAGTTCCTCATCCTCGGCAATAACCTTCTGGTAGAGTTGACGCCAGAGATTACGGTCGTCATCGTAAGTCGTCGGTTCTGTACCGTTCATCCATTCTACATAGATATCCGACTCGGTGATACGATGCAAAAGGCGGCGCACATAATCCTCATCATCAGCCCAAGTCTTCTTCTGGTTATCGACAAAGTCGCACAACTGTGTGTTTGACGATAACTGAGCTATAAACTTGTTGTCGATGAAGCGCGAGCTAGGAGCATCGCCCTCATGTATGCGCTGATAGCGGCTCATCGCTGTCTCATAAGAGCGCTCCGCCAGACGGTTGAGCTCCACCATGAGTTCAAGCATATAAAGATAAAGATCGTAGGATTTGGAGAGGCTGGTGAACAAGTCCTTCTCGGCAGTATCGAGTTTGCGGTCGCAGTTCATGTAGTACACATACACCTGCTGCACAACCTTCAACCGGATAAGTTCTCTATTAATCATATTCTTTCCGTAACAATAATCTGTCAATAGGCGGCATTATAGTTGGTCGCGAAAACCATTAATAACCGTTAGCGAGCGCAAAAGTAGTTATTTTAGTCCAATTATCACCTTTAAAAAGAAAGTTTTTCAAAAAAAATTGGGATGTTTGATGAATAATGCCTACTTTTGGCACGCTAAAACGATAAAACACTTCTATTTTTACGTATGAAAGACAATTTTAAGGATTACGGAAGCAAGGAAAGAGACATCCTGTTCTCTAAATCTATAAAAGCAGGAAAACGTCTCTACTATGTTGATGTCAAACAAAGCAGTAAGGGCGATATGTATCTGTCGCTTACCGAGAGTAAGAGAATCGTGAGTGGAGACTCTGAAATGCCTCAATTCAGCTACGAGAAGCACAAACTGTTTGTCTACCCCGAAGATTTCGAAAAATTCACAGGAGCTTTAGCTGACGCCATGCGTTTCATCTACGAGCAGCAGGGACCCGTAGAACAGCGCCCCGAAGAGACAAAAAGCAGTGAAATAGAACTCGACGAGATTGAGTTCTGACAACACGTCAAAAACGAAGCCGGCTTCATCGGATGATGAAGCCGGCTTCAGTGTAAAGTAAAGCCTATGCAGAAAAATAACAAAGGTATGCTAGATTTTACGTGCTTTTTTCTTTGTATTTCGCTTAAATTAGGCTACCTTTGCAGCCAAAATAAACAACCTCACACTTTACCATCATGACTATCTTCTTTTTCCGCACTCCGCAGAGCATAATCGCCACACAAGCCGATCACCAGCTCTCGCAAGAAGAAATCGATAAACTTTGCTGGCTTTATAGCGGAGCAACGCTAATTGAAGCCTCAACACTAGAGGGGCAGTTCATCGGACCGCGACGCGAGATGATAACACCGTGGAGCACCAATGCCGTGGAGATTACTCAGAACATGGCCATTCAAGGCATTAAACGTATTGAGGAATATTTCCCCGTCGATAGTGCCGAGGCTGAGCACGACCCGATGCTCCAGCGAATCTACAAAGGCCTCAACCAGGACATCTTCACCGTAGATATCAAGCCAGCTCCGATTCTACAGATTGAAGATCTCGAAGCGTATAACGAACAGGAAGGACTTGCCCTGTCGCCCGAAGAAATTGCTTATCTACACGACGTGGAAGACCAACTCGGCCGAAAGCTTACCGACAGCGAGGTATTCGGCTTCGCACAGATTAACAGCGAGCACTGCCGTCACAAGATTTTCGGTGGCACCTTTATTATCGATGGCAAGGAGATGCCAAGCAGTCTCTTTGCCATGATCAAGCGCACTACGCAGGAGAACCCTCACAAAATCATCTCCGCTTATAAAGATAATGTAGCATTCGCCGAAGGACCTGTCGTAGAGCAGTTCGCCCCTGCTGAACACGCCACAAGCGATTACTTTATCATAAAGAACATCGAGAGTGTCATCAGCATCAAGGCCGAAACACATAACTTCCCCACCACCGTAGAGCCTTTCAACGGTGCCTCGACAGGCACTGGCGGTGAGATTCGCGACCGCATGGGCGGTGGCACAGGCTCATGGCCCATTGCAGGCACTGCGGTATACATGACCTCGTACCCCGACAGCCCTGCCCCACGAAACTGGCTATACCAGACACCTGAACAAATACTAATTAAAGCATCAAATGGTGCCAGCGATTTCGGCAACAAGTTTGGCCAGCCACTCATCACAGGTTCGGTACTCACATTCGAGCACGAAGAAAACGGTGAACAATATGGCTACGACAAGGTAATCATGCTAGCCGGCGGTGTAGGCTATGGCACTAAGCGCGATTGTCTCAAAGGCACACCCGAGAAAGGTAATAAGATTGTTGTAGTGGGCGGTGACAACTATCGCATAGGTCTTGGCGGCGGCTCCGTCAGTTCAGTTGACACAGGCCGCTACTCCAGCGGCATTGAACTCAACGCCGTACAGCGAGCAAATCCCGAAATGCAGAAACGTGCCTACAATCTCGTCCGCTCGCTTTGTGAAGAAGATGTCAACCCCGTCGTATCCATTCACGACCACGGATCAGCCGGCCATGTCAACTGCCTCTCGGAACTTGTTGAAGAATGTGGCGGCCTAATTGATATGACCAAGTTGCCAATTGGCGACCCGACGCTTTCGTCCAAGGAGATTATAGCCAACGAGAGCCAGGAACGTATGGGTCTGCTCATACAGGAAGAGCACCTCGACCACGTCCGCAAGATAGCCGAGCGCGAACGTGCACCTCTGTTTGTAGTTGGCGAAACTACCGGCGATGCACATTTTGCTTTCCAGCAGGGCGACGGTATTCGTCCATTCGACCTCGATGTAGCTCAGATGTTCGGACATTCACCTAAGACTGTTATGGAGGATGAAACTGTTGTTCGCAGTTATGAGGACGTAGCGACTGGCGCTGACATTCAGTCTTCATTAGAGCGAGTCCTCTCACTCGAAGCTGTAGCCTGCAAGGACTGGCTCACAAACAAGGTGGACCGCTCCGTGACAGGTAAAATAGCCCGCCAGCAATGCCAAGGCGAATTGCAGTTGCCGCTTTCCGACTGCGGTGTCGTAGCCCTCGACTATCGTGGCCGCAAAGGCATCGCCACAGCTCTTGGTCATGCTCCACAGGCCGGTCTTGCCGACCCTGCTGCTGGCTCTGTACTCTCTGTTGCCGAGAGCCTGACTAACATTGTCTGGGCTCCACTCACTGAAGGTCTCGACAGCGTAAGCCTCAGTGCCAACTGGATGTGGCCTTGCCGTTCACAAAAAGGTGAAGATGCACGTCTTTATAAGGCTGTGGAAGCACTCTCCGAGTTCTGCTGCGCATTAGAAATCAATGTGCCAACAGGCAAGGACAGTCTCTCCATGACACAAAAATATCCCGATGGCACAAAGGTTATTGCTCCTGGCACGGTTATCGTAAGTTCAGGCGGCGAGGTCAGCGACATACGTAAGGTCGTCAGTCCAGTTTTGGCTGATGAACAAAAAAGCGCCCTTTACCACATCGACTTCTCATTCGACGAGCTCCGTCTTGGCGGCAGCGCCTACGCTCAAGCTCACGGAAAGGTGGGCTCCGACGTGCCTACCTGCACAAATCCCGAATATTTCCGCGATGCGTTCAACGCCGTGCAGGACTGCGTAAAGAAAGGCTTACTTCTCGCCGGTCACGACATAAGTGCCGGAGGCCTCATCACCACCCTTTTGGAAATGAACTTCGCCAACACCAGTGGCGGCATGAAGATAAACCTAAACAAATTCGAGACAGACGACATCACCAAGATCCTCTTTGCTGAGAACCCAGGCATCGTCGTTCAAGTAAGCACCAAGCACGAGGCAGCGTTCAAAGAACTGATGGACGATGCAGGCGTAGGATACATATACATTGGTGTTCCTTCACGCGAACGTTCTCTCCGTATTCGCAAGGGTGACTTTGAGGAAACTCTTGACATCGATTCCCTGCGTGATATCTGGTATCAACCGTCTCACCGCCTCGACCAAAAGCAGAGCATGAACGGATGTGCCGATGAGCGATTTGCCAACTACAAGCAGCAGCCTCTGCAATGGAAGCTGAACCAGCGTTTCACTGGTAAGCTAAGCCAATATAACCTTGACCCAGACCGCTGGAAACAAGGTTCTAAGGGTAAAGCGAAGGCCGCCATCATCCGCGAGAAAGGTACCAATGGCGAACGCGAAATGGCATACTGCCTCTACCTCGCCGGCTTCGAGGTTAAGGACGTTATGATGACCGACCTCATTACAGGTCGTGAAACACTCGAAGACGTACAAATGATAGTCTTCTGCGGTGGTTTCTCAAACAGCGACGTACTCGGCTCTGCCAAGGGCTGGGCCGGTGCCTTCCTCTACAATCCCAAGGCCAAAGCCGCACTTGACCGCTTCTACTCTCGCCCCGACACACTCTCACTCGGTATCTGCAACGGATGCCAGCTTATGGTCGAGCTGAACCTATTAGGCCTTAAGGGCAATGAGAAGATGCTCCACAACACCAGCCACAAGTTCGAGTCAGCCTTCCTCGGCCTCACCATACCTGAGAACAATAGCGTTCTATTTAAGTCGCTGTCAGGCAGTAAACTCGGTATTTGGGTCGCTCACGGCGAAGGCAAGTTCCATTTGCCTAAGCCTGAGAGCGAATACAACGTCGTTGCCAAGTACAGTTACGATGGTTATCCAGCCAATCCCAACGGCTCTGACTATTCTGTAGCTGGCCTCTGCTCAGCCGATGGCCGTCACCTCGCCATGATGCCTCATCTCGAGCGTGCCATCTTCCCCTGGCAGTGTGCCTACTACCCCGCCAACCGACACATGGACGAAGTTACGCCCTGGATTGAGGCCTTCGTCAATGCAAGAATATGGTGTGAAAAGCAACGTTGATCGTCCCTATCCATTTCTAAAGAAAAGGGAGAGCTTAAAGGTCGTAATCCAAATGAGCTACGCTTAAATATGACACCATCGAGCGAACAACAGAGTACATCGGGTCAGCCTCTCCCCTCCTTGACGGGAGGGGTTGGAGGTGGTTCTTTATTCACCACATTCTTCCGCATCGGCCTTTTCACCATTGGTGGTGGTTATGCCATGATACCACTTATCGAAGCAAAGATAGTCGATGAGAAGCAATGGATAAGTCGCGAGGAACTGCTCGACCTCATGGCTGTGGCGCAGTCATGCCCAGGTATCTTTGCTGTGAACATCGCCATCTTCATAGGCTACAAGCTTCGCGGCATAGGCGGAGCTTTGATGTCCACGCTCGGCTGCATATTGCCCTCGTTCCTCATCATCCTTGCTATAGCCCTCTTTTTCCGGCAGTTTCAGGACAACGTATGGGTAGCGCGCGCCTTCCGTGGCATCCGTCCCTGTGTCGTTGCCCTTATCGCTGCACCTACGTTCAAGATGGCTAAAACGGCAAAGATAGGATGGACTAATGTATGGATTCCCGTCCTAGGCGCCTTCCTTATTTGGATGTTTGGCGTTTCACCCATTTGGGTCATTGTGGCTGCCGGTCTGGGGGGATATATGTATGGCAAACTTATCAGCCTGGCCCCCGACTCCTCTCAGAAAGACGAGGGTAGTACAAACTCTCAAGAATCTGTTAACAGCATTAAGCCTCATTAGCAACCACTTACATCACCTTTAAAAGTGGAGGCTTTATCTTATTATGATATACGTTCAGCTCTTCTACACATTCTTCCTCATCGGCCTTTTCGGCTTCGGTGGTGGTTACGCTATGATATCAATGATTCAGGGCGAGGTGGTCACTAACCATCATTGGATGTCAATGGGCGAGTTCACAGACATCGTTGCCGTTTCGCAGATGACACCCGGCCCGATTGGTATAAACTCAGCAACCTACGTTGGATATACATCTGTTGTCAATGCCGGCGGCGCCCATTGGATGGGCATCTTAGGTTCTGCCACCGCCACCTTTGCTGTTGTGCTTCCCTCATTTATACTCATGCTACTGATATCGAAGTTCTTGATGCAATACAAGAACCATCCCATCGTAGAACATGTGTTCACCGGCTTGCGCCCAGCCGTTGTAGGTTTGCTTGCAGCGGCCTGCTTGTTGCTGATGACTCCCGAGAACTTTTCCACACCTTCAGAATCTCCCTGGCAGTTTTGGATAAGCATTGCGATCTTCGTGCTGACGCTCGTAGCGTGCCAAGTATACAAGATGAACCCAATCCGTGTCCTTCTTTTCTGCGCCCTCGTGGGCATACTACTATTATAGTGTGTAGTTGGCACGAATGTGCTCATCACCAATTATACTTTAGCCTCAACGCCCCCTCCTCTGATACGTCGTATACACTCCACCCTTCACGAGATGCCTTGTCGCGTATCATCTCACGCTGCCATTGCGGCAGACTTGAATCCAATACCAAGAGCCAAGGGCTATACATCTCCATAAGGCTATCTATATCTTTGTATTTGAAGCCTTTCGTAAGCCACAGCACATCCACTTGAACTGGTTCACAGCTTGCACCCACTTCCCCGTCGATCATCACAGCCTGAAAATCACCTATCTCCACTGACTTTTGGTCTTTGAGCAGTTGCGGCTCAGCAGTCAACCGCCTTCTCCAAAACGTGGAAGCAATATAATACATCCCCGTCTGCATGGAATCAGGCTCAGGCATTAACAGCCAGCTTCTGCTTGGACCGGCAATGATGTGCAATGCAGGACACCGCCAATTGTTATAAATCACAACCTGAGGCTCAGCTTTACGGCTCCAGAAATCCTTTATTACAGCTCCCGGCAGCTTCACCTCAAACGACATAACAGACAGTTGTACACCCACAATCCACGACAGCACTCGTCCCATCAGCGGCAGCAGAGGCTGGCAGAACGGAACAAGAGCAATCAAGAAAATGGCTAAGGCAAAGTATATCATTATCGTAGTCAGAGGTATGAACACGATATTGAATAGCGGGGCGTACAATGGTATCTGATGAAAATAGTACATTACCAGCGGCAAGGTGGCAATTTGAGCTGCCAGCGAAACAGATACCAGCCTAAGCGGCCATACCAAATGCCAGCGTTCAAGCCTATATATCTGCAAGCGCCATTGAGTATAAGCCCATTGCTGCCAGTGAGTCCACAATATTAGTATTCCTGCCACGGCAGCAAACGAGAGCTGGGCTCCCACATCGAAAAGCACGACCGGCCGCACCAATAGCATCAATACCGCCGTCAATGTGAGCCAATGCAAGAGCCCGGAATTGCGGCGAGCCATACTTCCACAAAGGAAAAAAGTGGTCATCAGAGCAGCGCGAACTAATGAAGTAGGCAAGCCAGCCACAAAGGCGTAGCCCCAGATGAACACAATGACTGCTATGAAAAGCACTGGCCGCCAGCGTGACATAATCAAGGGACCATTCATCAACATTATGAAAAATCCCACGATTATACTTAGGTGCAGACCTGAGAGCGCCAATAGATGGCTGGCACCTGCCGCAGCGTAAAGGTCGCGAGTCGCAGTGCTTAACTGTGAACGATCACCCAGCGTGGCTGCGACCACGATGGCCGCGGCTTGGTCATCCATCTCAGCAGCACCAAGACCTTCCGCCAACCGACTGCGCAGCCTAAGTGCATAGCTCTTCACGCTTGACAGAAGTGAAGTGCTATCTTCTACTCCTTGCACCCATCTCCAGCGCACATAATCGAACTCATCGGGATTGCCACGGTTTACAGGCGGCCGTTCCATTTTTGCCCACACCTCATGCATATCCCTCGCATACGAAGCATAACGTATAAAGCCTATTGCCGCAAAGAAGAGGAATGCAAGCAGCGGAAACAGCCAGCGGCCCAGCCCCTTACGAAATTCCTTACGCCACACCGCCCATGCTGCAAACGTCACCAAAGCGCAAAATCCCCATGTAGCCACGTCAAGCCACATAGGGATCTCGTAGTTTTCATAGAACAGGCCGTCGCTGATAATAATCCCTATCACAAGCGACAGGGCTATCAAAACCATAGGTCTGCTCATACCATCCGTTGCTACATCAGCAACTGCTTCAAAGCGTGCACTTCGGCCACTGGATCAGGCTTACCATAGATTGCTGAACCAGCTACAAACACATCCACTCCAGCCTCTGCAAGCAATGGCGCAGTAGTGCGGTTCACGCCACCGTCTACCTCAATAAGGGCCAGAGAACCCGTACGAGTGATTAGCTCGCGCAGGCGTCGCACCTTGTCAAGGCTATGCTCTATAAACTTCTGAGCGCCAAAGCCCGGATTCACAGTCATGAGCATTACCACGTCCACGTCGCCGATTATCTCTTCTAGTGTCGACACCGGCGTCGAGGGGTTTAGCGTAACAGCAGCTCGCATGCCTGCCTCGTGGATTTGCTGTATAGTACGATGCAGATGTAGGCAAGCCTCTTGATGTACGTTCATGATAGCAGCACCGAGATCCCGTACCTGCGAGATGAATTTCTCAGGCTGCACAATCATCAGATGTACATCGAGCGGTTTTGTCGTCAGCCGTGCCACATGCTCCAGTACTGGGAAACCAAATGAGATATTGGGCACGAACACGCCATCCATCACATCCAGATGCAACCAATCAGCCTCCGAACGGTTGAACCACTCCATCTCTGCTTTCAGATTTGCAAAGTCAGCAGCCAAAAGGCTGGGCGCAATGAAATGATGCTGACCTGCGCCCTGTGTTCGCAGTTCTATCATAACGGACGTACGGCTCTGGCACGAGCACGGATATTGTTGAGGGTAGACAATCTCGGACCTTTTATAGTGCCGCCGAGATTAGCGGTCCAGATAGCGGCGGCAAGTTGGTCGGCTGTAACTATGTTCGACAGCTCGACGTCGATGAGTAAAGGTTTCGTCATAGGCGGGCGTTTTTTAAACTGTTCTATATCATAAACGTTCACACATCTGTAATTATTGTGCAAAAGGACAAAAAAAATACTTGGAACTAAATGAATGCATATTGTTTTGGTCTCGCGCGCGCGTACCTTTAATTATATTTAAGGAATACGAGAGGCTTATTTCCATGTCATCCAAATTTGTATTTCATAGAAGTTGAAGGCCAAAAACATTACGAAAAAGGAAGTTTTTTATATTCTTTTTACACAAAATGCAAGTTAAAGACACTTTTTTTTGAAAAATTTATTGTCGATTACTAAATTTACATTAATTTTGCGCCGTTGTACGTGTAATATTTGGGAAACTATATGTTAGTCCGTGCGAAAAGATTGTTAAACCAAGCAAGAATATTTTATTATTAACAAGTATTATGTTTAATTAAAGAGAGTATTTATGGAAAAAAGACTTTCTATGTTTCTGGCCTCTCTGTTCCTTTGTGTAGGAGCAGCTTTGGCACAGGTACAAGTGAAGGGTACCATCATCTCAGCTGATGATGGTGAACCGCTCCCCGGTGCTTCCGTCAAGATCCTTGGCACGAAGTCCGGCACAGTAACAGACTTGAACGGTGACTTCATCCTCTCCGTTCCTGGCAACGACACTCGTCTTGAGATTTCACACATGGGTATGTTACCCCGTGTCGTCAAGGCTCGCAACGGTATGCGTATCGCCCTCGATACCGACGACAAGATGCTGAACGAAGTTCAGGTCATCGGTTACGGTACCACAACCCGTTCCGCTTTCACTGGTTCTGCAGTTGAAATCAAGAGCGAAGACATTGCCAACCACATCACCACCACCGCCACAAGCGCACTTATTGGTAAAGTGGCCGGTATCCAGGCAACATCGTCATCAGGCGAACCTGGCAGCGCACCCGTCATCCGCATCCGCGGTATCGGTTCGTATGCCGCCAGCTCGCAGCCTTTGTATGTCATTGATGGTGTTCCCATGATGCAGAGTGTTGCCAGTGTCAACCCTCAGGATATCGAAAGTATCTCCGTATTGAAGGACGCTTCCGCAGCTGCCATCTATGGTAACCGCGGTGCTAACGGTGTCATCATCATCACCACCAAGAAGGCCAAGGGTATGGCTCAGGATGCCGAGGTTAAGTTCGACGCCCGTATCGGTAGCAACTCTCGCCTCATCCCCCGTTACGACCTCATCACTAACCCCGCTCAGTACTACGAGACCCACTATAAGGCAATGTACAACAGCATTGCTTACAATGGCGGCACCGCTTCTGATGCTTATGCTTATGCAGATGCCAACCTGTTCAACGAGCAGAACGGCGGTCTGGGTTATCAGGTCTACACAGTGCCCGATGGCCAGAAGTTCATTGGTACCAACTTCAAGCTCAACCCCAATGCAACCCTCGGTTACTGGGACGGTGAATACTACTACACTCCCGACAACTGGTACGATGAGAACATCCACAGCGCTCTGCGTCAGGAATACAATGCCAGCGTCAGCGGCAACACAGGTCGCCTCAGCTACTATGCCAGCGTCGGTTATCTGAACGATGGCGGTCAGGTGAAGCACTCTGAGTACAACCGTTACTCAGGCCGTACCAATGTTGAGTATCAGGCTAAGAAGTGGCTCAAGTTGACCACCAACATGTCATTCACCCACAGCGAGAGCCAGTCACCCTCTTTCGGCGACACCTATGGTTCTTCAACTAACCTGTTCTACTACTCCAACATGATGGGTGCTATCTATCCCATGTATGTTCGCGACCAGCAAGGTAATATCGTTAAGGAAAATGGTCGCACCGTTTTCGACACCAACGGTAACACCAACTTCCGTCGCCCCAACTTTGCAGGTAACGCTGCCCGCGACAACGAGTTCAACCGTTACAAGGGCTTTGCCGACATCTTCATGGGTCAGTGGGCTGCCACCGTCACTCCTATCACAGGTCTTGATCTGAAGGCATCTATCGCTGCTCACAGCATCAACAGCCGCAACACTTATCTCTACAGCCGTTTCGGCAGCAATTCAGCTACCGACGGTGCCGCTTCTGTTGGTTCTGATCGCACTTTCGCTATCACTCAGCAGTATCTGGCCAACTACATCCACACCTTCAATGAAGTTCATAACCTCGGCATCGTAGCCGGTTACGAGCAGACGAAGGAGAAGGATCAGGGTCTTTCCGCCAGCAACACTCACCTCTACGATCCGTTCATTGGTGAATTGAACAACGCCAAGGGTCCGAAAGATGAGACGGGTCAGTCCTCTTCTACCGACAACTACATGACCGAGGGTTATCTTGCCCGCGCCACTTACGACTATGCAGAACGCTACTTTGCTAACGCCAGCATCCGTCGCGACGCCAGCTCCAAGTTCGCTCCCGGCCACCGTTGGGGTACCTTCTGGTCTGCAGGTTTTGCATGGCAAATCAACAAGGAAGAGTTCATGAGCGACATCAAGTGGGTAGACCTCTTGAAGCTCAAGGCATCTTATGGTGAGATGGGTAACGACCAGGGCATGGGCTGGCACGCTTATGCTGACCGTTTCGCAACTGCCTTCAACTCTGATTCTAAGACTTACGATATCGCCATGAGCGCCAAGGGTAACGACAACCTTACCTGGGAAACCAAGCGCGCTTGGAACTTCGGTCTTGACTTCTCATTGTTCAACTATCGTTTGAACGGTACCTTCGAAGTTTACACCGGCACCACCAGTGACCTGCTTTGGTCCAAGACCGTGCCCCTCTCCTCTGGTCTTACCGTTACCTCCTATCCCGCTAACGTAGGTAGCCTCCGCAACAGCGGTGTCGAGCTCTCTCTCGACGGTGACATTATCCGCACAAAGGATATCAAGTGGAACATCAACTTCGCTATCGGCCACAACAAGAACAAGATCATCGAGCTCGACGAGAGCATCAGTGAGAAGGGTCTGCGCTACAGCAACTCCATCATCCGTGAAGGCGGTTCTCTGCAGCACGCTTACATGGTTAAGTACGCTGGCGTTGACAAGTCCAACGGTCGTGCACAGTACTGGAAGGCTTACACCTATGCTGATCAGGACAACCCCAATCCCGAAAAACTCACCGTTCTGGCCAACACTTATGGCGACGGTCCTATCGTGAAGGAAGAACTCACTTACGACATCACCGAGGCTAGCCGCTACGACCTTGGCGACATGCTGCCTAAGGTAACTGGTGGTTTCGGCACAACGTTCGAAGCTTACGGTATTGATCTGAGCGCTCAGTTCAGCTATCAGCTCGGTGGTAAGACCTACGATGGCGGTTACCAGCAGCTTATGCACAATGGTCAGGAGACTGGTGTTGCTATGCACAAGGACCTCCTCGATGCATGGAGCTACGAAAACCCCAACAGCAACATTCCTCGCTTGAGCACTGCTGCCATCGACGATCCCGGTGTGTCTTCACAAACTCCTTACGATCGTTTCCTCACTAAGAGCAACTACCTCTGCCTGAGCAACCTCAACATTGGCTACACCCTGCCCAGCAAGATTGTGAAGCCGACCACATTGAAGAGCATCCGCGTTTATTTCGGCGGTGAGAATCTCTTCCTGCTCACAGCCCGCAAGGGTCTTGATCCCCGCTACAACCTCGGTGTAGGTTCTATGACTCAAGGCCAGGGTCTGTCATCTGGTAGCTATTCAGCAATGCGTTCCGTCACCGGTGGTATCACTGTCACTTTCTAAACCACAGCGTGAGGACATTAGAATACAATCATTAAATTAAGATAAGTATATGAAACTATATAAGATTTCTCTCTTCATGCTCAGCGCAGCTCTGCTCTCCACTGCCTGCAACGATATTGACGAGCAAGTGCCCGAAGGTGGCACCTTGACACGAGAGCAGAATCAGGAGACCGTAGCTGCTATCCCCGAGCGTGCCGATGCCAGCTTCAACGGTATGTTCTCCATGATGGGACGCCCCCACGCTTGCTGGCCCACTGGCGGCAACAGCAGCCGTGCCGACGACTTCGGTTTTATTTCCTCAGCTCTTTCTCAGGATCTTGAGGGTGCTGATATATGTTTGCCCAACAGCAACTACAACTGGTTCTCAACTTGCTCCGAGATGAGTAGCCGTAACGCTAACTATGCCAATCCTTACATGCGCTACCGCATTCCTTACAACCAGATTGGTATGGCCAACGAGGTTATCGGCACCTATCCCGAGGATACTACCGACTCTCTCGCTGTCAACCGTATAGCTCAAGCACGTGCAATTCGTGCATTCGACTATATGGCATTGGCTCCCTACTTTGCTTTTGGTATCGACCGCGCTGCCGATGAGCCCTGTGTACCTATCCTCCGCGAAGGTACCGATTACTCCAACAACCCCCGCGCTACTGTGAAAGAGGTTTGGGAGTACATCATCGAAGACCTGAACTATGCTGTCGATCATCTCGAGTTTGGTGTTCGCACATCTAAGGACCGTATCGACAAGAACGTAGCCTTGGCTCTCCGTGCACGTGCAAACCTCAACCTCGGCAAGTTTGCTGAAGCTGCTGCCGACGCTGATGCAGCTCTCACCGGCTATACCCCTGCTACTATCGCAGAAGTCAGCAAGCCCGCTTTCTGCAGTCTTGAAGAGCACAACTGGATCTGGGGTATCAATATTACCACAGAGTTGGCCAACATCGACAGCTCTCCCACATGTTCCAGCTGGCTTGGCTCATTCACTGGTGATGGCTACGGTCCCTACATCAATCCGCCCTTCATCAACGTTCTCCTCTACAACAAGATTTCCGATACCGACGTCCGTAAGGGCTGGTGGCTGGACGAGGAGGCAAAATCTCCGAACCTCGAAGGTCTGACATGGACAGATCCCAAGACGGGTGCTACTGCAACAGGCAATGAGATTCCTGGCTTCGTGATTGAGGATGTTAAGATTGCATACAATCCTTACACCAATGTTAAGTTCGGTCAGAAGACTGGTATTGGCAGCACTGTTAACGCCAACGACTTCCCCCTCATCCGCGCCGAGGAAATGTTCCTCATCAAGGCTGAAGGTCTGCTCAAGAGCGGCAAAGAGGCTGAGGCCAAGACCGTCCTCGAGAACTTCGTTAAGACATACCGCGATCCCAGCTACACTGCTTCTCAGCGCAACCTGAACCTCGCCGACGAGATTTGGTTCCAGCGTCGCGTAGAGCTCTGGGGTGAAGGTTTCTTCACTTGGGATGCCAAGCGTCTGAACAAGAACATCGTCCGTTTCCACGGTAAGGGTACAAGCAACTTCCCCGATGCATTCCAGTTCAATGTAGCAGCCGACGATCCTTGGCTCAACATGCGCTTCCCCAACACGGAGCTTGACAACAACTACGGTGTTGTTGACAACTATGGCGGTGAGATTCCCGTTGCCGAGCAGAATCCTAACCTGCTCGACGGTGTAACCGACTAATTACAGATAAAGGAATAACAATCATTAAATCGTTCATTAATTATAGCTTATGAAACTCAATAAGATATTGCTGTTGTCCCTTCTGTCTGCCGGTGCACTCTTCACCGCTTGCAGCGAAGAAGACAACTACGAATGGGGCAAGCCTGCCAGCAACAACATGGTAAGCTTTGCCAACGAAGAGAACCTGGTTCTCGGATTTGAGGAAAACACCTTCGACGTTGAGCTCGTTCGCGTAGGCAAAGACCTGCCTGCTTTGACAGTGCCTATCAAGGTCCTCGACGCTCCTGACTTCTGTCAAGTACCCACCTCTGTTTCTTTTGCACAAGGCGACACAGCCGCTGTGGTTAAAGTACAGATTGGCGAGGGCATGGCTCCCTTTACTAAGTATTCGCTGTCCTTGGCTATCGACGAGGAATTCTCAAATGCTTATGCCGCTAGCGAGGATATCACTCTCAGCCCGCGCTACAACATCACTATCCTGAAGGAAGACTACAAGACTATTGCTACTGGTGTCTTCCACGAGACAGTGTATTACGAGGATGCATGGGATGTAGAGATTCAGTACTCTGAACTTCAGCAGCTCTATCGTATTCCCGATGCTATCATCACAGGCACACACTGGTTCTTCAAGTGGAGTGGCCGCGAAGCTCCTGAGGATGAGTTCTACTTCACCAACGAAAAGGGTGATGAGGCTGCCGTGACCATCGGTTCAACACCTTACTACGGTTTCTTCTCAGGTATCAACAACAAGAACTACGGTCCTGTTTATGTAACCGTACTTGAAGGCAACTTCATCGGCTTCGATCCTGAAGGTGACACCGGTCTCGAGCTCTGGTTCCCCGTTGCTTATCGCGTATCCGCAGGTAGCTTCGGTTCCAACTATGAGTACATCGACAATATTGAATTTAAATAATCAATAGTCCTATTCATTACGAGCGCACTCTGCTTTCGATGTGGAGTGCGCTCGTTTCACAATTTAACCGTTATAATTGGGTTGGAATGGCAATTCTAACGGTTACTTTTATGATGAGTTTTCAACGTTTCTGCAGCCCATAGAGAGAATATTATCCGACAAATTTACATAGTCTGACATAAAATGAAGCGCTTATTATTCTTCCAAATCCTCATTCTGTCCATAAACCTTAATGCTGCACCCATCGACCGTGCTACAGCTCAGCTGCGTGCAGAGCAAGTGCTGGGCAAGGCAGTGAAGGCTGTTCGATCGGAAACACTAAGACGTGCGCCCAAACAAGGTCTCCAAACAGCTGACACTTACTATGTATTCAATGCTGACGATGGTCAAGGCTTTGCCATAATCGCCGCAGATGAAGCCTTTGGCACCGTTCTTGGTTATTCTAGCACCCAGGCGTTTCCTGTCGACAAGTCCATGCCTTGTGCTTTGCAGCTATATCTCAACACGTTTTCTAAAGCTGTTGAAATCGGGGCACGTCAAGAGGTCGCGGCAGAACATGTGGTAGCTGCCACGGGCAATCAGCAGCAGCTGTGCCTCACCGAATGGGGACAGGGGGTTCCTTACAATACTCTTTGCCCTAAGAAAGACGGCCAACTGTGTCCCTCGGGATGCGTAGCTACAGCTTTGGCTCAGTTGCTGTATTATTGGCGCTGGCCTGTACAGGGCAAGGGTTATAGTTGGGCCAAGGACGGAATTGGCGAGACTTACAGCGGCTCGCTCGAGCATGAATATGCCTGGGACGCCATGCGCAACACAACCACTGAAAACAAGGTCTCTGAAGAGGCTTCGGCCGCTGTGGCACAGTTGGTCTACGATTGCGGCTTGTCCGTAAATATGAACTACGACACCGACGGCAGCGGTGCCCGAACACCTATCAAAGCGCTTTGCGAGCACTTCAGTTATATCCCTTCAACTATGCGCATGCATCATGCCGAGTGCTACACCACTGCAGAGTGGTTCGATATGCTGCGTCGCGAAATAAACCAGAATCGTCCTATCTATTACACAGCAACCTCGCTAACCAATGGCGGCAAAGATGCTGCAGGCCATGCATTCATTGTTGATGGATATGATGCCTATGGAAAAGTTCATGTCAATTGGGGCTGGGACGGTGATTTCAATGGTTACTTCGACCTCTCGAAGATGAATCCCGGAGGCTATCAGTTCACTATCAATCAGGCTGCACTCTTAGGCTTGGAGCCGGCTCGCAATGGCGAGACAGGCACGCCTGTGGAATATTTGCTGGTGCGCGCTCCCTTGTCATGCACACAGACTGGTACCATACAGACGAGCGTCACCTTTGATGTCTCGGTATCCAATGTTTGGAACCTCAATGGCTCGCCTCATTCATGGCAACTCAGTCTCGGACTCTTTGATGTGACAAACACGATGGTGGGAGAAGTGAAGACCGGACGTGTGCCAGGACTGTCGCTTGAACCCGGATACGGCTACAACGGCGAATTCGCTGCTATAGGCTGTAGCCTGAAGGGCTCTTATCCGAATGGCGACTACGCCATCCGTCTTATCTTCCGTGAAAGCGGCACGCGCGAATGGCTCTTGCCTGATATGGCCGGAGGCCTCAAGAAGAACGCCGTCTACGTTAAGATCAACGGCACGCGCGTCACCTTCACCGATGGCTCAGAGTATATTGCCACAGCCATCCGTGACATTAACTCCAGTTCACTGGACAACAACGACGAGCCCACGCGCGTCTACGACGCTTCCGGACGCCTCGTCTATTCCTCCCCCACTGCTCGTTTCAACCTCTGGGACGTTCCTGCCCGCGGCATTCTCGTCGTCAAGCAAGGCAATAACGTGCACAAGGTGGTAAGATAAAGACATTCGTTCTGAAAAGACGAACGGCCTTTCGTACTGAGAAGACGAATAGCTTAGGAAACAACAATCCCGCCAAGGGCTGACTCAAAGTCGCTGCCTTGGCGGGATTGCCTTATCTATGCGTCTTTATGATTTGGGAAGCAGGGTAAGCTCTCTGCCTACCGCCAGCTTACGCAGGTTAAGAACAGCGTAGCGCATACGTCCGAGAGCAGTATTGATGCTGCAATTAGTCATGGCTGCAATCTCTTTGAACGAGCGATCCTCATAGATGCGCATACGAATAATCTCCTGCTGGTTCTCAGGCAGACGTGAAATCATATCGGCAAGCTCTGCTACGGTCTGCTCGTTATGGAAATCTATTTCTACAGTGCCTACCGAGAGGTTGACCGTGTTCTGCAAGGCATCCTTTTCCTTGTCCGAGACGATATCTACAATCGGACGGTTGTGGCGCACTGAGTCGATGATGAGGTTGCGGGCTATGCGCATGAGCCATGCCTGGAACTTACCCGTCTCGGAATAGCGATGTGAACGGATATAGGTGATAGCCTTGAAGAAAGTCTCTTGGAAATAGTCGTTAGCCTGATCCTCGTCGTGGACGATGGCCAGGATATACGCAAAGAGAACCTGCTGATATCGTTCGAGCAAAACGTCGAACGCAGCATCATTGCCATTTTCGTAGAGGTGGATGAGTTGCTCATCCGTCTCTTTCAAAAGAGTTTGCATTACTATCTAAAGAATGTTGTTAGGAGTAATGTTTGTCGATAGGCAATGACGTTTTTAGTTGAAAAATTAAATAGTTATAAACTAAGAATTGCTGCTTTCCCATAGGCAGAAACGCCTATTTATGAGGGGTAGCGGGTGCAAAGATGAACTTTTTTTTTGAATTGACCAAACTTTTTTCTACTTTTTTCACTTTTCACCCTCTCTTATCCATTATTCAACGCTTCTTGTTCAACCAGCACTGCTCCGTCCAGATGTGCACCACGAAGAAAATCAGCAGCAGCCATTCTACGCTTGCCGGCAAGCTGAATATCGGTCAGGAGGAGGAAACCGTCGCGGAGGGGAACGGCAAGACCCCTTCCCCGCTCCCCCTCAAAGGGGGAGAGTGGAATAATATGCTTTTGGTGTGGGAGCTGTTCTGGATGGTGACCACCCTCCCCCTTAAGGGGGAGTGAGGAGGGGGTCTGTTTCTCCGCAAAGAACACCTTAAGCTGTGTCTCCTTGCCATCGGCAGTCCTCAATGTAGTCCAGGCTCCTGGATAAGGCGACAGGCCACGGATGAAGTCATATGCGCTCTTCACCGTATGTTCATGCCAACGAATCTGTGTATTCTCGCGCGAGAGCTTGGGAGCACCCCGTAGCTCACCGGCTATGGGCATCTCCTGCTCCTGGTCGACAGGCGTTACGTTGCCTGCAGCTATATCTTCCACGGTTTTCAGCACGAGGTCTGCGCCAAGGTACATTAATCTGTCATAGACATCGCCAACAGTGTCTGTGTCAGCGATGGGCGAAGGCACCCGATGGATAATGCGGCCTGTGTCGATGTCATGGTCGAGGAAGAACGTTGTGACGCCTGTCTCTGTCTCACCGTTGATGACGGCCCAATTGATAGGAGCTGCACCGCGGTACTGGGGCAGCAAAGCGGCATGAAGATTGAATGTGCCCATAGGAGGCATGGCCCACACCACTTCGGGCAGCATCCTGAAGGCGACGACAATCTGCAGGTCTGCCTCATACGACCGCAGATCCTCCAAGAACGCCTCATCCTTCAACTTTTCAGGTTGCAGCACAGGTATCCCCTGCCCCATCGCATATTGCTTCACCGGTGAGGCTTGCAGCGTATCGTGATGTCGTCCAACTGCCTTATCCGGCATCGTGACTACCGCCACGACATTATAGTTGTTTTCTACAAGTTTCTTAAGTGACTCCACCGCAAATTCGGGAGTGCCCATGAATACAATACGGAGGGAAGACCCTCCCCCCTGCCCCTCCCTTGTAGGGAGGGGAGTAGAAACCTTGTTATTGGGTTGTTGATTATTCATTGAAATAATTATCTATTTGCTGTAATACATAATCAATGTTGAAGAGAACCTCTTCGTTGGTGAATCGCATGACATGAAAACCCATTTGTTCCAAATCACGTTCTCGGGCTTCATCATCCTCCTTCTGCTGACGTTCAGCATGATAGCCTCCATCAACCTCAATGACAAGTCCATCGTGTCTTGATGCAAAGTCCGCGATATAATCACCTATGATATGTTGCCTCAGGAAATCCACCCCCATAGCACCATTTCGCAAGTGCTCCCACAAATAGTTTTCTGCAAGAGTGGCATTTTTCCTATTCTCTCTGGCATAAGCCTTAAGCATAGCATATCTGTCTGGTGAAGATGTCTTATATGTTGCCAAATGCTGTTGATCTTCCATTTCCTGAAGTATATATTCCCCTCCCTACAAGGGAGGGGCAGGGGGGAGGGTCTTCCTATTCCTCACTCAAATCCTGCATCATCGTGCGATATAGCGCCGTGACATGACTGCGTCTGATGAAACCGACGAAGAGGCCGTCGGTGTCTACGACAGGCAGTGTCCAGGCTTTCGTGCGGTCAAAGGTCTGCATGACGAGGTCCATGGCATCATTGGTTGTCAGCCGAGCTGCACACTGCGACATCAGGTCGCGCACATGTAGTTGGTGATACAGCTCGGTGCGGAACATTACATGCCGCACACGATCCAGCACCAACACGGCCAGCAGTTTGCCCGCATCGTCAACCACGGGGAAGACGTCGCGCGTGGAATTGGAAATCTGACGTACGACCTCGCCAAGGTCATCGCCAGGATGCAAATGCTCCTCGTAGCGCTCAATGACCGAATCCATTGACATCAGCGTGAGGATAGCCTGGTCCTTATTGTGCGTCACCAGCTCACCTTTGCGTGCCAGACGCATGGTGTAGATACTATGAGGTTCAAAGATGATAATGGTCAGGTAAGCCGTCGTCGCCACCACCATCAGCGGCAGCAACAAGCCATAGCCGCCCGTCAGTTCGGCAATGAGGAAAATGCCCGTCAGCGGAGCATGCATGACACCGCTCATCAAACCAGCCATACCCAGCAACGAGAAGTTGTTCTCAGGAACAGCGTTGAAGATAGCCCATTGGCCGTCGCCTAAGGCCCATTGTACGTTGTCCATTCCAAACACCATGTTCCAGAGGCAGGCAAACAAGAAGCCCGAAACGGCGCCGAGGAACAGGCTTGGGGCAAACGTTCCGCCGCAACCGCCGCCGCTGTTTGTGGCCGTTGTGGCAAAGACCTTGAAGATGATGATACCTGCCAGATACAACAGCAACAGATGAGGAGCAGCGTAGAAGAACGAGCCCTCCATCACCTGGTTCCAGTCCTCGGGTCCCTGACCGTTGAGCAGCATACGAATCATGTCGTAGCCTTCACCATAGAGCGATGGGAACAGGAAGATGAGAATGCTGAGGATAGGTGCCGCTATGATAAAACGTTTCCACGGAGCCCCCAACTTTCGGAATTGATCCTCAAGCCAGTTCATCACGCGGGTAAAGTAAAGCGAAATAAATCCGCAGAACACACCTAAGAGAATGTATGCGGGCACACGTGAGATGGCAAAGTCTGTTACCAAATGGAACTCAAACAGATTGTCGGTTCCAGAGATGGCGAAAGTCACGGCGGCAGCTGTAACGCACGACACCAGCAAGGGTAGCAGACTGCCCAACGTGAAGTCGAACATCAGCACCTCCAAGGTGAACACCAAGCCGGCTATCGGAGCCTTGAAGATGCCGGAGATAGCGCCTGCCGCACCGCACCCCACGAGCAACATCACCTTTTTGGAATCCAAACCGAACATACGTCCCAGGTTTGAACCTATGGCCGAACCGGTAAGCACGATAGGAGCCTCGGCTCCGACACTACCGCCAAAACCGATGGTGATGCCTGAAGCAACGACGCTTGACCACGTATTATGGGCTTTTATGAAGCTCTTCTTGCGTGCAATGGCATACAGAATCTTGGTGATGCCATGTCCGATATCGTCGCGGACCACATAGCGCACGAACAAGCCAGTGATGAGAATACCCACAATGGGGTACAGCAAGTAGAGCCAGTTGGCACCTGTGATAGAGAAATGATTCGTCAGCAAGTACTCAATCTGGTGAATAAGCCATTTCAGCAGCAAGCCGGCAAAAGCCGTCAGCACGCCAACGACAAAGGCCAGCACAAGCATAAACCGTGTGCCATGAAAATGCGTGCGCTGCCAGGCTACTATATTCTCAAGTCCCTTTTTCATATGCGCTGCAAAGATAATGAAAAAGTTTAGGGTTGAGGCTTCAAGGCAGACAGTTTTTTTCCTTTTTGCATATATTTCCTATCATTTTTCCTTACTCATCGTTCTTTTGCAGACAAGAAACTTTCTTATGCGCCACATCTACCCTGAACACACATACGGTCGTATCTGCTTACACATACGGTCGTATATGCTTATACATACGGTCGTATTCGCTTATACATACGGTCGTATTCGTTTATACATACGGTCGTATTCGTTTGTAAGACTATATGAATCGGTTGTTCGGTCACGACCGAACATGCAAGAAGCTCTTGAATTCATCCTCAAAGTTCGGAGTAAGCACACCTTTGCCTATAGCCTCAGCGACTTCATCCATCGACCAAAAGCGGCCACCATCGAGTTCCTCAGCCGAAGGACTGATTATTCCGTCGTAGGTGCAACGATAGATGTATATTAATTCACGCTCTACGGAACTCTCGAACACATATTTTGTAATGAAGTCAGCAGTGAAGTCAGTGAGGCCCAGTTCCTCGCCGACCTCGCGTCTCAAGGCTTCTTCTGGCGTCTCACCATAATCGATGTGCCCGCCTACAGCGGTATCCCATTTCCCCGGCTGAATGAATTTCCATTCCGGTCGTTTCTGCAGATAAAGGCTCCCTGCCGAATTAAAAACGTGCAGATGAACAACAGGATGCAGCAGTTTGCTTCCACTATGGCACTCGCCTCGCGTAGCAGAGCCTATCACACGACCTTCTTCGTCAACTACAGGAAATATCTCTTGCTGATTATCCATCTAACTCTCAGAGTTTCAATCACTCGTAGTACTCAATACGCAGTTCTTCGTTTACATCGAAATCATCGTGGAAACCATCATCATAAGCATAGACTATCCTCAGTCCACGATATACCTCGGGCACCTTCAACGACTCAAGCAGATGCCATCGAGGTCGCCCGAAATCATATGATTCGCGGTCAAGCAGCAATTTGTTGCTCGTCCAATCAAACTGATAATACCCGCCACCTATGCAGCTATCATCGCCCTTGAGCAAGTCCTTGTGCTGATTGACCATGCCCAGGCGCAGGTAGCCGTCCATGGTGATAATGAATTTAGGTAACGCCATAGCTATGCTTCTAAATCTTCTGCATGCGATAACCCATTCGTTTCAGCTGTACGGCAGCACCAAAGAGATATAACTGGTGCAGGCAGGTGACATATCCATTGAAAGCCTCTCTCGTTCCAGGCTCGAAATGTTGGTGTGTCAGGGCGTTATTCACACGCGAGGCACACTCTCCCACCAGTTTCTCCAAGGCGTCATAGTCACTGCCTCTCAGTCGGAGCACATCTTCACGAATGTATTCATCCATCGCATCGTAACCCCGTTTGTCGCGCAGGTAGGCGTATAGGTTTTCGATGTGTGAATAAATCTGCCATTCAGTATCCCACATCTTGGCCACTGCCATACCTATATACATCATCCAGCCCAGAGATGCTGACGGGTAGTTTTGGAACTCTCGAATGCCGTCAGGAATATATGCATCGGCTATCTCTGCCCATTTATCCTCCACATCGGGGCACTCGGGCAGATGCTCGTCCATTTCCTTCAAACCGGTCAAATACTGATTCAGGTCGTTATGCAATAGTTCTTCGAATGCCTGCATAGTTTCTTTGCTAAACTTATTTGCGAATTACTGTCACCTCGCCCGAGGGGCCGAGCTTGATGATTGACGAGGGTTCGTGGCGGCTGGTGTCGCGCTGACGGGACTGACATACGTAATCGACGGCTGAGATAATGGCAGGGTCGATGTCGGCAAAGGTCTGAGGCGAAGGCTGGCCGCTTATGTTGGCAGATGTCGAGACAATAGCCTTCTGAAAACGGTAGCAAAGTTGCTGAGAAAAGACTTCAGAGGTAACACGCAAGCCTACACTGCCGTCCTCGGCCAAGAGATTGGGAGCGAGGCCGTTAGCCCCGTCGAGGATTATGGTAGTGGGCTTGGTGGCAAGTTCTATAATGTCCCAAGCTACATCAGGAACATTACGAACATAGCGCTGCAGGCGTCCCGGACTGTCGACAAGGCAGATGAGAGCCTTGCTGTCCTCGCGTTGCTTTATTTCAAACACTTTCCTTACGGCCTCCGGGTTAGTAGCGTCACAGCCGATACCCCAGATGGTATCGGTGGGATAGAGGATTGTGCCGCCTTGACGCAGCACCTCTATGGCTGCACGGATATCGACGTCGCGTGGACGTTCTTGACGTGAATCATTCTTTTTCATTGCGGTACAAAGGTAGAACTTTTTTATCTGCTGAACAAACAAAATGTTGAAAAAGGACCTACCTGAGGATAAATCGGGCTGTCACTTACGGATTCGAAGCCGGACAGGACCTTTAAGGCCTGAAGCTACCGGTGTCCAACGGGCATAGTTAGAGCGGCGATAGTTGATGTCAACGACGTTGATATCTTCGAACTTACGCCATGGAACGTTCTGACGGTCGAGGGCTGCTATGCGGTTGGCAGGAAGGTTGGTCACCTCGATGCGCAGGTGGTTCTCACCTTTTCGGAGCACGTCTGAAGGAATGTCCAGCACGAAGGGCACCGCCCAGGCGCAGCCGATGTCCACGCCGTTGATGCTGACGCGGGCGCTCTCCCTGACGTCGCCGAGGTCAAGTTGCCAGCGGAGCTTGGCTTGCTCTGCAGAATTCAGTTTGAACATACATTCGTAAACACCTGTGCCCATCAGTTCTGCGGTCTGAGCATCAAGACCTTCCCAGGTGCTAAGAGTGTCGAGGGTGAAGGTTTGGGCGATGGTTGGGGTGCTGTCGATGAAGGAGAGACGCCAACCGCGGTCGAGGGAGAGCCCGTCGGGTGAGCCAACGGGGGCGACAAGAGTGGCGGTACCCCCTTCTGTAGAACCGACAGGAGCGCCGGAAAGGGTGGCGACTGCAGAAGAGGGAGCGGACTGCGATGAGACCAGAAGCAGGCGCGATTCGCCTGAACGTAGGCTGACGCGGAGCTGCCCGTCGCGTATCTCAGCCGCCTGAACTTCAGCACCTACCATAGGATTCATCCAAATCGCCGAACGGAAATCCACAGCAAGAGACACGGTGCCATCAATGTCATTCGGCGTGAGATTGGCGATGAAGTAATGATAGGAATCACCGGCATGCCGGCGTATCATCTTCAGGCCGAGTTCTGACTTCAGCGCTTCCGGTCGGGCTGCTGCCTGCAAAGTGTTGGCCGACAGTTCGCGGATGATGCGAGCCCCTTGTGCTTCGAGGTTCTTCAAGTGCTGACTGAGGGCTTCCGACAAACGGCAGTCGCCGGGTATGATGAGTGCACGATAAGCCGTGCCGCTGGCCGTGCGGAGGCTTTTACCGTCGAAAGATGTGGTGAGCAGATAACGCTCGCTGATGTAATCGCTGTCGAAACCCAATGAGTCTATACAAAGGATTGCGCGTATGAAGTCCTTAGCCTTAGTTGCCATGGAATGAATGTCGAACTGCATCAGTCGCTGCCGCGGGTTCAGCCGCCACATATCACGCACAGGCAGATAGACGAGGAAGTCGTTGTCGGGCCGTCCCCACTGCAGGAATTGCTGGCAACGCTCGATGTACTGCATCAGACAGCCTGCGTCGCGCCAGATGGAGTTCGTTGGCGACATATCCACCGATGCGTAGAACTTCCAGCCGGGCCACGCCTCGTCCTTGGGCGAGTAGCATGTGCCATGAAACAGCATTCGATTGACGCCGGCACAGAACATCAAATCCAAGTCCGGCTTCATCTGCGAGAGGCTTGTTCGGAAATGCTCTGTCAGCCACGTGAATGTCTCGGCGCTGGTCAGCGGTTTGCCTGTGATATGCGCTGCCGACGAGGCATATTTGAGCATCGAGAAGTCGGAGTCGTTCTTGCGCGTCATGCCGGGATCCTTGCGCAGTCCCTTGATATTGAAGTCGGTAAGCCCGAAGCCTTCTATCTCGGGAATATCCACGGCCGCATACACATCGATGAGGTTGGCTGGCGAACCGTGAGCCTGATTACGCACCTTGACGCCGTGGGAATGTGCCCAACGCGTCCATTGCTCTGTGAAGTTCTGCAGTAGCAGTTCACCTAACGTCTCTCGATAGTCGCTCACGACCTCTGCGTCACCGTCGATGAAAGCAGGCAGACGGTCCTCAAGACGGTAGCCGCGCCGCCGTGCAAATTCATCCAACAGGCTGGGCGTCCAGTCGGCACCATAGACCTCATAGCTGTCGTTGAAAAAGGTTGCCGGCCACGGCGTGCCCGTTTCGGTGAAGGCTGCGTCGATGCGCTGCAGATAATGTGCCACGGCGGTTGAGTCGAAGTGGTCGATGACAAGGCCCTCGCCGCCAGGCGCTGCACGCTTCACTTGCTGGCGCGTGCGGCTTTCGAAAAGGGCGATGACTCTGCGGCATGAAGCATCAGGCGTAGGGAAGTCGCGTTGAAGGATGAGTTTAGCTATGTCCTTCTCTCGCGAGGGTGGTGTCAGGTGCAGGCGTGCCGCCTCTTTCTTGCCAACGATTGTATCTACGACCACCAACTTGCAGGCGGCCTCGTAGATGGGTACCTCAGGCCCGCCGAACGGCCAGCCTGTGCCACATGTCATGTCTACCTGAATGCCCAGCCGGTTGCCTTCCTCGATGCAGAAGCGCAGAAGGTCCATCCAGCGCTGCGACAGGAACGGCACGTTGCGCTCCTCGTTGCCTTTTACGCCGTAGATGGGTGTGATTTCTACGGTTCCGATGCCCTTTGCTGCATATTGTTCGAGATTCCATCGAAGGTTCTCCTCGTCCACAGCCGAGCCCATCCACCACCAGCGCGTCCCTGCTTTGGCAGTTGACATCGTCTGCCTTTTGCGTACGTTCACGCGGTTGGCCTTTACATCTTCTATAGCTTCCGGTTTGAACTCGCCGCGCTCCTCTTCGACATCGATATTCTCGAAGGTGAAGCAGTGAAGACGGTATTTGTCCGATGCTCCGATGTCGAGGAAACGGCGGCAGCGCATGCTTATATCCTTGATGGTGATGTCGTTGCACTCTGAAAGCGGCATGTCCTTGCGCTCGGACGGTTGATAGAACTGCGTCCAAGGACGAATGAACAGGAAGCTGCCGCAACTGCCCGTGATTCGCTCCACACGAATCTGCTCGTAGTGCTGGGGCGTGTCCGGGCGCATTTTCAGCCACAGCACACGGCTGGCATTGTCCACGTGGCAGTCGCGCAAGATGATATTGCGGTCGTGCAGGCTCTCGCTGCCTAAGGTCAAGCAGCCATGGACGAAACCGTAGTGGCAGTTCTGCACGATGACGCGTTCCGTTGGACCGTTCTCCGGTTGCTGATCTGCCCATGTGCCCTTGCCGCCCTTGATGACCACGGCGTCGTCGTTCACGCTGATATTGCAGCCGTGAACGAGCACGTCACTGCAGACGTCAATGTCCAGTGCATCGCTGCTCGGTGCCTTTGACGCTGCCGGCTCATGGGGCGCATATATGGTACAACCGATGTATTTCACACGATGGCAGCGGTAGATGTGATTGGTCCAGAAACCGCTGTTGATAAGGTGCACGTCCTGCACTTGCACATCATCGCAGTTTGAGAGATAGACCAACCTGGGGCGCAATGCCTCGAGATTGGTGCATTCAGGATTGAAGCGACGCCTTATCCAGAACTCCTCCCAGAAACGCAGTCCGTTGCCGTCGATCGTTCCCATGCCGCTGATGGTGAAATGATTGACGCCATCGGCATTCACCAAAGCCGCGAAGTAATCACGTGTCTGGCCTTCGATACGCGTCTTCACCAATGGGTAATGCCTGATGTCGTCGATGCCTTTCAGCTTGCCGCCGGCCTCGATATGCAGGTGTGTGCCTTTCTTGAAGAACAAGGCACCGCTGAGGAACGTTCCGCGCGGCACCACGACTACGCCTCCTCCGCTGGCCGAGGCACGGTCGATGACGGCCTGAATCGCAGCCGTTTGAATGAGGGTGCTGTCTTCCACGACGCCGTAGTCGGTAAGCACATATTTCGTTCCCAGCGTCGCGATGTCAATGCGGCTGGTGTCAGCAAACCAACTGCTGACAGGTGTGCCGTCGGGCCACAGGTCGGCAGCCCTGCATCCCAAGGCGCACCAAAGAGCTATTAAAAGCAGTCTGTATCTCATAAGAATAATCGATTTACGGGACAAAGATAGGAAAAATTTAAGGTTTTTGGATGAATGTTCATTGTTTTTTCTATCTTTGCACACAAAAACATGCGAATCCTATGACGAAGTACATCTATTCTTTGCTTTGTGCCCTGTTTTGTTTTCATCTGTCAAGCTATTCGCAGCCCACGGCTGAAGAGGTGCTGGCCACGGCCCGTAAGGTGAACGCTTACTTCATGAAAGCGGTGCCTGATCCCACCGTGCCAACCTTCGTTAATCGTGAGCGCTCGAGCAATCTATGGACTCGCGCTGTCTATTACGAAGGCTTGATGGCGCTCTACGGTATTGATCCTAAGGCAGAATATCTCGACTACACCGACCGCTGGGGCGACTTCCACAAGTGGCATCCGCGCGGAACCTTTCGCGAGACGAATGCCGACAATCAATGTTGCGGGCAGACCTATCTCGACCGCTACATGATGACGGGCGACACGCGAATGATGGAGAACGTCAGGAAGAACCTCGACTACCAGATGGGTACCAAAATAGGTTGGTGGACGTGGGTTGACGCCATACAGATGGCCCTGCCCGTATATACGAAGATGTACCGCATCACAGGCGATGAACGCTATGCTGACCATGCCATGAAGATGTACACGTGGACGCGCGACACGCTGGCTGGCGGGCTCTTCAACGAGAAGGAAGGACTCTGGTGGCGCGATAAGGACTATGTGCCTCCCTACCGCGAGGCCGACGGCAGCAACTGCTACTGGAGTCGCGGCTGCGGTTGGGCATACGTGGCTATCGTCAAGGCGCTCGAAGATATCGGTTCTCGTCCTATGTCTAAGCAGATGCGCCGTCACTACCGCCTGCTGCGTAAGGATTTCCTGCGAATGAGCAAAGCGTTATTGCGTTGCCAGCGTGCCGACGGTTTGTGGAACCCAAGCCTGGTTTGTCCCACGAACTATGGCGGCAAGGAGCTGACAGGTTCCGCCCTCTTCCTTTGCGGCATGAGTTGGGGCATTCGCCATAAAGTTCTCTCAGCCAAACGCTACCGTCCCGCTTGTGACCGTGCGTGGGAGGCTATGGCTACCGACTGCGTTCACCCCGATGGCTTTTTAGGTTATGTTCAGGGAACGGGCAAGGAACCCGCGTCGGCACAGCCGGTCACCTACGACCGCCATCCCGATTTCGAGGACTTCGGCACAGGCTGCTTCCTGATTGGAGCTGCCGAATACTACCTCTTACTGAAACAGTAGGATTAAAATTCTGAGGTGAAGTGGAACTTGATATGTTCAAAGTCCTGCTGCGCCATGGAAAGCACATAGGCTGAGTCGGCAAGGAACACGTCGCGCCCTTCGCGGTCGCGAGCCATATACTGGTACTTGCGCTTCTTGAACTGCTCGAGCTGCGCAGCATCGTCGCTCTCTATCCAACAAGCTTTGTAGAGGCTGGCAGGTTCCCAACGGCACTTGGCACCATACTCATTCTCAAGACGATACTGTATGACTTCGAACTGCAGCTGACCTACGGTGCCGATGAGCTTGCGGCCATTGAACTGGTTGATGAACAACTGCGCCACGCCCTCGTCCATGAGCTGTGAGATGCCTTTCTCCAATTGCTTGGTCTTCATCGGGTCGGCATTCTCGATGTATTTGAACATTTCCGGCGAGAAACTGGGAAGGCCGCGGAAATGAAGCTGCTCGCCCTCAGTGAGCGTGTCACCTATCTTAAAGATACCGTTGTCCGGCAGACCTACGATGTCGCCCGGCCAAGCCTCGTCGATGGTGGACTTGCGCTGCGCCATAAACTGCGTGGGCGAGGAGAAGCGGACGGTTTTGCCCTGACGCACATGTAAATAGGGCGCATTGCGAATGAACTTGCCCGAGCATATCTTACAGAAAGCGATGCATGAGCGGTGGTTGGGGTCGATATTGGCTGTAATCTTAAAGATGAAACCCGTGAACTTGGGTTCCTCAGGTTCTACGTCGCGCTCCTCGGCCTTAGTGGGACGGGGCGACGGAGCTATCTCCACAAAACAGTCAAGCAACTCCTTCACGCCGAAGTTGTTCAAGGCAGAGCCGAAAAAGACGGGGGCCACCTCGGCGTTGAGGTAGGTCTCACGGTCGAACTCAGGATAGACGCCTTCGATGATTTCAAGGTCTTCGCGCAGCTTGGCAGCATCGTCCTCGCCCACCCTTTCATCGAGCTCAGACGAATCGAGCTCCACGCTCACCTTCTCTGTCACACGTTGCTTGTCGGGCGTGAAGAGGTTGAGGTTCTGCTCGTAAATATTATAAACGCCTTTGAAGCGGGCACCTTGATTGATAGGCCATGACAGAGGTCTCACCTTAATCTGCAGTTCCTCTTCAAGTTCATCGAGAAGGTCGAAGGGATCCTTACCCTCGCGGTCCATCTTGTTGACGAAAGCGATGACAGGTGTCTTGCGCATTCGGCAGACGGTCATCAGCTTACGCGTCTGTGCCTCAACACCTTTGGCGCTATCCACTACGATGATGGCCGAATCAACAGCGGTCAGCGTGCGGAACGTATCTTCGGCAAAGTCCTGGTGACCTGGGGTGTCGAGGATGTTAACCTTGTAAATGGGATTGGCCCCTCCTTCGTCCCCCGAGGGGGACACGATACCTTTGCCCTCTGCTGACAATGGCATAGAAGCCCCCTCGGGGGCAGTAGGGGGGGCTACTTGGTAGTCAAACTCCATCACCGACGTGGTGACAGAGATACCGCGCTGCTTCTCGATGTCCATCCAGTCGGAGGTTGCGGTCTTGCGTATCTTGTTGCTCTTGACGGCACCTGCTACTTGAATCTGTCCGCCAAAGAGGAGGAACTTCTCAGTCAGTGTGGTCTTACCTGCATCAGGGTGTGATATGATGGCGAAAGTTCGCCTGCGTTCAATTTCCGGGTTCATAAAAAAAAGCCTCACCCCCGCCCCCTCTTCAAAGGGCGAGGGGAGTATTTACTATGGAGGGTGGTATTCATATTTGATGGATACTTATTGTTAATTATTCTGCGTGATTTGCTTGTCTTTTACAGGCTCTTAATGCATTCGTACAAACTCTTCTCCCAATGCGGGATTTCGATGCCATAAGTCTGCTTTATCTTCGTTTTGTCGAGCACGCTGTAGTGAGGACGGGCAGCGGGCGTGGGATACTCTGAAGTGTGGAGGGGGCGGACATGGCAGGTGGTGATGCCTGCAAGGCGGTGGATGGCAAGGGTGAAGTCATACCACGACGTAACGCCCTCGTCGGTGAAATGATAGATGCCGGGGACGATGCCCTGGCTAATAGCCGTCATGATAGCGGCGGCAAGGTCGCGCGCATACGTGGGCGTTCCTATTTGATCAAAGATAACGCCGAGCTGATCCTTCTCGCGACCAAGTCGCAGCATCGTCTTGACGAAGTTGTTGCCGAAGGTGCTGTAGAGCCAGGCCGTGCGGATAATCATGGCCGAGGGATTTGCCGCAAGGACGGCTTTCTCGCCAGCAAGCTTAGTGCGACCGTAGGCTGAAGCTGGGCATGTGGCTGCATCTTCTACGTAGGGCGTGTGGGCCGTGCCGTCGAAGACGTAGTCGGTGGAGATTTGTATGAGCTGACCGCCCCGACGCTCGATGGCCTCGGCGAGGTAGCCGGGAGCTGTAGCGTTTAGGAGCAAGGCTCGCTCCTCATCGGCCTCGGCCCGATCAACGGCTGTGTAAGCGGCGCAATTGACAATAACGTCGATGGCATTTCCTTCGACGAATGAGTCTACGGCGGTGCGGTCTGTGATGTCAAGAGGAACAACGGCTGTTCCATCGCTCACAGAGCAAACATCTGTAAAGAACCAGCGATATTGCCGGTTCTGCGCTGCTTGCAGCTGCATCTCATTGCCCAGTTGTCCGCAAGCGCCTGTTACTAATATGTTTTTCGTTTGCACTTTCAACTTTTAATTTTCACTTTCAACTATAGCTTCGCTGACTCGCAACTTCCCGCTCCGCCATTCGCGCAGCTTTCGAGCGAGACGAGACTTGTCCCTTCGAGAACTCCTATGACGAGGACGGGCTGCGAGAAGAGAGGCCACTCTTACAGTTCCAATTCCCCTGACCTTTCCTTCTGCCAGGCATCGGCTAGGAGGGCTATCAGATGACGAACGGCGGCCACAGCCTCTTGTGTAGCCTTGCCTATCTCGCGCTTTTGAAGGCGCAGAAGCATGACACTATATAGCAAGTCGAAGCAGTTCTGGAGTTCAAGAGCATCTTCGCCTTTACTCTTTTGTCGGTATTCGACGATGAATGGTAATGCCTTGTAATAGGCCGCGCTGTAGAACGCTTGCTTGGGCGAGTCGAGCAGTTGGAGATGCAGGTCTGTGAGGAGGCTTATGGTTCCGAGGTTGCTCAGCAAATGACCGCTCTCAGTCTTACCCTCTTCATACATCATAGTGCACATCCACGAGAGCCATTCCGCCTCAGCCTCTTTCTCTTCGTCGCTCCATTCGAAACGAGCTACATATTCATTGACTATGCGGTCGGCATCGCAGCCATAGGCGCGCAGAATATCCTCGAGCTGAAACATATAGAGGATGTATTCTGCAATATTTGTATCCTTTAATTGTTTGGCTATCTTCATTATAGTAATCTGTCAACTGTCAAATCAGTAAAGCGTCAGGCCCAGGAGAGTGGACAAAAGGCCAAGCACTGAAACTACCATCACCACCAATCCTATAATGCGGTTGATAAGGCCTATACGGCTGAGTTCGAAAGAGGAACGGAGTTTGTCGACGATGTATGTCAGGCCATACCACCAAAGCATAGCACCGAGGAAAATAGAGACATATCCGAGAATCTGCTGGCCTACATGTTCCGGCACGACGAATGTAAAGCGTGCGAAGAGGGCGATGAACAGGAATATGATAAGCGGATTGCTAAAAGTGACCAAGAAGCCTGTAACACCATTGTGTGTCAGCGTGCCTTTCTTCTTCGACGACGGTCGCAACTGCGGTTTGGTGCGGAACGTGTAATAGCCAAAGCCGAAGAGGAGGACACTGCCTACGAGTTGAAGGATGTACATCGTCCGAGGCTGCTCGATGAACTCGATGACAAAGCTCATGCCGACACCAGTGATCACAGCATAAACGATGTCGCTGATAGCAGCACCGAGGCCGGTGACAAGGCCAAACCAACGGCCTTTGTTCAGAGTGCGCTGAATACACAATACCCCCACAGGTCCCATCGGCGCGCTTGCCAGCATGCCAACAATGAGACCTTTCACCGTCAAATCTAATATCGATATATGTTCAAACCACATTATTTGGTTACAAAGGTCGGCCTTTTCTGCGAGATTATGAAACTTTTTTCGTAGAAAAGGCCTACTTAACCATAGAAAATGCGTTTTTTCCTAAAAATCTTTCTTTTAAAACAAAAGAATGTATATCTTTGACGCTTGAAAGTCTGTTCAGCGCTTAGCGTTTAACATTGATTGCTCATTAAAATCACAAAATAACAAACTTATAAAATTACCTATTATGGACAAGAAACCTTATGTAATCGGCCTCGACCTCGGAGGCACGAACTCTGAATTCGGAATTGTTGACCAGAATGCCAACATCATAGCATCAACCCGCGTGAAGACCGCCGGCCATGGCAATGATCCCAACCAGTATGTGGACGACTGCGTAGCAGCCCTGAAACCCATCATCGAAGAGGTGGGCGGCATCGAGAAGATTCACGCCATGGGCATCGGAGCCCCCAACGGCAACTACTATAGCGGCGCCATTGAATTCGCTCCCAATCTGCCATGGAAGGGTAAGATACCTCTCGCTCAGATGTTCTCCGAGCGCCTCGGTATCCCCGTACGCCTGACCAACGACGCTAACGCCGCCGCCATGGGCGAGATGCAGTATGGCGCTGCCCGCGGCATGCAGAACTTCATCATGATCACTCTCGGCACGGGCGTAGGCTCGGGCATCGTCGTCAACGGACAGATGGTGCTGGGCTGCGACGGCATGGCCGGCGAACTGGGCCACGTCATCGTGGAGAAGGACGGCCGTCAGTGCGGTTGCGGTCGCAAGGGCTGCCTGGAAGCTTACTGCTCTGCCACAGGTGTTGCCCGCACGGCACGCGAGATTATCGAGAAAACCGACAAGCCGACTATCCTGCGCGAGATTCCTCTTGATAAGATTGAGTCAAAGGACGTGGCCATCGCTGCCGGCAAGGGTGACGAGGTGGCTAAGGAGATTTTCGAGGAAACGGGTCGCATCCTGGGCGAGGCTTGCGCCAACTTCGCTGCCTTCAGCTCACCCGAGGCCTTCATCTTCTTCGGCGGACTGACCAAGGCCGGCGACCTCATCATGAACCCCATCAAAAAGGCTTACGACGAGAGCGTCCTCCGCATCTTCCGCGACAAGGCTAAGTTCCTCGTCAGCGAACTCGACGGTGCCGGCGCTGCCGTGCTCGGTGCAAGTGCGCTGGGATGGGAGGTGAAGTAATTAATGTATAATGAATAATGTATAATGAATAATTCTTCGTTAGTAGAAAGATTTTTAGACTACGTTAGCTACGACACTCAATCCTCTGAGGAGGCGGAGGGGTGTCCGAGTACGCCTAAGCAGCTCATCTTCGCACGCCATCTTGCCGACTCGTTGGAAGAGATGGGACTTGAGGACGTGACGATGGACGAGCAGGGCTATATCTACGCTACCCTACCCTCCAACGTGCCTGCCGACGTGCCCACCGTGGGCTTCATCGCGCACTACGACACCAGCCCCGACTGCTCGGGCGCCGATATCCGTCCGCGCATCGTCGAGAACTACGACGGTGGTGATATCGTGCTCTGCGAAGAGGAAGGCATCGTCTCATCACCGCAGATGTTCCCCGAGATGCTCGACCACGTGGGCGAAGACCTCATCGTGACCGACGGCCACACGCTCCTGGGCGCCGATGACAAGGCGGGCATCGCCGAGATTGTGGAAGCCATGGCTTATCTCATGGAACACCCCGAAATCTCGCACGGACGAATTCGTATCGCCTTCAACCCCGACGAGGAGATTGGCGCAGGCGCTCATCTCTTCGACGTCGAGAAGTTCGGCGCCGAGTGGGCTTACACTATGGACGGCTCGGAGGTTGGAGAGCTGGAGTACGAGAACTTCAACGCCGCCAGCGCCACCATCCGCATCAAAGGTTTGAATGTCCACCCCGGCTACGCCAAGGACAAGATGCGCAATGCCTGCCTCATCGCCACGGAATTTGCCCAGGCGATGCCGGCTGACGAAGTGCCCGCTCGCACCGAAGGCTACGAAGGGTTCTACCACCTCACGGGCATCCGTGCCACGGTGGAGGAAGCCACGCTCAGCTATATCATCCGCGACCACGACCGCCAGCGCTTCGAGGAGCGCAAGTCATTCGTTGCCGACCTTGCGGCTGTGTTTGAGGAACGTTACGGCGAAGGCATCGTCACCGCCGATATCCGCGACCAGTACTATAACATGAAGCAACAGCTCGAAGGCAAGGAGCATATCATCGACATCGCCCGCCGTGCCATCGAGGAAGCCGGCATGGAATGTGTGGTGAAGGCCATCCGCGGCGGCACCGACGGCGCTCAGCTGTCGTTCAAAGGACTGCCCTGCCCCAACATCTTCGCCGGCGGTCTCAACTTCCATGGCCGTCACGAATTCGTGCCTATCCAATCGATGCAGAAAGCTATGCAGACGGTGGTCAACATCTGCCGCATCGTAGCTGAGTGAGTGTTCTCTCTTTTTCCTATGAAACGGTAAAACTATGAAGACGCAGACTTGACGGTCACGAATAAGCCTCAAGACTGCGCCTTCTTTGTTTCCGATAAATAATCCCCTTATTATGAAGCAATTCCTTGACGACAATTTCCTGCTGCAGACTGCTACTGCGCAGGACTTATACCACCATCATGCTGTCCATCAGCCAATCATAGACTACCATTGTCATCTCGACCCGAAGATGGTGGCCGAAGACCATAGGTTCCGCTCTATCACCGAGCTGTGGCTGGGCGGTGACCATTACAAATGGCGTGCCATGCGCACTAACGGCATACCTGAACGCCTGATTACGGGTGCCGACACCTCGGACTGGGAGAAGTTCGAGGCATGGGCTGCCACCGTGCCTTACTGCTTCCGTAACCCGCTCTACCATTGGACTCATCTCGAACTGAAGACCGCCTTCGGCATCACAAAACGCCTGAATCCAGAAACGGCGCGTGAGATATACGATGCCTGCAACGACCGCCTTCAGAACGACCCCGGGTTCACCGCTCGCGGACTCATGCGTCACTACAATGTAGAAGTTGTCTGCACCACCGATGACCCGGTGGATGATCTGACGTATCATAGAATGCAGGAGGGAGAATCCGCCTGGGGCGTCACCATGCGCCCTGCCTGGCGCCCTGACAAAGCGATGGCTGTTGAGAATCCCACAGGTTTCAAAGGTTATGTTGACCGACTCAGTGCTGCCGCTAATGTTGACATCTGTTCGTTCAATGACCTCGTTGATGCCCTGCAGCGCCGCCACGATTTCTTCCACGAGAACAACTGCCGCCTCAGTGACCATGGCCTCGAGGAATTCTATGCCGAGCCTTACACCGACACCGAGATTGCCGTCATCTTTAATAAGGTAATGAGTGGAACAGAACTCGATGACCTTGAGATTCGCAAGTTCAAGAGCGCCATGCTCTACATATTTGCCGTACAGGATTACGAGTCTGGTTGGGTTCAGCAATACCACTACGGCGCCCTGCGCAACAACAATAGCCGCATGATGCGCCAATTGGGGCCCGACACCGGTTTCGACAGCATTGGCCAGTGGCAAACGGCACGCTCCATGGCTCGTTTCCTCGACCTGCTCGACAGCGAAGGCCATCTCACCAAAACCATACTCTACAATCTCAACCCTGCCGACAACGAGATGGTGGCCACGATGTTGGGTAACTTCCAGGATGGTAGTGTGGCAGGCAAGATTCAATGGGGCTCAGGTTGGTGGTTCCTCGACCAGAAGGACGGCATGGAGCGCCAGATGAACGCCCTTTCGCTGCTCGGCCTCCTTTCGCGTTTCGTGGGTATGCTCACAGACAGCCGCTCGTTCCTCTCCTACCCTCGCCACGAATATTTCCGTCGCACACTTTGCAACCTCCTCGGCAACGACATAGAGCAGGGCCTCCTGCCCTTCACCGGCTACGAGGAGCAACGCGTACGGCAGATGGTCGAGGACATCAGTTATTATAATGCAAAGCGGTTCTTCTAAGGGAACAACGGATTATTCCAATCAATACGAAGCCTCAAATGCAAGAAGCCTTCGGTGCAATCTTCAGCACCGAAGGCTTCTTCTATATCAGGAACATGTCGGTTGTCAGAGAACGACCTTCTTGTAGCGTGGGACGAGAGTCTTCATGCAAGTCCAGGCGATAAGGTAAGCCACGGCACAATAGCAGAAGATAATCATGTAGCCGGCTTCCTTTCCCTCGAAACCAAGGAACTGGAAGGCAGCGCCTTTGGCTTCGCTATAGTCGAAGAGCCAGCCGGCGCCTTTGTTGATGGCGAAAGATGCAATACCGCCTGTCATAGTGCCGATACCAGTGATGGTGGCTATGGCATTTTTGGGGAACATATCGCCCACGGTGGAATAAAGGTTTGCACTCCACGACTGATGACCGGCACCGGCCAAGCCGATGATGATGGCCGGCCACCAAGCGCTGAGCTGACCTAAGGGTTGGGCAAAGAGGGCGAAGATGGGCAGGAAGGCAAACATAAACATGGCGCGCAGACGACCTGCATAAGCTTCCATTCCACGCCGCTCGATAAAGTACTTGGGAAGATAGCCTCCGGCAGCGATGCTCACAAGGGTCACTATGAGATAGATGACGAAGATGAGAGTAGCGCCCATGGCCGAGTCGGAACGATAACCATATTGGTCTGAGAAATAGGCGGGTGCCCAAAACAACAGAAACCACCACACACCGTCGGTGAAAAACTTTCCGCAGATATAGGACCATGTGTGACGGAGGGTGAAGCAACGGATGATGGAGATGGAACCAGACTCTCCACTCTCTGACTGGAGGGGTTCGGAAGTGGATTCATCGGGGGTGAGTTTGTCTTCATCCTGATTAATATATGCCAATTCCTCCTTGCTCACATGCTTACTCACCTCAGGCTTGTCGTACATGAACACCCAGAAAAACATCCAGGCGAAGCCGAGGCCGCCAATGATGACGAAGGCCCATTCCCAACCATAGGCGCGAGCGAGGAAAGGTATTGTGATGGGGGCCACAAGAGCACCTACCGAGGCTCCTGAGTTGAAGATACTGGTTGCTAGTGCGCGATCTTTCTTCGGGAAATACTCGGCAGTCACCTTGATAGCGGCGGGGAAATTGCCGCTCTCGCCGATGGCAAGAACCATCCTACACACCATGAACAGCCACACCGAAGTGGACGAGATGGCGAGTGCCAGACCACTACCCTGCTCCACAAGGCGTAAAGCCTCTATGCTCTCGACGTTGTGGATGTGCATTGTCAGCCAACCACAACAGGCGTGCATACAAGCTCCAAGGCTCCACACGAAGATAGCAATAAGGTAGCCCTTCTTCGTTCCTACCCAGTCGATGAACTTGCCCGAGAACAGGCTCACAAAAGCGTAGAACAACGAGAAGGCGGCTGTGATGCTGCCGTAGTCAGAGTTCGACCAATGAAACTCTGGTGCGATAAAGTCCTTCCACGTGAGGGAGAGGACTTGACGGTCAAGGTAGTTTACTGTGGTTGCGACAAAGAGGAGGCCGCAGAGCCACCAGCGCCAGTTACTTTTCTTCATAACTCACATTATTTCTTTTTTATACAACTAATTACACATTGTTAGGTTCCAACTCTTAATTCTTAACTATTAACTCTTAACATCGGTTTCGCCGAAAATCGTTTTCTCCTTCCCCGAATACTCAACGATGGGCTTGCCGTTCACAGGCGATGGAAGCATGGGAGTAGAGCTATCGGGGTTGACGATAACTATTTGGAAACGACGATTGGCGAGCATGCCCGGGAAACTGCCTTCGCGGTCGTGAATGGTCAGCTGCTGCCGCCCCTCGTTCCAACTGAAGCGTATTGTCGATTGCGCTCCCGCTTCGTAGTCGTAGCTTACGCCATCGTCCTCGTAGAGCGTGAATTCAGCATCGGCACCCGTGTACACGTAGAGCGTGATCAGCTCAGGAGTACACTGGTCGCTCCATTCCTGTTCAGGACCTACGGGTATAATACTCCCCGCCCTCACGAAAACAGGGATATGACTGTAGGGCGCATCAGCCACTACGGCCTCACCGCCAGTATAATAACGTCCAGTATAAAGGTCATACCACCCCGACTGCGGCAAATATACCGAGCGCTGGCGGGCACCGTATTCCGTGACGGGGCATGCCATCAGCGATGGTCCGAACATCCATTGGTCATAGATGTCGCGCACACGCATATCTTCGGGATAGTCCATCACCAAGGGGCGCAGCATAGTGTAATCACGGTTGTTCACCCATCCCGCCATGGAATAGATATACGGCATGAGTCTGTAGCGCAGACGGTGGCTCTCAACGATAGCTTCGTAGGCCGGATGCCCTTCGGGAGCTATGTTCCATACCTCGCGCAGCGGCCACTGTCCGTGGGTACGGTAGATAGGAATGAAACATCCCATCTGTGTCCAGCGCGTCTGCAGCTCACGCCACTCCTTGAGGTCTGCATTCTCCACGCCCGTGTGGTCGAAAGCCTGCTGGGCTGCTTCGTAGCGATGTTCCACGCAGAAGCCGCCTTGGTCCATGCCCCAGAATGGTATGCCCGAGATGGAGTAGTTGAGACCTGCCGACATCTGGGCACGCATATCCTCCCACCGGGTGCCTATATCGCCGCTCCAGGTGGCGGTGCTGTAGCGCTGCAGGCCAGCAAAGCCTGAACGTGTGAGCAGGAACACTCGCTTATTAGGCTGCACTGAGCGCTGGCCGTTGTAAATAGCGTGTGCATTCACCAGGGCGTAGGCGTTGAGATATTCATCGCTCGAACCGAGTGCCGTGGGACCGCACAGGGTCTTATGGTATTCCAAGGGAGTGCAGTCGCGGACATTAGGCTCTGAGGCGTCCATCCACCAAGCGTCTATACCATAGTTGTAGTGCGCATACAGGCTGTCGTTTATCTGCTTCCAGAACAGCTGGCGGGCAGGCTCGGAATAGGCATCATAGAACGATCCTACATATCCCAACCAGTCGTGGATATCATCGTCCACGGCCTGTCGGTACATCCATCCTTTCGCGTCGAACTGACGATAATGCTCAGTATCAACATAGAACTTAGGCCACACCGAAATCATGAAGCGGCCGTGCATGGCATGCACACTGTCGAGCATCGCCTGCGGGCTGGGGAAGCGTTCTTCCTCGAAATGATGACTGCCCCACTGGTCGATGGGCCAGTAGTTCCAGTCCTGCACGATATTGTCTATCGGGATATGGCGCCTGCGGAACTCTGCCAGCGTACCGACGACCTCATCCTGAGTCTTGTAGCGCTCGCGGCTCTGCCAGAAACCCATACTCCAACGCGGCATCACAGGTGCACGCCCTGTCAGCTGACGGTAGTTGGCAATGACATTGTCCATCGTCGGACCTGCCATTATGTAATAGTCCATCTTGCGGGCCATCTCGCTCCACACCGACACCTGCTGCTGTTCGGCTTCGCTCTGCGGATGTGCCACGCGCAGTCCCAGATAGCTCACGTCGCCGTCGGGCGCCCATTCTATGCGAAGGGGCGTAGGCTGGTTGGCCTGCAGCGCGCAGGCAAACTTATATGTATTGGGGTTCCAGGCCGTGCGCCAACGTTCAGGCACCACGAGGCTGTCGCCTACGAACACCTTGACGTAGCCTGCGTAATAGAGGCTGAAGCGGAAGGTCTGCGATGCAGGTGCCGTGATAGCGCCTTCATAAACCACATGCGAGCCGTTCAACTTGAAATCGTCCGGCAGGTTGCCTATCACGGCTGAATTCTCGAAGTAGAGCGAATCCTCGCGGCGAACCAGTTCCTTGCCCTCGCGGTCGGTGTAAGTACCTGTCAGGGCACCGGACTGCCCTTGGGCATCCGTCAGTTCGAAGACATCTGCCAGTTGCCGATATTCCTGAGGATTACCCCAGCGGCAGAGCGAGTAGCTGTCCCATAGCAGGCCATAGCCGCGTGTGCTGACAACAAACGGTACCGACACCTTGGTGTTGTACTGGAACAGTTTCTCGTCGCGGCCCTTATAGTTCATCTCCTCGGACTGGTGCTGTCCCAATCCGTAGAAGGCCTCGTCATCGGGGCTGTCCAGCCTCAGTCGCCATGTCACTCCTGTGCGCTGATGCTTAGGCACCGCTTGCTGCGATGTAAAGGTAGCGAATCGTTTGCCCTGGCCTTGCAGCTCTTGCGTGAGCAACTTGCCTTGTGCATCAAAGAATGCCAGTTCGCCCGTCTTCAGCGACGCGGTAGCGGCTATGCCCTTGCCCTTGATATACAGGCTGTCGCCCCGCTCCTCGACGCTGATATCGGTCTTCGCGGTCTGCGGCAGCACGGCCAGACTGTTGTTGTCCGGAATAGAAGTCGTAGGCGAAGCCTCAACACGCAGGATATCATCGTCGACCAATGTGATACGGACTGCCCGGGGCAAGGAATCGGCTTGCACGCTTGGCCACAAGGTCACACTCTGTCCGTCCGTCCTGTATCCGGTCTTGGGCGAACAGGCAGCAGCAAGCACCAACACGAGGCTTGCCGCTATTGCAAGATGTCTTTTCATTCAGTTCTTTATTCTGCTTTCACCATCACGTGCTGGTCGGCAATCATCAGGCGGAAGTCACCCGGTTCCAGCACCCATTGGTCGTTGAAATCTACGAAGGCCAAGTCCATGGCCGGCAGCTCGAAGGTCACGGTCTGCATCTGTCCTGGCTGCAGTTCTACTTTCTCGAAGGCGCGCAGACGGCGGTTATCGGGCGTAATCGAAGCCACCAGATCGCTGCTGAACAACAGCACACTCTCCTTGGCCACGCGGTCGCCCGTATTCTTCACGTCGATGCTCACGCTGAGCACATCGTCCTTGCCGAACGTTTCCTTGTCCACCTTCATATTGCTGTATTCAAAGGTTGTATAGTGCAGGCCGTAGCCGAATGGCCACTGCACGTCCATCACGGCGTCGTAGTTGTAGTTGCCGTCCATCTGGCCCATATTCTCGCACGGCTTGTAATCGTAGGTCACGAGGGCTGCCGTGTGGCGGGGATAGGTGTAAGGCATACGCCCGCTGAAGTCCACATCGCCTGCCAGCAGTCGTGCCAACGCCTTGCCGCCGTAGTTGCTGGGCAGGAAGGTGTGCACCACGGCCTGACTCATCGGCTCTATGTCGCTGATGATGCGGGGGCGGCCTTCGGCCAGAACCATCACGATGGGTTTACCGGCCTGCGCCAGCGTTTTTACCATCTCTTTCTGGTTCTCGCTCAGGTTGAGGTCGTCGATATTTCCGGGCGTCTCGCAGTACGAGTTCTCGCCCACACAGGCTACCACTACATCTGCTGCGCGGGCTGCCGAGGCAAGTTGGCCCCAGTCGTCGGCACGCTGGTCGAGTTTGAAGTTGGCGGCATCCCACCGCACGCCCTCAACAAATCGCACGTTCCCTTCGCCGAAGCGCTCCTTCAGAGCCTGCTGGAACGTGAGGTAGTCGCCCATCTGCGGAGCCAGCTCGTTGGTCTGATGTCCCTGCCAAGTGTAGGTCCAGCCGCCATTCATGCCGCGCAGGTTATCGGCATTCGGACCGCACACGAGAATGCGTGCTCCCTCCTTCAACGGCAGCAGCTGCTGCTCGTTCTTAAGCAACACCATACATTCTTCTGCCATCTGCTGGGCTTCATTGGCAAAGGCCTCGCTGGCGAAGTCGGGGAATTCCGCTGCCAACTGTTCGGGCGTCTTGTCCCACGTCTGCTGGTCCAGCATGCCCAGACGCACTTTCAGTCGGAGTATGCGGCGCACGGCATCGTCGATACGGCTCTTGGCCACACGCCCTTCGTCGACCAATTCACGCAACATGTCGCAGAAGTCCACCTCATAGGGCACCATCGACATGTCGATACCTGCATTGATGGCCATGCAGATGGCGTCCTTCTTCGTGGCAGCCACATGGTCACGCGTGCATATGTTATTAATATCAGCCCAGTCGGTCACTATCATGCCGTCCCAGTTGAGCTCTTCCTTCAGCCACGTCGTCAGGTACTTGCTGTTGGCGTGGAACGGCACACCGTTGTTCACGCTCGAGTTGACCATGAGCGACAATGCTCCTGCCTGAACGGCCGAGCGGAAGGGTTGGAAGTATTTCTCGCGCATATCACGCTCGGTGACGCTCGAGGGCGTGCGGTCCTTGCCGCTCACAGGCACGCCGTAGGCCATATAATGCTTCAGGCAGGCTGCTACGCGGTTGGCGGGGATATGGTTGGGGTCGTCGCCCTGATAGCCGATGACGGCCTCACGTGCCATGGCACAGTTGAGGTACACGTCCTCGCCGTAGCTCTCCCACATACGGCTCCACAGCGGCTGCCGCCCGAGGTCCATGACGGGTGAATACACCCACGGAATCAGGCAGGCACGGCTCTCATAGGCTGCTATCTCGCTCACGCGGCGGGGTATGGCACGGTTGAACGATGCCGCCTGCCCCACTTCCTGCGGGAAGAGCGTAGCGCCCCACGTGTAGCTGGCACCATGAATCTGATCCACACCGTAGATCTGAGGCACGCCCGAGCATGTTTCCATCGACAGTTGGTTCAGACGTCTGATCAACGAGCTCCACACCTCGGGCTTCTGCGCCACGCCCTTGGGCACATTCAGTATGCTACCTACATGGTATTTCTCGAAAACGTTCTTCAGTGCCTCCTCGTTCAATTTGAACTCAGGGCTTTTCATGTCGGTGATGACATCAATGGTCAGTTCACACATCTGACCTATCTTTTCGTCGAGCGACAGCTTCTTGAGGGCAGCTTCTACCTGAGCCTCGACGCCTGCATCCGCGGGGATGGCAGCCGTTTCCTGCTTGTTGCCACATGCGAGCATGGCTAAACTCACCTGTACCATAATTGCATTGCGTTTCCAGTTCATGATTACTTGTTTTTTTTCGGTTTGCGTTAATAGTTCATTTTGCGTTCAAAGATATTGTTTTTTTACTAATTACCATCAATGATTTACAAACTTTTTGCATTTCGCGTCATTTTTATCGGTTTAGCCAAATTTATTTTCACTTTTCACTTTCCACGTCCACTTAATTTCATACCTTTGTGCCACATTAATCATTATTTTATTCTTCATGGAAAAGACTTGGCGATGGTTCGGTAAGAACGACAAGATAACGCTCGCTATGCTCCGGCAGATAGGCATCGAAGGCATAGTGACGGCACTCCACGATGTGCCCCTGGGCAAGGTATGGACACGCGAGGCCATTCGCGACCTGCGCGAATACATCGAGGCGGCAGGCCTACGATGGAGCGTCGTGGAGAGCCTGCCCGTGACCGAGACCATCAAATACGGCGGCCCCGACCGCGATGAGCAAATCGACATCTACCAGCAGAGCCTGCGCAACCTCGCCGCCGAGGGCATCCGCACCGTTTGCTACAACTTCATGCCCGTGCTCGACTGGGCTCGCACAGACCTCCTCCATCCCAATGCCGACGGCTCCTCGAACCTCTATTTCTCCTATGCCGAGTTCGCCTACTTCGACATCTATATATTAAAGAGGTCAGGCGCGCGCGAGGAATGGGCCACCATCCAAATTCCTCTCCCCGCTGAAAAAGCCACTGCGCCTGCAGGTCCCCGCGATATCCTGGCCGAAGTGGATGCCCTGCGCGCCACCATGACACCCGAGCGCGAGCACGAGTTGGTCGAGAACATCGTCATCAAAACCCAGGGCTTCGTCAGCGGCAATTTCCGCGAGGACGACGAAGCACCATTGGAGAAGTTCCGCCAATTCCTAGAGCTTTACCGCGGCATCGACAAGGCACAGCTGCGCGCCAATATGAAATATTTCCTCGAAGCCATCATGCCCGTGTGCGACGAGTGCAACATCAACATGTGCGTGCACCCCGACGATCCGCCCATCGAGATACTCGGCCTGCCACGCATCGTAAGAACCGCCGAGGATATCCGTTGGTTCCTCAGTGCCGTGCCCAATCCACACAACGGCCTCACCTTCTGCGCCGGCAGCCTTTCCGCAGGAGCCTACAACGACGTAGTGGCCATGGCACGTGAGTTCGCACCTCGCACACATTTCGTACACCTACGCTCCTGCCATATCTTCCCCAACGGCGACTTCACCGAAGCCAGCCACCTCGGAGGCCGTGCAGATCTGGTGGAGCTGTGCAAGATCTTCAGCAGACCCACTCTTCCCTTCCGCGTCGATCACGGCCGAACTATGCTTGGCGACGAGGCGCGCGGCTACAATGCCGGCTACTCCTTCCTCGGTCGCATGTTCGCCATGGCGCAGATGCAAGGCGTCATAGCTGCTCTCGAACACGAAGGGCAGACCCTCCCCCATGCCCTTTAGGGCGGGGAGTGATTACCTGTCAAGAATAGAAACAATAAACAATTATAATTACAAGCCTAACAATGGAAAAGAATACTGATAGTCAATTACATTCCACTCTCCCCCTGGGGGAGCGGGGAGGGGGTCTTTTTTTGATCAGGGACCACGTAGTCGTCATTACAGGCGGCACCGGCGTGCTCGGACGCGCCATAGCCAAATACCTGGCAGCCGAAGGTGCCAAGGTAGTCATCCTCGGTCGTAAGCAGGAAGTGGGCGAAGCCATCGTGGCCGACATCCTCGCCGCAGGCGGCGAAGCCTGCTTCATGGTCACCGACGTCCTCAACCGCGCCACGGTGCAGCAGAACTGCGACGACATCCTCGCCCGCTATGGCCGTATCGACGCGCTCTTGAACGCTGCCGGAGGTAATATGCCAGGTGCCACCATTCCGCCCGACAAGACCTTCTTCGACCTCGACCCTGCCCAGTTCCAGACTGTCCTCGACCTCAACCTCACTGGCACAGTCATCCCCACGCAAGTGTTCCTAAAGCCTATGGTGCAGCAAGGCAAGGGTGCCATCGTCAACTTCTCGTCCATGGCAGCCTTCCGTCCCATGACGCGCGTCTGCGGCTATGCTGCCGCCAAGGCCGGCATATCCAACTTCACCGCCTACATGGCCACCGAGTGCGCCAAGAAGTTCGGAGAGGGCATCCGCGTCAACGCCATTGCCCCCGGCTTCTTCATCACCGAGCAGAACCGCTCGCTGCTCACCAACCCCGACGGTTCCTACACCCAGCGCGGGCAGGACGTTATCCGCCAGACGCCCTTTGGGCGCATGGGCGACCCCGAGGAGCTCTGCGGCACCATCCACTACCTCATCTCCGATGCCTCGCGCTTCGTCACCGGCACCGTCGCCGTCGTCGATGGCGGCTTCAATGCCTTCGCTATGTAGTTGGATTAAGGATTAAAGATTAAGGCTGGTTGTCAGCGTTTAGAGATTAACTATTAACTTTTAACCCGTCAAGGTCAACGTCAAAAAAGGGGCGACGCTTCACATAGCGCCGCCCCTTCTTGTAACTATAGGACTTTATCTCCCCTCTCTTTTGGGGTGAGGCCACTCTCTAATTTTTCCCCAGAATGATATTCACCAGTGCTGTGACGTCGGCAATGGTGATGCTATTGTCGCGGTTAACGTCGGCTGCTGCGTGGTTGTACTGTCCTGTGGTGTCCTTGCCGAGGATGATGTTGACGAGGGCTGTCACGTCGGCAATGGTGATGCTGCCGTCTCCGTTGACGTCGCCGAGCAGCAAGTTGGCCTTATAGGTGAAGTAGCCGGGATTGCCTTCGGCATCGACGTGAGCATAGGCCTTGTCGGTGTGGCTCGGACTGTATGTCGTGCCGTTGCCGCCCACCAGCGATGTGCAGCTGCTGAACATATTCGATGAGTTTGTCACCGCATTTGTGTTCCAGCCATTGTTGCAATAGATAGTGGTGAGAGCTGAACTGCCATAGAACATCCGTTCCATATCCTTTACCAAACTTGTGTTGAAGTTTGCCAGGTCGAGACTGGTCAGCTGGTTGCAGTTGTTGAACATATAGCGCATTGAGGTCACCTTCGATGTCTTGAACTTAGACACATCAAGATTTTTCAATGCAGTACAATTCGAGAACATGGCAGACATTATTGTATCGTTCTCAGTGTTCCAGTTGCTGACATCGATGGTTTCAAGTTTTTTACAGCCGCCAAAAGTACCATAGGTTGTTACCACCTTGTCCGTTTTCCAGTTGCTCACGTCGAGAGTGGTTAGACTTTCACACGACTCAAACGTACTGTACAAATTGGTTACGTTCTCGGTGTTCCATCTGCTCACGTCAAGATTATCCAGTTTCATACAACGCCAGAACATTCGGTAGAACGATGTGACGTTTGAGGTATTCCAATTGCTCACGTCCAGTGTGGTCAGGGAATCGCAATAGTTGAACGTCCACATCATATTCGTCACCTTGGATGTATCCCAGTTGCTCACGTCGATTGCGGTGAGGCTCCTGCAGTTGTCGAACATACCATATAAAGATGTGGCGTTTGAGGTGTTCCATGCGCCCAGGCTGAGTGTTTTCAGCTTCTCGCAGAGGCGGAACAGTCCCGAAAATGAAATTACGCTTGCTGTGTTGAACGAGCTGAGGTCGAGAGCGGTTAGACTCTTACACTCGCTAAACATATAGGTCATGTTCGTCAGGCTCGAGGTGTTTATGCCACTGAAATTAATACTCTTTAGCGCATTACATCCAGAGAACATATATGACATATCTGTCACCTTTGCAGTATTCCATGACGACAGATCGAGGCTCGTAAGTGCCTTGCAACCTCCAAATATGCTGTACATTTTCGTCACGTTCGCCGTATTCAGGCTCGATACATCAAGGCTTTCCAAGGCCGCACAGCCATTAAACATATACGACATAATGGTAACGTTCTCAGTATTCAGGCTCGATACATCAAGGCTTTCCAGGGCCGCACAACCAGCAAACATTGATGTCATATCGGTCACGTTCTCAGTATTCAACCTATTGAGGTTGTTGACTGTGTCGAGTGCCTTCAGGTTGTAGAACATACGCCTTGTATGGGTCAGCCCGTGGTATTTGTCGAACGACTTGTCGAAGGTGACTGTTGTGATGGTCTCATTGCCATTACTTGAGGTCCATCCTGGATAAGTTTCTGTCCACGGCAGAGCATACTTCGTGCCTTCACGCTGCTCCTTCTTGATATCGTAGTAGAAGGTGAGTGTGTTATCGGCTTCAGTGTAGCAGGCATAGGCTTCGCGTGCAGGAGCGAGGGTGAGGTAGCCGGGGTTGTCTATGCCGCCGTCGACGTGGGCGTAGTCCGCATCGATGTGCGAGCTGCTGTAGGTCGTGCCGGCACCTCCAACGAGGCTGCCGCAGCTGTAGAACATTGAACTTGAGTTTGTCGATGCACTGGTACTCCATTCAGGACCTACATAGATGGTCTTCAGCGCCTGGCAGTTGTTGAACGTGTTGTTGAAGCTCGTTACGTTGGCGGTGTTCCATGTGCTTAAGTCGAGTTCTGTCAGTTTTCTGCATCTGTAGAACAAGTTGCTCAGGCTTGTTGCCTTGCTGGTGTCAAAGTTGCTGACGTCAAGACTAGTCAGTTCGTTGCAGTCGCTGAACATGGAGCTGATGTTCGTGGCATTGCTAGTGTCAAAGTTGCTCAGGTCGAGCTCCGTGAGGTTGGAGCAGCCGCTGAACATGGAGCCGAAGTTGGTAACATTGCCCGTATTGAAATTGCTTAAGTCGAGGTTGGTTAACCTGGCGCAGAGGCCGAACATCCAAAGCATACTCTTCACGTTTTCGGTTTGGAATGCACTGACGTCTATAGCCTCGAGAGCTTTGCAGTCATAAAACATAAAGCTCATATCGATCATCTTGGCGGTATTGAAGCCGCTCACGTCGAGGGTGGTCACTGCCTGGCATTCGCCGAACATAGTACTCACAGAGGTTACATTGGCTGTGTTGAAACCGCTCACGTCAAGGGCGGTCACCGCCTTACAATTGTAGAACATATAACTCATCTTGGTCACATTGGCAGTGCTGAAGCTGCTCACATCAAGGCTCGTCAATGCTCTGCAATTGTAGAACATACTAGTCATATCCGTCACCTTGGAGGTGTTGAAGCCGCTCACGTCGAGGGTAGTCAGCGCCTGACAATTGTAGAACATATGATTCATATTGGTCACCTTGTCGGTGTTGAAACCGCTCACGTCGAGGGTAGTCAGTGCCTGACAATTGTTGAACATGTTGTTCATATTCGTCACCTTGGAGGTGTTGAAGCCGCTCACGTCGAGGGTGGTCAGTGCGGAGCAGCCGCTGAATAGATCAGTCATATATACCACATTGTCGGTGATGAAGCCGCTGACATCGAGGCTTGTCAGTAGCTGACAATCCTTGAACATTTGGTACATCGACGTCACCTGGCTGGTGTTGAGGTATTGTAGGCCGTCGATACGCTTCAGCTTTTTCATGCCGGAGAACCAGCTATAATTACTCTTGGGTTGCACTGCAGCAAACGACGGCATGAACTCCACGTTGGTAATGTCAGCACGATTATTATACCATCCGGGGTAGCTTGTCGTATTCAGCACGTCGTATGTCTCTGCGTGTGTACTACGTTTGGTGTCGAAGCAGAAGATGAGGGTGCTGTCGGCAGCAGAGTAGTAGGCGTAGGCTTCGCGCTGAGAAAGGTCGGTGAAGAATCCGGGATTGCCGGAGCCGCCGTCGATGTGGTCGTAGCCGGCTGTGGCGCTCTCATAGCCCGTGTATGTCGTGCCGGCCCCGCCTGCGAGCTGCGTGCATCCCTGGAATGTGTCGTGATTCGTAATGTCTTCCAGGTTCCAATCGGCGGCATAGATGGTGTTCAGTGCCGAGCAGCCGTAGAACATGTTGGATATGTATTGCAGGTTGGAGGTATTCCAGCCGCTCAGGTTGAGTTCCGTGAGACTGGTGCAGTTCATGAACATATAAAATGCGTTTCTGAGGCTTTGAGTGTTCCAGTCCTCAGTGGCCAGAGTTTCGAGACGCTGGCAGCCATAGAACATCCTACGCATGCTAGTGACATTGCGTGTATCAAAATGGCTCACGTCGAGGCTCGTCAGCTTGCTGCAGTTTTCGAACATCTGGCTCATATCTGTCACCTTGTCGGTATGCAGATGCTCGATCCCGACGATGTCCTCAAGGTTCTGCATGTAGGAGAACCAATAGACCGTTGACGTTGGGCGGGCGTTATCGAAAGAGGGGTCGAAGACGACGTGCATGACGAGCCCGGAGCTGCTATAATACCATTCGGGCTCTGTATCGCCCGTATTCAGGCTGAAGGTCAGACCTTCGCGCAGCGAGCGCTGGTCGTCGCAGTAGAAGGTGAGGGTGTTTGACGTAAGGTTAGCGTAGGCGCCCTGCATCCTTGTGAGGTAACCCGGTGTGCTCGACGACGGTCTGTCGAGTCGGGCATACTCTATGTCGGTGTGAGAGGCGTCGTAGTCTGTGCCGTACTCGCCCACGAGGTCGAAGCAGCCGGCGAACATGTCGGCCGAGGTGCCGCTGAACACGCCCGAAGGATTCCAGTCGCTGCGCACATTGATGGTCTGCAGTTTGCTGCAGCCTTGGAACATGCCGGTCATATTCGTCACCTGCTGCACTACGAAGCCCGACAGGTCTATCTCTGTCAATGCTGAGCATCCGGCAAACATATATGACATGTCGGTGACGTGCTGTGTGTTGAATTCAATCAAATTGAGTTCGGTAAGGCTACTGCAGCCCGAGAACATATAGCTCATGTTCGTGACGCTGTCGGTGACCAAATACTCGTCCATACCGACGATGTCTGTGAGGTTCGGCATGTCAGCAAACCACATATAGGTGCTTGTCGGGTATGCCTTATTAAAACTCATCTCGAATCTGACCCTTGTGATTTCGGCACTTTGCTCAGCCCATCCGGGAGGTGTCGTGCCTGTATCGCTGATGTCGTAGAGCGTGTATTCCTGGCCAAGCCGCTTATAGTCCCCGTCGTATCGGAAGAAGAGCGTACCATCGAAAACAAAGGCGTATGCCTTGGCTTTGAGGCTGAGGTAGCCCGGCTGCGTTGTGCCTTGGTCTACGCGGGCATAAGTCTTGTCGTCGGGGTTGCTGTTGTTGTAACGTGTATATGAGCTGCCATGCAGTTGGGTGCAGCCATAGAACATCATGGAAGATGACGTCACGTTGTCGGTATTCCACCCTTCGCCCACATAGATTGTTTCCAACATAGGACACTCTCTGAACATGTTGTTCATATTTGTCACTTTATTGGTGTCCCAGCTGCTAAGGTCGAGGGTGGTGAGAGCACGGCAATACATGAACATACCACTCATCGAAGTCACGTTGCTGGTATTGAAATGGCTCACATCTATCTCTGTAAGTACCTTACAGTTATAGAACATGTTGGCCATGTTGGTTACGTTGTCGGTGTGGAGATACTCAATTCCGACGATGTCCTCCAAATAGATGTTACCGTAGAACCATTGGAAGGTGGTGGTTGGGCGTACGGTATCGAACGACGGGTCGAACACTACGTGATAGAGGGTCTTACTGCTCCATTCAGGGTAGTCGGAGATACTGAATGTTTCGCCACGTGTGCTGCGCCAGCGGTCGTTGTAGAAGGTAAGGGTGCCTGTAGCGGCGTCGTAGGCGGCATAGGGTGCTGCCACGAGATATGAGAGGTAGCCGGGCGAGCTGGTGCCGCCGTCCACGCGGGCACGACTCTTGTCGGTGTAGCTGGCATTGTAAGTTGTACCTGAGCTGCCCCGGATGCTGGTGCAGCCGGTGAACATGCCCGTCGAGCTTGTCACCGCGCCGGTGCTCCAGTCGTCGCCTACCGAGATGGTGGTAAGTGCCGAGCAGCCGTTGAACATATTGCTCATATTGGTGACGTGGCTGGTAGCGAAGGCATTGAGGCCGAGAGTTGTCAACGCTGTGCAGCCCTGGAACATACTGCTCATGTTGGCAACTTGGGCGGTGTTGAGCGAGCTCATGTCCACGTCGGTGAGTGCTGTGCAGTCCTTGAACATGCTGCTCATGTCGGTCACCTTGCCCGTATTCCATCCCTTTGGCATGAAGGTGGTGAGGGCGGTGCAGCCCTCAAACATTCCGCTCATGTTCGTCACCTCGCTGGTGTTGAGGTTGTCACAGGTGAAGGTGGTGAGGGCGGTCATGCCGCGGAACCAGTGGTAGGTGGTGGTGGGCTTTACGCTCTGGAATGAGGGGTCGAACATCACAACGTGGAAGTCGGCAGCCCTGGCCAACCATTCAGGCTCTTCGGTACCTGTATTCAGGCGGTAGACGGGCTCCGTGAGCGAGCGCTGGGCGTGCATACCGTCGTAGAAGAATGTGAGGTAGTTGTAGACCATGTCTGAGCCGTAGGCGTGGGTGATGGTGGCATAGACCATATAGGAGAGATATCCCGTAGCGTCGTTGATGCCGTCCACCACGGCGTAGTCGGCACTCGTATTGTCGGGATTGAACTGCGTGCCCGCAGCACCTGCGAGCTGCGTGCAGCCGACGAACATGCCATCCGACTCGGTCACCGAGGCGGTGGTCCACCCCGAGCCTGCGTAGATGGTAGTCAGCGCCGAGCAGCCGCTGAACATGGCGCTCATATTCTCGACGTTGGCGGTGGCGAACGAGCCCAAATCCAAGGTCGTCAGCCCTGTGCAGGCGTTGAACATAGAGGCCATATTGGTCACCTGACTGGTATTGAGGTACTGCAAGCCGCTGATGTCGGAGAGTTGACTCATGCTGTCGAACCAGCCGTAGGTGCTCGTGGGCTGTGCGTTGGCAAACGTCAGGTCGAACACCACTTGCGTGATGTCGGCGTTGTGTTCGAGCCAGCCGGGGGCTTCGTCGCCCGTGTTGAGGTCGTAGGTGTCGGCGCGCAGGGTCTTCAGGCCGTCGTAGCAGAAGGTGAGGGTGCCGTCGCTATAGATAGCATAAGGCTCCTGAGGCAGGTTGTCGGTGAGGTAGCTGGGTATCGCCGTGCCGCCGTTGAGGCAGGCATACTCCTTGTCGGTGTGGTTCTCGTCGTAGGCTGTGCCGTTGCCGCCCACCAGCGATGCGCAGCCCTCAAACATATCGAGCGACATTGTCACGTTCTCGGTGTTCCAGCCTGCACCTACGTATATGGCAGTCAGCGCCGAGCAGCCGCCGAACATATTCTCCATGTTCTGCACCAGCGACGTGTTGAAGGCCGACAGGTCGAGCGTTGTCAGCTTGCTGCAGCTGAAGAACATGCTCTCCATGCTGGTGATGCTGTCGGTACTGAGGTACTCGATGCCGCTGATGTCCGTCAGGTTGCTCATGCCACGGAACCACGAGTAGGCTGTCGTCGGGTGCACGTCGCTGAACGAGAAGTCGAATACCACGTGCTGCACGGCCTTGCGGATGGCATACCAGCCGGGATTCTCGTCGTTCTGATTCAGGTCGAAGGCGTTGTCACCAAAGCTGCCCCGACGCACATCACGGCGGAAGGTGAGGGTGCCCGTCTCAGGAACGAAGGACACATAGATGCCCATCAGCGTCTGGTCGGAGAGGTAGCCGGGGTTGTCTTCGGTATCAATGTGGGCATAGGTCTTGTCCTTGGGGTTGCTGCTCTGGTAAGCTGTGCCGTTGCTGCCCTTCAGGGCCGCGCAGTTCTCAAACATAAAGGCTGAGTTCTCCACGGCGTCGGTGTTCCACCCCGGTCCCACGCTGATGGTTGTCAGATTATTGCAATTGTAGAACATGCTGCGCATGTCCGTCACCTTGCTTGTGTTGAAGCTGCTGAGGTCTAACTGCGTCATCGATAAGCATAGTTCGAACATTCCCTGCATGTTTTCAACATTAGCGGTGTTGAAATGGCTGAGGTCGAGACTTCTGAGGGAAGAACAACGATAGAACATGAAGATCATTGTCGTCATGAAGTCGGTGTGCAGGTATTCCAGTCCGTCGATGTTCGTCAGGTGAATCATTTCTCCGAACCACGAGTTGGCGCTTGTGGGGCGTACGTTGGCAAACGAGGGGTCGAAGACTACGGTCGTGATGTTGTCCTTCTTCTCGAGCCAGCTGGGCGGCTCGATGGCAGAGTTGAGGTAGTAGATGGTTTCCTCGGCATGTGCGTCGCGGTTGCCGTCGGCGTAGAAGGTAAGCGTGCCGTTGGCGTAGATGACATATGGCTTGGGTGAGAGGTAGCCACGGGCATCAGCGCCGCCGTCGATGCGGGCGTAATCCTGATTGAGATGCCACGAGGTGTAGGTGGTGCCACAGCCGCCGACGAGTTTCGTGCAGTCTTCGAACATCTTAGCAGAGGACGTCACATTCTCTGTGCTCCAACCCTCGCCCACATAGATTGTAGTGAGGTTTGTGCAACCTTTGAACATGTAGTTCATGTTGGTGACGTTTGCGGTGTTCCACGGGCTCAGGTCTATTTCGGTGAGTCTTTTGCAATCAGCGAACATGGAATTCGTGTTAGTGACATTCGCTGTATTCCAATTGCTGATGTTGAGGTCGCTCAGAATGGCGCAATCATTGAACATGCCCCCCATATCCGTGACGTTAGATGTGTTCCACGAACTCAGGTCGAGGGCAGCGAGATTGGTGCAGCCATAGAACATAGCGCCAAAATCAGTAGCCTGGTCTGTGTTCCAGCCATCCATATTGATGGTCTGCAGGCTGTGGCAGCCGTAGAATATACGCCTCATGTTGGCGATGTTGGGGGTGTTCCACGAACTCAGGTCGACGGCCGAGAGTGAGTAGCAATTACGGAAGAGGTCGCCGACGTTCGTTAAGGCGGGGCCAACGAAATTGCTCATGTTTACGGTGCCGAGACCGCTGCCCATGAACAGCCCGGATATCGACGTCAGCTGGGGGTTATTCCATCCGCTCAGGTTGACGCTGCCGATGTTGCAGTCCTTGAACATATTCTCCACCTTGGTGAGCTCCTGGTTGTCCCACCCGCTCAGGTTCAGGCTCGTAATTGAGTTGCAGCCCTGGAACATGCCGCTCATGTCCGTCACGTTTGAGGTGTTCCACGATGTCAGGTCGCTCACGCCTTGCAGCGCCGCACAGCCGTTGAACATATTGCTCATGTCGGTCACGTTGCTTGTGTTCAGGCTCGTCAGGCCACCCACGGTCGTTAGGTTGCTACAGCCTTCGAACATGCTGGCCATGGAGGTCACGCCGGCGGTGTTCCAGTTGTTCAGGCCGCTCACGCTGCCCAGGCTGGTGCAGCCGCCAAACAAGCCCTTCATAGTGGTCACCTTCGAGGTGTTCCAACTGCTCAGGTTAAGGCTGGAGAGTTTCTTGCAGTTGGCGAACATACCCCTTATATCGGTCACGTTGCCGATGTTCCAGTTAGCCACGTTGCTTAGGCTGTTTTGCGTGAGGTTCTCGCAGTTTCTGAACATATTGTACATGCTCTCCACATTGGCAGTGCTCCAGTTGCTGCCCCACGTTATCGTCTTCAACGATTTGCATCCATAAAACATATCGGTCATATCCGTCACATTGGCGGTGTTCCAGCTGTTCGTGTTCAGGCTGAGGAGGTCTTCGCAATTCAGGAACATACAATACATAGAGGTCACGCTGGAAGTGTTCCAACTGTCCACATAAAGGGTATACAGATTATCGCACCCATAAAACATGTTGCTCATATCCGTCACCTTGGCGGTGTTCCAGCCGTTCAGGTTGAGGGTGCCCAGGTTTTCACAATCCGCGAACATCCATTGCATGTTCACCACATTGGCCGTGCTCCAGCTGCTTCCGAACGTCAGCGATGACAGATTATCGCACCGGTAAAACATGTAGCTCATATCCGTCACGCTCGAGGTGTCGAATGTCAGGTTGAGGACCGTCAGTTTGCAACCATCGAACATGTGGCTCATATTCGTCACCTTCGACGTGTTCCAACCCGAAATATTCAGGCTTTGCGTCCTGCTGCAGCCGGCGAGCATGTAGTTCATGTCAGTCACGTTGCTCACATTCAACCATGTCAGGTCGAGTTCATTTATACAGGTACAGAAAAACATGTACGACATATCCGTCGTCTGGCTGGTGTTGAGGTTAGCAGTCCCTCTGAAGGATTCCAGACCATACAGGTGGTCGAACCAGTGCGCCGTGGTCGTAGGACTGTAGTTGGCAAACGACGAGTCGAACTGCACGTAGCTGATGTCGTTAGGATTTAAACCGGGACGATCCAAGATCCATTCGGGTTTGTCGCTCCCGCTGTTCAGCGAGAACACATACTCGCCAATGGCGTTCTCGTGACTGCTACGGTTGTTGTTGTAGTAGAACGTCAAGCCAAGACGCCTGTTGGCATCAAAACTATCCCATGCGGCAACCGCATAAGCTTCCGCCGCATACAGTCTGGCTGTGCCCAAGGCCATCAGGGCAAGCAGCAACATCAGGATTCTCTGTTTCATATCTGAGTATATTTGTTATTTATTGGAAGTTAAAGGAGTTAAAGGAGTTCTTGAAGTGTCAAGCGTCGCAAGCGCCGAGCGAAAGACAATACCTTCAAGAATAGTTATCATCCTCAGGTTTTGTCATTGTTTTTTTCTGTGTTGATTAGTTAATTTTCGCTGTAAAGAAAGTAAAATTCCTCAATACAACAAAACAAATAGAAGAATTTTCAACTTTTCATCACGCTTTATTGACATCCTCACAACAAATCATAATAAATTTAAGGCAATGATATAGGAGATGACCTGCAAAGCCCCGCAGGGGCGACGGATATTAGGCAGGGCGTGAAGCGGAGCGGAACCCCTGCTCAAAGAGTTGATGTATATAGAGTGCCGTAGGTACGACGGAATTATTGAGCTTGTTCCTGCGTACCTACGGCACTCTATATACCTCCTGACATGATACAGGGGTTCCGCTGCGCTTCACACCCTGCCTAAAATCCTACGCCCCTCCGGGGCTTATTCCGCTTTCAACAGTTCAACTGCTATATCATTACCTAAAAACGAGGAACGCCTACTTTCGTAAGCGTTCCTTTATTATTCCGTGACGATAAGCATAGAGCAGCTCTTCGAGCTCGGCAATCTGCCGTCGCAGGTCTGCGCCTTTGTCGGTGTCGCACACTCGAAGCCGTTTGCCGCTCATCTCCACGATGTGCTTGCTCGATACGATATCGGTGCCTCGGCGTATGGCTTCGTCCACGTTTTCGAAAGGTTCATGCTGAATGAGCTCGAAGCCGCGGCTGTGGTAAACGAGCGTGTAGCCCGCAATGCCCGTAGTGTCGTGGTAGGCTTTGCTCAGACCACCGTCGATCACCATCAGTTTGCCATCTGCTTTTATCGGGCTCTCGCCTCCGGCTACGCGCACGGGCACGTGTCCGTTAATAATGTGTCGATGAGAACCCTCCACCTCGAAGGCGTCGAGGATGCGGTCGGCCACCTCCGGTTGGTTGCGCAGCAGGTAATAATAGCCTTTCCGCTCTTCGTGCAGCGATTTGTCGCACAGGAAATAGCGCTCGAAGGTCGTCATGCGGTCTTTGTCGAACAGCGGCGAGTCCTTGCCGCACCACAGATACCAGAAATAATCCTTGGCAAAACGCTTCTCGCGCGAAGGCGTGTCGGCATTGAAGGCTGCACGCATGGTCATGCCTATGCGATGCAGCAGTTCGCGGCCGCTGTACTTATGGCCGTCGAGGTCCACTTCCTTCAGGGTGCCGTCGGCATTCAGCGGCACGCTGGCATGGAAGAGCAGGTTGCCGTTGTACACGGCATACATGCAACCATGCGAGAACAGGCACTGGATGTGGCGCTGCAGTTTGTCGCTCACGCGGAACGAGTGGTGCAGCCCGCGCACTATCTCTGCCTCTTCGGGCGTCAGGTCGTATGGATGCTCGGGGTCGAGGGTGGGCAGGAACGAGTCCATCATCTCATATTCCTTGCCTTCGTAGGTGTATATGCCACGTTCTTTGTCGATACGTCCCAGCACCAGACGTTCCTCCATGTGCCATTCCGGACGTCGGCGTATCATCTGGCCCTCGAGTTTGAACTGGATGATGCTGATGGCTTTGTGCATCTGAGCTATCAGCCGTCGTGTCTTCTCGTTGTGTGTGGCATCGTCGCGTTCGAGGCGCGGTCCGAAGCGGTCGCAGGGGTCTTCGGCATAAGTCTCCATGGCGAATGTTGCCAGCGGCAGCAGGTTGATGCCATAGCCGTCCTCGAGCGTCTGCATATTCCCGTATCTGAGCGAGAGGCGCAGCACATTGGCTATGCAGCAGTCGTTGCCGGCGGCAGCTCCCATCCACAGGGCGTCGTGATTACCCCATTGTATGTCGAACGAGTGCAGGTCGCACAGGAAATCCATTATGATATGGGCGCCGGGACCGCGGTCGAAGATGTCGCCGAGGATGTGCAGCTGGTCTACTGCCAGACGTTGTATCACGCCGGCAATGGCTATGATGAAGGCCTCGGCGCTGCCTGTCTGGATAATGGTCTCTATGATGCGGTCTACATAAGCCTGCTTATTCGTGTCGGACGGCGACTCGTGGAGCAGTTCTTCGATTATGTAAGCAAACTCTTGCGGCAGGGCCTTGCGCACTTTCGAACGGGTGTATTTCGACGATACTATTCTGCAAACCTCCACCATCCGGTTGAGCGTCGAGGCGTAGAAGTCCGCCAGGTTCTCGGTCATCTGCTGGTTGTCGGCGTCGGCTGTCTCGCGCTCGATCTTGGCGCGTATCAGTTCGAGCTTCTGTTCGGGGTAGTAGATAATCGTGCACAGCTCGCGCAGCTCATCGTCGCTGATGCTGTCGCCGAAATGTTCCTTGGCCTTGCGGCGGATGCGCCCCGAGGCATTCTTGATAATATGTAGGAAAGCCTCGTATTCGCCGTGGATGTCGGCCATGAAATGCTCTGTACCTTTAGGCAGGTTGAGTATGGCCTCCAGGTTGATAATCTCCGTGCTGGCGGCAATGATGTTGGGGAACGACTGCGACAGCAGTTCCAACAGCCGCCGGTCGTTCTCAATACGTTGCTCGATATTATTCATAGCTCATGGTCCTTTGTTAGAGTGTGAAATGTAAAGCAGCCCAATCCCCCTCGTGCTCGGAACCTGCCAGTGTCAGGCCAAGCGCCTGCGCTGCTTCCGTCAGTTGCTGAGCGTCGGTAGGGTAGAAGCCCGACAGCAGCAGGTGGCCGCCTCGGTTCAGGTGGCTCACGAAAGCGGGCATGTCGGCAAGCAGTATGTTGCGGTTGATATTGGCCATTACTATGTCGACGCCTTTCCCGGCTGCCATGGCATCCAGGCACGAGGCATCGCCGTGGACTATCCTAACGGAATACGCTGCTTCGTCCTCGCAGCCGTCGGGCTGGGGCGTATATCCGTTTAGCTTGAAGTTATCCTCGGCATTCCGCACGCTCCATTCGTCGATGTCGTAGGCGAAGACGTGGGCGGCTCCGAGCTCTACGGCAGCCAGACTTAATACGCCGGTGCCGCAGCCCGCATCAATGGCGCTGCAGCCGTTCACGTCGAGGCTGGCCAGCATCCTTATCATCATCTTCGTGGTGGCGTGCTCGCCGCTGCCGAAGGCTTGTCGCGGCACTATCTTGAAGCTCTTCCCGTTTGTCAGTTCAATAGGTTCGAAATGGTGCTCGCTTTCCCAGGTGGCGTTCCAATTCTCGTCGGGCACGTCATGTATCTCGAAACTGATGTCCACGCCGGGCAACGGGAAATCGGCAACAGCAGCGCCCACGGCCTCGACATCGAGCGCCGCCGTCTGCACATAGGCCGTCAGCCCCTCGTCGTTAGGCACGAAGGTGTCGAAACCTATTTCTGCTAAAGAGGCGGCTAGCACATCGCCCGCCGCCTCGTTATTGGGTTGTATTTTGAAGATAGCTTCGGAATACCTCATTTCTTCGTGATTTCAGCTTTCTTGTCGTCGTTGGTAGCCTTCTTCACTTCGGGCTTTGCCTTGTAGCGCTTGTTCAGGCCGGCCACCACCTCGTCGGTGATATCAAACTTCTTGTTGGCGAAGAGGATATTGTCGCCCTGGCGCGAGAGGATATAGTCGAACTTCTTGGCTTTGTTGTACACCTTCAGGAAAGCCTGGATAGAGTCGCGCAGCTCCTCGTTGAGCTTGGCATTCTCCATGGCCAGTTCGTTGGTCAGGCGCTGGTCCAGTTCGGCCAGGTCCTGCTGTTCCTTGTTCAGCTGGTTCTGAGCGCGCTCCAGCTCGTCGCGGGTGGTGAAGCCGTTGCTTTCGTACTTCTTCTGCAGGGCTGCGGCATGCTGCTGCAGCGTGCGTTGCTTCTGCTGCAGTGTGTTGGCGGCATTCTCGCCTTTCTTGTTGAGCAGCAGCGTGTAGTCCTTGCAGAACTGGTACTGGCTCATCAGGCTGTCTACTTCCACATACGCCACCTTCAGTCCGGTTACGGTCTCTTCGGGGTTCTCAGCCACCTCGGCGGCTTCATTCTCGTTTTTGTTGTTGCAGGCGGTCAGTGCCAGGGCGGCGCTGATCGCGAGAAAAAGGATTTTCTTCATTTTTATTGTTTAGATGATTACTTTCTTAGTTGTGAATCCTTATACTTATTTCTTTCTATGCTCCTCGGCATGCGGCGTGTGTGCCAGCTTGTGACGCTCTATGGCGTCCATGCTTTCCACGCAATGGATACCTCTCTCGCGCATGGCTTTCGAGGCTCCGATATGCGTCACAGGCCCCCGGCTGTCGCCCTTGACAATGAGCTTCAAAGCCAGCAGAGCTACCGCAATGGCAATTAATCCAAGCGTAAGCAACAATAATTTTGTCATCATTTTCGTTTAATAACTATAAAATATTTTGCTCACACGAGGGATTGTTGTACCTTTGTCTCGGTTTAAGCACTGCAAAGATATAGGAATAATATCAGTTAGCAACCTTTTGAGCCCACTTTTACCGAAAATTAACAATCATTCATATAAACTTAGCTGCTAAAATGAAAAAGTCAACACTTACGCCTGCCAGCGTTTTTGAAATGTTTGAGCGTATCAACGCCGTTCCACGTCCTTCGAAGCACGAGGAGAAGATGATAGAATTCCTTGCCGACTTCGGCCGTAGCCTCGGGCTCGACACCGTGGTCGACGAAACCGGCAACGTCCTCATCCGCAAGCCTGCAAGCCCGTGCATGGAGAATCGTCCCACCGTCATCCTTCAGAGCCATATGGACATGGTATGCGAGAAGAACAACGATGTCGCCTTCGACTTCCTCACCGATGCCATTCAGACTTATGTCGACGGTGACTGGATGAAAGCGCGCGGCACCACTCTCGGCGCCGACGACGGTATAGGCTGCGCCATGGAGATGGCCATCCTTGCCGACAACAGCCTGCGCCACGGACCCATCGAGTGTGTCTTCACGCGCGACGAGGAAACGGGCCTCACCGGTGCCGAGGGCATGCAGCCGGGCTTCATGACGGGTAAGATGCTTATCAACCTCGACTCCGAGGACGAGGGCGAGCTCTTCGTGAGCTGCGCCGGAGGCTGCCGCACCGAGGCCACCTTCCGCTTCACGCCTGAAGCCGCACCTGCCGGCCTCTTCTTCATCCGCCTCACCATCAAGGGCCTCACCGGCGGTCACAGTGGCGATGATATCGACAAGAAACGTGCCAATGCCAATAAGTTGCTGGTGCGCTTCCTCTACAACGGCCTCAAGAGCTGGGGCCTGCGTCTGGCCGACATCCAGGCAGGCGGTCTGCACAACGCCATTCCCCGCGAAGCCACTTGTGTGGTAGCTATTCCTATAGAATATAAGGAACAGGCGCGCGCGCAATGGAACATCTTCGCAGCCGAGGTGCAGGAGGAGTTCTACGCCACCGAGCCCACCATGGAGTTCCTGCTCGAGAGCGAGGAGCCGATGGCCACCGTCCTCCCCGAGGATGTTAACCGCTGCCTCATTCTCGCCTTGCAGGCTGTCGACAACGGTGTATACGCCATGAGTCAGGAGATAGCTCTCGTGGAGACGAGCTCCAATCTGGCCAGCATACGCCAGACCGAGCCCGGCGTCATCAACATCAATTCCAGTCAGCGCAGTTCGCTGCTCTCCAACCGTCTGAATATGGCACATACCGTGGCAGCTGCCTTCGAGCTTGCCGGAGCAGAAGTGGTAATCGGCGAAGGCTATCCGGGCTGGAAGATGAACCCCAACAGCGAGATACTCCGCATCGCCCGCGAGCAGTACGTGCGTCTCTTCGGCAAGGAACCCATTGTGCGCGGCATACACGCCGGCCTCGAATGTGGTCTCTTCTCAGAGAAATATCCCGAGCTCGACATGGTAAGCTTCGGCCCCACGCTCCGCGGTGTCCACTCGCCCGACGAGCGTCTCCTCATTCCTACCGTGGATATGGTTTGGAAACATCTGTTGGCGATATTGGAGAATGTCTGACAGCGGACTGGCATCACTCCCCCTCATCCACTGATAATAGGAGTTTACCAGCAAGCCCCATCGGGGCGACGGATATTAGGCAGGGGGCGAAGAAGGCCTTTAGAGGATTGCCCTTGGGCCATCCGTGCCTGATGAGGGGAGCCAGAACTCCTCTGGCGACGGAGGAGAAGCGGAGCGGAACCCCTGTTCCTAGAGCATAGTATATAGAGCCCTGTAGGGGCGACGGAACACTTTGCATGCTCCTGCGTACCTACGGCACTCTATATACCTCCTGAAATGACACAGGGGTTCCGTTCGTTTCGCTCACTCCACACCCTGCCTAAATTCCAACGCCCCTCAAGGGCTTATTTCCCTTTGAATTGGTCAACTCCTTCATCATTACCTAAATAATTCATTAATGAAACTGGGCACTACGATACTGACGACATTCCACAACATCCTGCACACCTCTCCTTCCGGAGGGGGGCAGGGGTTGAGGCGCTCGGGGCAGAGGCTCTCTTTGGCGAGGCTGCTTCTTCCAGCGCTTATATTGGGCTTCACCCTTTATGCTTGCGACGACTATGACACCTTCACCGATGACCGCTCATCGACGCTCACCTTCAGTAGCGATACCATAGTCTTCGACACGCTCATCGCCACCATACCTTCCGCCACACAGACGCTGGCGGTGTACAACCGTGGCGATAAGGGCCTGCGTATCAGCGAGGTGTGGCTCGAGCGGGGCGACGACAGTCGATTCCGCGTGAATATCGACGGGCAGGACCTCTCCCAGGCCTACCAGCGTCATGCCGCCGACTTCGAGGTGCGTCGTCGCGACAGCATCATCGTCAGAATCGAAGTGACGTTGCCCGAGAGCAAGACCGACGACGCAACGGCCTACGCCGACGCCCTCCATTTCCGCCTGGAGAGTGGGGTAGAGCAGCGCGTGGAACTGCTCGCCACCGCCCTCGACGGCTTCTTCATGCGTGGAGTCGTCATCACGTCCGACACCACCTTCTCCGCTCGCCGGCCCATCATCGTCTACGACAGCCTTGTAGTGGCCCCCGACGTTACGCTCCGTCTCGAAGCCGGCACACGGCTGCTGTTTCACGAAGCGGCAGGACTCACCGTGCACGGACGTCTGCTGGCCACCGGCACCCTGGAGGCGCCCATCGTCTTCCGCACCGACCGCACCGACCATATCTTCCCATATCTGCCCTACGACCGTCTGCCTTCGCGCTGGGAAGGCCTCCGCTTCACGGCCTCCAGCCTCGGCAACGACCTCAACTACGTGGATATTCATGGCGGTAACTTCGGCATAATATGCGACAGCACAGGCGTCAGCGACCCGAAGCTTACCCTTACCAACTGCCGTATCTACGAGGTAGGGGGCGATGGGGTGCGTCTCACCGACTGCCGCTCCACCATCAGCAACAGCGAGATAGCCAACACGCTCGGCCACACGCTCTGCCTCGTGGGTGGCAACCACACCATCACGCACTGTACTTTGGCGCAGTTTTACCACCTGAGCTATCTTCGTGGCTACGCGCTCTATATCACCAACGTCAGCGACGGTGTGTATCATCCCATGACAGGTGCTACCTTCGACAGCTGTGTCATCACGGGCTATGACGAGGATGTGGTGCAGGGCGACTGGATTGACGTCAGCGGAATGTCCTCCGACGAGGCGGCAGCTATAGGCACTCCTCAGGACAACTTCCTCTTCGACCATTGCTTCCTCGCCACCGAGATACCCACCGAGGGTGATTATGCCGCGCGTTTCGTGGCGTGTATCTACGATGATCCCGAAGCCGAGATAACACGCGACAAGCACTTCACACTCATCGACACACACGCTATCCTCTACGACTTCACGCCCGTCGAAGCCTCGCCCATTCGTGGCACCGCCAACCCTATCTCCCGCGACCTCTTCCCCCTCGACCTTCGTGGCCGCAGCCGGCATACCGACGAGCAGCCGGACGCAGGAGCATATGAGTATGTTGCGGTTTCAGACTCGCTCCGCTCGTCAAGGAGTTAAAGAAGTTGTTTTTTAGGAGTTCTTCAGACTCGCTCCGCTCGTCAAGGAGTTAAAGGAGTTAAGGAGTTAAAGGAGTTAAGACGATACCATCAAGAATAGTTAAGGTTTCAAGTTTCAAGTTTCAGGTTTCAGGTTTCAGGTTTCAAGGATTGTCTCACCGCGCCGAAGGCGCTATCACCTCTCACCGAGCCGAAGGCTCTCTAACCGCCACCCTTTGGGTGGCCCTTCACTTTTCACTTTTCATTTTTCACTCAAAATAACCTCCTCCCCTCCAATATGTTCACCGACCTCTTTTTAGACTTTGACGATACGCTCTACGACACGCACGGTAACGCAAATATAGCTTTGCGCGAGTTGTTTGAGAAGATGGAGTTTGGCCGTTGGTTTCCGGACCCCGATGTCTTCTACACCGAGTACTGGCTTGCCAATATCGACCTCTGGACACGTTACTCCCGCGGCGAGATAACGCGCGACTACCTCATCGTAGAACGTTTCCGTCGTCCGCTGAGCTTCGGACAGGGCTGCGAGCCCACCGAGCAGTATTGTCGGCAGGTGGGCGATGTCTTCCTTGACCTCTGCTCCGATAAGCCGGGCCTTGTCGATGGTGCACAGGACCTGATGGACTACCTTCGTGCCCGTGGTTATCGCATGCATATGTGCAGCAACGGCTTCCACGAGGTGCAGTACAAGAAACTGCGCGCCTGTGGCCTCTATGATTATTTCACCACCATCATCCTCAGCGAGGATGCCGGGGTAAACAAGCCATCGCCCGCCTTCTTCGACTATGCCTTCAAAGTCAGCAAGGCCAGCCCCGCCACCACCATCATGATAGGCGACAACCTCACCACCGACATCCTCGGGGCGCGCGCCGCCGGCCTCCCCACCATCTTCTTCAACCGCTTCCCAGAGCATCCATCAGATGGCGCCGCCGACTACGAAGTCACCGCCCTCGCCCAAATCAAGCAAATACTATAGGGGAACGCGCCCTGCGCTCGGCCCCGCTCGGCCCAACGGGACGCTTCACACTTGAAGAAAGGGACGCTTCACACTTGAAGAAGGGGCAAAAGCATTTATTTCAACGCCGAGGCGCAGAGCCGCTGTCGTTCTCGATGTCAGCGCAAAATTGCGCCCACATCTTTCACCCATGCCGGTTCCCTGTTTCTTATGGCTCGCATCGCGTCCTCTCCCTATCTCCAGAGCCTCCGCGCCTCGGCGCCTCTGCGTTGAAAAAACAAAAAGGTAAACTGACGCCCCAATAAACATGCCTGGGCAAAAGCATTCTTTTTCCTTTATTTTATCGTTGAAACAAAATAATCGTTAACTTTGTAGCCGAAAACTTACGAAAACACTTCCTGACTCTGCGGTTCATCAAGGAGAGACACCGCCAGGAGGAAACAAGGAAGCAGTTAAAAAGTATTGGATTTGAAATCGAATGAAGCGATGAATACACAGAACCAAATTGTCATATACCAGACCGAGGACGGACAGACACAGATTGACGTCCGCCTGGAGAACGAAATGATATGGCTGACGCGCCAACAGATTGCCGTTCTATTTGGACGTGACTATAAGACAATCAGCAAACATATCAATAATGCACTTAAAGAGGAATTAGCTGGTTCTGTGGTAGTCGCAAAAATTGCGAATACCACTCAGCATGGTGCTATTGAAGGTAAAACACAGACTCATGAGATAGACTATTTCAACCTTGAAGTTATTACTTCTGTAGGCTATCGAGTCAAGAGCAAGCGGGGTGGCTTCACGCTTGAAGAGCTGTCCGCTCGGCGCTTGCGACGCTTCACGCTTGAAGAACTGTCAACTGTCAACTGTCCGCTCGGCGCTTGCGACGCTTCACGCTTGAAGAACTGTCAACTAAATAAGACTCTTAATTCTTAACTCTTCCCCCATACCCGTCCCAACGGGGCAACAGCATAACACAGAAAGGGCCGCGCATCACGCGCAGCCCCTTTCTTCTTGATTCTCACCGCTGCGAAGCAGCTATAACCCCTCACCGCCCGAAGGGCTCTCACCGCTGCGAAGCAGCTTAGGTTTATATCGCTACATGAATCCACGTGGGAATTCCCTTGATGACCTGCTCCTTGAGCAATTCGTGCACAGGCAGGCGCAGTTCCTTGATTAATGCGTAGAGCTTGTTGTTGTCGCTGAGGTTGGCGGCTCTGATGTCTGCCGCACGACCGTAGAGATGGAAACTCTTAACTGCGCCTCCAACGGCGCGATTTAGTTCCTGAGAGCGGTAGCCGCTGTTGACGTATATGGGCTGCCCAAAACGCTTCCTCAAAGGTTCGAGGACATAGCGGCAGAGGTTTGTGAGGTTGGCCAGATGCTGGCTGTTTACCTCGTTCTTGATGCCCAGCCGCCGTGCAGTGGCCGACCGGGTAAATTCGGATAAATTGAAATGTTCACTTAGTTTAATGTCATTCATAAACAACGGAAATAACTGAAATTACGGAAAAACACGTAAACTATTTTTATACAACTAATTATACTAATTAAACGAATTTTTTTCAAACCACAGATTGCACTGATTAAACAGATTCATTCTTCTTTTGGACCACGAATTATACGAATTACACGAATATCAGGTCCTCGAGTATTAACTGATTATTAACGAATTTCACTAATTTGCGACGGCTTCGCAAGCGTCGCGGCTGCGCGAAGAAACAAGAATGTTGAACAGCCTCTTTTACATTCGACACCTTGCGAAGCGTGTCGCTCTAAAATTCGTGCAATTCGATTATAATTGTTTCCATAGGACATGAAGAAATTCGTAAAATTCGTGTAATTCGTTGTTTAAAAAAAATATAGAGCTAAGAGCTTATTTCATTGAACAAATCAAACAGCTCGTTGAATAGATTTGTGTGATACATCCTTTATGCTTACCTTTGCAGCGAACTAAAATACGAACAAGAAATGAAAAAGCTACTGTTTATTCCGATGCTCATGGCATCAATGACTCTTCTCACCGGATGCTCGGCAGAGGACCCCTACGAGGAACTCTTTGACTATAATGAATCTAACAGCAACCCCAACACAGGCAGTGGCAGCTCAGCCACGTCAGGCGACCTGACCTCATTCGATGTTGCCATAGAAGCTACATCGGCAGAACCGACAGAAAGCGCGGCAGAATATTTCCCCGACGACGAAGATGCCTTGGAGAACAACACCTTCGCAACAGAAGTGGCGATAGACCTCTCCAATCCTGTTGCCAAGACCGAAAACGGAGTCGACGTAACGGTCAGCGGAGGCCATGTGACAGCCAACCACGGCTCTGCCAAAGGTATCTGCTATGTCGTAAGCGGAACAACCTCCAACGGTTCGCTGACCATACTGGGCGACAAGAAGTATGCCCTCAGGCTTGACGGCGTGAACATCACCAACCCCGACTCCGCAGCGCTGAATATGCTTAGCGACAAACGAGCCTACATCATACTCACCGCAGGCACCACCAACACACTGACCGACGGGACGGGCGGGAGCCACAAGGGAGCACTCTATTGCAAGGGCAAGCTGCTCTTCAACGGCAGCGGCTCACTCTCCGTCAACGCCTATACCAACAACGGTATCCATTCGGCCGACTACATAGTATTCCGCCAAGGCAACAACATACATGTGACGTCGGCTGCAGGCCATGGCATTAAGGCCAACGACGGTGTGTTCATCAATGGCGGCATACTGAACGTGGAGGTGTCGGCGGCTGCCGCCAAAGGCATCAACTGCGAGAGCCATATAATCGTCAATGGAGGGCGCACCACCGTGGTGACCACAGGCTCCGGCACCTACGACACCGACGACAGGGAGGCCAAGGGCGCGGCTTGCATCAAGGCCGATTCCACGCTGACCGTCAACGGCGGAGAGCTATGGCTCAAGAGCACAGGCTCCGGCGGCAAGGGCATCAACGCTGACATGGAGGCAACCTTCAATGGCGGCAGCGTTTACGTAGTGACCACCGGCGGACAGTTTAAGAGCAACAACGACACCGCATCGCCCAAAGGCATCAAGGTAGATGGCAATATCAACGTCAACGGCGGCACGATATGGGTCCGCACCGGCGGCTACGGCGGCGAAGGCATAGAGACCAAACAGATGCTGACCATCGCGGGCGGAGAAGTGGCCTCCTATTCCTACGACGACGCCATCAACTCCAAGGGCGACATGACCATCTGCGGAGGCTATACCTATGCCCATGGTCAGCACAACGACGGTATCGATGCCAACGGCAACTGCTATGTCAAGGGCGGCACCGTATATGCCATCAGCCCCGGCTCGCCCGAAGTGGCCATTGACGCCAACAGCGAGGGCGGCTACAAGCTCTACCTCACCGGCGGCACGCTGGTTGCCGTAGGCGGCCTCGAGAGCGGCGCGCAGCTGTCACAGGCCTGTTACCAAGCCTCTTCCTGGTCTGCCAACACCCTATATGCCCTGACCTCTGCCGATGGCACCCTCTCCTTCAAGACGCCTTCCAGCGGCGGCAACGGGCTCATCGTCTCAACAGCTTCGCAGCCGACGCTCAAGGCCGGTGTCAGCGTGGCAGGCGGCACATCCTATTTCGGAGGCCTTGCCGTCGTTGGCGGCACCGTCAGCAGCGGAACCGGCATCAGCCTCTCATCCTATACAGGCGGCAGCGGCGGAATGGGAGGCCATGGAGGATGGCGATAACCTTATACTCACAATTAAACACACAACCACTACCACAATGAAAAAGACAGCCTTAGCATGCCTATTGGCAATGATTTCCTGGCAGAACGTCACTGCACAGGTCAACACACAAACCACTCAGAACGAACGGCCGCGCAGAGAAGCCACGGAACGACAGCACCACGATGGCAGGCCCGGACGCCCTCAGGGGATGAGAAGGCCCGGAGGACCGGGCTCACGCCAGACAGATATCAAATATTCCGGAGCCGTCACAATCACAGCCGGAGCCGCTGAAACGGGAAAGACATACCAGAGCGACAAAACAGATGAGAGCGCCCTGCTAATATCCACCGGCGAGGCGGTGACCATCTCGCAGCCCACCATCACCAAGACAGGCAATTCCGACGGCGGCGACAACTGCAGTTTCTACGGCGTCAATGCCGCCCTCCTTGTCAAGGGCGGAGGCACAGCCACCATCCATGGAGGAACCATCACCAGCAATGGCAAGGGCGCCAACGGCGTTTTCTCATATGGCGGCAATGGCGGCCGTAATGGAGGACAGGGCGACGGCACCACCGTCATCATCCAGGGCACACAGATCACCACCACGGCCGACGGCTCTGGGGGCATCATGACCACGGGCGGCGGCGTGATGAAAGCCAAGAACCTCACGGTGAACACAAGCGGAAGGTCGTCAGCACCCATCCGCACCGACCGCGGAGGCGGTACCGTGACCGTTGAAGGCGGCACATATACCAGCAACGGACTCGGCTCACCCGTAATCTACTCCACCGCCGACATCACCGTGTCAGATGCCAAGCTCACCTCCAACATGTCCGAGGGCGTATGCATTGAAGGCAAGAACAGCATCACGCTCAACAACTGCCAGCTCACGGTGAGCAACACCCAGCGCAACGGACATGCACAGTTCCTCGATGCCATCATGGTCTACCAGTCGTTCTCGGGCGATGCCGACAGCGGCAATTCACATTTCACCATGAACGGCGGAACGCTCACCAACCGCCACGGCCATCTCTTCCATGTCACCAACACCAACGCCATCATCACCCTGAAAGGAGTCAAACTCACGAACCACGACCCAGCCAAAGTGCTCTTGTCGGTATGCGCCGACGGATGGCAGGGAGCTGGCAACAAGGCCACCCTCAACGCAAGCAGCCAGCAGCTGGAGGGCACCATACTGGTGGGCAGCGACTCCGAACTCACGCTGTCCCTCACCGACGGCTCCACCTTCAACGGCTCCATAAGCGGCAATATCACCAATGCCGACGGCGAAAGCGTCTCAACGCAGACAGGAACGGTACATGTCGCCCTGGCCGACGGCTGCACCTGGACACTGACGTCCGACACATATATCACATCCTTCACCGGCAACCCCGCCCTCATCAAAACTAACGGGCACCGCTTGTATGTCAATGGCGCGCTGATGACCAACAAGTGACAGGAGTTCTTGAAGGGTCAAGTGTCGCAAGCGCCGAGCGGACAGTTGATAGTTGACAGGTGACAGTTCTTCAAGCGTGAAGCGTCGCAAGCGCCGAGCGGACAGTTGATAGTTGACAGGTGACAGTTCTTCAAGCGTGAAGCGTCGCAAGCGCCGAGCGGACAGTTGATAGTTCTTGAAGTGTCAAGCGTCGCAAGCGCCGAGCGAAGAGTTAAGAGTGGGTAGTGGGTAGTTTGGAGTGGGTAGGGGGAGAAGGAGCTTAGCAGCGGTTAGAGTCGCCTGCGGCGAGAAATCATTCAAATCCGTCCAAATCTATCAAATCTTTTAAAGATTCATGCCCCTGATTCACGATATATTCAGATTAATTCTTGTTGATAATCCACAATCCTTTCTTCCGGCTGCCTTGTCTGGCGATAACGCCGAGATCTTTGAGTCGCTTCATCAACTTCTCTACTCCGCGCTGACTCATGCCTATACGTTCTGCCGCTTCCGATGCAGTTGATGATGGGTTGGAGTCGAGTAATAAGAGAAGCTGTTTGTCATTTATACCGAACTTTATTCCATACTTTATTCCGAACTCTTCACCGAATCTCATTCCGAACTCCTTGTCTATGGAATCGACTGCCGTCATGGCAAGCTCGTCTCCCTGGTGTTCCAATAGCGTCTTGTAGATTTTTCCAAGCATGAAATCAATGAAAGGTCCCGACTGAGCAGCTTTTGTGCTGGCTGTGATGGCATCGTAATAAGCTTGCTGATTGGCATACACCATATTTTCTACAGGCAGATGTTCAAATACGGGATGCAGTTTCCCTAAGATTAACGATTGCCACAAACGTCCCATCCTGCCATTACCGTCGATAAACGGATGTATGAATTCAAATTCATAATGGAACACACAACTTCGTATGAGCAGATGGTCTTTTGAAACCTTCAGCCAATCAAACAAATCATTCATCAGCATTGGGACTCTGTCTGCAGGGGGCGCCATGTGAACAAGACCTTGCTCGCCAAACACCCCCACGCCTCCACGTCGGAATCTGCCGGCATCATCGACCAAAGCCTGCATCATCACACCATGAGCTTTCAGCAAATCCTTTACGCTGAAAGGATTCAACGTCGGATAGAGTTCGTAGGTAGCTATGGCGTTCTTCACCTCTTGGATTTGTTTGATAGGAGCCACCACGTTCTTGCCGTCGATGATGTCTCGCACTTCACCTTCTGTCAGCGTGTTACCTTCTATGGCCAAAGATGAGTGGATTGTCTGGATACGATTTGCTTTTCGTAACAGCAAACCGTCCTCCTGTTCCAGACGGATGGCGTAACGCTCTATCAGACCTGAAATCTCTGCTATCAGATTGATTGCTTCTGAACTTACTATAAATGGCGGTATGTACATATCGTTTTCTCCTTTCACTCAAACATCAGCAGTTGATTCGTCCCTCGCTGACGTGGACCACCCTGGTTGGCTTTCCGTTTGCAAAGTTAGCGAAAATTTTGGTACGACAATAAAAAAACGAGGAAAAAGAATGCTTTTGCCCAGGCATGTTTATTGGGGCGTCAGTTTACCTTTTTGTTTTAACAGGGGAGAGCGGGGAGAGATGCCGTCGGCTACTTGAAGGGGTCTAATTGTATATAATCGCCTTTATTTTTCAACGCAGAGGCGCCGAGGCGCAGAGGCTCTGGAGATATTGAGAGGACGCGAAGGCATAGCTGTTGACGCTCTCGCGTGAGGACGCAGGGGCGCACGAACGGCGCAAGCGCCAACCTTCGTGCTCTCCAGAGCTCGCAGAGGCCCGACGGAAGGAATGAAGAGTTAAGAATTAAGAATTAAGAATTGAAACCTTAACCTTGACGTTGACTGTTCTTGATGGTATCGTCTTAACTTCTTTAACTTCTTTAACTCCTTTAACTCCTAAATAAAACAACTCCTAAACGACGAAAGGGCTGCGCGTGATGCGCGGCCCTTTCTGTTGAATTAGCTGACAACCAGCCTTAATCCTTAATCTTTAATCCTTAATCTTTATAAGCTATTCCTTTTCAATTCTTTCCGAGGATTATGTTGACCAGGGCGGTGACGTCGGCGATGGTGATGGAGCCGTCGGTGTTGACGTCGGCGAGGCGGGATTCGTAGTCGGTGGTCTTGCCCAGGATGATGTTGACGAGGGCTGTGACGTCGGCGATGGTGATGGAGCCGTCCTTGTTGATATCGCCAATGCGGAAGGCGCTCTTGTCGGTGAAGTAGCCGGGGTTGGAGGGACCTTCGTCGATGTGTGCATACTCACTGCCTATGTTGGTGTTGCCGTCGCAGGCGGTGCCGTAGCCGCCCCTGAGCGAGGTGCAGAGGGCAAACATCTGGGCTGCGCCTTTCACGCTGGACATGTCCCAGCCGTCGCCGGCATAAATGGTGCGGAGGGCTGTACACTTGTTGAACATATAGGCCATATTGGTCACCTTGGACGTGTTGAAGGTGGTGAGGTCGAGTTCGGTAAGACTCGAACACTCAGCAAACATGACCGTCATATCCTTCACCTCGGAAGTATTGAGATACTCGATGCCTGTGATGTCCATGAGGTTCTCCATCTTGAAGAACCAACCGAAGGTGGTCGTGGGACGTGCTATGTCGAAGGAGGCATCGAAGACCACGTGCTGGACCTGACTGCGGTAGTCGTACCAGTCGGGGATTGCGCTGCCTTCGTTGAGGTCGAAGGTGTAGCCGCTGCGCTGGTCGCGCTTGTCGTCGCAGTAGAAGGTGAGGGTGAAGTCGGGATCTGTGTAGACGGCGTAGACCGAAGGCTTGGCGGAGAGGTAGCCGGGCTGGCCGTTGGTGCCGTCGATGATAGCGTAGGTCTTGTCGAGGTGCTCGGGATCGTAGGTGGTGCCGTTGCCGCCGACGAGGCTGTTGCACTCGAGGAACAGATTACCGCTGACAGAACTGTTAACGGTCCAGCCATCGCCGACGTAGATGGTCTTCAAAGCCGAGCAGCCGTTGAACAAATAGGTCATGTTGTAAACGTTGGCGGTGTTGAGGCTGCTGAGATCGAGGACTTCCAGGCTGGAGCAGCCCGCGAACATCTGGTTGAAGCTCACACGATTGGTGGAGTTCAAGCTGAAGAGCTGGAGGTCCTTGAGCGCATAACAGTTAAAGAACATCGACCCCATGTCGGTAACCTTCTGTGTGTCGAACGTACGGAGGTCGAGGCTTGTGAGAGCTCGGCAGTTACTGAACATCCCGTGCATCGTGGTGACCTCGCTGGTGTTGAGGTACTCAAGGCCCTGGACTTCTGTCATAGCTCGCGAGTTAGAGAACCAACGGTAGGTGGTCGTGGGTCGCACTTCAGCAAACGAGGGATCGAAGACCGCCTTGGAGATGATTGCATTGAACCCAGCCCATGCTGGTAAATCAGTTGAGGTGTTCAAGTCGTAAGTGGTACCTTGGCGCGAATAACGCTTAGTGTCGAAGTAGAAGGTGAGGGTGTGATTATCTTTGGACTTGTGCACATAGGCCTGAAGTTCTCCGCTGAGGAGGCCCGGGTTGTCGGTGCCGCCGTCGACATGGGCATAGGGTTTCATGTCGTTGTTCATATTGCCATGGATGTCCTGCTGCCAGAGTGTGCCTGCGCTGCCCTCGAGGGCGTAGCAGTTGTAGAACATGCCTTTGGTAGTTTGGGCTGCATCGGTGTTCCATCCGCTGCCGACGAGGATAGTGGTCAGGTTCTGGCAATCGTAGAACATGTCGGAGATGTCGGTGACGTTGTGAGTGTCGAACGACGTGAGGTCGAGGTAGGTGAGGTTGGTGCTTCCGCTGAAGAGGCCTTGCATGTCGGTGACCTCGCTGGTGACGAGGTTCTCGAGTCCGGTGATCTGGCTGAGGTTGGCCATGTCGCAGAACCAACGTATCATACTGGTAGGCCTTGCGGTGATGAACGACGGGTCGAAGACGACGTTGGCCACCAGCAGGTTGGTGTCGTCGCGGAACCAACCGGGTAACTGACCCTCGGCAGGAATTTCATAGACTGTGCCCTGCTTGTCGCCCATCTTGCCGTCGGCGTAGAAGGCGAGCGTGTTGGTGCTGCCGTCGAAGACGGCGTAGGGCTCATAGACTATGCCGGAGAGGTAGCCGGGACGCGGTGTGCCGCCGTCGATATGGGCGTAGTCGGCCGTGACATGGCTAGAGCTGAAGGTGGTGCCAGCGCCGCCAACGAGGTTGGTACAGCCGGTGAACATACCGCCGCCGGAGGTGACGGCTTCGGTGGTCCAGTCGCAACCCACGAGGATGGTGGTGAGGGCTGAGCTGCCTTTGAACATATTGGTCATATTGGTGACCTTGGCGGTGTTGAACTTGGTCAGGTCGAGAACGCTCGTGCCGGTGATATTGGTGAACATTTCCTGCATATTCACAACGTTCTCGGTGCTGAAGTTCTCGTGGGCGATGACGGTCTGGATGACAGCTGGGTTGCAGCCGTCGGCGAACATATAAGCCATGCTGGTGACGCTCTCGGTTGAGAAGTTCTCGCCGAGCGTCAGGTTCTGCAGGTTGGTGCAGCCTTTGAACAGACCGCCCATGTTCGTGACATTGCGCGTGTCGAAGCTGCTCAGGTCGAGTGTGGTGAGGCTGCTGCATCCGGCGAACATATAATAGAGGTAGATATTACCGCTTGTGCCGAGGTATTCAAGGCCCTCGACGGCCGTCAGGTTCTCCATGTCTCCGCACGTCCAAGTATCGTAGAAGCCATCGCTCAGGGCGCATGACTCGTCGTAGACTACTTTCTCTATACCCTCAAGAGACACATCGCCATAACCCGAAGGCATCTCATCGTAACCCTGTCCGTCAATAACATCTTCTCCGGCTGCAATGCGCTGGTTCTTCTTCCAGTCGTAGTAGTGAGTGACGGTGGAGGTGGCGGCGTCCCATGTGGCGTAGTATTCTCTTGTGTTAACGGTGAGGTAGCCGGGCTTGGTGGAGTTGGGGCCGCGGTCGATGCGGCAGTAGATCTTGTCCCAACCGCTGGGACCGACATTGGCGGGGTCATACACGGTTCCCATGCCGCCGACGAGGCTTGTGCAACCTTCGAACATATTAGCTGAGGTGCCACTTGGATTATCGGGCCAATCGCTTGCCACGAGAATGGTCTTGAGGTTGGTACAACCCTTGAACATATCACCCATGGCACACCCCGTTCCGGGCTTGAAATGGCTCAGGTCAATAAACGTGAGGCTTGAACAGTTCAGGAACAAACTACTGAATCGCCGCGTCTGAGAGAAGTTGAAATACTCCATACCCTCGATGGTGGTCAGGTTCGTCATGTTGCGGAACCAGTAGTTCACCCACTCGGGTCGCACGGTGGCAAAAGAGGGGTCGAACACTACCTTGGTGATGCTGCCGGCCTTTGAATTCCAGTCAGGGGTATTCGTATAGTCAGTGGTGAAGTTGTAGCGTGTGCCTTCCTTCACTGTCGACATGCCATCGTTGTAGAGGGTGAGCGTCGTCTCGTCGGGCGAGAGGATGAGATATGGCGGCTCGCCGGTGAAGTAGCCGGGCGTGCCTTCGGCGTCGAGGCGGGCATATTCCTTGTCGACGTGGCTACCGCTGTAGGTGGTGCCGTTGCCGCCGACGATAGCCGAGCAGCCGGTGAACATATTGGTTGACGAGGTGACGTTGTCGGTGTTCCAGTTGGCGCTGATGTTGACGGTAGTGAGGCTGTTGCTGCCTTGGAACATCGAATCCATGTTCTTCACGTTGGCGGTGTTGAAGCCGCTGAGGTTGAGAGTAGTGAGTGAGCAGCCGCGGAACATGGAGCTCATGTCGGTCACCTGTTCGGTGTGGAGGCGGTCAAGGTTTGCAATACTCACCAGCCTGCCCATGTTCCGGAACCAGCTCTTGGTGGTTGTGGGGTGTGCATTGAGGAACGATGAGTCGAAGATGACATGGGTGACGGCGCTGCTGATGCCTTCGGTGTACCAGGGAGCATCCTCGTCGCCTGCGTTGATGACGAAGCGGTCGCCGCTCTTAGTGTTGGGGTTGCTATCGGCATAGAAGTAGAGGTAGTTGTTGCTGCTGTAGAAGACGGCATAGGGCCGATAGGTGAGGTAGCCGGGCTGGGAGTTGGTATCGAGACGTGCCCAGCCCTTGTCGACGTGGTTGGCGTTGTAGGCGGTGCCGTTGGGGCCAAGGAGGTGTGTGCAGCCGGTGAACATATCGGTGCTGGAGGTGACGTTGGCGAGGTCCCACCCGCTGCCTATGACGATGGTCTTGAGCTGGGTGCAGCCCTGGAACATCTTGTTCATGGTGGTCACCTGCGAGGTGTTGAAGTCGCCGAGGTCCACCTCGGTGAGTTTCTTACACTCAAAGAACATGCCGTTCATGTTCTGCATCATCGATGTGTTGAGGTAGTTGAGTCCGGTGATGCGAGCGAGTATGTCCATGCCGTAGAACCAATAGTAGCCTGACTGCTGGCGCGAGTATTTGAACGACGGGTCGAAGGCTACTTCGAAGATGCGAGAGCGGCTGGTGAACCATGGCGGCGCGATATTGAACGTAGTAGGTATGTTGAAGACGGTGCCGGTGCGTGTGCTCTTCTGCAGGTCGCAATAGAAGGTGAGCTTGCTGCTGTTGAGCACGGCATAGGGAGCCGGCGAGAGGTAGCCGCGTGGCGTTTGCGAGGCATCGTCGACGTGGGCATAGACACTGCTTACATTGCTGCCGTTGTAGGCGGTGCCAAGATGGCTTCGCAGGTTGGTGCAGCCAGTGAACATATTGGCGTCATTGGCGCCGCTTCGGATGGTCCATCCTTCGCCCACGAAGATGCGCTCAAGGGCCGAGCAGCCACCGAACATGGAAGCCATGGTAGTCACCTTGGACATATCGAAGCTGCTGAGGTCGAGAATCTTGAGCCCGCTGCACCCGTTGAACATATAGTACGTCGACGTCGTGTTGGAGGTGTCGAAGTGGGAGAGGCTGAGGGTGGTGAGTTTAGAGCAGCCGTCGAAAAGATTACTCATTTTCGTCACCTCGGAGGTGTTGAGGTTGCTAAGGCCAGTGACATCCACGAGGTTGGTCATGCCGTAGAACCATTTAAACATTGTCGTCGGGCGGGCTGCTGCAAAGGAATTGTCGAAATAGACGTGCTGAACTGTAGCGTTCTTGCCATCGGCAACCCATTCGGGATTAATGGTATTCTTGATGACGTAGGTGGTGCCCACACGCGTCAGGCGCATCCCGTCGTAGTAGAAGATGAGGGATCCGCCGGTGAGGTAGGCGTAGGCCTCGATTTCAGCAGACAGGTAGCCGGGCGCGCTGGTGCCGCGGTCGATGCGGGCATAGGTCTTGTCGATGTGGCTGCTGTCGAAGGTGGTGCCGGCGCTGCCAACGATGCTGGTGCAGCCCTGGAACATTCCGCTTGAGGCGGTGACAGCCGAAGTGCTCCAACCCGTGGCGACCTTGACGGTGGTGAGGGCGCTGCAGCCGCTGAACATCTCGCCCATGTTCTTGACATTGGAGGTCTGGAAACCGGAGAGGTCGAGGGTGGTGAGTTTGGAGCAGCCGTAGAAGAGCCTGTTCAATGACGTCACCTCGGAAGTGTTCACGTTGGCAAGGCCTGTGACGGAGGTGAGTTGCGCGAAACCAGCAAACCAGCTGACCATGTCGGTGGGACGTGCGTTGGCGAAGGAGGCGTCGAACTTAACCGTGGTGACGGTGGAGCGGTAAGGGTACCATTCGGGCGCGACGCCGGGGGTAACGGGTTTTATAAAGAAAGAGGTACCCGCGCGCGAGGACTTATAGTTGTCGCAGTAGAAGGTGAGCGTCTTGTTGTCGGTGGACACCACGACGTAGGGAGCCGCTGTGAGGTAGCCGGGGCTGCCGGTGCCGCCGTCGATGCGGGCATAGGTCTTGTTGGTGTGGTAGACATCGTAGGCAGTGCCTTTGCCGCCGACGAGATTGGTGCTGCCTGAGAACATGGGCTCGTGACGGACTACATTGGCTACCGTCCACCCGTCGCTGACGTAGATGGTCTTAAGTGCGCTGAGGGAGCCGAACATCCACAGCATGTCGGTCACCTCGGCGGTGTTGAAGCGGGCGAGGTCGAGGGTGGTGAGCTTGCGGCACATCTCGAACATACGGCCCATGTTGTTGACGTGAGCAGTGTTGAGCCTATCCATGCCCTCGATGGTGGTGAGGTTCTCCATGGCGCCGAACCAAGAGTAGGTGGTGGCGGGCCAGGCGTGGGCGAAGGAGGAATCAAACACTACCCTCTCGACTGACGAAGCGTAGGTGTACCACCCGGGACGGTTGGAGCCGTGGTTGAGGAGGTAGGCTCCCGATGGCCGGTTGTTGTCGCAGTAGAAAGTGAGCGTCTTGTGGTCGGAGGAGAGCTCAGCATAAGGCAGGTAGGTGAAGTAGCCGGGCGTTGACGAGGTAGGACCACCGTCGAAGCGGGCGTAATTTCCGTGAACGTGGCTGGGATCATAAGCGGTGCCGTTGTAGCCTACGAGGCTGGTGCAACCCTTGAACATATCTGAGGTGTTGACTCCGTTCAAGGACCAGTTGCCGTTGGTTACGATGGTGGTGAGGCGAGGGCAGTTCCTAAACATTCCAGGTGCTTCAGAGAGGGTGGTCATGTCCCATGCCGGCCCCGTAAGGACGACGGTTTCCAGATTCGCGCAGCCATCGAACATGACTCGCACATCACCCAAACTCATCGTGTAGGTGCCAGGAACAGTTGTATTCCAGTTGCTGAGGTCTATCTTGGTGAACTTACTGTCGCAGAACATTCTTCCCATATCCTCAGTGTTGAAAACTGCGAAATGGGTTTGCGTGAAGTCGTAGTCGGTGAGGCCGCAGCCCTCGAACATCTGGCTCATGTCCCTGATCACTGAGGATCTCAGGTTATCCAATCCCTGTATCTCTGTGAGGCTGGTCATCTGGTAGAACCACTGGTGGGTGGTAGTGACATTGCAGTGAATGAATTCGGAGTCGAACACCACCTTACGGACGCTGGCATTGGTGCCGTCGGTGACCCAGAGAGGCTCATTAGCACCTAAGATATCCTTGTTGAGGAAGTATTTTCTGCCGGTGCGGGACGACTTGTTGTCGTCGTAATAGAACGTGAGGGTCTGATCATTGGGCGTATATACGACATAGGCCTTGAGCGGGTCGGAGAAGTAGCCGGGCGAGCTGGAGCTGGGGCCGCCGTCGATGCGTGCATATTCCTTGTCGATATGCACCGAAGAGTAAGTAGTTCCCCTAATGCCTTTGATGCGACTGCAGAAGAAGAACATGTTGCCGCTTGATGTCACGTTGCTCAAGTTCCACTTTGTCGGGCTGACGTAAACGGTCTCCAAATCTTTGCAATCATAGAACATGTCAACGGTATTCGTCACATTAGACGTATTGAAGTTGCTAAGGTCGATCACCTTAAGATTCCAACAATCCCTGAACATGAGTTCCATCGTGGTGACCTGACTGGTGTTGAGGATGTCGAGGTTGTAGATGTTGGTGAGCGCATGTAACCCCCTGAACCAAGCGTAGGTGCTGTTGGGGGTGTAGTTGCGGAAGGAATCGTCGAAATAGACGGATTTGACTACCTGCGTGCTAGCTATGTTTGCATTCGATACCCACTCGGGTAACGTAGAACCTGAGTTCAAGTTGAAGACCTTGCCCAAGCGCGTACTCCTGAGGTTGTCGTAGTAGAACGTCAGGGTCTGGTTGTCAGTAGATCGCACTACATAGGCTTCTTGTGCCATCGCACTCTGCGTGCCCAACAGGGCAGTGAGCGCCAGGATGAACAGCATCCCGACTCTAAGCTGTAAAGTGAATAACCTTTTCATAATCGTATGAGTTTTAAGTTTATATTTGTCTTTGGTTAGTGATTGTATCGTTTGTGGTGTTGTGTTGGTAACACTAATAAGGTTTGTGTTGGCATCAGAAAAGGTCTAAGTTGGTAACTGTAATAAGGTTTGTGTTGGTAATAGAAAAAGGTCTAAGTTGGTATCAGAAAAGGGTTGTTTTCAACTTAAATCAGCACAAAATAAACAAAATATTCTCACATTAGCAAATTTTTATCCATTTATCTTCTATTTTAGCAAAAAAAGCAGCATTTTGATATATTGAGGTGACAAAGGGGAGGGTGACGTTGAGGTTGAACTTAATTTACGATTTGACGATTTACTATTTACGATTTATTTACGATTTGGTTATTTACGATTTATGAATACTTTTTTTGACACGAATTATCATAATTGACATAATTTCATGAACCACTTGCCGGAAAACAATTGGCAACAATAAACAACAATTTCATTCAACATATACTATTTGACCCCAGCGCCTCGCTTACTTTCGACACCTTGCGAAGCGTGTCGCTAATAATTCGTGAAATTCGGTTATAATCCTTTCAAAGGACATGAGGAAAAATTCGTGAAATTCGTGTAATTCGTGGTTTGAAAGAAGAATAAATCTGTTAAATCAGTGTAATCTGTGGGTCGAAAATAATTCGTTTAATTCGTATAATTCGTTGTTTGAAAAAAAATATGATAATTACGATAATTTGTGTCCAAAGATATTTCCGTGTTTTTCCGTTCTTTTCCGTGTATTTCCGTGATAAAAATTCGTTTAATTCGTATAATTCGTTGTTTGAAAAAAAATGATAATTACGGTAAGTCGTGCCAATAAAAATTCGAGAGTGGACGGAGGGGCGCGCAGAGGGCAGAACCGCGATGATTTTGTTTGAAATATTTGATAGATTTGGACAGATTTGAAGGATTTCTCGCGAAGCGACTCAAACCCTGTGAACAGGTAGAGAGGCAAGATGAACGCGGTAACACAATTTTTTCTTGTTTTTTTGCTGTTGTATGTGAGAAAAATAGTAATTTTGCCCCGAAAAGATGTAAAAACGAAGAAAATAAAGTATGAACAAACTCATCAAACTCTTTCTGCCGCTTCTGCTGTTGACATTAGCGGCGACTGCAGCCCTGGCTCAGCCGGGCATGGCAAATCCCGTGAAAGCATCAGTGGCACAGAAGCCCGTAAGCGGCAAACCCGATATGGTGGACCTGGTGTTCACATTCGACATCGACGACGGCTGGCACGTGTATGGCCCCGACAACAGCGGCGGACCTATCGCCATGACGTTTAATGCCGAAGGGCTGGAAGGGGCTCAGAAGGAGGGCGCGCTGAAGCTGTCGCCCGCCCCCAAGCGTGTTCACGACAATATCTTCGACTGCGAAGTGACTTTCGTGGAAAAGCACGCCACCGCCACACAACGTCTGAAACTGACAGGAGGGCCGTGGAAAGCCAACGGATACCTGCAATACGGCGCTTGCAACGACGAGAACTGCCTGCCGCCGACAAATGTGGAGTTTAGTGAGAAGGGTGACGCCCCTGCACAGGCTCCCGCAAAAGAGGAAGAGCAGACACCTGAGAAGACGAGTGACAAAGAAGAGGTGACAGCTGACAATGAGGTGTTGCCAGCTGACAGCGGACAGGTGGCAGAGGGCAGCGACTCATTGGCAAATGTTACTGCCCTACCCCTTGAGGGTGAGCAGGGAGAAGGCCTGTGGGCTCCGGTCATCGACGAGCTGCATGCCTTGGATGCCGCCAGCGACACCAGTTCGCGTTCGCTATGGGGCATCTTCTTCCTCGGCATACTGGGCGGACTGATAGCCCTGCTGACGCCTTGCGTATGGCCCATCATCCCGATGACGGTGTCGTTCTTTCTGAAACGTTCCAAGGATGACAAGCGCAAGGGTATCCGCGACGCGGTGCTCTACGGCTTGTCGATAATAGTAATTTATGTGGGACTGGGTTTGCTGGTGACGCTCATCTGGGGACCATCGTCGCTCAACGCGCTGTCGACCAACGCCATCTTCAACCTGTTCCTCTTCGCCCTGCTGGTGGTGTTTGCCGCCTCGTTCCTTGGCGGTTTCGACCTCTCGCTGCCGTCGTCGTGGAGCACTAAGATGGACGAGAAGGCTTCGTCGACAACCGGTCTGCTGTCGATATTCTTCATGGCGCTGACGCTGGTGCTGGTGAGCTTCTCGTGCACAGGTCCTATCATCGGTCTGCTGCTCGTTGACATGGTGACAAGCGGCTCGGTGGTGGCCCCGACAGTGGGCATGCTGGGCTTCGCGCTGGCTCTGGCTGCGCCATTCACGCTGTTTGCCATGTTCCCGACATGGCTGAAGTCGGCCCCGAAGAGCGGCAACTGGATGAACGTAATCAAAGTGGTGCTGGGCTTGGTGGAACTGGCCTTCGCGCTGAAGTTCCTGAGCGTGGCCGACCTGGCCTATGGCTGGCGCCTGCTGGACCGCGAGACATTCCTGTGCCTGTGGATCATGATCTTCGCGCTGATGGGCTTCTACCTGCTGGGCTGGATTCGTCTGCCGCACGACGAAGATGAATACGACGACGAAGGCAATGTGGTAGCACGCCCGAAGATTGGCGTGACGCGTTTCCTGTCGGCCCTGTGTGTGCTCGCCTTCGCCCTGTATATGGTGCCCGGCCTCTGGGGCGCTCCGTGTAAGGCTGTCAGTGCCTTCGCACCGCCCATGTGGACTCAGGACTTCAACCTCAACACCAATACGGTGGAAGCCGTATATACTGATTTCGAAGAAGGAATGGCAGCAGCGCAGAAGGCGGGCAAGCCGGTGATGCTCGACTTCACAGGCTTCGGCTGCGTGAACTGCCGCAAGATGGAGGCTGCCGTATGGCCTGACGCCCGCGTGAAACAGCTGATGACCGAGGACTATGTGCTGGTGAGCCTCTATGTCGACGACAAGACGCCGCTGGCAGAGACGGTGGAGGTGACGGAAACCGACGGCACAGTGCGTAAGCTGCGCACAGTAGGCGATAAATGGAGCTACCTGCAGCGCTCTAAGTTCGGCGCCCAGACGCAGCCCTTCTATGTGCTTGTGGACCACGAGGGCAAACCCCTCGCTGGCTCGTATAGCTACAACGAGGACGTACCGGCATTTGTGAAGTGGTTGGAGAGTGGGTTGAAATAAAGACCCCCTCCCCGCTGTCCGCCCTCCGCAGAAGAGGTCTGCTTCGGCCGCTCAGGGTCAATTGACATTCAGTCAATCGCCTGGTTCCTTCGCTACCCTCAAGGGGGAGAGTGGTCACCTTCAAGAAGAGATAATCAAAGAGCATAACCAACTTTTATCAAAGAACATAACTAACTTTAACTAAGAACATAACCTTTTAAGTTTACATCAAGATGAACACCATTGTATCACATTCGCCTAACACTCAACTCTCACGGGGAGGGGGTCTGTTTTTAATCCTTCTCTTCTACTGCCTTACGGCAGTGGCCCAACCCGGCACCTGGGACCGCGAGAAATACCCGGATTTGCCGAGCCCGACGCCTACGGTGAACATGAAGGCGGCACGCAAGATGATGAAGAGGCTGGACGCCAGCAAAGCATCAGGCAAAGTGCGTCCCGACCACCTGAACAACGCGCTGCAGCCCTCGTTCCCGCCCATCATCAACCAAAGCGGCGGTTCATGCGGAGCAGCATCGAGCATCTACTATCAGTTTACCAACCAGATAAACACGGCACGCTTCACGGCAGCCGACAGCGACGAGCGCCGCTATGCCACGCACTTCCCGTGGCTGATAGCCAACAACAGCCCCAGCGGCACCGGCTACGACCGCCTGGGCAAGGACGTCGGCATCGCCAGCTGCGCCACCTACGACGGCACCACCTACAGCCGCACGTTCGGCTACTCAGGTCAGGACGCCGACGACCCCGATTGCGGCTGGATGCAAGGTTACGACCGTTGGTTTGCCGCCATGCACAACCGCATACTCAGCGGCAACAGTTTCCCGATGCACTGCGGCACGCCCGAGGGACGTGAGATAGTGAAGAACTACCTGTGGAACCGCTGCGGCGACGAGAGCTATGCGTCGGGCGGTATCTGCGGCATCGGTGTGGCAGCCGGCCCCTTCGCAGCCCTCATTCCCAACACCGAAGCCAATAAGGCGGCCGGTGTAGTAGGCATGGAGTATATCACCGACTGGAACGAGACCTACAACCACGCCATGACCATCGTAGGCTACGACGACCGCATAGAGTTTGACCTCGACGGCAACGGCCATATCGGCGAGCAGCCTAATGCCGACGGCGACGACGAGGTGGGCGCATGGATTATCGCCAACTCATGGGGCAACTGGAGCAACGCAGGTTTCATCTACTGCCCATACGAGAGGTCGAACTGCGTGAAAGGGTGGCCTAAGGAGAACAGCTTCACGCCCGGCTACTACGATGTGATGCGCGACTACCGCCCGCTTCGCACCCTGCGTGTGAAGATGGAGTACAGCCGCCGTTCGGAGATGGCTCTACACGTGGGTATCGCACAGGACCTCAATGCCACCAAGCCTGAGAAATCCATCGCCCTGACGCATTTTGAATACTGCGGCGACGGAAACAAAGGCAAGACACAGCCGGCACCCGAGGTGCCGATGCTGGGACGATGGGCCGACGGCGAACTGCACTACGAGCCCATGGAATTCGGCTACGACCTCACCGCGCTGACCTCCGACTGCGACCTCTCGCGACCTATAAAGTACTTCTTCTGGGTGGAGACGCGCTCCTGGGGCGTAGGCGAAGGCAAGATTTACGAGGTGAGCGTCATAGACTATAACCTCGACCGCAAAGGCGTGGAAGTGCCCTTCGAGATAACGGAGCCTATCCCTGTGCCCAGCGCAGGCAAGAAGACACAACTGACAGCTGTGGTGAGCACCGACTATGTGCCCGAGCCGCGCAACCTGGCCGTCAGCGGACTCACTCTTACCTGGCAGGCCCCTGCCGGCAGCCGCTACGAGCCAACGGGCTATAAGGTCTATCACGACGGCGAGCTCTACGCGACCATCACCAACGGACAGCTGAGGACCACGATAGAGCCGATGGGCGCCTATACCGTGAGCGCTTTGTACCAGGTGGCCGGTTACGAAGCCGAAAGCAAACAGTCTATGCCGGTGGATGCATCCAGCGGCGAGGCTGTGGGTACCAACACCCTTGCAATCATGGATACCGGCTCTAAGATTATCATTCCCGACCTGTGCGACCGCTCGCTCGAGGACTTCACGATAGAGTTCTGGCTCCTGCCTACGAAGTCGGCATCCAAGGACAGCTACGGCTTCCGCATCAAGGCCGACACCACGCAGTACTTCTTCAAGGTCATAGCCGGCAACAAGTTTGAATACGGCAACGACGGAGGCTCTTACACGCGCTATGATGCGACGACACTGTCGAGGGCAAGAATCCAACATATAGCCATCGTAAACCAAGGCATGACCGGCAAGCTGTACATCAACGGCAAGCAGGTGCACAGCTGGACCAACAGCTACAGCCACTACGGCATCAAAGGCCCAGCCCGTCTGGTGATAGGCGAAACGGAAGGCACCACGACCAACTACAAGAAAGTGTATGACGCTCCATGGATTGGATACCTTGACGAGTTCCGATTCTGGAAGCGCGCACTGACGACTGCCGAGGTAAAGGCTCAGTACAAAAAAGACGTGGCACAACCGCGTATCTACGAGGATCTGCTACATTATTACAACATGGGTACGCGCGAGGAGGACGGACAGCTCTACCTCGTCGACGGCTGCGGCAACAGCGACGGCGAGATAGTGGGAGAGGAAAACATCACCTTCGAGAATTTCGCCCTCGACGACAGCCACAACCCCATCGCCACCGAGACAACAGCCAACTTCACCGCAGCCACCACGGCTGTCGTGGGCAAGCCCTTCGTGATTCTGAACAAGAGTGCCATCAACACGGCACAATGGCAATGGGCATTCACCGGCGCCGACGTGGAAACGGTTACTGGCAACGCCAACCCGAGCATAGTTTTCACACAGCCGGGCGAGCAGACCATCACGCTGAAGACGACAACGCTCTACGGCACCACCGACGAGAAGACTGCCACGGTGACGGTGGCAGCTGCTTCGCTGCCTGAAGTGGACTTCAGCATACCTGAAGGTGATATCCCTGCCGGCACTCACGTGGCTTTCATCAACACCTCTACGCCCATCGAAGCCGCCAACTACGAGTGGAATATCGAAGGGGCTGAGAACCAGACAGTGAAAGCTACCAACGCAGGTGCTACCTTCCTGGAGGAAGGCACATATACGGTGACGCTGACAGCCTACTCGCCAGAAGGCAGCAGGAGCGTCAGCAAGACCGTGAGCGTAGGAGCCGTGGCACCTGAGGCGGCGTTCAGTCTGCGCAACAACGTGATTCTCAAGGGCGAGAGCGTGGACCTCATCGACGAATCGCGCTTCAAGCCCAACGCCTGGACTTGGGACCTCGAGAGCCCGTTTGACGTGTTCCGCCTGAAAGAGCAGAGCCAGAGCGTGACAATTGACGTGCCGGGCATTTACAACGTGACGCTAACGGCCTCCAACAGCAAGGGCGCCAGCACGCTGACGCGCAGGAAGGCCATCACCGTGTGCAATGCCGACGGTCAGAACGGCCTCCGCCTCGACGGCGCCGACGACCTGGTGACAGCCGGTTCGCCGCTCACCGACGCGACGATAAAGCAATGGACCATAGAATGGTGGATGCTCCCCGGCCGCGTTACCGACAACGCTTTCCATATCGGCGACAACGCATCGACCATGCAGCTGTATGTGAAGCCTAAGGGCGAGATTGTAGTAGAAGCAAAGAACAAGACCTTCGCCAGCGACGAGGGAGCTGTAGTATTCGACGAATGGCATCACTACGCCGTGACGTACAAGAGCGGCACCGTGAGTTTCTATCGCGATGCTCAGCTGATAACCAGTGGCCGCTTCACAGGTGTGACCTCGCATCCCGCACTCGAGGCGTTCACCATCGGTGGCAGCGAACTGCCGTTCAACGGTTTCATCGACGAACTGCGCGTGTGGAACTACAGCATGAAGCAGGAAGAGATTACGCCCGTGGCCAATGAGCCCATTGCCGATCCTACCGCCGACGAGCGTCTGCTGCTCTACTACGACTTCAACCAGACCAGCGGCAATGTGATAGACCGCTCGGGCCACAGCCTGACAGGCGTGCGCTCAAACTTCGGTCCTGATGGCGACGCCTGGGACAGCTCGCTCGGCATCTTCTGCCTGCATCCGTCAGGCAAGGCTGTCAACGACGTCACTGCAGACTACCTGAAGAACTATGTTCATCCGTTCAAGACGGCTTCGGGCACCGTGAATCCAGCCAACAGCGGCCGTTATCTGAAGCTGCTGATGAACAACACCACTTCGCCATGGAAGCAGCTGAACAATATCAAGAAAGGTAATATACTGACCGAATGGCACGTCGACAGGGACAAGAACAACTACATGACGTTGGAGGTGGAATACTCCGGCTTCGAGAAAGAAGTGAGTGATCTGATGGTGTTCCAGACCGTAGAACTGCCCGCCGGCTTCTGGACATTCACTGCCAGCCGCGACGGCGATACCTATTCCTACAACTGGATGCCGGACAACTGCTGGATAGCTGCCGCCATGGGCGATGAGCTGCCGATAAGCGCAGAGCTGGAGAGCAAGGCTCTGGCCTACGACAAGCTCAGCAACTACACCATCAACTTCCAACTCAACGAGAAGAGCACCATAAGCCTCGGCGTGATAGCCAATCTGGCCAACAAGCAGTGCGTGGCAATCGGTAAGTTCGAACTGCTCTACAAGCCGCTCACTGAGATTAGCGGTCATGATATCGACGGCATCAGCGAGCCTTCAATCAAGGCTGAACCTACGCTCATGGCCACCGGCGGCATCGGATGCATAAATATCCGTGTGGAGAAGCCTCAGCACGTGACCGTGGTGGATATCACCGGTAAATCCATCTTCTCAGACTGGCTTGACTTCGACGCCCGCATACCTGCCAAGCGCGGCATATATGTAGTGAACTCACAGAAGGTAGTGGTGCGGTAAATCCCCACCACTACCCTCCCCTCTCACTCCTACAAGGGAGGAAAGGCACGGAGAATCAATAGGTATATTGGGCATTTATATACAATTAGACCCCAGGGCACGCCCTGGGTTCTTTGTTTGTAGGTATATCGCCCTGCAGGGGCAAAAGCATTTGATTTGGACACAAATTACCGTACTTATCATAAATTTTTTCAAACAACGAATTATACTAATTATCCGAATTATTTTCAAACCACAGATTACATTGATTTAACAGCTTCATTCTTCTTTTGAACCACGAATTACACGAATTTTACGAATTTTTCTTCATGTCCTATGGAAACAATTATAATCGAATTGCACGAATTTCAGAGCGACACGCTTCGCAAGGTGTCGAATGTAAGCGAGGCAGTTCAACATTCTTGTTTCTTCGCGCAGCCGCGACGCTTGCGAAGCCGTCGCAAATTAGTGTAATTCGTTAGGAATCAGTTGATACTCGAGGACCTGCAATTCGTGTAATTCGTGTAATTCGTGGTTTATAAAAAGTTAGGCAATAATATAGGAGATGGCACAAAGTCATAGAATAAGTCCCGTAGGGACAAAGGATATTAGGCAGGGGTGGAACCCCTGCTCCATGACAGCAAAATATTTGAGCCCTGTAGGGGCGACGGAACAATCTTGCGTGCTCCTGCGTACCTACGGCACTCTATATACCTTACCTCGTTGAA
>JAEESE010000023.1 GCA_016286165.1 Bacteroidaceae bacterium | reverse complement strand
CCTGTTCATAGAACATAGTATATAGAGTGCCGTAGGTACGACGGAATTATTGAGTTTGTTCCTGCGTACCTACGGCACTCTATATACCTTCTGACATGATACAGGGGTTTCGTTCGCTTCGCTCACTCCTCCTCCGTCGCCAGAGGAGTTCTGGCTCCCCTCATCAGGCACGGATGGCCCAAGGGCAATCCTCTAAAGGCCCTCTTCGCCCCCTGCCTAAATTCCTACGCCCCTCTGGGGCTCACTTCCTCTCAATAGGTCAACTCCTATATCATTGCCATTTTTTTTGATGTCAATCTCCGTCAATCTTATCGTCAATCTTCATAAATCTATATGTCAATCTTCATAAATCAAAAAAAATGCAGCCATTGCTGGCTGCATTCATGTGCAAATATGTGATAATTCTATTTTGGTGTTTGTGATTTCAGCGTGATGATTAGGCTGGGTTAACCTGCCATTTAGGCCGCTCTAATCTACTGATTAGCTTGGGCTTATCGGCCACCGCCGCCACCGAAGCCGCCACCGCCACCGAAGCCGCCGCCGCTACGGTTGCCGCCGCCACCGCCACCACCGCGGTTGCCGCCACGATTACCACCGCCGTCGCGATTGCCGCGTTCACCGTCGCCGCCTTCGAAGATTTCAGTGCCCTCGTCGAGACTGCGGTCACGATTCCTGGATATTCCGCGGCCGCCGAACATGTTGAAGCGGTAGGTGAAGGTAAGCATGCCGTAGGAAGTGATGCGCTCGCTGTCGGAGTCGGTACGGGCTGTGGCGCTGATGTTTCGGTTCACCATGTCGCGCTGCCCGAGAATATCGTTCCAACGGAGCGTGAGGATTGCCTGACGGTTCTTGAGGAACGAGTAGCTGGCCTGGGCATTCCATATCCACTGGTTTGTGTTCATGATGCTTTCGGCATAACCGCGACGACTGTTCTCGTTGATATCGGTGGAGATGTTCAGGCCGAACCAGAAGTTGTAGTTGGCGCTCACGCCATAGGAGAAATTGTAGGTGTCGAGGTTCGAGGCTGCCGTGGCTGTGGCGCGGTTGCGCTGATAGCCGAAGTTGGCATTGAAATTGATCTCGAAGTTGTCCTTGCTGTAGGTCATGCCATAGTCCTCGGCATCGGGGTCGCCGTGGTCTATCTCGTCGCGGAACGTGAAGCGCAGGCCTTGACGGATATTGTTGGAGTTGACCTCGTTCTTGACGGTGGCCTGCTCCTGTGAGCGATAAACGTAGCCGTTGGCCGTGGTGTGGTTATATGACGTATTTGTGTTGACGCGGAAGCGTTGGTCCTTGAAGGCAGTGTTGAAGTTGAAATTGGTGCCGGCGTTCCAGTTGCCGTTGATATTCACGGGCATGGTCACGCGACCGCCGGTGGTCTCGTTGTACTCGGTGCGGCTGGCCGTGGCGTTTTGCGTAGTGCGGTAGTTGGCGTTGAAATTGTAGGAACGCTGGTAGTCGGGCTGCGACAGGCGCCATTCCACGTTTGCTGAATGCGTGAACGACGGGCTGAGGTTGGGGTTACCCAGACGAATGGCCAGCGGGTTGGCGTTCGACAGTGTGTCGGGGATGAGGTCGGTGATGCTGGGCTGCCCAGAATTACCGCCGTAACGGGCCTCCACCTGATGCTGGCGCGAGAAGCGGTAGCGGAAGTTCACCGTCGGCGACCAGTTGAAGAAAGTGCGGCTCACATCATAGTGTTTCCAGCCTTTGGTGTAGTCGATGGCGTTGACCTGAGGCTGCAGGTTCAGACCTACGTTGAAGCGTATCTTGGAATTTATCAGGCGGTACTGCAGACGCACATCATGGTTCTGGTAGCGGTTCTCGGTGTAGTTGCACTGAGCGGTATCAGGCGTGGCGAATTCCATATGCCCGTCGTAGTTGTCGATGCCCAGGAAATACATGTCCACTAATGGGTCGAAGATACTGGCCACGGTGCGGTCGCGGTCGTTGTAGCGATAGCTGTAGTTGTATGAGAACTGCAGGAACTGCCCCACGCCTACGGGTTCGGTGTATGAGAATCGGGTGGAGATGTTCTTACCTATATTCCGCGAATCGTCGTACTGAATCTTGTGGTAGATGGAATCCTCGCCGGTGATGGCCAGCAGCTGGTAGTAGTCGATTTGCGAATACGAACTGGAGTTGCCGTCGTTCTGATTGAGGCCTCCGTTGACGTTCAGGGTGATGTTGCGGCCGGGCTTGTTCAAGCGGCGGTTCAACTGCAGCGACAGGCTTCCGCTGATGGCGTCGGAGGCGTTGCGGTTGGCGTTGAGGTTGTGGTTCACGCCTATCCCGCGCAGCAGTGCCAGCTCTTCCAGCGGGTTCTCGACGAGCTTGTAGGGATCATCGTTGAAGGTGGCGCTCTCGCCGCGGCTGTGGCTGCGGTTGCCGTTGATGCCGAACTGCGGGCGCAGCAGTATGTTTGTCATCGTGTCCGGTCGCCATTCTATGCGCCAGTTGGTGTCGAACGAATTGCTGTGGCTGCCGTTGGAGTTCATGCGGTTGCTGTAGGCAGCGCTGCGGTTCTCGAAGTTCTGTGAGTTGCTCCACGAGCGTCCCGACGACTGGCTGAAACGCCCTGAGGCGCCGCCGTTCAGTTCCAGCTTGTCCCATTCCAAGTTGAGGCTGGCGGCTGCATCCTGGCTCTCGGTCATGCCGTTGCCGCGTGTGTTATCCACATTTCCGACGAGTCCGGCCTTCTGCTTGTCGAGGAAGCGGTAAACGTCGGCGTGGCCGGTATAACGCTCCTCGGTGCCGTAGCCGCCGGTGACGCGCCCAAACCATCCACGGCGCCGGTCTTTCTTAATCTCAAGGTCGAGCACGGTCTGCTCCTCGCCGTCGTCGATGCCGGTCACGCGTGCCAGTTCGCTTTGCTTATCATAGGCTTTCACCTTGTCCACAATTTCGGCCGGAATATTACGCAACACCATTTGCTGGTTGTTGCCGAAGAACTCCTTGCCGTCGACCAGTATCTGGCGCACTTCCTTGCCGTTGTGCGTTATCTTGCCGCTGTCGTCGATCACTATGCCAGGCAGCTTCTTGATGAGCTCGTCGACCATAGCGCCGGGCGGCACGGTGAAGGCGGCGGCGTTGTAGGCCACCGTGTCGTCGATGATAGTCATCTCAGGCATCTTGCCCTCGACCACGGCCTCCTTCATCATCGTGGCGTCCTCGCGCAGAAGCACGTCATTGACTTTCTTGTTGCCTCCCTTGCCCGAGAGGTTCAAGGCGAAAGTCTGCGTCTTGAACCCGATATACGACACCTTCAAGGTGTACTTGCCTGCGGGCACGCCCGGAATCATAAACTGTCCGCTGGTGGTGGTCTGTCGGCCTGCCACCATCGTGCCTGTAGAGTCGTTAACCGTTACGCTGGCGCCCGGGAGTCCTTTCAACGTAGAACTCTCGTAGACCGTTCCGCGGACGTTAAACCATTGTGCTGCCGCGGGAGCATTAAAAAATAAAAAGGCAGTGAATACAAGAGCCACCGCCATCAGTCGTCGTCGTGTTTCCATCGGGGGGAGCTGTGAGGTTTAGCATTTTTATGACAAGAAAGCGGATAAAGGGTTTAACGGGGAAGAATATTTTTGGTGACAGAAAGCTGAATTTTGATAATAGGCTCCTCCTTTTTCACACGAATAGCCATGAATGGGGACATGAATGGTCATGAATATTAGATTGACGAGTAGATTGACGAAAAGATTGACGAAGATTGACGGGGCCTTTCTCTATGCAAAGAGTTTTTTTATCCGTCAATCTTCGTCAATCTACTCGTCAATCTTCGTAAATACAGATTCCGGCTTTTCGCCGTCTGTGTCAGGCGCAGCTTTTCGCCGTCTGAGTCAAGTGCAGCTATTCGCCGTCTGTATCAGGCGCAGCAGACCATAGCTTATATAAGGTACAGCTCTTCGGCCTTGTTCACCGATGTCAGTTCCTTCAGCATTAAGGCATATTTCTCTGCCACGGCTTCGGCATAGCGGCGCCCTTTCTCGGCGGAGGCGAGGCTGGGGTCTCCGATGCCTGTGTCGTCGGTGACACAAGTCCAATGTCGCGGCAGCCATGCCACTTTCTCGCGGATGGTCTGCAGGGCGAAGGGCCGGGCATGTCCTGGGCCTGCCTCCTCGAGGCGCACCAGTTCGGGGTGATAATGCATCATCACCGACGTCTCCAGCTCGTCGGCATGGTCGCCGGGGTTGTCGAACCAGTCCTTGGCGGGCAGCACCGTGAACCAGTCGCTCACCAAGATGAGGAAATCGGGGTAATCAACCGCAAGGTCGCGGATAATGCCTTTGAAGCTGTTGCCCCCGTGCCCGTTCACTATCAACAGTTTACGCAGCCCTTGATGGTGGAGCGAAGCCACTATGTCTGTGAGGATGGCGACCTGTGTGGACAGGCGATAATGAATGCAGAAGCGGAGGTCGCGCTGACCGGGATTCTGCGCGCCCATAGCCACCGGCGGCAGCACCATGGCCCGCACTCCGTAGCTGTTGAGAGCGCGTCCGGCGGCATCAACAGCCACGGCCTGCGAGAGCAGACAATCGGTCATATAAGGCAGATGCAGGTTATGGGGTTCAGTGGCGCCCCAAGGCAGAATGGCTATGTCATAGTGCAGTTGCCGCACCGTACCGTAGTTGCTTACGCTAAGGTCAATTTCTTTGTTCATATTCTTTTTTCCTTTGGTTTTTCTTAAGAATTTTATTTCGGGATAACGGGATAACGTGATAACGACAAGAGAGCCTCGTAATAACGAAATAACGTTATAACGACAATAGCCGCGTCAGCTCCTCAACCTCCTCCTCTCTCGTTGCCCAACTGGTCACGAATCTCACGGCGGTGTGGTCGGCATCCACTGGGCACCAGTTCTCGAAGCCTGCTACGCGACGGAGGGCATCGAGGTCGGCGTTGGGGACGATGAAGAACTGCTGGTTGGTGGGTGAGTCGATGAAGGGGCGGTAGCCTTTCCCGTTGACGAAGAACTCACGCAGGCGCTGAGCCAGGCGCACGGCCTGCTGACCTATCTGGAAATAGAGGCCGTCGGTGAACAGCGCCTCAAACTGCACGCCTACCACGCGGCTCTTGGCCAGCAGGGCGCCGTGGCGCTTGATGCGGCTGAGCATATGGCTGGGTGCGTCGCCACGGGGAAATACCACGGCTTCGCCGCAGAGCGCTCCGCACTTGGTGCCTCCGATATAGAAGGCATCGGTCAGCGCTGCCAGCTGAGGCAGCGTAACGTCGTGGCTGGCGGCCAGGCCGTAGCAGAGGCGCGCGCCGTCGACGTAGAGCTTCAGCTTGTAGTCGTCGCACACTTCGCGCAGTGCCTTCAGTTCGTCGAGGCTGTAGAGCGTGCCGAGTTCGGTGGGGAAGGTGATGTAAACGGCTCCGGGCCTTACCATGTGTTCGGCGGTGTCGTCGGCGAAATAAGCCTGCAGCCAGTGGCGCAGGTCATCGCACATGAGCTTGCCTTGCACGTTGGGAATGGCAATCACCTTGTGCCCTGTGGCCTCTACGGCTCCGGACTCGTGAACATTGATATGGGCGGTGTCACAGCAGAGCACGCCCTCGAAGGGCTCCAGGAGGCAGTCCAGGATAGTGGCATTCGTCTGCGTGCCGCCTGCCAGGAAATAGATGTTGGCGTCAGGAGTGCCGGCAGCCTCGCGTATGAAGGCGCGGGCGTGCTCGCTGAAGCGGTCGTCGCCGTAGCTTTGTGTTCGTTCGTCGTTGGTCTCGAGCAGGTGCCTCAGCACCGCTTCTTGAGCACCGTTGTTATAGTCGCTTTCGAAATGGAGCATAGGATTCAATTTAGAGGAGATAGGGGGGGGGGTATTTTTTGGAAGTTAAAGAAGTGGTTTTTGGGGAGTTAAAGAAGTTAAAGGAGTTAAAGGAGTTAAAGACGATACCTTCAAGAAGGGTTATCGTTTTCATGCTTTTCAGGAGTCAAGAAGTGAAAGCTAAAGCCTAGACATTCGTCTTTAACTCCTTTAACTCCTTTAACTTCTTTAACTTCTCAGCGAGCAAAGCGAGCGATAACTCCTTTCTCTTCCAAGAAAATCACTTCGGCAATCCAAACGCCTCGCTCATCTCGCGCATCTGCTCGTCGGTCATGCCGTCGGGCTCGAAGCCCATGTTCTTGGCGGCGATATAGATGAGGGCGGCTTTGTTGAGGACGTCGACTTGGTCGAAGGCACTCATGATGTCGGTGTCAACGGCAAGCACTCCGTGCTTCTCCCACATCACCACGTCGTAGTCGTCGTCGAGGGCGGCGATGGTGGCGTCGGCGAGCTCCACGCTCGAGGGCAGCATATACGGCACCATACCCAGTCCGCGCGGGCAGAAGGCTTTCGTCTCGGGAATCATCGACCACAGCAGGCGCGTTGCCACGTCTTTCTCCATGAACCGCTTGTTGTGGGTTAGGGCCACCAGTTCGATGGGGTGAGTGTGAATGCAAGCGCGGTAGGGCGAGCCCTTTGCCAGCAGGTAGTTGTGCACCGCCAGGTGTGAAGGCAGTTCGCTCGTGGGTTTCACGGGGTTGTCGGCGATGATGACGTAGGAGGCGCAGTCGTCGAGAATGCGTATCACCGAGCCGTTTTCCATAGGCCAGCGGGCGAGGTCGCGCATGCGCATGTTCGTTCCTTTGCAATAGAAGTAGCAACCGCGCAGGTGCGGCAGCGTGGTGCCGATTTGGTATACGGGCGAGATGGCCGGCATGGCGCGCACGGCATCGTCAACCTGTTCGGTGACGTTTACGGTGATGTTGCCGCCGTTGCGCTCGGCCCAGCCTTTCTGCCAGAGATATCCTGCCACTTCGGCCACTTGCTCCACTACGCGTTTGAGTTCATTTCGGTTGTCGAGAATTGAGGTCATTGTATTTTCGTTTTTAAGAGTTGTTTTCCGCTGCAAAGGTAGTGATTTATTTGCAAAAGGCGGCGCTTATTCGGAAATATTTCTGTTGCAAAGTTCACAAATCCCGTACTTATATATAATTAATGTGTAATTTCCTCCGTCAACCTACGTAAATCCTATCGTCAATCTCCGTCCGCTCGGCGCTAAGCGACGCTTGACACTTCAAGAATCTATATGTCCGATGCTTTTGTCCTCGCAGGCCGACTATTACTGCCGTTCCCTATACCCAGGGCGCCTTTGCCGTTCAGAAAGGAGCTCGGCCGTTATCGTATTCTCCCGTGTCATTGTCGTCTTCGTCCTCGTCTTCATCATCATCATCCTCGTCTTCTTCATCGTCCTCGTCTTCTTCATCGTCCTCGTCATCTTCTTCGTCATCTTCATCATCATCGTCCTCTTCATCATCATCGTCCTCTTCATCATCATCGTCTTCTTCGTCATCGCAGGGCACTCCATAAGCCATTTTCACGGCTCTTATGCCTCTCTCTTGAATCTCCTCTTCATCACTGTCGTCAGTGTAAATACCGTATAAGCTTGGATCTAAGGCATCACAATATCGCTCATCGCGGAGGAATGTGCTGGGCTTCATCATCTTTTCCTTATCAACTACGCATTTCACGCCATAAGCCACAACGATTTCCAAGGCCATAATCTTTTCCCTCATGGACTTTTGCATCCAAAAATCCAAAGCCGCTTTTCGATCGACTTTATTGGGATAGAGTGCCCAGAATTCTTCGAAGCCGGCCGTCGCTTGCCTCATATCTTCAGGCTCAGCCTTACCGTTTTGAATCTTCGTGGCAAGGACTTGAACCTCAGCACGTTCCTGGTAAGCCTCGGCGGTGCGCCTCCTCGCCTTTGATGCAGCCAACTGGTCCTCGCGCTGAGTATTGCTGGCATCCTTGTTCTGCTTTATCTCGTAGCCGCGGCGGACAAAACTTGTGATGCGCTGCCACCAATTCCAACCATTCTCGATCTCGAACCGCAACACGGTGCCCACTTCCTCGCCATCGGCGTCGCACATCACCATTTCCTGAGTCCAATAGCCCATGAATTCCGACGTCAGCCCCGCTGTGGTGAAGTAAGCGGTAATGTTCTCGTTCTTGATGAAATCCTCCAGCTGGTACCACCTTGTCTTGAACTTGCCGCTCGGTTGAAGCATGAAATCCCTGAACTTGCCAAAAAACGCATTCTTCCGCTCCTCAATCTTTTTCTGACCGAGCTTAAGCACACGCTTGCAATTCATTTTCTTCTCACCATCAACAGAAAAACAAAGATTGTTGTTTCGACTTCCACCGCAACTTTCTTTGTCGTTGTTATTGTTGTTGTTATTAGACGACTTCTCTTTCTTTTCTTTCTCTTCTTTTAAAGGGGTGCAGGGGGAACTTTTCTTCTCTTGCTTTTCTTTCTCTTCCACTACTTCGCACTTTTCGCCTACGCTTTGCGGATTCATTGCTACGGCTGTGCTCACGGCGGCCTCCGGTGCGATGTAATAGTCATAGTTACAGATAGTTATCCACGTCTTACCCTTGCGCATTTCCTTTGCAATAAAGCCCATCTCGACCATATCTTTTAGGATACGGTCAAAGGCAGTGCGCTCAATTTGCCTGATTCGAGCGTACTGACTGGCATTAAACAGCTGTTGGCCGTTCTGATCTGCGGCTTTCAGCAGGTCCACGAACAGCTGCAGATACTCCGGCGACGACATCAATCGGATATCGCCGGCCAGCTTTGAGATTTCAACGTATTTATTCAACATAAGCGTTTAGATAGGCCCCCTCCTCTGCCCCTCCTCTCCCCGTCCTCAGCATTGGCGTTATGCTTCGGTTACCCCCTTCAGGGTGAGGGTGGAATGACCTGGTATTTGGTCATGAGGTTTAGCGGCCTTAAGTAAGTTTTATAAGGTTAATTTAAGTATTGTTATTTGTCTATTTTTGGAGGCTCTTTCACCCCCTTTATTTTCTGTGCAAAGGTACAAAAAATTTTTGAATCTACAATAGCATTTTTGCGTTTTTGCGCCATTTGATTTTGCCGTTTTTTAAACCATGCTTGATTATCAGCAAATTGCAAAAAAAATTTTTTTCACGCATGGCAAAAAATACTTTTCTTTATCGCTTTTTCGTGCGAAAACAAGAGTTGAACCGCCCCTCAAACTAATCGGCCGCTAAAGCCAAGCAAATCACCCGCTAAAGCCAAGCTAATCGGTCGCTAAAGCCAAGCAAATCACCCGTTTAAGCCAACCTAATCATCGGTTCAAGCAGGGCTAATCAGTTGTCCGGCTTGCACTTACGCCTTCACACGAACGGACATAAAGGGGTTTACGAGCGGTCATAAATGGGTTTACGAACGGACGAAAACGAGGACATGAATGGTCATGAAAATTAATGGAAATTACATGAAAATCATTCGTGGATATTAGATGTGAAAGAAAAGCTTTCCTTTTTTCACACGAATAGCCATTAATGGGTACATGAATGGTCATGAATGTTTTTCTATTTTTCTAAAAAAGTGGTCTAAAATTAGGTGGTTTGAAATATTAATTGTAACTTTGTGGCGATGAAAGGCGATGAGGATGACTAACTATTAGCAAACACCAGTAGAACCCTTTAAACTAATAATGTTATGGAAAAGTTCATGAAAAGAATATTGATGCTTTGCCTGCTGATGGCGGGAGGGACTGCCTCAGCCCAGATGACAGTGCTGTTCAGGGACACCATCAGCGATGGCCAATGCCTATATGGGCTATATTATTCCTATTATGACTGGGAGGGACATAAGATTAGTGAGAGCTACTACGCCCTCATCCGCGACATCGTCAGTACGTCCTCCTGGGTGACGGTTCCAGCCACCATCAGCAAGGGAGGCAAGACCTACTACATCCGAGGCATTGACGAGGGTGAGAACCTGGGCATTTCCACGAACGACCACAATGTCAAATCACTCACCTTTGAGGGCGATGTCACCGTCTGGAAATCTCCCATAAAAGTCCCAGGCGGTATGTTTGGGTTCAACACCCTCAGGTTCAATGGACGCAGCTACCCCTTCGAGGGGGACATAAGTAACTATTTCACCTCCACCTCATTCAACAACGTCACAGCCTATTTGCCAGACAAGACCACAACACAGATTGCCGATCTGAGGGATAATCATGTAAAGCCCTGGGATCAGTTCTACAATGTCGTTTATTCCCCCATACACCTGAGTCTGACAACAAATATCTCGCCCTGCCCTCAAACGAACTACAACGAGGACGTGGCGCTCTACAGCTTAGGCAATTACGAGTCGTTTTCCGCTGCCGGTTACGACACGGACCGCCTCACCCTGATGAACTACAAAACGCCCGGGGTCTATGAAATCGACAAATTCCAGAGCTATGTCCTTGTGGCCCGCTACGACAAGCAAAACGTTGACTGCCATTATGTCCGTCAGGGCTACGATTGGTCGCTGACCAACAACTATAATACAGATTTCGACGAGTTCTTCGATGTCACCACCGACATGACGCTCGACCTGACGTTTACGTGGAAGACCAACGCCATGAACTTCGTCCAGCTCAATGGCACCAAGAACATCTCCTACGCCATCGCAGGCTCCAAACCCATGTCAGGCTCCAACGCCGAGCCCATCTGGAAGCTGACAGGCGCCATGAACGGCGACCTCCTTACGCTGACCCTTCCCGCCAACGACCTCGCCCTCGAGAAGATTGTCTTCAAGCACGGCAGCACCGAACAGACCATACCCGCGCCGCAGCCCACCGACGGAAACTACCAGGTGCAATTGACCGTTCCGTCAGATATGTTCTCGTACATCTATATCTATTGGGCTGAACCTGAACCCTATGCCACCTTCAATTTCGTCCGACATGGAGGCCGCGAAAACAGCGTCTGGATGATGTGGGACGATGGAGGCGTCTACGATTACTACATCCCAGAAGGAGCTTCCCAGACCACAATCCCATGGGACCAGCTCACTACGGACATGCAGATGTACATCGATGTGCTGCCCGGCGAGACGTTCAAAGTGTTCAAGGACAATGTCGACATCACCACGCAGTTCAATAACCAGCAAAACCCGTATGAGTACTGGCTGGAGCTCGATAAGAAATCCGCCTCCTACACCGTCATCTACGAGCCATCGACCATCAAGAACATCGACTTTGCCGATGCCGCCGTCAAGGCCATCTGCGTGGACAACTGGGACACCAACGAGGACGGCGAGCTCAGCTATGACGAGGCCGCGGCGGTGGCTAGCATCGGAGTCTACTTCAAGGGCAACACCGCCATCACCTCCTTCGACGAGTTGCAGTTCTTCACGGGGCTGACTCAGTTGGTAAGTGAGGCGTTCTACGGTGCCACAAACCTTAAGAGCATAGTCCTGCCGCAATCTGTTTCGAATATACAAACCAATGTATTCCGCTTCTGCCAGAACCTCGAACACATCGTCCTGCCCGACAGCATGATAATGATTAACTCCAACTCATTCGCAGGAACAGGCATTAAGTCCATTATCTTCCCACAGAAGGGCAACCTTCAGCTTGCCTACAACGCCTTCGCTGAAAGCAAGCTCAGGTCCATCTATATCCCAGCCAACGTAACGCGCATCTACGACTATATGCTTAGTGATTGCGACGACCTCATCAGCATCACTGTCGACCAAGACAACGGTAAGTACGATTCGCGAGAAGGCTGCAATGCCATCATTGAGACCGCAACGAACACCCTCATTGCCAGCTGCAAGAACACCGTCGTCCCAAGCAGCGTAACCGCCCTTGGCAACTACGCCTTCTACCACAATAAGGAACTGAAGACGCTTGAACTGCCCGAGGGCATCAAAACCATAGGCAATTACATCATGTCCACCTGCGATTCCCTCACGAAGGTCATCGCCCACATGCCCGAGCCGCCAACCGTCACAACCACCAACTTCGGAAATATGACTGCCACCTGCAAGCTCTACGTCCCGAAGGGCAAGGTCAGCGCCTATCAGGAAGCCGGTTGGACGACAGCCATCTTCCGCGGCGGCATTTTCGAGATTGAGGAGCCCGGCATTCTCGGCGATGTCAACGGCGACGGACAGGTCACCATAGCCGATGTGACCAAGCTGGTGAATATCATTCTGGGCAAGGAATAAAACAAACCCCGGCTGGCCTCTCCCCCTAACCCCCTCCCCTGTTAAGGAGGGGGGAAGGGTGGTCACCGTCAAGAAAAGGAAATCACTTTCTTTTCATAGAAGGTACGAGTGCGAAGGAGAAAGATGGCCATTCCTGCCAGTTGCGCTACGGCTACCATCCAGAACGCCGCCTTGTAACCTATCAGTTCGGCTACGAACCCACCTGCGAGCACACCCACCCCGATGCCGACGTCCCATGAGATGAGAAGCGTCGAGTTGGCTGTGCCGCGCTCGTTGTGATGGGCCATAGAAATAATCATGTTCTGGAACGCAGGCCACATATGGCCGTTGCCCAGTCCGAGCATGACGGCCGATGCGTAGTAGCCGAAGCTGTTGGGAAAAAGCACGAAGACGAGGTAAGCCACGCTGGAGATGATGACGCCCTCGCTGGCGTTCATCACGAGTTTGCCTTCGCGCAGAGCCTTCGCGCCTTGCAGACGTGAGCACACCAGCCCCAAAGAGAGCAGCAGGAACCAAGTGCCGGTGCCGCCCGTGATGCCCATGACCTCCTTGCTGTAGATGGCAAGGTAGTTGCTCATCACGCCGAAGCAGAACCCGAAGAATACCATATTCACGGCCAATAACCAACCACGGAGGAGGAAAAAACGGTCCATCGACACCCATCTCACCTTTTCGCCCTTAGGCCTCACGGGGGCATGGGGCTTCGACTGTTCGTTCTTCACGCCGGCGTCTACTGCCATGCCAAGACCGGCTATCAGCAGGGCCAGCCAGAACAGCAGCTCGAAGTTGTCGGTCGCCTTGTAGAGGTAGATGGCCACCGTAGGCGCTATGGCCATAGCCAGGTTGTTGCTCAGACCGTAGTAGCCGATACCCTCGTTGCGTCGCGACGACGGCAGCACATCTATCGCCATGGTAGAATTGGCCACCGTAAGTGCGCCGAAGGGAGCTCCGTGAAGCGTCCTGACGATTGTGAACAGCAGCAGCGACGAAGCACCTAAGTAGCCGCCAAAGAAGATGAAGAACAGGGCATAGCACACCATCAGCACACGCTTCCGTGGAAATGAGTCGACGAGGAAACCGCTGAAAGGTCGTGCCAGCAGAGCCGTGAGCGTGTAGCCGCTCAGCACCAAGCCCACTACGTCCTTCGTAGCATCAAAACGCTCCACGAGGTACAATGGCAGCAAGGGCGTCAACAGGTAGAAGGCGAAGAACAGCGCGAAATTCGCCGTCATCACCCTAAGGTAGTTTCTATTCCATAGTCGTTCACGTTTTTCCATACGTCAACTTGTAGCGCAAAGCTTTAACGCTACAATATAGCAATTGGCATATTTCTTCTTTTAAGACATCTTCGGTGCCGGCTACCTTAAACCGTATCCCCGTACCGCTCCTCGGTAATCTGCTGGAGGCTCTTGCCGCGCGTATTGGGGGCTCCGATGACGCCGATGACGAGGGAGAGAAGCAGGAGAGCTACCATGCACCAGGCTGCCATGGTGAAGCCTTCGCCGTTCTCGCCGTAGATATAGGTGAAGATAAGGCCCCAGACGGCCGAGAGACCACGGACTAAGAAGAACATCAGACCTTGCGCTCCGGCACGGAACTTGGCGGGGAACAGCTCGCTGCCCCAAAGGGCGTAGAAGATCTGCACGCTAAGGCCGCCGTTTACACCCCAGAGGATGGAGAAAGCCCACAGGCTGCCAACGCCCGTCACGCCCTTGATGATGATTACCCAAGTGGCGATGGCGGCTACAAGACCTAAGATGTAGATGAGCTTGTGCGATATGCGGTCGATGAAGAACGACAGGCAGAACGTGACGGCAACCACTACGACCCATCCCGCACAGCTCAGCATATTGGCGTATTCGTTGCTCAGGCCGCCCGCCGTCTCATAGATATGAGGCTGGAAGAAACCCATCACGGAGGCCACAAGGTTCCATGTCAGGTAGATGGCGGCCAGGAAAGCCACTGTGCGAACGGCTATCTTGTTGGTAAACAGCTGGCCCATGGCGTGCAACAAGCCCGTATCTTCGCCGCGAGCCTTCGCCGCCTCCTTCGCCGCTTTCCATTCGCTGCTCTCGTCGAGCTTGCGCTGGAGGTTCCAGGCTATGAAAGCTACCACGAAGAGGGAGAAGAACACCACGCGCGAACTGAACACATTGAGCGCGTCGCCCGACAGGCCGGCACCGCCAATGGCATGGCCTATGGCTTCCACCCAACCGAAGAGGTAGCCGCCGGGGGCGAAGAACATGCCCAGCAGCAGGATGATCATAGGCCCGAAGCCCCACGACATCTGTGAGATGCAGATATTACGGCCGCGGTTGTTCACCTCGGAACTCTCGGAGATATAGGTCCAAGAGGCTGGAACGCCGATACCAACGCTGATGCCGGTGATGAGGAAACCGCAGAGGAGCATGGGGTAGTTGACGGACAGCATCACCAGCAGCACCCCTGTCATATAGACGAGCAGGTTGTAGGTGTAGATGAACTTGCGCCCGTATTTGTCGGCCAGGAAGCCGCCGATGATGGCACCAATGGCAGCGCCCAAGGCGTTGGCGCTGATAAAGTTAAGCCATCCAAGGTGCAGTTCCGACAGCCCGAGGTACTTCTGCCAAAGCGTCAAGCCGCTGGCACCCGCCACGATAGCTCCGGCATCCAGATAATTAGTCAAAGAGACCGCAATGGTGCTCTTCAATGAGGATGAGTTCTTACTCATAGTTGTTTAGGGTTTGGTTGTTATTTTTTTTCTTTTGTCGTTTTTGTCGTTTTTGTCGTTATAACGTTATCACGGGATTTCGTTATCACGAGGTGCTTTTTTCGTTATCACGAAGTTTTCTTCTCGTTATCACGAGGTTTTTTCAGATGCCCATGATTTTCAGGATGAAGGGGGCAAGCAGGGCTGTCAGGACACCGTTTAGGATGAGGCCTAAGGAGGCATAGGCACCATAGGAGGCTCCCTTCTCCATCGCCCGGGACGTCCCCACGGCATGGGAGGCTGTCCCGATGCTAAGTCCCTGGGAATAAGGATTCTTGACGTGCCACACCTCTAATACTTTGAAACCGAAGACAGCGCCGAAGAGCCCTACGGAAACGACGATAGCAGCGGTGAGCGACGGGATACCGCCCAAGGACTGACACACTTCCATGGCTATGGGCGTGGTCACTGATTTGGGTGCCAGCGAGATGATGGTTTCGCGCGAGGCACCCATCGCCTGCGCTATCACCACGACGCTGACAACCCCAATGACACACCCTACCAGCTGCGAGAAGAAGATAGGCAGGAACTGACGGCGAATCTGTCCGAGGTTCTGATAGAGCGGAACACCCAAGGCCACGATGGCAGGCTTGAGCCAGAATTCTATGTAGCCGCCCGCCTGCGAATACGTCTCGTAGCTGATGCCCGTCAGCTTCAGCAGGACGATAAGCACGGCGATGGTCACCAGTATGGGATTGAGGACAATCCATCCTGTCCACTTCTGAAACTGGCGAGCACCGTAGAAGATGCCGAATGTCAGTGCCAGCAATACAAGGTTATTCTGCAGTATCTCCATCGTCAGTTCTCACTCTTTCGCCTTTTTCGCTTATCTGATGAATCCAACCCGTCACAACAAGCACCAGCACGGTACTGACGACGGTAGCTACGACAATAGGCAGTAGCTCGGCCTTGATGAGGTCGAGGTAAAGCATAAGTGCCACGCCCGGCGGCACGAAAAAGAAACCCATATTGGAGATGAGGAAATCTGACATCCCCTTGACCCATTCCAGCTTGATGGCTCGCAGCTGCAACAGGGCCGTCAGCAATAACATGCCGATAATGCTGCTGGGGATGGTGATGCCTGTAAGCCAGACAATCACCTCACCCACAGCAAGACAGGCGAAGATAATGAAGCACTGTCGTATCATAACAGGTTATCGCTTGCTCGTCACTTCCTTCTCGTATGCCTGAATCGCGGGGATAAACTCCTCGCCGACAGGAACATTGTTCTTGAGGTTGAAGTAGTCGAATACGGCACCGAAGGGGAGCGATTTGGCTTCCTCGAGCAGGGCAAGGCGCTCGAAGTGCTGGCCGCGGTCCTCGTATTCACGCAGCTTGGCGAGGGGCTCGAGGAGGGCTTGGAGCAGGCACTTCTGGGTCGCGCGGGTACCTATAATATATGCTCCTATGCGATTGATGCTGGCGTCGAAATAATCGAGGCCGATATGAGCGCGGTTGAGAGCGTCGGCACGGACGAGCTCCTTGAACAGGTCGAGCGTCTGGTCGTTCATGATGGTGACGTGGTCGCTGTCCCAACGCACGGGGCGCGAGACGTGGAGCATCAGTTCTGGTACGAACAGCAGCAGCGAGGCGACCATATCCGATACGTTCTCCGTTTGCTCGTAGTGGCCTGTGTCGAGCGTGTACATCAGTTTGCGGGTGGCGCAGTAGCCGGCGACGAAGTCATGGGAACCAACGGTGTAGCTTTCGAGGCCGATGCCGAAGAGCTTGGCTTCGAGGCAGGTCTTCATGCCCGGCAGGTCCTCCTTCAGTATCTCGTCGAGGCTCTCGGCGAAAATTTCGCGGTAGCGCTTGCGCTCTACGGTGAGGTCCTTCGAGCCGTCGTGTACCCAGATGTTCATGATGGCGGGGTCGCCCTGAGCCTTGCCCATGTAATCGGCAATGCGGCGGCAGCGCTTGGTATGCTCAATCCAGAACTCGCGGATGGCAGGGTCGGGGTTCGACAAGGTGAGCTCACCGCTCTTGGGGTGCGAGAAGCTCGTCGAATTGAAATCCAGTTTCAGGCCCTGTTCCTTGGCCCACTCAATCCAGCTGTCGAAGTGCTTGGGCTCCACCTGGTCGCGGTCCACGAACTGTCCGCCGAAATCGCCGTATATCTCGTGGAGGTTCAGACGGTGGTTACCGGCGAGGAGGCTCTTGGCGAAGGACACGTCGGCCCGCACCTCTTCAATATTACGTGCACGACCGGGGTAGTTGCCCGTGGTCTGAATACCACCGCTGAGCGCTTCGTTGCGCTCGAAACCTACAACATCGTCGGCCTGCCAGCAATGCAGGCTGATGGGCGTCTTTTCCAGTTGTTCAATCGCCTTGTCAGTGTCAACGCCTATGGCGGCATAACGTTCACGTGCAATCTCGTAAGACTTGCGAATCAGTTCTTCTTTCATGATGTTTTTTTGTTTATAAGTTGTTATGATTTCGTTTTCCGCCACAAAAATACAAAAAAATCCCGAAGTAGTACACGTCTGCTTCGGGATTTAATAAATATTTTCACTTTCAGCAGCTTTCTCAGCTGTTCTTACGGTAGCTCACCACCGCCCAACCGCTCATCACGAGCCCGATGGCGGCAAGTGCCAGGACTTGATGGGCAATGGCTGCGAAGCCTCCTCCGCGAATGAATACCGTGCGGATGGCCTCAATGAAATAATGCATGGGATTGACGTAGGTTGTCGCGTAAGCCCAGTCGGGCATCGAGCGCGTCGGTGTGAACAGGCCGCTGAGCAGCAGCAGGCAAACCACGAAGAACCACATGACGAAGATGGCCTGCTGCATCGTGTCGCTGTAGTTGGAGATGATGAGGCCCAACGATGAGAAGAACAGCGCCAGCAGCATCGCCAACAGATAGATGAGCGCCACGGGGCCGGCGGGCGTGATGCCATAGACCAGCCACGCCAAGAGGAGGCAGACGGTGATGATGAACAGCGCTATCAGCCAATAGGGAATCAGTTTGGACAGGATGAAGGCCCACTTGGCAACGGGCGTCACGTTGATCTGCTCGATCGTGCCGGCCTCCTTCTCGCCAACGATGTTCAGGGTAGGCAGAAACCCCGTCATCAGCATCATCACGATGGCAAAGAGGGCGGGAATCATGAAGAGCTTGTAGTTCTGGTGCTTGTTGTATAGGAGGAGGGAGTTGGATCCTTGGCTGCTGGCTATGATTTGGCTGAGATAGGCGCTGCCGAGGCTTCCTTTGGTGCCGTTGACGGCGTTGGCAGCGATGAGATAGCGGCCGTCGCGAATCTCGAGGATGATGTCGGCCTTGCCCTTTTCGATATCCTTCATGGCCTCGGCGTAAGAGGCTCGCTGGCCGCCGAAGATGAAGTAGTTGCTGGCGGCAATCTGCTGGATGAGTCGTTGCGAAGCTACCGTGTGGTCGATATCCACAACCTCCACCACGACGTTCTTTACCTCCATCTGCATCACCCACGGCATCACACACATGATGACAATGGGAAACAGCACGATGAGGCGTGGCAGGAATGCGTTGCGCCGTATCTGCAGGAACTCTTTATGAATGAGATGACCTATCATAGTTTCGTCTTAAGTAACTTTTATTTTTCAACTTGTCAACTCGTCAACTTTCAACTCGTCAACTTGTCAACTCGTCAACTTGTCAACTTTCCAGTCGCACATTAAACTTCTTGAGCGCTACCGCAAGCAGCAGCAACGTCATGACTGTCAGGATGATGACCTCCTTGGCCACCTCGCCGATGCCCACGCCCATAATCATCAGCTTGCGCATCGCCTCGATGTAGTAGCGAGGAGGTACCACGGCGGAAATCCATTGCAGCACGACGGGCATCGATTCCACGGGAAACATCATGCCGCTGAGCATCACCACGGGCATCAGCAGCACCATAGCCGAGAGCAGCAACGCCACCAACTGGGTCTTGGCGATGTTGGAGATGAGCAGGCCGAGCGACAGGGCAAGGATGATGTAGATGGTGGAGACGACAAGAATCCAGAACAGCGAACCCGCCAAGGGCACAGCCAACACGTAGTGAGCCATCAGCAGGATGGTGATGAGGATGGCAAAGGCCAGCACGAGATAGGGCACTGCCTTGGCGATGATTACCATGAGCGGTCGCACGGGCGAGACGAGTAGCACCTCCATGTTGCCGCGCTCCTTCTCGCGGACGATGGAGATGGAGGTCATCATGGCGCAGATGAGCATCAGGAGCATACCCATGATGGCCGGCACAAAGTTGTAGGCCGAGCGCATCTGGGGGTTGTACAGAAGTCTCACGCTCAACCCCGGCCTCACCCCTAACCCCTCTCCCGCGGGAGAGGCGAGTGAATAGTGCTTGGCGTCGATGGGCTGAGACAGTATGCTTTGGGCATAGGTGGTCCATTGCTGCGCCATATTGGGGTCGCAGCCGTCAACCATGATTTGCCACTGAAGGCCATCGCTCCCGCCGCCCTGCAGAGAGGGGATGAGGCCCATATCCGCCTTCTGGTTGCGTATCAGCCGTTCCGCTTCCTGAGGCGTGGCCACGGTCTGTGTGATGGTGAAGTATTCCGACTGTGCCAGCCGCTCGATGGCCGCCTGGGTCTGAGGGCTCTGGTAAGAGGTCACTACCACCGTCCTGACGTTCTTCACGTCGGTGGTGATGGCGAAGCCGAAGAGGAGCATCAGCATCACAGGCATACCGAAGAGGATGAGCATCGTGCGTTTGTCGCGCAGGATATGCTTGGTCTCTTTGAGGACAAAGGATAGAAACGTTTTCATAGTCAGTCGCTTGAGCGTGTGGCCTGTCGGGCGAGCAGCGTAAAGACGCCGTCGATGTCAGGCTGGTGGTATTCTTTCTTCAGTTCTTCGGGCGTGCCTATCGCCTTGATCTTGCCATCGACCATGATGGAGATGCGGTCGCAGTACTCGGCCTCGTCCATATAGTGGGTGGTCACGAAAACCGTTATGCCACGCTGGGCAGCTTCGTAGATCAGCGCCCAGAACTGGTGGCGCGTGGCGGGGTCCACGCCTCCCGTGGGCTCGTCGAGGAACACGACGCCCGGCTCGTGGAAGATAGACACTGAGAACGCCAGCTTCTGCTTCCAACCCAGGGGCAGGCTTCCCACGAGGTCGTTCTTATGCTCCTCGAACTTCAGCTGCCGCAGCAGCTCGTCCATCTTCCTTTCCACCTCTTTCTTTTTCATGCCATAGATGCCGGCAAACAGGCGGATGTTCTCGGCTACGGTCAGGTCCTCGTACAGCGAGAACTTCTGGCTCATGTATCCGATGTGTTTCTTGATCTGCTCGTACTCGGTGCTGATGTCATAGCCTACGACCTTACCTGTGCCGCTTGTCGGTTGGTTCAAACCCGTCAGCATGTGCATCGCGGTGGTCTTGCCTGCGCCATTAGCCCCTAAGAATCCGAAGATCTCACCCTTCTGCACCGTAAACGAAATATCGTCAACAGCGCGGAACGAGCCGAAGGCCTTGACGAGGTGGGAGACGGAGATGATGGGGGATCCACCCTCCGCACTCCCGTGGAGTGGGAGAGCCTCCGGCATGAATATATCCCTGAAATGTTCTAAAACAACATTCGGCTTTCCAATCCCTTCCATCTTACCTTGATTGAGGAATGCGATGCGGTCGCAAAGGCGGACCTCATCGAGATAAGGAGTGGAGGCCATGATGGTTATTCCCCGTTCCCGCAGCATCAGAAGCATGTCCCAGAGTTCCTTACGGCTCACGGGATCCACGCCCGTCGTGGGCTCGTCGAGGAAGAGGACGCTGGGTGAGTGCACCAAGGCGCACGACAGCGCCAGCTTCTGCTTCATGCCGCCCGACAGTGCACCGGCGCGGCGGTCCTTGAAGCGTTCAATCTGCGAATAGATGGCGCGGATGGAGTCGTAACCCTCGTCGATAGTGGTGCCGAAGAGCGTGGCGAAAAACTTCAGGTTCTCCTCCACCGTGAGGTCCTGGTATAACGAGAACCTACCCGGCATATACCCTACGCGCTTTCGCACTTCGCGCAACTGACTCACCACATCGAAACCATCGACGAAGGCCGAACCGGCATCAGGCAGCAGCAGCGTGCAGAGGATGCGATACAACGTCGTCTTGCCGGCGCCGTCGGGGCCTATCAGTCCGAAGACCTCGCCCTTGTTGACGCTGAACGACACGCCGTCGAGAGCCTGCACCGCGCCATAGCGTTTGCTAACATTCTTTACCTCAATCGCATACATATCGGAGCAGCTATTTTACTTTTCACTGAACACGACCTCGCCGTACATCCCTATCTTCACGTATCCGTCGTTTTTGAAGGCGATCTTCACGGCATAGACCAGGTCGGCGCGTTCATCGTCGGTGAGGATAGTCTTGGGCGTGAACTCCGAGCGCGAGGAAATCCATGAGATGGTGCCGTCGTAAGCCTTCCGCTGGCCGTCGCCGTAGTCGGCAAACAGCTTCACGGGCTGTCCGAGCTTGATCTGTTGAAGCTGTGCCGAAGTGACGTAAGCCCGCAGGTACATCTCATCGATATCAGCGATCTTGAACAGCGGCTTGCCGATGGCTACAAACTCGCCCCGCTCCACGTATTTCTCCAGCACCGTTCCCTTCGTGGGTGCTACGACGTGGCACTTGCGCAACTGGTCGCGCAGCTGGTCGATCTGCACGTCGGCCGTCGTGAGCTGCGAGTCGAGCGTCGAGAGCTGGGTGTTCAGCGTGCTGACCTGTGCGTCCAACTGCTTTTGCAACACTTTCACCTGATTGGCGGCGTCATCGAGCAACTTCGACGGCGCAGCACCATCGGCCACCAGTTCGCGATAGCGTTGCTCGTCCTGCCGTGCCTTGGCCAGCTGCTGGCGTGTGGCCGCTATCTGGCGCTCCATATCGGGTTTCTGGCTTCGATAGACCTGTTTTGTGGCTCCAAGCTGTTGGATTTTCAGCCACGTCTGGGTCGTATCGATGAGTCCGACCTCGGCGTTGGCTTCGACGTTGTCGCCCTCTTCGACGCTGAATGTCAGCAGCGAGCCGTTTTGCTCGGCAAACACCGTCGTCTCCGTGGCCTCGAATACGCCCGTGGCGTCGTAAGTTTTCTCGTTGTTGCCGCAAGCGGCCATCAGCAGTGCTATGCCTGCCAGTAGATATATCTTTCGCATAACCTTAATTGTTTGTCGTGAATTTGTTGTCGTAAATTTCCTTCAGCATCTCTATCTCGTGTATCGACTGCTGCACGCGGGCCGCGTTTTCGGCGTTGATTTCACGCACGAGGTCGTTGACATCGATGATGCCGTGTGAGAGTTTTGACTCGGCTGCCTTCCTGACCGACGCGCGCAACGCTATGATTTCCTCGTCGTTAGCCATCAGCTGGCGGTAGCGGTTGATGTCCTCGTTCTGCTGAATCTGTTCCAGGTTGTTGTTGAAGAGAAACACGTTGCGGTTCGTCTCCGTCATTTCGCGTTGCACGCGCAGCTTTGCCTTGTCGTTCTTGCGGGTATAAAGGCTTCCGATATTCCACGTCAGCCGCGCCCCTATCATTCCGTTGAGGCTCCATCGGTGGCTCATCATATCCTCGAACATATTGTAGCCCGGGTAGCCGTAGAAGCCCTGAGCAAATACGCCCAGCTTGGGCAGCAGTGCCGCATCGAGCGCCTTCTCCTGCGCGTTGAGCAGTCCCAACTGCGCATCCAAGGCCTTCAGTTCGGGGCGCTGGTTTCCTGTTTGTTGCGACTTGGCATCGGATAAGGCCGGCGTCTGCACCGCTTTCACTTCGATGCCGCAGAATGTAGAAAGCATGATCTGGAGCATCCGTTGCTGCGATGTCAGGCTGACGAGCTGCTGTTCCACGTTCAGCCGTTCGGCTTTCACGTTTTGCAAGTCGCTTTCTGCCGCTGTTCCGTTTTTCACCATTGAAACCAGCTTCTTCTCGTTGCCGCTGAGCTGTTGCTGAAGGTCGCGGTTGAGCTGAATCTGTTTGTCGAGCAGCAGGAGCGAGAAGTACATCTCGTTCACGCGCTGCCGAACATTAAATATATTCACCTCATTCTGTGCCGCTTGCACCTTACCCTGCTCCAGGGCTATGGCCTTTTGCGTCTTGATGGCATGTCCGTCGAACACCGTCTGCTGCACATCGATGCCCACGCGATACTGGTCTTTCTTCAGGCCTTGCATGTTCAGGCCCATCTGCTGCATTAGGCCCTTCATGGCATCGGGCCAGGCTGTCACGTCGCTCTGGTAGGTTGCCTGTGCTGAAGCTGACATCTGCGGCAGCCATCCCTTCTGGATATTTGCCACCGTCAGGTCTGTTGTCTTCTGAATGAGGTCGTACTGCGCTATCAGCGGATAGTTGCGTTCGGCAGCCGCCTGACACTCCTCGAGCGTCTGTGCTGTCACGAAAGTGGAAGCGCAAACGAGAAGTGATAAAAACAATAGTGTTTGTTTCATAAATTCATTCAATGATTTCTTTATCCGCTGCAAAGGTACGGTGACTATTTAGAATGATTGTTATCTTATTAGTGAGAATAATGTCCTTTTTGTATGATTTGCTTCCAAAAAGGATATTTATATTCGAAAAAGTATTACCTTTGCGTTCGAATTAAGGTAAATAGTATGAGCAAACAACCACGACTAATGGATTTGTCCGGCATCAAGGACGTCCTGGGCCCTCATCTTGAGCTCTTTCGGGAGCATATCTATCTCTGTCCAGAGTTCGGTATGCTCCACGGAGCACCAGAGCCCTTCCGCTTCATCATGCAGCAGGAGCCTCCATTCATTATCAATGACCATCGCTTCGGCGTTGTTGTCCGTGGCGAAGGTGATATCAATTTCAATCTGGTGGACCATCATATCAGCGCGCCGGCGCTTGTCTATATCGGTCCCGGCACCATCATCACTCCTCGCCGTTTCAGTGATGACCTGGAAATCTTTGGTATCGGACTCTTCGCTGCTTTTCCCATGCCCTTTGCCTCTGGCCAATGGCCGTCGGCCTTCAACGGACAAGTGCGCGATTTCCAACTACAGGTGAGCAGCGCCGAGCTGAACGTAGCGTGCAGTATCATAAAATGTGTTTGGGATCTTGCGCATCAGCCCGACTACAACCTGCCAACCGTGTCGGCCCTTGTGGGCGCCTTGATGCAACATTATGATTATTTGTTCCGACGCCAGACGGACCGGCAGTCCTTGTCCCGTTCGCGCGAGCAGACCATCTTTGACCGTTTCATTCAACTCGTTAACCAGCATTGCCGCGAGCAGCATCAGATCAGTTATTATGCCGACCGCATGTGCCTCACCGAGCGCTATCTCAGCACCGTCGTGCGCCAGGCCAGCGGCACGACAGCCAAGGATTGGATAGACCTGGCACTCATCACACGCATCAAGATTGAGTTGCGCCACACCGACAAGTCTGCCGCGCAGCTTGCCGAGGATTTTCACTTTGCCAATCCCTCCTTTTTCTCGAAATATTTTCGCCGTCTCACGGGCATGACGCCATTGGAATTTAGGCAGGGGTGAGGCTGGCTGTTCCCTTTCTTTGTGAAAGATAGCTAAAAAATAAGCGCGGAGGGCCTGCGAATCGAATTTTTGTTGTACCTTTGCAGCGAAATAATCATTATACATTATACATCATGGATTTGAAAGTACTTGAATTGAGCGAACAGGAGATTGTTCGCCGCCAAAATATGCAGGCGCTGCGTGATATGGGTATAGAACCTTATCCTGCTGCCGAGTTCCCTGTAACAGCCTGGAGCACGGATATCGTGAAGGACTTCGTAGACCTTCCCATCATAGGAAAGGACGAGGAAGGCAACGACATTCGTGAAACGGCCACGCCCGAGAACAGCCCCGTAGTGAGCATCGCAGGACGCATCATGAGCAAGCGCATCATGGGTAAGGCTGCTTTCGCCGAGCTGCAGGACTCGAAGGGCAGGATTCAGGTCTACGTGCAGCGCGACGCCATCTGTCCCGATGAGAACAAGGATTTGTATAACGTCGTCTTCAAGAAACTGCTCGACCTTGGCGACTTTATCGGCGTGAAAGGTTATGTCTTCCGCACCAAGACGGGCGAGATCAGCGTTCACGTCATGGAGATGACCGTCCTCTCGAAGTCGCTGAAGCCGCTGCCTATCGTCAAGACGGATGCAGACGGCAACGTCTATGACTCGTTCGACGACCCCGAGCTGCGCTACCGTCAGCGTTATGTTGACCTTATCGTGAACGCAGGCGTCAAGGAAACCTTCCTAAAACGAGCTACCATCATCCGCACTATGCGTCGCATTCTCGATGATGCAGGCTATACGGAGGTCGATACACCTATCCTTCAGAACATCCCCGGCGGCGCCACGGCTCGTCCGTTCATGACGCACTTCAATGCCCTGAACCAAGATATGTACATGCGTATTGCCACGGAGCTCTACCTGAAGCGCCTCATTGTAGGCGGCTTCGAGGGCGTGTATGAGATGGGCAAGAACTTCCGCAACGAGGGTATGGACAAAACCCACAACCCCGAGTTCACATGCATGGAGCTTTACGTCAGCTACAAAGACCTCAACTGGGGTATGGGCTTCACGGAGCGTATGCTTGAGGAAATCTGCACGGCCGTGAACGGCAAGCCCGAAGTGGAAATCGACGGCAACGTCATTTCATTCAAGGCGCCCTACCGCCGTCTGCCTATCCTCGAGGCCATTCAAGAGAAGACAGGCTTCGACTGCAACGGCAAGAGCGAGGAGGAGATCCGCGCCTTCTGCAAGGAGAAAGGCTTGGACGTGGACGAGACCATGGGTAAGGGCAAGCTCATCGACGAGCTCTTCGGCGAGTTCTGCGAGGGCACTTTCATCCAGCCCACGTTCATCACGGAATACCCCGTTGAGATGTCGCCGCTGACGAAGATGCACCGCTCGAAGCCCGGCCTCACCGAACGCTTCGAGCTGATGGTGAACGGTAAGGAACTGGCCAACGCCTACAGCGAGCTCAACGACCCCATTGATCAGGAGGAGCGTTTCAAGGAACAGATGCGCTTAGCAGCGAAGGGCGACGACGAGGCCATGATCATCGACCAGGACTTCCTGCGTGCCCTGCAGTACGGCATGCCCCCCACTTTCGGTATCGGTATCGGTATCGACCGCCTGGTGATGCTCCTCACGGGTAAGTTCGTCATCGGCGAGGTGATGCTGTTCCCGCAGATGAAGCCCGAGAAGCGCATCCCCAAGGATAAGCCTGAAGTTTTCATGGCCCTCGGTTTCAAGGAAGAGATTATTCCTATACTCTACAAGTGCGGCTACAACTTGGTCAGCGACCTCGCAGGCGAGAAGGCACAGAAGGTGCAGCAGCTCATCGGCGAGGTAATCAAGAAGTATAAGCTGGACATCGAGAAGCCGAGCGTGCAGGAGTTGGAAGAGACCCTCAACAGGATCAGTTAGCAGCCCCCAGACCCACCCCCCGCCCTCCCTGTAAGGGAGGGAGCAGATACCAATCAAGGCGAAAGGTGCTACCCTTCTCAGGAAAATTTCATTTTTCACTTCGCTGACTTTCACTTACAAGAGTTCAAGGAAATATTTATTTTTCACTTTTCACTCTTAACTTTTCACTTTTCACTCTTCACTTTTAACTCGTGTTAGGATTCGGTAACAAGCAGTCAAAGGAAACCGCTCCCTCCCTCACAGGGAGGGCTGGGGGTGGGTCTGTGCCTGGGTCTGTGTCAGGCCCTGGGTCTTTCTCCATCGCCATCATGGGCGGCGGCTCTTGGGCCACGGCCATAGCTAAAATGATGCTGGAGAAGAACGACGAGATATGGTGGTACCTCCGTCGCGACGACCGCATAGAGGATTTCAAACGCCTCAGCCATAACCCGGCTTACCTCACCAGCGTCCATTTCGATGTGAACCGTATTCATTTCTCATCGGACATCAACGAGGTTATCGAGAACTGCAATACCCTTGTCTGGGTTACCCCTTCACCTTATCTGAAGGGACATTTGAAAAAACTTAAAGTGCGCTTGCGCGATAAGTTCAACGTGACGGCTATCAAGGGTATTGTGCCCGACGAGAACCTCTGCGTCTCAGAGTTTTTCCATCAGATATATAATGTGCCCGACGAGAACCTGGCCGTAATAGCAGGTCCCTCGCATGCCGAGGAGGTGGCGCTTGGACGCTTAACTTACCTCACCGTTGGCTGCAGCGACGAGGAGCGGGCGCAAGCTTTCGCCGACATGATGGCCTCGTCGTATGTGAAGACCAAGACCTCGCGCGACGTCATCGGCATCGAATATGCCTCGGTCCTCAAGAACGTCTACGCCATAGCTGCCGGCATCTGCCGCGGCTTGAAGTACGGCGACAACTTCCAGGCCGTGCTCATGGCCAATGCCCTGCAGGAAATGAACCGTTTCCTGGCCACCGTGCATCCTATTCAGCGCTCCATCTTCGAGAGCTGTTACATGGGCGACCTTATCGTCACGGGCTACAGCCAGTTCTCGCGCAACCGTATCTTCGGCACTATGATAGGCCAGGGCTACTCGGTGAAGAGCGCACAAGTGGAGATGGAGATGATTGCCGAGGGATATTTCGGCACTAAATGCATGAAGGAGATTAACCGGCATCTGCACGTGAATATGCCCATCCTCGACGCCGTCTACAATATCCTCTACGAACGCATAGCTCCTACCATCGAGATAAAACTACTGACCGACAGTTTCAGGTAAAAAGGATGTGTGGAGAGGAGAGAAAAGTGTAAAGAGTAAAGAGAAAAGGAGAAAGCGAAGAGATGAAGGGTGAGGAGTGAAAAGCAGGAAACGGACAATGAAGAATAAGGACGGCAAACACAAGCAACTGTCATCGCGTCAATTAGTTTCTACTTGGCGAAGGGTCCTTTTATTCTTCATCATTCATTCTTCATTATGTATTACCCCCCTCTTTGCCGACCCCATAGACGACCCACTGGGCCGTATCCTGCCACACAACGGCGATGCCCGTAAATTCGAGTGGACAGTCACTGGCGGTAATACTCAGCAATTCACCTTATCGTGCAATGGCAAAAAGGTCACCGTAAGCGATTCCGACAACATCGCCGTGGCAACAGGTATCAATTGGTACCTCCAGCATTACGCAGGCATCGACATCTCATGGAATGCTCCAACAGGACGGCTGCCAAGGAAACTGCCCTACTGCAATACTGAGAAGCACACGGCCAGCGTGCCATGGCGCTACTACCTCAATTTCTGCACCTGTAGCTAAAGGCGACGAAATAGCTATATCTAAAGAACTATATAACAAATACTTCAAACCATGACCGTAAGACATTTATTCCTTTCATGCCTCTTCGCCGTTTCTCTGACAACGGCTTCGGCAGCCATGAATCCACGGCCCTTCACCATCCCCGCCTTACACGAGTGGAAAGGTTCTGAAGGTACCCTGCAACTATCCGCCCAGAGCCGTATCCTCTTTGCCGATGCCCGTCTGCGTCCTGCTGCAGAGGCACTGGCCAGGGATATGAAGACACTCGCCGGACTGCAACTGACCGTAGTCGAAGGCAAGAAGGCCACAGCCACCGATGTCCTCTTCATATACAAGCCTCAGAAGAAGCTCGGCGCTGAGGGCTACACTATTGACATTGCCCGCAGTATACGAGTTGAAGCCAGCGAGCGAGGAGCCTTGCATGCTGTGCAGACGCTGCTACAGTTGGCGCAGTCTGGGGCTTTGCCCTGTGGACGCATCGCCGACCGGCCCGATTATCCCATCCGAGGAATCATGATGGACTGTGGACGTAAATATATCCCCCTGAGCTACCTCCGACGGCTTGTGCGAACCATGGCATACTACAAGATGAACACGCTTAACGTGCACCTCAACGACAATGGTATGCGCCAGTTCTTCCACGACAACTGGGACGACACCTATGCCGCCTTCCGCCTTGAGAGTGAGCGCTTCCCCGGCCTTACTGCCGAGGATGGCAGCTACAGCAAGGCAGATTTCCGTCAGTTCATCCTCGATGCTGCAGCGCAAGGAGTGGAGGTGATTCCCGAAATCGACGTGCCCGCCCACAGCCTCTGCTTCTCGCACTATCGCCCGAGCCTCGGCTCCGAGGAGTTCGGCAAGGATCACCTTGAACTCACCAACCCTGAGGTCATCCCATTCGTGGACAGCCTCTTCTCCGAGTACCTCGAAGGACCCGAGCCTGTCTTCGCAGGCCCCCGCGTTCACGTGGGAACAGATGAGTACAGCAACAAACGTCAGGACATCACCGAGCGCTTCCGTGCTCTCGCCGACCACCTCATCCGCCACGTGGAATCCTACGGCAAGCAAGCAGCCTTCTGGGGTTCACTCACGCACGCGCGCGGCACGACACCCGTGAAGGTAGATAATGTCCTCATGTATGCATGGTACAACGGCTACGCCGAACCCGACTCGATGATGCGGCTCGGCTACGACCTCGTCAGCATTCCGGACCGCTTCCTCTATATAGTGCCACAGGCAGGCTACTACTACGACTACCTCAACATACCTTATTTATATAAGGAGTGGACGCCTGCTCAGATTGGGCAGAAGCGCTTCGAGGAATTCCACCCGCAAATCAAGGGCGGTATGTTTGCCGTATGGAACGACCACGTGGGCAACGGCATCTCCGTGGCAGATATCCACCACCGTGTGATGCCTGCCCTGCAGGTGCTCGCTGAAAAGACGTGGAGCGTCGACACCTTGCGCTCGTGCGACGAATGGCTTCGCTTGGCCGACGGCATCGGCGAGGCCCCCGGCGTCAACGACCTCGGACGCTATCCTAAAGGCACCGTCCTCACAGAGGCCACCGTGGCACCATCTTCCACGCGCGCCATTCCTCATATCGGATGGCCCTACCGTGTCAGCTTCGATATCGAGGCCAGTGCCGAGGAACGCGGCACAGCACTCTTCCGCAGCGAGGATGCCGAGTTCTATCTCGCAGACCCCGTCACGGGGCGTCTGGGCTATATCCGCGACGGCTACCTCTTCAGCTTCCGCCATGCCCTGCGTCCTGGAACTCGTGAACATATCGCCATCGAGGGCGACAGCCGCGAGACACGTCTCTACGTAAACAACCGTCTTGTAGAGCGCATGCCTATTGACGAACTCACCTTCCCTAAGGACAAGAAGATGAAGCTGGTACGCACACTCCGTTTCCCCCTCCAGCGAACAGATACCATTCTGCGTAGCCGAGTCACCAACCTCAAGGTTGAGAGCTTATAGTAAATTCCCAATTCATTAAATACAACTATGTTAAAACTCGACATTTCCAAAGTGGCTCCCTTCGTGAGCCTTGAGACAATTAACGCTTTGGCACCCCGCGTGGCCGAAGCACAGAAATCACTTGAAGACGGCAGCTGTCCCGGCAACGATTTCCTCGGATGGCTGCACCTCCCTTCCAGCATCACACCCGAGTTCCTGGCTGAGATTAAGGCCGTGGCAGCTACTCTCCGTAGCGAATGCGAAGCTGTTGTCGTGGCCGGCATCGGCGGTTCCTACCTTGGCGCCAAAGCAGTCATCGAAGCTCTCTCAAACAGCTTCCAGTGGCTGGTGGGCGGCAAAGGTCCCGTCATCCTGTTCGCAGGCAACAATATCGGTGAGGACTATCTCAGCGAGCTGACCGCCTATCTCCGCGGTAAGAAGTTCGGTGTCATCAATATCTCCAAGAGCGGCACCACCACCGAAACGGCTCTCGCTTTCCGTCTGCTGAAGAAGCAGTGCGAGGAGCAGATGGGCAAGGAGATGGCCAGGAAGGTTATCGTGGCCATTACCGATGCCAAGCGCGGAGCAGCCCGCACCTGTGCCGACAAGGAAGGTTACAAGAGCTTCATCATCCCCGACAATGTAGGTGGCCGCTTCAGCGTGCTTACCCCCGTAGGTCTGCTGCCTATCGCCGTTGCCGGTTTCGATATCGACCAACTCGTTAAGGGTGCTCAGGACATGGAAGCTGACACCAGCCTCGCGGCTCAGTATGCTGCTACCCGCTATGCCCTCTACGAGAGCGGTAAGAAGATTGAGATTCTCGCCAACTATCAGCCTAAGCTCCACTTCATTGCCGAATGGTGGAAACAGCTCTTCGGCGAGAGCGAGGGCAAGGATGGCAAGGGCATATATCCTGCCAGCGTGGACCTTACCACAGACCTCCATTCCATGGGTCAGTGGATTCAGGATGGTGAGCGCACTATCTTTGAAACCGTCATCAGCGTAGAGAACGCTGAGCACCAGCTCCTCTTCCCCAGCGACGACGAGAACCTCGACGGCCTCAACTTCCTCGCAGGCAAGCGCGTGGATGAAGTCAACAAGATGGCAGAACTTGGCACGCAGTTAGCCCACGTCGACGGTGGTGTGCCCAATATCCGTATTGCCATTGACCGTTTGGATGCCTACCACCTGGGCCAGCTCATCTATTTCTTCGAGCGTGCCTGCGGTGTCCACTGCCAGCTCCTCGGCGTCAATGCCTTCAACCAGCCTGGTGTAGAAGCCTACAAGAAAAACATGTTCGCTCTTCTTGGCAAACCCGGGTATGAAGCTGAGACTGCCGCAATACAGGCAAGGCTGAAATAAAGAAGACTTGCAAAAGATTGGATCCCGTGTAATTCGATTTACCAATGAAGGGGTCCCCTATAATATCAAAGATGTAATAAATGTCATTACACAACAACTCTACTGACACATCTATAGAAGTTACACCCAATCAATACAAGAGTAATCCAAAGGACATCCCCTCCCCCTCTTTGAAAGAGAGGGGTTTGGGGGTTGAGTCCTCAATTCAAGCTTTTTTCTTCGACATGGATGGCGTGCTGTTCGACAGCATGCCAGGTCATGCCGTGGCTTGGGTAAAGGCTGTAGAGCGCTTTGGACTCTCAATGACCGGCGAGGAGGTTTACATGAACGAGGGGCGCACGGGTGCCGGCACCATAAATGCACTCACTCAGCGCACCTGGGGTCGTGATGCTACCGAGCGGGAAATAAAGGATATCTACGCTGCCAAGAGCGAGGAGTTCAATCGTTATTTCGAGGAGAAAGGCGAGGCTCCTGTCATGGACGGCGTGAAAGACGTATTAGAAAATGTTCGCGCGCGAGGCTTCATGCGCGTCATCGTAACCGGTTCCGGTCAGCTGTCGCTACTCGATAACCTCAACCGTCATTTCCCAGGTATGTTCACGCGCGAGCTTATGGTTACGGCTTTCGACGTCAAGCAAGGCAAGCCATACCCAGAGCCTTACCTTATGGCACTGAAGAAAGCCGGCCTCAAGGCCGACGAAGCCATAGTGATTGAGAACGCGCCCTTGGGAGTGCAGGCCGCTCACGCTGCCGGCATCTTCACCATAGCCGTCAACACAGGCCCATTGCCCGACAGCGCCTTATGGGAGGCTGGTGCCGACTTGGTGTTCCCCAATATGCACGCCCTCAACGAAGCTATCAACCGCGATTTCGGTGATAGCTAACCATTCCTCTTCTGCTTAACGATTGGTGGCAATAACCACCGACTTACTGAGCTTGCGGCCGGCATCATTTACTTTTACAGTAATCTTGCCGGCTTGCTTATTGCTACGAACGACAAGTACGAGCTGGCCTGCAAACAGCTTCATCGTAGGCTGCTTGAACGATTCCAAGCTGGTGGCATCACCGTTGCACACGCCTTCGAACGAGCCTGCGCCTGAAACCTCAAATGTCAGTTGGTCATTGGCATCGGGAACAAAGGTGCCGTTCTTATCGGTTAGCGACACAGTGATAAACGCCAGGTCTTCGCCATCGGCACGGAGCGAGCCTCCGTCCTGAGTCCAAACGTCTAAATTCAGTTTCGAAGGCTTACCTGCAGTGCGAACTACTTTTTCGCCCGCCTTCTGACCTTGTTCGTCGTAGACTACTACTTTCAACTCGCCCGGCTCATACTTCACCTCGTTCCAACGCAAACGATAACGGTCGAGACGCGATTCAGGATTCTTGGTTATCTTACCCTGACTCTTGCCGTTGATGAACAGCTCGCCTGTGGGATAATCCGTATAGCAATACACGGGAGTGACCTCGCCGCGGCGTTCCTTGCCCCACGTCCAATGGGGAACCAGATGGATTGTGTGTTCACTCTTGTTCCAGTGTGAGCGGTAGAGATAATAACGGTCCTTGGGCAGGCCGGCCAAGTCGCATATGCCGAAATAGCTTGAGCGGGAAGGCCAATAGCCATCGTAAGGAGTAGGTTCACCCAGATAGTCGAAGCCTGTCCATACGAACTCACCGATCACCCAGTCCTTATCGTCCTGCCAGCGCCAGTCATCGTCGGGCAGATTCGACCACGAGCACCACTGCACATCGTAGCCCGTGCATTGTCCATCGCTGTAGTAACCATGGTCCGTAGGCTCCACAGGGAATTTATACACGCCGCGAGATGACACTGTCGAAGCCGTTTCGGAACCCAGGATGAACCCATGTGTGAGTTTGTCATAAGCAGCCTGATAGCGATGCAGACGATAGTTCAGACCAGGCACATCCATAGCTTGTGCAGTGCCGCTCCAAAGGGCGTTGTCTACGCGATCCAGTCCTTGCGTCACGGGACGAGTAGGATCAAGGCTATGGCAGATGCCTTGCAAACGAATACTTATCTGTCGGCCGTCCTCGCCACCTTGTTCAGGAATCTCGTTGCCTATCGACCACATCACTATGCTCGGGTGATTGCGGTGGGCGAGCACCAGGTTTGTCATGTCCTTGTCGCCCCATTCACGGAAGAAGCGGGCATAGCCGTTCTTGCATTTAGGATAAATCCACATGTCAAACGACTCGGCCATCACCATCATGCCCAAAGAGTCGCACACGTCCATCTGCATCTGGCTTGGCATATTATGCGAAGTGCGGATAGCGTCGCAGCCCATCTCCTTCAGGATCTTCACCTGACGGATGAGGGCTGCCTTGTTCACAGCGGCGCCTAAGGGACCGAGGTCGTGGTGCAGGCAAACGCCTTTCAGCTTGCGCGTCTTGCCATTGAGTTGGAAGCCGTTTTCGCGGCTCACACGTATGGTGCGAATACCTAGGTTCAACGTCTTCTCGTCAACGATATTGCCGTTGGCGCTCAGTTTGGCCACCAACTTATATAGGTAAGGCGATTCAGGTGACCATAGTTCGGGTGCCTGCACGGTCATCTTAGCATGAACGGTTCCGTTCTTTTCTATACGCTTAGGCTCCACAGACGCCACTTTCTGACCTTCTGCGCCCAAGAGGTCGAATGAATAGTCGACGGGTTGAGTCAGAGTCACTTTCATATCCACTTCTACCTCGGCCTTATTGTCACGAACGGTCATAGTTCGTGCACACAGACCCCAGTCCTCAATATATGTCTTAGGCGTAAGCACCAATGTCACAGGACGATAGATGCCGGCGCCGGGATACCAGCGCGAACTCTCCTCCTTGTTGCTAAGGTTAACCTCCAACAGGTTTTCGCCTGCTTTGACGAGGTCGGTGACGTCAATGCGAAAAGTGTTGTAGCCATAAGCCCAGTAGCCTGCCCACTGGCCGTTGACCTTAACCTCCGGCTCGGCCATTGCTCCGTCGAACACCAGTTCGGCATGACCGTTGAAGTTCTGCGGAATGGAAAACTTACGCTTGTAGAAACCTTCGCCTATCCAAGGCAGCGCACCTGAGCGGCCCGTCTTCTCGCTGGCTTCCGTTTCACCGTTCTGCACTATGGCTACGCGTTGCATATCCCATTTCTTGTCGAAGGGACCGGCTATGGCCCAGTCGTGAGGCACGCGAACCGTTTGCCACGACTGCCCGTCGCGCGAGAATTGCCAGTCTTCAGCCAGTTCCGTTTCTGTCCGCCCTTGTGCGGAAACGCTTGTTAATGCGGTGAAAATAAAAAGAATAGTTAGAGCAAGCTGTCTCATTGTATTTATGCTTTTATGTGAACAACAATTTAAATCTGTTTTATCATCATAATTTGTCAAACTCTATCTCTACGGTATTAAAGCCGAAGGTGCGGAAGAGGGCGGTGATTTCGGCGCGGGCATTTTCCTCGGCCTGCATGAGGGTGGCTGGCGTCACGCAGCGATGACGCATCTGACGGGCCGCCTTGTAGTACATCTGATCCTTGGCGCGGGCATCCCACGTTCCGCTCTCGAAGAACGAGCGGGTGCGGGCCTCATCGATAAAACGTTCCGAAAGCAAACGCACGGGCGGCAGCTGAAGCGTCACCGTGTCGCCATGCGCGCTTGCCCAACCTTCGCGGGCCTTGCCGAGGTCTATGCCTAAACGCAGAGTGCCTCGGTAGATTCGCACCAGACGGTCGTCGCGACCGAGAACACGGCGCCGAGTGGTATCCACGAGTTCCTCGTCGGATATGGTCAGGAACTCCCACTCGCCGATATTCTCAACCGAGCGTATCTGAACGGGCGTCAGGTCGATGCCCTTGGGATGAACAATCTCCACGTCGAGAATCTTCTTCTCGGAGTTGCAACGACGCACACCAAAGGCGCAGCCCACTACAGCTGCAATCACTAAAAGGGCGGTCAATACCGTCCCACAACCGCTGTCGCCAGCCTCGCCAAACTGTTTATTATGTTTGAAAGTACTCATTCTTAACTTATTTCCTCCCCCATCTCCAAGCGGTGAGGAGAAGGCGCCCAAGCGTCAAAACTTAACTACACTGCGTTCGTTGTCTATTATCTGCGGAAGGTCGCTGACGGTGAACTGCTTGCGGAAGGTTACCACGATATCGCTTTCAGCATAGCCCAGCGAGGCTATGAGCGGTATCAGCGTCTGCGCCGCACCCTGACGTGCCGATTCGAGAATCCCGAGCTGAGGCACGGTCTTGAGGATGGCCCGTACGCCCTGAGCCGTAAAATCGGTCATCTCCTCGTCGGTGAAATCGCTGCGCAGGATATCGGTGTACTGCTTTGTCGACTGATGGTCTATCTTCGAAGAAGTGACAACCACCTTCGGGTCGGGCAGTGTGATGTGAATCTTTGTCCCGTCCTCAGAGCGTTCTATCTGGCTCTCGCTGAAACCTGAGAAATCGATATAGGCCTTCAGCGTCACATCAATGGGTATGGCTATCTTGCGGTCGCCCAACGACAGACGGGTATCCAGCGTATGCCCAAGCAGCGTAGTGCGCAGGAACTTAACGTCGGAGTGTGTCACTATCTTGTGCACCTGATACTCAGCGGTATAGAGGCGCGAAGTGCGAGCCACGGTCAACACCAAGTCAATGCTGTCGGCCACAGCCTCTACGGCCTCGTCCACAGGCACTTCCTCCTGATGGCTTGTAATCTTTCCGCAAGCCGTCAGCAGCCCCACGGCAAGCACGAATGCCAAGCTGTTGAAAAGTGATTTTATTCTCATATCCGCAGCAAAGATAAGTATTATTTGCGATTCATGGTTTTAGTATTTACCTTTTTTATCTCATCTCTTAATTATTTTTCTCATTTTCAATTTTCAATTTTCAATTTATTACTATCTTTGCAGCACATTTCACGAAAAAGAGTTATGAAGAAGAGTCTTTTAGCATTATTCATAGTGCCTGCGCTGATGGGCGCTTGTACACCCAAGCAGGCCGCCGAGACCGAGGCAGGCGCCACAGGCGAGTACGAAACCACGGGCGACGCTGCCGATGGTGTGCAGCGTATGCACGAGTATAATTTTGCAGATACCATTGTCGTAGACGGACATAAGTACACGTATGCCATTCATCGCGAGGCATCCGATAGTCTGCCCGTAGTGGTCGACGACGACGGAGCGCGCTATGCCGACAACGTCTACACCTTGAAGATAGCTGCCGACGGCCGCGAGTTCTTCAACCGTCGTTTCACCAAGAATGCATTCGCCTCACGTCTCAGCAATGATTTCCGCCAGCGCGGACTGCTCGATGGTATGATGTTCGACAATTCTCTGCCCGGCCTGTGCTTTGCCGTGAGCGTTTCTATGCCTCAAAGCGATATGGTGGAACCGCTCCTTCTCAAGGTCGACCGTCAGGGCGGAATAACCATTGAGCGCGACGAGCGCAGCGATACCGACTTCGACGAAGACGAGGACGAGGGAGTTTGATGTTTAGTTGACAGTTGACAGTTGATAGTTGACAGTTGATAGTTGACAGTTGATAGTTAGACCAAGATGAATATTATTAAGACAGATATTGAAGGGGTGCTCATTATAGAGCCGCGCGTGTTCGAGGATGCCCGCGGGTACTTCTTCGAGAGTTTCTCGCAGCGCGACTTCGATGAACTCGTGGGTCCCATACGTTTCGTCCAGGACAACGAGAGCATGAGCCAGCGTGGTGTGGTGCGCGGCCTTCATTTCCAGCGCCCGCCCTTCTGCCAGACCAAACTCGTGCGCTGTGTGCGAGGCGCCGTGCTCGATGTGGCTGTTGACCTGCGGAAAGGTTCACCCACCTTCGGGCATCACGTCGCTGTAGAACTCACTGAGCACAACCATCGCCAGCTCTTCATCTCCAAGGGCTTTGCCCACGGCTTTGCTGTGCTCTCTGACGTGGCTGTCTTCCAGTACAAGTGCGATGAGTTCTATCACCCTGAGGCCGACGCAGGCATTCAGCTCAACGACCCAAGCCTCGGCATCGACTGGCACATAGACCTCAGTACCGCCATCCGCAGCCAGAAGGACCTCAACCTACCGCTGCTCAGCGATTTCGAGTCTCCGTTTTAAAGACTCATCCCCCGTCACCTCTCTTTCGAATCATTACGACAACAACCTAATATTTAAGATATGAACACTACTAACCAGCAAACATCCTGTTCCCACTCTTCAAAAGAAAGTGGGTTAGGATGTAAGTCTCAGTCTATAATCATCACAGGCGGCGCAGGCTTTATCGGCTCACATGTCGTGCGTCTGTTCGTTAATAAATACCCTGACTACCGCATCATCAACCTCGACAAGCTCACCTACGCCGGCAATCTGGCTAACCTTCGCGATATCGAGGACCGTCCCAACTACCGTTTTGTACGAATGGACATCTGCGACTTCGAGGATGTGCTCAAACTCATGCAGGAGGAGAAGGTGACTGGCGTTATTCATCTTGCTGCCGAGAGCCATGTAGACCGCAGCATCAAGGACCCGTTCACCTTCGCACGCACCAACGTAATGGGCACATTGTCAATGCTTCAGGCTGCCAAACTCTACTGGGAAAGCCTTCCCGAGCGTTACGAGGGCAAGCGCTTCTACCATATCTCTACCGACGAAGTTTATGGCGCCCTCGAGATGACTAACCCCGAAGGCATACCGGCACCTTTCTCCACTAAGGCCTCAGCTACGCAGCACCCGGCCTATGGCGACAAGTTCTTCACCGAGGATATGAAGTACCAGCCGCACTCGCCCTACAGTGCTGCCAAGGCATCGAGCGACCATTTTGTACGTGCCTACCACGACACTTACGGCATGCCTACCGTAGTCACCAACTGCTCAAACAACTACGGGCCTTATCAGTTCCCCGAGAAGCTGATTCCATTGTTTATCAACAACATACGTCATCGCAAGCCGCTGCCTGTTTATGGCAAGGGCGAGAACGTGCGCGACTGGCTCTACGTTGAGGACCACGCTCGTGCCATCGACCTTATCTTCCACCGTGGACGTGTGGCTGAGACATATAATATCGGAGGCTTCAACGAGTGGAAGAACATCGACATCATCCGCGTGCTCATCGCCACCACCGACCGTCTGCTCGGACGCAAGGAAGGCGAGGACATGGACCTCATCACCTATGTCACCGACCGTGCCGGCCACGACCTCCGCTACGCCATCGACTCGCGCAAGCTTCAACAGGAACTGGGCTGGGAACCGTCGCTCCAGTTCGAGGAAGGCATCGAGCGCACCGTTCGCTGGTACCTCGACAATCAGGAATGGATGGACAATGTCACCTCAGGCGATTACCAGCGCTACTACGAGTCGATGTACGCCAATCGCTAAAACACATACAAATACAAGGCCGGCCTTACACGCTTGTAAGGCCGGCTTTATTCGTCTGTTAGGTCAACCTAATTTGCCGTTTAGGTCGACCTAACTTATGTTTAGCCTATAGTTGTTTGTCGGGATACATGCTCTGCCACCATTCGGGCTCGTCCTTGAGCCAGCGGTCAAACCAAGCCCAGATGGTATTCTGCCAGCGCAGACGCTTCTGATAATCGGTGATGTGATGATCCTGATCTTTGACAAGCACCATGGCAGTAGGCCGCTCGAGCAACTTCAGGGCTGTGTACATCTGAATACTTTCGCCTACAGGAACGTTGTGGTCGGCATCGCCATGGAGGAAGAGGAGCGGCGTGTGAATCTTGTCGGCGTTGAATAGCGGACTTTGGTCTACATACAAATCCTTTCGCGTCCAAGGGTAGCTGTTGGCCATCGACACTTCGCTGTAGGTATAACCCCAATAGCCCTCGCCCCAATAGCTGGTGTGGTCGCTGATGCCGGCATGGCTGATGGCGGCGGCAAAGAGGTCTGTCTTTGTCTGCAGATATTGCGTCATGAATCCACCGTAGCTGGCTCCTATACAACCTATCTTAGCCTTGTTAACCCAACTGTGCTCGCGGCAAAAAGCCTCTACGGCTCCTATGATATCCTCTGCCACACCTTCGCCGGCAGTGTTTACGTGCTGGGCCGACCATTCCTGTCCGAAACCTGTAGCACCATGCGGATTCACTACGAGCACCACGTAGCCCAAGGCAGCATATGCGTGCTGCGGATAGCGGCTCTCGAAGTTGCGGCTTGTGGGCGAGCAGCCGCCGTAGTAGTTCACAATCATCGGGTATTGTTTCGACGCGTCGAAGTGAGGCGGCAGGTAATAGCGGCACGAGATATGCTCGCCGCGAGCATTGGTATAGACGTAAGGCTCACAAGCGCCCAGTTCCACATCTTTCAAAGTCTCTGCGCTAAGGTCTTCAACAATGGACAGAGGATAATTCACAACGGAGAAAGCATCATCACTCTTTCCACCTTTCACCTTGTCACTTTTCGCTTTTGCAAGATTCAGCGCATACAACCTGTCGCTGTTTGAAGCGCTTTGGGCATACAGCACCATGGCGGGGGCATCGGCAGCCAGACTGAAGCTCTCCACCAGTTCTTCGGGCAGGGCTATGCGACATATCTTGCCCGTCTGCGGGTCAAGGCGGAACAGATTTACGCTGTCCTTGTCCTCGGCTGTGAAATATACCTGATTATCAACACGATTCCATACGTATCTCGACACGTTAGGGTTGAAGTTCTTGGTCAGCGGCTTGATGTTGCGGGTGCTTATATCCATCAGGAACAACTGTGTGTCGATCATGCTGGGCGTCTGACCTTCACGCACGTTCTTGCCTATTCCATTGAACACTTCGGGCGAACCGCTCAGCAGCACTTGACGGCCGTCGGGCGAGAAACGGCAGCCACCCATGAAGCCCTCGTTCAAAACAAGAGAGTCTGTTGCAAAGCTCTCGAGGTCAATACGATACACCGAACTTTTTTCCGTGGGACGTGGTCCCAATTGGCTGTTGCTCGTCATCACCAAGGCATACCGACCGTCGGTGCTGACATCGGTGAGATAAGTGCCCGAATGTCCGAAGGTGAGCGGCTGCATCAGGCCTGAGCGCAGGTCATAGACGGCCAGATGCGAGCGGTCGCGCCATCCGAGTTGGCGGTCGTCGGGGTGAATCACCTCATACACGTCAGGGCGTTCAGCCGGTCCGTTGTCCTGAAGAGTGAAGATGAGGCGGTCCTCGGTAGGCGTAATCCGGAATTCATCTGCCGTGATACCGGTGGCCAGAATCCTCTCGGCCTTGGTCTGCGGATCTACTGCTATCAGTTCACGTTGGCCGCTCTTCTCGCGCGTAAAACAATAGTTGTTCGTGCGTGGCATCCATCTTACACCGCCACGTTCATCTACGACCTTGCCCGTTGCCACTTCTCGCACTTCGGTTCTCCTTTGAGTCTGTCCGCCCGGTTGCGTCTGCGTGGTCGACACTATCATCCATTTGCCATTGGGCGAGAGCGACACACCGGCGAAGCGACGCGCGTGCAGCACTTCGCTCATCGTGTAGAGACGTTTGTTGTCGTCGGCATTCAGGCTGAGGTCGGTCTTTGTTGTAGGCACAACGGTCACCTTAAGCGAATCGGTGCTCGTGGCTGTTGTCAGTGCCTTCACCACAACCTCATGTGTTCCGGGAATCAGTTCTGCTGGGCTGCCGCTGGCCGTCTTCTTGCCGTCGATGTACAACTCATGATGAGTAAGCCCGTCAACTTTAACGGAAGCCTTGGCATAGCTCGCGTTCGAAAGGCTGAAAGCCACGAGGTGCAAAGCCGGACGGCCCTGACTGTCTTTTGCCAGCACCGCATCATTGAAAGGCTTGCCTTCCTTCACGCTAGTCAGGTTGAGCGGTGTTGCCATCAGCGATTTCTCGTCGAAAGCCTTGCCGCTGACATTAGTGCTGTCCAGAATTACCGGACGTTGGAGGGGCAGAGGACCGACGTGGCGGAACGTAGTTACCTTAAGGTCTTGGGCAGTTAAACTGGCACTTGCCGCCAGCAGTCCTGCAAGAACGAAAATCCTATTCATCATAGTATGAGCTATTTTAATGAAAACTTTGCAAAACATTTTTATGCTTTCTGCCGACAAAGATACGAAAAAATACATAGCTCCCGTCTTTTCTATCCATTTTCTTTTGCCCTGACAAGGAAAAGGGTTATTTTTGCGGAGCAAATGGAAGAAATGAACAAACATATACGGCCTGAGTCATCGCTCGGCGACGACAGCAGTGCGCGAAACGGTTCCGAAGGACATTGGGGGCTAAGCGCTGCCGAGGTTATAGCTTCGCGTCGGGCTCATGGCTCCAACGTCCTCACACCACACGAGCGCACTCCGTGGTGGCGCAAGCTTTTGTCGAAGTTTGCCGATCCGCTCATCGTCATTCTGCTGGTTGCTGCCGTGCTCAGCATAGGAATCTCGTTCTACGAATATTTCGGCTTGAACGGCGGCTCTACCGTGTTCTTCGAGCCTGTCGGCATCATCATCGCCATCGCTTTGGCTACAGGGCTGGCTTTTTGGTTCGAGCATAAAGCCGACCGCGAATTCTCTCTACTGAACCAACAGAACGACCGCGAGCCTGTGCGCGTCCGCCGCGACGGCCATGAGACACAGGTCCCCCGCAGCGAGATTGTTGTGGGCGATATAGTGCTGCTGTCGACAGGCGACGAGATACCAGCCGACGGACAGTTGCTCGAGGCCACACAGATGCAGGTTGACGAATCATCGCTCACGGGCGAGCCCGTCTGCCACAAGAGTACAAGGCACGATGAGCAGGATGCTGAAGCCACTTATCCCACCGACATGGTGCTCCGCGGCACTAAGATTCTTGAAGGCCACGGGCTTATGTGCGTTACAGCCGTAGGCGACGCTACCGAGAACGGACGCGTGTTCACGGAAACACAGATTGACTCGTCGGTACGCACACCCCTCAACGAGCAACTCGACCGCCTCGGCCTCCTCATCTCACGAGCCAGTTATGCCGTAGCAGCATTGGTAATAGTGGGTCGCGTCGTCATGTGGTTCTATTCCAATGGACAATGGACCTTGGACAATGCCAATCCTGACAACTTCGTCCTCTTCCTCGCCTATCTGCTGCAGTCGCTGATGTTGGCCGTGACGCTTATCGTAGTGGCCGTGCCCGAAGGTCTGCCCATGGCCGTGACGCTCTCCCTGGCTTATTCCATGCGCCGCATGCTCAGTACCAACAACCTGGTACGTCGAATGCACGCCTGCGAGACAATGGGAGCAGCCACCGTAATCTGTACCGATAAGACAGGCACGCTCACGCAAAACCTGATGCAGGTGGTGGAGATGAAAATGGGCTCTCAGGATTCTTCTCTCCAACCTGACGAGAGAGGTCAGGAGTGTGTCTTCTTCAATATCGCCGTCAACAGCACCGCCTCACTCGATGGCGACAAGGTGCTTGGTAATCCTACCGAAGGAGCATTGCTGCTTTGGCTGCGCAGCCAAGGCGTTGATTATCAACCTCTCCGCGAGAATGCTCAAGTCACTGAGGAAATACCTTTCTCCACTGAACGCAAGTATATGGCCACGCGCATTGCCGACCCCGACAGCGCCGAGCATGACACATTATTATATATAAAGGGAGCTCCCGAGGTGGTGATGGAGATGTGTAAAATGGAGCAGGAAGAGGGTCTTCTCCTGTCCCAATGGCAGCAGCGCGGTTTGCGCACCTTGGCTTTGGCTCATGCCCGCAACTACGAAAAACCCGTGCTTGATGCTCTCGTAGCTATAGCCGATCCTATACGCACTGACGTTCCTGCAGCCGTTAAGAAATGTACACAGGCAGGTATCGATGTTAAGGTAGTGACAGGCGACAACGTGCTGACAGCTGCCGAGATAGCACGTCAGATAGGTCTGTCAACGCATAGCATACTCACAGGGTCTGAAGTGGCTGAGATGAGCGACGAGGAACTGAGGCAACAGGCACGCGACATAACCATAGTGGCAAGAGCCAGGCCTACAGACAAACGCCGCCTCGTAGAAGCTCTGCAGGCTTGCGGCGAGGTGGTGGCTGTGACCGGCGACGGCACCAACGATGCGCCGGCCTTGAAAGCCGCTCACGTAGGACTCTCCATGGGCGACGGTACTGCCGTAGCCAAGGAAGCCTCCGACATCACCATCATCGACAACTCGTTTGCCAGCATAGGCCGCGCCGTCATGTGGGGGCGCTCGCTCTACCGCAACATACAGCGTTTCATACTCTTCCAACTCACCGTGAATGTGTGCGCTTGCCTCACCGTACTGGCAGGAGCCTTCATGGGCACTGATGCACCGCTCACCGTGACGCAGATGCTGTGGGTGAACCTCATCATGGATACCTTCGCAGCCATGGCCCTGGCCTCGCTGCCTCCTACACCTACCGTGATGCGCGAACGGCCCCGCGACCGTCGCAAGTTCATCATCTCCACACCTATGTGGCACTTTATCATCGGCGTGGGCTTCACCTTCTTCGTCCTGACCACAGCCCTGCTCTGGCTCTTCGAGAATGCCGAGATAAGTGACATACGGTCCATCACGGCTCTCTTCACGTCTGACTCACCCTTACAAACAGGGGGAGGAGCCGGCCACCATCTTTCCGAGATTGAACTGAGCCTCTTCTTCACCACCTTCGTGATGCTGCAGTTCTGGAACCTCTTCAACGCCCGCGCTTTCCTCACAGGCCGCAGCGCCTTTGACTTGCGCGGCTGTGGTGAGTTCCTGTTCATCGTGGTCATCATCTTCCTCGGACAAATTCTTATTGTTGAGTTTGGTGGAGCGATGTTCAACGTAGAGCCCCTCGACTTCAGCCAATGGCTCATCATCATCATAGCCACCTCGCCCGTGCTGATTATCGGCGAGGCGGTGCGCTGGCTTAAAAAGGTTTTATCCTAAAAACACCTCAAACATGTCACCGCCCAGTCCAGATGCGGGCTGAGCGGTGGTGAGACCATAACATACATAGCTCCTTCAACCCAAGGAGCTCGTGGCAGACAACGGTGAACGCGGGAAAGCGTTGCACATAATTCACGACAATTATAACACCGAATAACTTTGAGAAATATTCCAATGTCATCTTCTCGCGTCTATAGCAAAATCCGTTAATCGCATTCATCATTCATCATTCTTCACTCTTCATTCTTCACTCTTCATTCTTCACTTTTCATTCTTCACTCTTCACTCTTCATCCTTCTGCAATGAAACGCAATTTCTTATTCTTCATTCTTCATTCTTCATTCTTCATTCTCTTTTCGCTCCCCGCCTTTGCCGGTAGTATCACCGACCGTGTAGATACCCGTTTGGGCACCACCACCCTGTGGACACCCGAGGATCTGGGCTTCACTCAAGTGCGCGACAAGCGGCCTTGGGGCGGCGAGACCTTCCCCGGCGCCACCACACCCAACGGAATGGTGCAGCTCTCGCCTGTCACGAAGTATGGCTCCGGCGGCGGCTATCAGTACGAAGACCGCAATATCTACGGCTTTGCCCACACGGCGATGGGCCATTGGAATCTGCTCAACGTGCCTATGCTGCCTGTGACGAAGGCTGGGTTCTATCGCGCCGACAGCTATGCCTCACACTACAGCCACGAGCGCGAAACGGCGCGTCCCGGCTACTATCAGGTCTATCTCGAGCGGTATAAAGTGAACGCCGAACTGACCGTGACGCCTCGTTGCGGCTACCACCGCTACACCTTCCGTCCCGAGGACGAGAAGCTGCTGCTCATCGACATCACCCGTGCCAACGGACGACCACGCCGCAGGGAAGTGTCACAGGTCGGGCAGCGCTCATTCCAAGGTCGTCAGGACGGTGTCTTCTTCTATGCCGTGACCAACTACGACATCGACGAAGTGCGCCAGGAACGGGAGTTCAGCGACCCCGTGAGCGTGGTGACGTTCAAGGACAGCCGTGGCGCTACGCCATTAGAGGTGAAGGTAGGCCTGTCGTTTACCTCGCAGGAGAATGCGCGGCTGAACCTCGAGGCGGAGCTGGCCGACAAGGGCTTCGAGCAGGTGCGGCGCGAGGCCGATAGCCAATGGGAAACTTTGCTGGGGCACGTGCGAGTCAGCGGCGGTACTGATGCGCAGAAGAACATGCTTTACTCCACACTCTACCGCGCCTTCCTATGGCCGTCGCTGCGCAGCGACGTCAACGGCGAGTACCGCGACGAACGCGGACAGACAATCAAGGACACCTCCTTCCTCTACTACACCAATCCCGCCTTCTGGGACGAGGCGCGCAACCAGCTCACGCTGCTGACGATTCTCAATCCGCAGGTCGCAACGGATGTCATCAAGTCGTCCATCGACCGCGGCGAGAAGCAGGGTGGCTACATGCCTACCTATTTCCATGGCGACCATGCCTCCACATTCATCTCAGGCGCATGGCTCCGCGGCCTCCACACCTTCGACCTGCAACGCGCCTACAAGCTTATACTCAAGAATGCCACCGTGCCCGGTCGCGGAGGAAGGCCCTATCTCGAGGAATACATGAAACAGGGATGGATAGCAGAGAAGGATACCTTCAATGTGCCCACATGGGATGAGTACAAAGCTGCCGTGACCAAGACCCTCGAATACGCCTACGACGACTATGCCGTGGCGCTCGTAGCCCGTGAACTGAAGGACAAGAAAAACGAGAAGCTGCTTATGGAGCGGGCCAAGAACTACCGCAATGTCTACGACCCCGAGACGGGCTTCATGCGCGGGCGCATTGCCGACGGCTCGTTCATCAAGGACTTCGACCCCTATTATCCTTACTATGCCTACCATTACCGCGAGGCCAACGGCTGGAACTCACTCTTCTACGCCCCTCACGACCCCGAAGGCATCGTCGGCCTTTATCCGTCGAAGCAGGCCGTGGAGCAGAAGCTCGACTCGCTCTTCACCGAGCCTTATCGCGACTACGAGGCCGACAACTTCTCCGGCTTCATAGGCAACTACTGCCAGGGCAACCAGCCCGGCCACACCATACCCTTCACCTATTATTTCGCCGACCGTCAGGAGAAGAGCCAGCAGGTCATCAACAAGATACTGAACGAATACTACGGCCGCGGACCCGAACACCTGGCGCTGCCGGGCATGGACGACGGCGGCGAGATGTCGTCGTGGTATGCGCTCACAGCCCTTGGCATATACACCTACTCACCTGCCGATCCGCAGTACATCGTCTCTGTGCCTCTGTTTGAGCGCGTGGAGTTCGACCTGCCACACGCCGGCAAGACGTTCACCATCGTCCGCCGTGGCGAAGGCACTAAGATACGCCGCATTCTCATCGGTGGCAAACCCCTGAAGGGCTGGTTCGTCAACCACAGCGACCTGGCTGCCGGCAAGGAACTCACCATCGAGGTGGAACCAGCCCCCGTGGAGCAGAATGCACCATCGACAACCGCACCTCAATAGATAATATCCGTATGGCTGTTGACATAGCACACGGCAAAGTCCGATAACAGCCTTTCAATACTGATTAAACAAAACTCCCATCTGCAAATGGGAGTTTTGTTATTTACACCTCATACATGTCACCGCCCAGTCTGGATGCAGGCTGGGCGGTGGTGAGTGTGGTGACGGGTTATGGATTATGCCATAGATTCTTAAGATTTGCGTAGCCATTCAGACATGAACTTATCGTAAATCTCGTAAATACCTTGCTGATGTGTCAGCAACTGTTTTTCAGTTAGAGCCAAAGCCGATTTTTGCACACTGCTGGCAGAAGCTAAGTGATATCGTTTTATGAATTTTGCGCCAGTAATCTGTTTTGCCTTGCCCTCGCGACTGATAGCAACAAGCAGGTCACGCTGACGAGCCGTCAGTTGATAGAGCACGTCCTTGTAGGCTTCCTCGTTTTGATTGATGATTTGTTCTACTGCTGTGTCGACATCCTTGGCCACAACATTATCCTTTGTTGCAAAAAGTTGGTTGAGCACTTTCTGTAGATACCATGTTGTACCGTCAAAGCGATCGTAGATTATCTTGACCACACCTTCGGCTATCTGCTTGCCGGCTTTCTCAAAATGTTCTTTTGCAAAAACCTCATATTCGGGCAATGCAACAGGCTTGAGGAACATCATCGAAACACTCTGGTAAAAAGGTCTTGCTGGTGACGAGAACATCTCGCTCATCATGCTCTTTTGGGAACCGGAGAATATGAACACCGCATTACGACATTCCTGAACGTAAGTTCGCATCAGTTCCTCGACATTTTTTTCAGGATAACCGGCTATGACTTGAAACTCATCTATGGCAACTATACATTTCTTGTCTGCAGCCTTCAGATAGTTGAAAATCTCTTCCAATGTAAAATTGGGCGACTTGATGTCCCCTATACCCACATTCCAACTGGCATTTCCCTGACCGTCGAAGGATATGCCTGTGCGTAGTGATGTCACAAAGCGAAGGAAACCGTCTATAGCTGACTGCCCGCGCGGTTTTAGCCGATTAACGATGCCTTGTCCCATCCGATAAACCATATCCTGCAAGTTCTTTGTTGCATAAATGTCTATGAGGAATGTGTAATACTGGTCCTGAATTTCTTTTTGTGCAAAGCAGTGATGAATCAGTCCTGTCTTGCCCATACGGCGTGGAGAAATCAATGCAGCATGATTGCCATTAGTTAGCATCGTAACTAATTCTTGAGTCTCTGTTTTGCGGTCGCAGAAATACGCTGAGGACTCGTAGCCATAGGTAATAAATGGATTGTCAATCATAAATAAAATCCTTTTTAATGAGGGCAAAGTTACATGCTTTTATTTACACATCCAAATAATTATCCAAAAAAGATTATCTAAATCAGATAATTTGCGTATTTCTGAGAGATATCAGGCATTCCATAAGCTATATCCCCTCGCTTTCCTTTGTCTTCATTGCCATAAATCCCACATTTTTCAAAAACACCTCAAACATGTCACCGCCCAGTCTGGATGCGGGCTGGGCGTGACTAAGATCATTCCTCGTAGAGTAGATGCAAGCAGGGGGAGCATCCCTAAATGACTACTCCCCCTGCATACGCTTGACTTATTTCTTCTTGATTGTGAACTCCACTTTTTGTATTCCGCGCATTTTGCTCTACTTGCCGTTGACGAACTCGTCGATGTCCTTGATGGCTTTGTTCAGCGAGCGCATTTCGCGATTAAAGACAAAGAAAAGTATTGGTGCAATTATGAAGAACATCACAATTGAAATCACAAGCCTACTGGATGGGATGTTTGTGCCGTGGTGAACTTCAAGCAGGAACCAGATAAACCAGAGAAGAAGAAAAGGAACAGCAAAGAAAGTGTAAAGCTTCTCTCTACGTTTGTAAGTCCTCAGTCTTTGTTGTGCGTTGATTACATCGTTAGCTGCCAGATACTTGTCTTGGATGGTGCTAACATTCCAGAAATTGAAAAATGCCTCGAAAACCATTACTATACATACGGCAATGATTGGCAGCCACGAAATACCGACTATGCTTTTTAAGAGATAAACGATTAACGGCACCAATGCCAAGTCAACGGCGGCGCCCCAGACACACATTTGCTTAATCCACGACACATGGCCCCTCATCGCTTTTTCCAGCATCTGACGGCTGACAATCTCCTGATGCTCCAAACGGTTCTTAAACTCTGCGACCTGACTGCGCAGTTGCTCCAATTCTTGTAGGTTATTATTCTGATTATCCATAATGTTTTGTAGTTTTATTGGTTCGACATATTCTTTAGTTCTTCCTTGATGCGGTAGAGGCGCACGCTGACGTTCTTCACCGTGATGCCCATGACGGCGGCAATCTCCTCGTAGGTCATGTTCTCCAGCCAAAGCAGGATGATGGCGCGGTCGAACTGGCCTAGCCGTGAGATGCGCTGGCGCAGCATTTCCATTTGGCGCGAGTTCTGGTTGGTCTCCGCCTCCTCGTAGGGGTCGATGTCCATCGTCAGCGGCACCGTCTTGTTTCGTCGTTTCTTACGGTCGAGCGAGATGCAGACGTTCAGGCTGACGCGGTAAATCCAGGAGCGCACATCGCCACGCTCCTCAAACGAGGGCAGGCTCTTCCACAGGTTGATGAGCACCTCTTGGAATAAGTCGGCCACCTCGTCCTGGTCGTTGGAGAACATGTAGCAGACGGTGTAAATCGTGCTGCGGTTCTCCCTGACCAATCGTTCAAATTCTCTTTCTAAGTCTTTCATTGATTCATTGTTTAATTGACTCGTTCTGATAAGAAATCGCACGAAGGTGGCAAAAAACTACAAAATATTGGAACTTTTTTCAAATTATCTTCATTTTATAATAGAAACGGGGCATTAGCCTGTTATTTTTTGCTGGCCAATGCCCCGATTTGGGTTGTTCTCCATAATCCTTACGGTTTTCCGAAAGTTAGACATAAAGTGATTGGGTCACATCTTCTTATATATGCTAAACGGAAGATGCTTGTTGATGATGGCGAGGACGTGCCAACGCTTGGTGACGTATGCCTTGGACTTCTCCTTGCGAATAGCGTCAACGATTTGATTGGCTACTTTCTCGACAGGCATCACCCAAAACGATCCGTACTAAGGCGATTCTCCAGAGTTTCGTTACTCTCATTTTTTATGTTACCTTTTTGCGAACTGTTTGAATCTGAATGTGTGGAAGATGTCGCCTGCTGTAACGGTAAGTTGGAGCGGTCGTTCTTCCTTTGTGTCATTTTCCTTGAAAACGACCTTTAGTTTATTCCCGCTTATCTCTGCCTTGAACCAATCAGCCGTTATAGTATGATTGTCATTCTTTTCGCGGGGAGGATAATAGTATTCTCCGTTCGACGAGGCATTGTCTATCCACGGAGACGAATAGTTACGACACGAAAACGTAAACTCGCTGCCGGCTTCCGAAACATTATAAATGCCATCGGTTGTCTGGACAGGCACTTCTGCTTTCCAAACCATAGGGTCCCACTTCCCGTCTGGGTCGTCGCAGCTTGAGGCGAAGGAGAAAACAGCAAGCAGCATAATAATGTTTCTCAAAATCTTCATTGTATTCATTTTGTTTTCATTTTTGATGTATTATTCTATCAGCCAACGCCTAAACACAAGCATTAATCTTTATCATCTTGGCTGAGTATATTTGCCATATTGTATCCTGTTTTACAAATTTAGATGCAAAGTTATAACTTTTCGTGCAAATCAAGACAACTTATCATGTTAAATAACGTCAAGAAACCGGTTATTAACTCATTTTTGCCTTAAGGTGCCACCTCAAGGGAAGGCCACAAACAACCGAATAAAATTGTCACAAACAACCGAAAAATCAATGATTAATTTGTGCAATTCAATAAGTATCAGTAACTTAGATGCCAAACTGATAAACGATGGTGCTGAAGCTTTGAAAACACTTGCAGAGACCATTGATACTACAAAGATGAAGAATCCGTCGTTTATGATGGTCGTTACGGCTGTCGGACCGTATGCTTACCAACGGCCAGATGGCGTGTTTGTGGTTCCAATCGGCTGTATGAAAGACTAAGAATATAACGAAACCATCACCGCTTCCTCGACTTGAAACGCATATCCGTCCGCAGCTTGCGCTCCAGAATCAAGAGCATTTAGCCGTTGATGACACAAAAACATGGGTACTTTTGACAGCCGATGTCTGCACTCCAAGTACCATATTAATTGGTAATGATATAGGAGTTGACCTGCAAACCCCGTAGGGGTGGTTGGAACTTAGACAGGGTGTGGAGCGTAGCGGAACCCCTGTTCCTAGAGCATAGTATATAGAGTGCCGTAGGT
>JAEESE010000007.1 GCA_016286165.1 Bacteroidaceae bacterium | reverse complement strand
ACCGTCCTCGACCATGCTGAGACACCAGACCTCGGCGCCAAGGCTGGATTCTGGTTCCAGAAGGGTGAGAAGGGCGACATCATCGGCAAGAACCCGGGTGATGCACGCTATGCCAACAACGGTCTGACCGTCTCGAAGGACGGTGGCGATGTGGATGCCATCACCGCTTCCACCATCACCTCCCGTGCCTTCCTCCGTGCGGTCAACGTTGCCTACCATGCTTATGCCGGAGCGAGTGCTACGGATGCTCAATCTGGTGCTTCCGCTCAGCAAAATGTCAAATCATCTACTTCGGATAGTCCCGAATCTTCGGCAAATCCGGAATAACCATTGGAGGAAACGAATATGAAATATATTAAGATTCTTTGGAATGGCATCCTCAAGGAGAACCCGACCTTTGTCCTACTCCTTGGCATGTGCCCCACGCTCGGAACCACTTCCAGCGCCATCAACGGTATGTCGATGGGCTTGGCGACGATGGCTGTGCTCATCTTCTCCAACCTCATCATCTCGTGCATCAAGAACCTCATCCCCGATCAGGTTCGTATCCCCTCGTACATCGTCGTGATTGCCTCGTTGGTCACCGCTTTGCAGATGGTCATGCAGGCCTATACGCCTGAAGTCTATAAGACGCTCGGTCTGTTCATCCCCCTCATCGTGGTGAACTGCATCATCCTCGGTCGTGCCGAAGCCTTTGCCGCAAAGAACGGCCCCATCGAGAGCCTCTTCGACGGCATCGGTATAGGTCTTGGCTTCACCATAGCCCTGACGTTGCTCGGCGGCATCCGTGAGCTACTCGGCACCGGCAAGATCTTCGACGTGACCATCTACTCGGAGAACTACGGTATGCTCCTCTTCGTCCTTGCCCCCGGAGCTTTCATCGCCTTGGGCTATCTCATCGCTATCGTGAAGAAAGTTGCGAAGATATGAATCAATTCATAATGCACAATTCATAATTCATAATTATTAGCTGCTCGATGAAGACAGACAATATTGTGAAACATTATAAAACTGACTACATCACTCAGTAGCAATATGATAGATTGGATAAGGATTGTAAAGCATTGAATAAGATTCTTACAACTATAATCAATACAACAAAAGGAAATCATCTCAATGAAAAATCTCTCACAAGTTGCATTTCAGTTCTCAAAGGTATCAATTGTGAATTATGAATTGTGAATTGTGAATTAAAGACAACAATATGGCTTACTTACTAATCTTCTTCTCAGCCATCTTCGTCAACAACATCGTCTTCTCGCAGTTCCTCGGAATCTGCCCGTTCCTCGGTGTGTCGAAGAAAGTGGACACGGCCCTTGGCATGTCCGCAGCTGTGGCTTTCGTGCTTACCATAGCCACGATCGTCACCTATCTGATTCAGATACTTCTGATTAAGTACAACCTCGAGTACCTTCAGACGATTGCCTTCATCCTCGTCATCGCCGCCCTCGTGCAAATGGTGGAGATTATCCTGAAGAAGGTGTCGCCTGCGCTGTACCAAGCTCTCGGCGTCTTCCTGCCCCTCATCACCACCAACTGCGCCATCCTCGGCGTGGCCATCCTCGTGGCACAGGGCACTTACAACGCCCAAGGTCTTGAGCCTAACCTCCTCTCCGGCGTCGTCTATGCCGTGAGCACAGCCCTTGGCTTCGGTCTTGCCCTCACCATCTTCGCTGCCATCCGCGAGCAGTTGGCCATGATGGATGTCCCCAAGGGAATGCAGGGTATGCCCATCGCCCTCGTCGTAGCCGGTCTGCTGGCTATGGCCTTCATGGGTTTCGGCGGTGTGGACAACGGCTTGTCCAAGGTGTTCGGACTCTGATTGTTACTGTTTTATGGCACGGATTATTTTTTATTGGTAATCCGTGCCTTTTCTTTATTTTGACTTATGTTTAAAATACTCGGTTCCTCCTTCCTTGCTGGTGTCTGCATTGGCATAGCAGTTTTTGGTTACTTAGCAGAGAAAAGCATTGTGGGAGCCGTTCTCTTTGCGTTCGGCTTGCTTGCAGTTGTTCACTATGGGCACTAGGGCTGTTCTTACTCCGCCAGCCTTACCTTTTTAAGATCTTGTTTTAGTTTTTCCCTCTTTTGAAATAGAACTTTCTGTCGCGCGCGCGTACATTTAATTATATATAGCCGAAATATAAGTACGGCTTATAAGGCAAATTAGGCCGGTCTAATCGTCTGATTAGGCTGGCTTAAATTATACATTAGCTTGAGCTGGTGGGGCTAATAGGATGGCTCTTGTTGCGTCATTTTGGTTTCAGTTTTACCATATAAGATTGATGTGTTAGTACACTCTTAATGTGATAAATATGAGCAGTTGAGGTCGTGGATTTTAATTCTCGTTAATAGAAATGATATAAAACTGAGTTTGAAGAAAAAAAACTTTAGTCTTTGAACAATTATTTCTAATAATTTTTGTACCTTTGCGCCCGATTAAAAAGGAACATGGCTCAATATTCACTTCACCCCGATTATATTTTTGAAGCGAGTTGGGAGGTATGCAATAAAGTGGGAGGCATATATACGGTACTCTCCACGCGTGCCAAGACGCTGCAAGATACTATGCCCGACCGTATAGTTTTCATCGGTCCCGATCTTTGGCGCGGTAAGGATAACCCTCTCTTCGAGGAAGATAACACTTTGTGGGCTGACTGGCGTCGGCGTGCAGCAAGCGAGGCTCTTGAAGTTCGCGTCGGGCGTTGGCTTGTGCCGGGGCGCCCAATTGTAGTGCTGGTAGACTTCCAACCTTTCTATGCTCGCAAGAACGATATCTACGGTGCTCTTTGGACCGAGTATCAGGTTGACAGCCTTCATGCTTACGGCGACTACGATGAAGCCTCTATGTTCTCCTACGCTGCCGGTAGAGTAGTAGAAAGTATATATAACTATTGGTTTACTCCAGACGCTTCTCCCGTTGCTCCTAAAGTTATTTTCCAGGCTCATGAATGGATGACGGGTCTAGGGGCTTTGTACCTGAAGAAACATGTTCCGCAGATAGCAACAATATTTACTACTCATGCCACAACTGTCGGACGCAGCATCGCAGGCAACGGTAAGCCTCTTTACGACTATCTATTTGCTTACAACGGCAATCAGATGGCAGAGGAGTTGAATGTTCAGAGCAAGCACAGTATTGAGCGTCAGACAGCTCACAATGTGGACTGCTTCACAACAGTAAGCGACGTTACAGCACGCGAATGTGTTGAACTCTTGGACAAGCAACCCGACGTGGTGCTTCCTAATGGTTTTGAGATGGACTTTGTGCCCAAGGGAGTCACGTTTGTTAATCGTCGTCGCAAGGCACGTCGTCGCATTTTTGATGTAGCCGAAGCCCTTATGGGTACCACGTTTAGCGATGATACACTAATCGTGGCAACAAGCGGCCGTTATGAGTGGAAGAACAAAGGAGTAGATGTATATCTTGAAGCTCTGAACCGCACACTCCACAATAATCGTTTGCAACGTCCCGTGCTCGCTCTTATCGAAGTACCGGCATGGCAGGCTGGACCGCGTGAGGAACTTAAGGAAAGGTTGAAGAGCGGAAAGTCCCTGCCAGAGCCTTTCATCACGCATAACCTGCATGAGCCTGGCTGCGATTTGGTGACTCAGACAATTCATCGTTTTGGTATCACCAACCGAGAGAGTGCTCGTGTGAAGGTAATGTTTGTGCCGTGCTACCTTGATGGTGCTGATGGCATCTTCAATATGCACTACTATGATCTCCTGCTCGGGCTGGACCTGACCGTTTATCCATCGTATTATGAGCCTTGGGGCTACACCCCACTTGAGAGCGTAGCCTTCCGTGTGCCTTGTGTCACAACTACCCTTGCAGGCTTCGGGCTGTGGGCGATGGAACAGAAGAACGGAGAACCGCACCTTGACACTGACGGCGTTGAGGTTGTGCCCCGTTCCGACTACAACTTCGACGAGGTAGCTGACCGCATCAGCAATGAGATAATCGGCTTTGCTTCGCTAGATCAGAAAGAGGTGGAACAGTCGCGAAAAGCAGCTCGCCAATTGGCTGAGAAAGCTCAATGGCGTCACTTCATCGAATATTATCGTCAGGCATACGACTTTGCCCTTCGTCGTGCTGAAGAAAGAAATAACATAATTAATAACCAATAACTCAGTTTTATGAAAATCAAAGCAAGCTACGCTAATGAAGCACAATGGAAACCAGTAATGGTGAAAAGCACTATTCCTGCCGAGCTTCAGAAACTCGAAGAGCTCGCGCACAATATGTGGTGGGCTTGGAATCACAGCGCTCGCAGCCTCTTCTCACGGCTCGACCCTGTGCTCTATGAAGAGTGTGGACAGAACCCGGTGCTGCTTCTCGAGCGCATTAGCTACGAACGTCTCTCCGAACTGTCCAAGGACAAGGATATACTCAACCGGATGAACGATACCTACAAGGAGTTCCGCGAGTATATGGACGTCAAGCCTCGCACCGACCGTGCTTCTGTTGCTTATTTCTGCATGGAGTATGGTTTGAACCAAGTGCTTAAGATTTACTCAGGTGGTCTCGGCATCCTCGCCGGTGACTATGTAAAGGAGGCTTCTGATTCCAACGTGGATATGGTGGCCATCGGCTTCCTTTATCGTTTCGGATACTTCACCCAGACGCTGTCGATGGATGGTCAGCAGATAGCAAACTATGAGGCTCAGAACTTCGGCACTCTGCCCATCGAGCAGCAGTTGGATTCCGAAGGTAAGCCCGTTGTTATCGATGTTCCTTACATGAACTATCAGGTTCACGCTTATGTCTGGCGTGTAAACGTGGGTCGCGTAAAGCTCTATCTCCTCGATACCGACAACGACCTCAACTCTGAATTCGACCGTTCTATTACACATGCCCTCTATGGTGGCGACTGGGAGAACCGCCTAAAGCAGGAGATTCTTCTTGGTATCGGCGGTGTGCTGCTGCTCAAGAAGCTTGGCATAAAGAAGGATGTATACCACTGCAACGAAGGTCACGCAGCTCTGTGCAACGTTCAGCGCCTTGTTGATTATGTAGAAAGTGGCCTCACCTTCAATCAGGCTTTGGAACTTGTGCGCGCATCTTCTCTATATACAGTGCACACTCCTGTTCCTGCAGGCCACGACTATTTCGACGAAGGCCTGTTCGGCAAGTATATGAGCGGATATCCTCAGATGCTCGGCATTTCTTGGGACGAGTTCATTGGCATGGGCCGTCAGAACCCCGACGACCACAATGAGAAGTTCTGTATGAGTACCTTCGCCTGCAACACTTGCCAGGAAGTTAACGGCGTTAGCTGGCTTCACGGCGAGGTGTCAAAGAAGATGTTCCAGAACATCTGGCGCGGTTACTTCCCCGAGGAAAGCCATGTTGGTTATGTAACCAATGGCGTTCACTTCCCCACATGGTGTGCTACCGAATGGCGTCGCCTGTATGCCAAGCACTTTGCTCCCGAGCATATTGCCGACCAGAGTAACGAAACCATCTGGCATGCCATCTACGATGTGCCTGATGCAGAGATTTGGAAGACACGTATGCAATTGAAGACAAAGCTTGTTGACTACATTCGTGAGCAGTTCCGTGATTCATGGCTTAAGAATCAGGGCGATCCAAGTCGTGTGGTCAGCCTTATGGAGAAGATAAACCCCAACGCCCTGCTTATCGGTTTCGGCCGTCGTTTCGCTACTTACAAGCGTGCTCACCTGCTGTTTACCGACCTTGAGCGTTTGGAGAAGATTGTCAACAACCCCAACTATCCCGTACAGTTCCTTTACACAGGTAAGGCTCACCCCGCTGACGGAGCTGGTCAGGGCTTGATTAAGAAGATATATGAGATCTCGCAGCGTCCTGAGTTCCTCGGCAAGATTATCTTCCTCGAGAACTATGATATGCAGCTCGCTCGCCGTTTGATTTCGGGAGTTGACATTTGGATGAACACTCCGACCCGTCCTCTTGAGGCATCTGGCACATCTGGCGAGAAGGCTTTGATGAATGGCGTTGTCAATCTCAGTGTGCTCGACGGATGGTGGCTCGAAGGCTATCGCGAAGGTGCAGGCTGGGCTCTTACCGAGAAGCGCACATATGAGAATCAGGCTTATCAGGATCAGCTCGATGCTGCTACCATCTATGGCTTGCTCGAGAACGAGATCATGCCTACCTATTATGCTCGCAATGCCAAGGGTTACAGCCCCTCGTGGATTCAGGTTATCAAGAACTCGATAGCTCACATCGCTCCCCATTACACGATGAAGCGTCAGCTCGACGACTATTACACCAAGTTTTACAATCCACTTGCAGCCCGTTCGAAGAAACTTCAGGCCAACGGCAACAAGATGGCAAAGGAGATAGCTTTGTGGAAGGAAGCCGTCGCAGAACGTTGGGATAGCATTCGTATCGTCAGCACCGAGAAGTGTGAAGCTCTTATGAACGGACACATCGAGGCTGGTACGAAGTATAACATCACTATTGTTGTTGACGAAGCAGGTCTTGACAATGCCGTTGGTCTCGAGCTCGTCACCTTGACGACCGATAAGAAGGGCGAGGATCATATCTACAACGTAGAGCCTCTCGAAGTGGTTAAGCGCGAAGGCAATCTGTATACCTTCAGCGTGACGCACACCATCAACAATGCAGGTTCCTTCAAGATTGCTTATCGCCTCTATCCGAAGAACAACCTGCTGCCGCATCGTCAGGACTTCTGCTACGTCAAGTGGGTGTACTAATAATCTATAGTAATACATCCAGTAGGCTTTAGCTAAAGTCTGCATTAAATAAAGCTCCTCGCTAACACATAGTTAGCGAGGAGCTTTTGTTTTATAGTAAGTCTGAACAAACTGCCGTTATCAGTCTATCACGGCGAAACCGGTGTACGGCTGCAGAGCAGCAGGAATATGAATGCCGTCGGCATGCTGATTGTTCTCGAGCAGAGCAGCAACGATGCGCGGTAGAGCGAGAGCTGAACCATTGAGCGTGTGGCAGAGCTCTGGTTTCTTAGTGGCTTCGGGGCGATAGCGGCACTTCAAGCGGTTGGCCTGATATGTGTCGAAGTTGCTGACTGAGCTAACTTCCAGCCAACGCTTTTGAGCCTCAGAATAAACTTCGAAGTCGTAGCAGATGGCACTTGTAAAGCTCTGGTCACCGCCACAAAGGCGCAGGATGCGATAGGGCAGCTCAAGCTTTTGCAGAAGACCTTCGACATGTGCGAGCATTTCCTTGTGGCTTTCGCGAGAATGTTCAGGAGTATCTATGCGGACTATCTCTACCTTCGAGAACTCATGAAGGCGGTTCAGGCCGCGCACGTCCTTACCATACGAACCAGCTTCGCGGCGGAAACATTGAGTGTAAGCGCAGTTCTTGATGGGGAGGTCCTTCTCTTCGAGGATTACGTCGCGGTAGATGTTGGTAACAGGCACTTCGGCTGTTGGAATAAGGTAGAAATCATCTACTTCAGCATGATACATCTGTCCTTCCTTGTCGGGAAGTTGTCCGGTGCCATAACCGCTGGCGGCATTCACTACAGTCGGGGGCATAATCTCGGTATAACCTGCTTTGCGTGCCTCGTCGAGGAAGAAGTTGATGAGTGCCCGTTGCAGTTGGGCGCCTTTGCCTATGTACACGGGGAATCCAGCACCTGTAATCTTCACTCCGAGGTCGAAGTCGATAAGGTTGTATTTCTTGGCCAGTTCCCAGTGGGGTAGGCGTGCATCTTCGACTACGGGATTAGTCGTCCAGTTGCCAACGGTGTCGCCAGGCTGGCACTCACGCAGGTTGCTTTTTACTACGAGGTTGTCCTCAGCGGCCGCGCCTTCGGGCACTTCGTCATAAGGGATATTGGGAATTTGGCATAGCTGCTCGGTCAGGAGGCGTTGAGCTTCATCCATTGTAGCTTCGAGCTCTTTAGCCTTTTCCTTCATATCAGCCACGGCAAGCTTTGCACGGTCTGCTTCCTCGCGCAGTCCCTGTTTCATAAGTGCGCCTATTTCAGCGGCTTTCTTTTTGCTTTCAGACAGCAGCTGGTCAAGCTGTTGCTGAGCCTCACGGCGTTGTTTATCGGTAGCTTGCACAGCAGCAATAGCTTCTGCTGCGTCCGGGAAATGTTTTTTTTCAAGTCCGCGAATGACTCGTTCAGTCTCTTCGTTGATAAGTTTGAGTGTTAGCACGGCGAGAGTATTTACTTATTTACGATTAATATGTTTTCCGTTGATTAATGATGCTAATCAAAGTGCTGTTTCAAATTTGCGGTGCAAAGGTAAGAAAAAGTTTAGAGTTTAGGGTTTAGAGTTTAGAGTTTTTTGCGCTAATAGCTCTTTTTTTATTTATTGTAATGTTTGTCTTTTGACCTTGTTGAGATTTACGTCCGTATGTGTAAGCCTTTACGTCCGTATGTGTAAGCCTTTACGTCCGTATGTGTAAGCCCTTACGTCCGTATGTGCAAGCCTTTACGTCCGTATGTGCAAGCCATTACGTCCGTATGTGTGTACAACTGCTATTTGGCGTGCCTTGCCACGATTTCCAACAAGTCTGCTCCATAGTCCTGCACTGTTTTCTTGCCTATTCCGGGTATGGTTAGCAGTTCGTCTGGCGTTCGTGGTTGCAAGTTGGCGATGCCGATAATGGTCTGGACGGCCATGATGTAGCCAATGGGCAGTTTGCGCTCGCGAGCCGTTAGGTTTCTCCAGTCGAGCAGTGCATGATAGAGAGTTGAATTACGAATACGTTCGTAGTCGATTACAGCTTTTGTAGGGCGAGTCTTTCTTGTTCTCTCTGTTTTAGGCTCCTGAACCTTTGCCACGCGTGGCTTGCGTTTGGGCTTCGGCTCTTCAATCATAGCGGCCTTGGCTTTGGCATTCCAGTAGGCATCGAGCGAGAATTCGTTGAGGCACGATGTGTAGATGCTCATCTTCTCTTCGTAAGCGGTGCGCAGGATACTGTGCTCATTAGTTATCTGTTCGCGTGTGCGTGCATTGTCCACTTCAGGCAAGTCATTGGCAAACAGTTCGCCAAGTATGCTGGCAGTGGTGGTGGCGTAGTAGGTCATTGCCTTATGTAGCCGTTCACGTAGCAGCCCTGATTTTCCATTGTTGTCGGCAGCCATGAGTTGGCGTATCTGCGCTTGGAATTTTACACCTACGGCCATCAGTTGGTTGTCGACTTGCGTTGCAGAGGCAGCGACCAATCGAACATAGCTTGGGAAATAGGCCGAGAGGTGCTCTGTGGTAAGACGCTCAAAGTAGCGCAAACGCATTGATATGGCTCTGAAATCGAATATCTCGCACAAGATGTCCTCGAGGAATGAGCGGCGGTCGCGAAGAAACGTTTCAGCTGTGGGCGTTCGCTGGTCGGCATACGACGTGAACTGTATGACATCTGGATCTGTCGTTATGATGTCGGAGCTTATAGGAGTGGCGAGTATGAGCCCGTCGAGCGTGCGACAACGCGAGAGGGCTACGTAAACTTGACCATGCGAGAATGCGCGTCCGGCATTTATGATGGCACGGTCGAAGGTGAGACCTTGGCTCTTGTGAATAGTGATAGCCCAAGCCAGACGCAGAGGTATCTGCACGAACGAGCCAATCTGCTCTTCGTGGATGGTAGCGGTCTCGGGGTCGGTTGTGTAACGCGTATTGGTCCATTCCTGCGGCTTCACTTCGATGCGATCGAATTCGTTGGAGCTCATTGAACTGTTGTCGCGGCGGCATACAACTGTCACCACGTCGCCTCGGATATCGGTAACTCGTCCTATACGTCCATTGTAATAGGCCTTGGCCGTTGACGGATCGTTTTTGCAGAACATGACCTGTGCTCCCACTTTTAGCGTCAGACTGGCATCGGTAGGGTAGGAGCTTTCGGGAAAGTCACCTTTCACACGAGCCTCGAAGGTGTGAGGTTCTGTCGGAATCTGGCTGAGGCGGCGTTCGTTGAGTGAAGCCGCTTGGTGGTTATGCGTGGTCAATGTTATCCAATCCTCGCCTTCGGGCGGGTTGAAACGAGGAACATAGCGAGCATTAAGGGCCTGCAATGTCGCAGCCGTAACCTGTCCGTCGCGCACATTATTTAGCAAGTCAACGAAGTTCTGGTCCTGCTGGCGGTAAATGTGTTTCAGTTCGATGTACACAAAATCCGTCTGCTGAAGGGCAAGCGAAGAGAAGAAATATGGCGTTGAATAAAACTCTTTCAACAACGGCCACTCGGTCTCAGTGGCTACGGGAGCCAGCTGTTGAAGATCGCCTATTAGCAGCAGTTGCACACCGCCAAAGGGCTTGGAGCGGTCTTGGTATCGGCGTAATACATCGTCGATAGCGTCGAGCAGGTCAGCTCGAACCATTGATATTTCGTCGATGACCAGCAGCGAAAGCGATCGTAGAATGTTCTGCTTTTGCTTGGAGAAGGAGAAACGGCTCTTCGGGTCGCGGCCTGCTATCATCTTGCCCGGCAGGAAAAGGCCTGGAGCCAGTTGGAAAAACGAGTGTATGGTAACGCCGCCTGCATTGATGGCCGCGACACCCGTGGGTGCTACAACAATCATGCGGCGTTTTGACTCAGCTTGCAGACGGCGCAAAAACGTAGTCTTGCCTGTGCCGGCCTTGCCCGTGAGGAATATGTTGCGATGGGTGTAGAGCGCATAGTTGCGCGCCATCTCGAGCTCTTGATTTGTTGTTTCCATGACTACAAAGGTAATCAAAGATTAGCGATTTAGGATTCGCGGATAGAGAATATTTTTCTGTTTTCCTGCATTTTTATCTATTTCTTGCATTTTCTTTAAACTTTAAACTTTAAACTATAAACTTTTAATTAACTTTGCAGCCGTTAATCATAGTTTATGATTAAGTACTAAGAAATAAAGCATTAAAATGATAGATTATGGAAAGTTTCGCTGAATTGGTTCGTTTGCGCCGCTCAATGCGTAAGTTTACTGACGAGGAATTGACTTCGGAAGAGGTTACGCAACTGCTGAAGAGCGCATTGATGTCGCCTTCAAGCAAGGGCAAACATGCTTGGCACTTCGTCGTGGTCGACGACAAGGCGATGCTCGAGAAACTGGCGCTCTGCAAGGCTCAGGGTTCTGATTTTCTTGCCGGCGCGCCTTTGGCCGTAGTCGTAGTTGGTGATCCAGGCGAAAGCGACGTGTGGATTGAGGATGCCAGCGTGGCAGCAACTGTTCTGCTTTACCAGGCAGAAGACCTTGGACTGGGAGCTTGCTGGATTCAAGTGCGTGATAGGTTCACTGAAGAGGGAGAGCCGGCCGACAACATTGTCCGTTATCTGCTGGATATACCAGAGCCATTACGTGTCGTATCCATTATAGCCATAGGCCACAAGGGCATGGAGCGTAAGCCTTTCAACGAAGATCGTTTGCTTTGGGATAAAGTACATGTTGATAAGTTTTGATGATTTGTATTATCGGAAATTAAACATGAAACGATGAAAGATCATCTGAAAATAGTAATGATTGGCGCTGGGCGCGTAGCAACGAACCTCGCCAGGGAATTCGTGTCGCAGGGTTTGGACGTGGCTGAGGTTTGGAGTCACAGTCGTGAATCTGCCGAAGGGCTGGCAGAACAGCTTCGTGCATCGGTGCCTGATGACACTTATGATTGTCGTGCACTGTGGGACAATTTTGAACAAGTGTGCTGTGATGCCGATCTGTATATCGTTGCTGTCAAAGATGCGGTGCTGTCAGATGTAGTGCAGTCGTTGCATGACGGCCGCGAGAACGCCCTCATGGTTCACACTGCAGGCTCTATGTCAACGAGTGTGTTTACCGATATAGGCCACTCGCGTTGCGGCGTTTTCTATCCTATGCAGACGTTCTCTAAGGAACGTGCAGTAGATTTCACGCGCGTACATCTTTTTATAGAAGCAACTCAAAGAGGAGACGAGATATTGTTGAATGAGCTGGCATGCTTGCTCACGCGAAATGTTGGATTCGTTCATTCTTCAACGCCAGCCTTGCGTCGCCGACTGCACCTTGCTGCTGTCTTTGCCTGTAACTTTCTTAATCATTGCTGCACAATATCAACTGATATCCTGGAATCGGCAGGTCTTGACTTCTCTGCTCTGCTGCCGTTGGTAGACGAGACCGTGGCTAAACTTCACGTCCTGCCGGCACGTGAAGCCCAGACAGGCCCTGCTGTGCGAGGCGATGACAACGTAATAGGCATGCACTTGGCCATGCTCACCGGTCGCCGCGACCTTCAGAAGATATATTCTTTGCTGACGAAAAGCATTCAAGACTATGATAAACTATGATCTGAAAAAGATACGTGCACTCATCTTCGATGTTGACGGTGTGCTCAGTGCCGAGACGATATCTCAAGGTGCTGACGGTGAACCCGTCCGAACCGTCAATATAAAGGATGGATATGCCCTGCGCCTGGCTCAGATGAGCGGATTGCATGTAGCTATCATCACTGGGGCAAGGTCCGAAGCTATCAAGCGTCGCTACGAGTTGCTGGGCATAGAAGATGTATTCCTTGCCTGTTCTGTAAAGATCGAGACATATGAGAAGCTGAAAGCCAAGTATGGTTTCACTGACGATGAAGTGATTTATATGGGCGATGACATTCCCGACTACGAGATAATGAAACTCGTAGGCTGTCCCGTATGTCCTTCGGATGCTGCGCCTGAGATAAAGGATATCTCGCTGTATATCAGCCATCTCAAAGGTGGATACGGCTGCGCCCGCGACGTCATTGAGCAAGTGCTAAAGGTACAAGGGAAATGGATGTCCGATAAAAAAGCCTTTGGCTGGTAATAGTTATGTACAAACTCATACTCGCAAGCAATTCGCCTCGTCGACGCGAACTTATGGCAGGTCTCGACCTTGATTTCGAGGTTCGTGTACTGCCAGGTATAGACGAGAGTTATCCTCCGACATTACAAGGGGGCGATATACCTTTGTATATATGTAAGGAAAAAGCCAACGCATACATCGGAGAGCTTGCCGGCGACGAACTCCTCATCACGGCGGATACTATCGTTTGGCTCGACGGCAAGGTGCTGGAAAAACCCGTTGACGAGGCTGATGCCTGTAGCATGCTTCGTCAGTTGTCGGGACAAACACATCAAGTCTATACAGGTGTGTGTCTCACAACCAAGGACAAGCAAGTGGCTTTCTCCTGTTGTACCGATGTCACTTTCTGCAAACTCACAGAGGAGGAGATAATGACGTATGTCCGACGCTACAAACCTTTCGACAAAGCCGGCTCTTATGGAGTGCAGGAATGGATAGGTTATGTGGCGGTTGAGAGCATTAATGGTTCCTTCTACAACGTTATGGGCTTGCCCGTTCAGCGGCTCTATCAATCATTAAAACTTAACTTTAACATATAATGAATAAGCATCTGACAATCATTCTATTATTGTTTACAACTCTTTCGGTTGGTTTCGTCGCTTGCGACGATGAGAAGCAAGAGTATATCCGACCGCAGTTTGGTGCAATGACGGTGAATCCTTCACCCGCCCATCCTGGCGACAGCGTTGAACTTATAGTGCCCCATAAAGCCAAGGGCAATGGCATTGCTGCCACTTCCTACTACTGGACTGTGCAGGCACTCTGCACTGACCCTGTCACTCATCAGGCCAAGGACACTCTCATGGTCGTTCAAGACAACTACGACGGCTATGGTAAGTGCGATCCTCGGGTTAAGTTCCTGCTGCCTGCTTCAACGGCACCTGGCACTTATCCAGTGATAATGCGTGCTTCGTTCAGTTGCTACATAGGAAATGTACTCTTTGACGAAGCCACAGTGAACGGACGCATCACAGTAGAATAATACTTAACGTTATGACTCGACGCCAATTTGCCGTTTTCAACATTCTTGCCATTAGCCTGTGTGTTAACGCAGCTTCAGTAGATTTCGATACGTCTTTCAGTGATTCAACATTGCGTATCGATTATATCTTCTCCGGCACCAATAACGCACAGCATATAGCTCTTGACCAGTTGTCGAAGACTGCAGGTTGGTATGGTCGACGTCACAACCTCAGTAGTCTGCCGCTTGAGGGCAACGGACAGTTGACGATCGTGGATCCCGAAACGGGCGATACGCTGTATCGTCACAGCTTCTCTACGCTTTTTCAGGAATGGCAGGAGACAGAAGAGGCGAGACACGTTGAGAAATCATTCGAGAATACATTCATTGTGCCATTGCCCCGGAAGCCCGTCAACGCTATAGTTCAACTGGTTGATACCCATAGACGTGTGAGCTCAAGTATGCTTCATCGCATAGACCCAGCTGACATTTTAATCAAGGATCGTAGCCGTGAACAGCAAACTCCTTGGCGCTATATCCGCAAGAGCGGCGACCCTCGTGAACGCATTGACGTAGCTTTCATTGCCGAGGGCTTCGCTGAAGATGAGATGGACTATTTCCTTGCCATGTGCGACAGCAGTATTGCAGCGCTGGCAGAGCATGAGCCATTCCATTCGCTCATCGACCGTTTCAACTTTATTGCCGTGACGCCTGTCTCGCGTGACAATGGAGTGTCGATTCCCCACAAAGGTCTTTGGTATGACACAGCCCTAGCGTCCAGCTTCGACACTTTCTACAGCAATCGCTACCTGACCACGCTTCACATCAAACGTCTCTATGACGTGATGACTGGTATTCCGTTCGAACATTTCATTATTCTTGCAAATACTCCCGAATATGGAGGCGGCGGAATCTACAATTTCTATAACCTGGCTTCAGCTCGCACAAATCGTTATAAGCTCGAAGTCATAGTGCATGAGTTCGGACACTCGTTCGGAGGCCTCGGTGACGAATATGCTTATGGCGATGATCCCGAAACGCATTACCCTGCAGACACGGAACCGTGGGAGCCTAACCTCACCACATTACACGATTTCAACAGTAAATGGGCTGACCTAATAAAACACGACACACCTATCCCAACCCAACCCGATGGGCGCGATCTCACCACAAAAGTCGGCGTTTACGAAGGCGCAGGCTACCAGTCGAAAGGAGTCTACCGCCCCGTTCAAGAGTGCCGCATGAAGGTTAACGAAGTGCCTGAGTTCTGCCCCGTTTGCCAACGAGCCATTACAAATATCATTAAATTCTACACAGAATGAAAGCTTTCAGACTCTTACTGCTTACGAGCCTCCTGGCTTCGCTATCCCTGCATGCCCAGCGTCGCGGGCCTCGCTACCGCGAACATGTGCCCACGGACAGCATCATACTCAGCGATCCGTGCATACTTGCTGATTCTGCAACGCACACTTATTATATGACAGGCACAGGAGGTCTGCTTTGGACAAGTCAGGATCTCCGTTTCTGGGATGGCCCACGCAACGTCGTTGAAATAGACACGGCTTCTTGGATGGGTGCTCATCCCCAGATTTGGGCAGCCGAACTTCATCATTATCGTGGCAAGTATTACTATTTTGCAACGTTTACCAATAATGCTATCACCATAGATACAGTAGCTGGTCGGCGTATCCCGCGCAGGGCCTGTCATGTGCTTGTTTCGGACAAGCCCGACGGTCCTTATCGTCCCATGGCCGACCCTGTATACCTGCCAGCCTTCAAACCTACGCTCGATGGTACTCTTTGGGTAGACACCGATGGTCATCCGTATATGGTATATTGCCACGAATGGCTGCAAGCCATAGATGGAACGATAGAGAAAATTCGCCTTACCGACGACCTTTCGGGCTCTATCGGTTGGGCTCAGTTGATGTTTCGTGCCAGCGAATCCCCATGGAGTCGCAATGATGAAGGCACAGGTCCCAATGGCGTAACCGACGGTCCTTGGCTCTTCCGCACACAGACGGGCCGCCTCGGCATGATATGGACCAGTTGGATTGCCAAGGATTATACGATGGGTGTGGCCTATAGTCAAAGCGGAACGCTCGATGGTCCTTGGATTCAGGACCCCAAGCCTTTCACGCCTCCAAACTACGGACACGGCATGATTTTCCGTGATTGGAAAGGTCGCTTGCTGCTTAGCTTGCATAGCCATACTACGGTGAACGGCCGTACAGTCCGCCGTCCCCACTTCTTCCTCCTCGACGATGAGGGCGACCAGCTGAAACTGATTGCCAATTTCAAGCCTTAAGTCAGGCTTATAGACTGTAGAGAACAGACTGGGCTTGCATTTATTCTTATAGAAAAGACGTCCGACGGCAATCGTGTGCAGTCGGACGTCTTTAAATATCGAGAAACCTCGTTATGAATTCATCGAGATAAGGAACTCCTCGTTGGTTTTAGTACCTTCAAGTCGGCTCTTTAGTTCAGTCATAGCCTCGATGGGGTTCATGTCTGAGAGGAATTTACGCAGTACCCACATGCGGTCGAGTGTACCGCGGTCCTGTAGCAGATCATCGCGTCGTGTTGAGCTTGCCACTATGTTAACTGCCGGGAAGATGCGCTTGTTGGCCAGTGTGCGGTCGAGTTGCAACTCCATGTTACCGGTGCCCTTGAACTCTTCAAAGATAACTTCATCCATCTTTGAACCGGTATCAATAAGCGCAGTGGCAATAATGGTGAGCGAGCCTCCGCCTTCGATGTTGCGTGCAGCACCGAAGAAACGCTTAGGTTTCTGCAGGGCATTGGCATCGACGCCACCGGTAAGGATCTTGCCGCTGGCAGGTGCTGCTGTGTTGTATGCTCGTGCCAGACGCGTGATAGAGTCGAGGAAAATGACGACGTCGTGTCCGCATTCTACCATGCGTTTTGCCTTCTCCAGCACGATACCGGCAATCTTCACGTGGCGCTCGGCTGGCTCGTCAAATGTGGAAGCTATCACTTCGGCGTTGACGGTGCGGGCCATATCTGTGACCTCTTCTGGGCGCTCGTCAATCAAGAGCATCATCAGATAAGCCTCAGGATGGTTGGCGGCGATGGCGTTGGCAATCTCTTTCATGAGGATGGTCTTACCTGTCTTGGGCTGTGCCACAATAAGAGCGCGCTGACCTTTGCCGATGGGCGAGAACAAGTCTACTATTCTAACGCTTATTGGGTCGCTATAGCCGCGGCAGAGCGTGAACTTCTCGTCGGGGAAGAGCGGTGTAAGATGTTCGAATGCCTGTCGGTCGCGAATGCGTGCAGGGGATACTCCGTTTACGCTCTCTACCTTTGACAGTGGGAAGTACTTTTCTCCCTCATATGGCGGACGGACGAAACCTTCCACAACATCGCCTGTCTTGAGGCCAATCTGCTTGATTTGCTGCTGGCTGACGTATACATCGTCGGGGCTAGAAAGATAGTTGTAGTCGCTTGAGCGTAGGAAACCCCAGCCTTCAGGCGTCACTTCCAATACGCCTTCAACCTTCACGAGGTCTGAGAAATCAAATGCTTCGGTCTGCTCTACGATGTCTGGAGCCTGCTGCTTAGCGGTTGTTTGCTGCTTTGCTGACGCCTGTCGCCCTTCGCCCTTTGAGGGGATTGTGTTCAGATTCTGAATGTAAGCGGGCTCATCTGTCGGCTGTACTTGGTCCAAAACTGTGATGTCCTGCAGTGGCAACTCAGGAATAGGCTGAGTGATAATGAAGTCAGGCTCGTCGGCATTGAAGAAAGCTTCAACCTCTTCGGCCGTAGGGATAGTCTCCTGACCTTCGGCGTTTGCTTCAGGTGCTGCAGTTTCGGCTTTCTCTGTTTCAGCATTTTCTGTTGCAGGCTGCGCTTCTTCTGTAGTTGTCTCACTGGCGTTTACTTCAGTTGACGTCTGTTCTGCTTCGGTAAATTGTAGTAAAGCCTCCTGCTTAGCTGCCGCCTCAGCTTCTTTCTCAGCCTTCGATTTGCGTCCGCGTTTCTTGGGCTTGGGTTCTGCCTCCACTTTCTTTTCGGAGCTTGCAGCAACGCTTTCTGCTTTAGATAGCTGTTTGTCGTCGGCTTTCTCTGCGGTTGCGGTTTTTTCAGGTTCTGCTTCTTTAGCGCTTTTACGACTGCGTTTCGGCTTGCCGGTAGCCTTTTCTTCAGCCGGAGTTTCTTCTTGTTCTTTTTTGGACTCACGAGCATCTTGGAGCTCTTGTTTCAGTTTTTCGGCTGTTTCCAAGGCTGCTTTTTCTGCATTCGACTTACGTCCACGTTTCTTAGGCTGAGGCTCAGGCGGAGTTTGCGAGAGCTCGGCTTCGATGATATCATAGATGAGATCGAGCTTCTCAGTGTTCTTCTTAACAGAAATGTTGAGACCCTTTGCCATTGCTGTCAGTTCATCAATGGTCAAAGCCTCGAGTTCGATTTTTGTGTGCATAGTATTATATGAAATGATATGATAAGGGCATATAACATGCAACCCTTATAAAAATAAAAAACAAATAGATGTGGAAACTATAATGGATTGGCCATCATACAAAGGCTAACCCTTCATAAATTCGTGTGCAAAGGTAATAATTTTTTGCTATTAAGGTTTATGAATTACATTTTTTTTCTTCTTTTCCTTGATTTTTTTCTTGTTTTCGGCTCATTATCCTTAATTTTGCAGCCAAATTAATCCACATGGCAGCAGTAAATCCCTTTTTTCAGGTTGACAACCTATCGTTTGCTGTAGGCGATAAGGTCTTGTTTCACGACATAAGTTTTGGGCTCGCCGAGCGCCAGCGCGTAGGGCTTATAGCCCAGAATGGCGTGGGCAAGACGTCGTTGCTCAATATTATTGCAGGCCGTGAGCAACCTGAAACCGGCACGGTAATCTTTCGCAGGGATTTGCGCGTGGCCTATCTTGAGCAGACACCCACCTATCCAGAAGGGCTCACGGTGATGGAGGCATGCCTATGGCAGTGCCGCGAAGAACCTAGACGGATACAGGAGTATCTTACGAAACTTAAGATTACAGATCACGACCAGCCTCTCAACCAGCTCTCAGGAGGTCAGTTGAAACGAGTGGCACTGGCCAACGTGCTATGTCAGGAACCTGACCTTCTGATTCTGGATGAGCCTACCAATCACCTTGACTTAGAGATGATTGAATGGCTTGAAACCTATCTCTCGCGCTCGTCGATGACGTTGCTGATGGTCACTCACGACCGTTATTTCTTAGACCGAATATGCACGCTTATCCTTGAATTGTCCGACGAAACACTCTACACTTATCGAGGTAACTATGCTTATTATCTAGAGAAACGACAAGAACGCATTGACGTAGCCAATGCCAACCTTGCGCGCGCGAATAACTTATATAGGAAAGAGCTCGAATGGATGCGGCGCATGCCTCAGGCCAGAGGCCACAAAGCGCGTTATCGTGAAGAGGCTTTTGCCGACCTCGAACAGCGTGCATCGCAACGCACGGAAGAGAAGGCGATGTCGTTGAAACTAAACAGCTCTTACATAGGAAGTAAAATATTCGAGGCTGAATATGTCAGCAAGACCTTCCCTGCCGACCCTGATAACCCGAATAGTACAGAGCATGTTATTCTCAAGGACTTCTATTACAACTTCTCACGCTATGAGAAGATGGGTATTGTAGGAGCTAACGGTACAGGCAAGAGCACTTTTGTGAAGATGTTACTCGGGCTTGTGAAGCCGGACAGTGGGCGCTTTGTCGTAGGCGAGACGGTTCGCTTCGGCTATTTCTCACAGGACGGACTTGATTTTGAACCGCAGATGCGTGTTATCGACGCTGTACGGCGTATCGCAGAATATGTGGACCTTGGAGGTGGCAGGCATCTTTCTGCCATGCAATTTCTTCAGCATTTCCTGTTCACACCTTTGCAGCAGCAGAACTACATCTACAAGCTCTCCGGCGGTGAACGCAGGCGTCTCTACCTCTGCACGGTGCTCATGCAGAACCCTAACTTCCTCATTCTCGACGAGCCTACCAACGACCTCGATATCGTGACGCTGAACATCCTCGAGGAATATCTCCGTGATTTCAAGGGATGTGTAATCGTTGTCAGCCACGACCGGTATTTCATGGACAAGGTTGTAGACCATTTGTTGGTGTTCAAAGGTGATGGCGTCATAGACGACTTCCCCGGCAATTATACTCAATATAGGGAGAGTCTTGCAGCTGTTTCCTCTGCAAAGAACGAAAGTAGCGCTTACGCAAAGGGAAAGAACGACAGCAGCGACAAGAACCGTAAGCAGTCAAGTAGCCCAGTTTCATCTTCTTCAAGAAGAGGCGACGGCACAGAGCCGCGTCGCCGACTCACATTCAAGGAGCGACGTGAGATGGAGGCTTTGGAATCAGACATACAAGCGCTTGAAGCGGAGAAAGTGGATATAGAGGCTGCACTTAGCAGTGGAACGCTCTCCGTTGACGAGATAACAGCTAAGAGTATCCGTTTGCCACAGCTTATGGAAGAACTCGATTCAAAAGAATTGCGCTGGCTCGAACTCTCTGAAATTGAGGGCTAAACAATAACTTGTCTCGGCGCTCCTTTTTCAATGTCTTAACCAAAAGAAAAAGTACCATTAAGCTAATTCGCCAATAAAGCCGCCCTAAACTGCCGATAAAGCCAACATAAATAGCCAATAAGGCCTACCTAAATAGCCGATAAAGCCAACCTAATCCACCGGATAGCTTAACCTAATTATTATCTTAGGCTTGGCAGTGTTTCCAGTAAGCCGTTTTTTATTATTTTCAGACCTTAGGCTAAATTGCTTCAGTCTTTGTTTCTGTTTGTCGATCGGACAAAAAGAAGCGGCCGCAAGGGTAGGGGATATCTACCGTTGCGGCCGCTTCCTTATTGCTGATCATCAGGTCAGATGCTTATTTCACCTCCTTCATAGAAGCGGAGAAGCTGTGTGTTGAGGATGGTGGTGTACTTGCTTTGGAGCTTACTCTGTTGAGCCTGGAGCATATTGTCGCGTGCTTGCAACAGGTCAACGATATTCTTAAGTCCGGCCTTGAACTGCTCGTTGATGAGTTCGTAGTTGGTTTCTTGACTTTTTACGGCAGCGTCGGCGCTGATGAAGCGCTGCTGTGCGCTGGTAGCTTGCAGCCAAATATTCTCGATAGTACTGCCGAGCGTAGTCTGCTTGTCAAGCAAATCGAGCGCAGCGGTAGTCTTGCTGATCTTGGCTCGCTCTACTGATGTCTTGTTACGGCGGTTGTCGAAGATGGGTACACTGACTCCAAGGCCTATGCTTCCGTTGAGGTTGCGCTTGAATTGCTCGCCATAGCTGTCGCGAGATGCACTGTAATGGCTATCACCAACACCGGCGTTGATGCTTATGCTTGGGAGATATTCGCGCTTAGCTATATCGAGCTGAACATCGGCAGCGTCAGCCTGTAGCTGTGCAGCGCGAATCTCGGGACGGGTCATGACGGCATGGTTGTAAACCTCTGTCTTGTCAGGGATTGGCTCAAGGGCGCGCTCATCGGCCATTTCAGTCGTGCTGACGTCGAAAGACTCTGTAATATCCAGTTGAAGCAAGGCTTTCAGCTGACGCTTGTAGCCATCAATCTGTGTCTGAGCGTTCACTACATCATATTGGGTTTGAGCCACTTGTGACTCCAGTTGGGCCACATCTGCCTTTGCCAAATCACCGACCTTGTAGCGTTCCTGGCCGCGTTCCAACTGCTGCTGGGCTGTGGCTGCCAACTGCTCATTTACGCGTTTGGCCTCGATGGTGTAAAGTATCTGAACGTAAAGCTGCGCTATCTGTTCCTGAATAGTCTTGAGGCTCTGCTCTGTTTGCACGGCTGCCAATTCAGTCTGCACCTGTTGTGCCTCGATGTTCTTGCGGTTTATGCCGCCGTCCCATACGGTCCAGTTGGCATTGAGGCCGTAGGAACCATTCTCTGTCACTTTGTTGTTGGTCGTGGTGGCCATACCGTTTTGCACAATAACCGTAGCCTCCTGGAATGGACGATAGCCCACGCTTTGACTCATGGATGCTGAGAGTGAAGGGAAGAGTGCAGCTTTCGCTTGCTTCAGCTGTTCTTCAGCCGAGAGTTCAGACAGGCGATTCTTCTGAACGGTGATATTCTTCTCTGCGGCATGATTGAGGCAGCGTTGCAGTGTCCACGCTTCCTGAGCCGCCAACGTAAAGGTATGCAACAGCATCGCTACTGCAATAATCAACTTCGTTTTCATATATAATTTAATGTGTTGAATCTGAAAAACAGCACAAAGTTACATCATTATTCGCAAACAAAGACTTCTTTATTTGGGCAAAGTTTATTTCTTTAAGGCAGTTTAACTATTTTTTAAGAACATAATCGGTTAATTCGTTGTATTTTTGCACCCGCAAAACGATATGGCAAACACTAAGGACGTCCTTTTACTTCGCATACGTGAACATCACAAGTTATCGACAGCTGAGCAGTTGAAGCTGACGGTTATGTTGTCGTTGCCTGCAATCTTGGCGCAGTTGTCAACGATACTGATGTTCTACATCGACGATGCTATGGTGGGCTCTTTAGGGGCACTGGCATCGGCAAGTATAGGCATCATTGCCACGACAACCTGGCTTTTCTGGAGCATCATCTCATGTGCTGCTACAGGCTTTTCAGTGCAAGTTGCTCACCTCGTAGGGGCAAATGACCTGCCAGGAGCCCGCTCCGTGTTTCGACAAAGTCTGTTGGCTTCTTTGGCACTTGCTGTTGTCACGGGACTTGTGGGCGTGTTTATCTCTGGGCCTTTGCCGCATTGGCTGGGCGGTGGTGCAGACATATGTGGTGATGCCTCCGCATATTTTCTCATCTTCACCCTTGGGGCTCCGTTGTCCATGGTCAACATGTTGTCATCGTCAATGCTTCGATGTGCAGGAAACATCAAAGTGCCGTCGCTGGCAAATATAGTGATGTGTATTCTCGATGTAGGCTTCAATTTCTTCCTAATCTTCCCTACACGCGATATAACACTGAACCTTCCGTTCCTCAACCTGTCAGATGTGATGCTGACTGTTCCGGGAGCAGGACTCGGTGTGGCAGGTGCTGCTTTGGGAACACTCTTGGCAGAAACTATCATTGCCCTATATCTTCTTTGGTATGCAGCAGTACGCTGCCCGGAGTTGCGCCTGATAGGTAATCAGGGTTCCTTTATCCCGCAGCGACAGACGTTACGCAAGGCTGGCAACATCGCAGGCCCCATTCTCATGCAGCGTGTGCTAATGAATGTCGCACAGATAACCATAACCATCATCGTGGCTCCGCTCGGAGCTGTGGCAATAGCGGCCAATGCGCTGGGCATCACGGCTGAAAGCCTCTGCTATATGCCCGGCTACGGCATAGGTGAAGCGGCAACAACGCTTGTAGGGCAGAGCTATGGCGCCAATCGTTATCGGCTGACAGACCGTTTTGCATGGATGACAACGCTTTTAGGTATAGCCGTCATGAGCTTTATGGGTGTTGTAATGTATTTGGCAGCTCCATTGATGATGGCTTCACTCACGCCTGATGAGGCAGTACGACAGCTCGGCGTTGAGTGTTTGCGCATTGAAGCATGGGCAGAGCCAGGCTTTGCCGCCAGCATTGTGGCGATGAGTTGCTTCGTAGGCACAGGCGATACTAAAAAACCGTCAATAATGAACCTCTTCTCTATGTGGGCTGTTCGCGTGACGTTGGCTGCTGCACTGGCTCCCCGCTACGGCCTACATGGCGTTTGGTTAGGTATGGCAATTGAATTAACCTTCCGAGGCCTGATCTTCATGATAAGGATGAAGTGGGGCAGATGGATGAAAATAATTGAAAAAAGATGAATATAATTACAAATCAGTCATTCGGTGGCGAGCGTCCATTGTTTGCCATTCATGACACACGACTTGAGAACGTAACCATTACAGAAGGCGAAAGCGGAATCAAATGCTGTAAGAACATAGAGGCAGATCACTGCCGTTTCATTGGCAAATACCCATGGTGGCACGTTGATGGCTCGCTTATCACAAACTGTTTCTTCGAGGTCACTTCACGCTCTGCCATTTGGTACAGCAACGATATGACGATGCGCGACAGTATCATAGACGCTCCTAAGTTCTTTCGTGAAATGCGAGGGCTTACGCTTGAGAATGTAGAGTTGAACGATGCCGACGAGACATTTTGGCGAGTGACTGACCTGAAGATCAGAAACGTCAGGCTGCATCAAGGCACTTATCCGTTCATGTTCTGCCAGAACGTAGACATAGATAATCTGAAGAGTGACTCTATGTATGTATTCCAGTATGTGAAAAATGCTGTCATTCGCAATGCACATATCGTCACAAAGGATGCCTTTTGGGAGACAGAGAATATCACCATCTACGATTCATACCTTGATGGTGAATATTTAGGTTGGCATTCCAAGAACCTCAGGCTTGTGCGTTGCCATATTGCAGGAGAGCAACCGCTTTGCTACATCAATGGGCTTGAGCTCGAGGACTGCACGTTCGACCCTGCCTGTGACCGAGCTTTCGAGGATAGCAAGAATATAGATGCCAGCATCAAAGGCGGCATCACGGAAATCAAGAATCCTATCAGTGGACGTATCGTGGCCGATGCAATAGGCAAGATAACAATAGATGAGCACATCAAACAGCCGGCAAACTGCCAATTATTAACTCGATAAAGAGATGGAGTATAACTTCGACCAAGTGATTAATAGGCGCGGAACCAACTGCGTGAAGTGGGACGAAGCACCCGAAGGGGTGCTGCCCATGTGGGTTGCAGATATGGATTTCGAGACGGCACCTTGCGTGAAGGAAGCCGTGCAACGCCGTGCACAACATGGAGTGTTCGCGTACAACTACATTCCTGAGAGCTTTTATGAAAGCATAATATGGTGGAACGACCACCGCCATGGTTGGAAGATAGAACGTGATTGGCTGCTCTACACCTCGGGTGTAGTGCCAGCAGTGTCTGCTATAATCAAAGGCCTCTGCCATGAAGGACAAAGCGTTATTTTCTTCACGCCTGCGTACAACTGTTTCTTCACAAATGTGCGAAACAACAACTGCCGGGCTATCGAATTTCCATTGACCTGGGATGCAGCTGCCGAAAGATATACCATTGATTTCGAAAAGCTAGAACAGACTATTGCTAAAGAACTGCCTACAGTATTCCTTTTCTGCAATCCTCACAACCCTTCAGGCCGGGTTTGGACGCGAGAGGAGCTTACCACGGTGGCTCAGATATGCAAGCGTTACGATGTGATTTTACTCTCTGATGAGATACATTGCGAGTTCGTAGATCCCAAACTTGGCCGTCAATATATACCCTTTGCAACGATTGCATCACAGGTTGGATGTCAATGGGTTGTGACCAATGCTCCGAACAAAGCCTTTAACACAGCAGGGCTGATGACGGCATACATAGTTGCACCCGACGAAGAACACAGGCATCTCATCGACCGTGCCATAAATGACAATGAAATATGCGACATCAACTGTTTCAGTTTTGTTGCACTCGAAGCCGCTTATTCCAAGGAAGGTGAAGAATGGCTCGATAGTTTAGTGGCATACATCTACGACAACTATCGGCTTTTCCGCAAAGAGATGAAAAACGCTTTTCCCAAGCTACCTATAGCTCCACTCGAAGGTACTTATCTTGCGTGGATGGATGTAAGCGCCTTCAAAGCCACATCTGAGGAAATCTCCGAACGGTTGAAGAACGATTTCGGAGTGTGGATAAACGGTGGCGCGATGTATGGTAAGAGCGGATTCATGCGTGTGAACCTGGCTACACAACGCAGAAGAGTGGAGGAAGGCATCAGGCGTATCGTCAAAGGTCTCAAGTCCTTTCAGTAATTTAGAATCAACATCAACGAATAAGGCCCGGAGCTTTGCATAAACAAGGTTCCGGGCCTCTGAATGTCTTGATAGGCATTACTCTCAAGCCCTTTTTTCTATCTTTGCTGAAGATTTTTGCTCAAATGTTTTGTGCTCTGCCACTTCTTTGCTAATTTTGCAGCCGTTTTTAAAAGAGCGTGTAGTTTTCCCTTTGGGAAAGAGCGTTCACGCAAGATCAATAGTTAAGTATAACCCAAATAATAATTATGTCAAAGAAATTTCCAGAGCACAGCAGACTCAATCTGACTGAGGTGAACCATGAAATACTAGAGCAGTGGGACAGCGAGGATTTGTTCCACCGCAGCATCAGCGAGCGCGCGGGTTGCCCGTCGTTCGTCTTCTTTGAAGGGCCTCCTTCAGCTAATGGACATCCTGGCATCCACCACGTATTGGCGCGTTCTATCAAGGACACTTTCTGCCGCTTCAAGACAATGAAGGGGTTCCAGGTTCATCGTAAGGCCGGTTGGGATACACATGGACTGCCCGTAGAACTCGGCGTAGAGAAGGAGTTGGGCATTACCAAAGAAGATATAGGCAAGACTATCTCCATCGACGACTATAACCGTCGTTGCCGTGAGAACGTGATGATGTACACATCTGAATGGGAAGATCTCAGCCGTCGCATGGGTTATTGGGTGGATATGGAGCATCCATATATCACTTACGACAACAAATACATCGAAACTCTCTGGTGGCTGCTCAAGCAACTCTATGATAAAGACCTGCTTTACAAAGGCTATACCATTCAACCTTACAGCCCAGCAGCTGGAACAGGCCTTTCGTCGCACGAGCTTAATCAGCCCGGTTGTTATCGCGATGTTAAGGACACTACTGTGACAGCTCAGTTTAAGGTGCTTGATACTGTCCCACAGTTGGGCAATGTGAATCAGCCTGTTTATATACTCGCATGGACAACAACGCCTTGGACTCTGCCTTCAAATACTGCTTTGTGCGTAGGTCCGAAGATTAAATATGTGGCTGTCAAAGGGCAAAACCCCTATACTAAGGAGGAAGCCATCTATATCGTAGCAGAATCCCGCAAGGACGTGTATTTCCCTCAGCCTAAGGAAGAAGGCGCTATTGCTCCAGAGGTTTTGGGCGAGTTCATGGGTACAGATCTCCTCGGTTTACACTACGAGCAGCTCTTCCCCTGGGTGAAGCCTTGTGCTTTAGAGGGCGGCAAGGTCGTTGTGAAGGATCAGGAAGCTTTCCGCGTCATCCCTGGTGACTATGTTACTACGGAGGATGGTACAGGTATCGTTCATATTGCACCCACATTCGGCGCCGACGACGCCAAGGTAGCCAAGGACGCAGGCATTCCTTCGCTCTTTGTTATCGATAAGGCAGGCGATACTCGTCCAATGGTAGACTTCACTGGTAAGTACTTTGTGAAGGATGATATGGACGCTTCATTCGTAGAGGCATGTGTTAACGACTCTTATTGGCATCACGCCGGAGCCTTTGTTAAGAACGCCTACGACCCGCAATATGCAGGCTTGGATGAGAAGGCATTGGCAAAGACCGAAGACCTGAATATTGTTCTTTGCATGGAGATGAAGCAGGAAGGCACAGCTTTCAAGATTGAAAAGCACGTGCACAACTATCCTCATTGCTGGCGCACAGACAAACCTGTCCTCTATTATCCTCTCGACTCCTGGTTCATCCGCAGCACTGCGGCCAAGGAACGTATGATGGAGCTGAACAAGACCATCCTCTGGAAGCCCGAATCAACTGGAACCGGGCGCTTTGGCAAATGGCTCGAGAACCTCAACGACTGGAATCTGAGTCGCTCGCGCTACTGGGGCACACCTCTTCCCATCTGGCGCAACAAGGAAACGCGTGAGGAGATTTGCATCGGTTCTGTTGAGGAACTTTACTTTGAGATAGAGAAGAGTGTCCGTGCAGGACTCATGGCTTACAACCCATTGAAGGACAAAGGATTCATCGTGGGTGATATGAGTCAGGAGAACTATAACCGCATCGACCTTCATCGTCCCTATGTTGATGACATTATTCTTGTGGGTGAAAGCGGTCAGCCTCTGAAGCGCGAACTCGACCTCATCGACGTATGGTTCGACAGCGGTGCAATGCCTTACGCTCAGATTCATTATCCGTTCGAGAATAAGGAAGTGTTTGACAAGCGCATTGTTTATCCTGCCGACTTCATCGCCGAAGGTGTCGATCAAACTCGCGGATGGTTCTTCACGCTCCATGCTATCGCTACAATGGTCTTCGACAGCGTATCATACAAGGCAGTCATCTCCAACGGACTCGTTCTCGACAAGAACGGACTAAAGATGTCAAAGCGTTTGGGCAATGCTATCAACCCGTTCGACAATATAGAGAAATATGGTGCCGATGCTGTGCGTTGGTACATGCTTACTAACTCCCAGCCATGGGACAACCTCAAATATGACGAGGCGGGCGTGCAGGAGATTCAGCGTTCATTCTTCGGCAAACTGTACCAGACATACAGCTTCCTGGCCATGTACGCTAATGTCGACGGTTGGCATTTCGAGGAAGCAGAGATTCCTATGAGCCAGCGCTCGGAAATGGACCGTTGGATTCTATCGTCGCTGAACTCGCTCATACGCGATGTTGAAGCTAGCTACGAAAACTATGAGCCAACACGTGCAGGCCGTCTCATACAGTCGTTCGTCATCGACAACGTCAGCAACTGGTTTGTGCGCCTTTCCCGTAAACGCTTCTGGGGCGGTGATATGAGCATCGACAAGCTAAGCGCTTATCAGACTCTGTTCACGTGTCTTGAAACGGTCAGCCGCCTTATGGCTCCCATAGCTCCGTTCTATGCCGACCAATTATACCGCGACCTTCATAGCGTGCTTGGCGAAAATGATACAGAGAAAGCTGAGTCGGTGCACCTTGCAACCTTCCCTGTTGCCAACGATGCATTGATTGACAAGGAACAGGAATCGCGCATGGCTCTTGCCCAACAGATAACCTCAATGGTGCTTTCGCTGCGTAAGAAGGAGCAGATTATTGTGCGTCAGCCACTGGCACGCATTGCTATCCCTGCAACTGACCGCGAACAGCAGCTCCGCATTGAGGCCGTGAAGCAATTAATCCTCGACGAAGTTAACGTCAAGGCCCTTGAGTTTGTTGAGGGAGCTGGGCTCTTGACCAAGAAGGTCAAGTGCAACTTCCGCACAATGGGCAAGAAGTTTGGCAAGTTGATGAAGGACGTAAACCTTGCTGTTACAGCCCTCACGCAGGAACAGATTGCAGAGTTGGAAAAAGGCAGTCTGGCATTGACGCTGACCACGGGCGATGCCGTAACCGTTGAACTCGAGGATGTTGAGATATTCAGCGAGGATATTCCCGGTTGGACGGTTGCCAACGAAGGCTCACTTACCGTGGCTTTGGACATTACAGTAACTGATGAACTGCGCAACGAGGGCATAGCCAGAGAACTCGTCAAGCGTATTCAGAACCTGCGCAAGGAAAGCGGTTTCGAGATTACCGACCGCATAAACATCCGTCTTGCCCATAATGAGCTGACCGACCGCGCAGTAGCTGCATTCGGCGATTATATTCGTGCTCAGGTGCTTGCCGACAGCATAGAGCTCGTTGAGACCGTTGATAATGCCGCCGAACTTGACTTCGACGACTTCAAGCTTCCAGCTAATATAACACGAAACTAACTATAAAATATTCACGACTATGGCTACCAAGAAAACGACGGACGAGGAAACCAAAAAGTCCACAACAAAGAAAACCGCCAAACCTGCAGCCAAGAAAACAACAACAAAGAAGGCTGTCAAGGCTAAGCCTGAACCCGAGAAGACTCGTTATACCGACGAGGAACTCGAGGAGTTCCGTGCTCTCATCAACGAGAAACTTGCTGTGGCGCAGAGTGATTACGAGAAAACTATGGATCGTATCATGGGGCGCGACACCAATGAGATCGACGATACAGCGCCTACCTACCATGCCCTTGAGGAAGGTAGCGAGACACAGTCGAAGGAACAACTCATGGCTATGGCCCAGCGTCAGCAGAAGTTCATCACAGGACTTAAGGCTGCTCTCGTGCGTATAGACAACAAAACCTATGGTATTTGCCGTGAAACAGGCAAGCTTATTCCTAAGGAGCGTCTGCGTGCCGTGCCTCATGCTACCCTCAGCATCGAGGTAAAGAACGACAAGCACCGTACACATTAATTATATATATACGACAACGTTTGCCAGATGGAAACATCTAAACGCAGGCGACGCCTGCAAGCCTTACTTGTAGCCTCTATCTTTATCGGCTTCCTCGTCATAGACCAAGCCGTCAAGATATGGGTCAAGACTCATATGGCAGTTCACGACAGCATCCATGTCACTGATTGGTTCTACATTACGTTCATTGAGAACAATGGCATGGCCTTCGGCATGGAGCTGTTCGACAAGCTGTTTCTGACAGGCTTTCGTCTGCTTGCCACGGCTGCCGTAGCCGTGTACATCAGTAAATTGATTCGTCGTGGTGTATCATGGGGTTATCTCATATGCTTGGCTTTCATCATGACAGGCGCGGCTGGCAATATAATCGATTGTGTGTTCTACGGGCTAGTCTTCAACGATCCGCAATGGCCTGAAGTGGCTCAGTTCGTGCCTTTCGGCGAGGGTTATTCCACATGGTTTAGAGGTAGGGTAGTGGACATGTTCTATTTCCCCTTGACTCAATGGACATGGCCGTCGTGGGTGCCTGTCATCGGAGGCAGCGACTACGTCTTCTTCTCCTATATTTTCAACGTTGCAGATGCCTGCATATCCTGCGGAGTTATAGCTATGCTGCTCTTCTGTCGCCGTACTCTGACTCGTGAATTCTCAGATGATCAAGCGTAAAGTCTTCTTTGTCATATCCATCGTTCTGTTATTTGCTGCCTGTCAAGCCGAGTTGCCCAAAGGCGTGATGTCAGAACGTCGCCTCGAGCGCGTGCTTTATGATTATCATAAGGCACAGAGTATGGCCGACATAGGCGTGCTTGAAGGCCGGAATGACGAAGTGCAACGCTATGAATTTGAAGAGGCTGTCTTTCGCAAGCATAAGATTACACGAGCAGATTTCGATTCCTCGATGAACTACTATTGCAGTAATCTCGAGCGTCTCAACCGTATTTATAAGCACCTCAACCGTCGTCTTAAGCGCGAGGCAGAAGCGCTTGGCGAAGTGGAGCAGACGGGCACGTCATATACAAGCCTTAGTGCCGAGGGCGACACAGCTAATGTATGGGGTGGCACGCCTATCATCGTTGTTACCAACGTCCCAGGCGACAATGTCATAACCTGGCGTCAACCCTGCGACAGTACTTGGCAAGCCGACGATGATTTGATGTGGCATTTCGAGCATAAATATCTTTCTCGAGGAGCGTCACCTCAGTTGTTTGCTGACGTTGTAGTAAACTATACTAACGATTCTGTTCGTGCCATACAGCGTCGAGTGCACAACGATTTCGGTATGGATCTTCGCGTCCCAACCCCAAGTGGCTGGACTCCCCGTTCCATATCCGGACATTTGTATATGCCCCCTGAAAGCCAGGCCGATCAACGAGCCTTGTATGTAGTCAGCGGTCATCTGCTTGTGCGCTTCCGCAAGAACGTTCAGCCGGCTGTCAAGACAGACAGTCTGAGCGTTGACTCTCTGGGCCGTCCGGCTTTAGGCAATGATTCATTGCTCCACGATTCCCTGCGTCCAAATAACGATGACCAAGAGCGTAGACTCTCTCCGACGGAATTCCGAGAGCGTCAGAACGTAGACCAGAAGATAGATATCGTGAAGGAAAAACCATATCAGCCTTCTGCAAGACCATCGAGAGGCCATCTGCAACCGGCACGTCGCACACCTCGAAGGTGATTACAATTCTCGTTCTTAAAACCCTTTCTCATTCAACATCACTATCATGACTGAAAAGCATCCCCTGCGACGAGGTTATAATGTCGTAATTATGCCTGACGGTCAGCGTATTGCCCCTGCCGTTTGCACATTCGACGAGCAGGGGCGAGTTATAAGTGTTGAGCACCTCACTTCTGAGCTTCCTTTTGTAGTTTGGAAGGGTGGAATTATGGATTTGTTCGCTAAAAAGGCCACTACATAGCATAATTATTTGCTTCAATGTTCATTTTTTTTGATAAATCCTTTGACCATATCAAAAAATCTGCTACATTTGCAACGCGATGTGGTGATAAACATCAGTTTTAAAGCGTCAATTAACACATACTCTATAATAAAATGAAACAGACAATCCTCGTAACAGGTGGTACCGGATTCATCGGTTCGCACACTACTGTAGAACTTCAAAATGCAGGCTATGATGTCGTTATTGTAGACAACCTGTCCAACTCGCGTGAAGATGTTCTCGATGGTATCGAGAAGATCACAGGCATTCGTCCTGCTTTCGAGAAGGTGGACCTTCGCGATTTTGATGCTACTGAAGCAGTGTTCAAGAAATATCCGAAGATTCAGGGTATCATCCACTTCGCTGCCAGCAAGGCTGTGGGCGAGAGCGTGGAGAAGCCATTGCTTTACTATCGCAACAACATAGTAAGCCTTATCAACCTCCTGGAGTTGATGCCTAAGTACAATGTCAAAGGCATTATCTTCTCCAGCAGCTGCACGGTTTACGGTCAACCCGACCACCTTCCCGCCACAGAGGAGACTCCTATCAAGAAGGCTGAAAGCCCTTATGGCAACACCAAGCAGATCAACGAGGAAATCATACGCGACACTGTGGCCAGCGGTTCGCCTATTAAGGCCATCATGTTGCGCTATTTCAATCCCATCGGAGCCCATCCATCGGCTCTAATCGGCGAGTTGCCAATCGGTGTACCCGCTAACCTCATTCCATACGTAACCCAGACAGCTATCGGTATCCGCGAGAAACTGAGCGTCTTCGGAGATGACTATAATACTCCCGACGGCAGCTGTATCCGCGACTACATCTATGTCGTAGACCTCGCTAAGGCTCACGTCTGTGCCATGACGCGCATCATGGAGGACAAGACCGACGAGAACGTCGAGGTTTACAATATCGGTACAGGCAAGGGAACCAGCGTGCTTGAACTCATCAACGGTTTCGAGCGTGCTACCGGTGTTAAGCTCAACTATCAGATCGTAGGCCGTCGTGCCGGCGATATAGAGCAGGTATGGGGCAACGTAGACAAGGCCAATAAGGTTCTTGGTTGGAAGGCAGACACGCCTCTCGAGGATGTCCTTGCCAGTGCTTGGAAGTGGCAACTTGCCCTTCGCGAGCGTGGAATAATGTAAACGCGAACTATCAGTCGCAGTAAACAGCCAAGTCTCTTCGCGATGACTGGCTGATAGAAACATACAATCAATACGCTGATATTGATTACCCTCTTATGCGCAATGTGAGGCTGAGATTGCGGATGACGCCTGCTCTAATGCGTGAGCATTCATTCAGGTCGACGCTTTCCATTAATCTGTTTTCATAGTGATTCTAATTCAGCCCCAGCGCATATTGTCGTGTTTTATTTTGTGTTTGTGTTGTGCTGCCTTGAGACGTGAGTCACGAGGCAGCATCTTTTTTATCCGTTCTTCAGATTAACGATGATGATAAGGTTGGCTTCAGAGACAAACGTTGTAGGAAGTCTGTTATAATACGTCTGGACGTGTTGAGGAATACGTCTGGACGTGATGAAGAATACGACCGGACGTGATGAGGAATATGAACGGACGTGATGAGGAATACGACTGGACGTGATGAGGAATATGACCGGACGTGTTGAGGAATACGACCGGACGTGATGAGGAATACGGCCGGACGTGCAATGGAATACGTCTAGACGTGATGAAGGACACGTCTGGACGTGTAATGGAATATGACCGGTCAAAGAAGGTGGACCACCCGTGGTGATCCACCTTATACGTTAGGGCTTATATGCCCAAACCCTTGGACGTGTTGCTCCAAACCCTTGGACGTGTTGCTCCAAACCCTTGGACGTGTTGCTCCAAACCCTTGGACGTGTTGCTCCAAACCCTTAAACCCGTTGACCAAGACCTTTGGGGATGGTTGCGAATCTGTTTGGGCGTGTTTGTTTGAAGTTTTATACTTCTAACTCTCTTTGGCGGACGAACATGCCGGCGAAGGTCTCGTCAAGGGCTTCGAGAGGTTGGCGGAAGAGACCGAAGACGGCGCTACCGCTCCCAGACATGGCTGCGTAAGTGGCACCGAGATCAAGGAGCATGTCGCGTATGGCGGCAATCTCTGGATGACGTGAGAACACGCTTTCTTCGAAATCGTTGCAGAGGCGTCCCTGCCACTGCTCAACTGGCATGCGCAGGATATCTGCCAACGGAGTCTCAGGTGTGCGGGGTGTTACGTTAGCATAAGCATCGCGAGTGCTTACGCTGATATCAGGTTTCACCAATACAAGTGTCCAACCCTTGAGCGAGAGGTCGATGGGTATAAGTTGGTCGCCGATACCTGTAGCAAGCATAGGCCTGTTCTCTACGAAGAAAGCGCAGTCGGCTCCGAGCGAAGCAAGCCGCCTTTTCATCTCATCTTTGCTGTAGCCCAGTTCGAAACGCTCGTTCAACAATTGCAACATGAACGCAGCATCAGCCGAACCGCCTCCGAGGCCGGCTCCTGAAGGTATGTGCTTGTAGAGGAATATGTCGAGTTCGGGCAACTTCACTTCCTGCTCAACCATCTTCAGCACCTTGATAACCAGGTTGTCACCGGCAGGACAGTCAAGCGGAGTTCCTGCCAAGCGGAAACGGAACGATGGGGCGTCGGTCACCTCGAGGGCGTCCTGCAGAGGAATAGGGTAGAAGGCAGTCTCGATATCGTGGTAGCCGTCAGGGCGCTTACCTACGATATTAAGTCCGAGATTAATCTTGGCGTTAGGGTAAACTATCATAACTTTTTGATTTATTGCTCCAAATGTATTGCTTTTTTAATATAGGGGCAAACTTTTGGGCAAATAATTCCAAATATGGGCGAGGCTGACGTTTTTTAACTATTTTTCTTTGCTCACGCGTGCGAAACTTCGTATATTTGCGCACTTTTTATAAGGTTCACTTTCACGAAAATGCAGAAATTTATAGTCTTAACACTACTGTTAACCATATCGTTAGCTGTTTCGGCGGTACCTGCTCGCCGTGAACGTTTCAAACTGAAACTTGTTGATGGCAGTGAGGTTGTCGTGTTCTTTGCCGGCGACGAGCACCACTCGTGGCTGCAGACTACCGATGGTCGCATCGTAGAGCAGCAAGCTCCCAATCGTTACAGCCTGAACGGCCGCACTGTAGCCGACGAACTTGTCACTTCTGAAAGCCGGCGCAAGCTGGTTATTGGTCGTGGACCGCATCGTATAGGTAGCCAGGCTACAGCTCCTCTTCCAGCAGAAGGCAGCCCCAAGGTTCCGGTCGTTCTCGTAAACTTCACCGACTCGGTGTTCTCAGTCGCTCCTACAGATGAGGAAGTACGGGCGTACTACGACCTTTACTGCAACGGCACCCGCGACGGCAAGCGCTATTCCGGTCACGGCAGTTACGGTAGCATCCGCGATTATTTCTCCGACCAGAGCGAAGGAAGGTTCACGCCTGAATTCGTAGTTCTCGGCCCCGTGACGTTAGATCATCCCGAGTCGTTCTATGGATCTGACGGCAGTCGTCAGGACACAGGCTACAATGACTTCACGAAGGAAGCTATAGCCAAAGCCACCAACGCCTTTGATGGCGACTGGATGGACTTTGACAACCGTGGCAAAGGGCAAGTGGACATGGTGTTCTTCATCTTTGCCGGTTGCGGTCAGAATTCAAGTTACATCTCTACTAATATCTGGCCTAAGGAGGTGCGTAATAGCGTTGTCATCAACGAAATAACCTTTGCCACCAGTGCTTGTTGCAGCGAAATGACGGCAACAAAAAGGCCCAACGCGGACCATACGGGCTACATTATCACAGGTTCTAAAGTAGACGGTATCGGCGTCATGTGTCACGAACTGAGCCATGCACTCGGCCTGCCAGACTTTTACAATACAAATTACAAATCCTTTGGCATGGACTTGTGGAGCCTCATGGACTATGGCTGCTATGCCGGCAACGGCAACTGCCCTTGCGGATATACGGCCTATGAGCGAGAGTTTATGGGTTGGCGCTCGATGCAGACCCTGACAGAACCGGGTTGGGTTACTCTCGACCCGATGGAGGCAGGCGGCTACGGCGTGAAAGTCGTTAACGATGAGAACCCGAACGAGTATTATGTTCTCGAGAACCGTCAGTCCGTGAACTGGGATAGGGCTCTCGGTCAGATGGGACATGGCCTGCAGGTAACACACATTGATTTTCTCCAGTCGGAATGGAACTCCAACCGTGTGAACAACGACATTGGCCATCAGCGAATGACTATCATAGCCGCCAACAACCGTTACATCGGAACCTATCTCGACGATGCCACAACAGATGATCTCATCAAGACGTGGAATGGCAACCTGTATCCCTTCAAGGGAACAGCCGACGATGGCACCGAGATCTTCAACGATTCGCTTACAGCCTACAGTACTCCTGCCGCGACAGTTTATACGGCTTCAGGGTTTATGAACAAAAACGTGTATTCCATTCATGAGAACGACGATAAGACTGTATCATTCTTCTTTGGCAATGACCGCACAGTAGCAGTCTCGGCATTGAAGACAGAAGGTCATGTCGCTGTAGATCAACTGTTTGACCTCTCAGGCAGACCGGTCGCTCGTCCGGAACGTCGTGGTGTCTATATCAGCCGCGGCCGTAAGTTTATCGTCAAATAACATTTAACAGATAAGACCAAATCAAACAGAATCAACAAATTCAAATAACGAATGAGGAGAACGTACACATTCTTATTGGCTGCAGTGATTGCAGCAACAGCAATGGCTATCCCTGCTCGCCGTGGTTCCCGCACGGTAACCAACAGTGATGGCACAACCATGACCATTAGTCTCGTCGGCGATGAGACTTTCCACTATCATGTTAACACTGACGGCGTGCCTGTTCGCCAGAACGACAATGGTGACTGGGTGGTTGATACACGCGATGTGACAACGCTTTGGACTCAGGCTTCGGCACGACGTAATATGCATCGTGCTCAGATAGCTAAAAAGATGCGCCGCAACAAAGCTCCGCTGCGTGCCGGCGTGTCAGCTTCCGCTACAGGCACCAAGAAAGGCCTGCTCATCCTAGTAGAGTTTACGGATACCAAGTTTTATAATAGTGATTCGAAGACAAAGCAGATCTTCACACAGATGTTGAACGGCCAGAACAACCCGTACGGCAAGAACTACGGCAGCGTTCGAGAGTATTTCCAAGCCCAAAGCTATGGGCAGCTCGATATAGAGTTTGATATTGCAGGTCCTGTAACCGTTTCCAAGAACATGGCTTATTACGGAGGTAATGACTCCAACGGCGATGACAAAGCACCAGGGAAAATGGTCGCAGAAGCTGTCAACCTCGTGGACGCACAAATCAACTTCAAGGACTACGACTGGGACGGCGACGGTGAAGTGGAAAACATATACATCACCTATGCCGGCTATGGCGAGGCTATTGACGGCGCTGATCCGAACACAATCTGGCCACACCAGTGGCAACTTAGCGACCCTGACTGCTATGGTATTGCGTTGAACAAGGACGGCGTTATCATTGACACCTACGCTTGCGGTTCAGAACTCATGGGACTCCCCAGCGATCGTCCTACTATCGACGGCATCGGGACCATGTGCCATGAGTATAGTCATTGCTTAGGTCTCCCCGATTTCTACGACACCAGATCACAAGGTAGCAATTTCGGCATGAATTGTTGGAGCCTTATGGACTACGGATGCTATAATGGCAACGGCTTCACGCCCGCAGGCTACACTGCTTATGAGCGATGGTTTAGCGGTTGGCTTGAGCCTGTCGAACTGAACGAAGCCGCTAATATTATTGATATGCCCAATATCGAGCAGAACCCTGTGGCCTATATCGTTTACAATGACGCCAATCACAACGAGTACTATCTCCTTGAGAATCACCAGAGGTTGGAATGGGATACAGCCGCCAAAGGCCATGGATTGCTGGTAGTTCATGTTGACTACGATGAGAACGCATGGTACAATAATACTGTCAACAACACTACTTCGCGTCAGCGTATGACCATAATTCCCGCCGACAACAAACTGACAACGTCGACGATCAGCGGTGATCCATTCCCCCAGTCTTCCAATAAGAATTGCCTTACTGACACATCTTCGCCGGCAGCAACACTCTATCGAGCCAACTCTGATGGCAGTAAGCTCATGCACAAGCCTATCGAGAACATCTCCGAGGCGAACGGCAAGATAAGTTTCTCCTTCATGGGTGGAGCAGCTGCAATAGAAGCCCCTGTTGCTGAAGAAGACGTCGCGAAGCTTGACGTCACTGCAGATGGCTTCACCGCCAAATGGGAAAGTGTGGAAGGCGCTGTAAGCTACAACCTTCGTCTGACCGAGAAAGGCGAGGAATATGCCGACTACGAACGGGTGCTCAATGCCATCAACATTATTGAGGATTTCGAGGCTTTCTTCGTAGATGAAAGCAAAACCTCTGATGGCAGTTCGGATTTGAGTGCCAGTTTGGATAATTACACCGCCGATCCCGGATGGCAAGGCCAGAAGGTTTATCAAGGCCTGTACGGTGCTAAGCTTGGAACAAGCACAGCCCTCGGTTATCTTATCTCTCCTGTCGGCCAGTGTACGACAGGCGAGGTGACCGCTTATGTAGAGGCCTGGCAGTGGTTTAACTACGCAACATACTCTGATACAGAAAATTATAAGCCGGATGGTTCATCTGTTGAGGTTTCTCTGCTCGACGAGTCTGGTAAGGTTCTGCAGACGCAAACGGTACTTGCATCGGATCTCATGGAAGAGAATTATCTGCCTGTGTTCCACTTCTCAAGTGTCCCTGCGAAATTCCGCATCAAGGTCTCAAGTACTGCTGGCAAAAAGCGTTTATACGTTTCTTATGTCATTTGTTTCGACGGATCATTTACAGATGATGAGGTCGATACCATCTGGGAAACCGAGGATGGCGAGGAAGCACCACAGCGTAGTATACAGCTTAAAACTAAGCACAAAGCACCACGTCGTGTACCTGAGGACACGCAGACGCTGACAGATATCACCGCAACATCATACCGCTTCAACGGACTTACCCCAGGTGCTACATACACATGGCAGGTTCAAGCCGTAGCAGAGGACGGCAGCCTTTCCGGTTGGAGCAAACTTGTCAGAGTTACTCTGCCTGAAAACGGCGAGGATGCTATTGGTTCTGTGCTAATCAATAATGATCAACAAACAACGAAGACAGATGAAGTCTTCGACCTCGCGGGCCGTCGTATGAACAAACAACTCTCGCAGTTGCGTCGCGGGGCATATGTCGTTGGCGGCAAAAAGGTCATCGTGAAATAAGCCTATGGATAGAAATCTTCATCTTGTAGTAATGGCAGGCGGCATAGGTAGCCGTTTCTGGCCCATGAGTACGTCCGAGCGCCCCAAACAGTTTATTGATGTTTTGGGCTGCGGGCGAACGCTCCTTCAGTTGACTGTGGACCGCTTCAAGGGCGTTTGTCCTGAAGAAAATGTCTGGGTGGTGACGAGCGCAGCCTACGCTCAAGTTGTGCACGAGCAACTGCCCGGAGTGCCTGAAAGTCATATCCTGCAGGAACCGTGCCGCCGCAATACAGCCCCTTGCATCGCATATGTCAGTTGGCGCATCAAGACGGAGAATGCCAAGGCAAACATCGTGGTTGCACCTTCGGATCATGTGGTGCTGGACACAGCAGAGTTTCGGCGTGTCGTAACTTCAGCTCTTCGCTTCACTGCCGAGAACGACAGCATAGTAACCCTTGGTATGAAGCCTACCCGACCTGAAACAGGCTACGGCTATATACAAGCCGACCTCAGCACTCCCTGTGCCCGAAATAAAGAGATCTATCAGGTCGACTCCTTCCGCGAGAAACCAGACCTCAAGACGGCTGAGCGATATATCAGTCGTCCGAATTACTTCTGGAACAGCGGCATCTTTATCTTCCGTGTGTCGACAATCGTCAATGCCTTGCGCATCTATGCGCCTGAGATATCAGAAATCTTCGAGGGCTTGCAGGAAGTTTACGGCACCGAACAGGAACAGGAAGCCATCAACAACCGCTTCCCCAACAGCCCCAGCATAAGTATCGACTACGCCGTGATGGAGAAAGCCGAGGAAATCTACGTGTTCCCCGCCGACTTCGGGTGGAGCGACCTGGGCACATGGGGCTCTCTCTACGAACGCATGCCTGCTGATAGCAAAGGCAACGTATGCATAGGCGATGATATCAAACTGTACGATTGCCACGACTGCATTATCCATACCACAGATGAGCGCCGCGTCATCATGCAAGGTCTCGATGGCTATATCGTGGCTGAGAAAGATCATGCGTTGCTTATCTGCAAGCGTTCTGAAGAGCAACGCATACGTCAGTTTGTTGAATCCTAAGTATTCTTGCACTCTTAATTACAAGCGCTCATGTTTACCATTCAAAGCGAAATACGTTGGGGGTTCATAGGTTGTGGCGAGGTTACCGAGAAAAAGAGCGGTCCGGCTTTCAGCCTTGTCGACGGTTCATCAGTAGTTGCCGTGATGAGTCGTCGGGCCGAACGTGCCCGTGACTATGCCGAGCGCCACAATATACCAAGGTGGTATGCTGATGCTCAGGCACTTATCAATGACCCTGAGGTGAATGCTGTGTACATAGCTACGCCGCCGTCGTCGCACACTACCTATGCCATCATGGCAATGAAGGCCGGTAAGCCTGTTTACGTTGAAAAGCCTCTCGCTTCGAGCTATGAAGATTGCCTTCGTGTGAATCGTGTAAGCAAGGAAACGGGTGTACCGTGCTTCGTGGCATACTATCGTCGCCTTTTGCCTTATTTCCGCAAGGTAATGGACATCGTTGACGATGGCACTTTGGGCACTATTGTAGGAACACAGATTCGTTTCGCCGTGCCTCCTCGCGACCTGGATTATAACCGAACGCATCTTCCCTGGCGCGTGCAACGTGATATAGCAGGCGGCGGTTACTTCTACGACTTGGCACCGCATCAGTTGGATTTGCTCCAGGAGATAATAGGTCCTATTACCCGTGCTACCGGTTTCTGCTCAAATCGTGCCGGACTTTATGAGACCGAGGACACGGTAAGCGCTGCTTTTCAGTTCCAGAACGGTCTGCCTGGCAGTGGTACATGGTGCTTCTGTGCTCACGAATCAGCTCGAACTGACAGGATTCAAATCATCGGCGACCGCGGTCGTCTGGTCTTCTCGGTGTTTACATACGATCCTATCGAGCTATACACCGAAGGAGGCCGTCAGGAAATCATCGTCGACAATCCGGCCCATGTCCAGCTGCCGCTCATTCAGAAAGTGGTAGAGCACCTGCAAGGCAAGGCCATCTGTGACGTTGACTGCGTAAGTGCTACATCAGTGAATTGGGTGGTCGACCGTATATTGGGAAAGATTTGATGAGAAGGTTCTATACCATATTGCTTTTGTTGGCCTTTGTCTCGGACCTTTTTGCCCAGAAGCCTGTGGTGGAGATAATCCCAATAGACACTACGGGAAACGGTTCACAGATGAAGAAAGAACGTCGTTTGCCGCTTCCTACGACCGACGATTTCAAGAGCATTCACCGCGATACGACCACTACCAAGTTGCAGAAGATGCGCGACTATGGTAATATCTTTGTGCGAGTCATTGACGCCTTCGATGCCATCGACACCAATTACGTGGAACGCATCGGCTACAACTTCACGGCCATGCTTCAGGGCACATCAAATATAGAGTTCTATTCTATTGGTACTCGCGACTATACTTCTTCTATTTCTTTCGCCGAGCACCCAGATTTCAGAATAGGCCCTTATTTCGGTTGGCGCTGGCTTTTTCTGGGTTATACCTTCGACGTGAAGAATATCGGGCGCAAGGCTGTTAAGTCAGGTCGGAAGTTTGAGTTCTCGATTTATACTTCTATGCTCAACCTCGACCTCATATATCGCAAGACAGGTTCTGATTTCTATTTGCGTAAGGTGTCTGGTCTTGGTGAAGAAGCCAAAGCGCTTGAGGGCTCGGCTTGCCATTTTCTGGACGCAAATGTCATAGGTGCCCATATCTATTACAACATAAATCATCGCCGTTTCTCCAGTCCTGCCGTGTTTTCACAGAGCACAATCCAACGTCGTTCGGCAGGCTCGTGGCAGGTTGGCTTAAGCGTAACGCACCACGACATTCATTTTAATTATTCAGCCCTCCCCTCCGAACTGCTTGCAGAGAACTCGGTTGAGGGTCAGTACCGTTCGCTCGAACGTTTGAAGTACACCGACTATAGCTTGGCAGGTGGCTATGCTTTCAACTGGGCTTTTCATCATGGTTGGTGCCTTGGTTTTCAAGCTACGCCAGCGATAGGTTATAAGCGTGCGAGCGCAAAAACGGTTATCTTCGATGATACAGACGAAGGTTCTTTGTATGAATCGCGTATCCGCAACAAATTAGATGAGATTTTCCGCCGTCGTGGCAATGTGAATTTCGATGTCACGGGCCGCTTAGGCATTATTTACAACACGGGAGTATGGTTTGCCGGCGCCTTCGGTGTGATTCACAACTACAATTATGTTGGCGGTGGTATGCACTTCTCCAATACCTTTGGCAATGCCAATGTGTGCGTGGGATTCTATTTCCAAAGGAAACGAGGAGAATAACGTGTGCGCGCACGTGTGTACATTAATTATATATTGAGCAAGCTGGAATGCAATTTATGCCAGCTGTTCGCTGATATAAGAGCCGTCAAAAAGACGTTTGTAAATCATGTACATCTTTTGCTGAATATCGAAAGCCTTTGTGTTTTGCAGGAGCCAATACCCAGGTTTACTGCTTGTCATTGATCGCAGTTCTTTGCCGCTGAAGGTTTTCAGCATCACTTGTAAACGTCTTTCCACTTCATGCCTCACTCCCTCATCCATGTTCGACTTGTGCTTAAGGTAGGTCCTGTACATCACGACGAAGTTGCACCATCGACGTTGCTCGAAGCATGAAATGACGTCCTCGTCCACTTTTTCCGCCACCAACTTCAGTTTAAGCGAACAGTTGGCCTCAATCAGATCGAAATGGTGAATGTTGAAGCGGCTTGTCATGGACGGATGCTGCCGATAAAAGTATTTCCCTTGGCATGCCCTCACCTCGCGACTATGAAGGAAATGCAGATGCGTGGTGTTGTCGTCGGAATAGAGTCGGGTAGTGGTGTCGAAAGGTATCTGGCGGTGCAGCTCAGTGCGTGTCACGTAGAGTCCGTGCAATTGCCAACCGTCAATGCTCATTCTTATGGCTTCCTTGCCGGTTAAGCAGCCTCCGTCCACAAGCTTTTGGGGCAGGGAATACTCTATGATGCACTTGTCAACATCCTTTTCTCCATCGAAAAACTTCATTAATCGGAACAGCACACAGTCCGTTTGAGGATATTGGTCGAACACATTCATGGCAGTTTCCAGTGCATCAGCCGATAGCCAATCGTCGGCATCTACCATACACACAAATGGCTTCCTTACGTTTTGCAGTCCTATGTTCCGTGCTATGGCCTGTCCGCTATTCACCTCGGTAGAGAGCACTATCACGCGGTGGTCCTTGCTGGCATATTCCTGTAGGATATCAAGAGTGCCGTCAGTAGAACAGTCGTTAATGCAAACTACTTCAATGTCGCCTATGGTCTGGTGAAGCAATGAATCTATACATTGCCTAATAGTGCTTTCGGCATTGTATGCAGCCACAAGCACTGCAACTCCTCTGTTCTCAGTATTCATGCGTGCTGCTTATTCTTCACTTTGTGAATTGGCTTGGGTGTTGCTGTCTCGTTTCTTCTTACTAACCTTCAGCCAGATTTCATCGAAACTGTTATTGCGCTTCAGCATAATGAAACTGTAGGCTGACGAGGCTAATATTAGAAGTGCACCTAAGGCATATTTCATCCAGCCCTCGGTTGCAAGGCATAGGGCTGTGGTTGCGACTACGGCTCCAGCCTGAACTGCTGCATAACGAATAGTGGCGGGTGATAACCGTATCTTGTATATGATGCCGTAGCCCACACCTACTAATAATATGTCGAACAAAGCAGACAACGACAGCCCTATCCCTGCACCGATTAGTCCCCAATGTGTGAAACATACCCAGATTAGCATCACCGAAACGAAGTCGTATATCACCTCTGCTGCGAGGTAGACATGCGAATCGCCGCGTGCAAGTGCCATATAACTGATTGGCACCGACAGAGCTCTGAGAAATGGATAAAACACGGCGCATACCGCCATGGCCGTAGCAGGCAGGAATCTAGGCGTGTAGAGTATGTCGATAATCACAGGCATCATTACCAATATGGCAACCAACAGCGGTCCCATGAGCAACACGCTGACGTCTATCTGCTTGTTGACGAGTTCGTTGCGAAGAGGTATGTTGTCGTTGACGCTTGACAACCGTGGGAAGAAGTCTGCCTCAAAAGCAGCAAACACCAAGCAGGCATAAGTGCCCATAATGATATATCCAACACGATACAACCCAACTATTTCATCGCCTCCGTTGCGCTTGAGAATGGCAATGATAGCCATTGACATAAAACTTCCTGCTACGGCAGCCAGCACGTATGGCACTCCTATCTTGATCATCGACCATCCAGCGTGGAATTTATCAGCAGATAGCAAACTGACGTTCCACCTGTAAAGAGGTAGCGTGAGTGAGAGGTGCACAATCATAACGCCTGCAGTGCTGATGTTCATGGCCAGGATGATACCATCTATACCCATGATCCAATAGATTGGTACAGTGAGCATAAGGGTAATCACGGCAGCGCATACGGTTATTATGGCAATACGCTTGAGTCGCCTCAGACCCTTGAGTATTGATGCTTCACCTGCCGTAATGCCCATACACACCAACATTGGTGAAAGGCACATTATGCGAAGTGTGTTCTGCCAGCAGCCATCGAAGAGGATGATGCTCAACAGGTATGCGCCAACCAAACAGACTATGGCACCGAAGAGCCCTATCCATAGACACCATGTCCGCACCACGCTAACAAAATCTGCAATGGCTTTTTCGTCGCCCTGCTCAAACAACTCTGCTGCTCGGCGAACACTGGAGAATGGAATGCCGAAGTTTGTGGAGCCATGCAGCGATTCGGGAATCGCGCTGTATTCGGCCAATAGTCCGAACCCGACTATGTCGAGGAGCTTTGTCGTCAGCTTGTTTCTTACGACATTAATGAGCATCACAGCCCCCTGTACGCCGCCGAATACGCCGGTGTACTTGAGAAAATGAGCCATCGTAGTGCCTCTGTCGCGTGTATTAGCCAATTATTTGTAGTGTGATGAGATGTCTGTTGATGTATGTGAAACAGTCGTGTAATCTCCGCAAAGGTAAGTCTTTTTGTGCAAACTAACGCCTTTCGTAGCAAAATATTACCCGCAAAGCATAAATTTTACCTGTAAAACTTCGTTCTTTCATCTTTTCACAATAACTTTGCGGCCAACTTAAGCGTAAGCTAAGGTTAACCTTTGGACTTTCATCATTGAAAATCCTACGGCGCTAAGCCGTGCAGTCACTATTATTAACGTTAAACTTAAATCATTAAACCTCGCGTCGAACGCGAGTCTATAAAAGTTCATGGCAGGATACCTTGTTGACGACACTCGAAAAGTCACTACTCATCGTTTGCTCGAAATGAAGCAGAGCGGCAAGAAGATAGCAATGCTTACATCTTATGACTACTCTATGGCCCAGATTGTAGATCAGGCTGGCGTAGACGTCATCCTTGTAGGCGACAGTGCTTCCAATATGATGGCAGGTAATGTAACAACACTTCCCATTACCCTCGACCAGATGATTTACCATGCTCGCAGTGTGGTTCGTGGCGTCAATCGTGCGCTCGTGGTGTGCGATATGCCCTTCGGTACATATCAGATAGATCCTCAGGATGCTGCTCGTAATGCGGTTCGCATCATGCAGGAGACAGGTTGCGATGCACTGAAGCTCGAGGGCGGAGTAGAGATTCTTCCTGCCGTAAAACACATCTTGGATGCTGGAATTCCAGTAATGGGCCATCTCGGCCTCACGCCACAGTCGATTAATAAGTTTGGCACCTACGCCGTGCGTGCTCGCGAAGAGCAGGAAGCCAACAAACTCCGTTCTGATGCCGTGGCTCTTGCAGAAGTAGGTTGCTTCGCTATTGTCCTTGAGAAGATTCCTGCAGTTCTTGCTGCTGAGGTTACAGAATCAATCTCTGTACCAACCATATCCATTGGAGCAGGTGGTGCATGCGATGGTCAGGTGCTGGTTGTTCACGATATGTTGGGCATGAACAAAGGGTTCTCGCCGAAGTTCCTTCGTCGCTATGCAAACCTCTTCGATGTGATGACAGATGCCATTGGCCAATATGTTACTGATGTCAAGAGTGGTGATTTCCCAAACAAGGACGAACAATATTGACCCTACCCCCAAATACACTGATGCCCGAGTCTGCTGTCAAAGCTGGTTCGGGCATCACTTTTCTCCTTTTATTACTATACTTTAACAATATTCATGATGGCTGTTTAAAAGGTATATATGCTGATGTATACCTTTTGTGTTCGGTGTGTGTTGAGAGTCATTGAGTTTTTTCATCACACTTTTGTTTGTCCTTACGTGCACACGCTCGCGAGAATAAATCAATGTATAATCCAACTTTTGGATAAACGGGGCAAGAGACAAGAATAAGTGACAAAAATACACTTTAAATAGTTAAATACATTAAAAATGAGTCCCCAAAAGCAGTAGTATATATGTTCTGCAGCATAATCTTGTCATTTTTTTTGTAATTATCATTAATATGATAGGGAAAAATCTTAATTTTGACCTCGAAAATGTAAATGGGCATGCTAGCTCAAAACTACATTTTAGCGGAATCATTTACTACGTAACCAAAAAGAAATCAAGTATTTATTCATCAATATTTTGTCAATGGAAAACAGTATTCTTAAACGTAGGCTTACACATGGTGTAAGCACGTTTGTTGCTGCGTTTCTAATAGCCGGGGGTGCCGTGCTAAACACTTCTTGTCAAGACGATCTCTTGACAGGCACCCCGTCATGGCTGGGAAGCAGCATCTATGAGGAACTGGAGAGCCGAGGGTCCTTTAAGCAGACTCTCGCGCTTATCAATGATCCAGACCTCTCGGAGACCAACTATCCCGACTTACTACGTCGCTCAGGCAGTATGACTGTGTTCGTGGCTGACGATGCAGCTTGGGAACGTTTCCTTAAGAAACGTGGTTTGACATCTTCGACTCAGTTACCCAAAGCTGAAAAGAAGAACATCCTAAAGTCGGCAATGATCAACAGCGCCTATCTCATCGAGTTGCTTAGCAACACTCCTGGTGATCCTCCAGTAGAAGGTGCATGCCTCAGGAGAGAATCGCGTATGGATATTGCCGACTCTGTGCCTGTGGTAACAAGGGACAAGTATCCTATTGTTAACCCTGCCCGTTACGAGAGCGACGGCAACCAGATTGACTATTGGGCTGAAGTGCGCGATCGTGCTAGCATCAAGCTTTACAAAGACAATACGGCAGCTCCTATGGTGCACTTTCTGCCCAAATATATGAAGCAGAACAACATCACTGACCTCGATTTGGATATGTTGACGAATGGTGCTTCAAAGACCACAGACCGCAGTTATATCAATGGACTTCCGATAGCTTTGAACGAAGGGAAGTGGTCGAAGGATGAAGGAAAAACCTACCTGCAGGATATCACTTGTCAAAACGGATATATCCACGTACTGACAGAGGTGCCCGAGCCGCTGGGTAATATGGCCGACATCATCTCGTCGAAGCCTCAGTTCAGTGTGTTCAGCGAACTGCTCGAACGTTACAGCTATCCTTACTTCATTTCAGTCCAAAGCCTTGACGGACGTGAAGACTCACTGTTTGTAAAGCGTTATTTCAACACAGCAGGCAACCATGAGCTCAAAGCTGTTGTAGAAACCAACCGCACAGTGAACGGTATCAGTTTCGATCCAGGTTGGAACCAATACGTGCTGTTTACAAGCGGTAACCGCTACACAATGGCCGAGGATGGCGCAGCCATGTTTGTGCCGACTAACGAGTGGATGGACTACTATCTGCACCACGATGGCGCAGCTATCGGTTTGAAGTACGGGTACGATTGGCGTAATGTTCCCGACAACGTTGTGCTTCCTTTCATCAACAACTGCATGCAGAGCAGTTTCCGCGGTACGGTACCTTCTAAGTTCCGCTCGCTTAAGAATACTGCTGCAGAGAATATGGGAATCGTGGCTGATGATATCGACAGTTGTTTCATGGCGTGCAACGGTGTTGTTTACCAGGTTAACAAGGTATTCGTAGCTCCTGAACACCAAAGCGTGTTCTTCCCAGCTGTGCTGAGAGCTGATGAGGACCTGAGTGTTATCTACACCACAGTGGCCGACAAGCGTTACGAGAACCATGCTACATGGACCATCGCCGGTGAGTACAGTGCTTACTTGAACTCCATGGCGAGCTCCTACAGTTTCCTGATTCCCAACGACCAGGCGTTCCTGACTTACATTGATCCCTATTCATTCGCCTATGGCGAGACCGAACGCTCAGCATTGGTCTTCACTCTGCGTCCAGAGCAAAGCACTCTGCCTGTATATGCCCAGGCGTTCAAACTTGACTCGCTGGGCAACGTGACGAGTGAGCTCGCTACCACTCAGCCTACGATGGCCGTCATTAACAACCGTCTGCGTGACATACTTGAGAATATTATTATAGTTCACGGACAACGTGGAGCTCAAACATTCCATCCTGGTCAGACCATTTACCTGAACAAGGCTGGCAGCCCCATCACTGTTCGTTTCAATGGCGGTAACGTCACGGGTATAGCAGGTTCGGCTCAAGCCGAGAAAGGCTATTTCACAGCTATTGACGAAGAGAAGATTTTCGACCAGCGAGAGTCTGGCAATGGTGTATCTTATATACTCGACACTATTCCGCAGACCACACTCGTCAGCCCTTACAAAGCTATATCCGACACAATAGCACATCCTGAGTACACAGGCTTCAATCGTCTGTTGGGTTCTGCTTCCTTCGTGTCAACACTGGGCTCTTCGGTTGATGGCCACACAACAATAGACCGTGCCATCACTACGATGAACAACTTCCACTATACTGTCTACGTTCCTACCAACGAAGCTATCAAGGCTTTAGAGGATGCAGGCAAGTTGCCAACTCACGAGCAGGCCGAGGCTTGGGAGGATTTCCTCGATGCCATCACTGACTATCAGCAAGCTCACAAGGATCTGACTGAAGAACAGGATGCCGAGCTCGATCAACTCACGGACTATGGTATGTCAATGAAACAGCGCATACAAGACGTCATCGACAATTTCGTTCGTTATCATATCCAGGATAACTCCATCTACCTTGGAGGAACGGATTCGACTGGCGTATATGAGACAGCAGCCGTGGATACTGCAATGAACCGTTTCCGTCGCCTCAACGTTTCCAACTACCAACGTGTACTTCGCGTAACGGATGCTACGGGCAACACTGCTACAGTAATAGACGGCGCTCATAGCAACATTATGACTCGCCAATACTACTTTACCAAGAGTAATAGAACCATTTATGGCACCTCGAGCGCTGCAATACACCTTATTGACCGCGCTCTCTCTTACGGCGATTTTCAGTTCCTGCCGGCTGACTTCCCGAAGCCTGAGTTGCCAGAATGGATTGCAGAAGACCAGAATAACTCAACCACTAATCCAATCAGAAGAAGATGAAAGCTATAAAGTATATCATTACATGCTGCCTGCTGCTGACGTCTACGTTGGCTATGGCGCAGATCTCGCGCATTAGTGGTACTGTAAGCGACGAATTTGATGTGTTACCTGGCGCCAGTGTGCGTGAGGTTGATGCCTCAAATCGTATCGTGAATGCTACTGCTACGGACATGAACGGTAACTTCGTGCTGCCAATCAAGAGCACTAAGAACAAGATAACAATCAGTTTCATGGGCTTCAAAACCCAAACGCTGCCTATCAACAAGACCGTTTATAAGATCACGATGGAAGATGCTACCAAGACGATGAAGGAAGTGGTGAAGGTAGCTCCAAAGAAAGTTAAGACATCTGGTCTGGAGATTCCAGAGCGAGAAGTCAGCTTTGCCACACAGGGCATATCAGCTAAGGAGTTTGAAGGACTTGGCATTACCTCAGTCGATGAAGCTCTTCAAGGACGTATCGCCGGTCTTGACATCGTGGCTAACTCGGGTGACCTTGGCGCTGGTACAAGCATGCGTTTGCGTGGTGCTTCAACAGTGTCGACGCTTACATCAAATGAGCCTCTTATCGTGGTGAACGGTAATGTGTGGAATGTCGACCTTTCGGACTTCGACACAGCAACGGCCAACGATGAGAAGTTTGCTCAGCTGCTTAATGTAAACACCGAGGATATCGAGGATATCCAGGTGCTTAAAGACGCTGCAGCAACGGCTATCTGGGGTTCGCAAGGCGCCAATGGTGTTATCGAAATCAAGACCAAGCGTGGCCGCCGTGGTGCTCCGCAGGTGACCTACTCGGTGAAGATGACCATGACACACCAGCCTGAGGGCATCAAACTGCTCAATGGTGACCAATATACGATGTTGCTCAAGGAGTCCTATTTCAATCCTCAGCAGCAAACTTATGTAGGTCGCATTCAAGAGTTGAACTATGATGAGAACTATTCTGAGTTCCTTATGTTCAACAAGAACACCGACTGGGTGGACCTTGTGAAGCAGAACGGTCTCCGACAGAACCATTATGTCAGCGTATCTGGTGGTGATGAGAAAACCCTCTTCCGTATCTCTGGCGGTTACGACCACGAGACTGGTACCATCATCGAGCAGAAGCTTAACCGCTTCTCCACTCGTATGGCTCTGGACTACTACGTGAACGACCGCATCAAGATTATGTCGAATTTCTCGTTGACATACACCAAAAACAACCGCAACTACGATGGCCTGCTCGGTATCGCCTACACCAAGATGCCTAACCTGTCGCCTTATCGTTGGTTGCGCGACGAGAATGGCAACGAATACAATACAGGTGAATACTATATCGTACCGCAGTATGCTTTTACTGGCTACGGACAGTTGACGGCTGCTCAGTCGGGCAACTTCAACGATCAGCGTGATTCGCATAACCCGCTGGCCTCAGCCAAGTATGCCAAGAACATGCAAACGACCTACGACATCTCTCCGGAGTTGGAACTTGAATACAAACTCCTTGGACTTGATGATGATCACACCCAACTGCGTTACAACGGTCGCGTGGTGATGAACGTGTACAACGACTACACCGACCAGAACTTCCCACGTTCGCTGCTAAGCAATAATTACCATGATATAGGCCGAGCTTACAGCTACAGCCGTAAGAACCTGGCCTTTACTACAACTCACACGCTGACCTTCCGTCCTCACTTCAACAATGAAGATCACGCACTGATGGCTCTCGGTCGTTTCCAGCTTGTGAGCGGTAGCTCAAGCAACCAAAGCACAGACATCAACCGCCTGCCAGACAGATTAGGTTCTGTGACAGCTGGCGGCAATGTGACAGGTATGGGCAGCGGCTTCAGTGAGTGGCGCTCGCTTTACTGGACCTTCTCCACTCACTATGCATACAAAGGCCGTTACGTTATAGACTACTCTATGCGTGCTGATGCTACGACCAAGTTCGGTCAAAACAGCCGTTGGGGAATCTTCCCAGCTATTTCGGGTAAGTGGATCATCAGCGACGAGCCTTGGATGAAAGGCGTTCGTGAGAAAATCAAGATGAATGAGTTTGCCGTTCGTCCGGGTTGGGGTTACACGGGTAATGCTCCGGGACAGGATTACCTATACCTTAATACATACTCATCCGGAGTGCGTTACCTCAACCAAGTGGTGATGAACCCGAGCGGATTGAAGCTGACAGACTTCAGATGGGAGCAGGTATACACCTGGAACCTCGGTATTGACCTCAAATTCTTCGATGACCGTTTTAAGGTTGTAGTAGACCTCTATCGTCGTATCACCAAGGATATGTTGCTGCCTGATGCTCTCATCCCGACTTCGAACGGATGGAACAATCTGCGTTTTCGTAACGTAGGCAACATGAAGAACGAAGGTTGGGAATTGCAGTTCTTAGGTGAACGTCTGCTAAAGAAAGGAAAGTTCTATATGGATGCCTACATCAACTTCGCCAACAACATCAACGTTATAACCAAGATGGATCCCCTCGTGCTGAAGACCTTTAACCACGACTGGACCGAAGGTAACCGTTCCGTGCTTCAACGCGTGCAGCTGAATAATCCATTCGGTTCGATTTACGGTTTCCGCAGCAAAGGCGTCTATCAGTACAACTATAACACAGCACGTGATATAGCTCGTGCAGATCAGGCCAACGGCACCAATGTTCTTCAAGAGAATATCAATGCCGGCAAGACATATCCTATTGCAATAGGTGCCTCTGGCAACTATGTAAAGGATGCCAAGGGTGATCCCGTGCAGATGCGCTTCTGCTATAAGCCTGAGACTAATTCCGGTTATTACTTCAAGGGCGGTGATGCAATCTACGAAGATGTCAATAACGATGGTAACATCAATCAAAGCGACCTCGTATATCTCGGTAACTCGCTGCCACGACTGACAGGTGGTTTTGGTTTCACATTGCATTACGACCGTTGGGCTTTACGTGCTAACTTTAACTATCGTATAGACTACGATATCTTGAATATGGCACGTCTGGATATGGAAGCCATGGTCAGCAACAACAACCAGAGCCAGGCTGTCAACTACCGTTGGCGCAAGGAAGGTGATGTCACCTCAATACCGCGTGCCATGTTCGGTAACTCGAGCAACTACAACACCCTCATCAGTGATCGTTTTGTAGAGGATGGTTCTTTCCTCCGTCTCAACTATCTGCAGCTCAACTACAGCTTTGATCCCAAGGTTCTCAAGAACTGGCATCTGAAGACTCTTAACTTCTATGCTTCTGCCAACAACCTCTTCTGCCTGACCAAGTATTCCGGTGTTGACCCAGAAATTGGTTATGGCGGTTATGGTGTTACGACAGACTCATCAAAGACACCGCGCTCGAAGTCGTATACCGTTGGTGTAACAATAGGTTTCTAACACTCAGCAATCCTTACAAATATGAAACAGTTATATAAAACAATAAGAACTGGTGCGGCGCTGGGATTGCTCAGCCTAGCACTAGTCGGTTGTAGTGACTTCCTTGAGATTAAGCCGCGTGACATTGTCACCGAGGATAATTTCTGGAACGAGAAAACCGACGTAGATCAGATGGTTGCCGGTTGTTATGCTACGATGCAATCCGACGAGTTCATTCGCCGATGCATCGTATGGGGCGAGCTCCGCAGCGAGAACATATATCCGGGAACTGACGTGCAAAACGTAGAAGATTTGTATCAGGCATTACGCGAGAACCTGCTCACCACCAACAGCTATTGCAAGTGGGACAGATTCTATGAAGTAATCAATAAATGTAATACTGTTATTCGCAATGCACCATTGGTAAGCCAGAACGATCCTTCATACCGCAATAGTGACGTCCAGGCTACCATTGCTGAGATGACAGCTTTGCGTTCGTTGTGCTATTTCTATCTCATCAGAGCATTCGACGAGGTTCCTTTCACTCGTGAGGCAGTCACTCAGGAGGATGAGGTTGAGTACCAGCCGGCAAGTTCGTTCGACTATGTTCTGGGCGAGATAATCAAGGACTTGGAGGCCGTGAAGCCTTTCGCTCTTGAGCACCATGCTGCCATAGATTCACGCAACGACGGCGTCGGTCAGATGTACAACAGCAATTGCAACCGTATCACTCGTCCTGCAATCAATGCCATGCTCACTGAGATGTATCTGTGGCAAAAGAATTTCGACAAGGCTATTGAGTGTGGCGAAGCGGTGATAGCAGCTAAACTCAAGGACTATGAGCGTGAATACAGCCGTCAGACCTCACTCACTTTCAGTGCGCCTCAGTTGCTGACAGCTCCTCACGGACTCATAGTACCACTTTATCAGAATACACAGAACAATGCTTCAAATGTGGCTGATGCTATTTTCGGTAAGGGCAATAGCTTTGAGAGTATTTTCGAGCTCTCGTTCAACTATTCCTCAGCCCAGACAAACTACGTTCAGAGTTCAGCTGTAGGTTCTCTTTATGGAGCTTATTTAACGACTGGTAGCAATAGCGGTTCTGGTTTACTTGCCGTGAATCCAAGTATTGTATCTGATGTGTTCAATGGTACAAATGCATTCTTTGCTAACAACTACGACACACGTTATTATACAAGTTTCCAGCCAGTTGATCAAAACTACGGCGAAGGTTATATCCGTAAGTGTGTAGCATCTGGCTTCAATCTTGAACCCAGAGTGCAAAACAACATTCAATTCAACAGTTTCGAGAGTTCGGCATTCCAAGGTCATTCAGATCAGGACCGCAACTGGATCTTCTATCGCTTGACCGATGTCATGCTTCTCGAAGCTGAAGCCTACCTCATGAAGGCCACCGACGAGGAGACAGAGGAAAATACTGCGTTGCTTGAGAAGGCATTCGATTTGATTTACCTCGTTAATGCTCGTTCAGTGACTGATCGCACTAAGCACATGTCGCCCACAAGTTCTGATGCCACCCATCGCGGTCCTCTCATGCAGACGCTGCGTAAGGAGCGTAATGCAGAACTGATGTTCGAAGGCAAACGATTCTTTGACCTGATTCGTTACGCGCGCTTTGACGGCAATACCGACATCGTCAAGAACACAGTCACCTCTAAGATCAGTAGCGGCGGCACAGGACTCTTCCCCAGTATGCCTTACCTCTTCTGGCCATATGCCAAGGAGGAAGTGCAAGTCAATCCTTATCTTGTCCAGAAGAGCATCTATGGTGCCGGCAAGACAACTTACGACATCAATGAATAATGTTAAGTATATAGCTCTATGAAAAAGACTAATAAGTATATCACACGGCTGACGCTAATGATTTTCACAGTAGCGTCCGTGGCTCTTGTCGGCTGTAACGATAATATAGCTGATGAGGATCTATATACCTACAAGCCTGAGATGCTGAGCGATTATCTTCGCAACAATGCTGAATTCTCAGACTTTGCAGCTATCGTAGAGAAGGCCGGCAAGATGGAACTCCTCTCTACATATGGCACTTACACCTGCTTCGCACCTACTAATGCAGCTGTCAAGCAGTATCTCGACAGCCATGGAGTCAGCAGTATCGACGCTCTTACAAGTGCCGACTGCGATACCATAGCCAGCACACTTCTTGTTGACAAGATGTATTCAATGGCCGACCTCGCAGCTTTGCAAGGCTTCATCGAAGACCCCAACATGTTGGGGCGTCCCTTGGCATGTGAGCCTGTGCAGATGCTAATGGGCGACGACTCCGTTACCACTTACCGCATCAACCGTTCGGCATTGGTGATTTACGAACTGGCAAATGACTCCGTAGATAACGGTATCGTACATCCTATCAGCACGGTAGCAGAGTCATCCAACCAGACCTTGCCCACGATTATGCGTGAGGACGCTTCGATAAGCATCTTCAACACTTGCCTCGAGGTAACAGGCATAGACGAAAAGATGCAACGCATCAAGGATCCTTCCTACGACCCTCGCGACTGGGAATATATGGCAGGCCTGTACCGCTCACACGAGCATCAGAACTATTGTTGGGTTCCTCAGTCACGTAATTTCGGTTTCACTGCTTTTGCAGTGCCTGATAGCATCTTGTCAGCTGAATATGGAATCACTGATTGGGAATCTATGTACGACTATGCTTGTACCATATATACCGATGGTGCCGGACAAGAGTATTATGGCAAGACTCCCGAAGCTCTGAAAGATCCGCGCAATCCTCTGAACAAGTTGATAGCTTATCACTTGCTCGACCGCAAGGCTCTCTATAGCAAGCTGTACACCAACTGCACCATCTTCCGCAACGAGATTAACCCGACCGAGTGGTATTCTACTATGCTGCCACTGTCGACGGTGAAAGTGGAATATGTGTACGGAACAAACAAGTTCCGTGGACAGTCGCAGATACGTTCTCTTTATCTCAACCGCATGTATGATCCCAACCGCCCCAACCTTACTAATCGCGGTGCTATCGTCAGCCAGACCGTTGGCGAGGGTCTCGTTCAAGAAGCTGTTAATGGCGTGTATTATTATATTGACCGCCTCATCGACTACGGAGAGAACACACATAACACCGTGTTCAACACTCGTCTGCGTATTGACTTCTACGATATCTGGCCCGAGCTGATGACCAATGATATCCGTACGTCACGTACAGGTGAAGGTGACGCCACCAGCTCTAAGGATGCAGCTGCTCGCAACTATATCTTCCCGCCAGGATGGTTTGATAATGTTGAAACCAACGAGGACGGTGACTTCATATATCAGGGCTGCCGCAACTACTATTGGAGCTATGAGGGCGATGAGTTCAACCTCCGTTCCGACAACAATGTTTATGATATCACATTCAACCTGCCTAGCGTGCCTACAGGCCAGTATCAGATTCGTTTAGGTTTCTGCCTTATCCCGACACGTGGTATCGCGCAGTTCTATGTTGATGGTCTGCCTCAGGGTATACCTCTTGACATGCGTGGTAATGGTGGCAACTTCTCAGGCGTATGGGAAGCCCGTGTAGGATGGAGAAGCAATTATACAAGCCTGTCACAGGATGCTAAGGACCAGACGCGTAAGGAACTTGCCAACCAAGGTTGGTACTACGGTCCTCGCAGTGTCCGTAACATTTCTACAGGCGGCGGATCTGTCAAAGATGACAATCTGCTTAGTGCCTCCAATTCATCACCCTTCTGCAACAATAATGGTACTGTTCGCCGCCTGATCTACACAGGTCCGCTCGACGGCAACGTACAGCATACCATGCGAATCCGTTCGACCTATGCTGTCGGTGGTGCCGAGCTCATGTTCGACTACCTTGAGATAGTTCCAAAGAGCGTCTATGGTATCGAAGGCGAAGGAAAGGGTGAGGACGACCTATAAACGTTAATCAATTCAACGCTAAACGTGAAACGAAATTTCTTAAACGCTAAACGTGAAACGTTAAACGAAAACAAAGATATGAAGACATTTAAATATATATCATCTTTAGCTTTAGCTCTGGCCGGTGCCACGCTTGCGCTGATGTCCTGTGCCGACGAGTGGGATAACCACTACAATGGCCATGGCTTTGATTCAGCTGCCGATGCACCTTCACTGCTTGAGCTTGTTAAGGCTGACAAGGACCTGTCGGAGTTCCTTAGGGTGGCAGAGCATGTTGGCTACGACAAGGTGCTGTCCTCGCCGCAGTCGCTTACCCTTTGGGCTCCAATCATTACTTCGGCACAGGCTGACAGCATTATCAATCTTTACGACGAGCAGAAACGCACGCTTGTGACTATGCCCGACGGTTCACAACGTAATACCAAGGATAAGGACAATACTGCCATTACTCAGTTCATGCAGAACCACATGGCTCTCTACGGCCGCTCTGTAAGCAGTGTCTACGAGGACTCTATCCGCATGATGAACGGTAAATATATGGTTCTCAGTTCAAACAGCCTCAATGGCGTTCCATTCCTGGCTAAGAATATTGTTGCTTCAAACGGTGTCATGTATAAGCTTGGCAGCAAGGAAACGTTCTTCCCGAACGTTCGCGAGGCCATGGCTTTGAATTCTAACACCGACAGTCTCGCTGCTTACTATCGTATGTTCGACGTCTATGAGCTTGACGAGAGTTCATCAGTGCAGATGGGTGTTGTTGATGGTGAAGTTGTTTATGCCGACTCCGTCACCAACTTGAGCAACCTGTTATACGACAGACTTGGTTTCATACAACGAGAGGACAGTGCTTATATGTTCATTGCTCCTACTACAGAGCTTTGGAAGCGTGAGTACGAGAAGTACAGCAAGTACTTCAATTACGTCAATAAGATGGAGAACCGCGACTCAGTAGCAGCACTCAACGCTGATATGGCAATCATCCGTGGACGTGTTTTCAACCTCAACCAGCAGCACAACAACTACGAGGATTCATTGATCAACACTTCTTACATCAACAACTCTGCATACTACGGCCTCAATGTCTTCCAGAATCCGAAGGCTGCGTGGAACCCAGAGACAAACGAAGGTATCCTCAACGGACTTGAGAAGACGGTGTGCTCCAACGGCCTTGTCTACATCGACAACGAAGGCCGCATAGATCCGAAGCTGACGTTCATGCAGGATCGTTACATTCTGGGTACTAATATGCGTCACCGTGGCACACCGCGTATCATGGTCAACTCAGAGCCACAAGCTCAGGTGTCTATCATAAACCGTACATCCAGAGATTCCATAGAGTACAACGGTCAGATAATCAACTTCAAGGATGTCCTTCAGGAAGGCAACTACGTGGAGATAGCTCCCGAGAACTATCAGAACGTTGTCAACCGCAACAGTTCCATCTACTTCTATCTGCCGAACACTCTCTCAGGTGTATATTATAATGTGTATGTTGTCATGGTTCCTGCTTTTGCCAATAATGATGGCTACAGCGAGGATCAAGTCCGTCCGACACGTTTCAATGTATATCGCCATGAGCGTGAGATGAATGTCCGTTCCGACGGCACCACCGATCCCAATGAGGACTTGGAGTTTGCCCGTCCTAACCTCGACAACCGTCATATCCTGTCGTTGCCAGAGGGAGAGACTCATGGTTCAGGAACTAATTTCGAGACCACAGGCAATCAGGTCGACGTGATTTGTATCGACAAGGCATTCCACACGTCAGTTTCTGGAATGAACGCAATCGGCACTGTAGACCCTGCTCTTCGCTATCGTCTGACTACGGCAGTACGTGCTTCCGAGATTAACAACAACCTGATGACGAATATCATGCGTATCAACCGCATAATTTATATTGCGTTCGAAACCGAGGAAGAGGCTAAGGCCTATCAACTCGATCTGTCTAACATTAATGAATACCGAGAACAATGAAACATTTAAGTCTATTATTCCTCTTAGCTTTTCTGTCGTTGCCATTGGCAACTTATGCTCAGGACGAGGTCGACTTCGAAGATGTTGACACAGTTCTCGTCAAGAAACGTAAGGTAGCCAAAAAGGATGAGCCAGTACGTCAGATCAGTGGTCGCGTTTTGAGCCAACAGGATCACGCACCTCTGGCCGGTGTGCTCGTAAAGTCCATTGCCGGTGAGGGCTATTCAGCACTCACAGGTGAGGACGGAACGTTCACTATGAATGTACCCTTGTACAGCTCAGCCCTTGAATTGACTATCCCTGGTTACAACACAGTTCGCGTAGGACTCAACGAGAGCGGGCAACTGCGTGATATCATTCTCCAGAGTGATGCAGCACGCGCCTTGTATGGTGCCGACGACAACATCCTTAACAATTCCAGCACATCCGATTTCTCTATCTCCAACGCCACGAATATCTCTACTGAGATACAGAGCCGTTTGGGCGCAGATGTCCTCACGAATCAGCGCAGCGGTCTTACGGCGCTTGGCAGCTATATGCAGATTAGCGGTGTAGGCTCTTACATGATCAACGCTCAACCGCTCATCGTCATCGACGGTGTGATGACTGAAATGCAGTATGGTCGCGAGATGCTTCATCAGGGCTTCTACAACGATGTGCTTGCAAACCTCAACGTTAATGATATCGAGAGCGTAGAGGTAATGAAGAACGGAACGGCCATCTATGGTGCCAAGGGCGCTAACGGCGTAATCTTCATTCGTACTAAGCGTAACTCATCATTGGCAACGCGTATCGACGCATCTGCATCTGTAGGCATTGAATTCGTGCCTCGTCAGATTGAAGTCCTGTCAGGTCCTCAGTACAAGAACTATGCCAGCAGCCTCTTGAGCTCAGTAGGTTCCAAACTGCAGTCGTTTAAATTCCTCGATGAACGCGCCTTTAACCCTGCCGACCCTTACAACTACAATTATTGGGTCAACAAGTTCAACAACAACACCAACTGGTCGGATCTTGTAACGAAGCAAGCCGTGACGCAGAACTACGGTCTGAGCGTGCAAGGTGGTGGCGACGTTGCCAACTATATGCTCTCGCTCGGCTACACTCATGCCGGTGAGACTATTGAGGAGGCAAACTTCAACCGTCTGAACATCCGTTTCAACACCGACGTGAAGATTAACGACTATATCGACTTCCGTTTCGATGCTTCGTTCAGCAATACCACACGTAAGGTCTACGACACGGGCGCTCCTTCCGACTACGACAACAGCACCGTGACCTCGCTCAACTTCCTCGGTTATGCTAAGGCTTCTATGCTTAGCCCCTATAGCTTCGTGGCCAGCTCACTTGGCCCCGGTACTATCAGCAAGGCCCACCTTGATATCGACGACGAGGACTATCTGGCCGAGGTAAGTCAGCTCAACAACGAGAACTATGAGCTTGCCAATCCTCTTGCCATCCTTAATTATGGTACTGCTCAGAACAAGAACTACTTCGACAATTCATTCCTCTCGCTGGCTATTACACCGGCTTGGCATCCCAACGATCATCTGAAGTTCAGCTCGCTGTTCAGCTACAATCTCGTGAACACCAACGAGAAGCGTTATATCCCAATGAGCGGTGTGCCTCGCTTCTACGTTGCAGCCTTTCACCAGAAGATGGACAACATGATTGGCTCGCTCTACAGCAAGCAAAACGATGTTATAAGCGATACCAAGGTCGAATGGAACAATCGCTACGGCGGTCATCAGATAGACCTCACAGGCGGCTTCCGCTTCTATAATCAGAGCTACACCGTCACCACTCAGAACGGTTACAATACCGGTAACGATAAGACACCTCTTATCTCAGGTACCGACCAGAAGCAGATCGGTGGTAACATTGAGAAGTGGGCTACCCTCACATGGTATGGCCAGGCCAAGTATAACTACGCCAACCGCTACTATCTCCAAGGAGATTTGGCTATGGAGACCAACTCACAGTTCGGCCGTGATGCCAAGGGCGGTTTGAAGCTCGGCGGTGTTGTATGGGGCATCTTCCCCAGCGTGCAGGCTGGCTGGATTGTTTCCAACGAGAAATGGTTTGATGTCAAAGGTATCGACTACCTGAAGCTGACCGCAGGTTATGGCCTCAGCGGCAACGACAACCTTCCTTATGATGCTTCGCACAGCTATTTCAAGAGCACGCTCTTCCTCGGACAGATTCCGGGTCTGAGCCTCGAGAATATCGGAAACTCCGAGCTCAAGTGGGAAACAACGCGTCGCTTCAATGCCGGCATCGAAGGTCGTTTCCTCAACAATCGTTTGGCTGCAGGCTTCAACTACTTTAAGAGTTGGACCGACAACCTCCTCACCCTGCGTTCGCTCAACTTCCTTTCGGGCATTCAGCAGAACTGGTCCAACGGCGGCAGCCTCGAGAACGAAGGCTTCGACGTCAATGTGACAGCTCACCTCGTTTCAGGCAACAAATGGAATTGGAGCGTAGGAGCCAGCATGGGCCACTACGTAAACCGTCTTACCAAACTGCCCGATGGTGCACTGTACGATGACCACCAAGTGCTAGGAGCCACAATCCGCAGCCAGGTAGGTCAGTCCATCAACACATTCTACGGCCTCAAGACTCAGAAGACCTCCACGGGTTCTATCGTCTATGCTACCAGCGAGGAAGCTCAGGCCGACGGCCTCTATCGTCTGCGTGCCGATGGTGTGACCAAGGACATGTTCTCTGCCGGTGATGTCAAGTACATTGACCTCGACCACAATGGTGAGATCAATGACGATGACCGTACGGTTATCGGCGACGCCAACCCCGACATCTATGGTAACATATGGACTTCCTTGAGCTACAAACGTCTCTCTCTCGACGTCAACTTCAATTATAGCCTCGGCGGAGACGTTTACAATTACATGCGTCAGCAGCTTGAGTCAGGCTCACGTTTTATGAACCAGACAACAGCTCTGCTCAACCGCTGGTCTTACGAAGGTCAGGTCACCGACGTCCCCGCAGCTCAATATGGCGATCCGATGGGCAACAGCGCCTTCAGCGATCGCTGGATAGAGGACGGCTCCTACCTGCGTTTGAAGAACATCACACTTAGCTATCGTCTGCCCATCAACAACACCTATATCCAGGGTATTACCGTCTGGGCACGAGCTACGAATGTATTCACTGTGACCAAGTATCTTGGTTCTGATCCCGAATTCTCGATGGGCAACAGCGTGCTGATGCAAGGCATCGACCGTGGTTATCTCACATCGGGTCGCTCCGTAAACCTTGGCGTCAAGATTAACCTCTAAACGAATAAAGATATGAAATACATGAAATATCTATTGCCCGCCTTTTGTGGACTCTGTCTCTTCTGTGGACTCAGTGTCTTCACATCCTGCGACGATATGCTCGACATGGGCAACGACGACGTCCTTTATGCCGACCACAACCACCTCTCATCGGCCAACGACACCGTGAATTCTTTCGTAGGCATTCTGGCACAGCTGCAGAAGGTGGCTGTCCGCACAAACCTCTTCGGCGAGTTGCGCGGCGACCTTACCAAGGTCAACGAGAGTGCTAATGCCAACCTCAAGGCTATCGCCAACTTCACAGTCGACGACGACAACATCTATAATAACCCTCGCGACTACTACGCTATCATCAACAACTGCAACTACTTCCTTGCAAATGCTGACACAGCCCTGCGTGAGTATCGTTACACAGATGGAGCTATGTCTGACTTCTATGTCTTCCGAGCAGAGTATGTCGCTGTACGTTCCATCAGAGCTTGGGTATATCTTCAGCTCGGTCAGATCTATGGCGAGAACATACCTCTCATCACAGAACCTTTGCTCACTCTTGATGAGGCTGACGAAGCCTATGAGCGTGCTCCTAAGACCGACCTCGCTGGCATCTGCCGTTACTTCATCGATGACCTGAAGCCATACGTTCCATGGTTCACATATCCCTACCATGGCAACCCCGGATACTTCGGCTACAACTCATCAATGCCCTCGCGCATGAGTGTGCTGCCCATCCAGCTTGTCCTCGGCGACCTGTATTTGTGGCTGGCATCCATCAACCAGGATCCCATGCTCGCCCGCGAAGCAGCCAAGAGCTACTACGACTATATCGACTGGACGCCCACAATCAACGACAACCGTGGCTATAAGCGTAAGAATGTGCTTGGATACGAGGGCGATACATGGCCCACTCAAAGCTATTCAACAGGCAACTACCAGCGTATCACCAATCGTGAAAGCCAGTGGTTCCGCACCAGTGGTGCCAATTCATTCGGCATGAACAACAGCGATGTCATTGCTGCCATTGCTATGGACTCTGCTTCGTCGCAAGGTCATTTCAACGACCTCCGTTATCTCTACAACTACAATCATGAGGATGTTGAGATAGAAGCAAGCCTGTCACCATCGCAGCCTTGTATCGACTACAGCGACAGCCAAGTGTTCTGGGATTACTACACCAATGGTGGAACTCGTGTATACGTGACCGTTCCGTCTACTCTGCTTACCGATGACCAGATTTCGCAGCACTACGTAGGTGACCTGCGCTTGCCCGCCAACTTCTCCATCGATCAGCGCACGGAGTATTTCCTGCAAACCATCAACAAGAGCTATATCCCGCAGGATGTAATCATCTATCGCACTGCCGATATCTATCTCCGCTTGGCTGAGGCAATGAACTATGCCGGTTTCCCGAAGTTCGCTCAGGCCATACTTACTATAGGTATTGACGAGAATGTCGTCAACTGGTATGTTCTTCCACAGTGCACAAACGCCACTGACTCCGCATTCCTGGAGTACTTTAAGTTCGACCAGAACTACTACACAACCCGTGTCAACGGTCGAAGCTATGGCGAAGGAGTGCCAGAGCTCCTCATCAACTACACTCGTCCAACAACGGCTGCAGAACTTGAGAACTGGCGCGTCAATCAAATGGGACTGCACAGTCGCGGCTCTGGCTTTGCTTTCAACAACCCGTTCTACTATCCTGCTGAGGCTGATGTGCCACGCGATTCCACTGGCTACCCTGTAGCTCCGCCTTACTTCGTCTACGTTTTATCTCCCAGCACCGTAGCAGCAACACGCTTGGCCGATTTAATCGCAGCCAACGAGGAACTGGTACAAATGGGCATAGAGAGTGGTCTTGAAGTTCCGAATCTCGACGATTATGCATCTAACCGCGACCGCCTTGCTGCTATCGATGTCTACGAGAGTAACCTGCGAGAGTTTTCTAATAGTCTTTGGATGCAGTATAGCGAAGAAGCTCAGACGTGGTATCGCGATGTGGCTGTGCCACAGGTTAAACAGCGTCAGATAGAAGTCATAGACTCACTTCTCGATGTGGAATCGGCTCTCGAAACGCCGTTTGAAGGTTTCCGCTTCGGCGCGCTCATGCGCGAGGCTTATCGTAAGGGTGATGCCACCGTGCTTGCTAATCGCGTAGCAAAGCGTGATCCGGCTCTCCTGGGCATCCTTAGCGACCGCCGCAACTGGTTCGTCAGTTGGCATGGTCAGATCGGCAAGTAATGCTTACTTAAGAAGAAAAGATACCTTTTAGGTGAATTTCAAAGCTGTGGGCTGGCCCGTTCTCTGGGTCGGCCCACTGTCTTTTTGTGAATACCATGTAGTGTCATTCAACATCAACGGCCGAATAGTTGTTCTCGGCCATGTCCTTAAACCAGTTAGATTGGTAGATCGGTTGTTCTTTTACGGTTGAATAGTTGTCCTCGACCATGTCAATAAACAAGTTTGATTGGTTATATTGTTGTTTATGACCAGTCAAAATCTATAAATCACTCGGTGGTTTATAAAAACCAAAGAGTGATTTGTAAAAACCATTGCTTGGTTTCTAAAAACCACTAGGTGGTTTGTAAAACTCTACGTGACAGTCAATACTAATGGACTGGCAATGTATGACTTTGGTTGTATGGCCAAAATGCATTATTGCTGTACGAAAAGGAGTTTTTTTGCAAAAAAACTTTGGATATAGAAGAAAATGAGATACTTTTGCACCCACATTACAAACTGACGCTCATGGTTAATCCGTTCAAACGTCTCGCCCAATGGTATTTCACCAAAAGCGCCATGCCTTATTGGATGGTGCTTATCTTCGACTGTTGTGTCGTAGTGGCGTCCACGCTAATCGTCTATATCCTCGACATGGGTGTTACCTACACGGCCCATCGTTTCTGGCCACTCATGGTAACGCTGCTGGTATATCTCATCCCTTACATTGTAGGCTTCCGGATATTCCACACCTATTCCGGGGTTATGCGCTATTCCTCGTTCAACGACCTCTATCGTCTTGCTGCCGCCAACTTCTTAGGCATTGCCACGGTGGAGTTCGTTCGTCTGTACCTGACCACCGACAAATGGCTTGAGCCTATCAAGTGGCACACGCTGCTGTTCGCCTGGCTTTTGGCTACGTCGGTAATGTTTGGCGCCCGCATTCTGATAAAGTATCTCTTCGATTTGCTCAACGAGGAGCGAGCACTGCGGCGCGTTTTCATCTATGGCACAAAGAGTGGGGGACAGGCTCTGGCTAAGAGCATCCGCGTTCAACAGCCGCAGCGTTTTCATCTTCGTGGCTTCATCAGCGACTCCAGGGATATGCCCGGCCATACGCTTCAAGGCGTTGTCGTATATAAGAACGATGAGCATGTCGTGGACGTGATGAAGAAACACGGAGCCACAACCTTGCTTGTTTCGCCGCTCAAGTCGGCACGCCTGATGTCCAATACCGAAATGACTGAGCGCCTGCTTGATGCCGGCATCTCCATTTACACCGTTCAGCAAGCTCAGGAATGGGACGGTAAGAGCGATATCAGTGCTGCTCAGATTCATGAAGTGCAGATTGAAGACCTGTTGCCGCGCGATGAGATACAGGTTGACCTCGAGGCTGTGGAGCAGTTGCTTCGTGGCCGTCGTATCCTGATAACCGGCTCAGCTGGCAGTATCGGCTCGGAACTTGTGCGTCAGATAGCACAGTGGGAACCCTCTCAGCTTGTGCTTATTGACCAGGCCGAAACGCCTCAGCACGATATCCGTCTGATGATGGCGCGCGACTTCCCCGGCATACCTTTCGAAGCCGTGGTCACGAGCATCACACATCGTCAGAGTCTCGAACGTCTCTTTGCCCAGTATAAGCCCGAATACGTATTCCATGCTGCCGCTTACAAGCATGTTCCCATGATGGAGGACAACCCCACCGAGGCCGTACAGAATAATATCGAAGGCACACGTATACTGGCTGATATGTCGGTCAAGTATGGCGTGAAGAAGTTTGTGATGATTTCAACGGACAAAGCTGTTAACCCGACCAATGTCATGGGATGCAGCAAACGCATCTGCGAGATCTATGTTCAGGCTCTCGACAGCGCTATCAAGGCAGGTACAATAGTAGGTCAGACTCAGTTCGTGACCACTCGTTTTGGCAATGTGCTGGGATCCAATGGTTCCGTCATTCCTCTCTTCCGCGAACAGATTCGCAAGGGTGGTCCCGTCACGGTCACTCATCCCGACATCATTCGTTTCTTCATGCTCATTCCCGAAGCCTGCAAACTGGTGCTTGAAGCCGGCACGATGGGCAAGGGCGGCGAGATCTTCGTGTTCGATATGGGCAAGCCTGTGCGTATCGCAGATTTGGCCCGTCGCATGATTCTCCTGTCCGGAGCCAAGGATGTTGAGATTAAATTCACTGGTTTGCGCGACGGAGAGAAGCTCTACGAGGAAGTGCTCAATGACCAGGAACGGACTAAGCCCACGTTCAACGCTAAGATAAAGATTGCTCAAGTACGGCAGTACGACTATGATGACGTTGTCCGACAGCTTGACGAGCTTGCCCGCGTAAGCGAGCAGTACGACAACATGGAAACCGTTCGCTTGATGAAGCAAATCGTGCCCGAGTACAAGAGTCAGAACTCTGTGTATACATCCTTGGACAAATAACTTGTCCTTAGAGACCATGATATTCTCAGGTGGCGGCTTACGGGCAGGAGCTTTTACTCCTTGCTTCAGCTTATGAGCCGGGCATCTGAGAATGTTGTTTGTTAATGAGAAGTCAGCCGATAGTGAATAGAAAAAGGTCTTTGATGAGCAAGCTGCGTTTGGCCTGTTGCCTGTGTGCAGGCCTTGTGGCTCTGTCGTCAATGTCGCAGAACCGGCGTTCGCTGAGGGTAGTGAGCTGGAACGTAGAGAATATGTTCGACACCATAGACGCTCAGGAGTTCCGCGACGAGGAGTTCCTGCCTTCTGGAGAGCGCCGATGGACTGGAGGCCGCTATTGGCATAAGATGGCTGACATAGCCCGCGTGGTAGCTTCATTGTCCGATGCAGACGGTGTGCCTGATCTTATCGGACTCTGTGAAGTGGAGAACGATAGCGTTTTGGAGACATTGACAAAGCGCAGCGCTCTGCGAACGCTTGGCTATGAATATGTGATGACACACTCCAGGGATGCCCGTGGTATAAACGTTGCTCTATTGTATCAGCCTGCACGTTTTCGGTTGCTTCAGCATAATAGTATTAAGGTACCCGCGCGTGAGGGCTCAAGTAGAACCACACGCGACATCTTGCATGTTAAAGGCCTGGTAAAGACTGAAGCAGGAATAGATACGCTGCACATTTTGGTGGTTCACCTGCCGAGCAAGACAGGCGGTCGTGCAGGAGACCAGTTGCGCAGTCTGGCAGCAAGGACTTTGTGGAACGTTGTCGACAGCTTGAATCTCGCCAGCGGTTCCTCATGCGTTGGTAAGGAAAATGTGCCTCGTATAGTGGTCATTGGCGATTTCAATGCTACGGCCAAGGACCGTATCTTCCGTCGGGCGCCTCTGCGCATCGTCGATGACAAGGAAGCCCCTGGCACTTATTGTTTTCGAGGCTTTTGGCAATGGATAGACCATGTGTTGCTGTCGTCTTCTGTCGATGCTCTGTCTCCGGCCAAGCCTATGGCTTTGCCATGGATGCTCGAGGAAAACAAAACCTACGGTGTCTCCATGCCGCGTCGAACTTACAGGGGTGAGTTTTATCACGGCGGCGTCAGCGACCATCTGCCGGTGATGGTGGACTTGCAATTGAAATAAAAGAGAGGCGGGATAGCGTGTGTGCTATCTCGCCTCTGCTGTTGTTTCCTCTTCGTCGCAACCGGCTGCCCGCAGAATCATTGTCGTGGCGCCGATGGTGATGATGGTGCCATCGTCTATGCGCAGACGATCCGTTGGACTGAGAAAGGTCGTACCCACATAGGTGCCGGTGCCGTCGGTGCTGGCGTCGCGGATGGTGTAGATGAAAGTGCCTTGGCGGTTGCGGCTGACATTGATGACACAGTGCGTCGTGTCCACGCTCGGGTCTACGGTCTCAATCGGCGCGTTGATATTCGTTCCCCGAACATATCGGCCTATCACATTGTCGCCCATCTGCAATGCCAGGGTCTGCTTGAAATGAAACACGTTTTCTATTACAAGCACATGGCCGCAGTCGATGGTCTGTTCTTCATCTGAAGCGCCAATCTCATCGGTTGTCTCACCAATGTTTGTATGCAGGTCGCGGCCCTCGAGCTTGCGCTCGTCTTTTCTGGTGGCAAGGAGCTTCGAAGTGCCTATACGAATGCCGAACTGACGATGGCAGTCGGGGCATTCAAATACAAGAGTTTGACCTTCGACGTATCGTGTTTCGTCGAAGGTCACATAACTGTCGCATTTAGGGCAACGTACACGTTTCATAGCTTCAGCACCCAAACGTCGGCAAACTCACTGCCCATGGCATGAAGCTCGCGCACTTGGTTGTAGGCTTCGGTCTCTGTGGTTATGCCGTCGACGACGACTCTGACCACACGCCCGTTGTCCATCACCTTGGCTCCGCCAATGCCTTTTCCTGCAAGTTCTGCAACATAGCGCTCGGCATTATTCTTGCTGATATTGCTTGCAAAAACGATGGCATAGGAAGGACCGCTCTTCTTCGTAGTCTCAACGGTAGAAGGTGCGGCATCACTCGTCGATGTTGACTCAGCCTGCTTAAGTGCGGGAGCTACAGGCGCTTCACTACTATTGGTCTTAGTGCTGGCTGCATCGGCTGGGGCTTGAACTTCCTGACGGGCATCTTTGGCTTCTACGCTCATCGTAGTCGTTGGAAATACTGAAGCCGTTTGGATACGATGGCGACGCAACATATCTATGGGCACGGCAAACAGTGCTACGGCAAGGATTACAGCAGCAGTGGTAAGTGCACGACGAATGGTGCGACGGCTGATGTTGATAGTCCAGATGGGCTTGTCGTCGATAGAGCGGGGGAGTGCACGGCGCTTTGCCTTGTGCGAGAGTGAGCGTTCAGACAAACGTGGAATGGAGAACGCATCAAGGCCGTAGAGCATTGGAGTAGTGGCCCCGGCCTGACAGGCCGAGAACTCAATGTCGCCATCGTCGTTTTGCGAGAAGATGCCAAGTGAACCGAAGTCTACGATGCCGTCGGACAAGAGCTGGCCGCGCAATTGATGCACCATGGTTTGTATGGCTCGCTTGCCGTCGCTCTCATCGTAACCGTAGAACTTGCAGATATGATTCAAGAGCAGTCCGTCGCCGATAGTGAGGTCTGAATTAAAACGTATAAGCCGTACAGGCGGAAAGAAAAGCTGTTCCGTCTCTACATATCTTGCTGCGGCGTCCTGTGCTACGAAACCTCCGAAATGAGGCACTATCACACAATCATGACGTAGCAGAAGATGTTCAATGTGTTGGTAAAGTGGATTCATCGCTACAAAGGTAGTAAAAAGATTAAAGATTAGAGATTAAAGAATAAAGTTTTTTTCACCGATGAGCGTTTTTTTTGCGCTTTTAATAAAAAATTATGTGTAGAGGGGCGTTTTTTTCGTAAATAATCATATATTTGCAAATGAATGAATTTTAAAAAACATACTTACGTGTCATCATTTCTTGTTTATAAAGCTTCGGCAGGCTCAGGCAAGACGTTCACCCTGGCCGTTCATTACATAAAGCTTCTCGTGCTGGCCGAGACGCCGGCAGAGTATTCCCATATCTTGGCCGTAACCTTCACCAACAAGGCTACCACCGAGATGAAGGACCGTATTCTCAGTCAGTTATACGGTATCGGCAACGGACTCCCCTCAGGTGAGACGTACCTTCAGGCCCTGCGCGAGAGCATACAGAAAGACGGGCTCGAACTGCCCGCCGACGATGAGTTGCGCCGCCGCTGCCGTGAGGCCTTGCATTTTATCCTCCACGACTATAACCGCTTTCGCGTGCAGACCATCGACTCGTTCTTTCAAACTATCCTTCGCGGACTGGCTCATGAACTGGGCCTCACAGCCAATCTACAGGTGGACATCAGTGACAGGGATGTGCTTTCACAAGCCGTGGACCGTCTGGTGGACCGCCTTCAGGACGATCCCGTTCTGCTTGACTGGATGATGAGCTTGGTGCGGGATCAGATAGAGAATAACCAGCGTTGGGACGTGACGTCCAAGGTGAAGTCCTTCGGCAGTGCTATTTTCAACGAGAATTTCGTCATGCGCGGTCAGAACCTACGCCGTGTGTTGTCCGACGACAAAGCCTTCCGTGAATTCATCAGCAAGGTGACGGCTATCAGTCAGGACGTAGAGCCTACGGTCAAGGCCCTGGGCGCTTCGCTCTATGCTATGGTCGAAGGCAAGGGCCTGGATTTCACTGATTTCTCGAATGGCAATACGCTACGGACGTTTGCCGACAAACTGCGGGCTGGCGATATGTCGATAACACCGGGCGTGAAGCTTCAGCAGTGGGCTTACGACCCTTTGACGCTTGTCACAGTGGCCAATCGTAAAAAACGTCCCGACCTCATTGCTGCTGCAGACGATGTTTCCAGCCTGCTGTCGGATATTCTACGCATTTATTTAGAGCAGCAGAAAGCCTACAACAGCTCAAAGCTTGTGCTGAATCATGTCAAGAAACTGCGCCTCCTGGCAAACATCGACGAGGAGGTAGCTCTGGTAAATGCCGAAAACAGCCGTTTCACCCTTGCCAAGACTCCGGTCCTGCTGCACAGTATGATAGGCGAGAGCGACGCACCCTTCGTGTTCGAGAAGATTGGAGCAGCCCTTCGTCACGTCATCATCGACGAATTTCAGGACACATCACACCTGCAGTGGCTCAATTTTAAAGCCTTATTGCTCGAGACCTTGGCAAAAGGCGGCAATAACCTTATCGTAGGCGATGTCAAGCAGAGCATCTATCGTTTCCGTGGCGGCGACTGGCGCATGCTGGGCTCCATTGAGACTTCAATGACGCCTCCGCCCGTGGTTCGAACCCTCGATTACAATTTCCGCAGTCTTCGCAATGTGATTGAGTTCAACAATCAGTTCTTTGAGAAAGCCGTCCCGCTGATGGATTCCGTTGCTGCCAAGGAGATAGAGTTGACTGGCGAGCCATTCTCCTTTGCCCAAGCTTATGCCGATGTCCATCAGAAGATACCGGCTTCAAGGCCTGATACGGGCTACGTGAGGGTTGTCTCTCTCCCTTCGAAGGAGTTTAAGGACAAGGTAGAGGGTCAAACTGAAATCATCAATCAGCTTAAGGAACAGGTGCGTAAACTGCACGAGGGGGGCCTTGCCTACAACGATATGACCATACTCGTGCGATTCAAATCCGAGGCCGTTCCCATAATCAATGCCTTTGCCGCAGATCCTGATATGCCAGCCATCATCAGCGACGAAGCGTTCTTCTTCTCCGCAAGCGAGGCGGTGCAGTCGATAATCTCGGCACTGCGGGTGCTCAACGACGAAACGGATGTCGTGCCCGCAAGCTTCCTGCAGCGGATTTATCCCGATGTGGAGCCTTTTACCGACGAGGAACGCATAAAACTGCTGCAGCAGCCTCTCTATGAGTTATGCGAAGCTCTATGCCGACGCTATAAAATCAGCCGTCTTCGCGGCCAAGAAGCTTATCTTGCAGCTTTCTTTGACGAACTTCAGGATTTCACTCATCGTGAATCGGCCGATATCAAGTCGTTCATCGATTATTGGGACGAACACCTGTCGGGGCAGACCATCCCGTCGGCGGCTATCGAAGGCATTCGAATCATCACCGTTCATAAGTCGAAGGGAATGGAGTTCCATACGTTGTTTATTCCGTTCTGCTCGTGGCCTTTTGTGCGTCAGACGCGTAAAGACAACCTCATCTGGTGTACACCTGACGATGAGCCTTATTCCGAACTCGGCCTCATACCCATCACACCCACGTCGATGGCCCTTAATTCGGTCTTCGCAAAGGATTATGCACGCGAACTGCTGCTATCACGTATCGACGAGCTTAACGTCTTGTATGTAGCGCTTACACGTGCCTGCAACAACCTGTTGGTGTGGACCGTGGGCGATGAGGAAAACCTTGCCAAACCTTCGGCTACCGTAGGCGATCTTCTTGTGTCGGTTTACCCGGATGGTTATGAGTACGGCGAAGCCGTTGTTGAGAGCAAGGCCAACGACGAGGAATCGGACAATCGCCTTCAGGCCGACCGCGTGGAAGTGGACGTGCCTTTCTGCAACTATCCCGTCAGGGCGGTTTTCCGTCAGAGCAATAGCTCGAAGCAGTTCATTGTCGATGCTCAGACCACTGATGAGCAAGCCATAGAGGTGTCGCGCCAACGACAGTACATTGAGATAGGCAACTTGTTGCACTCTGTACTGCAACAAATGGCCGTGCAGACGGATATGCCCCGAGTGCTCGATGCCCTCGAACACGAAGGTATCATCACCCGTACAATTTCCGATGGCACTTACGTCAGCGTGAGCCGCGATGATGTTGAGAAATGGTTAAAGCAAGGCTTTAACAATGATATGGTATCCGACTGGTTTAGTGGCAGATGGCGTTTATTCAACGAGTGCGCCATCATCAGCCGTCAATCTGATTCCGATGGTTTCGACAACAAACGTCCCGACCGCGTCATGGTAAGCTCCGATGGCCGCAGAGTGGTGGTTGTTGACTATAAGTTCGGCAATGAACATGAGGGCTACCACGACCAGGTTCGGGCATATATGAAACTCCTCAGTGAGATGTATCCTGATGCCAAGGTTGAAGGATACCTGTGGTTCGTTTACCGTGGTTTAGTGAAGCCTGTGCGTGCAAAAGCGTCAAAGAAGGCCGACACATCCCAAATGACTTTTGATTTCTGATTGTATTAAGTAGTACTACATATATATATGACAACTTTCCTTGAACATGTAGCTAAATCGCTGCTGAGCAAGTTCGGCAACAACCTGAGCGGACTGACGGTGGTATTTCCCGGCAAACGTGCCAGTCTGTTCCTGAATAATGCACTTGCAGAACTATCAGATAAGCCCGTCTGGGCACCAACATACAGAACTATCTCGGAGCTGTTTGCCGATGCTTCGCAGTATGTCCTTTGCGATAAGATTGAATCCGTATGTCGCCTGCACCAAGCCTATGCTCAGGCGGTGACTGGCGCACAGTCGCTCGACCAGTTCTATAGCTGGGGCGAGGTGTTGCTGGCTGATTTCGATGATGTTGACAAGCATTTGGTTGATGCCCGCCAACTTTTTTCCAACATACGCGATATCAAGGAATTAGACACCAACGACTATATCACTCCCGAGCAGGAGCAGGCTCTGAAATCCTTCTTCGCCGGCTTTTCGCTCGAGGAGAATACATTGTTGAAAGAGAAGTTCCTGGAGTTGTGGAATGTGATGTACGATATCTACGTCGACTTCAATCAGCGTATGCGTGCCGACGGCGTGCTGTATGAAGGCGCCTTGCAGCGCGATGTGGTCGAGCGGATTCGGGCCTCACGCCTGGCCTCCGACGATAGCGCTTCATCTGTCTTCCTTACCAATCACACCTACGTCTTCGTAGGCTTCAATGTCCTCAACGAGGTTGAGAAAGCCCTGTTCGACGAACTTCAGCATCGTGGTCAGGCTCTCTTCTACTGGGATTACGATGTCAGTTACCTCAAGGAAGTGGCTGGCCGCACCCACGAGGCCGGGCATTTCGTGCTCGAGAATATCAGGCGCTACGGCAACGAGCTTACCGACGACTGTTTCGATAACTTCCTCAAGCCCAAGCAACTGACGATAGCTGCCGCTTCGAGCGAGAACATACAGGCGCGCCTCCTGCCGCAATGGCTCGCCGATAACCTCACCAAGCCCGACGTGGCACCCGACGGCGAGACGTACACCGAACGTCAGACAGCTGTAGTGCTCTGCAACGAGCAGTTGCTGCAGCCAGTGCTTCATAGCTTGCCGGAAGATGTAGGTCAAGTCAACGTCACAATGGGCTTTCCGCTCGTGGATACGCCCGCCTTCACCTTCGTCATGGCGCTTGTAGGCCTTCATACCGAAGGCTACGACGTTGCTCACCGTCGTTTCCGCCCGTCCCACTTACGCGCTTTCGAGAATCATCCCTATGCCCGTTTGCTGGGCGATGCTTGGCAGAGTGAGGCGCGCAGTGGTGCCGACCTGCTGGCTTTTGCCAGCTATCTGATGACGCTCATTGGTCAGAAGATAGGCGACGACGTGTTGGCCGCCGAGGCGGTCTTCAAGACCTTCACGTGTCTAAACCGTCTGCACGACCTCATGACGGGTCCCGCACCCTTGCTCGCCGTCAACGATTCCACCGTTCGCAGACTCTTGCGTTCAGTGCTCGCCCAGCAGAGTGTGCCGTTCCATGGCGAGCCTGCTGTAGGCCTTCAGGTCATGGGCGTTCTCGAGACACGCGCCTTGGATTTCCGCCATATCCTTATGCTAAGCGTCGGCGAGGGCTTCCTTCCGAAGAGCGTGGCTGACACCAGCTTCATCCCATACCACTTGAAGGATGCTTTCGGTCTTACCACTCTGCGCCATAAGATAGCCGTATATGCCTACTATTTCTATAGGCTCATACAGCGTGCCGAGCGCGTGACATTTGTCTACAACGAGAGCAACGCCGGCCTGCGCCAAAACGAGATATCGCGTTTCCTGCGGCAGCTGGAGGCGGAAACGCAAATGCCCATACGCCACATACAACTCAACGTGTCCAACCAGCCTTCGCTTCCGCAGCCTATAGTGGTGGAGAAGACCGACGAGATAATGCAAACACTCATCAGGCGTTACGACAACAACGGCCGTACCGACGGGCGCGAGGTGTTCCTGTCGCCATCGGCCTTGAACCAATACACCGCCTGCCCGCTTAAGTTCTACTACCGGTATGTTCGGGGCCTCAAGGTCGACATCACGTCGTCCGAGGGCTTAGACGCCGTCCTCTTTGGTAATGTGTTCCACCGCGCCGCCGAATTCCTTTATCGCGATATGACGTCGGCTGGCTCTGTCATTCGTCAGCAGGACATCGACAACATGCTCGAGCAAGGGGCATTGAAGTTAGATGACTTCGTGTCGCGAGCGTTTCGGAAAGAGTATTTCAAGGACAATAAGGAGGAATATACAGGCATCCTCACTATAGCACGACAGGTGGTGACGACTTATCTGAGGCAGCTCCTGCGCCACGACCGCAAGCTCACCCCCTTCCGCATCATCGATATCGAGAATACCTTCACTACCAGCATTCACGTGCAGGCTGAAGGGCGCGACCTGCTCATACGCACGGGTGGCATAGTGGACCGTCTCGACGAGGTGGCAGATGAGTCTGTTGAAGGCGGGCGTGTGATACGTGTTGTGGATTATAAGACGAGCACCCTCTCGCAAAAAACGGTGCCTGATATCTCGAGGCTCTTCACCGAGACATCGCAGAAGGAGCAATACTATTTCCAGACCATACTCTATTCTGTCATCATCGCTGACGCCGAGCATCGACCTGTACAGCCTATACTTCTCCACATCACAGCCGCAGGCAATGACAATTATTCGCCTAAGCTGAAGATATCGAAGAGTGTCATCAATGATGTCCGGCAACCGTTGTCGGAGGGCGAGCAACCGTTGTCGGTAGTCTTCTCTGATCATCTGGCCATGCTCATTGATGAGATCTTCGACCGTTCCGTTCCCTTCACTCAGTGTGCCGACAGAGATTTATGTGCTCTCTGCGAATACCGTCTCCTTTGCGGGCGGCATAGAACAAAGAACGAATAGCCGCTCCTTTACCATTTTACATCTAATGTCCACGAATATTCATGACCATTCGTGTGGAAAAAGAGCCTTAATTGGCAAGGGGATTAAATGATCTTTCTACCAGAAACGAGCAGGCAGCAACGCATCCAGCGTTGCTGCCTGTTCGTCTATTAGCAGAAGCCTTTTTGTTAGCAGAAGCCTTCTCGTTTACAATGCCTTAGCGAATTCGCCGAAGATTTCATCGACGCGGTCAACGGTCTTGCGGCGGAACTTACCGCTACGAGGATAGAGCTTAGTACCCGCTTTGTTGATAGCCTCTTTGTCAGATATCCATTCCTCAGCCTTGTACTCCTCGCCGCCATTGCCTTCCTGGTCGAAGCCATAGTGATAGCTGATATTCTTGATTACTACTTCGGCCTTGGTGGCACTCACGGCCTGTGCCGTGATGAGGTAACGGAAATAAGTGTGATCCCAGTTGAGGAACTTCTTCTTGAAGGTCATTATCTCCTCCACGCGAGCCACTATCATGTTGTTCTCGTCGGACACCACTCGTGTGCGCAGGTCCTGCCGTCCGTTGGCAACGAGCGTCTTCACAACGTTCTGCAGTGAGGCATACACCTCGGCCTGTGTCTTCCCCGTCACGTCAAACGAGCGTGAGAACGTGATGATGCCGTCCACCTCGGGCACTGCACCCTTCAGGTATTTGCTGTCGTCAGTCTTCTGAGCCATCGCCATCAAAGGCATGGCCATCAAAATCATTAATAGAAATCTTTTCATAGTACTTATGTTGATTAATTGTTTACTCATATCTAATCGCTTCAATCGGATCTAACCGCGCTGCCTTCTGTGCAGGGAAATAGCCGAAGCCGACGCCTATGGCGACGCAGACCGCGAAGCTGACGATGACGCTCCAAGCGGGGATGATGGCTGGATAGCCTACGATGACGTTGCAGCCCCATGTGAGCAGCGCTCCGAAGAGCACACCGAGGACTCCGCCCGTAAGGCTAATGAGCACCGCTTCGATGAGGAACTGGTTGCTGATGTCGAGTCCTCGCGCGCCTACACTCATGCGCAAACCTATTTCTTTAGTGCGCTCGGTGACGCTCACGAGCATGATGTTCATGATGCCTATGCCGGCCACAAGCAACGAGAAGGCCGCTGCCACAACGAGGATGATGGTGATGGTGTCCATGGTCGAGGACATTGTCTCCATCCATTCCTGCTGCGAGCGAATGGTGAAGTTGTCCACATCGCTGTCCTTCAGCTTATGTGTGCGGCGTAGTATCTGCGTGAGGTCTTCGATGGCCTGATCGCTGAGCTCTTCCGTTACGGCAGAACAGAGGATACTGTTGAAGTGGGTCTGCGCTGCCAGACGCTTCATCACGGTGGTGTATGGCGACACTATCACGTTGTCCTGGTCCATGCCCCAGTTGTTGTAGCCTTTGCCCTTGAACACACCGATGATGCGCAGGGGTATGTTCTTGAAACGTATGGTCTTGCCTACGGGGTCTTGCCCGTTGGGGAAGAGTTCCTTCACCACGGTCTGACCGACGATACACACCTTGGCGCTCTTCTTGACATCCTCCTCGGTGAAGAAAATGCCTTCCTCAATCTCCCACAGACGTATGCCCAGGTAGTCGGGCGATTCGCCATAGCAGGTCGACGTGGTGTTGTTGGAGCCGAAAACGGCCTGACCGCTTGTGCTCACTTCGGGCGACACCTTATTCACGAATTTCGCTTCAGAGAGGATTGTCTCGTAGTCGATCTGTTTCAGTGTCTGCATGGCCGAGGGGTCAAGACGCACGCCGCCGCGCATATCTGCGCCGGGGCGTATGGTGAGCATATTGGTGCCGTTCTTCTGTATTTCCTCGCGTATGCTCTGCTTGGAGCCTTGTCCAATAGCCATCATCACTATCACGGCGCCTACGCCGATGATGATGCCGAGCATCGAGAGGAACGAACGTCCTTTGTTGCTGAGTATAGCCCTTAGGGCTACTTTGAGTAAGTTTGTAAAACTCATTTCTTTTCGTTTAACGTTTAGCAGTTAACGTTTAGCGTGATATCGAGATAACGTGGCTTCGTGATAACGTTATAACGTGGCTTCGTGATAACGTGATAACGTGATAACGCCTTTTCCCCGCCTTTTCCCCGCCTTTTCCCCGCCTTTTCCCCACCGGGCATCGGGGGCACTTAATCCTCCTGCGCCGGCAGCGCCGCCAGCGCGTCGGCTGCATTCAGGATGTTTTCGTTGATGGTATCTTCGCGTATCTTGCCGTCGCGCAGAACGATATTGCGGCTCGAGTACTTGGCGATATCGGGGTTATGGGTTACGAAGATGATGGTGCGTCCTTCGGCGTGGAGTTTCTGGAAGAGCACGAGCACCTCGTAGCTGGTTCTTGTGTCCAGGTTACCCGTTGCCTCGTCGGCGAGAATCACGGCGGGGTTGTTTACCAGCGCACGGGCTATGGCCACGCGTTGCATCTGACCGCCCGACATCTGGTTGCTCTTATGCTCCAGGCGGTCGCCCAAGCCTACGGCTTTCAGCGCCTCTATGGCAGCTTCGCGTCGCTGCTTGGCCGAGTATTCCTTGTTGTACATCAGCGGCAGCTCCACGTTCTCCACGGCAGTGGTCTTTGGCAGCAGGTTGTAGTTCTGGAACACGAAGCCTATCTTGCGGTTGCGCAGACGGGCCCTTTGGCTGCGGCGCATGGTTCTTACGCTCACTCCGTCGAGGTAATATTCGCCGCTTGTGGGCGTATCCAGGCATCCCAACTGATTCAGCAAGGTCGACTTGCCCGAGCCTGAGGTGCCCATGATGGTCACGAACTCGCCCTCGTGAATCTCGAAGCTCACGCCGCGCAGCGCCTTCACAGTCTCGTTGCCTACCTGGAAGTTGCGCCTTACGTCGTCGAGTTTGATGACGACTTTAGAGCCACCCCCATGCCCCTCCCTTGTAGGGAGAGGAGTAGAATCCTTGGTCTGCTTGTTATTATCTTGGTTCATTTCAAACAATTAAAAGATTAAGAAGGCGGGGGCTCACTTATTTCCTTTGCGTGGCATTACCTTGGCCTTGTCGCTGCTGGTTGTTTCTGTTGTTGTTTCTCGGACCAGGCATGAAGGGGTTGCTCTTTTGCTGCTGCTGACCGTCCATCGTGGGCAGTTCCTCAAACACCATTTCCTCGAGCACCTCCGTACCGCCCTTCACACCGCTGATAATCTCGGTCAGCGTGCCGTTGCTCACGCCCACTTCCACGGGGAGGGCCTTGAACGTCTTGCCTTCGCGTACCCACAGCTTGAATCTTGCATCGCAGGGCTCTATCGTCTCATCTTCGGCTATCAGTGCTTCGTTGGGCGAGAAGCGCAGGGCCTTGGCACTCACGGTGAGCACATCGTTTTTCTCCAGCGTGTAGATTGTTACGTTGGCGGTGAGACCGGGTTTCAGCTTCAGGTCGGCGTTAGGAGCGCTTATCACCACCTCGTATGTCACCACATTACTCTCTGTGGTAGCCTGCTGGCGCACCTGCGTCACGGCGCCCTCGAAGATATCGTTGGGGAAGGCGTCAACGGCAAATGTCACGCGCTGACCTTCCTTCACCTCGCCTATGTCAGCCTCGTCGATGTCGGCTATCACACGCATGTTCGTCAGGTCCTGGGCAATGGTGAAGAGGGTAGGGGTGGAGAACGACGCCGCCACGGTCTGACCTTCTTCCACAGCCTTCGACAGCACCACGCCGTTGATGGGCGATGTGATGGTGGCGTAGCCCAGGTTCGTCTCAGCGCGCTTCACGTTCTGACGCGCCGTGGTCACCTGCTGCTGAGCCTGCACATACGAGAGGCGTGCCTGCTCGAAGTCGTTGGCCGAGATAAGGCCCTTGTCATACAGGGTCTTCTGACGCTCGAAGTTAGCCTTCTGATATGCCAGCGAGCTCTGTACGCTGGTCAGGTTGGCGCGCTGCGATGCCAGTTCGCTGGTGAGGTTCGTCTTGTCCAGCTCGGCAATCACCTGTCCTGCCTTCACTTCGGAATTGTAGTCCACGTAGATCTTCGCTACGATACCGCTAACCTGAGTACCCACCTCCACGCTCGTTACGGGTTCGATGGTTCCGGTGGCAGTCACGGTGGTAGCAATATTACCGACCTCTACCGTAGTCGTTTCATACTCAATCTTCGGTTTCTTCGAGCAGCTCGCTGCCAAAAGAACTACCAGCGCAGCTGCCGACATTGTCAGCGCCGTGCTGAAAACACTTTTTCTCATATTTATAATCTTACTTATTTTATGCGTCCGCAAATTACTTGTTTCTTGTCTGCAAAATTACATCTTTTTCTCTTTTCGGACTCCCCCTCGCCCCAAAAGTTTAATAGTTTTAAGAGCCTTTAACATAAACAGCGTTGCTTTGTACTGCCTACAGCAGTAAATCATTAACTTCTCCCCAGGCCAACATAACCGGTCGTATAAGCCAACATAACCGGTCGTATAAGCCAACATAACCGGTCGTATAAGCCAACATAACCGGTCGTATAAGCCAACATAACCGGTCGTATAAGCCAGCATAACCGGTCGTATAAGCCAGCATAACCGGTCGTGTAAGCCAACACAAGCGGTCGTATGAGGTGGATCACCATGGGTGGGACACCCAATGCTACTTAACGTATGTGCACAAACTCCTTGAATCATCTGCCAATCCTTCCTGTATTGCCAACGGGGTTTACGGTTCCACCCTTCACAAATGATCCTATATTATGCCCAAACTTCGCCAAAATTACACGTGAAAATACGCGGTTTAGGCATATAAATAGAGCCTTCCTACACCCTTACACCCTCAATTACACCCTAATTACACCCTTTTTACGCCGGTTAATCAGTTGGAAAACAAGAGGTTAAGTGTAAAAGGGTGTAAAGGTGTAGGCATTTTGCTATTTTTTTGGCAATGATATAGGAGTTGACCTATTGAAAAGGGAATAAGCCCCGTAGGGGCGTTGGAATTTAGGCAGGGTGTGGAGTGAGCGAAGCGAACGGAACCCCTGTATCAAGTCAGGATGTATATAGAGTACCGGGGCTTTGTGCCAACTGCTATATTACGCAAAAAAAAGCCCCGCGTGGCGGGGCTTTTCGTTGTTTTTGCGGATTAAGATAGATTACTGCTTTGCGGAGATGGCACCGTTGGCATCGACGTTGTAGATGAATGAATCTACGAACTTCTCGTTGTCGGCAGCTACGGCCTTGATGTCCATAGCGGGATATTTGACGGTAGTCTTTCTTACGCTCTCGCCGTCAAGAGTCTTGCCGTCGGCGTCCTTAGGAGTACCGGTGACGAGGACATCGTAGATGATATCGAATTCTTCGTCGTCGCCAATAGCAGAGAGGTCAGCCTTGGGAGCTACAGTGACCTTGATGCCGTAGGTGGCGGGGAACTCGTTGATAGTGCGGCCATAGGTCCACTCCGTGTTGCCATACTTCAGAGGCTCGCTCTTAACGATTTTGCCGTCCTGATCGTAGTACTCGACTGTGAAGGTAACAGCCTTCTGGATGGCAGTCTTGGTGGCTGCGTTGATCTTGATGCTGTAGAAGGCATCTACTGTTGCCACTTTGGGAGTTGCAGGGATTTCGGGCTCTTCATCGTCCTTGTCACAAGCTGTCAATGCGAAGCCGCAGGTAAGGATGGCGGCCATCATCCACAAAAGATTCTTCTTCATTGTTTGTTTTTTACTTAGTGGTTTATTATAATTAATTGTTTTGATGGTTTAATGTGAGGACTGTTCAAAAAACTGCGCAAAGATAATGCATTTTAAATATAGTGATATAAGAAATAAGAAAACTTGTTGGGCTTGTTGCGCAAGAATGTCTGTTTTGCGCAGAAACGGCTGTTTCGTTGCCCAAAAGCACCTTACTACCACCTGTATACATACCCATTTTTGCGTTCTTCGTTGATGAATGTGTATTTGTCGACCACGTCCCTCAAGTGTAGCATATAGGAGAATGTGGTCTGCTTGATTGCTTCGGGCAATGGATCACTGACCAGCGTGTAGCGCTTGCCTCCGTAGATGCGCTTGAATGCCTGTTGGTCATCGTCGTCGATTTCCATATAGGCCATCATGACGACAGGTTCCATATAGAGCGATGGCATGTACTTGGGAACTGTGTCGTCGCCATACAATGAGTTTTTCCACTTATGGGCTTTTGTGTCGTAGGCGAAGTCCCAGTAGTGGTAGGGTATGGTAAGGAGATGGGTATGGTCAAAGTACTTGTACTGCAGGTTATTGACGTTCCACGGCAAGATGCTCCATCTGTCGCCGAGCAAGTCTTCGTCCTCTATCGATTGTGCCCATTTATAGATGTCGAGCACATCGATGGTGCGGCCCAATAAGTTTAAGGGAACATTATTATCGTCGGTGTACCTGGTGTAGTAATAGTTGTACCAATAAGGATCGTTGCTATCATCGCGATTGGCGGCTACGCGGGTGCCGTCGTTGACGTAGCGCAGCATGGGTTGGAAACCTTCCTTGCGGCCTTCCGTGGGAATGTAGGCCACGTTGGTGGCGAAAATCCTGGACTTTACCATTTTGCCATTATCGTTGAGCATAGAGTCGCGAAGCACAACCAGGTCCTCGGGATTAACCCCAAGGACGTCCCTCATTGAGGTTCCCATGAAATGTCCATGCGTCGTGGTAGGTGCTGCCATTTCCTCCAGGCACCATGCCACCGTGTAAGCCTGATCCTCGGGCACGAGATTGGTGGCGAAGGTGCCAGTGGTACACTCGGGATGCTTCTCAGCGTAAGAATCATAGATGTATTCGATTTCTTCTTTCTTGCCCTGGACGGCATCGAAACTGATGAAGCGTGCTTTATGGTCGGTGTGGAAGGTGTAGTCCTCTTCATCCTGGTCGCACCAGTTGAGGTAGCACATCCAGAGGTGGCCGTCCTCGTCCTGGATGACGGTGCCGGGGTGGAAGAAGCCCCAGTGCTCGGCCTTGGTGACATGCCCGGAAGTGAAAACCGCGGGCATGTTCTCCTCGCCACTGCCTATGGGCTGCTTATGGAATACGTTGAACACATAGACGTCCTTGATGTCGTTGGAATTTGCCATGGACTGGAACACGTTGGGCTGCGAGCCTAACAGGTCCTTACCCGTGGCGTAGCGAACCACGAAGGCGCGACGTGGCTCGTAGTTGGCATTCTGTCCTGTGGTGGCCCAGTCGTTGATGTCCCACAGCGGCTTGTCCTTCGCCTTGAAGTCATATTCCAGCGTTGTGGTGGTCTGCTTCTTCAGCAGGTCCCCGTTGTACTTGGCTACATAGACGTTGCCCGTGGCTCCAGCCCACCACGTATATCCGCTGTAGAAGTATATGAGTTCGTTGCGTCCTGCGATGTCTTCGCGGGTAGTGTGGAGCAGCTGCTGCCACAGTTTCTGCTTGTCCCAGGCCTGCTGCACCAGCATCCAGAAGTACCTGTTGTGGTATTTGATGTTGGCGCTGCGGAAGTCGTGGAACAGCCGTTCGCCCGGGTTGTTCTGGTAGTATTGAGCCCATTCATCGGGGTGAGTGATGGCATAGAGCATCTCGGAGAGGTTCTTCATGTGTTCCTTACTGCTTGTCAACTTGGTGGGCAGTTTGTGCGTGGTGTTAGCCGAGTTGGTGTAGGTGTACAGGTTCTTGGAGGGCAGTTTGCTGAGCGTGATCCAGTGTGAGTCCTCCTTGCCCTCGACGCCGAAGGCTGGTCGCACGCATATCCAGTAGTCCACTTCACCGTCGCTGTTCGTCTTGCTGATGACGTCGCCGAAACGGTAGTAGGCGTTTCCCACGAAGTTGCCGTTGAGGCCCATCTGGTCGGGTGAGCAGTAGACGATGCGCTTGAGGCCTGGCAACTGCTTGATATCGACATCCACGGTGGCCCACGACGTGCCGTCGGTGGTCTTGGTGTATGTGAGCGAGCCGAAATCGCGCGTCCAGGTGTAGGCATTGAGATTGGACACGTCGACGCCTGTCATGTCCTCGAAGCGCAGTGCTGCCGTGGCGGCGTCGTTAGTGGCTACGAGGCGTGTGGCCTCGCTCTGCTCCGAGGGTGAGCCTATGTTGGCGGTGTAGGTTTGGTTCTCCCAGTCGTCGGGCAGGTCGTTCACGTCGGTGAGCTTGCTCAGCACGCTGATGAGGTCGTTTTCAAGCACGGTCTGTTCGTGCATTTTCTGTTCCTCTTTCACCTCGTTGTCGAGATCATCGTCGTTGCATGAGACAAGGGTGAGTTGCGACAGACTCGCAACACACAGGAGGGTTAGCGGTATTCGATAATATGCTCTCATAATTTAATAATTTAAATGTTTAGTTTTGTGGTTCGCCAAGCATGTAGCCACGGCATCTTGTTCCGTTGTAAAAGTTGCGTTGATGATTGGTAGTATTGACAATCTGTATATATGATGCATCACACAGTCCTGCTGAGCGTTCCTCTACGACGGTAATATTATCGGGTTGGACAAGTTTTACCACTTCGAACTTGCGTTTGTCGGTGGAGGTGATTTCCTCCTTGCCTATGTCGTGAACGGCCATGAGTCGGCAGAATATGATGGGTTCGTTGTACATGGACAAATTGTCCGGATGCTGGAAGTCCTTCGTATTCTGGTCCCAATCGAATATGTTGCATGAGATAGATCTATAGCAACTTTGTCGGGGCTGTTGGTGTTCGTAGATGTCGAGGTATTCGCCCGTTTCCTGATCCCTTGAGCCTTCGTTGCCTTCAGTGTAGAATGGCAGCGTCACCCATCGGTCAACAGAGGCATACATTTCCACCTTGTCCATGCTGGTCAAATCCTGCAAGAACATGGTTTCCTGATTGCCATACTCGTAGCGATCCCAGTTGATATATTCCGTATAGCGGACGCCGTATATGATTTCCCCTTCCTTAGAATAACCCCTTGAGGCGTTGCTGTAGATATGGCGTAGCAGTCCTTGCTTGCCTTGAGCAGCATGGCTGGCATCGCTGTAAGCCAGATTCGTGCAATATGCGGTAACGTGGTTTTTTTGAGGTTTATCATTCGGACCATTTTCGTTGTGTAACGTGTCACGTACTACAAAGAATTTCTCTAAATTCACTTTGGCGTACTCGTTGATATTATCGATGGCCAAGGTCAATGGAGATGCTGCTTTAGAAAAAGGATTCTTTCCTTGATATAAGATTTGGGACAGAAGCATGCTTATGGAGGTGGCTTCCTTGAGCGTGGGCAAGTTGGTTCGATATTGGTTGGTGCCTTCATAGTGGTTAGGAGTCAAACTGATGAAGTACGAATGGTTGGATGAATAGTAATCCAATCCTTGTGCATCATCTTTATCGCAGTCTTTGCCGCAACCGGAAGGCTGGATACAGAACCAGAGGGAGCCTTCCGTGTCCTTAACCACGTCGCCGATGCGCCAAAAACTGATCCCATAGAAGTGCCCATTTGCATCGTCGGCCTGTATTTCCTTAAGTTTCTGGACATCTCCCTCTTCGAACACTTTCATGTCTTCATCGGAACCCCAACTCTGCGCATAGTGCTTGTTAAATACATAGACATCATGGATGCCGTTGGCACCGTCCATCGTCTGGTAGTAGTTGGGTTGCGAGCCGAAGAGTTGCTTGCCCGTGGCGTAGCGCAGCGGATAGACGTAGGCGCCGGGTTCGATGAAGCTGATGTCGCTGGCCTTGGTGGAATATCCCTTCTCGCTGTACTCCCTGATGTCGAACTCCTTTTTCTCGCAACTCTTATTGGAGGTCTTCTTGACCAGATCACGGCACTGAAAACCTTTGGAGTCGGCAGTACGAACAATCACGGATATCAAATTCAGATTCATGTACCACGAAAACGTACCCGGTCCGCTGGCAGAGCCGTAGAAGAAATTGAGCTGTTGTTTGCCGTCCAACAGCTGTCCCTTGTCGCGGTGGAAGAGGAGCTCGAAGACGGTCTTGCCCCCCTCACTTGGCACCGGTGTGTTCCAGGCATCCTGCACCAGCTGCCAGAAGTACCTGTTGTGGTATTTGATGTTGGCGTAGCTGAAGTCGTGGAAGAGCTTCTCGTCCTGGTTACTCTCGTAGTGATCCGCCCACCGGACGGGTTCCAGGATGGCGCAGGTCATCTCGGACAGGTTCTTGATGTGCTCGTAGTTGGTGGTCAGGCTCGTGGGCCAGTACCATGTGCGGTTTTGTTTTGTGTAGGTGTAGCTCTTGATGTTTTTTTCGGGCAGGTTGCCGAGGCACATCCAGTGCATGTCGCCCTTCTTCTCGGGGCCGAAGCAGGGTCTGACGCACACCCAGTATTCCCACTTACCATCCTCGTTCAACTTCTTGATGACGTCGCCGAAGCGGTAGTATGGTGTTCCGGGCACGCTGGCATTGAGGCCCTGCTGCTCGGGGGTGCAGTAGATGATGCGCTTGAGGCCTGGCATCTGCTTGATGTCAACATCTACGGCTGCCCATCCGGTGCCGTCGTTGAGGCGGTGGTAGGTGAGCGAGCCGAAGTCGCGTTTCCACTCGTAGGCGATGAGGTTGGAGACATCGACACCGGTGAGGTGCTCGAAGCTCTCGGCGGCGGCCGAGGCATCGTTGGTGGGCACGATGCGCGTGGTGGCGCTCTTGTCGGAGGCCTCACCTATGCCAGGCTCGAAGGTGGCGTTCTGCCAGTCGTCGGGCAGCACATCGGCATTGCTGAGCTGGCCTACTACTTGCCAGAATTCGGAGGTGAGCAGGAACTGCTCGTTGTTCTCCTGCTCCTGTTTCTGCTGCTTCTCTTCTTCTGTGAGGTCCTCGTCCTTACATGAGACGAAGGTGAGTTGCGACAGAATCGCAACACACAAGATGAGGAGTGTGGAAAGAGGTGAGAGAAAAACGGAAGAAATCGTTTTTTGTTTCATTACGGGAATATTATTTGTTGAGAGTTGTTTTTGTTTGGTATTAGTGTTGTTGCAACTTAATGTAGATGGGTTCGGAACCGCTGAGGGCATTGCCCTTGTCGGCGAAGGTGAGTTCGCGGCTGGTGATGTTACGACTGCACCATGAATCTTTATCATCAACTTTGTAATCGGGCTTATTCTTCCAGTCTTTGGTGAAGTCAAGCAACGGATAGATTGTTTGATCCATAATAGAGATGGTTTTATGTGTCCAGTAGATGGCTGCCGTGCAGATACTGACGAACTTTGGCTCTTCGAAACCGGGAATCTGGAGACTTGTAACCTTAACCTGCTTCCTGAGGTTAGCCCACTTGAAGTGGCTTGGACTAAGCGTGTACTGCGAAGGCGTTTCACACTGGAAGTAGTAGTACTTGTAATATTCCTTGTCGCTCACAATCCTGACGTATGGCACCCAATAGTTTCCGCCATTGGTCCAGCGCATTTTGTCGCAGAGCAACCATCCTACGGGGGCGTAGATGGAACGGTTGTCGTGACCTTCCCAATCATCCCAGTAATAGCCAGCGACACGGTAGATGTTGTCGTGTGGTGAAGGTTCGTAGGCGTCGGCAATCCATTTGGCATCTTCCATCAGCATCCTCACCAATTCATTTCGCAGTGAGTTCGTCGCTGGAACGATAGTGCACTTCGTGCCAGGCAACTTCCTTATCCAATGAGCGACGGCGTTATTCCAGTTGTCGTCGTTGAGCAGGAAGTTGACAACCCAGTCGGCGACGGTGGCAGAAGATGCCATGTCGTCATTGTAGACAGAGTCCCTACCTGTGAACATCCAGTTGCAGGTGCCTATGGTGTGCTCGCCGTCGAAGGTAATCCAGCGAGACTTCTCGCCATAGATATGGTCGCTGACACAGAGGTAGTAGGCGTTTTTGTACTTGATGATGTCGCCCATGCTATAGTATCTGGTGCCACCGGCGTTGACAGGAGGCTCCTTGATGAGCTCGAGTCGTCGCAGGCCGGGCATCTGCTTGATGTTGACATCGATGGTGGCGAGCACGTTGCCGCCGTCGGGGGTGTGCTTGTAGGCTACGCTGCCCACGGTTGCGTCGTTGTATGTGAAGCCGTCGGGGTGCTCAAAGTCGATGCCCAGAGGCGACAGCACGTCGATGGCGTATTCGTCGGCTCCCTCGAGAGTCCTTACGCATACTGAGCGCACAGTGGTGTTCTTCTCATCGTAGGCGTTGCCCTCGGTGGCCTCGTAGGTCTTGCCTTGCCATCCGGTCTGCAGTTCGTTGGCGTCTGCCCAGCGGCGTATGAGGTGGCGGAGTATGGTCTCCTCGTTGGTCTCAAGGCCTTCCACGGTTGAGCCATTGTCTGGCAGTTGTTCGCTGTCGTCGTCCTTGCACGATGTGAAAGTGAGAGATAGGGCTAAGAGCGAGAAGAAAAATAGAGAAGAAATCAGTTTCTGTTTCATTGGTTTATTGGTTTATTGGTTTATATAGATGTTATTGTCTGTTTCCTTGTACTGACGGGGAGGAAGTTTTATCTTGGTTCACCGATGTAATATCCCGTGGTCCAAATCCCGTTGTAGAAATTAAACCAACTTAGTGTTCTGCAAGATCCCCAATACATATCATTAGTGTATGAGCTTTCCCGATCATAAACGTCGTATGGCTTACCTTCATAGACTGCGCCTTTGCCTTCAGCAAGATGCACCACCTCTAATTCGCGGCCATCGACGGAAGTGAGTTCCTGAGCGCCTGTGTCGTGAACGGCCATTATGCGGAAGAAGAGAATGGGTTCATTGTACATCGAACGGTACGACGGATTCTTGAAATCCATGTTCTCTTCGCTCCAGTCGAAGTCGCTGCAGACCACTTTGTCGTAGGCAGCGGTACGTGGTTCTTGGTGTTCGTAGCAATCGGTGTGATGGCCATTCTCATCCTTTTTGGCATCTATGTTTCCTTTAGTGAACCATGGCAGTGTCACCCATCTGTCGGCAGCGGCATACATCTTCACTTTATCGCTGCTGGCGAGGTCTTGCATGAATATATCCTCATGATTGCCACCTTCATAGACTGACCAGTTCAACAGTTCCGAATTGCGTTCGCCCCATGACTTTGAACCGTCATCTTCTATTTTCAATCCTGCATTGGAAAATATGCAACGCATCAGTCCCTGTTTGCCCATTGCGGCATGTCTGGCATCGGAGTATGCTATGTTAGTGAAATAGATCCCAACGTGGTTCGGGAACGGTTCTTCAGCTTCGGGGCCATTCTGATTGTGAAGTGAGTCGCGTATGACCATCAATTTCCTCAGATTCACCTTGGCATATTCCTGTAAGTGGAAGTATGGATAGTTGAATTCCGTTGCTCTGTTCCGATTTTTTTCGTTATTATAGCCATTCTGCCAAATCTCGTAAAACAGGAATGCAATAGTTTTTGCCTGCTCGGCAGTCACCAGATTCGTACGGTACTGGTCGGTACCCTCATAGTGTCCGGGTGTGAGGCTGACGAACCAGGCCTTGTTGAAGCGTAAGAAACTACTCTGAATCGCCGATGGCCTATCGACATGCAATCCGCAGCCGGAGGGCTGTATGCAGAACCACAGGGAGCCTTCCTTCTTGTCCTTAACCACGTCGCTTATTCGCCAGAAGCCTGCGCCGTAGAACTCGCCCTTTGCATCATCCTGAAGTTTCTGGATGTCATTATCGTTGAACACCGTCATTGTAGCAGTGGAACCTGTCGCCTGGCCATAGTGCTTGTTGAACACATAGACATCATGGATGCCGTTGGAGCCCTCCATCGTCTGGTAGTAGCCGGGTTGCGAACCGAAGAGCTGCTTGCCCGTGGCGTAGCGCAGTGGATAGACGTAGGCGCCGGGTTCGATGAAGCTGCTGTCCCTGGCCTTGGTGGAATATCCCTTCTCGCTGTACTCCCTGATGTCGAACGCCTTTGTCTCGCAGCTCTTATTGGAGGTCTTCTTGACCAGATCACGGCACTTAAAACCTTCGGAAAGACGGATGGGCACAGATATCAAATTCAGATTCATGTACCACGACCACGTACTCGGTCCGCTGGCGGAGCCGTAGAAGTAGTTGAGCTGTTTGTTGTCCTCCAGCTCTCCCCTTTCGCGATGGAAGAGGAGCTGGAAGATGGTCTTGTTCCCCTCACTTGCCACCGGCGTGTCCCAGGCTTTCTGCACCAGCTGCCAGAAGTACCTGTTGTGGTATTTGATGTTGGCGTAGCTGAAGTCGTGGAAGAGATTCTTGTTCTGGTTACTCTCGTAGTGATCCGCCCACTCGACGGGGTACAGAATGGCGCTGGTCATCTCGGACAGGTTCTTGATGTGCTCGTAGTTGGTGGTCAGGCTCACTGGCCAGTACCAGGTGCGGCCCTTGTAGGTGTAGCTCTTGATGTTTGTGTCGGGCAGGCTTCCGAGGCACATCCAGTGCATGTCGCCCTTTTTTTCAGGCCCGAAGCAGGGTCTGACGCACACCCAGTATTCCATGACACCGTTGTTCTCCTTCTTGATGACGTCGCCGAAGCGGTAGTAGGGCACGCCGGGCACGTTGGCATTCAAGCCCTGCTGCTCGGGGGTGCAATAGACGATGCGCTTGAGGCCGGGCATCTGCTTGATGTCGACATCTACGGCTGCCCATCCGGTGCCGTCGTTGAGGCGGTGGTAGGTGAGCGAGCCGAAGTCGCGCTTCCACTCGTAGGCGATGAGGTTGGACACATCGACACCGGTGAGGTTCTCGAAGCTCTCGGCGGCAGCCTCGGCTTCGTTGGTGAGCACGATGCGCGTGGTGGCGCTCTTGTCGGAGGCCTCACCTATGCCGGGCTCGAAGGTGGCGTTCTGCCAGTCGTCGGGCAGCACCTCGGCGTTGCTCAGCTGGCCTACTACTTGCCAGAACTCGGAGGTGAGCAGGAACTGCTCGTTGTTCTCCTGCTCCTGTTTCTGCTGCTTCTCCTCCTCGGTGAGGTCCTCGTCCTTACATGAGACGAAGGTGAGTTGCGACAGAATCGCAACACACAGGATGAAGAGTGTGGAAAGAGGTGATGGAAGAACCGAAGATATCGTTTTCTGTTTCATTGCATGATATGGTTAATGTTGTTTGTTTCAATATGGTGTTGAGGAGTGGTCGTCAAGGTCCTTTTGGCCGAACACTTTCATTTCCTGATCGGAACCTCTGGGCAGTTTATAGTGATTGTTAAACACATAGACATCATGAATGTCGTTGGGGCCGCTCAACGACTGGTAGCAGTTGGGCTGCGTGCCTAAGAGCTGCTTGCCTGTGGCGTAGCGCAGCGGATAGACGTAGGTGCCGGCCTTGATGACATTGCGTTTGGTGCTATGTCCCTCCCGGCTAAAATCCCGGATGTCGAAATCATTATTCTCGCAGCTGAAACTGCGGGTCTGTTGTAGCAGATTACGGCACTTAAAACTAGTGGGGTCCTTAGGATTTAAGGACACGGATATCGTATTCAGATGCATGTACCACGTCAACATACCCGGTCCGTTGGCAGAGCCGTAGAAGTAGTTGAGATTATGGGTATCCTCTAGCTGTTTCATGTTGCGGTGGAAGAGGAGCTCGAAGATGGTCTTATTCCCCGCACTTGCCACCGGTGTGTTCCAGGCCATTTGCACCAGCTGCCAGAAGTACCTGTTGTGGTATTTGATGTTGGCGTAGCTGAAGTCGTGGAACAGATACTCGCTTTGGTTTCTCTCGTAGTGATCCGCCCACTGAACGGGATTCAGAATGGCGTAGATCATCTCGGAGAGGTTCTTGATGTGCTCGTAGTTGGTGGTCAGGCTCACGGGCCAGTACCAGGAGCGGTTTTGTTTTGTGTAGGTGTAGCTCTTGATGTTTTTGTCGGGCAGGTTGCCGAGGCACATCCAGTGCATGTCGCCTTTTTTCTCGGGACCGAAGCAGGGGCGCACGCACACCCAGTATTCCCATTCATCGTTTTCGTTCTTCTTCTTGATGACGTCGCCGAAGCGGTAGTAGGGCACGCCGGGCACGCTGGCATTCAAGCCCTGCTGCTCGGGGGTGCAGTAGATGATGCGCTTGAGGCCGGGCATCTGCTTGATGTCCACATCTACGGCTGCCCATCCCGTGCCGTCGTGCAGGCGCTGGTAGGTGAGCGTGCCGAAGTCGCGCTTCCACTCGTAGGAGTCGAGGCCGGTGACATCGGCACCCGTGAGGTGCTCGAAACTCTCGGCGGCAGCCTCGGCTTCGTTGGTGGGTACGATGCGTGTGGTGGAGCTCTTGTCGGAGGCTTCGCCTATGCCGGGCTCGAAGGTGGCATTCTGCCAGTCGTCGGGCAGCACCTCGGCGCTGCTCAGCTGGCCTATGACTTGCCAGAACTCGGAGGTGAGCAGGAACTGCTCCTTGTTCTCCTGTTCCTGTTGTTTCCCTTCTTCGGTGAGGTCCTCGTCCTTGCAGGAGGTGACCGCGTTGCCCAGACTGAGTATCAATCCAGCCAGCAACAAGTTAATCCATGTCTTCTTCATTATCTGAATTGTAATTATTTAATAGTTCGTAGTTAATTGCCGTTTGCGTCTATCTCGCCAAGACGACGCCCCTTGGATCGATCACCATTATAGTAATAGAGTTTTTTTATTGTTGCTGCTTGAGTAAAGAACACAATTCCACACAACAGTCCACCATCACGTGTTTCTACGGCGTCGGGCCATGAATCTTTTTTTTCGATAAGTTTCACAACCTCAAACGTGCGTCCATCAGTAGACTGGAGTTCCTGCTTGCCTACATCGTGGAAGGCCATGAGTCGGCAGAATACGACGGGTTCGTTGTACATCGAGCGGTACGTTGGGTTTTTGAAATCCACATTTGTCTCATCCCAGTCGAAATAGCTGCACTTGATGTCGTCGTAGGCTGTGCTGCGAGGCTTCTCATGAGGGTAGTCAGTTTCATTGGCGGAACCTGCTGGCATGCCGCGACTCCCCGTAGTGTACCATGGCAGTGTCACCCATCGGTCGCCAGAAGCATACATATTCACTTTGTCAATGCTGGCAAGGTCCTGCAAGAACATGGTTTCCTTGTTGCCATACTCATAGCGGTCCCAGATAAGATATTCCATCCAGCGATCGTGGTACTGGACATTCCCTTGATCATCAATAGCCCTTGCTGCCCCGCTGTAGATGACTCGCACTAATGGCTGCTTATCTTGATTGGAGTATATAGGATCATTGTATCCTAAATTGATGAAATATGCCTGCTGGTGGTTTTTGTAAGGTTTTTCTTCTGGTTTATTCTCGTTGTGTGTCGTGTCGCGTTTCACTATGAGCTTCAGCAGGTCAACTCCGGCATACTCCTTGATATGTTCAATAGCATAGTCGCGGTCATTCTTCGTTTTTTGAGTGGATTGTTCTTTATAGACTGCTTCCAGGTTCATAGCTATGGCGATGGCCTCATCATGTGATGGCAAGTTACTTCGATTTTGTTCGTTGCTGCCGAATTTGCCAGGCGTCAAACTGATAAAGTACGACTTGTTGGAAGCAAAAAATTCTGCACCTTTACATTCTTCTTCGAAACCCTCTTCAGTTGAGCCAGAAGGCTGGATACAGAACCAGAGAGAGCCGTCCTTCTTGTCCTTGACCACGTCGCCAAAGCGCCAGAAGCTGAGCCCATAGAAGATCCCTTTAATATCGTTGGCCTGTTCCTTAAGTTTTTGGACATCTCCCTTTTCGAAGGCTTTCATGTCTATCTTGGAACCAAAATCCATCCCATAGTGCTTGTTAAATACATACACATCCTGGATTTGGTTGGAGCCGTCCATCGACTGGTAGTAGTTGGGCTGCGAGCCGAGGAGCTGCTTGCCTGTGGCATAGCGCAGCGGATAGATATAAATGCTGTTCTTGAAGTAGGTGGAATTGTCGGCATGTCCCCATTTGCTGTACTCGCGGATGTCAAATTCAAACTCATCGGCTCTCCTGTTATAAAACTGCATGCCGAGTTTACGGAAGTCGGGATACGTCACTTTGGCAACATTCATTTCGATTGGCCACGACCACCGAGGCCCCTTGGCTGTGCCGTAGAAGAAGTACAAATAGTTGTCAGCCTTCACTTCGTCCATCTTGCGATGGAAGAGCAACTCCCACACCGTCTCGTTCTCGCCCTCAGGCTTCGTGTTCCATGCATCCTGCACCAACTGCCAGAAGTACCTGTTGATGTATTGGACGTTCTCGTAGTGGAAGTCGTGGAACATATACTTGTTCTGGTGAGCTTCGTAGTAGTCCGCCCATGTAGTGGGATTCATGATGGCATAGGTCATCTCGGAGAGGTTCTTGATGTGCTCGTCCTTGGTGGTCAGGCTCTTGTACCACCACCATTGTCGCCCGTCAGTGTATTTGAAGGTCTCAATGTTGCTTTCGGGCAGGCTTCCGAGGCACATCCAGTGCATATCGCCCTTCTTCTCGGGACCGAAGCAGGGGCGCACGCACACCCAGTACTCCATGACGCCTTGTGCGTTCGGTTTCTTGATGACGTCGCCGAAGCGGTAGTATGGTGTTCCTGGCACGCTGGCATTGAGGCCCTGCTGCTCGGGTGTGCAGTAGATGATGCGCTTGAGACCTGGCATCTGCTTGATGTCGACATCTACGGCAGCCCATCCGGTGCCGTCGTGGAGGCGCTGGTAGGTGAGTGTGCCGAAGTCGCGCTTCCACTCGTAGACGTCGAGGCCGGTGACGTCGGCGCCCGTGAGCTCCTCAAAGCTCACGGCAGCGGCCTCGGCTTCGTTGGTGAGCACTATGCGCGTGGTGGAGCTTTTGTCCGATGCCTCACCTATGCCGGGCTCGAAGGTAGCATGCTGCCAGTCGTCGGGCAGCACTTCGGCGTCGCTGAGTTGGCCTACGACTTTCCAGAACTCGGAGGTGAGCAGGAACTGACGGTCGTCCTCCTGCTCCTGCTTCTGTTGCTTCTCTTCTTCGGTGAGTTTGTCGTCATTACATGAGACAAGGGTGAGTTGCGACAGAATCGCAACACACAGGACGAGGAGTGTGGAAAGATGTGAGTAAAGAGCGGAAAGAATGAGTTTCTGCTTCATTATGATATATGTTTATTTATTTGGAAGTCATGTTGAAGGGAACGTTGTCCATCCACACCAAGCCTTCGGTATTGTATAGAGTGGCCCAATACGTAATGTAGACTTGCATTGCGGCATTCAATGAGGGCTCGTAAACTTTTGTGAACTTTTCTGTTCTGCCGTCTCCTGTTTTGTATGTTTCTTGGAACTCTTCTTTAGTGTCTTCAAGTTCCATGTATTTGGCGACGATGACGGGTTCCCGATATACGGAAACATATTTGGGTCGCGTGAAGCCATTGTCAGAGACGGTCGTCCTCCAAGAGGCAGTTAAGGTATTGTATTTGAAGTAGTCAGCACTGAAGACTCCATCATCGTAGCATGAGTCGTTCGTGAATGCGCTGTCGCGGTAATTTGTCCCATGGCGTTTGCAGCTGCTCCATTTGTCTGCCGGGATGGTGACTTTAGCTAAATGTCCATACGCTTTGAAGAGGTCAACGAGGTCGAGTGGTCGCTGGTTCGACTGGCTGTTTGTTTTCTTGAAGAACTGGTGCATCCAATATTGCTGGTCTTTGGGCAAATCACCACGGTTGGTGCCCACATGTGAGCCATCCATGACGTAGCGCATATATGGCTGTGTACCAGTTTTACGACCGCCGTCGGGTTCATAGAGGAAGTTGGTGGCATAGATACTCGCTTTTCCCGAACTCTTGCCACTCCAGAAGGTTGTGTCGCGATGAGCGAACAAGTCTGTAAGTCTTACACCCATTTTCTCTTCCACTTTTGCGCGAAACTCTATCTCCGCGGCAGACTTCTCTTGGAAGGCAAACTGCCAAAGACAGTAGGCAAGCTTGGGAACCTCTTTTTCGGGGATAAGGTTCTTGGCGAAGAAACCATAGTAAGCGTCGTTGTCTATGTTTTCAGCATTTGAAACGATATCTTCGAAGCTGATAAAGCGCGCCTTTTGACCGCCTCCCACACAAAGTGGCCCCATATCAGGCTCGTTGATCCAATGGAGGTAGCATAGCCATCGGGTACCCTCGGAATCTCTGATGATGGTTCCGGGCTTGAAGTAGCCATGAGCAAGGTCGCTGGGTGCTCCAGCTCCGCCATTGATATCAATACATATTTCAGGTTCGGTACCTGGGCCATGATCGATACCGTATTCTTTGTTATATCTATATACTTCTACGATGCCGTTTTCTCTATTAGCTATAGTGGAATACTCGTTGGGCTTGAAGCCGGCAAGATCCTTGCCGGTGGCATAGCGGCAGGGGTATGAGAATTTGGGGAAGAACGCGTAGCCATCGGGGTGTTCGCCAAAGTTACCATACTGACGCACGTCCACGACTTTGTTTTTTACATTCTCCGTCTTTTCAAGGGCTTTAAAGGTGTGGAAGTTGTTGTCCATGCCAGAGTATTCCTGCGCCCACAGGGTCAAGTCCCATGACCAGGTCCATTTCCAACTGTAGCCGTAATAGATGAAGCGGACGCTTTGCATCGAATCGGTGAGGTGTTTGTAGTCGTAGTGGAGCAGTTGCTTGAATAAGTCGTGTTCCTGCCAAGCCTTCTGCACGCGCATCCAGAAATACTTATTATGATACTGAATTCTGTTTCTTGAAAAGTCATTGAAGAAACTCAGTTTCGGGTTATTTTCTAAGTTGTCGCGCCACTTCTCGGGGCGAAGGATGGCAAAAAGCATCTCAGCGGCATTCTGCCAATGGATTTTGCTGTAGGCCCCGCTGAGTTTAGTGGGTAAGTAGTAGGCATCTTTGGTCGAGGCCACATACTTCAGAATATTCTTTTCTGGCAGGGGGCTGAACGTGACCCAGTGCGTGTCCTGCTTACCTTCCTTGCCAAAGGCTGGACGTACGCATATCCAGTAGTCCCAGTTGCCGTCGTCGTTCTTCTTCTTGATAACGTCACCGAAACGGTAGTAGGCGGTGCCCGCAAAATCACGGTTCAGGCCTTGCTGATCAGGGGCGCAATAGACGATGCGCTTGAGGCCGGGGAACTGCTTCAGGTCGACATCGACGGTGGCCCAAGCCGTGCCGTCGGTCTGCTTCCGGTAGGTCAGTGAGCCGGCACCGTTGAGCGTCCAGTCGTAGCTGACGGTGTAGCTGGGCAGTTCGGTGCCAATGAGTGCCGCGAATCGCTCAAGGGCTGCGTCGGCATCATTGACGAGAACGAGGCGCGTGGCATCGCTCTGTTGCGAGGGCTGGCCGAAATTGGCCTCCAGGCGTACCGACTTCCAGTCGTCGACCTGCTCACAGCCGTTGCTGAGTTGTCCGGCCACATTCCAGAAGGTCATGTCGGTTATGTCCTTTTGGGTTTCTTGTTTTGCCCGCTCCTCGGGTGAGAGTTCCTTGTCATCGCAAGAAATGCTAAAAACACAAAGTAGACTGAGGGCGAAGATAGATGCGAAATGCATGAGCGTGGTCGTCCTCATGGAAATGAATTGTTGTTTAATCTTTTTCATAAATATGATGTTTTTATTTGTATGCTACACATTAAATTATTTACGCGCGCGAGAAACTATTGAGGAAAATAGTCGCGAGCAGTGAGCTGATATACGGAACCGTAGTTCTTATCGTTGTATAGCGTTACGTGACTGCCAGTAGTGGTGCGGGCCAGTTCGTAGTAGAGGTCGCGTAGGATGATATTGGGGTTGCTGTCAACAGCTTTTCGGAATGAGCGTGCGAAGGCATTCGACAGGAACACTCCAAGATTGCGGTCGTGAACGTCGGCCTTCGAGGGCTCCAAATCGTTGGCTGCGGTGATGGCCACGACGTCAGGCAAACCTACTACGGCCTTGCCTATCAATCCGCTGAAGCAGGTTTCAATGGCAAGCATGCAGCGGCGATAGCCGTCGCGGTCGTTGAGCTGCGTGATGATGTTGCGCATACGGCTGCCGGTGAAGGAGGTGCTCTGACGGCCGTTCTCCCATACCATGCCAAGGCCGTCGGCGCCGTGACCGCTCCAGAAGATGAGCACATCGCTTGTGGATGTGGTCTTCATGACTTGATGAAGGCGGCCGCCGTCGTTGTCGCCAAGGATAATGCGTCCGATGTCGTCGATGTCGATATCGCTGAAGCGGTAGTCTATCTTTGCGCCAGCACGGACATCGGAAGCATCACTGTTTGTGGATGAAGGTATTTCAACATATATCTTTCCAGAGTATTTATTATCGGGGCTGTCCTTGAGATTGTCCTCGCAGACGACTATGATATGGTCGTCGTCGTAGCCATGGCGACGAAGCAGCTGGTACATGGCCAACACGTCGGCCTGATGACGATAGTCGCTCCACTTCGTAGAGGTGCTGACAAGGAGTGCCCAATGGTCGGTGACGGCAGGTAACTTGCTGTCCCATGCTATGTCACGGTCGAAGTCGTCGCTAATGAGTTTTTCCCAATCCCAGATGGATAACGACGATGCTGCAGCGTTGTCGCCGGAGGTGGAGAGGGTGATGAGAGGGTAGCGTGCACCCTTACCGTCGGTGCGCCATAGTTGGTAGGTGGTCTGAAGGATGGTGTTGTGCATCTTGGCGTCGAAGAGCAGATTGCCTGTGGCGCCGGTGATGGCGGGGTTGGATTGCTTGGAGAGCATGATGAAAGCCTGATGCAGGCCTTCGACAGTCCAAGTGGTGGCATCGCCCTTCTTGTCGGCGACCAAAGCCCGCATCCAGTCGGCGAGGTTGGGGCCGTATGGCGCGCTGCGATACTCTACGACGGAACCGTCGATGACAAGGCGATTGGGGCCTTCGGGGTTGTTCAAGCGCTTAGCTGCAGCGAGGGCAGCGGTAGTCAGAGCGTCGTACACCTGAGCACTGCCTACTGGAGCATGACGGTTGTAACGCTTGCGATATGCCACATCAAAGCCGCTGGTGGGCGATGATGTAGGACTGAGGCCAAAGAGCGGGAAACCTGCACGATGAACGGCGTCGTTGTCGCCATGGTCGGTGACGTAATAGGTTGTCCAAGTCTCATCGTCGCGTACTCCTGCTTTCTGGCGGGCTGCCTTGATCTGACCGACGAGCGTCTGGATGTCGGCAGGATTGTTGACGGCCAGAATTACGGCTGTGCGCCCTTGGGCGGCTTTTGTTGCGCTCTCGATGGCAGCTAAGTTCTCGGTGAAATCGATGCCCGAACGGTAAGATAATATGTCGGAGGACTGGACATCGACTTTGAATTCCACGGCCATGAAACCGAACCAGTTGCGGAACGAGTTGCCGTAAGTGTCGTCGCTATAGATGAGAGCGGCACGTTGAGTCTGAGCTGTGCCAAGGAAACTAAGGAGTGCTTCGCACTGGGTGGCATCGCTCTCGGTGAGGAAGAAAGCGTAAGGGGCGTCGGCATAGATTCGCTGAATCTCATCGCCTGCCACTGTGGGCATCACGACTGGCACACGATGAGTGTCGGCGGTGCTGAGAGTCTTACGCGCATTATCGATGTCGTACGGACCGATTATGAGATGGCATGTGTCAGCGCCGGCCTCAGGGAAGCAGAGAGAATAAAGAGTCTGCTGCAGATCGTTGGCTGGCATCTTCTCGTCGTGGAAGCGTAGGTTGAGTTTGACCTGTTTTGACAATCCGCGCTGTGAGGCGCTGATATTCTCCATGGCCATCTCGATAGCTGGTTGCCAGGAAGCCTTAATGTCGGTTGGAAGGATGAAATCAATGTTGAGCATTTCCACTACCGAGGGCCCGGAAGGGACGTTGGTGTCGCTTTCGTCGCTGTTGCATGCCGTGAAGAACAGGAGTTGCGATAAAACCGCAACAGACAGGACAATGTAATGATATGTCTTTTTCATATTATATACTTTCGTTAGTGATGATTACAATCCAAGGCCTGGTGTAAAGATGGCGCAGCCGTCCCACGAGCCGTGCCACACCTGTTCGGGCTGGGCATCGGGGGCGGAGGTCCAGGACTCAAGCCACGCTTTCAATGGGTAATGCGGCGATACGAAGTCGCAACGGCTGTCGACATTAGTGGGCTCACCTACAATAAGATTACCTATTGACTTGCGATGAGAGAAGAAGAAATAGTCGAACGACTGGTTTGCTGTGCCGAGCGATACTATGGCTGCCGACTGCCAGATGCCATTGTCTGTGAAACCGTCGATATTACCGTCGGCATCGAACAGGCTGCTTGCTAACAGGTAGGCGGCATCATGAGTATCAGTAATCGGAGCATCTGCTGTGTTCATATTGACCTCATATATGCCTTCCTCGCCATCTGCCATGGTCGGGAAACGCTTGTGAACGGCTTCGCTGACGCTATCGGCATAGCTGACATCGTTGAGATGGTAGATGCGGAAAGGACCGTCGTGGATTTCCGAGGGATCGAAGAGGTCGTAGAACTGGCTGTAATAGCGGTATACGCGGTCAAGGAAGCGATTCACGCCATCGGCCAGAGAGATATTCATCACGTGAGTGCGCCCTACTGGGCCTACTTTCTTAGCATCAGCCAGTGGAGTGGAGAGCAACAGCACATGGTCTGTAGCTCTTAGCTGCAAAGAGCGGAGCACAGAGGCAAGAGCGGGTGTGCTCAGTATCAGCAGACGATGCTCATACGGTGTGGAGTCGTAAGAGGATGAACACCAGTCTTTGACGGCCTGTGTAGTGGCGGCTGTAGTGGGCAGGCTGATGAACTGCGTTGCTACGCGGTCCTTGTGGGATGAAGCGAAATCGGTGAACTCGCCGAGCAACAAGTCGTTGGTGCTGTTGTCGCCAAGCTCGCCGGGCTCAAAGACGAGGGTCACTTGATAAGGGACGGCAGCGGGTGCCTCATCGTCGCTGGGTGAATCGTCGTTGCTGCAGGACGCGAGGGGGAGGAGCAGGAGTTGCGATAGAATCGCAACGGAAAGGACGGAACGAATGGGCCGACGCGAGAGGGGCGCAGCGACATGGATGGTGCGGTGCGACTGGAGCGCAGCTGAAAACAGAGGCCGATGCGAAATGAGTGCAGGGACACGGAGGGCGCGATGCGACAGGAGCGCAGCGGAAATTACGGAACAGAGGTGTTGTATATTCATAGATTTCGTTTTTTTTAGGGTGAGAGCACTACGGTGAATTCGTTATCTAAGCGTTCGGTGAAGTATTTCGCGTTGTAAATGAATATCGAGTGCCAGTATGTGTTCCAGAATTTATCGGTCCAAGTAGTCTTTTCAATGTAGGTGAAGGTGTGGTCGTTGGCTTGGCTAACCTTAGTGGTTAATTTAGGCAGTTCAACGAAGTTGATGCGACGGTCGTCGTAAACCCAGAACTTTGATATATAAGTAGCGTCATAGATGATGGCGCATGAATGGTCACGAGATCCTTGGTAGATAACACCTGAGGGGGCTCGGAAACACGGTGATTGGTCATAGTCGCTCACGGGTAAGGCATCAGGGAACTGTTTGAGAATCTTATCCTTCTTTTTCTTGTCCATAGTGCCAAGAAGATTCAACAGTTCGCGCAGGGCCACTAAGCGATGCGGATCAGCCGTGGAGTATTTCTTGGTCACCTCGCCTGAGAACTGTGTTACAGGACATGGCGCGTAATTTGGATCGTCCGTCTTGCCCTCGAGGGACAAGGAAGAGCCGGGGCGGTACTCTAAAAGCGAGAGGCAGCCTTCAAGCCCACCGTTCACTTGGCGCGTGCATATCCATAGCGAGCCTTTGGTGATGCGGCTGTCATCTCCTATGTAACGTAGAATGTCACCCTTCTTGTAGCCACCTGTTACAGCATTATCACCCCATGCCGCAGAGTCGAGGTATTCAATGCGGTGAACGTTTTTGACAGACGGTACGGACACATCAGCGTATGCTACACAGCCATCTCCGCCTCGGTGGAAATCAATATGGCCCATGTCCACACGTGCACCGTCGAGCGACAGCCGTAGTCCGTCGAGCGACAGCCGCAGACCGTCAGCCGTACTTGAGATGATGTCGTCGTTCGTACCTGCGATGCAGCGGAACAAGCCCTCTGCCTCTTCGGCATTGTCGGCCGGATAGGCCCGGGTGAATGGCTTGGCCTCGTTGCGCACAGTACCAAACGAGGAAAGGAAATCACACACCGTCTGCAAGGCGTCGTTGTCGTGCAATACCTGTATGGAGTCGGCTGCAGTGTATGTTGCAGCCGGGATATTGCCTTCGCCCTCGTTGTTACATGCAGTAAGGAAGAGGAGTTGCGATAAAATCGCAACATACAGGACGGTGTATAATCTATTTCTTATATTCATAAACTCTTATTTCATTTCGTCTATGTCGCTAAGCGAGGGGTATTCAAAGTTTGCCCCCCGGCAAAGACGTACAGGATAATAATTCTCGCGCCAACGGTCGTCACCAAAGGTGGAATCATCAACCAGGCGCAGGGTGTAGTTGTTGTCGAGCAGCAGCAGACAGGCGGTGGGATGGGAGTCATCGCATCGTGTGGCGAGAACATTAAGGTGTCCGGCATCCAGTTGTTCCTGGTCGTTGAGCCGCTGTCCGGTCTGCAGATTGACATTTCCGAAATAGCCGTTGAACAAAGCATTGAAACCGCTGATCTGTCCAGGGAACAGGGCTTTAGGTGTACGGCCTAGATACTGGTATAGCGAACGTACATGCTGCGTGTCAGGCATATACCAGCGTGTATTGTTGTCAGTGATGAGCGTGCCCTGCGGACGGAATCCAAAGAGTAAGCTATTGGCTTCAGCTGCATCGTTGTAGGGCGTGAGGTAATAACGGGTGAAGAGCGTGCCGTCGTGGTTGAGGTAATCACTGACGTTTTCGTCGTTGTCAGGCTCGTCGGTAAATCCCATAGGATGAGCAATATCGCGACGCGTCCAGAAGTTGGCACCGATTTTCACAACAGGAGTGCTATGATATTCGCTGTTGTAGTAGTAGATGAAGTTGTCATCGCGAACCTGTCGCTGCCGCCTGTCTTCATTAACTGCACTACCAGCTTCACAATTGGGGTGCAGGTTGCCATTGATATAGTAGAAACGAGTCATGCGTTCGCCAGGTGCCATGTATGAGATGGGACTGACGTAACTATCTGCTCCAGAGAATCCCACGTATGCGGGCTGATGGATGCCGTCGCCAAGGAAGACGCCTTGGTTCAGACGTATAGTGTTTTGGTAGATGGGGTAGACTACCGTGACGCGACGATCGGTACGAATCTTTGGCACATACTCCGAACAGACTTCTACCACGGGCTGTCCGCCGAGATATAGGATACGGCAGAGCGACCTGTCGTCGTCGGCGAAAGAGGTGAGATCAGCACGGGTGGCATCAATCTCGTAGATATCGGTGCCGAAAAGGCGGTCGGGCAGACGGCAGTCACTACGGTCAGCCATGCTCAAAGTGGCATCTATGAAGTCCTGACGAACCTGATCCGGGACGATGTCCCACAGGGGTAGTAGCTCGAAGTGTATAACATCGAGAGCGGGGTCTGCATCGAGGGCCTCGCTATAGTTGATGGTGGCGAGCCAGTCGGTGAGGTGGTCGGGCGTAATCTGTCCTGAGGGCGAGAGGCCCTTAATGTCTGCCTCTAACTGTCGGCGTGTGGCCGGACTGCCCCCACGCACGGTAATAGCTCCCGAAGCCGACTTACTTGATGAGGTGCCGTTGTGATGGTTTGTTGAGAGTTCCGAAGAAGTTATGCGCGCAAAGGTGTAGTTCACCTCCTGCCGTAATTCGTCGCTGGAGTCTAACGTGGAATTCTTTTGCATCGTAAACGAGTAGTCGATGCGGCCTCCAAGATCTACTTGAATGATGAGGTGGGTTCCAAAACGAACAAGCATCTGACTGATGAGTTGCTTGCGCTGGGACGCATCGCCGTAGAGCACCTTGCGCAGCGCCGTCTCGAAGGCTCTTGTGAACGGCATCTTATCGCGCAGATGGAGGTCTGCTAACGCTCCACGGTCGATTACGCGCGATGCCACGGTCTTCACCATGGAGCCGTGACCGAAGTTCTGCTGAAAGAGGTTTCCTTGACGGATAATCTGCTCAGTGGTTAAGCAGTTGCCGCGGCATCCTATGATATTCAGCGTATTAGACGTCTGTTGCTGAGTCAGGTCCTCGGCGTAATTGTGAATAGTTCTTGAAGCGACGTATTTGATTTCCGTTCGTGCCAGGTGTGCATCGTGCAGAACCTCGTAGATGTTTGTGCCGCCACTGTTGATGAGGTCAACATATTTAAGTATGGGTTCTGTAGTGCGCACGGCCAAAGTGTCGTCAAGACTTTGATATATGTTATAGCCGTAGCCTATGTAGAGCACATGACGGGCATCGCTGCCGTTCTGGTCATTGTCGGCCTCGCAGAGCTGTGTCAGCGTGACGGTGGTCCGGTGCTTGTCGTTGGACGCAGAAACAATGTTGAGCGTTGCCTGGCGCCGAATTGTCTCGTTGTTTGTAGAGGTCTGCATGACTACTATGCCGTCGCCGGGCAAGGTGTCCGTGTACAGTTTCACCCAGTCTGCATTGCAACTGACGCGAAGCACTGTGTCGTCGTCGCCGCGCTCATTGATGTTCAGTGTTATGCTCTCGTATGAGGCATTGCGCGAGAGCAGTGTATCACCTTCGATAGTGACTGTCAGTCCTGTAGGCGATACAGGCTGCAGGCCGCCTATGTCATCGTTGTGACAGGCGGCAAGAGCCATAAGGCTTAGTAACAGGATTGTCAGTCTTCTCATTTTCAAGGTTCTATGTAACGAAATTCGTTAGGATTATAGCAGTAGAGGTAGTCGGCATCGCGAAGCCATAGGCTGAGTGATGCATTCCACGTCCAGCCGACAAACGGACATGAGATGTCGTAAGGTGCGCGGCAGACGAATGTTGTGCCTTGCTTTTCCACTGGATAGGCGGCTGCAACATAACTTCCGTTACTTCGGATACCGCCGGAGAGTTCCATGGCGGGTAGAGCGTGGTATCGATTTTCAGGCGTATCGTATTTGATGCCTTCTTGAGGGAAAAAGTCCAAGCCACCGCCATTGACGTAAAACCAGTCGGTCTGCAGTACATCGCCATACGACTCAGTGTAGCATTGAGTTCCCAACCAACGCACGTGCCATGCACGCCCGTCGTCGCTCACGCCAAGACCGCAGGCCAGCTTCAGCCGTCCTTCGTAGATAGGGTAGGCTACCCACATCTTCTGTCCGTCAATCTTTTCCCTGCAAACTAAGGCTATATATCGTCCCCCGCTTTCGATGAGTACCATTTGCGGTTGCATATCATTGTCAGAGCGGGTGACCGTCTGCCATTGGTCACCGTCAGTGTGCATTAACGCCTTTGACGTGACGTAACGAACAGGGAATCGAGCGTCGAAGAAATTACGCTCACCAAGGAGTGCTTGCTGCAGGGCTGCATCGCGCAGCACTGCGGCTTTCACGCGGATGGCTACTTCTTGGTCAATGGCGGCCACGAAATCCCAAATGGGGCGCAAGCGCATATCAATCAACTCTACGGTGGATTCTAATTCTTCCGAGGGGACATATTTCAAAGAGCGTCGCCACTCAGTGACGCCTTCGGTGGAAAAGGTGCGTGTACCGTCGTACTGATGCTCGCCAAGCAAGCTTGTCAGCGTAGACTGGTCGCCGCCCAGGGCTTCTATGTTCAGGCGACCGCTTTCTAACCACGTGAAGGCAGCGTTGCCATGCCTGTGTTCATCACGACCAAGCGAAGCTCCAAGAAACTCCTCTGTAGTCCAGGCTTCTTCTTTCGTCTGGTCGTTGTAGCGCCACATATCGTTCATTAGGTCGATGCGCAACCGTCCGCCGAGCCAAGCTTCTACAATTACATGAGTGCCATAGATGTTTATGAAGGAGTCTACTGAGGCGATATTCTCAGCAGGTTGTTCCGAAAGGTGCCATACCGCTTGCTGAAAGCTGCGGGTAAGCACTTCGTAGTGGCCGCTTTCATAGGCCTCGAGCAAGCTGGCATCCTGCAGCGTCATATTAAGCTTTTGAATGCGTTCGTCAAGTGAATAGTAGAATTTCTCTTGGAGACCATCCTCCATGACGTATTGTCGACGACGTTTCTCGCCGTTGTAAAGGCCAAAACTAACAGATTCTTTGGAATTGATGTTGATGTTTGCAACGTAGTCTCGCTGAGAATAGTTGAATTGGCTGCTTGTGCTGACGCTCTCGTTTTGGTCGATTATGAAGAAGGTCGTGTTTAGGCTTTTTTCTAGTTCACGCACTTTGTAGCGGTTGACTACTTGACAGCGGATGTCTTCCCAATTGCAGAATTCACCACGCACGGCATTGTAGCTATAGCCAACACCGAAGTTGCGAAGGAAATCGTTGCGAGTTTCAATGTCCTCGGCGCGCGTCCAGCGGAACGCCGTCGGTGCCTCGTACTGTGGTTCTATGATATCATCGCTGCTGCACGCTACCGCCAGCCACGCCGTTGCCACGAGGGCAACAACGCAGCCGAAACGGCATAGCAGATTGAGAGATGTCATGGACCTGTCGTTTTTCACGATTTCCTAATCACACTCCAGTCTAGGAATTAAGTCTTACTCCAATTAATCGCCGTTAACAATTTCCTCGACGCTCTTTGCATCTTTGTTACCACGCAAAATGCCGAGATAATCATAGATGCCGCGATCGGCGTATTTTTTGAGGAAATAGTTCTGGGCGTATGCCTGAACATCTTCATCGTCGAAGAGGTTCCAAATAGGCACTATGACAAATGATATGGGTGTAGCGCGACTGATTTGGAATTCGCCTCCGGACTTCATTGAGTTCACCCAATCCTTCATAATGCCTTGCAACTTCTTGTAGTTAGTCACATCATTGCTCATCAGGTGTCCGAGAATGGCATCGCTGGTCTCGTTGGCCGAACCGCCCCATACGTTGACAGTGATGTTGCTGTTACGGAATAGGTTAGCACCCTCTTCAGAATATGTTACATCGCCGTCAAGCTTGAAAGCAGAGCTTGCATCTAATGCCACCTTTGCATCAATGCTGGCTTCACCCTTCATGAATAGCGTGTCCACTTTGCAGAGAATGCTGAATGCACCACCAAAGTCGCCGCCGCCAATGTAGAACGGGCCATAGAGATTATCGATTGTATTGAGTACGTTGTCGGCATTCTGGGTCTCTTCGGCCATGACTGCTTCGTAGAGTTCATAGTATTTCTGTTCGAAATTCAAGTTGAACACATCGAGCTTTGGACGAGACAGTTTTTTCTTCAATCGGTCAATCTGCTTCTGCTGGGACTTGTTGAGTTCCTGTTTGCCATTTAAAGCATAGAAATACTGTTTCTTTGCTTCGATCTGCTCGGTGACACTCTTAACGTCGCCGACGTAATCAAGCATTTTGTCGTTGGCATAAGTCGAAATTTCACCCTCGGAGACGATGGCGTTGTACATCGGTGCACTGCGCGAGATGACATAGTCAACATGAGCACGATTCTCCATCTTCCTGGAATTATAGTTCAGCGCTGCTGTAAATTCAATGAAGCCGAATGTCACGCCCATTGTGAGTTTTCCCTCAAACGTTTTGCTCTGCATCAGGCATGAATCTACGAGATTGGCAACCAAGTCAGCCTGTTCGATATTGGCCTCGGTGTAAGCGGCTCTTGTCAACTTACCGTCGGCTTGCAGCTCTGCGATGCGGGCCATATTGAATATCTGGTTGTTCTTCTTCACTTTCGTGGATTCAAACTTAGTGCGGTTCTCGGGCTTCAGAGTTCCGTTTTCGATTTGTTCGTCTTCTTTCATTCGGGTCTGACCGATACCTTTTGTGTTGAGAACATAGTCATAATCTATGCCACATCCCAAACCTTTGGCTGCGAAAGTCTCGCCCGAGCCATTCAGATCCAGACTCTTCTGGCGAACAGGCATTTCTTTTATCTCGCCATTAGCTTCGATGAAAAGCGTTGTCAAGCGGTCGCGGCCCGTCTCGTTCTCGTCAAAAACCAGACGCAAGGTGCGATTGCCTTTGTAAGTTAGCTCTTGGTCGTCGAGACGGCACCAGTCGCAGTCCTCGTCGAGAGCAGCTGTCCATTCTCCTGTGCAAGCCACAGGCACATTCATGACGTTGCTTTCAGCCTTGGCTTCGACACCGTTTTTCAGCAGGTTACTGTCGATGTCCAGTGTCACTTTCTCTACCGTGTCATCATCGTTCTTGCAACCGGTGACTACTGTCATACCAACTGCCAAAGTAACTACAAGAAGATGATGAAAGATTCTTTTTGTACTCATGTTGAAATTTGTTTGTTGTTAAAACTGTTGTAATTGCTATTTTTCTGCAAAGATACGGCTTTCGCACAAATAAAATATGTGTAAAGTTCAAAAAGGCGAAGGAGTAGTTGCGCAGGATTAGCTATTCTGCGCAGAAAATGTATTTTTCGTTTGATATTCCCTGTTTTTGCTGCGTTTAATGGCTCTTTTCTCGTAAAAATAATGTATCTTTGCACACACTATAATAAGCACAAAAAAGGTATGGAGAATCCAGAAAAGAACAGCACCACCTTATCGATGGCGCAAAGCATTGAAAGTCAGTATAGGGTGAACCACGTGGACAGTGGACTGCCTCGTTGGCTCATCGAAGCAGCCTTTGTCTGCTGCCTCATGCAGGCCGTCTGCAATTGGTCCCCGCTATTACATTGGATGGAGGCTAATGCTTCTTGGGCATTGGCTATCATTCAAACCTTCGGGGCGTTGGTTATGTATGTTGGATTGCTGCGTGGTATGAAACCTCTCTATAGGCCCATGACCGTGGCATGGTGGATTGTCATTGCGCTGAATATCGCAGGCTTCATTGCAGTTATGATTCCATCGATTATGGTTTCCATAGGTTTGCCTATAGCCGTGTCTTTGATGCTTGTCTATCTGCCGTTTGGATGTGCCATAGCTTACTGTTACCGCGGGCGTTTACGTCAAGTAGGCATATGGATGGCCCTTTACATTCTTATCTCAAGCATAGTTCCGGTGTTGACTTACCTGTTGTTCCCGGCCGACTCTTGGATTGGCAATATGTCTTTGGAGATTCCCACAATAGCCGTAATCGTCATTTATGCTTGGGTGCTACGTCGAGTCCTTGTGACTGACGATACTGTATAGGCGTGATGCCCAACCGGCGCTTAACCTCCAATTGGAACGTGCGGCGCCCACCGAAACCGGCCTCAGCACCAACAGCCTCAATAGTCCAATTCGGTTCCTCACGTAGTAGTTGACAGGCGTAGAGGAAACGTTTCTCGTTGAGGTATTCACCCAGACTGCTGTATTTAGGATGGTTCTTGAATAGTCCTCCAAGGCGTTTTTGTGTCAAGCCTAAGGCCTTTGCCATTTTCTTCAGCGTCATTGAAGGGTCTGTGAACAGGTGCGTCTCGTCCATCTGTCCGTCTATCCATAGCATCAACTCTTCATCGGTCATGTCTGCAGTCAATTCAAGCTGTTCCCGGTGTTCTTGTATCTGCTGTTGCAACTGCATGACTTCATCAGGAATTGCGTGCTTCAGTTGCTGGGCCAGTTCCTCATGTTGCCGTTGTAGCGTTTCAATCATCCCCTTCTGCTCTTCCAATTCGCATTCCTGCTGCTCCAGCTTGCTTTTCTGCTCTTCCAGCTTGCTACTCTGTTCTTCGAGCTCACTCATGCGTTTTTCTATCTCGCTGCCTTGTTGCTTATTTAGCTCCACTAATAAATTCTGGTTCTCCACTAAACGCGTATTAGTGTCAATGATCTTTTTTGCGTTAGCATTAACAACGAGCATCGTGATAATGAAAGCTATCACGAGTACAATGATAATAGATACAATGAGCAATTGAGTTCCTGACATGGTTTGCTTATCGATTTGTTGCGCAAAATTATATATTTTGTCGCAAAAGCCCATGCTTAAGTATACATTTTCATCAATCTTATTGCGCAGGATGTGCGGTTTTGCGCAAGAAATTGCAAAATCTTTTCACAAAAGAATGACGAAAGGCCATTTCGAGTTGTTCATACGCGTATGATATCGTAAAAGTTTTCTTTTGGCAAAATATATAGGAAAACAAGATGAAGATAAATCCAAGACATATATATAATCATATTGAATAAAAAACACACGAGATGATTCTCGTGTGTTTGTACATGTGATGATATTGAGTTGCTTCCCAATGAAGGCAACGTGATGATAGTGCGCTTTCTATTAGCTAGAGCGGATATTCGTCGAAAGCGTATAGAACGGTGGAAAGGTAACGCTCGCCAGTATCTGGCAAGAGGACGACGATGCGCTTGCCACGGTTCTCCGGACGTAGGGCTACTTGCGTGGCAGCATAGAGCGCGGCACCTGCGCTGATGCCTACGAGCAGACCTTCCTGTTGAGCCACTTCGCGGGAGGTACGGATTGCGTCATCGTTGTCAACGTCAAACACCTCATCGATGACGTTTGCGTCATAGTTCTTGGGAATGAAGCCTGCACCAATGCCCTGAATCTTGTGCGGACCGCTCTGGCCGCCATTGAGTACAGGTGATGACTTGGGCTCTACAGCGATTATTTGTACAGCGGGATTCTTTTGCTTGAGGAACTTACCAGTGCCTGAGACTGTTCCGCCTGTACCTACGCCAGCGATAAAGATGTCGACGGCGCCGTCAGTCTGGTTCCATATCTCAGGACCAGTGGTGGCGAAATGACGAGCAGGGTTGGAGGCGTTCTCGAACTGCTGCAGGATGATGGCTCCTGGAATACTGTCGCGCAGTGCTTCAGCCTCGCGTATAGCTCCGGGCATGCCGTCCTTGCCGGGTGTGAGCTTTACGGTAGCGCCATATGCTTTGACGAGATTACGGCGCTCCACACTCATGGTCTCGGGCATAGTGAGGATAAGGTGATAGCCTTTGACGGCAGCTACAAGGGCGAGTCCTACACCGGTGTTTCCGCTGGTGGGCTCAATGATTGTTGCGCCGGGGGCGAGGAGTCCACGCTGTTCAGCGTCCTCGATCATAGAGAGGGCAATACGGTCTTTGACGCTACCGCCGGGGTTGAAGAACTCTACTTTGGCTATCAAAGGTGTGGTGATGCCTTTGGTGGTGGAGAACTTGTTGAGTTCAACAAGGGGGGTGTTTCCGATGAGCTCAGTGAGCTCGTGTGCTATTTTGGACATAGATCTGTGATTTATATTCACTCTCATACTTGCTTTTTCCAAAGAGAGGCAAGTCCGCAATGCTGGCGCTTGAAGACCTGAACTCTGGTGAGGTGAATTATTGTTTATATTATTAAACGTATTTGTGTTGTGATATATTATGCCACGAAGCAAATTATTTTTGATATTATATCTTGTCAAGGGCCTGTGCGATATCCTCGAGTATGTCGTCGATATGTTCTGTGCCGATAGACAGGCGGACTGTAGAGGGAGTGATATGTTGCTGTTTCAGTTCTTCAGGCGAGAGCTGTGAGTGTGTGGTGGTATAAGGGTGAATGACGAGACTTTTGACATCTGCGACGTTGGCGAGGAGCGAGAAGATCTCAAGGGCATCAATGAATCGCCAAGCTGCTTCTTGTCCACCACGGATTTCGAACGTGAAGATAGAACCGCCGCCATTGGGGAAGTACTGCTGGTAGAGAGCGTGATCGGGGTGTGAGGGTAGAGCCGGATGGTTGACTCGCGCCACTTTTGGGTGATTCTTAAGGAAATCGACCACCTTAAGCGCATTCTCTACATGACGCTCCACACGCAGACTCAGCGTCTCAAGTCCCTGAAGCAGAATGAAAGCGTTGAAAGGCGAAAGGGTGGCGCCAGTGTCGCGGAGGATGACCGCACGAATACGTGTCACGAAAGCTGCAGCTCCCGCTACATCAGCGAAGACAGCTCCATGGTATGATGGATCGGGCTTGGCCAGAGTGGGATATTTGTCAGGTTCGAGCTTCCAATCAAACGAACCGCCATCGACGATGACACCGCCGAGCGAACTGCCGTGGCCGCCTATGAATTTGGTGGCTGAGTGGACAACGATGTCTGCTCCGTGTTCGATTGGACGTATCAGGTAGGGAGTTCCAAAGGTGTTATCGACGATGAATGGAATGTGGTGGCGATGAGCTACTTCAGCTACAGCATCAATATTGAGCACGTCGGAATTGGGGTTGCCGAATGTTTCAGCGTAGATAACCTTGGTGTTAGGGCGTATGGCAGCCTCAAGGGCGGCGAGGTCGTTGACATTGACTATGGTGTTGGTGATGCCTTGTGTGGCGAGAGTGTGTGTGATTAGGTTGTAGGAGCCTCCATATAGGTTGTCGGCCGCTACGATATGATCGCCAGCCTGTGCAATATTCTGAAGGGCGTAGGTGATGGCTGCAGCTCCGCTAGCCACGGCAAGTCCGGCTACACCGCCTTCGAGAGCAGCCACGCGATCCTCGAATACGCCCTGGGTGGAGTTGGTGAGGCGGCCGTAGATATTACCAGCGTCGCGAAGACCGAAACGGTCGGCTGCGTGCTGTGAGTTGCGGAACACGTAGCTGGTGGTTTGGTAGATAGGCACCGCACGTGCGTCGGTAGCAGGATCAGCTTGTTCTTGTCCAACGTGCAGTTGGAGGGTCTCGAATCGATAATTCTTTGTACTCATAGTTTTTATTGTTTTAAATTAATAGTTGTTATCTTTTTCCGCTGCAAAGGTACGGCAAAATGGAAATATCTTCCAAATTTCTTGCATAATACGGAAAATATAGCTACTTTTGCAGCAATCTAAGAATAAACATCCATAAGAGGGCGCTAAATGCGACCTAAAAAGAATAATATTCCAAGAAGATGGCAGACACACTTGACGACATTGATTTGCAGATATTGAAAACGCTGCAAAAGAATGCTAAATTAACAACAAAAGAGCTGGCTGATGCCGTACATCTGACACCGACACCTGTTTTTGAGCGCCAAAAACGACTCGAACGACAGGGGTATATCAAGAAATACATCGCCGTGCTCGATCCAGAGAAACTGAACCTGGGGCTACAGGTGTTTTGCAAAGTGAAGCTGAAGCAAATCAACCGCGAGATAGCGGAGGCTTTCACACGGCGCATATTACGAATACCTGAGGTGACAGAGTGCTACAACACTTCAGGTGCCTATGACTATTTATTAAAGGTTCGCGCGCGAGACATGAAGCAATATCAGGAGTTCGTGCTCACAAAACTTGGCGATATAGACACTGTCGGCTCCATTGAAAGTACCTTCGTGATGAGCGAGGTGAAGCAGAACTATGGCATTAACCTATGATGCTGAGACAATAAGTACAAAAAATGTCACGGAAAAAGGTCGTTTGTGTCTGTGTGTTCAAAAAAATGTTGTACCTTTGCGCCCGCAAATACGTAAATCCATAAATCCGTAAATACTATAATATTAATGATTACCGTCTCAAATCTCGCCATTCAGTTTGGCAAACGCGTTCTGTATAAGGACGTTAACATGAAGTTCACCAATGGCAATATCTATGGCGTTATCGGCGCTAACGGTGCTGGTAAATCCACTCTTCTGAAAGCTATAAGCGGCGAACTGGAACCTAACAAGGGCACTGTGGAGATGGGGCCAGGGGAGCGCCTGAGCGTGCTGTCGCAGGACCACTTCCAGTACGACGACCAGACTGTCTTGGACACAGTGATGATGGGCCATACCGTGCTCTGGGATATCATGCATGAGCGCGATGCTTTGTATATGAAGGAGGACTTCTCGGATGCCGACGGTATCCGCGTAGCTGAGTTGGAGGAGAAGTTTGCCGAGATGGGCGGTTATACTGCCGAGAGCGATGCTGGCGCGCTGCTCAGCGGCTTGGGCATCAAGGAGAAGAAGCATCAGATGCTGATGCGCGACCTCTCGGGTAAGGAGAAGGTGCGTGTGATGCTGGCCAAGGCTTTGTTCGGCGAACCCGACAACCTGCTGCTTGACGAGCCTACCAATGATCTTGACCTTGATACGGTGCAATGGCTCGAGCAGTATCTGTCGGAGTTCGAACACACGGTGCTGGTTGTCAGCCACGACCGCCATTTCCTTGACGCCGTTTGCACGCATACCGTGGATATCGACTTCGGTAAGGTGACCATGTTTGCCGGTAACTACTCGTTCTGGTACGAGAGTTCGCAGCTGGCGCTGCGTCAGGCGCAGAACCAGAAGGCCAAGGCCGAAGAGAAGCGCAAGGAACTGGAGGAATTCATCCGTCGTTTCTCGGCAAATGTGGCCAAGTCGAAGCAGACCACGTCGCGCAAGAAGATGTTGGAGAAGCTCAACGTGGACGAGATCCAGCCTTCGACGCGCAAATACCCTGGCATCATCTTCACCATGGACCGTGAGCCGGGCAACCAGATTCTCGAGGTGGAAGGTCTGAAGGCAACGGCCGAGGATGGTATGGTGCTCTTCGACAACGTTTCATTTAATATAGAAAAAGGTCAGAAGACCGTGTTCCTCAGCCACGACCCGCGTGCTATGACAGCTCTCTTCGAGATCATCAACGGCAACCGCGAGGCAGATGCCGGTACCTACAAATGGGGTTTGACCATCACCACGGCCTACCTGCCGTTGGACAATACCGAGTTCTTCAAGAGCGACAAGAACCTAGTCGATTGGCTAATGCAGTACGGCGAGGGCAACGAGGTGTTCATGAAGGGTTACCTCGGGCGCATGCTCTTCTCAGGCGAAGAGGTGCTGAAGAAGGTCAACGTGCTGTCGGGTGGCGAACGTATGCGCTGCATGATAGCTCGTATGCAACTGAAGAACGCCAACTGTCTCATCCTCGACACGCCCACCAACCACCTCGACCTCGAAAGCATTCAGGCTTTCAACAACAACCTTAAGCTTTACAAAGGCAATATCATCTTCGCTTCTCACGACCATGAATTCATCCAGACCGTGGCCAACCGAATCATAGAGCTCACACCAAATGGCACCATCGATAAGTTGATGGAGTATGATGACTATATCTCTGACGACCGTATAAAGGAGCTGAAAGCAAAGATGTACGGGGAGGAAACGGAAGGTTAAGAGTTTAATGGCCTATCTTCCAGCTCTCCCCAAGGGAGAGTGTCTCGCATAACTCAAAAAAGCATCTTATGTGCCAGCGGATAGTTATAGAAGATAGTCTGTCCTGATAAGAATAAGATATTGCTATGAGCGAGAAAGAGATTTTCCAGCGGACTGAGCTGCTTGTAGGTTCTGAGGCTATGGCGGCCATTGCGCGTCAGCGAGTCCTGCTTGTGGGCGTTGGCGGCGTTGGATCGTGGTGTGCCGAGAGTCTCGTGCGCTCTGGCATACGACATCTGACAATAGTAGATTGCGATAAGGTTTGCGCTTCTAATATCAATCGTCAGCTTATGGCTACAACTTCCACCGTTGGACTTGCCAAGGTGGATGTACTCCGCAGGCGGCTGCTCGACATAAACCCTGAAGCAGAGATTATAGCCTTAGAGCAATTGTTTAGCCAAGACTCTGCAAGGGGTTTTGAATTAAACGATTATGACTACGTTGTTGATGCCATCGATTCGTTGCGTGACAAGGCCTTGTTGATAGAGATGGCATGCGTAAGCAACGCCAAATTGTTCTCGTCGATGGGTGCTGCGTTGAAGATGGATCCTTCGCGCATTCGTGTGGCTGAGTTCTGGAAAGTTACAGGCGACCCTTTGGCCCGAGCCCTAAGAAATAAGTTCAAGAAAGAAAAACGTTTCCCTCGCCGCAAGTTTCAATGTGTTTTTTCCGATGAATTGCTCGTGAACCATGACGTGCCTTTGTACAACGAAGAGAAGCCGACGATGATCAACAAACCGCAAACCAATGGAACGGTGGCACACATCACAGCCATCTTCGGTTTTACGCTTGCGGGATTAGTGGTTCAGGATATTATAGAAAAACAATATTCTCGATGACCTGAGCTCCAACGTGCTCGTTGAGTCTGTTGGTCAGCGACTTGCGACCGGTCATGAGTTCGTAGCGAATCACAGAAGAACTAAGGCGCACGAAAAGAGTACGATTTCGTATCTCTGTACTCACTGTGTAACGTGCAATACCTTCTCCCACTACTTCCGGCCATGCCTCTATGAGGCGCCATTCGTTGTATGGCGTCTCAAGCCCTTCCTCGCGAAGCAGCTGGTGGATTATGTTGCCAAGTTGTTCTGCCTGTTGCCGTCTCATAGTTGTGATCCTTCGTATTCTGCGTCGTCTGTATGGACTAGCGTTTCTGTTATCACGCCCTTCTCAACATGGAACAAGCGGTAATCACCACCGCTGTTGCTGAGTATCTGGTCGAGGTGGTCGCGGTTGGTATCCGTGATGAATATCTGTCCGAAGCGATCGTTGCTTACTAATCTCACTATCTGTTCTACTCGGCTGGCATCGAGCTTGTCGAAGATATCATCGAGTAAAAGTAGGGGAGTAGTCTTAGAGCCGGCGCGGTGAAGAAAGTCAAACTGCGCAAGCTTCAGAGCGATGAGATATGTTTTATTCTGTCCTTGCGACCCCTCGCGTTTTATTGGGAAATCACCAAGCTGCATCTCCAGCTCATCGCGATGTATACCATGGAGCGAATAGCCTACGGCCAGGTCTTTGTGCCGGTCGCGCTGAATCACCTCGAGCAGAGGACCTCGCTGGGCGTGTGACACGTATGTGAGCGACACGCGTTCCTTGTCTTGGCTGATAGTGGAATATGCCTCTTGGAACACCGGTACAAAGTTCTCTATGAACTGCTCGCGAGCCTCATACACGGTTTGCCCGTAACGGGCCATCTCCTCTTCCCATAGCGCCAGCAGGCTTTCGTCGGGTGCGGGCTCCTCCTGTTTGAGCAGGGCGTTGCGTTGTTGCAAGGCTTTGTTGTAGCTCATGAGAGCCTCCATATAACGCCTGTTGGTCTGCGATATTACGATATCCATAAAACGCCGCCGCTCCTCGCTGCCGCCTAGGATGAGCAACTGGTCCAGAGGCGACACCATGACCAATGGTATCAGTCCTATATGTTCGGCTAAACGCTTGTATGCCTTCTTGTTGCGCTGAACGGTCTTCTTGCTGCCGCGACGGATTCCCATTTGAATGACTTCTGTGTCACCCGCTTCGCTTTCGAATGTACCTTGTAGCACACACAGGTCCTGTCCGTGGGTGATGCACAGACCGTCGGATGGTGACGTGGAACTCTTACAGAGGGCCATGAAGAAAACGGCATCGAGGAGATTGGTTTTGCCCTCACCATTCTGACCTATCAGGCAGTTAAGTTTTGGTGAGAACGTCAGATCGGCCTGCGCGATGTTCTTGTAGTTTACTATGGAGAGCTGACGGAGTAGCAAGAATTATAATAGATTAAGGATTAAAGATTAAGGATTATAGGTTATTCGTAACGCAACATTCTTTGCAACGCGACAACAAAGATAACAAAAAATGTGGGAATAGAGATGAAAATTGACGAAGTAAAAGTCTTTTTGATGCATAAAAAGCAAAAAAGATGAAATATTAGGGCGAAAAGTTTAGCAGTCAAAAGTTTTTTACTAATTTTGCACCGCTTTTTGCAGGCACACGTGTGCATATACATTAAAACTAAATATAACAATGGCAAAAAAACAACAAAAGAACGCTGCTCCTGAGAACATCGAAGCAGTAACAAAGACTGAAGCATTCATCGACAAGTACAAGAAGTACATCGTTTACGGCGTATGCGCCATCATCGTGTTGGCTGCAATTTTCATCGCTTACGTGCAGTTCGTGCGCAACCCGCGTATTGCTAAGGCTAACGATGCTCTGGCAAAGTGCCAGACTTATTTCGACGCCGACAACTATGACAAGGCCCTCAATGGCGACGGACAGGGCTGTCTTGGTCTTCTGAAGGTTGCTGATGAGTTCAGCAGCACAAAGGCTGGTAACCTGGCTAAGCTCTATGCCGGTCTGGCTTACGCTCAGACTCAGAAGTGGGAAGAAGCTAAGAAGTACCTTGAAAGCTTCAGCGCTAAGGACGATGCTATCATCTCTCCGGCAGCTCTTGGTGCACTCGGCAACGTCTACGCAAACCTTGGCGACAACGACAAGGCTATCGCCACACTTCTCAAGGCTGCTAAGGTCGCCGACAACGGAAGCCTGTCGCCTACATACCTCATCCAGGCAGGTGAGCTCTACGAGGCTCTGGGCAAGGCTGATAAGGCTCTTGAACTCTACCAGCAGGTGAAGCGCGACTATGTCAACTCAATGGCTGTGCAGCAGCAAGAGATTGACAAGTACATCGAACGCGTACAGAAGTAATCATTAAGCTTTAAAGACTCATGGCAACAGCCTATCACCATCTCTCGGACTACGACGCATCTACAGTGCCCACGGCAAGTGGCATGCGCTTCGGCGTGGTTGTGGCCGACTGGAACGACCGTTTCACATATTCCATGGCTGATGCAGCCATAGCAACGCTCAAGGAGCATGGCGCTACGGATGAAAATATCATTGTGAAGCACGTGCCGGGTAGTTTTGAACTCGTGTTCGGAGCTACATGGATGGTAAACGAGGCAAAGGTAGACGCTGTGATAGCCATAGGATGCGTGATCAGAGGCGATACTCCTCACTTCGATTATATCTGCCAAGGCACTACGCAAGGTCTTGCAGAGTTGAACCTTCGGGGCACAGTGCCTGTCATCTATGGTCTGCTGACATGCAACAATATGGAGCAAGCCGAGGCCCGCACAGGAGGTATCCTTGGTAATAAAGGCACCGAATGTGCAGTGACAGCCATAAAGATGATTGACTATAAGCGCCACTGAATCACGTAACTACACACACGATACCTTAGCTTCAGGCTTAAGTATAAAAGAGAAGCCCGGTCCTCAAGAGGGCTGGGTTTCTTGATAAACCGACGACAATGGCAAAAGAGAAGCAGAAAACGATAAACATAAAGAACCGCAAAGCTGAGTTCGACTACTATCTGCAGGAGAAGTTCACGGCAGGCATAGTACTCACAGGTACCGAGATAAAAAGCATACGCCTGGGCAAAGCCAGCCTCGTGGACACATACTGCCTTGTCATAAACGGAGAGGTTTGGGTGAAGAACATGAATATAGCCCAGTACTTCTACGGAACATACAACAATCACGCCGCTCGGCGCGACCGTAAGTTACTGCTGAACCGCCGAGAGATAAACCGACTGCAGAATGCGACAAAGAGTCCGGGCGTCACTATTGTGCCGACTCTCCTGTTCATTGATGAGAACGGCAGGGCCAAGCTCGACATTAATATAGCACGAGGCAAGCACGGTTATGATAAGCGCGAGACGTTGAAAGAGAAAGAGGACCGCCGGGACATAGACCGTCAGTTCAAGCATAGCTATTGATACAGAAATAAGTTCGTAAGAGTTATGAAGCCAGAAATACAAGAATCTGAGTTACAGACAGCTGCCGGAAAAGGATTTGACGAGCTGTTGGAACTGGTCGTAGGAAAGACGCTCGAGGCCATAGGCGGGGAGCTTAACGCTCAGACTATGCCGCAACTCTCGGGTGATCAGATAACGCTCATCGGCTATCATCTCTTTCGCGAAGAGGTGTTGGACGGAGGATTCGTGCAGCTGATACACAATGGCCTCGGCCCCTTCATCTTCCTTAATCCCTTTGCCAAGGCGATACGCCTGTGGGGTGAAGAGGTGGAAAGCGAGCAGGGAACCAGTGTCCTCCATGATTTCTCCAAGCTTATTTACAAAGGACGCAAGCTCTTTGAACGCTACGACAACGAGCTGACGCGCGAGGTCAACGATGAACAATTCATGGCTCTCTTTGAGCAATATCCCGATTTTGATGCGCTCGATGATGAGTTCATTGAGACCGAAGAGGACATTACTTCAATGATAGCCGTCTATATTGACAATCATATCAACGAATTTGTTGAGATAAAAGCTTGATAATCATGAACAAGAGTCTTTTCCTTTCCACTTGCCTTATCGTCTTTTCACTGATTCCGTCACCGGCCAAGGCCGATGATTGGATGGCAAATATCGATGATGCAGCTTATGTGTCTCAGCTGTCGATTCCTGGATCGCATGACGCAGCAACAGGTAATGGTACATCAGCAGATTCCTTTGCCCGCACTCAGGACGCCAGTCTCAGCGAGCAATGGTCGGCTGGAATCCGAGCCTTTGACCTCCGTCCTACGGTTTCAGGTTCCAACGTGAACATAAATCACGGCATCATCTCCACGAATATTGATTTCCGTACGGCAATGCATCTCCTGCGCGACTCGGTAATTGCTCATCCCACAGAGTTTGCCATTGTTATGATGCGCCACGAGGATGATAATGAGACGGATAATGAGAAAGCTGCTTGGCCAAAGTTGGTAGGAGAGATTCTTGCTGACGAAAGCCTCGCTCCATACATTGTGCCTTTTGTCCGCAACCTCACGGTCAGCGAGATGCGTGGAAAGATAGTAGTGCTTACCCGCAATGAATACAACGGAGCCAAAGGTGGCGTCATCAATGGTTGGAGCCATAGTAAGAACCTTGCCGACCAGAAGAAGGCGCAGATAACACAAGCGCGAATCTCTACGAAAGCCACTCTGTATTGTCAGGACTTCTACGAGGTTACGGCTTCTGGAGCAGTAGCCGACAAGAAGGCCGCCGTAGAGAATCTTCTCAACTATTCGGTGAAGCAGCATACCCGTTCAAACTTTATCTGGATTATCAACCACACTTCAGGCTATAGCAAGACAGGCCTCTTCGGCATTGTGACCGCTGATGGCTACAAGGATAATGCTGCAACACAGAATGCTGCTGTGATTGAATATCTTAAGGACGAGAGCCACTGGGGCCCGACAGGCATAGTGATGATGGATTTTGCTGGTCGCGACAAATCCGGCAGCTACAACGTCTTAGGCATGTCGCTCACACGTGCCATCATTGAGAATAATGCACGCTACACGCCCAAGATGAATGCTGCGGTTGGTATTGACCAACTGGAGATGGAGGAGTTGCAAGGCGATGAGGAAGCAGCTACCGGTCAGGCTGAGGCTGGCATTTACACTATTGACGGGCTTAAGTCAAGCAAACTCCACCGAGGATTAAATATCGTTGTCAACGAAAACGGCGGAGCTAAGAAGGTTGTTTTGCCGTAAGTCTCGAGTAGTGCAAGGCATTTTTTTACATCGTCAGTTCCTTCACAGCTTTTAGAATAATATAGACTCTCTCCCTTATTGAAACCAGGGAGAGAGTCTCCTTTTTTATAGTCTCCAGCCAACCATAAACTGCATGCAATCAGCCTTGCTGAGTTTATGGGCTTTCACGTTGTAGCCTATGAACAAACGGTCGTCGGTGAAGGGGAAGTTATAACGCAAACCCATTGTCTGATAGAGCCTGCTCTCCTCCGTGGCAGAATAATGTCCTGTGCGGTGACGGAGATAGATGCCGAAGCTTGCGTTCATTGAGAAATGGCGATAAAACAACTCGTGCCGCAAAGCCACGCCCATGATGAAAGGTGAATAGCGGTATTGGCCTTCGTGACCGTTTCGTATGTCTATTTCTCGCACCTTATCCATGTAGTTTGCATACATGAAATCAAACTGTGCCCCGCTGGCATGCATGCGATGATATCGAATCATTGGCGCTACCATGGCGGTGAACACTCCGTAAGTATGCACTCGGGTGCTTGGATCTGCCATAAACTCCTCGAGCAGCGACTTTGTGGAAACGCCGGCGCTTAGGTCAACAAAGAACTTCGGACCTTTCCTGCCGTCAACGCTTCCCGTTTCGTCTGTGGCAGAGGCCGTAAGTGTATCAGCCTTCGACAAAGCTTTTTGCGGCTCGAGATCGTAGGTCACGCTTACAGAACCGCTTATCGTGTTCGTTCCGAGGTTAGGACGTGTGATATGACCGTTGCTGCAATGGCGGAAATCACCTGAGAGACCGACTGTCCATTGCGGTGCAACGCGGTAACGCGTCTGCAGCGACGCCCCGAAATATAGGGCTGCCACAGAGCCTATAACTTCATTGTCCCGATTATTGTAGTAGTTGTAGTGCTTTGTGAAAAAGGCGACGCCGTTTTGCAGATCTCCGCCCAGCGACCAGTTGCCCCGTCGTAAGAAGTCGATTTGAATACCTCCATAAGCCACTATGGCATGCCCGAGCTTCGAATCATAGTCAGGTGCAAAGCGATTAAGCCTGATGTGCGAGAAGTCACCGTGCATCAAACCGGCCTGAAGAATCGGGTAATGGTAGTTCTTGTCGAAAAGCCTGCCGTCGGCTGGTAGGGTTCGCCAAAGGAAACGAAAGTCCTGATAGTTGCACGAATACGAATGCAACAGCGAAGCGATATAATCATGCTGCGGCACAATGCGGCCCATAGATCCTGACAGTTGGAAACCTATGTGCTCGCGGGCAGTGGGCTTGTCCTGCGCAGGTGCTGCCGTGGCAACGACCATGACTGCCAGAGCAGCAACGATTATATGCTTAAACCGCTTTGTCATCAGAACTCAACGATGGTAAAAGAATAGGCTGGCAGGTCGATGAGTCCGTCGGCAATCTCTGCACGACTGGTCGTGGTGGCTCGAGCCTCTGTGTCGTTCCATACTCCAGCGAGGCGGTGTAGCGTTACGGTCTGCGGCAGTTGCAGGTCATTGGCGGTCAACTTGGCTTTCACGGCAGCTGGCAACAGGTTTACAATCTTGACGAATGTGCGACCTGAACGGCTGTCGCGCACCGTGCTTACGGCCACGCGCTGTTGCACTTCCTCGTTGGCACGGCGGTTGTCCGTACCTATTGTCAGATGTGACTCAGTAGGCAGATATCTGTCGCCCTGAGTCTGACCGCACATGCGCTGTACTTCATAATCCACGGTCGGATATACATGCTCATTATCAAAGTAGATAAGGTCAGGATTCCATTGTGTATGACCGTTTTTGGCCAGCAGCGGGGCATAGGAGCTCATTTCCACCACGTCGCCGTTCCGTTCAAGCGTGCAGATATGCATGGCGCAGGTGAGCGCTGTCTCTATGGTGGAGCGACGGCCTTGCCCGTGGCTTGCATATTCACCTAAGTACACCTTCGTGGCGTTGCGCTCATATTGGTCGTAGTAGTCCTGGTTGTGAATGTACCAACCGGGGCTCACGTAGTAGTGCTCGTCCGCCATGTCTATCTTGTTGTCCTTGGCCAATCGCCAGCCTTGCTCGTAGTCGCTGCCTTCGAAGAACGGGCCAACAGTGCCGCAAACCGTTATTTCCGGGTATTTGGTCTTAACCGCTTCGATGAGTTTGATGTAACGCACGGCGAATGTGTCCGAGATGATATCTTCGTTGCCTATTCCTATGTACTTGAGGTTGAACGGCTTGGGGTGACCTGCCTCGGCACGTTTACGAGCCCAAGTACTGGTCTTCGGGTCGCCGTTAGCCCATTCAATCAGGTCAAGAACGTCTTGTTTGTACTGTTCGAAAGCGGGACCGAACGGGATGCCGTTTTGCTGTCCGCCGCCGAGAACCGGGTCAACGGCGCTGTTCTGGCAAGGCACGGCAGCCGGCACCACGGGCAGCGGTTCACAACCGAGGTCTTCGCACAGTTGGAAGAACTCGTAGTAGCCAAGGCCTCGGCTCTGATGATAGCCCCAGATATTACGGAGACCTTTTCGCTCATGCAGGGGGCCGATGGTTTCTTTCCAATGATACATATTCCCAAGGCCGTCGCCATGGACCAGGCAACCGCCTGGGAATCGCATGAAACGAGGATGCAAGGCGGCCAGCGTCTCTGCCAAATCCGCACGCATTCCGTTCTTGCGCCCCTTGAAAGTTTTCTGCGGGAACAGGGATATGAAATCAAGAGCGACCTTACCGGTCGAGGAGGGTAGTAGGGCGAGCTTGGCCTTGCCGGCATCAGCGGTGGCTGTGATGGTGGCCTTGGCCTGCTTCCATTGTGCTGTCGGAGCGGCGATAGTGGCTTGTCCGATAATCTTATCACCGTCGCGCAACTGCACTTTCAGCTTCGCTCCTTTGCCTGTGAGCTGGCGGGCAAAGAGGCTTAGGTCATAGCGTTCTCCTTTTCTCACCACAATGCCGTCGAAGCCTGCGTTGACGAGGGCTGCTCCAGGGCTCTCCACGTCAAGCACCGCATAATGACTTTGGTTTGCGTTCAAGGGCTGGTCGCTGGCGATATCGAATGTCGTGCCGGCGCCTTCAAGGCTCCACGAATGTCGTGCATTCCAATCACGCTCGCGGCCGTGGTCCTCGGCGCTGTATTCAAAGTCGCGGTTTTGGATGAGTTCGGCATACAGGCCGCCGTCGGCGCTATAGTTAATGTCCTCGAAGAAGATGCCTATCAACTTGTCGGAGATGGTTTTAGGCCGTGTTGCATCGATTCGTATGTCGGCATTGATTACTTGCCCGTTCAGACGCTCAAAGCGACGGGCATCGTCAGCCAACGACTCACCGTTGCGGGCATTGCGCTCACGTTCAGCGGCTTTGGCATTCTCCATCGCTACCACTTGAAGGTAAGGTGCACGGCAGACAGAACCTCTGCGTGGCTGACCATCGACGATCGCCTCGGTGTATTGCTCTTCTGCCTTGGCCAACATTTGCTGCACGGCCTCACGGCTTTCGGCCATCGGATAGTCCTGAGGGTGCCAGTGAATGAGGTCAGGCGAAGTGGTGTGAGCATATTGGCGGGTATTTGTCCCGACTCCGAACGTAAGATGCCATAGGCCATCGCTGCCTTGCGTCAGCACGGGCGTAAACATCTTCTTGTTCGTTCCCCACTGTGCGAAATCACTACCCACGAAGGTCGCCCCGTGTGCTATGCTTTTCCAACTGTTTCCATCTGCTGAATAAGCAAAGGAAAGACCGCGGCCTGGCTCTGTGTTGTAAGCCAGCAGGAACACTGAATCGGGCTGATTGGCACCGGCGTTTGCTGCAAAGAGAAAGGCCGTGATGGCGGTTGCAATGTGACGAAGGCAGTTCATAGAATATATGTGTTAGAGATTTTGATTGGTATTATGAGGTGTCCCACCCGTGGTGGTCCACCTTGTATGACTGGTCGTGTTTGCTGATACGACTGGTCGTGTTTGCTTGTATGACCGGTCGTGTTTGTCTGTATGACCGTTCATGTTTGCTTGTGTGACCGTTCGTGTCTTTAGACAAGCATGCCTAAAAGTCAAATCAGGTTTGGCTGTTACTAATCCTTAATCGATTCAGCCTTGAACTGTTTGATGGGAATTTGGGTTAGGATGTACTCTTCCGAGAGCTCGTCGTCACTGGTTTGGCGGCGCGTAGTAGTGGGGAAGGCCTTGAGGGTGATAATCTCCTGTCGGGCTTCCGTCAGCGGGTTCTTGGGGTAGTCGAAGAATACTACGTTGCGACCGGCCTCACCGCTTGTCTTACGGAGCGTGATGAACGAGCCTTCGGGCACGGAAAGAGTCCACGGATATTGGGTGTGGAAGATGATGCTGTCAGTATTGGCAAGGCCTTGCAGGCCGAGCGTTGAGATAGTGTCGCCGCTCAAATCGGGGCTCAGGGTAACCTGTGGACGTTCCACTTCCAGATTGGCGAGTTGGATGACCATGGCGCTGGCGGTGTATTGACCGCCATTGACGGTAATCTTGGCTGTACGAAGCTTGCCTGTGGTGTTAACTTTCATGTTGAGGTAAACGGCCAACTCGTAGATACCGGGATGAGCTTCAATCTGTTTGTTGATGGAGGCCTGGTATTGGTCAATGGGCGTGCACCACGATGCGTCGGAACTGATGGTGTGGGTTTCCGTGGTGGTGTATCTTACGCTGTCGAGCGTTTGGTCGGCATAGACCACTTGGTACTGCTTGGCCATATAGGTCTGGTGGAACTCGCTTTCGTTGTTGCAGGCTACAAAGGCCAAAGTTGCAACAGCTATCAATAACAAAGACTTTTTCATATTGCTTATCGTTTTGAGTTTTATCATTAATTGTTAGGCGGTCACCTCTCAACGTCGTCGGGCATTAATACCATCGGAGTTGGTTGGTGTAGCCGCTATGCTTCTTCCATCTGAGGGCGTCAGCGAGCGTTGAAGCATTAGCCTGGAAGGTGAAGTTGTAGGTGCGGTAGGGTGCTATGACCATTGACGCAGACATGGTGAAGCAGTGGAGGTCGCGCTGCAGCGAGGCGGTGGTCATCGACATCTTGTGGTAGTTGAAGTCGTAGCCCGAGGACCATGAGATATTCCAACCGGAGGCTATCTGCAGGTTGCCCGAGAAGTTGAGCGTATGCGAGAGCTTGTAGGGGTAGCGCATGCGGTTGGAGTTGAACTTGCCGCTGGTGTTCTCGCGCATGGTGACGCCGTAGCTGAATGAGATGGACCAAGGCAACTTGAACGCTACATAGCCGTCCTCGTCGAGCTCGCCCGATTGACCTCGCTCACGCTGTGGACGCTGCCCGCGAGTGAGTTCGGGGTCCATATTCGATTCGTTTATGTCGTAGTCGTCATACTCCTCGTCATAGTTGTCGACGTCGTCTTCTTCGTTCTTCTTATCCGTTGACTTTCCACGCAACTTATCGAATAGTTGCTTGATTTTCTGGTTGTTGATGGTGTACGACAGGTTCTGCGACATACCTTGGAAACGACCGAAACGGCCATAGCTGTATTCAGTCCTGTCGCCCACGTAAACGCGGCCGTTCTCGTCCATCTCGTAGGCGTAAGTGGCAAACTGAGCGTTGAGCGAGAAGGTGTAGCTCTTGCTCAGCTTCAGACGGATACGTGTATTGAGGTCGCTCCAGGGGCGTGTCTTGGCTGCCATGTTATACGACATTGAAGCTCCGAGCTCGTCGATAAGGCTTATCTTACGTGTTGAGTCACCCTCCTCGCGCAGCTTCATCTCTACGTTGTTGCCGATATCGAAGTTGATATTTCCGGTCTTGCCGTTGCTCGGCGCTCCGTAGAGCGTGCCTTGGTAGCGGTTGTAAGTTACGGTTGAAACGTTGCCGTCCTTGTCCGTCTTGACATAAGTGCCGTAGTATCCCCAGTGGGCAGCGCCGAAATCAGGGGCATAGGAGAAACTCACCGTAGGCGTCAGCACGTGGCGTATGGCTACAATCTTCTTGCCTATGAGCGGTCGGTAGGTACCATAGAGCTTGGTGCTTGCCGACAGGCTCATGTTGAAATCGAAGACATTGTTGAATCCATATACCGTGTCGGCCACTTCGCGCATCTTCTCGTCGTCCCATCGGCGATTGACCTTGTAGGTGTACATACGGTCACTGAGGTTGAGGGACGGCGTAATATTAATGTAGTTCAACAGCGAGAAGGAGGCACTCACAGGCACCTGATGACGCATACCGTTGCGCCAGTCCTTGATGAAACTGGCGTGCAGCAGCTGGTTCTCCTTGGTGGCTATACTGTTGGAGATTGTTCCGGTGTAGCTCATGGCAATCTTCTCGTACCATCGTTCGGCGCCTACCTTCTTCTTGCGTTTGAAGGGGTTGAAGCGCGCCAGCGAGATGTTGAGCGAAGGCAACGTCATGGAGATGCTGGAGTCACGCACGTTCTGCGAGAGGTTCATCGTGGCAGAGAGCGTAAGGCCGATATCGGCAAACGAGCGCGAATAGCTTACAGATGAAGTACGGGTGCTCTGGCTCAGGCTCTGCGGATTGTACATCGACGAGAGGTTGTTGCGCTCGTAGCTTGACGTGGCAAAGTTGACGCTTGCCGAGAACGACTGTGAAGGATTGGCTTTCGTGTCCTGACGATGGCTCCACTGAATCTTGAAGCTCTTCGACACAGAGTAGTCGGGCATGTTCTTCTCGCCTTCAACAGTGCGCTGGTACGAGAAGTTGACCGCTCCGCTGAAGCGGTAGCGCTTCTTGTAGGTGGTCTGTCCGGAGATACCCCACGAGCCCTTCGTGTAGATTTCGCCCAGGAGCTTCAAGTCGATGCGGTCGCTGATAGCGAAGTAGTAACCGCCGTCGCGGAGGTAGAAGCCGCGCGTTGTCTCGTCGCCATAGGTCGGCATGATGATGCCGCTGGAATAGGAACTTGAGAAGGGGAAGAAACCGTAGGGGATAGCAAGCGGCAGCGGCACGTCTTCGAGCACGAGATATGCGGGTCCGAACACCACATCTTTGCCCGGACGGACCTTGGCGCGAGTAAGTGCGAGGTAGAAGTGCGGGTGTTTGGCATCACATGTCGTGTACTGAGCGTGCGAGACATACATGGTACCGGTGGAGTCGCGCTTGCTCTCCTTGCTGATCATGTAGCCGTCGCCCTGCTGGGTGTAGACGTTGTTGATGAAAGCCTTACGTGTCTTGAAGTTGTAGGCAATGGCGTCGGGCTCGTATTCGTCGCTGCCTTGCTTGAACACGGGCGGGGTGACCATGTTGCCAAGCGAGTCGCGCGTGCCGAAAGCGTGTACCACGCTGCTGTCCACGGCCATGGTGATGAGGTTTGCCGACAGCTCGAGATTGGTGTAATTGACCTTGGCATCGCCGTAGAAGTTAACGCGGTCGTTGGCATAATCGAAGGTTACGGAGTCCTTGGCCGAGAATTCGACAACGGCCTCGAGCGCGCTCTTACTCTGCTTGGTGGAGTCGATTTCCTGCGTCACGGTGCCTGTAAAACCGCCACGTCCCAGATAGACGGTGTCGCCGTGGACAATCATGAAGCGAGCCGTGTCGGATGTGAGGGTGTCGGTGGTTAGGGAGTCCTTGGCTGCGGCCAGGGAATCGGCAGCCGTCTTGGGCTTTTCAAAATGTGGCATGGACAGTCCGAAACCTTCGTCGCCGTCTTCGGCAGTGGAAGCTGTGTCCTGTGGCAAGGCGGCTTCCGTGAGGGCTTGTGCGGCCTTGTCTGCTGATTCCTCTAGTTCTTCGAATGCCTCGGTGGCTGCCTGACTGACGCGCTTCACGCTGTCAGCTGCTGCTGAAACACCTTCAACAACGGTTGAAGATGCGCCCGACGGCTTGTCGCCCGTGCTTTGTGGCGTGCTGCCTGCAGCTTGTTTTTTGGCATTCGTGCCCTGTTTCTGAGCGAGTCGAGCCAGTTTCTTGCTTGCAGCGCGTGCCGTGACATCATTAGTCTGTTGCGCCGATGATTGCCGCATAGCTGTGGAACAGGATGCGACTACGATAGCCAACAGGCTGACGATGAGCAATATATAGATAGATTTCTTATTCACTGAAAGGGCCTGGCAACAATGTACTTTGCCAAAAACGATGCAAAAGTACTGCTTTACGCGCGCATACGCAAGCATTTTCAGTTTTTTAACCGAATAATTTCATCCAAGACGCCATTCGCTCTACGCTTTCCTGCCCGAAACGTTTCAGACTGACAAGCACTTGCTCGTCGGTTTTGGCCTGTTCTAGTCGCGTTTTCGAGAAGAACTTATCGGCATAACAGATAATCTGTTCCTCGATGGTCTCAGGTAAGAAATCGGCAGCAGGCAGCGGCAATTGCTGCTCAAGGATGGCTTGGCGTGTGAGCCCGGTGCCCGTATGACGCTCGGCAACCCGTGCGTGGCGGGGCAGTCCCTCACGGCGCAGCAGTTCAGCTCCGAGGATGCCGTGCCGAATGTATGGTTCGGTGCCGAAACATCCTATGCCGGGGGCATCGGTGAGAAAGATTCCTATGTCGTGGAGCATAGCAGCCTCGTAGAGGAAGGTGCTGTCGGCATTGAATTCGGGATGGCGCTCGGCCACCTCTAAACCCCTATGCGCCACACTTTTACTATGGCGAATGAGTGTGTCGCGCAAGGCGGGGTTGTCGGAGTAGTATTTGTCGATTATTGTTTCAACCATTTCTTTCTGTCTGAAATGATGATTCCTCGGCTTACCTTGTTCCATGGGCGGCCGGCGATATCGAATGGGGATTTGGCTTCTGGAGCGGCGAGAGGCACGCTGATGGCTGTAGCCGCCGGCGTATCGAACTCAACTTGTTGCCTGATGGCCCACGGACAACGCACGAGGAAGTGGTAATGAGTGCTTGGCTCCAGACCGCGGAAACGCACGCTCAGGGTCTGCTGTTCGGCTGGTTTCAAATCGAGGACATCATAGTGGCGGGTATCCTCGCCGTCTTTTCCTTCTGGATAAAGGCAGAAGAAGATGATGTCGCTGGCGTAAGAGCCTGCATTCAGGTTGGTTACGTCGACGGTGAAGAGTGCATCGCAGGCGCTACCCGTAGGCTCGAGTTCATAGGTCAGGTTCTCCCATCTTGTCCATTGGGCTTTGCCTTGTGTTATGGTGACCGGCGTTGTAAAGGGAATGGTGACGTCGTCGTGAGATATTCCCATGATGCGCTCGCCCAGGGTGCGGAACATGAGGTACACCCTCTGACGTCGTTTTTCGCCCGCAGGGATGTTGATGGCGGATATTCCTATGTAGTCGGCCTGGTGGAAGATGGCGGTATCTGTGGGCAGGTAGGTGAATATCTCGTAGGTGTAGGTGACGTCGTTGCTGCCGTTGTTGGTGAAATAGAAATCGGTAGCTACGTAGCCTACATTCTCGGGCGGACGCAGAAAATCAACTTTCGTAAGTTCCACTCCGAGCTCATCGATGTCCAGCGTATCCGGTTCGAGAGGCTTGGCGTCGGCCGAGGGATGCATCACTAGGGCGCCTTGATTGCTGAAGAAACCATAGGCGATGCCGTCGGGCTTGGCATCAGTGGGTTCCCAGGGATTAAGCCAATCGAGGTCATACCACCCATCGTAGTTGCCATCGTAAGCCCAGTTGATGTGGTAGAAGCCTTGCTCGTCAACGCCGTCGATATTGAAGGCATGGCCTGACATCTCCATATTATGGCCCACATACGCTATGGGCCTGCTCTGTTCGAGTTCGTACTGAAGTATGGCGTGCCAGTTGTCGGGTGTGTACATGACGCGGTCTAACCACCGTGCCATGCCGTAGCCGAACGCGCGCTGAAGCGGTTCCACGGCAAGGAATGTGTTTGCACCAGAAGAATAAGGACCGTAGCGCATGTGAACTGCCATGCCCGAAGCCAGCATGGGAAGTGCCACGGCCTGACCTTGCTGCTCGTTGTAACCCTTGCGATAATCGTTGAGGTGGTTTTCCCAGTCGAAGCGTGTGCCGGGCAAGAGGTCGGCTATCGTGTACTGATCTGTGGACCAACCGAATAGCGTGTCCTGAAGTTCGGTGGGGTAGCGGTAGTAGGCGAGTATCTGTTCGATGCTTGTTGCCACGCAACCTGCCACACAACGGAAGCTGTACGGTGTGCCGTCGGCCTGTAAGGCATAGGGACAAAGCCAGTTGTAGGGCTCATCTTGGCCTGATATGGACTGTAGCAGCGGTTCCACGCGTGTGGGCGCCTTCGGCTTCCTTGCGTTTCTCAACCTTCGTGCTAGCGGTTTCCGCGCGATGCCTGTGTCGGCATTGTCGGCCTGCTGAACCTTCTTGGCGTCGAGCTGTCGGCCTTCGAGCATCAGCCTCAGGGCTTCAGGCATCTGCGCTCCCACCTTAACATCATGAGCAATCACTTCGCTCCCGGAGTACAGGTTGACCTGTGCCGTGGCAGCTGAAGCGAAGGCGGTGAGGATGGTTATGCAGAGCGACTTGAGCTTCATGCCTTTTTGTGTTTGTCCTTGACGATTAATCGTTTAGCCTTAATGATTACTCAGCGCGACGATTCTTGCCGGTTGTCTACTGGCCATTGACGAAGGTTATGCCTTCTGGAGTGATGAAGTCTTTTACGGCAGAGTAGGGCAGTGTGACCGATGGACGTCCGAAGGCGTAAGGAGCTATCTCGTACTCCTGATAGATGAATACTACGCCGTCGCGTGTGAGCCATGGGTCAGTGGCCGGCAGAGGCAGACCGTACTCAAGTTCGTTCTCGGGCGTGTCGGGGTCATCGTAGAGCAAGAGCATCTCAAACAGCGCTGCTTCAGTGGTTATCGGCTCGTCGGCGTTTTCGTTGAAATAGGCCATGAGCCCTTTCTTGAGCAGAGCTATCAGCTCGGGCTTCATATCTGTCTTGAAGTGTTTCCACGTGAAGGCCTTGCCATCGGATGTCCTGAACGAGTGTCCCTCGTGGTACTGTCCGCCATGAGCGCCGCCCATGTAGACATCGTGCTCGAGTGTGAAGGTGAGGTAGTTCTCGGTTTGCTCGGCCAGTTCAATGGCCAGATTGTTGCTGAAGAATCCTTCATAGCCTTCGTTGGCCATCTCGCGCAGTTCGTTGCCCAGCCGCTGCAGTCCCTTGCGGCCGTAGGTAGTGACGACATTGTCGGCAAAGGTGTCGAGCTTAGGGTTGTCTGTATCCACGGCAAAGGCGCTGTCGATGTGTTCACCCTCGAAGTCCGGGTAGCAGCGGCTCCGCACTTCATCACACAGCCATGCAAGCACCGCTTGTGCCACTGCCGAGCTATCGTCCTCTGCGGGGAAATCAACGCGCAGCTCCTGGTAAGCCGTGGCTTCGTTGATGCTGATGCTATCGTTGAACTCAGCCGTGCAGTACTGCTTTGCGCTTACCGAATCGGTGTCTTCGCTGCCATCTGTTGCTGATGCCCAAGGTTTCTTGGTCCAGTCGCACGAAGCCAGGAATAAAGCCGTCAGCGCCATGGTGCTGACAAATAGGAACCTGTTTTTCATTGCTGTGAGAATGTTTTTTATTGATGCTTAAGATGCTGAGCCTCAGGCGCTCTTGTGCCTTTGTTTTATTTGCGTACGCGCTGGATTATCTCGAAGCATTCGCGGCACTTGTCGGTGATGTACTGCCAGTCCTCGGCAGCCACCTTGTCCTTGGGGAAGAGCTTGGAGCCCATACCCACGCAGAAGACGCCGGCATTGAACCATGCGGTGAGGTTCTCCTCGGTGGGGGCAACGCCTCCGGTGACCATGATCTTCGACCACGGCATAGGAGCCATGAGGCCTTTGACCATGTTGGGCCCATATACATCGCCGGGGAAGAGCTTGGTGAGGTCGCATCCCAGTTCCTGTGCCTTGCCTGTCTCGCTCACGCTGCCGCATCCGGGGCAGTAGGGCACGAGGCGTCGGTTGCAGACGGGAGCTATCTCAGGATTGAAGAGGGGACCCACCACGAAGCATGCTCCGAGCTGCAGGTACATGGCTGCAGTGGGAGCGTCAACCACCGACCCTATGCCGAGAGCCAGCTCGGGACATTCCTTGGCAGCGAATTTCACACATTCGGCAAACACTTCCTGTGCGAAATCGCCTCGGTTGGTGAACTCGAAAGCACGGACACCGCCCTCGTAGCAAGCCTTAATCACCTGCTTGGCCACCTCGGCATCCTTGTGGTAGAACACGGGCACCATAGGTGCCGACTTAATCTTGCTTAATACAGCTAATTTATCAAAACGGGACATCAGATATGGATTTACGATTTACAATTTACGATTTACAATTTTGATTATAATTGTTCAATTACCTCATCGTTGCACTCGTCCGCTTGCATTGCCGCCTGCGAGAGCCTCCACCTCTTCGATGCTCACGAGGTTGAAGTCGCCGTTGATGGTGTGCTTCAATGCGCTTGCAGCCACGGCGAATTCGAGGGCTTCGCCCTGCGTGGCCTTGGTGAGCAGTCCGTGGATAAGACCGGCTGAGAAGCTGTCGCCGCCGCCCACACGGTCTATGATGGGGTTGATATCGTAGCGCTTGCTCTGGTAGAACTCGTTGCCGTCGAAGATGAGAGCCTTCCAGCCGTTGTGCGTAGCAGAGAAGCTCTCGCGGAGAGTGGAAACGACATATTTGAAACCGAATTCCTCGCGCATCTGACGGAAGATGCCTTCGTAGCCGGCGGCGTCGGTCTTGCCGGCCTCCACATCAGCATCGGGCTTGAAACCGAGGCACAGCTCGGCGTCCTCCTCGTTGCCAATGCATACGTCAACGTATTTCATCAGCGGGCGCATCACGGAGATAGCCTTCTCACTGGTCCACAGTTTCTTGCGGAAGTTGAGGTCGACGCTCACGGTGACGCCGTGGCGCTTAGCAGCTTCGCACGCGAGTCGGGTGAGCTCTGCCGCGCGGTCGCTGATGGCAGGTGTTATGCCGCTCCAGTGGAACCAGTCGGCGCCTTCCATTATCGCGTCGAAGTCAAAATCCTCGGGCAGAGCCTCTGCTATGGCGCTATGAGCACGGTCGTAGATCACTTTCGACGGGCGCATCGATGCTCCTGTTTCGGCGTAGTAAAGGCCTACGCGTTCGCCGCCGCGAGCTATGAATCGGGTGTCCACACCATAGCGGCGCATGGCATTAAGTGCTATCTGTCCGATTTCGTGCTTGGGCAGTTTAGACACGAAATAAGCCTCGTGGCCGTAGTTGGCCAGCGATATGGCAACATTAGCTTCGCCTCCGCCAGGGATGATGCGGAAGGATTCGCTCTGAATGAAACGGTCATTGCCTTGAGGCGAGAGGCGCAGCATAAGCTCGCCGAGAGTAACGATTTTAGCCATTTTCTTTTCTGTTTTTCGTTTTCGTTGTTGCGTTTTCTTTTGCAAAGTTAATGGAAATCCTTGAAACACGCGTTATGACGTGTAAACTTTTCTCTTTGCTCGCTCCACTTTTTAGCTTTTTCGATGATTTTTTCACGTTTCAATACTCCTATTCTAATATTTTTCCCTACCTTTGCCAAAGTTTTGTATTTTGGTTTATGAAGAACGGACTGTTGGCACTCAGCCCCATAGCGGTATTCCTATTGGTGTACCTTGCGGCGAGCATCATAGCGGGTGATTTCTACCGCGTGCCTATCGGTGTTGCCTTTCTCGTGGCAAGCATCTACGGCATCGCCGTCACCCGCGGCCTGCCGTTGCGCGAGCGTATCAACATCTTCTCTTCTGGTGCCGGGCATCCCGACATCATGCTCATGCTTTGGATATTCATCCTTGCCGGTGCCTTTGCAGCCTCCGCCAAAGCCATGGGAGCTATCGATGCCACGGTTCAACTATCACTTCAACTTCTGCCAGATAACTTACTGTTAGCCGGGCTGTTCCTCGCTTCATGTTTTATATCCATGAGCATCGGCACGAGCGTTGGAACGATAGTCGCCCTGGTGCCTATAGCAGCCGGTATAGCCGAGGCCACCGATGCCAGCGTGCCCTTCCTCGTGGGCGTTGTAGTGGGTGGTGCATTCTTCGGCGACAACCTCAGCTTCATCTCCGATACAACAATTATGGCTACGCGCACGCAGGGGTGCCGCATGAGCGATAAATTCCGAGTCAACATTCGTATCGTGCTGCCTGCTGCCATTCTTGTGCTGCTGGCCTATGTGGTGATGGGCACTCAGCTGCATTCACCTGCTCCGACCTCAGACATCAATATGATGAAGGTTCTTCCTTACCTCGTGGTGCTCATCACGGCCATTGCCGGTGTCGATGTCATGGTGGTGCTCGTAGTGGGCATCATCCTGAGCGGCATCATAGGCCTGTGCTATGGCAGCTACGATGTCTTAGGCTGGCTCTCGTCAATGGGCGAGGGTATCCTTGGCATGAGCGAGCTCATCATAGTGTCAATGTTGGCAGGCGGCATGATGGCGCTCATCCGCCACGGCGGCGGTATCGACTTGGTTATCAACGCCCTTACGCGGCGTGTACGTTCGTCGCGCGGTGCGGAGCTCACGATAGGCGGCTTGGTGATGTTCACCGACGTATGCACGGCCAACAACACCGTTGCCATCCTCACCATAGGCCCTATAGCCCGCGAGATATCCGAGCGCTTCGGCGTAGATCCGCGCCGCAGTGCCAGCATCCTCGACACTTTCTCGTGCCTGGCGCAGGCCATTATCCCCTATGGCGCCCAACTGCTTATGGCCGCCTCGCTGGCTATGCTGTCGCCGGTGCAGATCATTCCGTACCTCTACTATCCCTTCTGCATGGGAATCTTTGCATTAGGAGCGATTCTTCTTAAAGGAGTTAAAGGAGTTAAGGAAGTTCAAGAGGTTCAAGATGATATTCCGGCCCAGAGCTAATATAGAACTGAAACTACACATTAATCTTATGGAAGTTAAAGAAGTTAAAGACGATACCTTTGCTGCTTCGCAGGGCGAAGCCTTGATTTATCAATATTTCCCGCAACTGACGGCGGAGCAGCGGGAGCGTTTTGCCGCCCTTGATGCCCTGTACCACGACTGGAATGCGAAGATAAATGTCATCTCGCGCAAGGACATCGATAACCTGTACGAGCACCATGTGCTCCACAGCCTCGGCATAGCTCAGGTCATAAATTTCCGCCCCGGCACACGTGTCATGGACCTTGGCACAGGCGGCGGTTTCCCCGGCATCCCGCTTGCCATCATGTTTCCCGAGGTGCATTTTCACCTCGTGGACAGCATCGGCAAGAAGATACGCGTGTGCAACGAGGTCATCAGCGCCCTCGGCCTTACTAATGTCACTACCCAGCATGCACGTGCCGAGGAGGTGCGTTACGTGAAGAGCGCCAAGAAACTGCGCAAGGACGAGGCACAGCAGCCCGCCGAAGGCCTGCAGCCGGAGCGCTTTGATTTCGTGGTCTCGCGTGCGGTGATGCCACTTGCCGACCTCGTAAAGATAGTGCGTCCCCATATCTCGCAGCGCCAGCAGAACGCCCTGCCCAACGGCCTTATCGCCCTCAAGGGCGGCGAGCTCGAGCATGAGGCAGGCGCCGTTAGAGGCGAGAAGATGATTACCGAGCTCTCGGACTACTTCCACGAGGAATATTTCCAGACGAAGAAAGTTGTTTACGTGCAAATTTGAACCATGCTCACCATCAAGACATTCCCTTGCAACCCGCTCGGCACCAACTGCTACGTAGTCAGCGACGAGAGCCTTGAGGCAGTGATTATCGACTGCGGAGCGCTTTACGATCAGGAGAAGGCAGCCATCAGCGATTATATCGAAACCCAGGAACTGAAGCCTGTGGCGCACCTGCTGACACATGCCCATTTCGACCACCTCTGGGGCGCCGCCTTCATCCACGAGCGCTATGGCCTTGCGGCACGCTGCCCGGAGGCGGACCTGCCGCTGTTTGAGAATGCCGAGGAGCAGATGCGCCCCATCATAGGCCACGCCATGGCTTGTCCCACAGGACCTGCCGGCGAGGTGATCACCGAGAACAGCGTCGTGCGCTTCGGATCGCACGCGCTGACTGTCCTCCTCACGCCCGGTCACACCGCCGGCGGCGTAAGTTACTACTGCGAGGCGGAGCATGCCTTGTTCACGGGCGACAGCCTGTTCTGCGGCAGCATAGGCCGCACCGATTTTCCCACGGGCAACCACTGGCAGCTCATCCGTTCGCTGCAGCACCTGCTGCGTGAGCTTCCCGATGATGTCGCCGTGTATCCCGGCCACGGGCCCACCACCACCATCGGCTACGAACGCCAGTACAACCCTTACCTCTGACCGCAGCCCAGCAGAAAGCAGTCAGCCCAGGCAGCCCTAGGTATGCATGACAAGAATATACTCGCCCTGTCAGAGCGTAAGTTTCCCAAAAGGTAAGATGTATATCGTAAAATGAAAAAGCCCCGCTGCCAGAGTACGAGAGCTGGCGGCGGGGTTGTTTGTTGTGGGGACAGGGTGCCGTTTTAGCGCTTGCTCATGGCGAGGCCAAGTTTCATGCCTTTGTAGTTGTCGCCCAGCACACCGGCAACGCTGCCGATGGTGGAGCCTGTCTGACCGAGGATGGAACCGACGCTGTTCATCACCTTGAGCAGTTTGTCGGCATCGTAGAGGAAGCAGAGGTTGGTGCCGTCCATGCCGATGGTGCAGGTCTGGTTGATGAGTCCCATGCCGCCTTCCATCTTGAGGGTGAGGCTCTTGGGGTTGAAGGTGTAGGTGCCCTGCGAGATGGTGCGGCCGCTGGTGGTGATGGCGTAGGTGTTGTCCTTGTTGAAGGTGTAGGTGGTGAGGCCTTTTTTGATGCCCACTTTGGTGAGATAGCTCTCGAGCTTGCGTTCGATGCTCGATGCCACCACTTGTCCGCCTGCCTTGGCGAGGAGGTTCTCGCTCTCGAAGCGCACTTCGGGTGATTCGTAGACCCATGTGCCGTAGATGCTCTCCTGGGTGAGTCCCTTGGTGAGGAGTCCGCCAAGGATGTTGTTCAGGATGTCGCCGCCGGCTTGGGCTATGCCGCCCTGACCGAGGATACCGCCGAGCACGGAACCGGCATCGGAGCCTGTGGTTGCCGTGGTGCCGGTGCCGCCTGTGGTGAAGCAGCTGGTGAGTGTGAGTGATGCTGCCGCGAAGGCTGCAATGATGCTGATTTTTTTCATAGGATGCGAAATTTGGGTTATGAATTTTGAGTTTGTGGGTTTACGAGTTTGAGGAATTCCTTGGGGAAGGGTGTCTCGAAGTGCATGGGTTCGCCGGTGCGGGGGTGGTAGAAATGCAGGCGGTAGGCGTGCAGGCAGAGTCGGCCTATGGGGTCGTGGCCGTCGCCGTATTTCCTGTCGCCGAGCACGGGGTGGCCTATGTCCTGCATGTGCACGCGTATCTGGTTCTTGCGCCCTGTTTCGAGTTTGAGTTCCACGAGCGAGCGTGTGGGTGTTGTCTGCAGTGTGTGGTAGTGCGTCACGGCATATTTGCCTCCTCCGGGGTCTGTTGGTGAGGAGTAGGTGATGTAGGCTTTGTTGTCCTTGAGCCAGCTCTCTATGGTGCCGCCTTCGCGCTCCATCTCTCCGCTTACCACGGCCACGTAGCGGCGGTCGTAGACTATCTGCTGCCAGTTGTCCTCGAGGATGTGTGCTATCTCGATGTCCTTGGCATACATCATCAGTCCGCTTGTGTCGCGGTCAAGGCGGTGCACGGTGTGAGCCGTGCAGCGGAAATGCCGCTTCTCGAAGTATTCATCGAGTACCTGCTTGGCTGAGTACTGCTTGGCGGTGGCGGGCATGGAGAGTATGCCTGCAGCTTTCTCGATGACCACGAGATCGCGGTCCTCGTATACGATTTTCACATATTGGTTGAGCAGTTGGTTGCTTTGCTTGTGCTTGCTTATGCGCACCACTTGCCCGGGGCTGAGGGGCTCGTCGAAGCGCGTGGTGTTGCGGCGGTCCACGGTGACTCCGTGTCCGGAGAGGATGTCCTTGGCACGGTTGCGTGATATGCCGTCCATGGTCTGCATGATGAACTCGAGCAGTGTGGTTTGCTCTCGCACTATGTGTTCGCTGTATTTTGATGCGGCGTATTCGGCACCTGTTCTGTTTCTCATTGGGAAGGGAGTATTTAGTTGACAGTTGACAGTTGACAATTGACAGTAGGCAGTTGGGCCAGGTGGAGGGAGTCCTACTCGTGGTGGTACGGTTCTCCTCGCAGTATGGTTTGAGCGCGGTAGAGCTGTTCCACGAAGAGGAGGCGGATGAGTTGGTGGGAGAAGGTCATCTGCGAGAGGGATATCTCCTCGTTGGCCAGGGAGTGTATCGACGGATCGAAACCGTAGGGACCTCCCACGATGAATACCATGCGGCGCGTCCCTGCGTTCATGCGCTTCTGCAGCCACGACGCAAACTCCACGGAGCGCCGTTCGGAGCCGTGCTCATCGAGGAGCACTATGTGGTCGCCGCTTTGCAGCTGTTTCCTGATGAGCTCTGCCTCGGTGGCTTTCTGCTGTTCGGCGGTAAGAGCCTTCGTGGAACGGAGCTCGGGTATCACCTCGATGGCAAAGGGCACATAGTGGCTCAGGCGGCTGCTGTAGTCGTCGATGAGTGCCTTGACATGTGAGTCGGTGGTTTTGCCTATAACGAGGAGGAGGAGTTTCATTGGTTATTTTTCTTACTTCTTTTCCTTGATTGTCTTTGCCAGTTCGTCGCCGAGGCTGATGGCTTTGTCGAAGGCTTCTACGGCAGCGCGTTCATCACCTTTGGCACGGAGGCTCAGGCCGAGGATGCGGTAGGCATCGGCGAAGGAGTCGTCGAGGGCTATGGCTTTGCGTGCAGCCGCTACGGCTTCATCGTTCATGTTGAATCTATAGTAGAGGGCTGCTGCCTCGGCTTGGAAGAGCGGCTCGCGGGGTTCCATGCGCACGGCTTGCTCGATGTCGGTGAGCGCCTGTTGGAACATGCGGCACTTCAGTTCGGCTTGCTCGCGCTGGTAGTAGAAATTGGCATTGAGCTGGTCGCGTTTGAGGTGCTCGTAGTCGATGAGGTCAACCACTCCCAGACGGTAGTGCCCCATGGCCAGATGTGTCTGGGCGCGCATAAGCAGCGAGGGTGCTGCCGCCTCGACGTAAGGTTTTGTGAAACAGGCCACGGCGCTGTCCTGCAAGGCCAGCACGGCGGTGGTGTCGCCCAGCATCTGCTGGCATTGCGAGGCATAGAGGAAGTAGCTGGCATCGCGCATTGACGATTTGTTGACCTCGACAAAGGCGTTGCATGCTCCGGCATAATCCTTCTTGGCATAGAGGATATGGCCCTTGAGGGCGGTGTACACAGGCGACGGCTCCTCGGCACTGGCGGCATCAATGTCGGTCATGGCTCGATCCAGAGTCCATGCCTCAGGCAGCTGGCGTCCGCTCTGCACGGCTCCGTAGGTGGAACGAGCGCGTGAGTAGAGAATCTCCTGAGCATTGGCCTTCGCCTTGAGGGCAGCCTCCCAGGCGGCATCGGCGGCGGTGTAGTCGCCTTTGTCGGTCAGCATCTCAGCCCGCATGGTGTAGCCGCTGGTCTCGTCGGGGAAGGCGGCAATGAAATCGTCGACATAGGCGAGGTAAAGGGCAGTGTCACGCGTGCCGGTGAGGTATATGAAGCTGCTGGCCTGATCGGCTTCGGCGGGGAGTGTCTTGCGGATAGGCAGCTCGCGGTAGTCGTTCATGGTGGCCGAGAGGGCGGTGACGCTGAGGTCGCAGGCATAGGCAGCCGAGATGGCATAGCTGCGCTCCTCGTTGCCTACGGCCATCTGCAGCAGTCCGAGCACCTCGCCAGCCTCGTTCATCACCGGGCACGATGCTGAACGCTCGGGCACGCGTATGGGCAGCGAATACTGGGCATAACGCTCGTTGAAGGTCTCTACCTTGTCGATGGTGGCTATGGTGGGTGCACCGGCTTTGCTCGACACGTAGGGCATCACATAAGCCTGGGCACCGGCTGCTGCTGGCGTTGCGGCAATGGTGAGTGCGGCACATTTCTTGATGTCCACTTTTATCTTGACCACATCGTAGAGCGAGTTGGCTCCGGCTATGGCGCTTACGGGCCACTCCTTGCCGCTCTCGTCAATGGCCACTGCACGCACTGCTCCGCGGAACGAGGAGTAGTCGGTGAGGGCGATGCCGCTCTCGTCGATGAAGAATCCGTTGGTGCTGCGGAGCATCTGCCCCGAGGCATCGTATGTGATGATGCTCAACTGCGCCTTGCGTGCTTTCTTGAACCATTTCGAGGGTTGAGCAGAAGCGGTGGTGCAGAGGGTGAATAGTAAACTGATGATGAGGAGTAAGGGGGATTGTTTCATTGAAGGGGAGAATGGAATATTTTTTTGGAAGTTGTTTTTGGGGGGAGTTTTTTGGGGAAGTTAAAGGAGTTAAAGGAGTTCTTGAAGGGTCAAGCGTCGCAAGCGCCGAGCGAAAGAAGTTAAAGACGAATGTCTCAAGAAGAGTTATTTAAGGCCAATGATCAGGCAGCCCCGTTGGGGCGCTGCATAGCTGATTGCTCATATTGGGGTATAATGCTTTTGTCCTTACAGGACTGCAGGTTATCTCATTTATCTCAATTTCAAAAGTCTCAAATTCAAATTTTTCAATAGCCGGCACGCTTGAAATACTGACTTCAGCTCACTTTGCCTTGAGCAACGCCTTGGCATTGTCGATGGCGGCTTGGGTGAGTTGTGCTCCGCTGAGCATGTGGGCTATCTCGGTGATGCGCTCGTCGGGTGTGAGCTCCATGATATGGCTCTCGGTGGCGGCATCGCTCTCGGTCTTGTAGACGCGGTAGTGGTGCTGGCCTATGGCGGCTATCTGCGGCAGATGTGTGATGGATATCACTTGTCGGCCTTCGCGCCCCATCTCGAGCATCGTCTGTGCCATGCGCTCGGCGATGTGTCCGCTGACGCCCGTGTCTATCTCATCGAAGATGATGGTGGGCAGGCCTCGGGCACCGCTCAGGAGCGCTTTCAGCGAGAGCATCACGCGGGCAATCTCGCCGCCTGAAGCCACTTCGCTTAAGGGGCGCAGGGGGCTGCCTTGGTTGCCGCTGAACAGGAATGTGACCTGATTCAAGCCGCTTTCCGAAGGCTCGGAGAGCTCGGTAATGCTCACCTGAAACTGCACGTTGGGGATGCCCAACGGAGCCAGGCGGTCGTGCATCTGCTGTTCCACCACCTTGGCGGCCTGCTGCCGCTCCTGGGTGAGCTGGCGGCCTATGGCGATGAGGGCTGCATGAGCTTCCTCGCACTCGCGCGTGTACTTATTAATGTGTTCATCGGAATTCTCGATGGCACCGAGCTGCTCGCGGAACTGGTCGCGCAGGCTGATGAGGGCCTCCTCGTCGTCGACATGGAATTTCTTCATTGCCGAATAGAGGGCGCTGAGCCATTCCTCGACAGCGGCCAGGCGTGACGGATTCACGTCAATGGCCTCGCCTTCGCTCTCGGCAGTGGATGCTATGTCGCGCAACTCAATGAGCTGGCTCTCGAGGCGATCGGACAGTTCGGCTGCTGCCGGCATCATGGAGCTGACGGCCTGCAGTTGGCGAGAAGCGTTGCGCAGGGCACTGATAGCCCCTTCGCTCACGTTGCCGTCGCCCTGCAGCGCTGATGTGACATGCCATAGCGCTTCCTTTATTTCCTCGGCATGCTCGAGCATCTGCTGTTCCTGCTCCATCTCAGCCTGCCGACCGCTTTCGAGGTTGAGTTCCGTGAGCTGCTGCAGTTGGAACCGCAGGTAGTCCTCGTCGGCCTTGGCCTTGGCGAGAGTCTCCTTGGCTGCGGCAAGCTTGTGTGCCGCCTGACGATAGCGCTCGTGAGCCTGGCGGTAGTTGGAGAGCAGGGCGGAGTCGTCGGCAATGGTGTCGAGCACTTGCAGCTGGAAATCCTCCTTCGTGAGCAGGAGATTCTTGTGCTGGGAATGTATATCGATAAGGCGGTCACCGACCTCGCGCAGAGAGGCCAGCGCTACGGGTGAGTCGTTGATGAAAGCACGGCTCTTGCCGGCGGCGGTGAGCTCGCGGCGTATTATACACGAAGGGCCGTCGTAGTCGAGGTCCAGAGAGGTAAACAACGGCTCAAGATTGAGCCCTTCGATATTGAATTCAGCTTCTATCACGCAGCGTTGCTCGCCCTCGCTTATCATCTTAGGGTCTGCGCGTTGCCCCATGAGCAGGTTGATAGCACCGAGGATGATGCTCTTGCCCGCACCGGTCTCACCGGTGAGAACCGAAAAGCCTTCGTGGAAACTTATCTCGAGTTCCTTGATGAGAACGTAGTTGTGTATAGACAGTTTTTGCAGCATTAGGGCATATTATTGCTTGAGCTTTTCCCAGTAGTTGTTTTGCGAGGGATTGATGCGGAAAAGGATATCGTAGATCTTCTCGCGCTCATCGCTCGTGCCCTGACCGGAAAAGATGCTTACTATCTCGTCGCGTTTGTAGTCGGTGAAGATCTGCGGCAGCAGGCTCAGTGACTTGTTCTCCTTGGCTTGCTTGAGCATAGCCATGGCCTCGGAGATGGCGGTGCGGGCCTGCTCGGCGTTCTCGGAGAAATGGTCAAGGCCGCTGCGGTAGTAGGTGTACTGCAGCTTGCGGAATTCCTCCATGGAGCCGTCGAGGTAGTCGTTGACAATGGCATAGCGGTTACGGCTGTCGTCAAATGCCTTCCAACCCTTGTAGCCGAGGCCGTCGGCCTGGTTACAGATGTCCTGAGCCATGTGCAGCACCTCGGTGCCTCCAAGCGGGGCCATGCTGTCCATATCGAGGCCGATGAGGAAGTAAGCCCAGTAGGCGAGTAGGGCAGTGAGGTTGTTGTCTATCTGCTCGGGGTGCCACTCCAGCTGGTCAAACTCCTGGAAGGTGAAGTCGCAGTCCTTGTCGTTGGTGTTCCACACCGTGGTGCTGTAGTTGCTGCCCCATACAGGGCGTGTGCTGGCCACGAGCATGCTGGCGCGGAACGAGTTGTCGGTCTCGCTGTAGGTGTTGATAGTGAGGCTGAACGTGCATTGGATGCGTTCGTTCTCGCGGAACGGCAGCTGAGTCCATGTGCGTTCGTTCAGGAAACGCGTGATGGCCTTCTCCAAGGCTTCGAAGACGCCCGACTTGGTGTTGGACACCTGCTGGCGGTTTATCATCACCTTGGCATTAAGTTCCTGAGCCTCAATGGTACAACAGCCCACGAGGGCAAACAACAACGTTAGTATAAATCTACGTGACATGACTTTCGGCATTGAAAAAAACAAATAGGCTTGCTACTTATAGAGCGTCTCAAGTGTGTCGATGATATCAGCAGCCACCTCCGTCTTGGGCTTCAGAGGGTAGGCCGTTTCGCCTTCGCGGCTGACGATGGTAATCTTGTTAGTATCGTGACGGAAACCGGCGCCCGCATCGCGGAGCGAGTTCAGGACTATGAAATCGAGGTTCTTCTTCTCGAGCTTGGCCTTGGCATTGCTCATCTCGTTGTCCGTTTCCAGGGCAAACCCTACGAGGCGCTGGTGGGCTTGTTTCATAGCACCCAGGCCTTTGGCGATATCCTCGGTAGGCTTCAGGCGCAGCACCAAATCCTCGCCTTCGCGCTTAATCTTGTGGTCGGCCGTGTCGGCAGGTGTGAAATCAGCTACGGCGGCACAGAGGATGGCGGCATCAGCCTCGGGGAAGCGCGTGCTGGCGCAGTCCCACATCTCGTGGGCGCTCTCCACCTTGACTATGTTGATGCCTGCAGCTTTCGGATAAGTCTGAATGGGACCGCACACGAAATCCACCGTGGCACCCCTGCGGGCACATTCCTCGGCGAGGGCTATGCCCATCTTGCCGCTCGAGTAGTTGCCGATGAAGCGGACGGGGTCTATGCGTTCGTAGGTCGGGCCGGCAGTAATCAATATCCTGCGGCCGCACAGAGGCGAGGCAGAGGCCTTTTGCAGCGATGCCAGCACCAGCTCGGCGATACGCTCGGGCTCTTCCATACGGCCTTTGCCGACGAGGTGGCTGGCAAGTTCACCCGAGGCGGGCTCGATGACGGTGACACCGCGCTGGCGAAGGACATCGAGGTTGTGCTGAGTGGCTGCGTGTGCCCACATGTCCAGGTCCATAGCAGGAGCTACAAACACAGGAGCCTTCATTGACAGGTAGGTGGTGATGAGCATGTTATCGGCTATGCCGTTGGCCATCTTACCTATCGTGGAAGCCGTGGCGGGTGCTACAACCATGGCATCTGCCCACAGGCCAAGGCTCACGTGGCTGTGCCATGTGCCGTCGCGCTGTGAGAAGAAATCGCTGATGACGGGCTTTGACGTCAGGGCAGACAGCGTGATAGGAGTGATAAACTCCTTGCCTGCAGGCGTGATGACAACCTGCACCTCGTGGCCCTGCTTGACGAACTGACGTATCAGCGTGCAAGCCTTGTATGCAGCGATGCTGCCTGTTATTCCGAGTACGATATTCATTTAGCGGTTCCTTTTACGGCTATCTCGTTGAGTACTTGCTTGGTGTTGAGAGCGAAATCGCCTTGCATCATCCAGCTGTAGTAGCCGGGATCGCGGCGCAGCACTTCGCTGACCGACATGCCGCGGTACTTGCCGAAATTGAAGACGGGCGTATCGTTGTCGTCAAGCACTATGCGTCCGGCATAGTCTAGGTTGCGGTTTGTCTTTGAATACTCTGCCAGGAAATCGGCATCGTTCTTCAGCACATCGGGGTAGTGGTCGAGCTGTGCGCAGAGCACTTCGTAGGTGGCCTGTGTGTCGGCGAGTGCCGAGTGAGCGTTCTCAAGGTCTTTGTGGCAGTAGAACTTATAAGCTGCCACCAGCGTGCGGCGCTCCAGCTTGTGGTAGATATTCTGCACGTCGATGCACAGGCAGTGGTGCAAATCGGCGTTGATACCGGCTCTGAGGAATTCCTCTACGAGCATCGGGATATCGAAGCGGTTGGAGTTGAAACCGCCTATGTCGCAACCTTTGAAGAATTCCCATACATCGGCGGCCACCTCCTTGAAAGTGGGGCAGTTGGCCACATCTTCGTCAAAGATTCCGTGAACGGCCGAAGCCTCTTCGGGTATGTGAACGGTGGGATTGATGCGCATCACCTTGGATTCCTCGTTGCCGTTGGGGAACACTTTGAGCAGACAGATTTCTACGATGCGGTCATTTACTATGTCTATGCCCGTAGTCTCAAGATCAAAGAAGACAATAGGGCGGGTAAGATTCAGCTTCATAAAAAATAGTTGGCAATAAAAAAGCATTGACAGACTAATACCTGTTAATCTGCCAATGCTCGGTGTATTAGTTTATTAATCGTTAAGCATCATGGGCATGAGCAACATCAGCACTTCTTCCTCGTCCTTCTGCTCTGCAGGCTTGATGATACCGGCACGGCCCGGGTCGGCAAGTTCAAACACCACCTCTGTGCTGTCGAGGTTGCCCAGCAGGTCGAGCAGGAGCGTGCCCTTGAAGCCGATGTTGATAGCCGGTGAGTTGTAATCGCAAGCCAGACGCTCTTCAGCCGAAGTGCTGAAATCGATGTCCTGACCGCTCACGGTGAGTGCGTTCTTCTTGAAGGCCAGCTTCACCTGTGCGCTGCTCTGGCTGCTGAACACTATCACGCGCTTCAGCGTTGAGATGAGAGCAGCGCGGTCGATGGTAGCCTGATAGGGGTTGTTCTGAGGTATCACGCTGTTGTAGTTGGGGTAGCGGCCGTCAATGAGGCGGCAGGTCAGCGTGAAGTCGGGAGTTACGAACTGAGCCATCTTGTCGTTGAAGGTCAGCGTAGCCACAGCCTCATCGCTCTTCTGCAGCAGCGACTTCAGGATGTTGGCAGGCTTCTTAGGCAGGATGAAACCTACCTGCTGCTCGCTCTTCACCGTATAGAGCTTCTTACGAACCAGCTTGCGGCCGTCGGTGCCGACGAACACGAGGCATTCGGGCGTGAAATCAAAATAGATACCAGTCATCACAGGGCGAATCTCATCGTCAGCCGTGGCGAAGATGCTGTGGTTGATGCCGGCAAGAAGCTTGCTCTGAGCAATCTCGAAATTGTTGGCTTCACCGTCCACCTTGTGCGGAGTGGGATATTCATCGGCACGCTCGCCAACGATGTTGAAATGACCGTTCTTATAATCGCCGCGAATCTCCATGGTGTCGAGGTTCACGTCGAGAGTGATGGGCTGATCGGCAATCTCCTTCAGCGAGTCCTGAATGGTCTTGGCCTTGATGCAGAAGCGGGCATTCTGATCGCATTCTATCAGCTCGATGCCGGTGACCAGAGTCGTTTCGCTGTCAGAGGCCGTGATAGACATCTGCAGGCCGTTGGTCTCGAAGAGATAGCAGTCGAGGATAGGGAAGGAGTTCTTGCTGTTGAGCACACGGTTGACTGATGTGAGGCGGCTGAAGAGGGCCGCGCTGGCTACTTTGATTTTCATGTTTCTTATTGGGTTTTTATTGTTGTTCGTGTGATTTGACGATATCGTTATTGTGATATTTTTGTCCTAAAACCGAGCAAAGATATGCTTTTTTGCGGAGCTGAACAAAAATTTCCTCTTAAAATTAGCAAAACCGACAAGAAAGACTTACTTTTGCATCGCAAAAAAAGAAAATCATACGTTTTTCATCAGGATTAGACAGAATCACAACATACATTAATTATAATATTAACGAGAAAGAAATGGAAATCTCAGGAAAAATTATTTTTGTGCTGCCCGAACGCGGAGGAGTCTCTCAGCGCACCGGTTCAGAGTGGAAAGTAGCATCTTACGTATTGGAAACGATGGAACAGTATCCTCGCAAGTGCTTGTTTGAGGTGTTTGGTTCAGACAAGATTGCGCAGATGAACATTCAGGTGGGTCAGTTGCTTACCGTCAGTTTCGACATTGATGCACGTGAGTATAACGGACGCTGGTACAATCAAATCAGAGCTTGGCGCGCAGTGCCTTACGATCCCAACGCTCCCGTAGCTGCCGCTGCTCCTGCCGAAGGTGCTCCCTTCCCGCCCGCTCAGCCTGCTGCCGCTGCATCGGCTGATGCTCCCTTCCCGCCCGCTCAAGCAGCAGCTACTGCCGCTCCTGATGCCGCTCCCGCACCGGCCTTCGGAGGCGAAAGCACCGATGACCTTCCCTTCTAAGTCATCGATGGAAATCCCTTCTTAATAGCTTATAGAATTACTTTAACAAATTATACTTAACGCAATGGAAAAAAGCGCATTACAGATTGCAAGGGCTGCTTATCAGCCTAAGTTGCCCAAGGCTCTTCAAGGCCCCGTAGTAGCTTGCGAAGGAGCTGCCACTCAGAGCGTAGGCGATCAGGACAAGATTCGTGAACTCTTCCCTAACACCTATGGCCTGCCTGTGATTGAATTCGTTCCCGGCGAAGCAAAACAGTTTGAGCCCATCAACGTGGGTGTAATCCTCAGCGGTGGTCAGGCTCCTGGCGGTCACAACGTCATCAGCGGCCTCTTCGATGGTGTGAAGAGCATCAATCCCGCTTCGAAGCTCTACGGCTTCATACTTGGCCCTGGCGGTCTTGTTGACCACAAGTACATGGAGCTCACGTCCGACATTATTGATGAATACCGCAATACAGGCGGTTTCGATATCATCGGTTCTGGTCGCACTAAGCTTGAGAAGGTAGACCAGTTTGAAAAAGGTATCGAGATTCTCCGCGAGCTGGGCATCAAGGCACTCGTAATAATCGGTGGCGACGACTCCAACACCAATGCCTGCGTGCTCGCCGAGTACTACGCAGCCAAGAACTACGGTGTTCAGGTTATCGGTTGCCCCAAGACCATTGACGGTGACCTCAAGAACGAGCAGATTGAGACATCTTTCGGCTTCGACACCGCTTGCAAGACCTATAGCGAACTCATCGGTAACATCCAGCGCGACTGCAACAGTGCACGTAAATACTGGCACTTCATCAAGCTCATGGGCCGTTCAGCCAGCCACATCGCCCTCGAATGTGCCCTGCAGACTCAGCCCAACGTATGCCTCGTGAGCGAGGAGGTTGAGCAGAAGGAGATGAGCCTCGACGACGTTGTCAACTACATCGCCAATATCGTAGCAGCACGTGCTGCCGACGGCAACAACTTCGGTACAGTGCTTATCCCCGAAGGCCTTATCGAGTTCATCCCCGCTATCAAGAAACTCATCCGTGAGCTCAACGAGGTGCTTACAGATCCCGCTACTGGCGAGCCTCGTGAGTTTGCTAATGCCGAGGAGCAGATTGCTTTCGTTAAGGGCTCAATCGCAGCTGACAACCTCGCAGTGCTCGAAAGCCTGCCCGAGGATGTTGCTCGCCAGCTCTGCCTCGACCGCGATCCTCACGGCAATGTTCAGGTAAGCCTCATCGAGACAGAGAAGCTGCTCTCGCGCATGGTTGCCAAGCGCTTGGCTGCTATGAAGGCTGAGGGCAAGTACGTTGGCAAGTTCAGCACACAACACCACTTCTTCGGTTACGAAGGCCGCTGCGCTGCTCCCTCCAACTACGATGCTGACTATTGCTACAGCCTCGGCTACAACGCCAGTCGCCTCATTGCCAACGGCAAGACAGGTTATATGTCAATCGTGAAGAACACTACAGCCCCCGCTGCAGAGTGGGTTGCCGGTGGTGTGCCCATCACGATGATGATGAACATCGAGCGCCGCAACGGTGCCGATAAGCCCGTTATCCGCAAGGCTCTCGTGGAGCTCGACGGTGCCCCCTTCAAGTATTTTGCAGCTCACCGCGAAGACTGGGCTCGCCGTACGGCTTATGTCTACCCTGGTCCCATCCAGTACTTCGGTCCCGCTGAAGTATGCGATCAGTGTACAAAAACTCTGAAACTTGAACAAGCGTAATAATTCATCTTCTGCCAGCGTGCCCGCACTTCATGGTGCGGGTACGTCTGTGCAAAAGAAACGCACATCTTCCCAAAGTGCCTCTTCCTCACATAGGAAGAAGCGTAACCGCGGTTCACGTCGCAAAAACGTGAGAAAGCCATTCTGGCGCCGTGTGCCTTTATGGGCTCTCATCACAGGTCTCGGTCTTGTGGTGGCGGTCTATCTTTTTCTCTTTTACTACTTCTTCGTCGGGCCCTTCTCTTTTCGCTGGAAAGCAATCTATGGCGAGCCTGACTACCCGCAAGGCTTTGAAGTGCAAGGCCTTGACATAAGCCATTATCAGGATCGTATTGACTGGGAACGGTTGCGCAATGCCGATATCCATCACCAGCCTATACGTTTTGTGTTTATTAAGGCCACCGAAGGCGTGAGTATCATTGATGAGAACTTCAACGAGAATTTCTATCAAGCCCGGCAGAACGACATCCTACGTGGAGCCTACCATTTCTTTGCCCCTGATGTTGATGCCGTCCGCCAGGCGCAGTTCTTCCTCAAACAAGTGCACCTCGAGGCAGGCGATCTTCCTCCCGTGCTTGATGTCGAGAAGTCGGGCAATCTGTCTGTGCGCGAACTGCAACAACGTGTTCGTCAGTGGCTTATCATCGTTGAAAAGTTTTATGGCGTAAAGCCTATCATATATACCGGATACAAATTCAAACTGAAATATCTTAGCGATCCCTTCTTCGACGACTATCCCTATTGGATTGCTCATTACTATGTGAGTGAACTCGAATACACGGGCTCGTGGCAGTTCTGGCAGTACACTGATGTCGGCCATGTCGACGGCATTAAGGGCTATGTGGACTGCAACATCTTCAATGGTACACTTCAAGAGCTTCACGACTTGACTATCGATGCCGAAGCAATCGACCTCGTGGGGCTTCATGATAATTAACTTAAATGCAGACACAATGAAAAGATCATCATTAATCCTTTTGGCTTTTGTTGTATTTCCTTTTGCAGCAAATGCTCAGAGTGTTCAACTGAAGTATTCTAATTTCGACAACTGGATAACCCGCGACATCAGGGAAAGCAAGATTATCGGTGGAGCCACTAAGACTATTTACGAAGTAGGCCCCAGCGGCACTTGGAACGGAGCTGTGCCTTACGTCAATCAGGGCGGCTCGCCCTGGGCAAACAGCAATATTATGGCTAAGGTTGCCGGCGTCACCAAGAGTAATATTTCTGTCTTCCGCGAGAAACGCGGCAATGGCTACTGCGCCCGTATGACCACCCATGTCGTGGGCGTCAAGGTGCTCGGACTGGTCAATGTCCACGTGTTGGCAGCCGGTTCCATCTATGTCGGCAACATGATGGAGCCTATCACAAGTTCCAGCAACCCAATGCGTTACCTCGACTATGGCATTCCTTTCACCGTGAAGCCTTCGTCCATTCAGTTTGACTATAAGGTCAAGCTCTCAGGCAAGAGTGACCGTATCCGCCAGACAGGCTTCAGCCCCGTTAAGACCATCCCGGGCATGGACCATCCTTCGTTCATCCTTCTGCTGCAAAAGCGTTGGGAGGATTCCGAAGGCAATATCTACGCCAAGCGTGTTGGTACCGCCATTCAGTATTTCACCAAAGAGACAGCCGACTGGGTCAACGGCGCCAAGTTTAAGATTTACTATGGCGACATTACCGGCGAGAACTACTACAAGCCCTACATGAATCTCTTCCAGGGCGGCGACGACCAGAAGTATGCCCTCAACAGCAAGGGTAAAATGGTGCCCGTGCGCGAGATAGAGTGGGGTGATGCCAATGAAACACCAACCCACCTCTGCCTGCAATTTGCCAGCAGCCATGGCGGCGCTTATATCGGTGCTGAGGGAACTACCTTGTGGCTCGACAACGTGAAGTTCAATTACTAAGTTCTTATGATGCATTAAACGCAAAACGTTAATCGTTAAACGATAATTCAGCTAAACGTTAATCGTTAAACTATAATTGAGCTTAACGTCTATCGTTTACAGTTAGCGTCAAGGTCATCGTTAGTCTTTCATATTAAAGCCATCTTTCAGCTTTGCAAACACCTTATTATTTAGTTGAAGAAACCAAGCTTCGCCGCAATCTTTCGCTTATCCGCGATGTGGCAGAGCGATCGGGCGCCGAGATAATCCTGGCGTTCAAGGCCTTTGCGTTGTGGAAGACTTTCCATATCTTCCGTGAGTATATCAGCCACACCACGGCCTCGTCGCCAGATGAAGCCCGCATGGCCCTTGAGCAGTTCGGCTCGCCAGCTCACACCTATTCGCCAGCTTACACCGAGGCCGACTTTCCCGAAATCGTGCGATGCTCTTCCCACATCACGTTCAACAGCCTTTCGCAGTACCGCCGTTTCGCTCCAATGGTAGAGCAATCCGGTGCACAGGTCTCTCTCGGCTTGCGCGTCAACCCCGAATACAGCGAGATAGAGACTGAGTTATACAATCCATGTGCCCCGGGTTCGCGTTTCGGAGTCCTGGCTGAAGACCTCCCAACAACGCTCCCGGCAGACATTGAAGGCTTCCATATCCATTGTCATTGCGAGAGTTCTTCTGAAGCTTTCGCGCGCACGCTCGAACATATAATTAATAAGTTCTCACCGTGGTTTCCACAGATTAAATGGATTAACTTCGGTGGAGGACATCTCATGACGCGTAAGGACTACAATGTCGAGCTCCTTGTATCCACACTTCAGGATTTCCACAAGCGCTGGCCACATCTTCGTATGATTCTTGAGCCAGGCAGTGCCTTCGCCTGGCAAACGGGACCATTGGTATCATCGGTCGTTGATATCGTTGAAAATCATGGTATCCGTACAGCCATCCTCGATGTCAGCTTTACCTGTCATATGCCCGATTGCCTCGAGATGCCTTATTATCCGGAAGTAAAACTAAAGGATTCCTCTATATCAACTCAAGAAGGGGAGGGTAGTCAAGAGCTGTCGACGCAGGTGGTACAAACCGAAGAGAATACATCTTCTGAATCGCAAACCGCTCATACGCTTGACAAGGAGCATGAAGGATACCTCTACCGCCTCGGCGGCAACTCTTGTCTTGCCGGTGATTTTATGAGCTCGTGGCTTTTCCCGCGTGAACTGAAGGTTGGCGATACACTCATTTTCGAGGATATGATTCATTACACCACCGTCAAGACCACGATGTTCAACGGTGTTCATCATCCATCCATTGTCATCAAGCATACCGATGGCACACAGGAGCTGCTGCGACAGTATACCTACAAAGACTATCTCTCGCGCATGGATTAAGGCGTTAAGAGCATACGACAACAGCAGACCATAAAACGGCGGTTTTTTCCTCTCAATAGTGCTTTTCGAAGCATTTGTCGAAGATATTTTAAAAAAAAAGCCCAAAAGTTTTGTCTGTAAACTAAAAAAGTATTACCTTTGCACCCGCAAAACAGAAAGCAAGCGTTCTTTGATTGATTGCAACAGCATACACATCGCGTAGAGTATGCGGCAATAGCTCAGTTGGTAGAGCACGACCTTGCCAAGGTCGGGGTCGCGAGTTCGAGTCTCGTTTGCCGCTCGAACTTATTACAAGATGTGTACACAGGAAGTACTTTCCCGATTCAATGCAGAGCCTGCCCAGGTGGCGGAATGGTAGACGCGCTCGTTTCAGGTGCGAGTGTTGAGAGACGTGCAGGTTCGAGTCCTGTTCTGGGCACCTTGCTATCGCAGAGTACTTCAATCATGGAGAGGTGGCGGAATTGGTAGACGCGCTACTTTGAGGGGGTAGTGTCAATTGTGACGTGGGAGTTCGAGTCTCCTCCTCTTCACCACGCTGTTTGCAATGCAAGAGCGCAGACGAGGTCAGGATTTATGTCCTGGCCTCGTTTTTTTTATACTATTTCATCATACAAGTCCTTACAACCCGCTTCTCCAAAATGAATCAACCCACTGATCTGCATACTCTTGCCCGCCAATACGAGACGGCAGACTTTCTCATTGGCGACCCTTCGTGGTTCATGCACCAAGTGAAGGGTGCTGCCAATCAAGAGGCAATGGCCTTCATAGCCGCAGCCCTCAGCTATGGCAGCCGCGCTCAGTTCATGCCTAAGATACAGTCTATCCTTGACAAATCTTGTGGCGACGTAGATCAATGGGTTCGAAATCGTCTTTTCTGCACGGTCTTTTCAGCCGACGACTGCCGTTCTTTCTACCGCCTCTACAGCCATCAGGCCATGCACGCTTTCCTCTGCTCTTATTCCAGTTTGCTCAACGGATACGGCACTTTGGGCGAATTCGTCCGCAAAAACGCCTCCGATGGCTTTAGTACCCTCGAGGTCATTATCCATTATTTCAAAGATCATGGCAGTGGAGGAATTATCCCCAAGGACACAACTTCAGCCTGCAAGCGCTTGTGCATGTTCCTGCGGTGGATGGTGAGAACCGATTCGCCCGTTGACCTCGGCCTGTGGGCAGACTTCATCGATCGACGCACACTTCTTATGCCACTTGACACACATGTCTTGCAACAAGCTCAGCGCCTCGGGCTCATCAAGAGCAGCACAGCCTCAATGTCGGCTTGTCGCCGCCTTACTGCCCGCCTTGCCCAGATATTTCCCGACGATCCGCTTCGCGCCGATTTCGCCCTCTTTGGCTATGGCGTAAACAATAAGTAGAACAGCCGATTATCCACGCCATTAATCCGCTGTTTTTAATTATCCCAACCTAACAGCCGAATAATCCCAACCTAACAGCCGAGTAATCCCAGCTTAACAGCCGAATTAACCCAACTTAATCGGCCTTATAGGTTAACCTAATTTCTCTATTAGCTTAACCTGTTATTTCCTTAAATCTTTGCCTCGTTCAATATGACCGGTCGTATAGCCCGTTATGAACGGTCGTATAGCCGTTTATGAACGGTCGTGCAGGCGGTTATGACTGGTCGTAATCTGTAGTATCGCTACATGATTTATAGATTTATTCGTTTCTTCATCAAAATAATACCTATTCTCGACTCATTGTTTTCTAATCTTTTTATACCTTTGCAGTCGGATATAAAAAGAGAATCTAATCATCTACAATAAAACCAACAACAATGAAAATAGAATCAATTCCTGTGCTGCTGCTCACTGGTTATCTGGGCAGCGGCAAAACAACGCTGCTTAACCGAATTCTAAACAATCGCCGTGGTATTCGTTTTGCTGTGATTGTGAATGATATAGGCGAAGTGAATATCGACGCCGACCTGATAGAGAAAGGCGGTGTGGTAGGGCAGAAGGACGAGAGTCTGGTGGCGCTGCAGAACGGTTGTATCTGCTGCACGCTGAAGATGGATCTAATAGAGCAGCTGCGTGACATCACCCGCCAGCAGCGGTTTGACTATATAGTGATAGAAGCCAGCGGAATTTGTGAGCCAGCTCCTATAGCGCAGACCATTTGCTCGATTCCCACCATGGGCTTGGAATATATCCGCGAAGGTGTGCCTGTAGTGGATTGCATAGCAACAGTAGTAGACGCATTGCGCATGCGCGATGAGTTTGGCAACGGCGGCGACCTCCTTCGCCCCAACCTCGAGGAGGATGATATTGAGAATCTTGTTATCCAGCAGATTGAGTTCTGCAACATCATCTTGCTGAACAAGGCTTCTGAGGTAACGCCTCATGAGTTGGGACGAATCCGTGAGATTATCCGTGCCATTCAACCCAAGGCCGAGATCATAGAGTGTGACTACTGCGACATAGACCTTGACAGACTGCTGAATACCCACATGTTCGACTTCGATAAAGTGGCTACTTCGGCTGCCTGGATTGAGGAAATTGAGAATCATCACGGTGATGTAGAGGAAGACGATGATGACGATGATGAACACGACGAGCACCATCATCACCATCATGACGACGATGACGATGACGATGACGATGATGACCACCATGAGCACCATCACCATCATCACCACCATCATCACCACGATGAT
>JAEESE010000022.1 GCA_016286165.1 Bacteroidaceae bacterium | reverse complement strand
TCGGCAATTCAAGCAAGCTTGATTGCTCTCGCTGCTCCGAAAGTTCATTGTTAGCTTTGCTGACTTTCGTCACGACTCGGCAATTCAAGCAAGCTTGATTGCTCTCGCTGCTCCGAAAGTTCACTTTCCTACTTTCCCAAAATGATATTCACCAGCGCCGTGACATCGGCGATGGTTATATGATCATCCTCGTTCACATTGGCAGCCTTGAAGTCGTAGTTGTTCTCATCGCCTTCAACGGCCTTGCCCAGGATGATGTTCACCAGAGCCGTGACGTCGGCAATGGTGACGTCATCGTCGCGGTTGACGTCGCCCTTCACGAAGGCTGCCTCCTCGAACGGCAGCACCAGTTCAGCCGTGCCCGTATACTCCAGCAATGCCTTATTCGCCGGCATTGCCGTGCCCGTAGCCTTCACGAAGCCGAGCTTACCGGAGGCTGTTATGCCGAGGACATACATCGAATTAGTGCGTGCTGTGTAGTGGTTGGCATTAATTGTTCCCGTGCCGCTTTTCTTTGGATAACTTAAATTTCCGTCCTGATTACAGTAATATGTTCCATTAAGCAGATTAGTACCTGTATAGTTTGTTGCTGTAGAAGCAGATGGAGCATCACCAGTGGTAAGATAAGGTGTGCTGCAAAGTGGCTCGTTGACAGGTATCAATTGGCATTCGGCAACTACGTTTGAACCACATTCCAGCAGAACCGGAGTACCGGCAGGCACCATGCCTCCATTGCTTGTGACTTCTTCTATTTCCAACGTACCATCATTTCCAATCGCAGTGACAACGTATGCCTTCAAAACGTTATTACTCAGAGTGAAGGCAAATGGTACATACATAGTTGCATAGTATTTACCGCCAAATTCAACTGTAGCGGATACATTGAAATGAGTCACAGGTTCGATATACCATTTGGCATTCTGTGCCGAACTTGATTCGCTGATATTAAACTTCCCGTTGTCATCAATGAAATAACGGTTGCCTAAGTCGGCAGACTCATAGTTGGAGGCCTTCAACGACACTCGAGACGTGTAGAGCGCATTTGCTCCAGAGCCACTGACCCTTGTTAGGAGCGCTGTGATGTTCTCAAAGTTCAGTTTTACATTTCCAGGGTATTGTCCTGTTGTCAAGCTAAGGAGGCTTGTGCCCTGGCCGATTAGGTCGTAATAGTTGCCAGTTGTGTTCTTCGCATAAATAACAGTTGATGGGTCAATGCACTCTGTATCCGTCACAAGATGGATGTCAGTTTGTAGGTAGTTTGTAGCGCATGCCGTAGCTCTTTTAATAGCATTTGCTTGGTCAAACAAAAGTTGGCTTAATCCTCCTGCAGCCGAACTGATGATTGTAGTGTAATTGAACTTATCATTAGCAAGACATATGTAGTCACTGGTGTTAGCCGAATTGCGGAAACGATAGAAGCCTGTTCCGTTCAACTGGGCGTGTGCAGAGATAGCGAACAGGAAGAGGAATATGATTGTGTATAGTCTTTTCATCTTGGTATTATTCTTTTTGCAATCGGAGCAGCGAACTTTCATAACTCGCTGCCCCGATATAATCAATATTTAACTAAAGGACTCTTATTTGCCCAGGATGATGTTCACGAGAGCGGTTACGTCGGCAATGGATATTTGCTCGTCACCATTCACGTTGGCAGCTTCGAAGTCATACTTGTCAGCATTTGCTGAATAAGTGACCTTGCCAAGGATGATGTTCACCAAAGCCGTGACGTCGGCAATAGTAACCAGGCCGTCGCGGTTGACATCACCCCTGAGTGATAGTAGAATTGTATCCAGAGTTTCACTTTGAATAAATGCCTTGTTGGCATCTGCCTTTTCAAGGTTATGATAAAATGCAGGAACATTTCCATCAAGACTCAACTGACAAATATTCATAGACGCCTCAGCAATATCATCGCCAGACAAACCAAAGAAATACTTGTTGTTGACAGTGCCGGCGTTTCTAAGCATTAGGTGCTCGTATTCCTTTATGTATTCGTCATACATGTACTCCAAATCCTTCATAGTGAGTAAATCATGAATCTTAGCAAATAATGATTCCACTTGAGGAGTTTTGATCTGTAATTTATTAATCAGCCAGTCGTTGCCCAGCAGCTCGTTCGCCGCAGCTGTGCCTTCGGTTGTATTCAGTGTTAGTACGGCTTCAGAACTTTTGGAGACTAATAGAACAGGAGTCTGAGCAGGTATGATACCAGTTATCTCTTTGCGAACGGCTACGCCTTTTTGAGATATCTCCTTAATGGTATATGCCTTCACGCTTGCATCTTCAGGCATGGTGTAGGCAAAGTCAGTGTAGAGCGTGGTGTAGTACTCCTTGTAGGTTGTGGGCTCTACGTTGGGCTGATTGGAATATATTGTATGTGTCTGCTCGATGTCGCAGTTAATGTTGAAAGTGCTGCGCGGAGTCATTGTCCAGGCAGTGAAGTCGGAGTTGAGTTCGCTGTTGCCTTGACTGATAAAGTCAATCTGGTTCTCTTTCTGCACGATGTAGTACTTAAAGTCAGGCTTTATATTCTCCACCTTGTCAAGGTATTTGGCGTATTCGCCGAGCATCTCCTTAATCTCTCCAAATCTTGGATGAGCCTTCAGGTTGTCCCAATAGATCATTGCTGTTTCATAAGCGAAGTCCCATACGTAGTCTTTATTGGCAAGTACGCCCTGCAGGAAAGCAAGCTTAGAAGCATCATCAATAGGCTCTTCAAGCTCTGCAACTTTCATCTCCTGCCAAACATCATGGAGCTTGAATTCTACAAGGATACTGGCACCGCTCCCGTTTGTCTTCTGAAGAACTTTTTTGATAGCGTCATTAATGAACTGCTCCAACATCGGGAGCTTGGCATCTACATTGTCCTTGTTCGCGGCATAGAAGTCCACTACAGGCTGCATGCTTGGTGTGCGGCCATAGATGCGATAGCTGTTTTCGCCGACTTCTTCGAGGTAGAGGTGATAGTCAAAACTCTCTTTGAATTTATCCATTATAGCCTTGAGACCATTTGCACCGAGCAAGTTGCCTTCACCGTTTGCTCCTAACTTGTTCACTGCCAATTCCACAATTTTTGGAACGTAGTTCATGGCCTTCTCTGCATATCCCGGAATGTCAACACCCTGTGAGCGGAGAACTTCCACCTGTAAATCTTCCTTCCCTTCGACGGCGTTAGCCTTCACTCGGATTACTGTGCCAGCGGCAGTCGCAGTAGCTGTTTCATCTACAAATGTTACGGTCTTGCGGCCTGCTACGTTGACGTATTTCCCATTACCATTGTTCTTAATGGTGTAGTAGCCGTCTATTCCTTCTGCCCATGCGCTGCTGGCTGCACAGCAGACCAACGCTACGAGCATACAGGCACGTAGCCAGAATCGATTAAGTAATGATTGTTTCATAAAGGTAAATTTTAATTTGTTGTCGTTTTTCTCTTTTTAGCATGTAACCTCTGTATGGAGGGCTTTGTTGATGATGATTCATGATCCTATTCACGGGAAGTCATGGTCACTCACATTATTAGATGAATGCATGCGTAGCGCTCTCGCGCGCGCGGAAAGGTGCATAATCGAACGCAAAGTTATTGAAAAGTTTTGTAATGCTGCAAATATTAATGTCGTTTTTTTCGACTATTTGTCTAAAATGAACAATTTGGCTACAAGTTCTGCAGAATAGAATATTGTTTTGTGCAGGCCAAAGATGCTAAATGGTGAAGTGATGTGATTTGGCTTGCCAATAACGTCGGGAAAACCCTAACCTTGATTGAAAAGTGGATTGACGAATGGATTGACGTGGATTGACGGAGGAATATTTCGCTCACTATGCAAAGAGTTTTTCTGGCCCCGTCAATCTTCGTCAATCTTAACGTCAATCTCCGAAAGCCCATTGTTTTCAGTTTTCAAAATTTTTTTAAAATGTCTCAAACACTCCGACATCCCGAAAGCCGCTGTTGGAGCGGGCTGCGGGGCTGTTAGTGACGCGGAGTGTTGGGGCGATTTCAATTTTCAATTGATGATTTACAATTTTCGAGGGAATTAATTCGCGATTTCATTGATAAGAAGAAAGGCGTAATGTAGCAGTTGGCACAAAGCCCCAAAGGGGCGTCGGAATTTAGGCTGGGTGTGTAGCGTAGCGGCCCCCCTGTTTCTAGAGCATAATATATAGAGTGCAGTAGGTACGACGGAATTATTGATCTTGATCCTGCGTACCTATGGCACTCTATATACCTTCTGACATGATACAGGGGTTCCGTTCGCTTCGCTCACTTCCCCCCTGCCTAATATCCTTCGTCCCTACGGGACTTATTTTGGTTTTTTGTGCGGTATGATTAATAGAGAAATGTGATTTCTGTGTACAAAAACTGTCGTTTAACCTGGACGCAACTGTTTTTCGACTTTAATAATAGTTTAAACCACCGATTGGTTTATCAAAACCACACTGCGGTTTTTACAAACCACCACGTGATTTCTATAAATCACTCGGTGGTTTATAGATTTCGTCAGTTTCCATTCAGTTTTCTGAACTGAAGTGAAATGGTTTTTGACCGCGGTTTCGCAACATTCATATCAGAACACTAATCTTTTTTGACACAAATTACATAAATGATCCTGTCAGACCTCTATTCTTTTTTGACACAAATTCTTCAGACTCGCTTCGCTCGAAGAAGCGTCGCAAGCGCCGAGCGGCCATAATGACCATAATTCCATGATCCACTTGCTGGAAAACAATAGGCAACAATAAACAACAATTTCATTCAACAATAACAAATAATATTTCTGCTTATTGTTGGAACAGATTCTTGCGAATTGTTTTCCTCTAATCTTTTTTCAACGCAGAGGCGCCGAGGCGCCGAGGCTCTGGAGATAATGAGAGGACGCGAAGGCATAGCCATTGACCTTCAGTGAGGCCGCAGGGGCGCACGAACGGCGCAAGCGCCAAGCTTCGTGCTCTCCAGAGCTCGCAGAGGCCATCCGGATGATAATTTCTTGTTTAAGTTTATTTGTCCACTGTCCGCTCGGCGCTTGCGACGCTTGACCATTCAAGAACAATTAACTTTTTATAAACAACGAATTATACGAATTTTACGAATTTTTCTTCATGTCCTATGGAAACAATTATAATCGAATTGCACGAATTTCAGAGCGACACGCTTCGCAAGGTGTCGAAAGTAAACGAGGCTGTTCAACATTCTTGTTTCTTCGCGCAGCCGCGACGCTTGCGAAGCCGTCGCAAATTAGTGAAATTCTTCAGACTCGCTTCGCTCGAAGAAGCGTCGCAAGCGCCGAGCGCGTGGTTTGAAAAGAATTCGTATAATTAGTATAATTCGTTGTTTGAAAAGAAAAGAGCGACGCTGTGTGATGCGCCGCCCTTTTGACAAAATGTCTTTAATCCTTAATCCTTTTTAATTCTTTCCGAGGATTATGTTGACGAGAGCGGTGACGTCGGCGATGGTGGTGGCGTGGTCGCCATTGACATCGGCTACTCCGCTGGCGGGAGCCTGGGTCTTGCCGAGGATGATGTTGACGAGGGCGGTAACGTCGGCAATGGTCACTGAACCGTCGCCGTTGACATCGCCTTGGATGAAGGCGCCATTGAAGGTGAGGTAGCCGGGGGCGCCGGGTGCATCGACGCGAGCGTATTCGATGTCGTCGTTCCCTTCGGTAGACCATTGATAATCCATGTAGCGGGTTCCTGCTCCGCCTTCGAGCATGTTATCGCCTAAGAACATGTCGCAGTAGTTGTTCAAGTTGCTCTTGTCGACGTTAGCCGTGGACCAGCCGTTGCCTACGTATATGGTCATAAGCGACCCGCAGAGGCTGAACATATTGGTGATTATCGTTACATTGGCGGTGTTGAAACTTGAGATGTCGAGGGTGCTCAGTCTTGTGCAGAGGGTGAACATTCGGGACAGGTTAAAGACTGCAGCAGTGTTGAAATTAGAGAGATTGAGCGACGTCAAGTTTTCGCAACCAAGGAACATACCGTACATGGTCTGGACCTTCTCGGTGTTCAAGGTGGAGAGGTCGAGGGCGGTGAGCTGTTTGCAGTAGCTGAACATCTGCGACATGTTGGTCACCTCGCTGGTGTTGAGGTTTTCAAGGCCGGTGATGGTAGTCAGCTGCTCCATGTTGACGAACCACTTGGCGGTGGTTGTGGGACGAGCCTTGGCGAAGGACGTGTCGAAGACTACTGTTTGGATGCTGTTGTTCCAGGCGTTGGATGTCCACTGAGGTAAGTCGTACTCTTCGTTGAGCGGATAAACGTGGCCGTCCCTGGTGGTCTTCAGCTCGTCGTAGTAGAAGGTAAGGGTAGTGCCGTCGGCGGAGACGTGTGCGTAGGCTTCGTCCTCCTTGACGGTGAATTCCTTCCATAGGTTGGCAGCTTGGTAGTCGGCCTTGGTTCCTGCGGGCACTTCGAGGAGGATGTCCTTGAAGCTGACCTGCTTGGATGGGTCGTCGGGATACTGGTGCTGCATTTGCATATTATATCCTACCAGCGAAATTCTCCAGCCATCGAACCTGCCTGCTACGGGCGGCTCGCTACCGAGCATGCGGATTTCCTTGAGCGTGAGTCCCTGGTCGGGAGCTATGAGACAGGAGAAGGCTTCGTCCTTGACGGTGGTGACGCTGGCGGGTATGATGAGCGACTGGAGGTAGCCGGAGTGTAGCCCAGCGATGGCTGTGACAGGATATGTGACGCCGTCGACGGTGATGCTCTCGGGCATTACGAAGGTGGTGCGGCCGCTCTTGTCGGCATAGTGGTAGAGCTGTGCGGAGTAGCCTGGCTCGTACTGATATATGTCGCCGTTCTCGTCGGTATAGGTGAGCCATGCAGGCTCCTGCTCCTGGAAGTTCTTGAACTCCTGCCAGTAGGTAGCCGTGCTGTAGGCGTCGCTGGTGTGGGGCGGAACGACGAGGGTGATGTCAGCGCGGGTGGGGAATGGGTCGGCGTCGCCTATCTCCAATGGCGTGTCCCACTTGACGCGTACCTGTGTGAGTGCCGTGCAGTTGTTGAAAGTATAGTTGCCAAACTCAGTGACGCTCTCGGGTATTTCGATGAATCTGAGGTTGCTACAGCCATTGAAGGCATTCGTGCTGATTCTTAAGAGCGTGGATGGCAGTATGACGTTGGTCAGTTGCTTGCAATTATAGAATGCAGCGCCGTAGATTGTTGTGACGCCCTCTGGTATCTCGATGGAATGGAGATTGGTGCTTTGGAATGCCTGATTGCCAATAGTTTTAATGTTTGAGGGCAGTGTGATGCTGGCGAGGTTTTCACAATAGGCAAATGCGAAAGCCTCGATATCTTGCAGGCCTGTGAAATACTTCAGCTCGTTGAAGGATTGGATTTCGGAATTGCCGGCGAATATCAGACTGTTGGGGTCATCGTAGTAGGAGCCAAATGACGTCACGGCTTCTGCCTCTGCGATGGTCAGTTCGCCGTCGTGGTTGGTGTCGAAATGTTCGATGCAGATGGCCTTGACGGTTGGGTCCTCGAATATGATATGCCCGACGATGTGTCCAAAGTCCTGCCAATAGGGCGCTTCGGCGTAGGTCTCCTCGGAGCCCAAGGGCACGAAGAGCGTGGCCTGACTGCGCTGCGGGAAGGTGTTCTCGGTGATAGCGACAGGCTCGGTCCACTCTGTTGTGACGTACAAGGGAACAACAGTACTTGTGGCCGCGAAGGCATCGTTGAAATCGGTGGCGAAGGCGGGTATGTTGAAACGCTGCAGACCGGAGTTGGTAAACGCGTAGGCACCGATAGTTTCCAGGAGCGGTGGCAGTTTCAGTTCAGTCAGGCTCGAGCAGCTGTTGAATGCGGACAGGCCTATTGAGATCACACTCTCGGGGATATCAACGTCTGTCAGAGACGAGCAGTTGATGAAGGCTCCATCGGGGATTGCCGTCATTGTCCTTGGCAGCGCGATGCTGGTAAGATTGGTGAACCCTCTGAAGGCATCGGATGGGATTCCTGTGAGTCCGGTGAAATACTTGAACTCCTTGAAGGTGGTCAATTCGGTCTTATAACCATCGAGGCTTAATTCGCTAAAGTTGGTGACTGCAGCCGCCTCCTCAGCCGTTACATGGCCTTCAACGTTGCCACCCAAGGCGAAGAACAAATACATCTCAAGGTCTTCGTCCTCGAATGGGATAATGCCGTACTCGCGGATGTCGAAGCGCCACCAATAAGGAATGTCGAAGGCTTCGTATGATCCAATGGGAACATAGAGCGGTTTCTTGGGGTCGGCATGCTCTTGGCCGAACTGATCGTTGTTGAGCAGGCCGTTGGCAGCGGGCGGGGTGGTCCAGCTGACCTTGAGGCCAGAGCAGTTTTCGAAAGCATAGCTGCCGATGGAGGTGACGGTAGTGGGCAGTGTGACGAGTCCGGTGTAGTCCCTGAAAGCAAAAGCGTCGATTTCTGTCACGCCCTCGGGGATAACGAGGTCCTGGAGTGCGGCACAGCCGGCAAAGGCGAAGCTGCCGATTTTGGTGATGGAGGTTGGGAATGTGATGCTTTGCAGATCGGAGCAACTGTAGAATGTATTCTCGGGGATTTCTGTCAAGCCTGTGAAGTACTGCAACTCGTTGAACGAGGTGATGTTGGTGCCGTTGAAACCGTTGGGCGACGTGGATACGAAGTCCCACTCGATGTATGGGTTTGTCTCGCCGAGGTTGAAGAAGACGGGTGCTCCGGGACCGTCGCCACCGGCATATTCGCTGCCGTTGGTGTTGAGGCCGGACAAGCCGGGAGCCGACTGTATGGTGTAGTGGCCGTTGGCGTTCTTTACAATCCGGAAGTATCTGCAGACGTCTGTATTTGGAGCGTCTACGAAACCTATGCTGGTATCGTCTCTGCCATAGCGGAAGAGATAGGTGTCTGTTTTCGAGATTGTGCCAAATGTGTAGGAGCCGTCGAGGCGAAGCATATAGCAGTTGGGATATGCGGCCTGGTCTTCAGCCGGCAGGCTCTCTACCCTGATCTGTATGTATGGCGTTTGGTCTTCCGAAAGGCTTATCTGTGTGCCCCACTGATTCCCTCCGGTAAGGAACTGACCTGTTCCTACGTTGCGGATGAAGTATGTATTGTCTGGGATGATGTCCTGCTTTGCCCATCCTTGCAGGTTGGTCACCGATGCCGCTTCCACGGTGCTCAGCTCGCCGTCGCCGTCGGTGTCCCAATTGGCGACACAGATGGCCTTGACGTTGGCGTCGGCAAAGTTGATGACTTCGTTGGGTACTGTAACTTCTATTTCGGGAGAGGATACAAAGCAGAAACTATAATCATCTGCTAGATTAACGTATTCAACAGTCCACTCCACATCGTTCACCTTCACCGTGAGGGGGCTTGCCAACACGTTGGAGGTTGCGTCGTCGCCGTCGATACGTACCTGACAATGGAAACGCCAAGTGCCTGGTGTGAACAAACCGCTATATACGTTTGTGAATTCGCCGCCTACCTTCTTCTGCCACCAACCATTGAAACCGTTGATGTTGAAATAGGCTGGCGCACCGGCAGTCACCGAGATGGTTGGTCTGTTCTCTACCACGTCGTTGTTGATAACGGCAAGTGTCGCCAGGTCACTCGTGGTGGCCTCCACATTATTAATATGCACGTGGTTGGAGAAACTGGCGGTGCGTATCTCCTTGAAGGTCTCGGCGTAGGTGAAGGCCTGACTACCAGCCTCTGCTGTTAGGTATGCCTCGCGGCTGTCGTCGGGCACGATGAGTATGCAGTTCTCCTGCAGAGTAGCGGTGGGGCCGAATGCACCGCGCTGCAGCAGAGGAGGCTCGGTGGCCAGCATCGTCACTGTCTGAAGGGTTCCGTTTTTACCGAAGCCATTCATTTGGATTTCTGTGACGGAAGCAGGTATCACTATGTTTGTGAGGGAGAACCCGTTCATACTTGCCACGCCGATAGTTGTGATGCCGTCGGGGATAACGGTGTTCTTACAGCCGGCTACCAGCAGAGTGCCCTCCTTAATGATGGCGTTGCAGTTGTTGGGCGAAGCCAACACTGTGTTTTCGGGATCTACGGTAATCGTCTCAAGGGCCGCGCATCCCGCCGTGATGTAGTTGCCAATGGAAGTGACGCTCTTTGGTATATGGAGAGCCTTAAGAGATGAGCAATCCCAGAAGCAATCAATACCGATGCTTGTCAGGCTTTCGGGCAGTGTGATGCTCTGGAGTGCAGTACAATTATAGAAAGCATCCATTCTCAGACGATCCAATCCAGTGAAGAACCTTAGTTCATTAAAGGATGTGATGTTTTTGTTTTCAGAGAACGTAGTTCCCATCTGATCCGAGGTCACTGCCGCAGCCTCAGCTAAGCTCAGCTCGCCGTCGCCATTGGTGTCCCAGTTGGCGACGCAGATGGCCTTGACGTTGGCGTCGGCGAAGGAGATTTTGTCGGATGTCAGGTAGCCGGGATTGGCAGTGCCGCCGTCGATGTGGGCGTAATTGGCATTGGTGGCATTTGAATTATATGTGGTGCCAGCACCGCCTACGATTTTGGTGCTCCCTGAGAACATAGAGCTTGACGATGTAACGGCATTTGTAGTCCACGTATCACTGGCGTATATGGTGGTCAAGGATCCGCAATTAGCGAACATGTAGTCCATCTTAGTTACCAATGCCGTGTTGAAGCTCGAGACGTTAAGTTCTTTAAGCAGATTGCAACCACGGAACATATAGCTTATATCTGTTACCTTTGCGGTGTTGAAGCCAGAGACGTCAAGGTTGGGAACTTTACTGCAATAATAGAACATATAGCTCATATTCGTCACATTTGCAGTGTTGAATCCAGAGACGTCAAGGGAGGTAAGTTTACTACAGTTATTAAACATATAGTTCATTGCAGTCACTTTCTCGGTATTGAAGTCGGACACGTCGAGACTCGTCAAGGATGAGCAGCCAGAGAACATAGAACTCATGGTCGTTGCTTTCGCTGTATTGAACCCCGATACATCCAGAGAGGTCAGCTTCTGGCAATTATAGAACATCATAGAAAAATTGCCGACTTTAGCCGTGTTGAACCCAGAGACATCGAGGGTCGTCAGCTTAGAACAGTTGTAGAACATCTGAGTCATGTTTGTGACATTTGCCGTGTTGAAGCCCGAAACGTCGAGCGATGTCAACGAGGAACAACCATCAAACATAGCAGTCATATCCGTGACGCTGGCAGTATTGAAACTCGAGACATTGAGGCTTGTGAGTGAGGGACAGTGCTGAAACATAAATGCCATGTCAGTCACCTTTTCCGTGTTAAATCCGCTAAAGTCGAGGCTTGTCAGTTTAGAACAGCCGTAGAACATGCCTCTCATATTTGTCACCTCACTCGTGTTCAAGTTATACAAGCTATGAATATCCGTAAGGTTGGTCATGCCATTGAACCAACGGTATGTGCTCGTAGGCTTGAAATAAGTCTTAAACGTCGTCAAATCAGAGAACTCCACACTTGTTATGCTCTCGCGATAGTTATACCATCCAGGGTCATTATTGCCTGTGTTGAGGCTATAAGTTGTGCCTTCGCGGCTGGCCCGTTGATTATCGTAGTAGAAGGTAAGTTTAGTGTTGTCGCTGCTGAGCTCTGCATAGGAGAAGTAGTTGTCCAGCAGCTTCAATGCTCGTTGATAGGTTTCTGATTCAGAGGATATATTGTCCAGGTATTCAATAGCAAAACTATTACCCGCGTCGGTTGAAGACCAAGTGTTGAAGCATGCATAGCCTGGTTGACTATCTACATTGAGGTAGTTGCCCATGTTGCCACGAATCTTATAAGGGTAAGTAGAGTTGTCTGTGGATTCTAACCAAAAGGCGGCACTCACAAGCATGTGCGTCTCTGGCTCACTCTCTGAGGCGTAATTACCATAAGATCCAGGATTATTGGGATTATCTCCCGTGTGGTGCACGAAGGCATTGTTGGTGACATCGTAGAGATAGTATATGCCGCCGTTGAGGGTGCTATTCGTGACTAACGTAAATACTGAAGCCTGACTTGCGCTCGACGTACCGGCTATATTGTCGCCTGACTTGTATAAGTAGCCGGCTCGCTGATTTTTGAGCCTGAACGTTTTGCCGCTTGATATGGACTGCGCTTTCAATTGGCTAACCCCTATCATAGGGAGAAGGGCGCATACGAAGATTAATAATCTCTTCATGAACAGTATCTGTTTCATAGTGCGTATGATTTTAAATGTTTTGTTCCGTTGCTTGCATAGTTATGAAGCGACTTATAGGCTTCATATCGGTAAGTTTATTGTGATTTTCGTTACTATTTTTGTATATTTCTGCGACAAAAATAGAAACTAATGCCCAAATGACCAAATTATTTTGACGATTTGTTAAGATTTGCGTACTAAAAGGCGTTGACCTTGACCTTGACCTTGACGGGTTAGTTAATAGTTCTTCAGACTCGCCTTGAGGCTCGAAGAAGCGTCGCAAGCGCCGAGCGAAGAGTTAATAGTTAAGAGTTAAAACCTTGACCTTGACCTTAACCTTAACGGGTTAGTTAATAGTTAATAGTTAAGAGTTAATAGTTAATAGTTAGTGGGGAGTTTAGAGTGGGTAGTGGGTAGTTATTGAATGCTTTTGCCCTTTGCCCCTCCGTCGCCGTAGGAGTTACGGCTCCCCTCATCGGGCACGGATGGCCCAAGGGCAATCCTCTAAAGGCCGCTGGATACCTGAATGGTTTTAATTGTATATGGTTTCCTACTTTTTTTCTTCATTTTCTTGCTCAACTCTTGCGCATTTTTGTATCTTTGCAGCGTCAGAAATGGCAATCAGGTGAAATCTTCCTTAATATTAATTCAACTGGTTAGCAATGAAAAGAATATTATCGGCATTTATAGCTTGTTTATTGTTGCTTGGAGTGGCTAACGGCCAGCAGAAGTCCAAGTCAATGACGGAGCCAGTTCCTTGTGGACCTGTCCCCAATGAGAATCAGTTGCGGTGGCAGGATATGGAGATGTATGCGTTCATACACTACTCGCTCAATACCTATACCGACCAGGAATGGGGATATGGTAATGAGGATCCGAAGCTGTTCAATCCTTCAGACCTTGACTGCCGCCAGTGGGCCCGTGTATGCAAGCAAGCCGGCATGCGCGGCATCATCTTCACCGCCAAGCACCATTGCGGTTTCTGTATGTGGCCGAGTGCCTACACGGAGTACTCCGTAAAGAACTCACCATGGAAGGGCGGCAAAGGCGACGTAGTGCGTGAACTGGCAGATGCCTGTCGCGAGGAGGGCCTGGAGTTTGCCGTTTACCTCTCGCCGTGGGACAGGAATCATCCCGAATATGGCCGAGAGGAATATGTCACCTATTTCCGCAACCAGTTGCGAGAACTGCTGACGAACTATGGCGAGATATTCGAGGTGTGGTTCGACGGAGCCAATGGCGGCAACGGCTGGTATGGCGGCGCCGACGAAGTGCGTAAGATAGACCGCACCACCTATTATCAATGGCCTGAGACATATAAGATGATGGTAAAAGAATAAGGAAACTCGAGGATAGAACTCGTCTTGATGGTATCGTCTTTAACTTCTCAGCGAGCCAAGCGAGTGATAACTTCCTTCGCTCGGCGCTTGCGACGCTTGACCCTTCAAGAACTCCTTTCGCTCGGCCGAAGGACGCTTCTTCGAGCGAAGCGAGTCTGAAGAACTTCCCCCCAAACATGCAAGCAGAGCATGCGAAACTAAGATAAACTTAAATCAAAAGATATGAAAAAAACTGTTTTGGTTGCAATCGCTGCCTCTCTGATGACAGGGGCGTATGCGCAGGATTACACGATAACCGTGGGCGGTGTCGTGACGGAAGTGTCGTTCTATTCGCCTGAAATAGTTCGAGTTACGAAGTATCAGCAAACCGACGAGCTGGGAAAGTGCGACCCGAAGGTGGTGGTGACGATGACTCCACAGAAGGTGAATCCAAAGAGCATGAGCGGTAATAATGTTGACACGTTGCTGACAAGCGAAGTGATGGTGACGTGCAACAGGCAGACAGGCCTGTTGAGCTTCTTCCGTGCCGACGGCACATTGCTCATCAAGGAGCGGGCAAAGGCGGTGTTTACCAAACGCACATCCCACACCATAGACCCTTATACGGTGTCGCAGTCGTTCCGCCTGTCTAACGGTGAGGCTATCTATGGCTTCGGGCAGGTGCAGGACGGTGCCTTGAACCACCGCAACAAGAGCTACAACCACATGGTGCAGAACAATATGTCGGTGTGGATACCGTTCTTCCACTCCACGCGTGGATACGGCTTGTACTGGGACTTGTACGGTCCTTGCGACTTCAGCGACAACTCTTCGAACGGGGCCACCTTCAAGACGGAAGCCGCTCATGCGGTGGACTACTATGTGCTGGTAGGCGATGAGGCTCGTGGCGACGATGTGCAGCGCCTCCTGCGTCAGCTGTCGGGGCAGGCTACGATGGTGCCGCTGTGGACCTTCGGCTATTTCCAGAGCAAGGAACGCTATCAGAGTGCTACGGAAACGCTGGGTGTGCTGCAGAAGTACCGCTCGCTGAAAGTGCCCATCGACTGTGTGGTGCAGGACTGGCAATACTGGGGCGGCAACAACCAGTGGAACGCGATGGAGTTCCTCAACAGTACGTTCAAGACCGACTATCCGAAGATGATAAACGGCATTCACAACGGTGGCGGCCATCTGCTCATCTCATTCTGGGCTAACTTCGGCCCCGACACAAAGCAATATGCACACTTCAAGGCCAGCAACCAGTTGATGAAGATGGGCAACGAGATAATGACCACCACTTACCCGCCAAACTCAGGAGTGGCTATCTACAGTCCCTACCAGCAGTCGGCGCGCGACTACTACTGGAAATGCCTCTGGGAAGGATTGGTGAGCAAAGGCGTGGATGCCTACTGGGTGGACTCGTCGGAACCCGACCACTATCAAGGCGGCGAGGATTGGGAGAGGACCAACGACTTCATAGTGCTGAACAAGGACGATGAAGATAATGCCACCCTGAACCCGCACTCGCTCGAGGCCTCCCATACCTGGCGCTCTATGCGTAATGTGTTCCCGCTGATGCATGCCAGTGGAGTGTACGACGGACATCGGGCCCAGAAGGCCGAGCTGACGGAGGCCAAGCGTGTGATGATAATGACACGCTCGGGTTTCATAGGCATGCAACGCTATGGAGCAGGCACATGGAGCGGCGATATCACCGCTTCGTGGGAGACGCTTGCCAATCAGATACCGGCAGCCCTGAACTACTCGGCCTGCGGCATTCCCAGTTGGAACAGCGACATAGGCGGTTTCTTCAACGGCAGCTACCACGGACCAGGGCAGGATACATATAATGAACTGTATTGCCGATGGATTCAGTTCGGGACATTCTGTACCATCATGCGTAGCCATGGTTCGGGCACCGACCGTGCCATATATCAGTATGGCCAGGAAGGGGAGAGCTACTACGATGTGATCAATCGATACATCAACCTGCGTTATGCCCTGCTACCATATATCTACAGCACAGACAGACGTGTGTACAACGAAGGGTATTCGTTTATGCGTGCCATGGGCATTGCTTATCCTGCAGACACACGCACACATGAGCTGAAGGACCAGTTTATGTTTGGGCAAGACCTGCTGGTGGCACCAGTGACGAAGGCGCAAGCCACTCAGCGTAGCATATACCTGCCTAAGGGCGACGGCTGGACAGACGTCTGGACCGGACAGCAGTACGAAGGCGGACAGACGGTGAAGCGCGAGGTCGCTCTGGCTGTGATGCCGCTTTATGCGCGTCAGGGCGCCATCATCCCTTGGGGACCTAAGGTGCAATATAGCGAGCAGAGCAATTGGGATAACCTCGAGGTTAGAATATATCCGGGTGCCGACGGAGAGTTTACACTCTACGAGGACGAGCGCGACAACTATAATTACGAGAAAGGCCAGTTCTCGGAAATCCCGTTCCGGTGGGACGATAAGAGCCACACACTGACCATAGGACAGCGGCAGGGCGAGTTCGAAGGAATGCTGAAGAACCGCACTTTCCGCATAGTGCTTGTCGATGCCGACAAACATGTAGGAGTGGGCATTCAGCAGTCGGAGCGTTTCAGCAAAGACATCGCTTACACAGGGGCAGAGGTTAAGGTGCAGATAGACAACGAACATCCGGTGACGGGCGACGTGGCAGCCGTGCAGAGCATTCAGACCACTCCGGCCAATGTCAGCCTGTTCCTGGGGCAGAGCCGCACGTTTGCTGTGAAAGCCAAACTGGCCGACGGCACTTCGCAGTTCGTCACTCTTGATGCCCAATGTGAGAGCAGCGACAAGGAGGTGGCAGAGGTGCGCGACGGTATCATCTATGCCGGGCAGAAACAAGGTCAGGCTGTCGTCAGCGTGACATATACCGACGGGCTTGGCAACGAGCACCAGACGAGCATGAATGTTGAGACGACAATTCCCAAGAATCTCTACACCTGGAAGGCCAACGACTGGTATCGCAACCGAGTATCCGACCGTCTCGGTGCGTCGGACATCAGTTGCAACACAAGAAACAACACTATCACCATCACCAAGAAAGGTGCACAGAACATAGCCTTGCGCTATCAAGAGAAGAAATACATGGAGCCGGGCATGAAATACCTCGTGGCTGTTGCCACAGAGGTGTCGAAAACCAAGAACGATTCACAGCTGTGGTTTATCAACGGCACATGGGTGAATATCGTCAACCCGGTTGACGTCAGAACCCTGAAGGACGGGCGTATCATGATATCATGGAGCATTGATGAGAACAGAGGCTACGAACTCACGGGCGAGACTGTGTTCGGCATGACATCGACCAATGCCCAAGGCCGTTCCGTGGTCAGTTATGTAGGCTTCACATCTGACCTGAAGAAAACAGAACAGGAACTCAATACCGCAGTCGGCATCGAAGCCCTGGAACCTTCAGCATCGAATACCGAACATTCGGCTTACGACCTCAACGGAAGACTGGTAGCCAGCGGCCAATGGTCAGCCTCCGGTCCCCAGTTAAGAAAAGGCCTTTATATCATCGATGGGAAAGAGGTGCTGGTGAGGTGAGTGAAGGCAGATACGGCTAATAAAAGAGTCCGCCAACTGAGGATGTCAGTTGGCGGACTCATTATTTAATAGTTTCAGTCGGGATTTCGATGTCTCGGGATTGAGAATCCGACTTGACTAATTACTCGGCGCGGAGGGTGAAGCGCTTGAAGGCGGTCACGGTGAGCTCCTTGTCGACGCTGTGGAGGTACTGGGCAACGGTCATGTTCTTGTCCCAGATGTACTCCTGCTCGAGGAGGCAGCTCTCCTTGAAGAACTTCTTCAGGCGGCCCTGAGCGATGTTCTGAATCATCTGCTCGGGGAGGTTGGCAGCCTTCTCTTCGGCAACCTTTACCTTGAGCTCACGGACCATAGCGGCCTGCTCGGGGGTAATCCAACCCTTAGCCATGTTGCTCTCGATGTGGTCATCGCTGTCGACGTGTGCGGGGTTGACACCAGCCTTGCGGATGGCAGCTTCTACAGCCTTGGCAATCTGCTCTTCCTTGGTCTTCTCGACGGCTACGCGGAGCTCGCTGTCGATAGTGGCCTGAGGCACTGCGCTCTGGTCAACGGCCACGGGGTTAGCGCTGGCAATCTGCATGGCAACGTTCTTACCGGCCATAGCATCCTCAACGCACTTGTTGAGGGCAACCATGGTGCAGAGGGTGTGCTTGTTCTGGTGGTCGTAGGTGGCGATGCACTCGCCTTCGATGACGCTGTAGCCATCGAGTTCCATCTTCTCGCCGGTGATACCGCTGCGAGCGACGACGGCGTCCTGAATGGTGCCTTCGCCCATGGGCAGAGCCTTCACCTCGTCGAGAGTCTTGCAGCGAGCTGCAACGGCAGCGTCGAGGATTTCCTGAGTGAGCTTTACGAAGTCGGCGTTGTTGGCCACGAAGTCGGTTTCGCACTTGAGGGCGATGATGGCGGCGAAGTTGCCGTCGGCCTTCACTACTACGCAACCCTCGGAAGCCTCACGGTCGCTACGCTTAGCAGCAACGGCCTGACCCTTCTTGCGGATGATCTCAATAGCAGCGTCGATGTTGCCTTCGCTCTCTTCGAGAGCCTTCTTGCAGTCTGCCAGACCTGCGCCGGTCATTTCGCGCAGCTTCTGGATATCTTTGATTGATACAGCCATGTTCTTGGAATGAAAAATGATAGAATGAAAAGTGAAAAATAAATTTTACATGTTCGAGCAGTAGGATTTTGTGAAGAAAGTGAAGAATGTAAAGTGATTATTATTTTTCACTTTTCACTCTTTCACTTTTCACTCTGACTCGAATCAGTTTACTCCTCAACGGGAGCTTCAGCTGCTTCTTCAGCTTCAGCGTCGTCCTCTTCCTCAACGCGAGCGCTCTGGCGACCGCCTTTCTCCTGCTTCTCGGCAGCAGCTTCAGCGTCGACGCGCTCAGCCTTACGCTCTTCGAGACCCTCGTTGATGGCAGCTACGCAAGCTTCGAGGATAACCTCAACGCTCTTGTTGGCGTCATCGTTGGCGGGGATTACGAAGTCCACGTTGGTGGGGTCGGAATTGGTGTCTACGATACCGAAGACGGGGATGCCGAGGCGGTTAGCTTCGCGAACGGCAATCTGCTCCTTGAGCACGTCGACGACGAACACGGCAGCGGGCAGACGGGTGAGGTCGGCTACGGAACCGAGGTTCTTCTCGAGCTTAGCACGCTGACGGCTAACCTGCAGAGCTTCGCGCTTGCTGAGGTTTGAGAAAGTGCCGTCGGCAAAGAGCTTGTCGATGCTTGCCATCTTCTTCACAGCCTTGCGGATGGTGGCGAAGTTGGTGAGCATGCCACCGGGCCAGCGCTCGATGACGTAGGGCATGTTGATGGATGTTGCCTTCTCGGCAATGACGGGCTTGGCCTGTTTCTTAGTAGCAACAAAGAGAATCTTGCGGCCGCTCTTGGCGATGTTCTTAAGAGCCTCAGCAGCCTCGTCGATCTTTACCACGGTCTTGTGGAGGTCGATGATATGAATGCCATTCTTCTCCATGAAGATGTATGGAGCCATGGCGGGGTTCCACTTGCGCTTGAGGTGACCGAAGTGGCAACCTGCCTCAAGCAGTTGGTCGAAATTAGTTCTTGACATAATTGTTTTTTTAATAAAGTGTTTACTTTCTTTTGGGTTAATTGTTAACCAATCGCGCGGTAAACTTAGTTTAATGTTTAAAGTTTAAAGTAAGTGTCCGCTCGATTTAGATACTAAACGCAATCTATGCAGCCCAGCAAAGCTGTTGATGCCGATTAACGTTTGCTGAACTGGAAGCGACGACGAGCCTTGGGCTGACCGGGCTTTTTACGCTCAACCTCACGGGGATCGCGTGTCATGAAGCCATTGGCGCGGAGGGCCTTCTTGTCCTCGGCATTAATCTTGACGAGTGCACGGGCGATAGCGAGGCGAAGAGCCTGGCTCTGACCGGTGTAACCGCCACCGAAGATGTTTACTTTGACGTCGTATTTCTCTGTAACGTCGAGCAGTGCAAGGGGCTGCTTGACGACGAACTGAAGGATGGGGTTGGGGAAGTACTCCGTAAGATCCTTCTTGTTGATGGTAATCTTTCCAGTGCCCTCTGTCACATAAACACGGGCAACGGCGCTCTTGCGGCGTCCTAATGCGTTAATTACTGCCATTTCTGTTTACTTATAGAGGTTAATATCGATGGCTTTGGGGCTTTGTGCCTCGTGCTTGTGCTCGGGACCCTCGTAGATGTAGAGGTTGCTGAGCACCTTGGCTGCCAGTTTGTTTTTGGGGAGCATGCCTTTTACCACACGGCGAACGAGTCGCTCGTAACCGTTGGGCTTAGCGATGATGTCAGCAGGTGTGCTGGCCTTCTGTCCACCGGGATACATGCTGTAGCGGAGGTAGACGCGGTCGGTCATTTTCTTACCTGTGAGCTGAATCTTGTTGGCATTGATGATGATGACATTGTCGCCACAGTCAACATGAGGCGTAAATGATGGCTTGTACTTGCCACGCAGCAACTTAGCCACCTTCGAAGCCATACGGCCGAGGATCTGGTCAGTGGCATCTACCACTACCCATTCCTTCTTTACAGTGGCCTTGTTGGCAGAAATGGTCTTGTAACTTAAAGTGTCCATTTTTCTGTTTTGTACTTCTGTTTGTTACTACTTAATTAATTTAATGTGTCTCGATGCCGGGGCTTTCACCGGCGCGCTTTTGCAACTCTGCGATTCACTAACCGCTCTCCCAGGCCAATGAGAAAAGCTATTAACACGCAGATTTAGAGCACCTTAGGGGTAACTCTGATAATAATCGGCTTGCAAAGGTACTGCTTTTTTGCGAAACAGCAAGCGAAAAGGACAAAAAAATAAAAAAAACTTTAATCGTTACCCTCTAATCTCTAATCTTTTATTACCTTTGCGCCCGAAAAACTAATAGAGGTTTAATGATCATTGAAACAGACAAATATGTGTAAGAGATTTTTCATTCTTCATTTCTCTTTGTTCATGGTGCTTTGCGCTGTGATTTCTTCATGCAGCAAGAGCGAGACTTATGCCGACCAAAAGGAGAAGGAACGCAAGGCTATCAACGCTTTCCTCAGTCGCGATGTGGCTATCTGCGCCAACGATGGCGATACCATAGTGCATGTAGGTCATATCAACGTCATCACTGAGGAACAGTTTCATCGCCAGGACAGCATGACGGATGTCTCGAAGAATGAGTATGTGCTCTTCTCGGGTACGGGTATCTATATGCAGATAGTGCGTAAGGGTGCAGGCGAGAAGCTGGCTCATGGCCAGTCGAAGCGTGTCATTACGCGTTACATTGAGTATAATATCATGTCGGACTCGCTGCAGTCACGTTCCGATGTGCTATATTATTCCACTACGCCGGATATCATTGATATCACCAACTCATACGGAACCTTTACTGCTTCGTTCAATATCGAGAACGGCGGTGGGGCATTCTATCGTATCTACAATTCCACGGCAGTACCGCAAGGCTGGCTCGTGCCTTTCACTTATGTTTGCATAGGTCGCCAGATTCAGGCAGATGACAAGATTGCCAAAGTGCGTATGATCGTTCCTCATTCACAGGGACAGGCCAATGCGCAGTCCGGCGTTTATCCCTGTTTCTACGAGCTTACGTTCCAGGAGATGAGGAACTGAGGATTATTTCCTACATCACCTCAATGATATCCCGAATGTCGGTTGTGTAGAACGGCGACCGACGAGTGTGCAGTATGCTGTTGCGGAAGGTGGTGCCCTTGCCCGTTTCCGGGTCTTTGGGGCGTAACGCGCTGGCTATCATCAGGCTTTCGTCGCCATGTCGCTGATTGATTTTATCCGACAAGGCTGACATCTTCGTGAACTTCATCTTTTGTTCGGGCGAGATATCGAGGAAACTGGTCTGCAGTTCATCTTCGGGCACCGTGCCGCTCACAATCACTCCTGCTCTCTTCCACTGAAAGCCCGAACGGAAACAGGCGTCGAGGCCCTTGAGTGCTGCCGCAGCTATTTCAGGGTCTGATGATGCGGGAGCAGGCAGTGCTATGGTATGAGTGAGGCTCTGCTGCCCGAGATCTTCGCGGAAAGGATTCGTTGAAATGAACACCGTGACGTATTGGGCCATGCTGTGCTGTTGCCTCAGTTTGTGAGCACAGCAGGCGGCGAATGACGATATGGGTACTGTCAGCTCCGCTTTCGTAGTAAGCATTTTGGGAAAGCTGCGACTGGTGCAGATGGTCTGCTTGCGTGGTAGGTGTTCGAGGGCTATGCAGTCCTGTCCGTGCAGCTCCTGCCAAGTGCGTAGGCCTGTTATGGTGAGGGCACGCCTTACGCTCTCGGCATCCAGACGAGTGAAGTCCAATGCTGTGTGTATGCCTGCCGCCTCGAGTCGTGCAGCTGTGCGCCGTCCTATGCCCCAAACATCGGCCACGGGAAACAATGCAAGAGCCTTGAGCCGTTTGTCGTCGGTGTCGATAACGCAGCATTTGTGGTAGCCGGGATAGCGCTTGGCAAACTTACTCGCCACCTTGGCCAGCGTCTTGGTGGGGGCGATGCCTAAACTCACCGGCATCCCTGTCCAGCGCCGCACCTTGGCAGCCAGTTCCTCTCCCCATGCCTTGGCGTCGAAAGCTATGTATTTAGAATCGCCCAGCATCATAAACGCTTCGTCAATACTATATACAAATATGTCAGGCGCGCTCGCGCGTAAGAGGCTCATCACCCGGGCAGACATATCCCCGTAGAGAGTGTAGTTGCTGCTTAATGCATGTATCTCCTTGCCTGGGAAACGCTCTGCCATTTGGTAGAATGGTAGTCCCTCGGGTATGCCAAGTGCTTTTGCCTCTTGGGAACGTGCCACGACGCACCCGTCGTTGTTGGAAAGAACGACCACGGCTTTCCCTTCGAGCGAAGGGTTGAACACACGTTCACACGAAACAAAACAGTTGTCGCAGTCGGCCAAGGCGTAAAGCATTCTCTTATGGGCGATTTTATTTCATTGCAAAGGTAATAATTGTTGAGAGTTAAAGGTGAAGAGTGGGAAGTTTTTTTGCTTAACATATAGTCTTTTGACAATAATGAGCAAAAACTTTCATTTTTCAATTATTAAATAACAATTAATCGTTATCTTTGTGCCCGAAATATTAACAATGTCTATGCCAAACGAAGTAGAATTCTTTACCGTTGAAGTGGGCCCGTCAGTAGAGTTGCCATTCTATACAGAGGGCATCCGTGCCGGCTTCCCATCGCCCGCAACGGATTACGAAGAAGAACCCATAGACCTCAACCGGGAACTGATACGCCATCGTGAGGCCACTTTCTATGCACGTGTCAAGGGCGATTCCATGGTGGAAGCAGGCATTATGCCCGGTGATCTCCTTATTGTGGACCGTGCACTTGAGCCGCAGCATGGCGACTTCGTTGTAGCTTTTGTGGGTGGTGAGGACGAAGGCTTCACTGTCAAGGAACTCGACCTGTCGGAGCAGGATCAGGGCATGGTGTGGCTTGTGCCCCACAATAGTGCATATGAGCGTATACGTCTGGACAAGGAACAGGAGGCCCGCATCTGGGGTGTGGTCACCTATTGTATACACAAGAGCCAAAGGGCGCGAACACGTTGATCGCGCCTTGCATTGGTAGAAGAAAGCTGATTCTTAATTCCCTGGTTTATCTTTCGCAAGCTTTGCTTGCCTGGAAGTTCTTCAGAGTCACTTCGCTCGAAGAAGCGTCCTTCGGCCGAGCGAAAGACAAATGTTCTGCTATTAGTATGCCTCTAGCAGCAAAGGTGACGTCTTTAACTTCTTTAACTCCTTTAACTCCCAAAACATGCGAGACTTGAGCTCCCTAGTTTATCTTCAGCCCCATTTCGGCAGCTCGCTTGTCCACGAAGGCGAGAGCTGCATCATGTTCGTTGGGAATGAGACCGTCGAGGATGGCGTCTTTGACGGCTTCTTTAAGCACACCTACAGGCCGTGATGGAGCCAGTCCATAGCGTGCCATAATCTCATCGCCGGTGACAGGTGGCTGGAAGTTGCGTATGCGGTCACGTTCCTCGAGGTCGACAAGTTTTTGGCGGACAAGTTGGAAATTGTCGAGGAACCGCTGTTTGCGCTGTTCGTTCTTCGACGTGATATCAGCTTCGCACAGCAGCATGAGATCGTCGATATCATCGCCTGCCTCAAACAGAAGCCGGCGTACAGCGGAATCGGTGACCTCGTCGTCGGCGATGGCTATTGGGCGCATGTGCAGCGAAACGAGCTTCTCTACATATTTCATTCGCTCGTCCAATGGCAGTTTCAGACGCCGGAAGATAGGCGCGATCATCTTCTCGCCGATGTAGTTGTGGTTGTGGAATGTCCAGCCTTGCACGGGGTCCCATCGCTTGGAACGTGGCTTGCCTATGTCGTGGAACAGGGCAGCCCATCGTAGCCAAAGGCCATGGCATCGTTCTTCATCAGAGAGGGATGACGGATTGCCTTGCTGGCTATCGACTTCTGCCAGCAGTGGCTGTGCTTTAAGGCTGGAGTCTTCGTCCTTGACGTGAAGTGGAGTGCGTGTTTGTTTTACCACGTTGCCTAACACCTCCAGCGTGTGCCAAAAATTGTCCTTGTGGGCACGCCCGCCACGTGTCTCTACACCTTGAAGAGCTGACAGCTCTGGCAAAATGATGTCGAGGAGCCCGCATTGGAAAAGAAGCTCCCAACCTCTTGCCGGCGCGTCGGATGCCATGATCTTTTGCAGTTCATCTGCAATACGCTCGGCCGAGATTATGTTGATGCGTTCACGGTTGCGGTGCAAGGCTTCGAAAGTCTCGGGCTCTATCTCGAAATTAAGTTGAGTGGCAAAGCGTATGGCTCGCATCATGCGCAACGGGTCGTCGGAAAAAGTGATATCAGGGTCAAGGGGCGTGGCAATAATGCGGTCCTCGAGATCCCAAACACCATCGAACGGGTCGACGAGTTCACCGTAGCGTTCTCTGTTGAGGCATACAGCCAGCGCGTTGATGGTGAAGTCGCGGCGCTGCTGGTCGTCCTCAAGAGTGCCGTCCTCAACAATGGGCTTGCGTGAATCATGGCTGTAGCTTTCGCGTCTTGCACCGACAAATTCGATCTCGATGATGTCGTCGTTTTTTGTTGAAGGATTTACCTTCACCTGTGCAGTTCCGAAATTACGAAAGACGCTGAGGTGTGCTTTGCGTCCAATGCATTTTGCCACAGCCTTAGCCAACTCAATGCCGCTGCCTACGCAAACGACGTCGATGTCCTTGGACGGACGTTCAAGGAAGAGGTCTCGGACATAGCCGCCTACGACATATGTTTCCAAGCCGAGTTCATCTGCTACATTACCTATGATGTGAAAAACGTCGGCGGATAGGAGTTTTGTGAGTTGCGCGCGGTCAAGATGACGCATATTCTATTAAGCCTTGTTAAAAACGCGGCAAAAGTAATAAAAAAGGTTGACTTAAGCGGTCGGAGCATCTGATTTTTTAATTATTCTTGTACTTTTGTGCCCGAATGAGATGCAATCATTACATAATATCGGCTTTTGCTGTATTGCTACCGCTGGCGATGACTTCGTGCAAGTCTGCAGAGGAGGCAGCAGACATTGTGGCTGCTATGCAACTTGATGAGGCACGTGTGCTAATGAGTCAGAAACAATATGCCGCAGCCCGAGACACTATCATGAGCCTGCGTCAGCAACACCCCACGGCTCTCGAGGTCCGTCGTGCTGCTATCCTGACCCTGGACAGCGTAGAACTCATGGAGACGCGTGACAGCATAGCACGCTACGAGAAACGCCTCCATGCCGAGCAGAAGGCTTTTGAGATGATGAAGCCGCGACTAAACGGTCAAACCAACGAAGCCTACTATGCTCAGCAGCGTTTGTTGTTTGATATGCGTCAGCATTTTGATGAACTATGTGCCAAAGCCAAGTTTTATGTCCGAAAGCTTGACATTGATGCAGCAGGCGAGAACTGATAAATAAGAAGAAAAACAAAAAGGCTCCACGATTGTTGTGGAGCCTTTTTCTGTATGCTTGACGTAGTTAGAACGCTGCATTCTTGGGAGTGCGGGGGAACGGGATGACGTCGCGGATGTTTTGCATACCTGTGACGAACAGGATGAGGCGCTCAAAACCAAGACCGAAGCCGGCATGCGGGCATGAGCCCCAGCGACGTGTGTCAAGATACCACCATAGCGACGTGGTGTCCATACCGCGGCGGTTGATCTCGGCAATCAGCTTGTCGTAGCTCTCTTCGCGGACTGAACCACCGATGATTTCGCCGATAGCGGGGAAGAGAACGTCGGTGCCCTGCATAGTCTGGCCGGGAGCCACAGAACCGTGGTAGCCAATGGAGCCCTCGCCTTGCGGGGTGTTCTGCTTCATGTAGAAGGCCTTGATATCGGTCGGGTAGTCGGTCATGATGACAGGCTTCTTGAAATGCTCTTCCACGAGATAGCGCTCGTGCTCACTGGCCAAATCGTCGCCCCAATTGCAGGGGAACTCGAATTTCTTACCATTCTTAATGGCCTCTTGAAGGATCTCGATGCCCTTGGTGTATGGAAGGCGAACAAAATCCTCGCGGAGCACACCTTCAAGACGCTCGATCAGCGTCTTGTCGATCATCTTGTTGAGGAACTCGAGGTCGTCCTTGCAGTTGTCAAGAGCCCAACGTACACAGTATTTGATGAAGTCCTCTTCAAGGTCCATCAGTTCTTCCTGATCCAAGAATGCTACTTCCGGCTCTATCATCCAGAATTCGGCAAGGTGACGGGGCGTGTTGCTATTCTCGGCACGGAACGTAGGTCCAAAGGTGTAGATCTGTCCCAAAGCCGTAGCGCCGAGTTCACCTTCGAGCTGTCCGCTTACGGTGAGGCTGGTCTGCTCGCCGAAGAAATCATCGTCGTAGATAATCTTGCCGTCCTCGTCCTTCTTAAGGTCGTAGAGGTTTTTGGTCGTCACCTGGAACATGTTGCCAGCGCCTTCGCAGTCGCTTGCTGTAATCAGGGGTGTGTGGAAATAGAAGAAGCCGTGCTCGTGGAAATAAGTGTGGATGGCCATCGCCATGTTATGGCGAATGCGCATGACGGCTCCGAAGGTGTTGGTGCGAAGACGCATGTGGGCGTGCTGGCGCATGAACTCGAAGCTCTGGCCTTTCTTCTGCATGGGATAGTCGGCATCGCAAGTGCCGAGTACCTCTATCTTTGTGGCCTGTATCTCTACTGCCTGACCGCTGCCAACACTCTCAACCAACAAACCCTCTACACTGAGGCAGGAGCCAGTGGTGATGAGCTTGAACGTCTCCTCGTCAAATTTTTCTGCATCGGCCACCACCTGTATGTTCTTGATGGTGGAACCGTCGTTCAGGGCAATAAAATGAACGCTCTTTGAGCCACGGTGTGTTCGTACCCAACCTTTGGCACAGACCTCCTGTCCGGGCTGGCTTGCAAGGAGGTCAATTATCTTTGTTCGTTTCATATAATTAGATTTTTACTAGATGTTCTAGATAATCTAGATTCTCTAGACTCCTGGTTGTTTTATTCAAAAGCTCCCATGCGCAGCATATTCACTTCCTGCTCTGTGAGGTAGCGCCAGTCGCCGCGCTTCACGTTCTTCTTGGTAAGACCTGCGAAGAGGACGCGGTCGAGCTTGGTAACTTTGTAGCCGAGGTGCTCGAAGATGCGGCGAACTATACGGTTGCGACCACTGTGAATCTCGATGCCAACCTGCTTCTTGTCGGTAGCATGAGCATATTCCACTGCATCTGCGTGGATTTCGCCGTCGTCAAGTTGAATACCTTCGGCTATCTGACGCAGATCGGCTGCCGTAACGGCTTTGTCAGTGGTTACGTGGTATATCTTCTTCTTCAGGAACTGTGGGTGTGTGAGCTTGCTGGCAAGTTCGCCATCATTGGTTAGCAGAAGCACGCCTGTAGTGTTGCGGTCGAGACGGCCTACGGGGTAGATACGCTCGTCGCAGGCTCCCTTGACAAGGTCCATGACGGTCTTGCGGTTCTGGGGATCATCGCTTGTGGTGACGTAGTCCTTGGGCTTGTTGAGCAGAACATAAACTTTCTTCTCAATCTTCACGGGCTGATCGTGGAACTTAACCTCGTCGGTGCGCTTAACCTTTGTGCCGAGTTCGGTAACCACTACGCCATTGACGCTTACTACACCAGCCTCGATGAAAGTGTCGGCTTCACGGCGTGAACATACGCCTGCATTAGCAAGGAACTTGTTCAGACGGATGGGTGCTTCGGGGTCGATGTGAGCCTCAGAATATTCGATACGTTTCTTAAAGCTGTACTTTGCATTGGGATCATAGCCCGCCGTGCGGGGACGGCGCTGCTGGTAGCCTCCGCGCTGTTGGCCGTAGCCTCCACGTTGCTGACCATAGCCTCCGCGCTGCTGATAGCCACCGCGCTGCTGACCATAGCCGCCTTCGCGGTTGAAACGTGGCTGATAGCCGCCTTCACGCTGCTGGTAACCACCTTCGCGGCGGAAGTTGTTGCGGGGCTGGTAGCCGCCTTCGCGCTGTTGGTAGCCACCTTCACGATTGAAACGTGGCTGATAGCCGCCTTCACGTTGCTGGTAGCCACCTTCACGATTGAAACGTGGCTGATAGCCACCTTCGCGTTGCTGGTAGCCGCCTTCACGGTTGAAACGTGGCTGATAGCCGCCTTCGCGCTGCTGGTAACCTCCCTCGCGATTTGAGCGTGGCTGGTAGCCGCCTTCGCGGTTGTAGTTGTTGCGCGGTTGGAATGTGCGACGCTCTCCGTCGGCATTGCTGCCGTACACGGGGCGTTGAATGCGTGGGCGCGGAGTGCGTCCCTGACTTCCATAGCTTTTGTTCTCTTCCTGATTGTCATTCTGCGCGAAATTCTCGCGCCATTTCTCGTCGTTGTTTTCCATTGTCGTAATTAAATACCTGTATAATTGTTTGGTGTTATTTGACGTAACTCGGCTTTCACAGCCTCGCTGACGTCAAGAGTTTCTATAAAGTTTGAAATAGTGTCGTGGCTTATGGCTGCACCTGTACGTGTGAGTGCTTTGAGCGCCTCATATGGATTGGGGTAGCCTTCGCGACGCAGAATAGTCTGAATGGCCTCGGCCACTACTGCCCAGTTCTGCTCAAGGTCGGCGTTGAGTGCTGCTTCGTTGAGCAACAGCTTGCCGAGTCCCTTTAAAGTGCTTTGGATGGCGATGGAGATGTGGCCCAAGGGAACACCTACATTGCGCAGCACGGTGCTGTCGGTGAGGTCGCGTTGCAGACGGCTCACGGGGAGTTTCTCGGCCAGATGGCATAGCAATGCGTTGGCCACACCGAGGTTGCCTTCTGAGTTTTCGAAATCGATAGGGTTGACCTTGTGAGGCATGGCACTGCTGCCTACCTCACCTGCCTTGACGCGCTGACGGAAATAGCCCATCGAGATATATTGCCACACGTCGCGGTCGAGGTCGATGATTACGGTAGCTATGCGGCGCAGAGCGTCGAAGAGAGCGGCAAGGCAGTCGTAGTTGGAGATCTGTGTTGTCCACTGCTCGCGTTCCAAACCGAGGCTGCTGCCTACGAATTGATTTCCGAAAGCACGCCAGTCTATATCGGGGTAAGCAACATGATGAGCGTTGAAGTTTCCTGTGGCGCCGCCAAACTTAGCTGTAATAGGGCAGGCGAGCAAAAGCTCCAACTGACGTGAAAGACGATATTCAAACACTTTGAGTTCCTTGCCTAAACGCGTTGGTGATGCAGGTTGACCGTGTGTCTTGGCCAGCATGGGAATATCCTTCCACTCATCAGCCATGGTGGTGAGTACCTGGATAAGTTCTTTCAGCAGTGGTATCACAACCTCGTCCAGTGCCTCCTTGATGCTAAGCGGCACGCTTGTGTTGTTGATGTCCTGTGAGGTGAGACCAAAGTGCACGAAGTTGAGGGTAGAAGCTTTGAGGTTGAAGTCGGAGAGTTTCTCCTTGATGAAATACTCCACTGCCTTGACATCGTGGTTGGTCACGCTCTCTATCTCCTTGACGCGTGCGGCATCGCTCTGCGAGAACTGCTCGTAGATGGCGCGGAGCTTGGGGAACATGTCGTGTGGAAAGTCTGCCAATTGTGGTAAAGGCAACTGACAAAGAGCAATGAAATACTCTATCTCAACGCGAACTCGATAGCGTATGAGCGCGTATTCAGAGAAATATTGGTCAAGGGATTGTGTTTTTGAACGGTAGCGACCGTCAATAGGCGAGACAGCCGTGAGTGCGTTTAGTTCCATAGCAAAGTGATGAATAATCGGTATGAAGTGAAATGCTTATCTTTCTTTATTGTATTTAATGTATAGCTCAAAAATGATGCTTTCTCCCGAAAGGAAGTTCGCTTTCTCACGAAAGGCGGTGCAAAGGTAATGATTATTTGTGATAAAACACACGCTTGGCGATATTATTTTTCAGCAAATAACTTTTTTTGATATAAAATAAGGCGGGCAACAACGCGTCCGCCTTGAATTGTATGGTTCAAACTTATCGAGTGAGGGTTAACTTAAGATTGACTCCGAAATCCTGGGTGATGGTCGGATAGGCCGACGAAGAGAGCAGAGGTTGGTTGCGCTGACGGTTGTAGTAGAGCGAGAAGGTTACGTAGCGGCTCATAGCATAGTCGGCAATGAAACTGGTCTTGACGGCACGGTTGCCGCTGGTGGCCTCGGAGAGTGAGGTCTGAATGTTGCGAGTGATGGCATCCTGCGAGCGTAGCGAGAAGTCGAAGCGCAGATTCAGCGCATGGGCAAATGTGCTGCGACGGCTGTTGGAGCTTGTGTTGCGCTGGTTGTTATAGGTCTTGGCATCTTCCTTTTCATCGGTGTCTCCCTTTGCCTTGCTCTTGTTCTTCGCTGCGGCTTTCTGGCTGCTGCTCTTGCCATTGAACCAGTGGGCTATCTTGAAGTCGTCGATCTTGTATCCCCAACCGAACACGAGGTCCTCGGAACTGGCCTCGTTGATTTGTGCAGAGGTCATTGAAAGCGTCAGCACACGTGTCTTGCGATATTCAGCCTTCAACGTCATATTGTTTTGCAGTGTAACGTTAAGACCGATAAGAGGTAAGAAGGATTCATTGATGCTCACGGTGGAGATGTCGTACATCGATGAAGGTGTGTAGAGACCTGTAGTGGTGTTCATGACATATCCCATGTCCTGTCCACCCATATATTCTATCCAAGAAGAATAGCTGTTGTAAGACCCTACGGCATATATACTCTTGTAGCCGTGCGTCAGGGTCACGCTCTTCAGATGGTCGCGAACCCAAGGCAGGTTGCTGAGTCCTTTGTATGTAAGGGTCCAGTTAGGTAGCATACGGGCTACGGAGGGGAATATGTCAATAGGCGTAGCAGCGGCACGTTTGCCGGTGTATGCAGCGAGGAAGGCTGGAATCATCACATCTCCACTATAGAGGTCTACGGTGCCGTTCTCTGGGTTGAAGTTGCCGCTCATACCCGTTGCTTCGGGATATTGTGTGCCTATGTAACGGCCTTCAACGCGACCTTGCATAATGCCGAGATATTCCTGGAAACGGCGGAAGGCTTTGCTGTCGTAGCCGTTAGAAGCATTGCCACGGCTTTGGAAGGCGGTACGTATGCTGATGGTGGTCATGTTGAACGAACCGGTTAGCGTAGTGGGACTTCCAACATACATATATTGTATGTTCTTAGAACCGTTCACGGTGCGACTGGCGTTCAGGTCTATCTTCAGGTCGGGCAAAGGCTCGAGTGAGGCCTTGATCTGTAAGTCCTCCATGGAGTTCGAGGCAGCAGGCGTAGCCACGCTGTCGCTGTTGAGTAGCCAACCTTCCTCTTGAGCATGGTCGATGTAGCCGTCGCCGATGAAACCGAAAGCGAAACCGGCACCTGGTGCCAAGGCAGCGCCGTGGCGACTTTGTCCAAGCATATCGCCTATATTAGGCATAAAGCCTGGCAGCACCAAAGCATAGGTGTTGCGATAGCTGATGCTGGCATTGCGAAGCATCATGAGGAAGCGTGCACCGGCCTGTGTCCACTGATACCATTTCTGGTCCTCGAGGTTGGGCTTGGCAACTACGTTTACACGAAGGTTCAAAGGTGCGAGGGCATTAGTAGTGTCGCTGCTCTCGCCTTCTTGAGCTACCTGTTCGAGTTTAGGAACTTTTGCCTCCTTGTTGTCGGCCTTAGATTGCTTCTTAGGTTTGGGAACCTTCCCTTTTTGTGCTATACTGTCTGACGGTGTGTCAGTGCTCTCTGCTTCAATGCCGAGGCTGTCGGCAGCAGCTATGTCAAGACTGTCGGTCTTCGCATTCTTGCGAGCTGCTTTAGCCAGTTCGCGAGCTTCACGCTCGGCTTTCTTCTGCGCCTGCTTGGCGGCCTTGACCAACTCCTTCGGAGGCTTGATTCGTATTGTGTTTTCGTCAACAATAGAGTATTTAATATTGTAGGCCTTGCCCTTCTCGTCCTTGGCAGTAACCATGATGCGCTTGCTCTTCTGATTGTGCTTGAGCTCTACAGCAGAGTCTGGCAACACCACTTCGCCGGCGAAACCTTTTACCTGCTTCTTCTGTTGAGTCACGCCCTTCTGGTTGCCTTGTATCTTGGCTTGCGATGGGTCGTTAAGTGCTTTCAGCGCTGTGCTGTCGCCGGCAGCGGCCTTCTTCTGTGCGTCGGCGAGTTTCTTGGCAGCTTCAGCCTCTTCTTTCTTCTTGGCGTCTTTTTCTTTTTGCTTGGCTTGATCTTTCTTGCGTCCTTCGCTCTTGATGGTTGACGTCGAGAAACGCTTGTTGGCGTCCTGGAGGAACTTGGAATGGTTGTACAGCGTTTCCATGTTCAACCTACCATTAATATTGATTGAACGCTGGGTGTTCACAGTGTTGCCAAGCGTGCTGCCGTCATCGAGCTCTGCACCGCGCTTCCACGAATAGTTGCTTTGGTATGTTCCGTCAACCCCAATCCAGTCGGTTGCAGGAATCTTTTCTAAAGGCAACTTATATGACAATTGTGCCGACTGGGCATAATCCAATGGCGTACCGAAGCCGCGAATGCTATGCATGACGCTGTCTTTCCATGCCGCAAAGCTGTCGAAGTAGAGGTCTTTGTTAACAGGCGTGTAAGGCTCTTCAATCTCGGCGTGAGTGCCGCTCTGGAAGGTGAAATGAAGGGCTTTAGTCAAATCCCATCGCAGGTTGAACTCACGATTCCAAAGGAACGAGGGCGTCCAGCGAACTGGTATGGAGTTTGGCGAATCGAGGTTGTCCATATCACGCTCCTGTATCTCAGAGTAGTTTCGTACAATATCGGTGTTGAACGTCAGGCTTTGAGGTGCGAAGTTGAGGTTCTGAGCCTTAATCAAGTCAAGCCATTTCGACTTGGACTTCAGATTCTTAAACGGCTCCCATGTCTTCCAATTGGGCGTCCAACTATAGTTCATTCCTCCGCGCCAAGTACGCTCGTGCTCGTAGACCGTGGTCTCACCGGCATTGTATGTGTGGGTATGACTATAATTAAATGTGAAGTTGGCGGGGTCATAAGGCATTGGATGCTTACGGCTCTGCACATTCACTTTCACGCCTGTGAACGACAGACTCTTGCTGATCTGGGTCTGTGTAGTAAGGTTTGTGATACTGTCTTTCTCGTGCTTGGTGGTTGTTGCATCAAGAGCATCGCTGAGCAACATATCATTGTCGAGAGGGTTGTACTTCGGGCTCACCGTTTCCTTGGAGTAGCTGTAGTACATGGGGAAGTTGACCTTCGCCTTAGGAGGCAGCAGCTTGCCAAGGTCCATCTGCGTGGTGATGGTGTAGTCTAAGGTGTTGTCGTTGGAACGCTCGGACACGCTTTGTTCTATGCCGCCGAAGCCTGCTTTCTCATAGTGTCCCTGAACGTTTACGCTACCAAGGTCGGAGAGTTGTATGTTCAGCGCAGCCTGAGCAGCCCAGCCGCCTTCGTTAGAGAATTCCTGCAGGCGTAGTTCGTTGGCCCACACCTCTACGCTCTTCACTGTTCGTCCATTGTTGCGGACGCCTATCATTATGGTCTTTATCTCGCCCAAAGTGGGGTTACCCATCACTGTGATGCGGTTGTTGGGACGATCGTCGTCGAATTGGCTGAATTCTCTGTTGTAGCTTGCGTTGCCAAGACTCTTTTCGTGGTTTCGGTTCTTCTTTACTGCGGTGAACTTTGAAAGGTCGATGTCAATCATGTTTTCCGCAGGCCATACGGCACGGCAGTCGTTGGGATTGTAGCGGTCGTATCGGCGCTCGGGTGTCAGCTGTAAGGGTACTTCGTACTCGTAGAAGTTTGATTTGTAGTCCGAGCCAATGCGTAGGAACACCGATGTCTCGCCGTCTTGCAAATCTGTAACGTCGTTGGCGAGTGCATTGGCGTGCACAAACATCTGCAGGTGCTTGTACTGTCGCATATCGTATCTGCAGTTCTTGAACACAGCGCGGGCATCGCCGGGCGACAGGTTCTTGGCAATGAGTGACAAGGCTTGCTCATTCTGCTCCACAAGCTGGGTTTGTGCTGGGTCAGTCACGGGTGATATGCCAGGAGGAAGCACGTAGTTGACGGGCTGCTTCTCGTTGTTTTCCTCAATATTCACTGCACTGACTTCCATGGTGCCGGTTACTGATGGAGCCTGACCGGCGTAAAGGCTTTGCTCATACTGGCGCCAGTCGGCCTGCACGAGGTCGAGTGTGGCAAAACGAAGTATAATAGGTTTCTCGAAGCCCGTAAGGAACATTCGAACGAAACGGATACTGGTGAAATCTGTTATGCCTCCATGGGCATATTCATACTCCTCAAGGGGCACGCGGAATTGGAACCATCGTTCCTCGCGCTTCTCTCCGTTGCGCAGTTTGGCGGTTATGCGGCGTATGTCGGCTATGAAGTTGCGCCCCACAACGGTGTCCTCGGGATGGATAGAGATATGGTACTGGAAGAATTTCTCGTATTCGTTGAGCGTGAAGTCAGAGTTAAGGTCTTCGACATCCGGAGTTGTCTTGTAGGCTGTCTCGTAGCTCTCGGGCGAATTCTGCGTGTCGGGCGAGTTGCCTTCGGGCATGTTAATGCGCTTATATCGCTCCAAAATGCCTACTTTATCGCGGTCGAAATCAGTGCCACGATAGTAGTGATAATCGTCACCGGCAGGGTCTGCGAAGATGCTGTCGAACACTTCGGGCGATACCTTGCCTTGAATTGCGGTGAGGTAGTCTTTGTAAATACCGAATGTTTTCTCTTGATCAGAATTGATACCATTGAGACCTACGTCCTGACGGGTGCGGGCTCCGCTCTCGTTGTTGAAAGCGTAGGTGACGCTGGTGCCAACGGGTACTCGTCCCCAAAGCGAATTCTCGTAGTAGCGCTGGTCATCGTCGATGGGCAAACCGCTCTCGTAGAATTTCTTTCCGTCCTTGAGGATATCCTCAGATACTTCGCCGAGATCGATGTACAGCTCGCCGCCGTAGCTCTTATCGTCGCCGGTATAAAGGAATGGATCGAGCATCCAGAACTCGATATACTCGATGTTCTGGGCTTCGAAGTCTGGGTTGTCGGTTTTGCGCATCATGCCACCCCAGTTCTCCTTCGGGTTGGTGAGACGACCGCGGCTGTCGAGATTCGGGTTGAGGTTATAAGCTCCACGCTCGGTGGGGTAGTAGGCCAGGTTGAGAACGTTCAGCGATGCTGCTTCGCTGTACGAGTTGAGTTGCTTGTTGGGATAAAGCTCGCGCTCGTATACTTCACGAACATAACTGTCGGAGAGTTGGTTGAGGTCGCTCTTGATGTGGGACGGTGTCAACGATGAACTCCGTCGAGTGAAGATGGGATCGATATAGTACCACGAAAGCAAAGCGCGCTGATAACCGCTTCGCACATCATTGGTGAGTTTGGAACCTTCGAATGCCGTGGGCACAGAGGACATCATCCACATCGTTGGCGATGTAATACTCATGCGGTTCTTGGTGTTCTCGAAGTCGTCCATGTAGGATGCACCACCCTGCACCTTGCGGTTTTGTCCGGCAATGAGTTGGGCGAAGTCAGCGCTGAAGGCTATCTGCGAAGGCACCGAGAAATGGAGCAAAGGTATGGCGTTGAGGGCAGTGGTGAGCCATTGAGCCTCTTTCTTCCAGTCCATGTGCACGCCCCATAGGGTGTTCTTCAAGGGTTCTTCGCCCATGTTCACCTTGGTTGTAAGTGGTTGCTCGTTGAGGAATTGGAAGGTACCTCCCACTACAAGGTTTTTCGAGAACTGATAGTCCCAGTTCACGCCCAGCATGGTCTTGCGTTGCATGCCATATGTTTCGTTGGACTCAACGCTTGCGTTGACCTTCGTGCCCGACTCAATGATGCTTTGATTCAATATTGTAACCAGACCCGATGAGTAGTCGACGCGGTAGTCGACGTTTTCCTGCAGTTCCTGGCCACCGGCTGTGACGTGTACACTTCCTGGCGCGATATTCATGGCGCCGAGGTCTATCTGTGCACCGTTAGTACCTTTATAGCGTCCGGTAAGCATGAATTTGTTCCGCTCGGCCATCTGCTTGGCTATTGTTTTCGTGCTGTCGTAGAGGGCATCAAAGCAGTATTTGTCGGCCATGGCATCGTTGCCGATCCATTTACGCAGATGGTCGCCGAAAGGTTCTGCTACTGGGAAGATGATGCGGCCTTTGGAGATGGTGTAGCCCTCGACGTAGTCAAACTGTCCGTCGGCGTTGGCGCGGTTGTTGTTGTCCAAACGGTCGAGGTTGAGAGCTCGTAAGAGCGGTGTGTTCTTAAGGTTAGCTTCGGGCAGGTATGTTTGGTATACGCCTGCGGTATCGTTCTGGAATTTAATGTCGAGGCGGAACTTATCACGCTGCACCGTCGAGGCTTCGAGATAATATATGTTCCTCATCATCAGCGGCCAGTTGCCCATACGTGGTGAACTGGTGGTGCTCTTGATAGCTTTCAGATATAGGCACTGGGTGTTGTCTGTGAGGTCGCTGGCAAATTCACCCACTTGGTATGTCTGTCCGTTGTAGGTGTACTCGAAGGCTGCCGCCAGCACTTCATCAGGCTCTAGCTGGAAGTTGAGCGACACGTAGCCGAGAGCGTTGTTCACCGTGTATTCGCTCGAAGAGAGCAGACGTGCACTCTGCAACTTATCGTAATCGGCACCTCCTTTGAAACCTGGTATGGCATCAAGGTCGTTCATTACCTTGCTAATGTCGCGGGCGTCGGGGTGTTTCGTGACAATGGTTTGGTACAAGTCGTTGGCGCGGTTGTGGGGTTGGCTCTGTGCAGTTCCGCTCCACGCTGTATTCCATATGTGTTGCGCCTCGCCTAAGTCCACGAAGGCAATGACGTTGCGGTTGTTCTGTGTCGAGGATGTCTTGTTTGTTACCCACAGTTCTACGCGTTTTAGGGTAATGCCGCTTGCTATTGTCGGCAAGGTCTTCATCCATCGGTCGTAGTTGTCGCGGAAGAAATGCGAGAGCCAGAAGTGGCGGTTCTCCTCGTAGTCGTCGGCCGAAATCTCGAAATTAGTCGTTTGAGTACCGCCTTTTGAACTGACGCTCTTCGAGGCGGACTTCTTTTGGCTGACTACGGTCTGCAACTTCAACTTGCCGAACTGAAGGTCGGTGCGCAGACCGAAGAGGCTCGAGATGCCATGTATCAACGTTGAATTGGAGGGCATCGACACGTTGCCGGCCTCCACCAACTTCACTATCTCATCCTCCTTGCCGTCGTATTTCAACTTCATTTGCTGAGCATCAACATCCATTGTGGCCTCCGTGTTGTAGTTGATGTTCATATTTACCTTGTCGCCCACCTTACCGGTCACCGACAGGTTTATCTTCTCGTCGAAGTCGAAGCCAAAGGTCTTGCGGCGGTTAGCTGCCAGCGATGGGTTGTTTACCTTCTTAAGGTTGGCACCCATTTTCATCTCTGCCGAGCCTTGTGTCTTGATACTCACGCCGCCTGGACCGAAAATCTTCTCGGCAGGTCCCAGGTCAAAGTTGATGTCTGTGAAGTCGAACTTGTTCTTGCCCTCGGTCTCGAACTCCTTCTGTCCCTGTTGGCGGTAGTAGCTTTGCATGGAGCGTCTGAGGCTCCACTGCTGGTATTCCTCGGGCGACATCAGGATAGGCGTGTTCAGGTAACCGCCTGTTCCCAACTTTGTGCCGATACGATAGTAGCCGGTCAGCGAGTCCATCTCCTCCACCTGCTTCAGGTTGTCGGGGCGGCGCAGACTGACAGCTGTGGAATCAAGGTCTTCCACAGTCTCAGGAATGGTCTTCTGAGGAGTTGTGCGAAGGCTGTCTACTTGAGCATTAGCGAAATGGGAAAAAAGGAAAAAGAAAAACAATAAGATGCTGCGTAGGCTAAAGAACCTATGCAGACACATCTTATATAATGATTCCTTATGTTTCACTTTTCGCTCTGTTGACTTTTGTCGCGACTCGGCAATTCAAGTGGGCTTGATTGCTTTTGCCGCTCCAAAAGTGTACTTCTTCTCTTTTTTATAACATCTTCAGTGCCAGCTTGATAACTCTTTCTACGCTCGCGTCGGGCTCAGCGCGCAGGATGCCGACAACAGCTTTCTGCGATGGTGCGGGCGAGAAACCGAGCATCACCAGCGCCTGAACGGCTTCGTCCTGAACTTCCTTGTTGGCAGCCGACAGCGGTTGTGACGATGGCGAGCCGGCTGCAGCGTCGATGCCGAGGCTTACAATCTTATCTTTAAGTTCCACGATGATGCGCTGGGCGGTCTTGCCGCCCACGCCTTTGGCCGATTTTAACAGGCGCTCATCACTGCGACTTATGGCATCGCATAGTTCGGCAGGCGTCATGGAGCTGAGGATAACGCGGGCGCTCTGGCCTCCCACCCCGCTCACGCTGGTGAGCAACAGGAACAGTTCGCGTTCCACTTTCGTGGCAAAGCCCCAAAGTTGGTAGGCATCCTCGCGAATGCTCTCGTAGACGTAGAGCTTCACGTCGCCGTGCAGGCCCTGAATAGCTGTGTAGGTGTTGAGGCTGATGCTCAGACCATAGCCGACGCCATTAGCGTCCAATACGGCGAGGGTGGGGGAGAGCTCGGCTATCTGGCCACGTATGTATTCTATCATTGTGATGTCGGTGTTAAGATGTCTTTTAGATGCAGTTTTGTGCGTATGGGTGCACGTGAAACAATTATATAAACGCGTGAAAGGGCCGCTTTATTGTGTGCGTAGGCAAATATTCTTGGTCTAAACAGCCAAAAGAGCTATGGGTTCAGGCCGATACATTAAGGGCTATAGCGGAAACTAACAGGCCTAATTGGTTGTTCGGTCGCGACCGAACAAGCGATATATATGCACGTGTCGGCACTCACGTCAGGTCATATCTGCACGAACTACTGGAGGTATTTAGCCAAAGGACTGTTGTTGCGCGTCAGGCCTATGGCAATGCCTATGGCATTCAACCGAGCTCCGGCGAGTGAGGTGTGGGTGTGATCGCCCATGTAATAACGTTTTGCGGCCTCGCGTCCTATACCATCGAGGGCATCGGCTGTGATGTTGTGTAAGTCCACGAACTCACACCCGGTTTCTGCAGCTACCTCGCGATACCATTTACCATAGCTGTCGTTGCGCCGTTCTATCTTTCCTCCAGGCCATTCGTTACGAGGTGTGAGGCTTACCAGTATCGGTGTAGCGCCTTTTTCACGGCAGTCATCAATCATCTTTTTCAGATACCAACCGAACGAATATACAACCTCGTTGTAGGCTTCATTCTGCAAGACCACGCGGCTGACGCAGCTCGTGTCGGCCACGCCGGGAATCTCGCCGCGGTGCTTGCCTCGGTGTAGTTCGCCGATGTCGTTGTGACCGAATTGAATTAGCACGAAGTCGCCGGCTTGAAGGTCGTTGTAAACCTTCTCCCATCGTCCTTCACGGATGAATGTACGGCAGCTGCGGCCGGCCTGTGCACAGTTGATGAATGTTATTTTGTTCTCGTCGAAGATGCGCCAAGCCTGTGAACCCCAGCCCCACATGCCGGTGGAATCCCTGTCGGCATTCTTCACTGTGGAGTCGCCTGTTATGAATACCACGGGCTTGCCTTTCTCTCGAAGCACGCCTGTGGTGGGCAGTGCGAGGTTGTTCATCATGGCTTTCAGCGGTGCCAGCTCAGGGTGATTGCAAGCCATGATGCCCTCGGCAGCGCTTCTGGCATTCAGTTCGGCGCCGAATTTCGAGGTGTGAATGTTGTCTAAATAGAAATGGTAGTTCAGTTTCCACGAGCTCATCTTCTCGTACTTGCTGGCCGATATCTCGTTCAAGTCAACAAACGGCACGTTCATCTCCTCGGCTATCTGCTTGGCCCATAGGCCGAAATTCTCGTTTACGCGGACGGGCTCCCAGGCTCCCCCTGGGTTTGCCTGCCTCTTTCTCGGAGTAAGACTCATCAAGATAGGATGTGCTCCCAGCGCTCTTGTCTCCCTCACGAACTTGCGCATGTATTCACCGTAGCTCCATACAGTCTCGGTTTTACCTTTGTTCGGACCGTCTTTCAAAGTTACCACTAATGAGTCGGTGGCTGATATGCCTCGGATTGTGGCCCTGCAACGACCGCTGTCGAAGGGACCGTTGTCATTGTGTCCCAGTTCGATAATCACGTAGTCGCCTGCTTTAATGCCTTTCTTGACATCGGGCCACAGCTGGTTGTAGAATGTTCGAGAACTGGTTCCGCCCAAGGCTTGGTTCTCCACGGTGATCTTGTTGGCATCGAAGTATTTGTGCTCATAAAAGCCCCAGCCCCATTGGCCGTTGTCGCCGTTGCCCTTGGTGCCTGTGCGCATGGTGGAGTTGCCTACGAGAAAGAGCACGGGGTGGTTGTCCACACGGCTGCTACCTGCTACCGGGCGGGCGGTTTTCACCTTCTCCAGCGAGTCCAAAGTCAAGTCTACCACTTTGTTGACATCGTCCATAGGACGAAAATCGTTCTGCTGGGCATAACAGCCCATAAAAGCCATGAAGGCTAATATTGATGTCGTTAACGCTTGTTTCATAGTCGTTTAATGAAAGCTTGATATTGTTAATTCAGCTGCAAAGGTAGGCTTTTCTTGCTGAAAAACAAAAGAAAAGCCGTGTTTTCTTTGCCCTCAGGCTTTATTCGCCTGTTCTTCCCTGATAATAAGGCCTGCCTAACAATGAAATAAGGTTGGCCAAAAAGGGAAAATAGAAAGGCTTAATAAGCAAATCAGGCCGACCTAATCAGGTGATAAGGTCGGCCTTGTTTTTGAGATAGCCTCAGGCTTATTCTGAAAAATGTTTTACTTGTCAAACCATGGGCATGGGTTCAAATGCCCTTGGTGAAGGGTTTATAGGGCTGAGGTGTGAGAATATGTCAAATGTTTGGCAGTAGCACTTGCCTTCAGGAGTCGTGATGTACACGTTGTCGGCAGCGGTTTCGTCCTCGGGTATGAAGAAACACAGTGTGCGTTGACCTATGATTTGATTCGTTTCTTGGGGTTGAACATCGCCCATTTGGTACCATCCTACGACGTCAAGCTTCTGGCCTTCGCTGTTCCAAGTAATGTAGTTTACCCAGTAGCAAAACATCTCATAATCGGTGTCGGATATGCCATTGATAGTTTGAAACTTGATGACAAAGCCATCTGCTGCTGGTTGAATCAATGGATGCGAAGGAGGGTTGGCGCTGTCGCTGTAAAGTTTTATGAAAGAGGTGATTGTTCGTTTCAGCTCTTCTTCGCTGATGCCGCGGACACGAATCATAGCTTTGCCACCATTGCGCTCAAAGTTTGGTGAGGCAAGTTTTCCTTTGTTTTTGACAAGTGGGCCAGCACCTGTTATCTGGCGAAACAATGCGAAGATTCCCAACACGGCTGAGATGATGGCCGCCCAGCCTGCAAAATGTATAACGCCATTGGAATAGTGCTGGCTGCTATGATCCGCCGTAACGCAGTAGATGCCAGTTAAAAGGAAGAATAAAATGGAGGCAAATAGCTTGAAACGTTCTTTTGTAACCTGATTCATTACCTGTATTCTTTTAGCTTTTATGCTTCATAATTAATTAATGTGACCTATTGTCTTGAAAAAACTCACTTGCTGTTTATGCATACAAAAATACTCGAAAATCCAAAAGCGACCAAAACTTTGGCATACTTTTTTGGTTATTCGCATGAAAATGCATACCTTTGCGCCCGCATAACATTAAAAGCATTTAAAAGCATAAACGTTAAACGAATCAGATATGGCTTTGAAAATCGTTGTGCTGGCCAAACAAGTGCCAGACACCCGTAATGTGGGCAAAGATGCGATGACCGCCGAAGGCACTGTCAATCGCTCTGCGTTGCCCGCAATTTTTAATCCCGAAGACCTCAACGCCCTCGAACAGGCACTGCGTCTGAAGGAACAGAACCCCGGCTCCACAGTGGGCGTCCTCACGATGGGTCCTCCACGTGCCGGCGAGATTATCCGTCAAGGTTTATACCGCGGCGCTGACACAGGTTGGTTGCTCACCGACCGCCTCTTTGCTGGCGCCGATACCCTTGCAACCTCTTATGCCTTGGCCACAGCCATCAAGAAGATTGGCGACGTTGACATTGTCATCGGCGGCCGTCAGGCTATCGACGGAGACACTGCCCAGGTGGGTCCTCAGGTGGCTCAGAAGCTGGGTTTGAACCAGGTAACCTACGCCGAAGAAGTACTTTCGGTGAAGGATGGCAAGGCTACCATTAAGCGCGTCATCGACGGTGGTGTGGAGACCGTTGAGGCTCCCCTGCCCGTCGTTATCACCGTGAACGGAAGCGCCGCTCCCTGCCGTCCCCAGAATGCCAAGCTGGTGATGAAGTACAAGCGCGCCACCTGTCCATTAGAGCGTCCCGCTGAAGGCACTGCCTACGACAGCCTCTATGAGGAGCGTCCCTACCTCACGCTGAACCAGTGGAGCGTCGCTGACGTGGACGGCGACCCTGCCCAGTGCGGTCTTGCAGGCTCACCTACTAAGGTGAAGGCCATCAAGAACATCGTGTTCCAGGCTAAGGAGTCGAAGACTTTGACGGCTTCTGATGCTGATGTTGAGGGAATGATCAAAGAATTGTTGGAAGAAAAGATTATTGGTTAAGAGATATGAATAATGTATTTGTTTATGTTGAGATAGAAGGTACACAGGTACAGGAAGTATCTCAGGAGTTGCTGACCAAGGGTCGCAAGCTCGCCAATGAACTGAAGGTTGAACTGCACGCTGTCGTCGCCGGTACAGGTATCAAGGGTAAGGTCGAGGAGCAGATCCTGCCTTATGGCGTTGATAAGCTCTTCGTCTTCGACGCTCCCGAGCTGTTCCCCTACACCTCAGCTCCTCACACCGATATCCTCGTGAACCTCTTCAAGGAGGAGCAGCCGCAGATCTGCCTCATGGGCGCTACGGTTATCGGTCGCGACCTCGGTCCACGTGTTTCCTCATCGCTCACCAGCGGCCTCACCGCCGATTGCACGGAGCTGGAGATTGGAGAGTATGAGGACAAGAAGAATAATAAGGTCTACAAGGACCTTCTCTATCAGATCCGTCCTGCTTTCGGTGGTAACATCGTGGCTACTATCGTCAATCCTGAGCATCGTCCCCAGATGGCTACTGTTCGCAGTGGTGTGATGCAGAAAACTGTCTATGAAGGCGAGTGCCGCAAGGAAGTGGTCTATCCCGAAGTGTCGAAGTACGTCTCACCCGAGGCTTTCGTCGTTAAGGTGCTCGACCACCATGTGGAGGCTGCCAAGCACAACCTCAAGGGTGCTCCCATCGTCGTGGCCGGCGGCTATGGCATGGGCTCCAAAGAGGGCTTCGATATGCTCTTTGAGCTGGCTAAGGTACTTCATGGCGAGGTAGGCGGCTCACGTGCTGCCGTGGATGCAGGCTTCTGCGACCACGACCGTCAGATTGGTCAAACGGGTGTTACCGTACATCCGAAGGTCTATATCGCCTGCGGTATCAGCGGACAGATTCAGCACATCGCCGGCATGCAGGACTCGGGCATCATCATCAGCGTCAACAGCGACCCCGATGCTCCTATTAACCGCATTGCCGATTACGTGATTGTCGGCACAGTGGAGGAAGTTGTTCCCAAGCTGATAAGGTACTATAAGCAGAATAGTAAATAGGCCTCACCCCCGACCCCTCTCCCGTGGGAGAGGGGAGAGGGAGAACGGTTGTCTTCAGCATAATGGGCTACGGTATAAAGACGTCACACTTAGACAGATATTCCCTTTTGAAGGATTTCGCCAAAAAGAACCGCAGGGAAATGACGCTGGCCGAAAGAGTGATGTGGGAACACCTCCGAACGATGAAAGGCTTCCATTTCCGGCGCCAACACCCCATCGGAGACTATATCGCAGATTTCATTTGCCTGAAGAAACAGTTGGTGATAGAAATCGATGGTGGCTATCATGCGGCTCCCGAGCAGCAATATAATGATGGTGTTCGCACCGAGGATTTACAGCATCTTGGGTTTACCGTGGTCAGATTCACCAACGAGGCAGTTCTCCATGATATTCAAACTGTAATGCAGGAAATTAACGAGATAATATTAACAATGAAATAAAGTCCTCCCCCCATTCTCCCTCTCCCACGGGAGAGGGCCGGGGTGAGGCCATAAAATTATGGCAAACTACTATACTGATCATCCTGAAATCGCGTTTCACCTCAATCATCCCCTGATGGCTCGTATCGTCGAGCTAAAAGAAAAGGGATTCGCTGACGCGAAAGAATACGATTATGCTCCCGTAGATTTGGGCGATGCCATCGAGAACTACAAGGCGATTCTCGACATCACGGGCGACGTGGCAGCCAACATCATCGCTCCCAACTCCGAGAGCGTGGACCTCGAAGGACCGCACCTCGAAAACGGTCGCATGATTTATGCCTCGAAGACCTTCGAGAACCTCGACGCCACCCGTAAGGCTGGTCTGTGGGGCGTAAGCATGCCTCGTCGCTACGGCGGCTTGAACCTACCGAACATCGTGTTCTCTATGCTGAGCGAGGTCATCTCTGCTTCAGACGCTGGTTTCCAGAACATCTGGAGCCTGCAGAGTTGCATCGACACCCTCTATGAGTTCGGCTCCGAGGAACAGCGTCAGAAGTATATCCCCCGTATCTGCGCCGGAGAAGGCATGTCCATGGACCTGACTGAGCCCGATGCAGGTTCCGACTTGCAGCGCGTGATGCTGAAGGCCACCTTCGATGAGAAAGAGAACTGCTGGCGCCTGAATGGTGTGAAGCGCTTCATCACCAATGGCGACTCTGACATCCACCTTGTCCTTGCCCGCTCCGAGGAAGGCACGAAGGACGGCCGCGGCCTGTCGATGTTCATCTACGACAAGCGCAACGGCGGTGTCAACGTTCGTCACATCGAGCACAAACTCGGCATCCATGGTTCACCCACCTGTGAGCTGACCTACAAGAATGCCAAGGCTGAACTCTGCGGCAGCACACGTCTCGGCCTGATCAAGTACGTCATGGCGCTCATGAACGGCGCTCGTCTCGGCATCGCTGCTCAAAGTGTCGGCCTCTCGCAAGAAGCTTACAACGAAGGCCTTGCCTACGCTCGTGAGCGTCAGCAGTTTGGTGATAAGATTATCAACTTCCCCGCAGTCTTCGATATGCTCAGCCGCATGAAGGCCAAGCTCGATGCCGGTCGTTCGCTGCTCTATCAGACTGCTGCTTACGTGGACATCTATAAGTGCCTTGAGGACATCGCTCGTGACCGTGCTCTCACTCCCGAAGAGAAGCAGGAACTGAAGAAATATCAACGCCTGGCTGATGCCTTCACGCCGTTGGCCAAGGGTATGAACTCCGAGTATGCCAACCAGAACGCCTACGACGCCATCTCGATTCATGGCGGCAGCGGTTTCATCATGGAGTACAAGTGCCAGCGCCTTTACCGCGATGCCCGTATCTTCTCCATCTACGAGGGAACAACTCAGCTTCAGGTCGTAGCCGCCATCCGTTATATCATCAACGGCACGATGCTTCAGAATATCAAAGAGATGGTGGAAAGCCTCACCCCCGCCTCTCCCGTGGGAGAGGGGCTCTTGAAGCGTGTGGATAAAATGGTGGAGATTTACGAGGAAGCCCTCGCCACCGTCAAGGCACTCGACAACCAGGATGCCATCGACTTCCTCTCTCGCCGTCTCTACGACATGACCTGCGAGATAGTGATGTCGCTGCTCATCATCCGCGATGCAGCCCAGGCACCTGAGCTCTTCGAGAAGAGCGCCGTGGTTTATGTGGCCATGGCCGAAGAGGATGTAGCAGGCAAGGCCGCTTATATCCGTAATTTCGATCCAGCTACGCTCGACAGTTTCCGCGCAGAATAAACACCGGACTCAGTTATCCTCACTTCGCCCTAGGGGCGTAAGAAAGTTATACGCACCTTCTCTGCTTTCATGGCAGGGAAGGTGTGTTGTTTCAAACGATTGCTGCTCACCAGACACTCGAAGAGCATAGCCTACTTTACCTAGTTCATGTCATGTCGCAAAGGAACAGACTGAATGGATATATGTGGCAGCGAAAACATGTTAATTTATTCTAAATTCAATGGAACCATAATTGATTTATTTGGTTCATCTGTGAAACCTTTTTATCTTTGCGTTGTGATTTTACATTTTGCCAGCGTAATAACAAATCAATAATACTTAAATACCTAAAAACAAAATATCAAATGAAAACATTTGCAATGAACATCTCTCGAATGTCGATTGGGCTTATATATGCATTATTCCCCCTTTTTTCCTTAGCCAATGTTCCTGCTGTTAACCTTAAAATGGGGAACCCTACCCAGGAAGAGCTGACGATGACTTCGTATGATCTTGACCTGGAAGCTAAGGCTGTAATACTTTATAATGAGCAAGACGTATATTACGACATCGTAGATGACAAATTTGTCATTATATATGATGTGAAAAAACGTATTAAGATTTTGAAATCAGAGGGAACAGATTTAGCTAATGTAACTATACCTTATGTTAATCATGTCGAGAATGGAAAGTTACAGGAAGAAATCTTTGGTCTGAAAGCGATATCCTATAATATGGAAAGCGGTGAAGTGGTGAAGACAAAGATGAATAATAGTCAAGTTTTTGATGAGCGGTTAGATAATGACCACATGCTCAAAAAATTTACTATACCGCAAGTTAAAGAAGGAACAGTCATAGAGTACGAATATAAGTTGCAGAGTGAGTATTATTATGATATTAATGAATGGTATGTTCAGACAACCATTCCAACATATTACACTTCATACCAGCTCACTATACCTGAATGGTTCAGTTTTAATGTTGAGCAAACAGGTTGGGAGCATTTGGAGAATCAACGAAGGGATCGTGATTACAAATTCAGTATTCATGGTCAACTCTTGCAGTGTGTTGCTACGGAGTATACCTTTATAGGTAAACGACTTCCAGCCATTCATTCAGATGGTTTTATTTGGTGCGTTGGTGATTATATTACCAAAGTTACCACCGAGCTCAGTCAAGTACATGTTCCCAATTCTTTCGAAAAGATATTCACATTGTCATGGGATGATGTGGTAAAGTCATTTTTGGAGGAAAGAGATTTCGGGGGACGACTGAAACGCAAGAACCCCTTGAAAGAAGAGATGACAGCTGCTGGAATCGATCAACTGTCTGACCCGCAGGAGAAAATCCTTGCTACGATACGGCTTCTGCAAAGTCGTGTGAGATGGAACGGGAAATATAGTCTCTTTGCTTCCAACCAAGCATTGAAGGATGGGATAGGGAATAATGCAGACATGAATTTCCTGCTCATTCAGATGTTGAAAGACGAAGGCATTGAAGCTTTTCCTGTGTTACTGCGACGGCGTGATACAGGACGTATACCTTTGACTCATCCAACATTGCAGGCCTTCAATACGTTCATAGTAGCTGCACCCCTGGGTGACAAGGAAGTGGCGTATATAGATCCTTCTGCCGTCAATGGATATCTTAACGTTCTGCCTTCTCGCTTGTTGGTAGAATCGGCGTATTGCATAGGAGGAACCGCAGAGGAAAAGTGGCTGAATTTGCAGCGTATTAACAAAGGACGGACTACCACTATTATTGATGCTCAGGTGACATCCGACGGCGTCATTTCTGGCAAAGTTTCCACCAGTCATATCCAAAATTCTGCTTTGTCGTTCCGTGAGGATTTCAAGGCTTCAAAAGATAGTGTAACCTTTGTAAATAGTATTGCAGATGAGAACGACGTCCAAATACTTAGTTACCAACTTGAAGGACATCATGATTTCTTGCCAAAAGTGATAGAAACGACTATTTTTAAAAAACAGGTTGATGCTGCGAATGGACATATCTATCTGAATCCCCTTATTTTTATACCCGTGAAAGAATCCCCGTTTACTGATACTGAACGAAAATTGCCAGTAGAACTACCTTTTGCACAAACTGAGAATATCAATGTTCGTCTGACTTTGCCTGAAGGATATGTCGTTGAGGAAAAGCCTAATGATTTTATAGTCCGGCTTGAGAATGATGGAGGTATGTGCCGTGTCCTTTCTGGTATGCAGGATGACGTGTTTAATTTACAGTTCACATTTACCCTCAACCAAATTTATTTTTCTCCTGAAGAGTATGCCGGACTCAAAGATTTCTTCGATTATGTCGTACAGCATTTAGGCGAAATGTTAATCCTCAAAAAAGAGTCATGAGAGTAAATCTTGTAATCTTACTCCTTTTACTGCCCCTTTCAAGCACGCTGGCTCAACGGGCTACCATAGATGATATGGACGTCGACGTCGTCTGTTATGGCCCGACACAAGCGGTCTGCCATAGACGCTTAGTGATTACCATTCACTCAGAAAAAGGCGCAGATGAAGCCGGTTTCATGTGCTCGTTGGGCAAGACTGATCAGCTCAAGGAGTTCTCTGGTACTGCCTCAGATGCTTCAGGACGCATATTGCGTAAGTTCAAGAAAAGCGACCTGGAACGTAGCGAATTTTCCTCGCATTTAGCTGTTGATGCCTACATCCAAAGTCTTTCCTACGTGCCGCCGATTTATCCCGTCACCGTTTCTTATGACTGGACGATACAGTACAATAATGACCTTTTAGAGTTCCCGGGCTTCATCCCGCAAACGGCTTATGATATAGATGTCCGTCAGGCGCGATACCGTCTAACTTTGCCTTCGTCATTCAAATATTTAAAAGCGTTACAAAACATTGATGAGTCTTTACTTCAGACTTCAACTGATGGGAAGTCTGAAATAGTAGAGTTGTGTCTTAAGGACTTGCCCGCCATAGAGAGGGTGGAATTCGGGCTTCCTGTTCAGGAAAGAGTACCCTTTGCACGTTTTATGCCATTGCAGTTCAGCTTTTTTGGAACAGAAGGTAGCTTGCAGTCTTGGCAATCGTACGGAAGTTGGGTCTATGGACTTCTCAAGGACCGCGACAAATTGCCTGAGAATATTGTTCGTCATGTGCATAAACTTGTTGAAGGCTGTACTTCAGACCGCGAGCGTGTCGAGCGATGTTATCAGTACTTAGCTCAGACTACACGTTATGTCAGTATTCAATTGGGCATCGGTGGACATCAACCGGCGCTAGCAACCGAGGTGGCGCGTACGGGATATGGCGACTGTAAGGGACTGTCTATGTATATGCATGCATTGTTGAAGGAGGTTGGCATCAATTCTTACTACACGGAAATCGGAACAGATTATCCGCATCAGTTGCCTGATTTTCCTAGTATAGGAATGCTTAATCACGTTATATTGCAAGTGCCGTTGCCAGGCGATACGCTTTGGATAGAATGTACCAATCCCCAATTGCCGTTGGGCTATGTTCACGGGGGCATCATAGGTCACGATGCTGTGCTAATTACTCCAGACGGTGGACGGCTCTGCCGATTGCCCGTTTATCCCGACAGCCTCAATACGCAACTGTCATCATTGGATATAGAGGTTCACGATGATGGTTCGGCTAATGTACAACTGCGTCAGGAATCAAGGCAGAGACAATTTGAAAGTCTTTGGCCCTTGTTGGAACTGAGCGCTGAGGAACAAAAAAGAGCTGCAAGTCAACTCTTTAGGTTTCCGAAGGTTTCGTTTACTCAATTGAATATGACTACTTCTGGAAGCACTTTTCTCATTGATGCCAAGGCGCTCAGCCAAGGTTATGCGTCCGTCACAGGAAAACGTCTTATTGTGCCTATGTGTCCGCTCCATCATACACCCAACGTGTCACCGGCTGACGCGCGTAAAGAACCAGTATATATTGAGGTGGGATATGAGGATGCTGATACCATAACGTTCCACTTGCCAGAAGGTTATGCGATAGAATCCGTTCCTGCTGGCGTTTCGCTTCAACAGCCTTTTGGAGAGTTCGTCCAGCAGATAAGACAGGACGGAGGTCAATTTCTTGTCATCAATCGACTGTTGATTCATGCAGGAACCTATCCGCCCCAGATTTATCCCGCCTTTGCTGATTTCATGAAGAAGGTGTCAACAGCTTATACAGCCAAAGCGATCCTCGTCAAACAATAGTGGCTCACATCATATTTTTGTGATTAGTTTTGATAATCAGAAAACTGACATCGAAGACAATGTACAGTAAGCTTCGGCTATGGGTGGATGCGATAAAAGTAAGGTTTTCTTTTATGCTTTGAAAGATTATGTATATATTTGCAGCGGAAACAAACATTTTTCACCTCTAGTCTTTCATTTTTCATCTCTAATCTTTCATCTCTCATGTCCTTCGACCACGACGCTTTCATCGCCGAAGTCTATGACATCGTTCGCCAGATTCCTGCCGGACGGGTGCTGTCGTATGGTCGTGTGGCCGAACTCGCTGGTTGGCCTAATCACTCGCGAGCCGTGGGACGTGCGATGAAGGAGGCGCCGTTGGCGTTGAACCTTCCCTGTCATCGCGTGGTCAACAGCGTCGGGCGCACTGTGCCGGGCTGGCACGAACAAGCCATTCTCTTGATGAGCGAAGGAGTGCGCATCAAAGAGAATGGCTGCGTAGATATGAGTCGATTCGCGTGGGAACCGTAAAATACCTTTTATTGCTCGTCTAACTGCTCGAAGACCTGCTCAAGCACTTCGGGGAAGTGAGCCATCTCGAGGACATGGACTTTGTCGGCGATGGTTTCAGGCGTGTCGTCAGGAGAAACGGGAGTCGAGAATTGCGCGATGATCTCGCCGCCATCGCACACCGGGCTGACGTAATGGACGGTGATGCCCGTCTCGGTGTCGCCGGCCGCCTTCACCGCTTCGTGGACATGATGTCCCCACATGCCTTTGCCGCCGTGCTTCGGCAGTAGGGCAGGGTGGATATTGACGATGCGGTGCGGATAGGCTTCGATGAGGAAGTCGGGGATGAGCGGCAGGAAACCTGCCAGCACGATGAAGCCGATATCGTTGGCGCGAAGAAGCGGGAGGATTACATCGGGGTTGTTGAGGTCAGCCTTCGGTACTACGCACGAAGGAACACCCAAGCGCTTAGCGCGTTCAAGGGCAAAGGCATCAGCACGATTGCTCACGACGAGTGTCGTGCTGATGCTTTCTGATCCGCTAAAGTAGCGAATGATATTCTCACAATTGGTGCCGCTGCCCGACACAAAGATGGCGATGTTCAAAGTTGAAAGTTGAGAGTTGAGAGTTGAAAGTTGAGAGTTCAAAGTTAAGCTACCTTTTCGAGGCGCTTCATCATGGCGAACATGAACAGGGCGCTGAGCAGGCAGAGGCCGGCGAAGACGAGCCAGACGGTGGTCAGCGAGAGACCGCCCCAAAGGATACCGCCGACGCTGACAAGCAAGTTGCCGATAGCTGTGGCCACGAACCAGCCGCCCATCATCATGCCCTTGTACTTCGGAGGTGCTACCTTCGATACGAAGGAGATACCCATCGGCGAGAGCAACAGCTCACCAAAGGTGAGGACGAGATAAACGCTGATCAGCCAGTAGGGCGAAGCGGGATAGGTAGCGGTGCCGGCGTCGATGGCTGCTTTCTGCTCGTTGGGCGTCAACAGGCCCTGCGAAGCGAAGATCATCAGGCAGAAGGCCACAGCGGCGACAATCATTCCGTAAGCAATCTTACGCGGCGCCTTAGGTTCCTTGCCCTTGGCAGCAAGAGCGCCGAAGATGGCCATGGACACAGGTGTCAGCGCCACCACGTAGAAGGGATTGAACTGCTGGAAGATAGGAGCGCTGATGTCCACGGAGCCCGTAGCCTGGCTGTACTGATAGCCGAGGAAACAGCAGGCGGCAACGATGACGAGGGCGGCAATGCTCTTACCCTTCGTGGTCTTCGACTGGAACACCGAGAACAGGCCATAGACGATGAAGATGATGGCCACGAGGTTCCATACGTTGAACGGCATGGTGTGGACGCCTTCGGCGGTTTTCTGCGTGAACTGGTTGGCGAAGTAGGTGAGCGAGAGGCCGTTCTGATGGAATGCCATCCAGAAGAAGATGACGACGGCGAACACCAGGATGAGGGCCGTGATGCGCTGGCGGGTCTCTTCGGGCGTGAGCTCTTCGGCCTGTGCAACGCCTGCTGCGGCGTCCTTCTTCTTGTCGCCCTCGACGTGGCGGAAGGTGCTGCGGAAAGCGTAGTAGATGGCGATCGACAGGATAAGCGATGCGCAGGCTACGGCGAAGGCGAAGTGGTAAGAGTCGGCATGGCTGAAGCCTAAGCTTTCCTCGGCCCATTTCATGATCGACACGGCTGCCGTAGGAGCAAACAAAGCGCCGATGTTGATGGCCATGTAGAAGATGCTGAAACCGGCATCACGGCGAGTGGCATACTGAGGATCATCGTACAAGTTGCCCACCATCACCTGCAGATTGCCCTTGAAAAGACCGGTACCGAACGAGATGAGCAGTAGGGCGGCAAACATGCCGGTCAGCGCCACGCCGCCACCGCCAAGGGGTACGGACAGCAATAGGTAGCCGAAGAACATAATCAAGATGCCGATGGTCACCATCTTGCCGAAACCGAACTTGTCGGCCAGGATACCGCCCACGAGAGGCAGGAAATAGACGAGGCCGAGGAACGAGCCGTAGATGATACCTGAGACGGATTCCGAGAGACCGAAGTTCTCGCCGAGGAACAGCGCGAAGACGGCTATCATCGTGTAGTAGCCGAAGCGTTCGCCCGTGTTGGCCAATGCCAAAGCATAGAGCCCTTTAGGTTGGTTTTCAAACATAGTTGTGGTTGCGACTGTGCCGCAGGTTTTAGTTTGTTGTTTATTTGATTAATGTATATTTCGGGCACAAAGATAATAAAAAATTGCCGAAACCTGCAGAAATATCCTGTTTTTTTAGATTTTCATCCGATTTAGACTACACTCTACAGCCGCAAGCGCTTCCACTTCCTTCGTGTACACAAGAAAATCATCAAAAAGCTTCATCCTCTGCCGCCATCGGCAACTTGAAGTCGTAGTAGTCATCGATGTCGTAGGGCTTCGGAGCATGACGGTCCATGATATAGATTTCGTGGAGCGTGTTGGCGAGGGCCACCAATGTATCCTCCCTCTTCGAGGGTTTCAGTTCACACTCCCACACCGTGATGCAATGCCATCCCATTGCCGCCAGCTTGCGCAGGTCCTCAATGTCCCGCTCCTTATTCCTTCGTATCTTTGCCACCCAGAACTCACGGTTGGTCTTCGGAATCTTGCAGCACTCCGAACTCTCAATTGTAAATTGTAAATTGTCAAATTGTAAATTGGCGTGGTGCCCATGCCAGAAGCACCCGTTCACGAAGATGCACGTCCGGTA
>JAEESE010000006.1 GCA_016286165.1 Bacteroidaceae bacterium | reverse complement strand
CTCGATGGTTATCATGCGTTCCAAGGCGTCCTCACCCTTGCCGAACAGCCGCTCGGCCAGCGCATCGGTGATGACACAGACGGCCTCCTTCGCCTCCACCTCCTGTGCTGTGAAAGGCCGACCGCTCACGAAGTCGTACTCGTAGATCTTGAAGAAGTCGGCATTGGTCCAGTTCTTGACGACGTCGATGTACTCGTCATGATCACGCACCACACAGGCGTGACTGCGGCTCTCCGTCTTGCCCGTTCCTGCGGCGAGCAGCGTCGACGCGCAGTACTCGATATGAGGGCTCGGCAGGAACCACTCCTCAAACGCCTTTGGGCTAAAACCCGTTTTGCCCTGTCCACCATTCTCGGCCAGAATGTTAATACCCTCGAAATAGATAGTCCGCAAGCGGTTCGCCTCGGGATAGATGGGTGCGAGCTTGATGTAATAAACCACCGCCATCACCATTGTGAAGGCTATTGCCAAGGCTGTGCCCGCGATGTAGATGCTGGAAAACAGCCGTTCCTCGTTCAGTATAGCGAGGGATTGGCGAAAATACATGATGACTTTACTATTCATGCTTTTCCCGTCGGCAAAACCGACGGGCACACTTTCACTTTTCATTCTTTCACTTTTCATTCTTTCATTTTTCATTCTTTCATTTTTCATTCTTTCACTTTTCATACTTTCTATTCTTTCTATTCTTCTTTCAACGCCTCCGTGATCTCGCTGCGGCAAATCCTCCACGCAGGTATCGCGGTTCCGATGAGCACGGTGCACAATATAATAAGGTACACGCACGCGGAGACCACGAGGAAGTGGGAGCCGAAGCTGTCGAACCAGAAGTGGACGGCGGGATTATGAGTGCCGTAGTCGTCACCGAGGCCACTCGCAGCGGCAAGCTGGAAGTAGATGATGCAGCCGATGACGACGCTGACGGTGGTGAGCAGCCACGCCTCGCGCAGGAAGCCAAGAAAGACGCTCCACTTCGTGGCGCCGAAGGCACGACGGATGCCCGCCTCCTCGCGACGCTGCCGCGTGTACATAAGCAGGGTGCCGAAGACGCCGAAAGCCAGGTTCGAAGCGAAGAAGGCGGCAATGAGTGAGTTTCGACGGACGCATCGGTCTGGCCCCGTTCGTCGGTCTCTTTCTGCCGTGGCTTCCCGACTCGACTGCATACGGCGCACGAAGCAATGCTCCATTGTCAGGTCTGTCTCCATCTGCCGCTGATGACTCTGGATGAACTGCTCTGCATCCACGCCCTCGCGCAGCCGCAGGATGATGGGTGCGTTCGGGAGATAGCCGTTGTCACATTCAAAGATACAGGAGAAGTCGCGGTCGTAACTGCTGTAGCGCATATCTTCCACCACGGCACGGATTGGGTATTCCGTTTCTATCCATCCTACATTTCCTGTTTCTTCCTTGTAGCCAAACTTCATTCCACCTATCTTCCTGCCTGCCACGTCGATAGTGCCGAAAAGCCCCATGGCGGCGGAACGAGTGATGATAACGGTCTCGCCATCTACGCAATCGTGGGTGAGTTCGTTGGTGGGTACACTGGGCGTCAACGATTGGAAACCATAGACTTCAAACATCCGGGAGTCGGGACTGAATTGCCAGTTCCAACACGTGATGGTGTCGCCGTCAAGGAAATAGCTACGACCTGGCACAACCACGCCAAAGCCCATCGGAGTGCAGTACGCCGTATAGGCCATCTCCACACCATCCATCTCCTGTGCTTTCTGCAGCAGCACCTCCGCCTCCTGCATGGATCTGTTGAGGTCTTTATCCTGCTCTTGTCGCGTCACGGAACGCGCTACTTCCAACTTCACAAGGCGGTCGGGGTCGTAGCCAAGGGGAAGGTGCGTGACGTAGGAGGTGACGAGTACGGGGTCTAAGGTCCACCAGAGGACGAAGGTGACGAGGATGAGTTCTGCAGCTATCCATATCTTCGAGCGCCATCCCCCACCCTCGCCCTGCTCTTCATTCATCATGCCTTCCACAATCGGCTTACGCAGGCTGAGCCACGCAGGCAAAGTTGCTGCCAATACATTCAACGTACAGCAGATAACGAGGGCAATGAGGAAGATGGCAGGGGCAAGGAACATCTCGCCGCGAAGAATAGGCACAACGGGCGACTGGCCGTAGATACCAGAGAATATGTAGAACACCCAGTCGCGCCAGGCGTAGAGCGCCAGCCAGGCGAGACACAGCCCCAGGAGTCCGCCGATGAGTGTCAGCGTCAGGTTCTCACGTATGACCTGCCAGAGCAGCGTGCGCCGCTTGGCACCAAAGGCTTTGCGCACCGCCATTTCCGGCAGGCGGCGTAGCATACGTGCTGCCACCATTCCGCTGAGGTTCAGCGCAGGCACCAGCAACAGGAGCAGGATGGCAGGAGCAACGTACCACGTCAGGTTAGAACCCCATGCACTGAACACCGAGCCGAGGTCTTGCCAGACGGCGGCGTAATGCGATTTGAGTTCGGCATGCATATCCACAGGTCTGTCGCCATGCACGGCGTTGTAGCGCGCTTCCACTTCCTTCAGTTCTTGCATGAAAGCATCGCGTTGACCGTAAGGAACCACAAAGCTTACCTTTAACGGAATCTCATGGAAATCAGCAGCCCAGTCTTCTGAAATGCCTTCGGCTGTATAAGGGATCCACACATCCGCCACACATTCTTCTGTCAGCACGCTCGGCGTCTGTACCACGCCAACGATGCGATAGGGACGATGGTTGATGATGATGGTTTGACCCACGGCTACATTTGCATCCTTCGCCACCTCCTCCGTCACCACGACCACAGGACGATGGGCATCGAAGTCGTCCTGCGTGAACGGAGCGCCTTGAAGGAAGCGAAACTGGAAGAAACGGAAGAAGCCCGGTTCCGTCAGCTTTACGTTCACTTGGCGGTCGTGCAGGCCATCGGCCAGCTTCATATAGAACTCATCGGCGACCCAAAAAATCATCCAAGCGGTAATGCACGTAGGCGTCTGCATCGTCTGAAACAAGTCGTGGAACACATCTGGCCGTATGGGTTCCACCTTGCCCATGTATTCCATATAGTAAGTCTTGCTCCTATTCACCTCCGGCGCGATATCCGCTACCTTTACATAGTAGATCTCAGCAATGAGCATCACGAAGGCAATGGCGAGGGCAGTGCCCGCGATATACATTGCCGAGTACAGTTTCTCCTCTCGCATCGTAGCGAGGGCCTGACGCAAATACATTAAAATCTTCGACATTCTTATAGGTTTATTTCATTTTCACTCTTTCATTTTTCACTCTTCCCTCAACGCATCCGTCACCTTCGTATTGACAATGCGCAGGGCGGGTATAGCGGTTCCGATGAGGACGGTGACTAATATAATAAGGTACACGCACGCGGAAACGACGAGGAAGTGGGGCCAAAAGTGGTCGGGCCAGGTCATGTCCGAGGGGATGTTGACGAGTCGCGGAACATAGAGCTTTTCGTTGTAGGTGAAGCCGTTCTCGAGGGTGGAGTAACCGCTGTGGGCGTAGTTCAGGTAAATGATGAGCCCGACGGCAACAGCGGCGGTTGCGAGGGCGGCGTTGCGCAGTAACATCTCGCAGAGCAGACGCAGTTTCGTGGCTCCGAAGGCGCGGCGGACGCCGCACTCCTCTGTGCGGCGCTTAGCGTGAAGCCACACGGTGCCGATGACAGCCAGGCAGAGGTTGACGAGGAAGAAGAGGGCGAGGGCCAGACTGCGGTTCACCTCCTGTGTGCGGCCTTCGTCGAGTTCCAATTGCTGCAGGTGGTCGTCGTAGGTCATGAGGTGGCTGACACGGGTGTAGTTGGTGCGTGCGTTGCGGATGAGGTCGCGGCCGTGCTCCTCCACGAAGCGTCGGGCGTCCACGCCCTGCTTCAGACGGATGACGAAGCGGCAGCGGGTGGTGGTCAGGTTTTCGGGCTGGAAGATGAGCGAACGCATGTTGTAGCCCAACGACTTGCGGATGTCCTCCACCACGCCTGCCACCGTCACCTCATTCTCTGGGTTGTAGCAGAACGTGAGGCGACGCCCCACCACATCTGCGGAGCCAAACAGCGCCATGGCACTGGTACGTGTCAGCACCACCTTCTGCTCCGACCTTTTGATGCACGAGAGTTCCTCGGCCGACGGGCTGCCAGGCAGGGGCTGCAGGCCGTAGGTCTCGAAGAAGTGGGAGTCGGGGATGAAAGCGAGCCAGCCCATATAAAGCGTATCGGCCTCGTGGCGACATGGGGAATAAGTCTCGTTGGTATGACCGATAGACCAAAGGTCCTGGTCGTAGAGATAGGCTGATTCCACGCCCTCCACGGTCGTGAGCTGGCGCGTCATCTGCTGCCGCCGTTCCTCGGTAATGTTGTACGGGTCGCCCTTCTCCTCTTCCGATGCCTCCTCCGATGGGCTCACGGTACATTCGCCATAGAGCAGGCGGCTGGTGTCGTAACCAAGGGGCAGACTGCGATAGTAGAGGTTGACGACGGCGGGGTCGAAGACCACCCAGGCAACGACGGTAATGATGACGAGCTCGATAAATAGCCAACCGTTGGCATTGAGGATATTTAGTTTCATATTCATCGTTTTTCCATCATTGATTGGACAATAGGTTTACGCAAGCACCACCACGCAGGCACGACGGCGGCGAGGAGGTTGAGGAGGAGGATGGCTGCAAAGGCGCCGAGGAAGAGTGCGGGAGCAAAGAGCATCTCACCCGAGACGAGGGGTGCTGAGCTGAGGGTGCTGTTATCGAAGAACATACCGAGAATTTCACGGCGGAAACCATAGATGGCCAGCCAAGCGAGTACAAGTCCGATGATGCCTCCGATGGTTGTCATCACCAGATTCTCCCACACCACCTGATGTAAGAGCGTGCTGCGACGTGCTCCGAAGGTCTTGCGCACAGCCATCTCTGCCGACCGTCGCTCCATTCGTCCCGCCACAATGCCGCAGAGGTTCAACGCCGGTACGAAGAGCAACACGAAGAGGATGCCCGCGTAGTGCCGAAAGAGCAGCCAACCCGAAGGCACCTCGAACTCGCCATCGCGGTTCTCTGCGCGCAGCACGTGCATCGGGTGCGTCGCCATATTCCTTGTCAGTACCATCTTCATTTTCACTCCTTCGCCGAAACCGAAATTCGAGCAGATGTCGGGATTCGTTTGCTGAATACGTGCCGCCACTCCATCGAGTTCAGACTTCAGCGCTTGTAAGTGCTCGTTGTCTTTCACTGTAGCCACGATGGAGAATATGCCTTGGTAAGGCGAGCCGCCACAGAAATCCACGAGGTTATAGGGTACGATGAAATCGGCATAGCTGTCGGGCGTGAGCTGACTGCCGCTGCGCACCACGCCCACCACACGCGCCTCATTGAAGTTTTCCAAGCCGACCATTTGCCCCACGGCGTCCACGCCCTTGCCGAACAGCCGCTCAGCCAGCGCATCGGAGATGACACAGACTGACTCATGCCCATCCACTTCTTGTTTCGTGAAGGGCCGTCCGCTCACGAAGTCGTACTCGTAGATCTTGAAGAAGTCGGCGTTGGTCCAATTCCTGACGACGTCGAAGTACTCATTGTCGAACTTAGCATATTCGTGGCTGCGGCTTTCAGACTTTCCCGTGCCAGCGGCGAGCAGCGTGGGGGCGCAGTACTCGATGTTCGGGCTGGCTGCGAACCACTCCTCGAACGCCTTCGGGCTAAAGCCCATCTTTCCCATCCCGCCGTTCTCGGCCTCGATGTAAATGCCCTCGAAATAGACCGTTCGTGCGCGGTTCACCTCGGGGTAGATGGGAGCGAGCTTGATGTAATAGACCACCGCCATCACCATCGTGAAGGCTAACGCCATCGTAGTTCCTGCGATGTAGATACCGGAAAAGAGTTTCTCCTCGCGCATCATAGCCAAGGCCTGACGGATGTACATAAATACTTTCATCTTTCTATAACGAATTATACAAATGAATATTCACCCATTTCCTTGCAATTTCCGTGCCAAACGCATAACTCATTGATTCTGAACATCGGCTTAAAAAACAATTGTCCATTTCTGGACAATCGGAGTGTTCGGAAATGGACAATCAGGGCTTGGAGACAGGGAAAAGGATGGTGAAGCGGGTGAGGTGGTCGGAGGGGTCGGTCTGCAGGGTGAAGGTACAGCCGTGAGCGGTGAGGATATCACGGATGAGCAGGAGACCGAGACCTTGACCTTGTGGCTTAGTAGAAAAGAAAGGAGTGAAGAGATGCTGTGCTGCTTCGGGGGAGATGCCACGTCCGTTGTCGGTGATGGTAAGGGTGGCCCCTCTTTCGTCCCCCGAGGGGGAGACGGCACCCTTGAAAGCTTCCTCCAAAAGTATAGAGGCCCCCTCGGGGGCTGTATGGGGGGCCGCTGTTATGCTTTCAATAGAGTTCTTTACTATATTCACCAGCACTTGCTGGAAAAGGACGGGGTCGAGGCGAACGGGGATGGCTTCGTCGGTAAGATGAAAGTCGAGACGGACGTTGGCCGCAAGGCAGAGATTCTCGAGGAAGGGGCGGCAGGCCTCTACCTCCTCGCTGAGGTCACAGAACTGTAGCTGCGGCGCGGGAATCTTGACGACTTCTGCAAAGCGAGTAACAAAGGAGGACATGGCGAGCAAACGGTCGCGGAGAGGGACCTCCTCCATTAACCCAACGATTCCCGCCACACTATTGTTGACCTCGTGGGCTATCATTCGGATGACACGCTCATAGGCTGCTTTCTCTGCCAATCTGACCTCGGAGGTAAGGGACTCAATGAGATAGAAGGGATGCTGGCAGCCGCGGTCGAGGAACGAGAGATGACTGATGCGATAGACGCCAGGTTCGCTGGTGAGCCGCACGGTGGTCTCGCTGCCGAGGGGCAGGCGCTGCATAGCTTCTGAAATAGCGGGCGTAATCATCTGCTTGGCCGCAGGATTCATAGATGTGATATTGCCTTCTAGGTCGCATTGCACGACGCCCATGGGTGAAGCTTCGATGAGAAGGCTGAGGAAGGTGTATTGTTCTTCAAGACTGAGGTGTTCACTACGCAGGCGGGTGAGCAGGTCGTTGAAGGTGCGGATGATGATGTCGGACTCATACTGCCCAGAGGGAGCCAGACGTGTGGTGAGGTCCAGGTCGCGCACCAGTTCCATTCCTCCGATGAGCGTGTCGTAGGGCTGCAGCGTCTTGCGATAGAAATACAGAAGGTAGAAGAACAACAGCACGATGAAGCACTCAGAAATGTAGAACAGCGTAGGGTGACTCTGGAAAGTGGCGAACAAGGCAATACCCGCCAATAGGAGGATACCAACCACAAGAATCAAAAAAGAATATTTCAACTTCATAGGCCGTGCTTCTCGATTTTGCGGTAGAGGGCGCCGCGGCTGATGCCGAGCTCCTTGGCCACGAGGGAGAGATTACCCGCGTGCTTCTGTATGGAGGCGGCAATGGCGGCACGCTCGAGTTCTTCAAGAAGACCCCCTCCCCGCTCCCCCTGCAGGGGGAGAGTGGTATGTTCTAAAGATGGATTTCCACATAAAAGCGAGTGTGCATAATCTGAAAAGGCAGATGAGGTGGAAGCTGAAGCTTGAAAATCAGCAGCAGTAAGTAGCCACTCTCCACCAGTGGAAGCGGGGAGGGGATCCGCCATCAGCACAGTCCTCTCCACCAGGTTCTTCAATTCGCGGATATTTCCCGGGAAAGGGAGGGACTGGAGGTAGGAAAGGGCGTCGGGGGTGACGGAGGGAGTGGTATTTAAAGAGTGGGACTGATGGATGAAGAAGTCCACGAGGAGGGGGATGTCCTCACGGCGTTCACGTAGGGGCGGCAGATGTAGGCTGATGAGGTTGATGCGGTAGAAGAGGTCTTCGCGGAAGGTGTGCTCCTCCACCATGGATGGGAGGTCCGCATTGGTGGCACAGATGACACGGACATCGGTGCGACGTGTGTGGCTGTCGCCCAACACCTCGTAGGTCTGGTCTTGAAGCACGCGCAACAGCTTCACCTGGCTGGCAAGGTCAAGCTCTCCGATTTCGTCGAGGAAGATGGTGCCTCCTTTTGCAAGTTCGAAGCGCCCTACCCTATCCTCTTTCGCATCGGTGAAGGCTCCTTTCTTGTGCCCAAACATCTCGCTCTCGAACAACGACTGTGATATACCACCGAGGTTCACCTTCACGAAGGGACCTTCGGCACGACGACTCTGGCGATGAATGGCCTCGGCAATGAGTTCCTTGCCCGTGCCGCTCTCGCCCGTGATGAGAACGGGCGCATTGGTGGGGGCGATGCGTGAGATGGTGGAATAAACGGAGGCGAGGGAGGGGAGGAAGGCCCCTCTCCCCGCTCCCCCCGTGGGGGGGAGAGCCATCTTCCTGTTTTGGGACTTTCGAGCGGAGCGAGGTTCTCCCCCTTCACGGGGGAGCGGGGAGAGGGTCCTCGCCGTCTCAATCCTATCAAGCAACACACCATTGTCCCAAGGCTTGGTGATGAAGTCGAATGCACCGGCGCGCATCCCTTGCACGGCAAGGTCGATGGTGCCCCAAGCGGTCATGAGGATGCAGGGGAGATCGGGACGAAAGACCTTGACCTGCTTGAGCAGGGTGAGGCCTTCGTCGCCGGTAGTGGAATAGTCGTAGTTCATATCCATCAGAACTAATTCCACTTCCGGATGACTACGCACGATATCAATAGCGGCCTTAGGGTTCTCGGCCAGCACCACAACGTACTCGTTGCGCTCGAGGATGAGCTTCAGCGAGAGGCGGATGGCTTTATCATCATCTACAACTAATATCATAGGGAGTGGCTTCGCCGCAGTTTAAAGTTTAATGATTATATGATTGCGAGAGCAAAGGTAGTAGTTATTCACGGATTTAACAATTAACGATTTACAATTTCATTTACTTTAACGTCTCGTCCGTCGTTTTTCACTTTTCACTTCTCACCCTCAACTTTTCCTTCCCTTTGTATTTCGTCATATCGCTGACTACAAGTTCCTCGCCCTCGCTGAGTCCACTGACGACTTCGATGTAGTCGTAGTTGCATTCGCCAAGCTGCACTTCACGCGGAACGAGGGTGCAATCATCCTTAAATATAAATAAGGTGTACTTTCCCGGGCCTGCGTAGAACGAGCCGTTGCGGATGCGGAGAACATCATCGCGAATGCTGGTGATGACATAGACCTCTGTCTTTAGGCCCGAGCGCAGACGTGGGTGACTGGGATTCTGTGGTTGGACAGTGAAAGTGATGGCACCGCTCTGACTGAGGGGCGTAACGGTAGCGATGGTTGCCGGCAAGCGTTCCTTGCCCACTCGTAGAAGGGCTTCGCCGCCCACGAGGACTCGGTCGCTATAGGTGTCAGATATTTCACATTCCGCTTTGAAGTGGCTCAGGTCGCTGACGATGGCCAGCTTCTGTCCCGCCCCTACGGTGGCACCGATTTCAGTGGCGATGTAAGTCAGGGTTGCACGTCGTGGCGAACAGATGGCCGCCTCGGTCAACGTGCGTTGCTTTTCGGCAAGACCTTTCTCAAAGATGCCGTTCTGCAGCTGCTGCATCCGGAGGTCAGCCTTCTTCACCCGCACCTCGTTGTCGTACTGCTGTCGCAGCTGCTGGAGTTGCAACTGAGCTGTCCGTAAGGTCGTTTCGGCTTGGCGTACGCGGTCGCGAGTGCCTGAGCCGAGGCTGTCGAGGTAGAGCTCGTTGCGTAGTTGGGCTTCCAGCTGCGAGAGTTTCATCTCCTCCACCTCGATTTGCATGCGGCGGTCGGAAAGCTGTGTCTCGATGTTTGCCCGCAACTGCTCCATCTGCTGATGGCGTATCTCGCGTTCGTCCAACGATTTAGCCAGCTCCATCTCGGTCGATTGCAAGTCCAGTCGCAATAGCGGAGTACCTACGTCCACGCTGTCGCCGCTTTGGGCATAAACCTCCAGGATGCGTGAACTGATGGGCGAGGTTATCACTTCCTCGAAGGCGGGCACGATTCGCCCTGTGGCCGTGACGCTCACTTCGATGGTGCCACGGTCAACAGTGGAAACTACCAACGCCTTGCGGTCCACCGACGTCATCATCTGCGAACCCAACCAAGCCCCGCCAGCCAATACAACAATACAACCTGCCAACCACTTGCTGGCACGGACCAGTTTCCTTTTGCGTTGGACGTTGACAGGAATCTGTCTGTCCATGGTCTGATTATCTGCTTTCATCATCTTTTTTATTTTATAATCTTCTCGAACTCCGCATCAATCGCCTCTCCTTTCATGAAGTCCCAGAGGGCGATGCTGCGAAGCTGATAATAGTAATACCAATAGTTGAAGAGCTGCAGGATGCGGTTACGGCGCGCCTCGTCCTTAGCCGTCTGTGCATCGGAGAGCTCCAAGGTTGAAATACTTCCGATCTTGAATGTCTCTACGTTCGTGTTGTAGCGTCGTCGTGCGATGGTATCAGCCTCACAGGCGATGCGCAGCTGCTCAGCCTGATTGTTGAATTGCTCCGTCAGGACAAAGATGTTCTGGCGAAACTCCTGTGCCTGCTGGCGCAACTGTCCCTGAACGATTTCGCGATTGCTTTCGGCCATGCGGCGCTGCCCTTTGCGTTTGCCCCAATCGAGGATTGGTATAGAGAATCCGACCTGTATCACTTCCTTGCTCAGTAGGTCGCGATAGGCTCCGCCCACTGTTGTGCCTGTGCCAGTATATCCCAACTGTGCATAGAGGTTGATGCTCTGACGGGCTGCACGGGCAGAGGCCACCGAGTAGTCGGCCTCGAGCTGTCGCCGGCGCATGGTGGTAGCAAAGGCATTATTCTCCAAGGCATGTCGGAGGACTTCTTCGTAGTCGAGGCGGAAGGATTCGGCGGGAAAACCGCCGAACACACTACTTGAGGAGGCGATATCAGAGGAGGCGCCGGACATACTGGCTGAGGGGATGACGGGCTCGATGTCTGCCTCCACATTAAGGAACGAGCGGAGGGCGAACTGCCGCGCCTGGCGCACGCTTTCGGCATCTGTCAGGGAGCTTCGAGCCGAAAGCGTGTTCAGCCGCATCTGCAGGACATCATTCTCGCTGATGGTGCCCATCTTGCGCTTGGCTTGTGCCACCTCGTAGAGTTTTTCTGCCGTCTGCAGGTTCTGTTCAGCAATGCCCACCTGCTCGCCCGCCAGCAAAAGATTGAAAAAGAGATTGATGGCCTGCATCGCCACCTGCTCCGTCTCGGTAAGGAAACGTGCCTTGGCCTCGCGGTAGCGCAACGGCTCAATGCGACGATTCCATTTCACATGATTCACGCCGAAGAGTGGCTGGGAGAGTGTGACGGCGACGGGAAGACTCATCAGTTGATTGCTCCCGCCTCCCCCTCCTGACTGATGGAGGAAATCGAGCGAAGATTCCACAGAGAGCGTGCCGCCCGTGGGCCAGATCTTTTGCGTCACGAAGAGCGAACCGCTGAGACCGATGTAATCGTTGCGCACGAAGGAGAGTCCGCCGTCGGCCTGCTGATACGAGGTATAGCGTTTGTTATAGCTCGGCACCGTGGCTGAAAAAGAGACCTCGGGCAACAGGTCGGCACGGTAGCTTCGCCATTGCCAGTAGGCTGCCTTCAACTCACCGAGGGCTACGGCAGCATCCACGCTCTGTCGTCGTGCCATAGCGATGCACTCAGCCAAAGTGAGCTGCATCACCTCGTCAGCAGCCTCAGCCCTAAGCGGGAACATCAGGCTTAGCAGCAAGAGGCAGGAAATCAGATGTGTGATGTGATAGGAATGATGCTTCATTATCTTTTGATTTATTTACACCTCAATATAAGCAAGAACAATGCCAATATTGCAATGCATTGATAATGAGCACACGCCTCAAAAAGAACTGTCCATTTTCGGACAGTTAAATGTCCGGAAATGGACAGTCAGCTTGCCGAAACGAGGGTTTCGGGACTGAGAATGAAAATGGCTATGACAAAACGCCTACAGGGTATTGCATCGTGGAACAATGAAGGGAGCCGTGCTGGCGAATGAGCACACGGCAATCGATGGGCACAATGTCGTACTTAGGGAAGGCTTTCTGCAGCTGGCTACGAGCGAGATCATCATTCTCGGGCTGACCATAGGTGGGAAGGAGGACGGCATTATTGATGACGAGGAAATTGGCGTAGGTGGCAGGCAGACGGTGACCATCGTCGGGGTCGAAGATAGGAGATGGCATAGGGAGAGGAAGAAGAGCCCCCTCCTGACCTCCCCCAAGGGGGAGAAAGCTTTTCAGTTGCGCTTCCATGGCGGCGAGGGCTTCGTAGTGCTCATCGGCTGGGTCTGTGCAACGGACGTAGGCAATCGTGTTGTTGGGGCAGAAGCGGGCGAGGGTGTCGATGTGACTGTCGGTGTCGTCACCGGCGAGGTAGCCGTGGTCGAGCCAAAGGACGCGGTCGGCATGGAAATAGCGCAGCAGACGTTCCTCGATCTGGTCGCGCGTGAGGTCGGGGTTGCGGTTGGGCGAGAGGAGGCACTCGCTGGTTGTCAGCAGCGTACCTTTGCCGTCGCTCTCTATGCTGCCGCCTTCGAAGACAAAGTCAAGATGGGGCTCATAACTTCCTTGAATGATTGGTGATTGATGATTGATGAGCCTCTGGTTGATGGCATTATCGAGATCGGAAGGGAACTTGTTACCCCAGCCGTTAAAACGGAAATCGAGGAGACGTGGACCAGCTTCGGTAAGAAGGGTAAGGAAGGCATGGTCACGCGCCCAAGTGTCATTCGTAGGGCACTCGAAATAGCGGACTTGAGGCAGGAGGCGCGAAGGGATACGCTCGCGGAGGAGAGCCTCGATGCGGTCGGGCTCAGGGGTGACGATGAGGAGCAACTCGTTGCGAACCAGGATCTCAAGGGCAATGCTGACGAAACACTTGTCCACCTCGGCAAGGAGGGGGGCCCAGTCGGTGGCGGCATGAGGCCACGTAAGCTGCACACCGCTCTGCGGGTGCCACTCGGCGGGGAAGAAGGTGGTGCGAATCTCGGTCTGCTCGGGGCCTGCTTGATGAGCAAGCTTGAGGTGAAGGGTGAGGTCGCTAATCGATGAGGTGGAAGGGGTGAAGTGGATAGCCATGAGAGGGAAGAAACGAGAGGGAAGGAAGGTTGCCGTAAAACGGCAACATAAAAGACGGGACGACTCGCGGATAGGAGCAGAGGGAGGGAAGACCCGCGAAAGGGAGAGGGAGCGGAGGGAGGGATGACTCGCGGAGGGGAGATGGGAGCGGAGGGAAGGGTTAGTCGCGGAAGCGGCGGGTGAGGTCGTTGTAGGCATCGATGCGGCGGTCGCGGAGGAAGGGCCACCAACGGCGGACTTGCTCGGAACGATGGAGATCGATGTCAACGATGAGATTCTCTGGCTCCGTTTGTGAGGCCTCAGCGAGGAGCTCGCCTTGGGGGCCAGCCACAAAGCTGGTGCCCCAGAATTGGATGCCGTTGGTTTGTCCGCTGGGATCGGGTTCATGGCCGACACGGTTGACAGCGATGAGAGGGAGGCCGTTAGCCACCGCGTGACCTCGCTGCACGAGTTGCCAGGCTTGGCGCTGACGCGCTTGTTCCTCGGGCGTGTCGCTGCTCTCGTAGCCTATAGCCGTTGGATAGATGAGGATATCGGCACCTGCAAGAGCCATCAGGCGGGCACCTTCGGGATACCACTGATCCCAGCAGACCTGTACGCCGAGGTTGCCCACGGAAGTTTTGATGGGATGGAAACCGAGGTCGCCAGGGGTGAAGTAGAACTTCTCGTAGTAGGCAGGATCATCGGGGATGTGCATCTTACGATGGACGCCGGCTATGCTGCCGTCGCGCTCGAAGACAACGGCGGTATTGTGGTAAAGTCCAGGTGCACGACGCTCGAAGAGACTGGTGACGAGGACGACATTGTGCTTGGCTGCAAGCGCGCCGAAGAAGTCAGTGGAAGGACCTGGAATGGGTTCGGCAAGGTCGAAATTATCGACAGATTCCACCTGACAGAAATAGGGCGTGTTGTGGAGTTCCTGAAGCACAACGAGCTCGGCACCACGCGACGCGACGTCGGCTATGGAAGATGCGAGGCGGGCGCGGTTGTCTTCTGCAGACGGTGTGCAGGCTTGTTGGATGAGAGCGGCTTTCATATTAATGTAGAATGGACAATGTTTAATGGAAAATGATCATAGCTGAATGACCAGGTCACAAAAGGCGAGGAGGACGGGGTCGTGGGAGACGACGAGGGCGGCACGGTGTTCATCGTGGCAGGCATGCAACAGGGCGAGGCCGACACGTTGGGTGCTGTCCTCATCAAGGGCAGAGGTGGGCTCGTCAAGAAGCAAGAGGGGCTTGGGCAGCGAGAGCGCAGCTGACAGAAGAAGGCGCTGACGCTGACCACCTGAGAGCTTGGCCGCGGAGAGTTCAAGCAACGAAAGGTCGAGTCCCAACGAGGACATCAAAGCCTCACACGCCTCACGCTTGGCATGAGGCAGATTGGCCGTGAGTTCGTGGGTGAGCTTGACGAGGTCCAACCCTGTGGAGGCTGGCGGTTGCAACTCCTGAGGCACATAAGCGGTCTGCTGACGGATAGCGTGAATGTGATGGGCATCCAAAGGAAGACCGCATACCTCAATAGTGCCAGCCGTCAGGGGCACAAAGCCGAGCACTGCACGCAGCAAAGATGTTTTGCCACAACCGCTCTCGCCTGTGATGCCAACTAGCTGGCCCGACTCTACGGTAAGGTCGAGTTTGCTGAAAAGCTGGCGGTCGCCAAAGGCGAGGGAAGCATTGAAGAGAGAGAGGATAGAGAAGACCCTCCCCCCGGAGGCCCGCCCCCCAGAGACCCACCCCCCGCCCTCCCTGTGAGGGAGGGAGTGGTCACTATTGATATTGGAATGATTAGCCATAATAGAATGGATGTCAATTCTTGTTAGGTAACCACTCCCTCCCTTACAGGGAGGGCGGGGGGTGGGTCTGTTAGTTCGCTGCCGTGAACTCCTCGAGGAAGCGGACATCATTCTCGGAGAAGAGACGGAGGTCCTTGACCTGGTATTTGAGGTTGGCGATGCGCTCAATGCCCATACCGAAGGCGTAGCCGGTATAAATGGTGCTATCGATGCCATTAGCCTCAAGGACAGCAGGATCTACCATGCCGCAGCCGAGGATCTCGAGCCAACCGGAACCCTTACACATCGAGCATCCCTTGCCGCCACAAATGGTGCAACTGACGTCCATCTCGGCTGAAGGTTCTGTGAAGGGGAAGTAGCTGGGACGCAGGCGAATATGCGTGTCGGGACCGAACATCTCCTGCGCAAAGAGCAGCAGCACTTGCTTCAAATCCTTGAACGAAACGTTCTTGTCCACATAGAGGCCTTCCACCTGATGGAAGAAGCAGTGGGCACGGGCACTGACGGCTTCGTTGCGATAGACGCGGCCCGGGCAGATGACACGGATGGGCGGCTGAGTGCGCTCCATGACGCGAGCCTGCACGCTGGAAGTGTGCGAACGGAGGATGATGTCGGGGTGAGCCTCAACGAAGAAAGTGTCCTGCATGTCGCGTGCTGGATGATCGTCGGCAAAGTTCATGGAGCTATAGACGTGCCAGTCGTCCTCCACTTCCGGTCCTTCGGCGAGGGTGAAGCCCAGGCGCGAGAAGATATCGACGATTTCGTTCTTAACGATGGTCAGCGGATGACGCGTGCCCAAAGGAATGGGATAAGCTGTGCGTGTGAGGTCAAGGTCGTCAGCGACCGTTTCCTGCGCTGCGGCAGCGGCCTTGAGCTCATTGATGCGCTCCATGGCGCAATTCTTGAGTTCATTGACGCGCATACCCACTTCTTTTTTCATCTCAGCCGGCACGGAACGGAAGTCGTCCATGAGCTTGCTGATTTCTCCTTTTTTACTGAGATACTTGATGCGAAGGGCTTCGGCCTCCTCAGGTGTTGCGGCAGTGAGGGCCTGCACTTCTTCGAGCAATTGCTTGATTTTTTCGAGCATAGTTTATAGTGATGTATTGATATATCTTCAAAAAACTGCGCAAAGATACACAATTCTTGGGAAAAAGTGTGCGTGGAATGAAAATAAAAGCTTACTTTTGCATGAAAATAGCAAAAAGGAAGCAAAAGAAAGCGGAAATGAAAGGGAAATGGACTGTTTTTGCAGTCGTTATGTTCTGTGCTCTCGTGAACATTAGTTTGAATGGTTGTGGCGGACAAGCTACAACAAATCACGCTGATGCCTACGAAGCTGCCGAGGATTCTGCCACTATAGATTCCATTCTCCAATCTGAAGACACTTTTGCTCTTGACAATGAACCCATTACTGAACCTTTGGCGGTGGTAGAGGATGAATTGTTCAACGATTTCGTTTTCAAGTTTGACCAAAGTGCTCGCCTGCAACGAGCCCGTGTGCGCTTTCCATTAAGTTCTATGGATTCAAATGGCGAAGAGCACACCATAGAACGTGCTGACTGGCGCCATCATTCGATGTTTCTCGGGCAAGACTTTTGCACGGTGCTTTGGAACTCACGTCAACAAATGTCGTTAGCTGAGGATTCAAATGTCGTTGCAGCACGCGTGGAACAAATCTATCTTCATAGCCGAACTGTCAACGCTTATTCTTTCGAGCGCGACAGCCTGAACGGTCAATGGATGCTCACTGAGATTTACGATATCCCGTTTGAGCACACCGATATGGAAGGTTTCTTCGATTTCTATCGCCAGTTTGCCACCGATTCGGTTTACCAACGTCAGCATGTACGTAATCCGCTGAACTACACTACCATAGACGAGGATTCAGAGTATGAGGCTATTTCCGGAACTATTGATACCGACCAATGGTTTGAGTTTGCGCCAGAGATACCTCAAGACGTGATTACTAATATCAATTTCGGTCAGACATACCCCAACCCAAACCGTATGGTAGTTCAGATGCGCGGCCTTGCCAACGGCTTGCAAAGCATCCTGATATTCCATCGTGACATAAGCGGACGATGGCAACTGACGGATTATGAAAATTGAATAATTGACAAAAACATAGGATGAAGATTCAGGACAACTGCCAATTGGCAACATACAACACCTTCGGCATTGAAGCTACAGCCGACCGTATGGTAGAATACGAAAGCGTAGAGGAATTACAATCTTTTGTGCATCAGCGCAACGCTTCTGCCGACAGTTCTCCCCTACTCCATATCGGCGGCGGCTCAAACCTGCTTTTCATAGATGATTTCCACGGAACGATACTTCGTTCAAACATGAGGAAGATTCAAGTGACGGCCGACGAGGGCGACAACGTGTACGTCTGTGTTACGGCAGGTATAGTGTGGGATGATTGGGTACAATACGCCGTCGACAGTCATTGGTATGGCCTCGAGAACCTGTCGCTCATTCCTGGAACGGTTGGTGCTTCGGCTGTGCAAAACATAGGAGCCTACGGTTCTGAAGCTAAGGACTTTATCATTTTCGTGGATACCGTGGACTTGCAGACGGGCGAGATCCGTCATTTCACGGCTGAGGAGTGCCGCTACGGCTATCGCGACAGCGCTTTCAAGCATGAGTTAAAAGGACGATACGCCGTTACTCATGTCCATTTCAAGCTTTCTCATAGTTTCCGCCCCAAGTTGGACTATGGCGGCATTCGCAAGGCATTAGAAGATCGGAACATTGACGAGACGAACCTCACACCCGAGCAACTACGCCAGACGATTATTGAAATACGCAGAGCCAAGCTGCCCGAGCCGTCGGAACTGGGCAACGCAGGAAGCTTCTTCACCAATTCCATTGTACCACAGGCAACCTTCAAGCAATTGTTGAACGAAAATCCGAATATACCTCATTATGAAGTAGATAAGGATTACGTAAAGATTCCTGCAGGCTGGATGATTGAGCAATGCGGATGGAAGGGCAAGACACTGGGAAAAGCAGGCGTTTACGAACGGCAGGCACTGGTGCTTGTCAACCGCGGCGGGGCTACGGGTAAAGATATAGCAGCGTTGTGCGAGCGTATTCAAGAAGATGTGGAAGCACGTTTTGGCATCCGCATCGAACCAGAGGTGAACTTCATCGCTTGAACCGTTTCAACTCGAAGCGAGGACTACAGCGGAAGAAGACGCCAAAGGAGAAATTGTTCTTAAAAGCAGAAGGACGAGTGACAAGGCCTGACGGAGAGCCGCCGTGCTCAATAGTTGTGGCTTCTGCGGGAATTGTTTCTTCGCCAGTTGAGCAGAGATAAGTGTCAACCTTAGCACCAAGAACGTAGTCACGAGCAAAGGTATGGCTCCATTCTGCACCAACGTGAGAAGTAAGAATATGTTCGAAACTACCACCAGTCTTAGTGGAATAAGTAGAGAAGAACGGAGCACCGTAGATGGGACAGAAGTCCTTTCCGTAGACTGTGGTAGCGAAGATACGAAGCTGACGCAGGAAATCGGCACTAAGGCTAACAGAGGCGCCTAAGCCATTGTCGAAAGGCCATAGATTACCTGATTGTTGCAAACAGCCAAGAGCCAATGCCTCAGCTGTCAATCCATTGAAAATCCTTCCTTTGTTATTCCAGCGAAGGCCTAAGCCGATGGCCGCATTGTCAATAGTCTGCGCGCCCATATCCGTATTGTCTATCTCACCTCCTCGATGTTGAATCAGAATGTCTATGGGAATGTAAAGTGAAATGGAGGGGGCTGCAGTTTGAGACAAAGAAGCAAAAGGAGACACATAAGAGGCTGCTGAACGCAGCGAGCCTTGTGATTCAGCTTTGCGAGAAGCCGTGGAGAACAGGCCTATTCGCTGCGAGAGACCTACGGTGAAGGCTTCCTGATGGTTGTCCTCGCGGAAGATGAAACTCTGCCAATTGATCCAAGCATCAAAGTGATAACGAGGGAGGTCTGCAAGAAGTTGGAAACCCATCTCAGGGTCTTGGGTGAGGTTGACTTCATGATTCATCAGAGGCTCCACAAGGCCGTGGTTTGCTCCGCCGTAGATATCACCTAAGACAAAATTGAGCCGCCGCAACTGAGCCTGGGCTCTGAAGAATGGCAGAACGTGAGCGCCACGTTGGTACTGAGCTCCTTTCCAAAGAGAGATATCGTGGTAAGCGTAACAAGGATATTTGTTGGCTCCGTTGAAGACTATGGCATGTAGGCCAGCTTCCAGGCGGACGGCATCCAAGGGCTGATAGGTCAGACGCGGCTGTAGCCAAAATCCCGGAAGCGTGTAGCCAGTTGCCTGATCGCCGCCAAACTCATTATCCTTGAAGAACGCAAGCGCATGAACATCCACGGCAAGCGTCCGCGTATCGTCATAAGACAGACGATAATCGCTAGCTGCAAGACGAGTGGCAAGGTCTTGAGCGTTAAGATGCTGGAAGCAAAAGAAGACAAAAAGGACAATTATTTTGCGCATGGCGGTTTTTAGTGTGTCAACCGGTTTAAGACTACGAGAGAAGCAATGTTGCCTATCGAAACGCTCGGTCAGTTATCTTCTTTCGAGCAACACAACGTTTTCGACATGCTGAGTATGCGGGAACATGTCGACTGGCTGGATGCGGGCTACACGATAACCCACGTCAAGCAGCGAAAGATCGCGAGCCTGGGTGGCAGGATTACAACTGACATAAACTATTCGCTTTGGCTCGGCATTGAGGATGACGTTGACTACATCAGCGTGCATGCCGGCACGGGGCGGGTCAGTGATAATAATGTCAGGGCGTCCATGGCGACTGATAAAGTCGTTGGTGAGAATGTCTTTCATGTCGCCTGCATAGAACAACGTATTGGTAATACCGTTGATCTGGCTGTTGACCTTGGCGTCCTCGATAGCTTCGGGCACATATTCTATACCTATAACCTGACGAGCCTGACGAGCTACGAAGTTAGCAATGGTGCCGGTGCCTGTGTAGAGATCGTAGACCAAAGGTCCCTCTAAATCACCTTGTGATGAGAGACTATCTTGACCATCAACCGGTCCAAATGCGAACTCTCTTGCCACCTTGTATAATTCATATGCCTGCTCGGTATTAGTCTGGTAAAAACTCTTCGGGCCGACCTTAAACCGCAGGCCTTCCATCTCGAGGAATATGTGGTCGTCGCCTGAAAAGACATAGACGGGCAGGTCTGAGAAGGTGTCGTTGAACTTCTGATTATTGACGTAAAGCAGTGAGGTGATTTCGGGGAAACTGTCTCTGATGAAAGCTAACAGTGCTTCGGCCTGCTCCTGCTCCTCGGGTGTTGCTATACAGAATTGCATGAGGAGCATCAGACCACCTGTGTTTGACAGGCGGATCATCATGCCACGAAGCAGTCCTGTGTGCTCGCGAGCATCAAAGAACGTGAGGTCGTGAGCATAGGCATAATCGCGGATTGCCAGGCGCAAACGGTCGTTTACAGGCGACATGAGGTGGCATTCCTCGATAGGCAGAATCTTATCGAAAGTGCCGTTGGCATGATAGCCTACGCTTTCCTGCCGTTCAAACTGCTCTCCTGAGAGTATTTGCTCCTTTGTCAGCCAGCGACGATTGGCGAATCCGAACTCAAGTTTGTTGCGATACTCAAGCGTCTGCTTAGAGCCAAGTATCGGTGAGCAGGCAGGAAGTTCAACCTTACCTATTCGTGTCAGCGCGTCCATCACCTGTTGTTGCTTTGCTGCCAGCTGCAACTCGTAAGGCAGCATCTGCCATTTGCAGCCACCACAGACTCCGAAGTGAGGACAAACAGGTGCTATGCGGTCAGGCGAAGGCTCGACCAACCGAACCGCTTCAGCCTCGGCATAAGAGTGTTTCTTTTTCGTAAGCTGCAAGTCCACAACATCCCCGGGAATGACGAACGGCACGAATACGACCAAGTCATCGATTCTGACAATGGACTTACCTTCAGCTGCTATGCTTTGTATCTTGACGCCCTCAATTCGGGGCAATGGTTTCCTTTTTCTTGCCACGGGGAATAATGAATTATTGTATTAGGAAAGAATAGTGATATAGTGGAAGCCGTTCGTGTGGTGTACGTTGGTCATGCCGAACTTGTTCGAGAACTCAGCCCTCGACATTTTCTTGTCCTTATCCAGCTTTGGGAAGGCCGCTCCGTCGCGGAAGAGCTGTAGAGCACGCTGAACTGAAGGATCTTCCTTGACAAGATATTGCATTCGCCACTGCTGTTCCTGAGTGTTGTAAATAATGTTTGAGATAAGGTTGCGCTGGAACAACGGGGCGCTGCGCTGCAACATCAGGTTCCGACGCTTAAGTCCGTGCTGATCAGCGAACTGCGCAAACTGCTCGAGAAGGTTCTGGCGCTGGAGGTAAGCAGCAAGTTCGTCGGCGCTCTTGAAGCGGGACAGTTGTTGACGGTTCTGATCTGTGTAGTTGAAGGCAAACTGAATCGTAAGACCTGTGAAAAGAGCTTCGCGGAAGTAGGAAGTGTAGAGAGTGGTGTCCTCCGGTACAAAGATATCCGGCATAATGCCACCTCCTCCGTATACGGTTCTTCCCAAGCGGGTCTTATATTCAGGACCTTCCTGATGGATACTGTCTGCCGAGAAGAACTCTCCGCGCTCGTAACGGGCGATGAGGTCGTTCTCGTAGTCCTCGCCATGTCCCTTTTCATAAGGCTTTTGTATGCAACGGCCCGATGGCGTGTAGTAGCGAGCGATGGTAAGACGAACTATGCTTCCGTCCTTAAATTCTATGGGCTGCTGTACGAGTCCCTTACCGAAGGAACGACGGCCTATGATAGTACCGCGGTCGTTGTCCTGAATGGCTCCTGCAAAAATCTCTGAAGCAGAGGCTGAACCTTCGTCAACAAGCACTATGAGCGGCATCTTCTGGAATGAACCATGCCCATCGGTCCGGTATTCCTCGCGTGGTGATTTACGCCCTTCGGTATACACGACGAGTTCACCTGCCGGCAGGAACTCGTTGACCATCATAATAGCAGTCTGCATATATCCTCCGCGGTTGCCGCGTAGGTCTATGATGAGATTCGAGAGACCTTGAGCACTGAGCTGAGCGAGAGCTGAAAGCATTTCAGGATAAGTAGACTCGCCAAAGCTCTCAATGGCAATATAACCCGTCTTGTCGTCGATCATGAAAGCTGCGTCGACGCTCTCAACGGGCACATCACCTCGTACGACATTGAACGTCAAGGGTTCACGTGTGCCATGACGGCTGACGGTAAGCTTCACCTTTGAATTCTTAGGTCCGCGCAGGCGCTTCATCACATCGCGGTTCTCGAGCCCGATGAGCGTGCTGTCGTCGGCTGCAATAATGCGGTCGCCCGGCAGGATACCTACTCGCTCTGACGGTCCGCCCTTGATGACGTTCATCACGTTGACGGTGTCGCCCTGCATTGTGAATCTAACTCCAATGCCGGAGAACGAGCCTTTGAGCTCGTCGGTGCTTTCTTCGGCATCCTCGGCACTAATATAGCTTGAATGCGGGTCAAGTTCCGACAAGATCTGCGGCATAGCACTTTCAATGAGCATCTGTGCGTTGACAGTGTCGACATAGTTATTGTCGATAATCTGCAGCAGATAATTGAGCTTGTTGCTGCCTGTGTTGATTATATTGAGCCGTTTTCCTGAGAAATGGCTTGTGTAGAAGGTTCCAATGACAATGCCTATCACAACGGCTATTGCCAAAAGCAAAGGAACGATACGCGATTTCGTGTTCATTTATAAATAATGTGTTGGATTACTTTTCTTCTATGGGCATGAGCTCCACTTCGATGTTTGCACGCCTGAGCAGGTCGATGCCGTCGGTGAGACGATAGTCGCGAGCATAGACCACTCGCTTGATTCCTGCTTGGATGATAAGCTTGGCACATTCTATGCAAGGCGAGTCGGTGACGTAAAGCGTCGCTCCTTCGGAGTTGTTGCCCGAGCGTGCTATTTTGGTTATGGCATTGGCCTCAGCATGCAACACGTAGGGCTTGGTAACGCCATTTTCTTCGCAAATATTCTCGAAGCCAGAGGGCGTGCCGTTGTATCCGTCGCTGATAATCATCTTGTTCTTGACGATGAGTGCGCCCACTTGTCGGCGCTGGCAGTAGCTGTTCTCGCTCCAAATGCGAGCCATGCGCAAATAGCGTTTATCTAAATCTGGATTCATAATGCTAAAGTAATAATGTATAAGTCACTTCTTGATTATCCCGTTTCTTTCCAACAGAGCGTTGATAGTAGGTTCACCGCCTCGGAATCGACGGTACAGAGTCATGGGATGCTCCGTGCCGCCGCGCGACAATATCTCGTCGCGGAAGCGCTGTGCAGTAGCACGGTCGAAGATGCCGGCCTGCTTGAAGAGGGCGAAAGCATCAGCATCCAGCACCTCTGCCCACTTATATGAATAGTAGCCGGCAGCATAACCGCCCGACATGATATGCGAGAACTGCACCGACATACACGTTCCGGGCACTTCAGGAATAAGGATAGCCTTGTGCCAGGCTTCGCGCTCGAATGTTGGCACGTCCTCGGTAAGAGGTTCTGTGCGGGTATAATATGCCATGTCGAGCAACGCGAAGCTCACTTGTCGAACACAGGCATAAGCCACGTTGAAGTTGCGACTGTCAATGATTCGCTGAATCAACTCTTGAGGCAACGGCTCGCCTGTCTGATAATGGAGGGCGAAAGTGTCGAGGAAGCCCGGTTCTACGGCGAAGTTCTCCATCAGTTGCGACGGCAGCTCAACGAAGTCCCAATAAACATTTGTGCCCGACAGTGAAGAGTAGCGCGTATTGGCAAATATACCATGCAGCGCATGACCGAATTCGTGGAGGAAAGTCTCCACTTCACCAAGTGTAAGCAAGGCCGGTTTTGTCGGCGTCGGCTTAGTGAAATTCATGACGAGAGAGACGTGAGGACGGCTGTTCTTCAGCGGGGCCTTTTCGCCTTTAAGCTCTTCTGTTTCTTCACGTCCTATCCATTGTTCCTTGAACGATGTCATCCAGGCTCCGCTCTGTTTACCTTCGCGTGGGAAGAAATCGGTGAAGAGCACTGCAAGGAACGACCCGTCTTTATCGATGACCTCATAGGCCTCAACATCAGGATGATATACAGGAATATCAGTGTTTCTCTTGAATGTTATGCCATACAGACGGGTAGCCAAGCCGAAGACGCCCTCGCGCACACGCGAGAGTTCAAGGTAGGGCCTCAACATTTCAGCATCGATATTGAAACGTTCCATCTTCAGCTTATGGCCGTAGTACGAGAAATCCCAAGGCTCCACCTTGAAGTCGTCGCCTTCAAGGCGGCGTGCCAGAGCCTCTATCTCGGCAATCTCCTTACGGGCAGGCTCAAGGTATGCGTTAAGCAGCTGGTCGAGCAGCTCGTAAACGCGCTCCTTGCTTTCAGCCATACGATGCACAAGCACGTAATCGGCATAAGTTTTGAAGCCGAGGATGTTGGCACGTTCGAGGCGCAAGTTCACTATCTGGCGCACTATTTCCTCGTTGTTGTATTCGTTGTCCTTGATGCAAAGAGTGTTTTTAGCCATGTACAACTGCCGACGTAGTTCACGGTTGTCGGCATATGTCATAAACGGGCCATACGATGGTGCATGCAGTGTGAAGAGCCAACCTTCGTAGCCGTGCTCCTTGGCGGCATTTGCAGCTGCTTCGCGCGACGTAGGAGTGAGGCCTGCGAGCTGAGCCTCATCGGTTATTCTGAGCTCATAGGCATTCGTTTCCTTTAGGTTGTTCTGCGAGAACTGTAAGGTCAGCAGTCCGAGTTTGTTGTTTATCTCGCGCAGGTGCTGCTGTTCATCGTCGGGCAATGCCACGCCTGCTCTGAGGAATCCCTCGTAAGCATTCTTCAAGAGCATCTGCTCCTCGGGCGTGAGTTCGCGTGCTGAAGGATTCGACGACGATGTAGCTGCAACGCCAAACGCTGAGCCATCTGCATATTGTTTGTATACAGCCTCGACGCGCTCGAAATAAGCGCGGTTGAACATTATATTGTTAGCGTGCTCGGTGAGGATTGGCGACAGCTTCTGCGCCAGCGCGTCCATTTCATCGTTGGTATTAGCCGAAAGCAGGTTGAAAAATACCTTCGTCACACGCTCCAACATATCATCAGGGGTGGTGATGGCAATAGTGTTGTCGAAGGTTGGAGGCTCCGGGTTCGACACTATGCGGTCGATGAAAGCATTATCAAGCTTCAGCGCCTCCATGATTGCCGGCTCATAGTCCTCGAATAGGATGCGGTCAAAAGGAGGGGTATTATGAGGAGTACCGTAGTCTTTATTGAAAAGGGGATTGATATGTGATTCGGAATTCTGCATAATGAATTCTAATGTTGTTTTTAAGTTTATCTTAACAAAAGCTTTTCGAACGCCGGCACTTCAACGGCTCTGCGCTGCAGATTCACCAGACCGTCGGCCATCATATTGTGGAGGGCTTTGCTTATACGTCGCTGGTCCTCGCCGAGATAACGGCCAAGCAGAGCCATGGAAATATCGAAGCGCTTACGCCCTGCCGGACGTGAAACGTGAGACAGCATGAATCTCGTAAGACGCTGCTCCAGCGAGTCTGCAGGCGGCAGCCACATTACGCGGTCTCGAGTGGCAATCTGACTGGTGAGCACGTTGAATGCATTAATCTGCATCACCTCGAAGTAGCGGAAGAGAGCGCCCATAGTGCGCTTGTCAATGCTGAGTATGCGGGTTGTGGTCAAGGCCGTGAAGGTGCTCGCATGTGTACGACGGCGACCGTACAGCACATCCAAACCTACGATGCTGCGCTCCGTCACCTCCTCCTCAACGGCCCACGAGCGGTCAGCCGAAGCGGTTCGGGCCTTGAGGCGTCCGTCGATGATGATATGCAGGTCGGTGCACGGCTCGTCCTGCCGGCAGAGTATAGCCCCTTCCGTCAACGTACTGAAGTCGAGCCTCGTCGACTCGACGATACGTGTCACATCATCATAGCTCAGGCCTTGAAAAAGAGGCAAGGTCAGGAGCATCGTAAACATAGATTCCTGCATTCTTTTGCTTTTTCGCGCGCAAAATTACAAAAAAATTGTTTCCAAAGACACTTCAAGCCAAACTTTTTACTACTTTTGCACGCAGAAAAACCAAATACGCCCTGTCTTGGGCTCTCACACATGAAGAAAATCTACTCTTTAGCTCTTGTGTTGACTCTGTGCAACGCCCTCTTTGCCAGAGCCTCTGTTGATGAAGCCGACACGATTTTCGTAGTCCGTGCCGAAGGGAAAGTGGACATCTATCCCAAACAGCTTCTTACTGATGTGCAGGAAGGCAGCAATGCCCTCGTGCTCAAGGCGAAAGACGGCAGCACGTTCCGTTATTCCCTGGCCGATATCCTTTACTACGACCACCAACTTGAGATGGTATTGCCCTCGATAACATCGTTCAAGTTCAACAACAAATTCAACCATCAGCTCTTCTCCGACGCTCTCTGCGAGATTACCGGCGATAGCCTCATCACCGGACAGATGGCCTGCATCGGACATTGGGCTACACCTTCGTTCAAGCTAACCGACAAACGAGCCGAGGTTTACCTCGACGACAGTATCCGCCTGTACAGTAAATATTCTCGAGTGAAACTGGGGAAGAATCACACCATCACTGCCGCCTATCCCGACATAAACATCATTGATTCCGTTCTCACCAAGGAAGCTGTCACTGGGCTTGGCGACGAGATAGAGGAGAAGGCCGCTCTTACAGCCGACATGCTCTCGACTAATGCTCCGAGCAACTACGGCGAAGACCCGGGCAACCTGCTCGACGGCGACGTAGAGACTATCTTCCACTCCACTTGGGGCTCAGGCATTTACGAGAAACTGCCCGAAGGTGTAAACCCATATCTCGAAATAGAGCTGCCGGAACCAATGGAGAAGATCAAGTTCAGCTTCACTAATCGCAACTATCCAGGACGTTATGCCACAGGACTTCGTCTGTTTGCCAGCAAGAACAAGGCATCATGGACTGTTGTCCACGACTTCGCTGTAGACACTGACGGCTTACCTACTGAGCAGCTCGGAACATTCCTCTCCCCCACTATCGACCTTCAGGCTGCATACAAATACCTGCGCTTCGAACAGACGGCATGTTCCTATCAAAGCAACTATCTCTGTTGGAGCGAGTTCGCACTCTTCAAGATAAGCAATCAGGAAATCATCGTTGAGCCAGCCCAGTACGCCTACGACCTCGTTCCTTTCGGACGAAAATACCAATTGCAACTCGACTGGCTTGCCGAACGGGCTGGCACTCCAACCATTTATATAGATGTAGAGAACGGGGACTTCGTAAGCAGCAAGAGCTACTACCTCAACGCTACAATCTCATTCGACGGGGCAAACATTTACCCATCGATGGAAGCCACTGACGTGCAAATCAAGGGCCGCGGCAACAGCAGCTGGTCCAACCAATACTGGGCTAAGAATCCTTACCGCCTCAAATTTCCCCAGAAGATGAAGCCTTTCGGCTTGCACGGAGGCAAGAGCTGGGTGCTGCTGGCCAACAAGCAGCCGGGGTCGCAGCTCACCAACGCCATAGGTCATTATGCAGCAGGGCTCATAGGGGCCGACGGAGCCAACCACATTGTGCCCGTAGACCTTTATATGAACGGCATATATTGGGGCAGCTACAACTTCACGGAAAAATCAGGATTCTCAAACAACAGTATCGACCTGCCCGACGAGACTTTTGCCTGCATGGTGGAACTTGACACCTATACCGACGAGAAAATCTACAGGTCCAGCCCTTACAACCAGCCTGTTAAAATCAAAGAGCCGGACTTTGAAGACCCCGGGGACTCGCAAATCGAATCCTACAAGGACGTTATGACCAGGTTCAACCAGATGGCAGCGGCGCTAAGGAGCGGCGACGACGTATCGGAACACACGGATATTGAGTCGCTGGCACGGTTCCTATTCGTGAATGAGCTCATTCAAAACTACGAAATCATGCACCCAAAGAGCACCTTCCTGTACCACGAGAATGTATACGAGGATTCGTGCAAATGGAAATGGGGACCGGTTTGGGACCTCGATTGGAGCTATGGTTATGAGAAGAACCACAGCTACTATCTCAGCGGAGCCAAGGAGGCATTCTGGACCGGTGTCAGCGGCACCGATTGGGGAGCCGTGACATTCTTCAAGAAACTCCGTCAGAACTCCGAGAAAGTGGACAAGGCGATGTACAAGTACTGGACACGTTTCATGACCCTTTATCTCGACGATATCACAGACTACATCGACGACTACTACGCTTTCGCCAAGGAAACAATTGAGTTGAATCGTAGCATATACACAAACCCCGACTACACTGATTACGCCAAAAATGCAGAGAATGCCAAGAAATGGCTGCGCCAGCGAGCGGAGTTCCTCTATTCCAAGATGACGCCTTATGAGCTTTCCGATGAGGAACTGGGGCTCGTCCCCGACGACGAGGAAGATCCTGAAGGCGATTTCCTGCCATATACCGACGACATTCTTGCCGAAAAAGCACAGCCTACGCTTTTCGATGTTTACGACATCAGCGGTACAAAGTTGAAAGCGGGAGCTACCTACAACACTGTCCGCGACGGACTCCGTCCGGGACTATATATAGTGAACGGACACAAGATGCTCATAACGAAATAAAAATACGACCGGTCGTGCTGCCAAACATGACCGGTCGTATTCGCTTGTATGAACGTTCGTAAAGGCCTGCATGAACGGTCATGATGGCTTGCATGAACGGTCATGATGGCTTGTATGAACGGTCATGATTTGTATAAGCCTAATCTTATTGGCAAATTAGCCCAAGCTTATTGGCGAAATAGGCCAGCCTTAGAGACGAATTAGGCCGGCCTAATTTGCATGTTAGGCCGGTCTAATTTTTGGGCACCTTTTTCTAATAATTGAAAAAGGCTATGCGAAAGACTGGTGATTCTTTATTTCAGTTTCAGTCTCCATTTGGCATTATCCGATGCGAAATCCCACTTAGCCAGCGTGGGCGTGCTATCGGCAGCGGAGTACAGAACATAGGTGGTGTTAATGCCTTCGCGCCCTGGAATCTGCTTCGGCATAATACGGAAGGTGCCGTCGGTTGCCTGCTCGACGCGCCACAACTGCTCAGGAGCACCGGTGAAAGCGGGCACAGCCGTAAGTTCCAAATCGTCAGTAGCAGCCAAAGCCCGTTCTGTGCCGGCAATGACAATCTTGCAATAAGGCCCTCCGAGGAAGCCGCCGGCTTCGGGCACGGGGGTTATAGTCCATAGTTGATGAGGCCGCATCATATAATCGCTGCAACGGACTTTGATATCACCTTGAGGCCAATTGCCAGCTACATCAGCAAGCTGTTGGTCAGCCACCGGCTTGACAGGCTCGTCGGGATTGACTCGTCGCCAGCCTTGGCGCTCGTGCTGAATTCTCACGAAATCAACGGCCAGCTCCAGAGAATAGCCACGACGCTCCGACAAGATGGCGAAAGTGCCGCCATGGAAACGGTCGCCGGCCTCGGGCCATCCGTTCTTCCACAGCAGAGGACGCAGGCCGAGCACACTGCGACCGCCTTGGTCGAAGTCTGCTTCGTAGTGGCACGACATCACCTCTACCCCTTCGTCGATGACTGTCCGTCCGAAATGACCGGGACCACAGACGCGGTCGCCGGCTGTAATCACCATTCTACCGCCACCGTTAAGCATATCACGTCCTACATTGTCCACATAAGGACCTTCGACCGAGCGCGAGCGGCCTACAATAATGTTATATGTAGAGTTTACGCCGTCGCAGCAGGTGCCATGAGTGCCAAGCAGGTAATACCAGCCGTCGCGATAGATGAGATCCGTGGCTTCGCAGTCGATGGCAATGTCCTTCTCCTGATTGCCACGAACACGCTCGCCCGTCTTGGGGTCGAGTTCGATGAGACGGATATTTCCGAAATACGTACCAAAGGAAGCCCAAAGGCGGCCTGTGGTAGGATCAAGCAGCAAGCAAGGGTCTATGGCATCGCAGTCCTCAAGTCCGTCGCTGGCAGCCACCTCGATGGCCGTAGTATAACGGAAGTCGGGCGACTTCGGGTCGAGCGTGCGGTTCCACATGGTTAGTATTCGTCCGTTGTGCCCACCTCCGAGGCCTCCGCCCGTGGCGCCGTAGATGACAAGATAGCGGTCGCCTATCTTCATCACATCAGGGGCAGCGCCGCCGCCCGGACGCTCGGCTCCGCCGTGCCAAGACCAACCGTCGTCTGAGATAAGTCCGCCCCCGCCAGTGCCGAAGGTGTAGTACTTACCATCGCATTCGGCTATTGTCGATGGATCGTGGATATAGGGCGCACCCACCTGCGCTGCAGCGCGACCAGTGAATAAAGAGAAGACTATTAATAAGCAATAATAACGTTTCATGATTGACAGGTTTACGATATTTGATATAACGGTAATACGATTCTCAAAGTGTCAACGATTCTGCAGTTCAGTTCTCTATGTCATAACCTTTGACCGGCTTGCCCTGTTCGTCGATAAACCTAATGCACATATCGCTGAGGCCAGGACCGTTGATGACTGCACCGCGAAGCGTGTTGCGCCCCTTCTTCAGCGTCAGTCGCTTGCTCACACCATCGTCAACGACCATTCGGCGGTCGCCCTCAAGCAGCAGAACCTCCTCGCCATTGAGCCACCACATTGAGGCTCCATTGCTGCCTGCCGCCAAGCGGATATCACTGATTTCCTCTGCACAGTTGACGACAGTTTCACACCAGAACAGGTTGCCATAGGCCTGGCTACCGTATTTCTCGGCAAAGTGGAACAGTTTCATATTGTAAGTCGGGCTTTCCATCGAGTACCACTTTGCTTTCTGTTTTGGCAACTTAGCCAGTTCTTTGGCAAATGTCTCGCGCAACCACGAATCGGTGAAGATTGTGTTGGAACGAATATCTTGCTTCTGAGGCTCCATCAGCCGCCAGCGGCGTATGAAACCGCGGTCGTCGGGCTGGGCTGCAGTGGCTTTCTTGTCGACAGGAGTAAAATACTGCTGACGATTCTTGAACTGAAGCCAGTCCACGCTCAACGCGCTGTCGCCGCACAAAACCTCGACATCTGCCACGCCATTGGGCACGTTTGTCAGAGGAGCCGTCAGCGTAAGCCACTGGCCTCGAGTGCTGCGGCGGAAGGGTCCTTGAGCGCCTGACACAGCGACCTTGAGCCGTGCAATCTCCTTCCCTTTCTTCTTATCACCCTTTGCATTAATAATCACTTCCGTGTTGCCTTCTGCCTTAACCTTGGCAATAACATAACCATCGGTGATAGCACTGAAGTCCACGTCGGCAAAACGCAGCCAACTGCCCTTGCCTGGCAACGTGGCATGCCAGCCGAGGAAGGTGTTCGCGGTATCGTTGTATGCATAAGTCACGCCGTTGCTGGCGTCGCTGTAGCGGTCAACCTCAACGCGCGAGGTGGCAGGCAGGATGCCAACTCCTCTCAAGGTAGGTTTGACCTCTTGGATTGTGCCGTCGGTATTGAAACCAATCTTCTCAATTCGCGCCGAGCGACGTTTGTCGTCGCGTGGCGAGAAATCGTTGTGATGATAGAACAGATACCACTGACCGCGATATTCCAACAGGCTATGGTGATTCGTCCAGCAGCGGTTGGCATGCTCAGCCATGATTATACCCTTGAAATCCCAAGGCCCTAACGGAGAGTGCGACATGGCATAAGCCAGCGTCTCTGTGCCCCCTTCCTGGCGCACCCAAGGGAAGGTGAGATAATACCAATCGCCTCGGTGGAATACATAGGGGCCCTCCTTGAAACCGTCGGGCAGGCCTTCCATCTGCTGTCCTCCTACCTTCATGGGCGGCATTTCAGGAGCTCCTTCGCGGCGCTGCATTTTCACTTCCTGCAGTTCCCCGTCGAGCTCTTTCATATTATCCTTCAGTTTGGCGCCGCGGATACCCATTCCGCTCCAATAGATATAAGCCTGACCATCGTTGTCGACAAGCACACATGGGTCAATGCCGGAAACGCCCACAATGGGCTTTTCCTCCAAACGGTAGGGGCCTTCAGGCAGGTCAGCTGTGGCCACGCCTATTGCGAAACCACGTCCTCCCTTTGGTCCGTTGGGGAAATAGAAATAGTATTTGCCGCCCTTCTCTACGCAGTCAGGGGCCCACATGGAATAGCCCGTAGGATTTCCCCACGGAACATCTTCCTGCGACACTATCACTCCATGGTCGGTCCACTCCGTGAGGTTCTCCGACGAGAACACGTGATAGTCGGCCATACAGAACCAGTCTTTGCGTGCGCCTTCCGGCACGAGAATGTCGTGCGAAGGAAACAGATAGACCTTATTATTAAACACTCGTGCTGTAGGGTCGGCAGTGAACTGGTCGCGGATGATCGGGTTCTGCGCCGTGGCACGGCTAATGAATAAGGACGAAAAAATAAGTAACAAACAATAACGCTTCATCATATAAAGATTTACGGATTAACTAACGATCTGTTTTCCGTTGCAAATATAGCTATTATTTGCGAACTATAATGGGTGAAGCAGTAAATTTGAAGGCGAGGAAACAAAACGTGAAGTTTTTGAAACAAATGACAACAAAAACCTCTTCACGTCCCGCCCAAAACACTAATTATTATCCTGTCGGGGAATGGGCCTTGTTGCAGCGACAATGACACTGGTCACCGGCGAAAGCAAGTTGAAGAAGCAATAAGGGAGGTAAGCGAGGGTTGCCACTCCAAGGACTGTGCTCTGCACGAGGCCACAAGTGTTCCAAGGAACCAAGACACTCGTTACCGTTGCCCCATCCTCACAGGTCCGACTCAGCAAACGCGACTCATAACCATGGTCGCGGTAAACGTCCTTGAACATGGAACTGGTAAGGATGATGCTGAGGAACTGGTCGGCAAGGGCTACGTTGCAGAAGATGCCCGTCAAAGCCGTTGATGCTACCAGCGACGCTGTGCCACGGACAAAATACATTATCATCTGCATCACATCGCGCAGAACACCGGTAGCCGTGACTACACCTCCGAAGATTTGTGCACAAATGATAAGCCACACTGTTGGCATCATGCCTGCCATGCCGTTGGTGTGTACAAGGTCGTCGAGCATTGGGGCTCCCGTTTCTATGCGAGTAGAACCATAGACAACCTTCATGATGTTTTCGTACCAGCCGCCTTCGGATATCTGCGACAACAGCGACGGCTGCCACACCACGGCCACGACGGCAGCCATCAAGGCTGCAAGAAACAGTACCACCATAGCGGGCCAGCGGCGCGCTATCATCACACCTGTAAGCACTGGCACCAATAGCAGCCACGGTGAAATCAAGAAAGTGCTTTCCAACTGGTTCAGGAAATTCATCTCACCGCTACCCGATACGTTCATCACCAAGCCTGCCACGGTAAAGATGAGCAGTGAAACGCAGAACGTGGGAATAGTGGTCTTCATCATATATCGAATATGTGTGAAGAGTGGTGTGCCGGAAACGCTGGAAGCCAGGACGGTTGTGTCGGACAACGGCGAAAGTTTATCACCGAAATAGGCTCCGGTGATGATGCTGCCGGCCACCCAACCATCGTCGAAACCGTGAGCACGACCTATACCCATCAGCGCCACACCTATAGTGGCCACTGTGGTCCATGACGACCCTACCATTAAGCTGACAAGTGCACAGAACAGACTGCTGCTTACCAGAAACCACTCGGGACGCAGCACTTGCACACCATAGTAAATCATCGTAGGCACGATGCCGGAAAGCATCCATGTGCCGCCGATAGCGCCTATGAGCAGCAGGATGATGATACTGGGCATACAAGTGGATATCTTATCTGTCATCTCCTGCTCAAGCGATTCCCATTCCACACGCTTCATGGCATAGCCCACAGCCACACAAATGGCCGAGGCTATAAGCAACGACACTTGCGTAGCACCGTCAAGTGCATCAGTACCGAACACTGATACACAAATGGATATCAGCGCTATAAGCGCAATGAAAGGGATAAGTGAGAGATACTTTTTCAAAGCAAGAATTAATTATGAGTTATTGGGCAGTGTTACACGGAAGAGCGGATTGTCGGAGTGTTCGGCGTAAATGATGTTGACTAATTGGCGCACTACATCGGGGTGCTGAGCCGCCAGGTCGTGGTCCTCGTGCGGGTCACTGCTCAGGTTGTACAGAGCAGGTGTTCCGCGTCGGACAACTAATTTCCAATCACCACGACGAACTGCCAGCATATCCGTCTCGTGAAACTCCCAGTATAGGTGGTCGTGTTGTTGTGTCTGTTGTCTGCCTAACCAGGTAGGCAGTATGCTTATACCGTCGAAGTAGTCGGGCTTGGCTACTCTTACGGGAAATGAACCTTGGAGCTTTGTTTCCGGTTGCCGACGGCGAAAGCGTTGCTCGTAGTTGCGGATTCCGGCCAAGTCGCAGAACGTAGGCATAAGATCGTAGAAGGCGAAGGGCTGGTCACTCTCGCTGCCAGCGCGGATATGCCCGGGCCAGCGGACTATGAACGGCACTCGAATGCCGCCCTCGTGCGTGCTGCGCTTTAAGCCTCGGAACTTTCCGTCGTGGTTGAAATACTCGGGGTCTGCTCCACCCTCTTCGTGAGGGCCGTTGTCGCTGGTGAAGATGAGCACTGTGTTGTCTGCTAAGCCCTGCTGCTCCAACAGAGCCATAATCTCACCCACTTGGGCATCAAGGCGCGTAATCATGGCTGCAAACTGAGCGTGAGCCTCAGGCGTGGGATTGTAGCGCGACGGATTATCGCCACGGTATTCGCGTTCAGGGAGCAACTTGCCTCGGAAAGCCTGTAAGATACTATCGTCGGGCTGCCGCAGTTCAGCATGTGGCAGAGTGTAGGTGAAGATGCCGAAGAACGGACGACCTTTCTTCTGCTCGCGCAACCAAGCCAATGCGCGCTGGTGAATCAGGTCGGAGCTGTACTGCCGGCGGTTGTTGTAATCCTCGCCGAACATGGCATGCTGAACGTTCTGCTCCAACACTTCGCGCACCACTGCCGTATCGCCCAACGAGCGACTGAATCGGTTGAGGAAGTTGGGGAAATAAAGATGTGCCTGAAACTGACAAATATAACCATAGAACTCGTCCACACCGCGCTTGTCTGGAGTCGAGCTACTGCCTTCGTAACCGCCCGCCCACTTGCCGAACATGCCCGTCCGATAGCCTTCGGCCTTGAAGATTTCGGGCAGGATGACGTGATTGGGGTCGTAAGGTTCTTGTCCCACTACGGCAAAATCCTCACATTGCCCATACTGCACGCTTCCGCTGTTGCGCCAGTACTCGCGGTTGCCTCGAACATGGGTATGCCCTGAGTGCTGCCCCGTCATGAAGCAAGCACGCGAAGGCGCCGAAACGGGACTGCCCGCGTAAGCTGCCGTCATCCGCATCCCTTGCTGTGCCAAGCGATCGATATTAGGCGTCGAGAAACGCTGTTGACCGTAGCACGACAAATCGCCCCACCCCATATCATCGCACATGATATACAGGATGTTGGGACGCTGCTGGGCATATGCGGGTAGCGCAAGAAGAGGCAGAAAGGCTTTAACGTAACTCATCTTTTGTTGCTTTTATATTCCTGTCAGCAATGGTCGCCGGGACTATCATCTCACTACCAACGCCAAGGTGTCAGCTTCAACACGTGCTTCCAACCACTCGGCAAGGCGTTGCATCTGCTCTGTATCGAGACGCTTGCCGCCAGCCATACTCACTACCGCCATAGTTAAGGGTTTCGCAGCCTCGGTGATAGCAGTGTCAGTAAGCACCTCCGTGGTGCGGGCAAGGCTTATTGCCGAGATATCGGGATACAGTGCACGTAATTCTGGGCGCAGTTGCTCAGCCAATCGATTGAGACGCTGATAATCATCGAGTGCCACTTCGAGCGAATGTATTTGCATGTTCTGCTGCAAAGTGGTGCGGCTGAGGTCGGTCTTTGAATGTTGCAGTTCGCCAAGCAGGTGGATTAGGCTGTCGCTCTGAGTGCCTTGTACTATGTTCAACTGATAGTCGGCCAGCCCATAATTCGCCAGACGCTCACGGGCCGCAGCTATCTGCGCAGCCTCAATCTCACGGCCTATAACAGCCACACTTATGGCACGAGACTCGCGGTCGGTGCTTCGTGAAAGGATTTGCGTACCGGGCCACGACAGTTCTGTGTCGGTGAAATTAGCCAGCCGCTGTTCAAAAAGGCTCTTGCGTACTAGCGAGAAGGTCATGAAACCGGCAGGAACGAGAGTGAGCACCACCATAAAAATCAGTATCCTACGAGCACGAACAGCTCGCTCGTGATTAAGCTCTGGATGAAGCTTGAACTGCATTAAGCGGACGCCAAGGAAGGTGGCCACTGCTATGAAAACAGTGTTGATGAAGAACAGATAAATGGCACCAAGGAAAAATACCCACTGGCCAGTAGCCAGTCCATAGCCTGCTGTGCACAAAGGGGGCATGAGAGCTGTGGCTATGGCTACACCTGGAATGATATTGCCTTTGCCGCCTGTGGCAATAGCCACAATGCCTGCTGCGCCGCCGAAGAAAGCTATGAGAACATCATACAGTGTCGGAGATGTGCGTGCCAATAATTCGCTCTGCAGTTCCCGGTAAGGTGACAACAGGAAATAGACCGTGGCGGTGGCAACACTGATGATGGTAGCGACACCGAAGTTCTTGGCCGACACACGCAAAAGGTCAAGGTCATTAATACCTACTGCAAGACCCATGCCTACGATAGGTCCCATGAGAGGCGAAATGAGCATTGCGCCGATAATGACAGCTGTGGAATTGACATTCAACCCCAACGAAGCTATAAAGATAGCAAATATAAGGACCCACAACTGTGCTCCACGGAACGAGGCATCAGCACGGATATTGGCGATGGTCTCTTCCTCCGGGACTTTATCGGCACGAAGATCGAAGTATCGACGAAGGATTTCCTTGAAACTCATAATTGAAAAATTACGTATTACACGGAAGTCTTACTGGCCTATACATATAGGAATTGGTAATAAACTAGCTCATCACAAATCGTGATGCAGCAATCTGTACTGCGCCATCTCCTCATACTTAGTGCCTGGCCGGCCATAGTTGGCGTATGGGTAGATACTGATGCCGCCTCGGGGTGTAAACAGACCTATAACCTCTATATACTTTGGATCCATCAACTTAATAAGATCCTTCATTATCTTGTTCACGCAGTCCTCGTGAAAATCACCATGATTGCGGAAGCTGAAGAGGTAAAGCTTCAGACTCTTAGACTCCACCATCCGCTCGCCCGGCAGATAGTTAATGCGTATCTCAGCGAAATCAGGCTGGCCCGTGATGGGGCAAAGGCTGGTGAATTCCGGGCAGTTGAAGCGCACCCAGTAGTCGTTGTCGGGGTGCTTGTTCACAAATGTCTCGAGCACCTCGGGGGCATAATCGCTCTTATACTCAGTCTTACGTCCAAGGGCCGACAGCCCTTCTTGTTCTCTTTCTTGCATAATTCCTTTTCGTTTGAAATCCGTTGCAAAGATATGAATAAATTGAGAATTCAGGTTATTGATAATTAATAATTTCGTATGCAAGTGGAAAATATTCAGGCTTTAAGCCTCAAAACACTGACTTTTCATTATCTTTGCGCATAAAACAAGGAATAAAGGTATGAATAAGAGCACTTTTGCCTTCGGCATGATGCACAATAAAAAGAACTAAGACCTACACTTTTACAGACTGATATAACAATTGCTACCACCAATATAGCATTCGGATTTTAAGCTCGAATACCATGATTGGTGGCAGCTTTGCAGTTATTTCCTTATTTTATCATGCTTACTCTTCATATTCTTTAGATAGCAATACGATATCGTCACCTTCATATAAATTCAATAAGCCAGCACGTGCCAGAGGTCGCGGATACAAGCTTCGGGATCCCATTGATCATGGAATGTCCAACGTGCAGTAATTTCGTGGGGCTCAGGCGTTTTGTCCATTTGGTTAAAGTTATTCTTTAACCAACCACTATCTCCTCCCTCGCGGGTACAATTGTAGTAATACGCGCGCAGGCCCCACGGGTCGGGTTGCTTCTTGATATAGGCATACTCGATGTTGCGGTCGATGATCTGCGAGGACATGCGGCAGTTGACGAGCACGAACTGGGCATCGTGGTGGTAACGGCCGAGCGGCGTGGGCGAAAGGGCATCGAAGTAGGAATCCGTGATGACCAGCTTCTTGTCCTTATCGTTACTGCCGTCGTGCCAGATGATAGCGCGGCGGTCACCGAGGAAATGACAACGCGTGGCGAAGCACCAGCCGCGAGGACATAGGAAGTCGATGCCCGGGCAGCGCAGGAAGAGGTCGGCGTGGTAGGAGAAGCCGCCGCCCGGAGGCCACAGCGACAGGGCGTCGTTGCCGTCGGCCCATACGTTGCAGTTGATGACGATGGTACGGTCGGCGCGTCCGTAGATGGCCATCTGATGGGTGGTGTTGCCGGGCTCCACGGCCGTGCCGAAGTTGTTATAAACGGTCAGCCCGCTGATGATGCAGTCGTCGGCACCTTCCTGCAGCATGATGACGCCGTTGCCCACAGGCTTGCCGTGGTAGGTGGTGCCCATCATCTTCTCACGGGCCTCAGCCAAGATGAGGATGGTGCTGTCGCGGTCTTCGCCTACTAGCACGATATTCGGTCGGTCGATGATGACTTTCTGATGATACTCGCCTTTGCGGATGAGTATCTTGAAGGGTTCCGTAGGCTTTAAAGGCGCTTGCTCGATGGCCAGTTGTATGCTGTCGCCTGGCTGCACAACGACGTCGAAGTCCGCCTCGTGCTTCGCGGGACGGCGAAACCATTCGATGCGTCCCGCCTCGTTGCCGCCAGGGGTTCGGAGGCTGATATCGGCTCGGTCGCCGACGTGATGCTTGTCAGCCCATTGTTCGTAGAGGGCATAGAGGCGTGCAGGGCGGTTACCGTACCACGCATAGCCGTTGCGGCGCTCGCTGCCAATCTGTTCGAGGTGACGGCGGGGTATGCCGTCGCGGTCGCAGACGAAAGGTTCGGCGTGGGTGAGGTCGTAGAAGCGCGCCCAAAGTGGAGCAGCCTGAACATCTCGCACAAGACGTGTGCCGGGCTGTGGTGAACCTGGCTCAGAGGCGCGCTCCACGCGGTAGCCCGTCAGCTTGTGGTCGTCGAACCAGCGCATGGCGGCCGTCACAGCCTTCTTGACGCGCTCGGAGGGGTGTTCCAACGCCATGAGCAGCTCGACGATAGCAGCACTCTCCTCGGGACAATAGGACGGCAACTCGTAGGCACGGGCTCCCGTAGGCTGCAACGTCGTGCGGTCGTGCTGCTGGCACCAGATGGTGGGCTGCCCGTCGTGGACTATCTGTGTGTTCAGGATGCATTCGATGCCTCGGTCGAAGGCTGCAGCCACACGTCGGCGCATGGCCTTGTCGATGAGGCGTCCCTGATAAGGCTCACGCCGGTCCCTGATGTCGTGCAAGAGGCGTAGCGTGTTGACCATGGCATCGTCGTTGTAGGTGATGTGCACCTGATAGCCGCGCATCTCAGGCCAGAACTGCGGCCAACCGCCGTTGTCGTACTGCCCGGCGAGCAGGTAGTCAACAGCCCTTCGTACGGCTTCACGGTAGCGATTGTCGCCGGTCTGCTGATAGAGCCGAGCCAGGAAGGCCGTCTGCGTGGTCGTGGCGCCGTTGTCGATGGTCGAGTCGTCGCGCCGCTGCTTGTCGCGTTCGACCTGTGCACGCTCGTCGGGCGTGAGCGGCCGTTGCATATCGACGTTCTTGGGCCAGCCTCCCGTTGCTCTTTGGTAGAGTAGCATCTGGTCACCGATGCGCCGTGCCTCGTCGGTTTGGAAGAAAGCCGATGAAGTAGCGCGCAACGGATCACGGGCCGCGCCTTGGGCAGCCATCTGCAAGGGTATGGCTAAGAGGCAAGCGACGGCCAGCAGAATGAGGATATTCTTATAGTTCATAGGCTATTGCATCTTTTTGAGACCCTCCCATCGCACGTCCCACGTGCCGTCTTTAGGGAAGCCAGGGTTGGGTGATTCCTGACAACCGTCCCATCCCGCACACATCATGGCAACGGCCGTGAGCAGGGCTCCGTTGCCTGGCAGATAGACGCGCAGGCGGTCGGACGTCTGGAAATTATGGCCATTGGACAGGAAAGTGTTCTTCGGGGTGTCGAGCAGCAAGGCCTTGAGGGCTGTATCAGGCTCTCCGAGGCGAGCAGCCGCCATGGCTATCATGCCGTAGTCCCAGCCCCAGGTGGTAGGCCAGTTCCAATGCTGCATCACCCAATGGAGCGTCGCCCGCATCCTGTCCTTATTATATAATAAGGTGTAAGGCACGCGCTCGCTGGGCAACAGGCCGCAAGCACCAAGTACTGCAGGATGGTCGTTGCGGCACTTGTCATTGAACGTCTCCATCTTCTTGGAGGGGCTGTCGAAAGGGTCAAAGGCTGCCGACGGGCCGAAGTCGCCAAGGGGCAGGCCGGCTGTATAAATACCGTTGTCCTCCGGCAGGGGTGAGAGGCGGTTGATGATGTCATCCCATCGTGCCACACGCGGCTTGCCCTGCCGCTGGCGCCAGCGTTGTGCCACCGACAGACCATACTGCCAATAGGCGAGTTCGAAAGGCTGGTCGCAGGCGATGTCCTTGGTTATGGACTCCTGCATGGAGGTGGCGCCCTTCAAATGATAACGCTTCGTCTGTTCATCAAACGACACGAAGTCAGCCATGAAGGCTGCTGTCGCCTCCACCTGCTCGCCGTAGGTTTTCAAGGTTTCGGCAGTAGGCAGCGCACGATACATCTCTTCGGCCAGATAGATGTAATGAGGCTGTTGCCAAATCAGGAAGGAGCCGGTGTTGGACGGCGCTTCGCCTGCCCAGGGATCGGTCATCTTCATCCATCGGGCGCCCTTGAAGCCTTGACGCTCAGCAATCTGACGGGCCACGGGATAGGCGGTCTCGTTGTACCATCGCAGCATCTGCGCTACTGTCTCAGGACGATTCCAAAGCGCGAAATCGGTCGCGTGCCACCACGCCATCTCCAGATGTGGACGCCCAAACCATGTGTTGTAGGTCAGTCCACTCTCTTGGGGTGGCAGGTTGTTGGCGCAGTTGATTTGGGTGAGATACTGCGAGAGCACCACCCTGCGCTCTAACTCCTTGGCACGCACGTCTGTACATCGGGAGAAATCCACGATAGCACCCGCCTGCCACCAGCCGTTCCAATGTCGCCGTGTGGCCTCATGGTATGGGTCGAAGGCAAAAACCGTGGGCTCAGTGGCGGGTGCCTGCTGCAGGTATTCGACAGCGAAAGCGAGGACTTCGTCGGTCGTCGTAAGTTCGAACGTGTGAAGTCCGCTTTCGCGCAGGGTGGCGTTTCCTTCCCATTGAAGAAGAACGTAGTAGATGGTCTCATCGAGCGTCCGGCGGATCAGAGCCCAACGGTCGTTCCTTGCGATGATCTCCGACTGATGGCGCTCGGGCTGACTCCAGTCGTTGGCATCATCGGCATGTCGCCCTGTAGGATAAGAGAACCGCAGCGCGAGCAATGCTCTTTGGTCCTTCAGCAATCGGCTCTTGATCCTTGCGAAAAGAGCGTCCTTCGTCGGGTGAACACCCGTGGTCACCTCTACCCTCTCGCCATCGGCCGTGAAAGCGGATTCAATCAGTCCGTCCCAGAGTTTCTGTTCTTGACGTATGGCTTGAAGCGACTGCCATGAGACGGGCTGCCCTTGCCGGTCGCGAAGGTTAAGTCCAATCGTGCCGAGATTCAGGCGGTGGGGATTCACGCGGAAGTATGCTGTGGCTTCCTTGTGGCGCCCGTCCTCGTCTTTCTTATACTCCACAGCATACACTTCCTGATGGCCATGGCCGAAGTCATAGGCTTTGTGGCTCTCGGAGGCTGTCAGGTGATGCACGTTCTCGAACGAATGCCATCCCCAGTCGGACATGGCAGTCAGGGGCACGCCAGAGGCATACTCGAAAGGGTAGCTCTGCAGGCCCGTCACATCAACCGTGGTCGCAAAATGGCCGTTGCCGACAGTGAGAGAGACGAGTTTGTCGGCTGCCATGACTACGGGGCTGTTGCGACTGACAACAGCATGACGGTCTATCGCCGTCGCCTTGTCGGCGTTGAATCCCAGCTTCTCGGCTTCCAGCGAAGCCCAGATGAAGGGGCCAATGCCCTTGGCATCATTGTCACGAATGGGTTCGCTGACGTAGTATTCGAACGAGCCGTCGCGGCGGCGGTTTTCCTTCACATGAGGGGCTGCTTTCAACACTTTGTCGCTCACGCCTGGCCCCAAGCCCGACACTTCGCAGCAACGGGTCAGGGAGATCGTCCTGTCGGCATTCACGCGGATGAAATGCTTGATGATGCCTTCGTAGGCTTTCAGGCCTGCATCGCGGTATTTCTCGCCCACATAACCTTGGTTGAAGGCCTTCAGCAGCGCGTAGGCAAACATCGACGAGCAGGTGGATTCGAGGTAGTTGCCCTGACGGTCGGGCGCATCCATCACCTGATACCAAAGTCCGCTCGCGCTGTCCTGCCAACGGATGACGGCATCGAGATCACGCCGCAGCAGATCAATGACTTCCGCACGCCGAGAGTAGTCCTCGGGCAGCGCGTCCAACAGCTCCACCAACGCCATCGTGAACCACCCCTGTGCCCGTCCCCAGCAATGCTGCGTCTGTCCAGTCTGCTTGTCTGCCCAGAACATCTCCGCCGTCTCGTCCCAGGCATGACGGTTCAAGCCTGCCTGCGGATCAAAGGTGCGGCGGTAGGTGGCGTTGATCTGATCCACGGCATCGTCGTAAATCTTAAGCGCCTGCTTGGGTTTCAGCAGGTCGCGGGCGGTCATCGCGTAGAAGGGCAGGCCCATGAAGATGCCGTCGAGCCACACCTGATAGGCATAGATGGCCTTGTGCCAGAACACCTTGTCCTGCGTGGTGCGCGGCTGCTTGCGCAACTGTTTCATGAGCGTATGCAGAGCCAGCAGGTTCTTGCGCTCGGGATAGAGCTGATACATGCGAGCCACGAAATGCCCGGTACGGATTTGGTCGAGATTATAGTCCTCCAGCTTATAGGTGCGGATTGCGCCTTGCTCGCTGATCATCGTATCCGTGTACTCGCGGCAGTAGCGAAGGATGTCCTCGCCGCCGTAGCGAAGATAGGTGTCCAGCATGGCCTCCAACTCGATGCCCATCACATAGCTCCATTTGGGTTTTTTGGAGAAGTCGAGCAGGTAGGACCGCGGCGTGCGTTGCATCTCTGAACGCACCATCCACTCGGAATAGCGGCCGCCGTAGGGCAGCTCGTACAGCACTAAGTTGCCGTTGATGAAGAGGTTCTCGAAGCTTACGCCGCGCGTCTTACCTTTTATGTTGTTGCCCTCAGCCACGCCTTCGAAGCGGCAGTCGCGGAGGTGGATATCGCTGACACACGTCGCCGTGTCCAGCCCCACAATCATCACGCCGTAGCGCGACTGCTGGCAGGTGACACGCTCCACGTTGACATTCCTCACCATAGGCAGGAAGCCCCGGCAGCATTGCTCGCGCGGCTCGTAGTCGAGGTTGATCTTCACCACCGCCTCGCGGCATTGGCCTACGCGTATGTCCTTCATGTTGATGTTCTCCACCACCCCGCCCCGACACGTATTGGTCTTGATGCGCAGCACGCGGTCCAGATTGGGCGAGTCCATAACGCAGTCGTGGGCAAACACATTCTTGCAGCCGCCGCTGATCTCCGATCCGATGACCACGCCGCCGTGCCCGTTCCGCATCTCGCAGCGACGGACGATGATGTTCTGCGACGGCATGGCACGCAGGCGGCCGTCATTATTGCGGCCACTCTTGATGGCGATGCAGTCGTCGCCGGTACTGAAATAGCAATCCTCGATGAGCACTCGGTCGCACGACTCAGGGTCGCAGCCGTCGCCGTTAGGGCCGTCGTTCATGATGCGCAAGCGTCTGAGTGTGACATCGGTGGACATCAGGGGATGCACCACCCAGAAGGGCGACCGCAGCAACGTGACGTCTTCCAAGAGCACGCGCTGACAACGGACGAAGTTCACGAGTTGAGGACGCATACCGTCGGCTGCCGTGAACACACGCTCCGCCTGCCGTTGGCCCTTATCATCATTCATCGGCACGCCATCCTCACCGTTGCGCAACAAGCGGTCGCGCCCGCCCAAGCGCTGGCTGGGCAGACCCTCATGCCAGCCGAACTTAGGATTGCCGCACCACGCCCACCACGTCTCGCGCGTGCCGCCGCCATCGATGGTGCCACGCCCTGTGATAGCGACGTCATGAGCTTCATAGGCGTAGATGCAGGGCTGCAGGTTATAACACTCCAGCCCCTCCCAACTCGTGCGGACGATAGGATAGAGCGCAGGCTCGAAGGCGAACTCCAGCCGTGCGCTGTCCTCCACCACCAGGTTTACGCCGCTTTTCAGCGTGAGGGCACCTGTCAGGAAACGCTTGCCGGAGGGCACCACTACCCTTCCGCCGCCCTTCTGCGAACACACGTCGATGGCACGCTGGATAGCACGCTGGTTCTGCGCCGCCGAAGCTTCGGGTCGGGCGCCATAACGGGTAATATCGAACGTGCTTTCGGACAAGCGCGGCGGCGTGATGCTCCGCTCTATCTCTGCGTACAGGCCATCGTCCCAAGCACGACTCGGGAGCGGCAACGTCAGCAGAAGGATGAGGACAAAGTAAGGGAGGCGGAGATTCATTTTTTAAGAATAAAGGATTAACTTCTTCGGGGGCCACTCAAACGGTTCAGAACCACGGCAGACGGGCAAAGCCGAAGGTGACGGAACCATTGCGACGGGACACGATGACCTTGGCGGCAAAGTCGTCGGGAGCGAGCTTCAGGTCGCGCATACGGAAAGTGAGCACAAGGTCTCGACCATCCACACGTGAGGACGTGGGAGCAGCGCCTCGGCCATAGTCCACTTCGTGAGGCGAGCCGCATCTCAAACTGCTCAGGTCGAGGTCGCGCTGGGGCTCGAAGCCTTCCTCCGCACGGATGCGCAAGGTGAGTTTGCCGGCCTTGGCCTTCACCGTGGATGGAATAGTGAGCAACAGACCTGGGTCGAGAGGTATGCAGATGTTCTTTGAGCTGTGACGGTCGAGCGGTTTATCGTCCCACTTGATGGTATCGATGACGGCGAAGTTAGCTTGAACGGCACGCCCGTGCTCATCCTGAAGGATGCGCATGCGTTCGTACTTGAACCATTCCTCGCGACTGCCGTCAGCATGACGTGCGATACCAGGCATATAAGCCTCGCCGTCGTCCACCTGCCAATGGATGCCATCGGCTGAACGCAGGTAGTAGGCGATGCGCCCGAGCCAGTCGTTCACGATGAGGTTGTACTGCACCGAGTCGCGCCACAGCACGGGGTCCTCGAAGCGTCCGTCAACCTTAGGGTACACTGAGCCGTCGGAAACCTGACGCCATGTGGACAGACCGTCGTCGCTCGTCCAGATGCCACCACCACGGCACACCATCAGCCATCCGCCTTCGGGACGACGCGCAAACGAGAGGTTCGACAGGCCCTCGATGATGGGCTTGCCCTGAGGGTCAAACTCAAACTTACCTTTTTCCCATGGGCCATTGAGGCTGCGCGAGGTGTAGCGGGCGTCGATAACATAGAGCACCCAAGTGCCGTCGTCGGTAAGATAAATCTCGGGATTATGGCCCCGGCCTACAATCTGCTGCGGACGGAATGGACCGTGCGAAGTGGGAGCCGTGGCATGGACCACCCATGAGTTGCCCCACTCCATGTGTCCTTTCTCCGAGGCTTCCAGCCAGGCTGCCACGAACAGATGCCAGCGCCCGTCGTCGCCCTTGACGATGTTGCCACCCCAGTAGCTCCAGAAAGCATCCTCGATGCCGTTGTCCACCAAGCGGGGTTTCACATAATGAGCGCCCCAGACATCGCTGCGCAGGTCATTGCCCTGCATGGGACGAAAGCGGTCCATGAAACGAGCACCCGGCACGAGACTTGCCCATTCGGCGGGACGTTGACGCTCCGTGACTTGAGCCTTGGCAGGGAGCGTTATGAAGGAAAAGGCCGCGAGCATCATTAAGCTCAACGAACGATTTAAACATTTGTTTATCATAGGTAATACAATTTATTTAATCTGACACGATCTCATCCACCACCTTCATGACGGCGAGGGAATGGTCGAGCAGGCTGTTCATCGTGGCGAAGTCCTGCCGACGGAGGATATCAGCGAAGGCCGCGAACTCGGGGGCCAGGCGATGGCTGACGGGCGCAAGGGGAATTTGTCGCGGCTGCTGACCACGAAGACAAATGGTCATGGCCGCCATCGTGCTGACAGGTCCCTCGATGCGCAACCATCCGTTGTCGCCCTGCAGCAGTCCAAAGCTCGGCGCATCGGTATCCTTAGCGCCAGTACAGAGGCTGAGCGGCGCGTTCATCACCACCGTCCCCGACAAATCTACGCCATTGAAGCCGCGACGGCAATAGTAACGAGCTGAATCGGGCTTGCCGAAGAGGGCAATGACGAAATGGAGATTGTAGATATTGATGTCCATGAGCGCACCGCCACCAACCGACGGGTCGAAGGCGGGCAGCACTTCACCACGCAAATAAGCATCATAACGGCTGGAGCGTTGGCTGTAGTTGCACTCGACATGGCGAATGGCGCCCAACTGCGGCAGCAGCTCTGTTTGAAGGAGATGGAAGGCGGGCAAGTGCAACAGCGTGACGGCCTCGAAGAGCATCAGCCCACGGCCTCGCGCTTCCTCGGCCAGACGGGCAAGCTCGCGATGACTCATGCACGCCGGCTTCTCAAGGATAACGTTTTTTCCTGCTTGCAACGCCTGCAAGGCATAGGCGTAATGAACGCTGTTGACGAGAGCAACATATACGGTATCGACCTGTGGGTCAGCCAATACCGCTGCATAATCCGTCGCAACCTGCGGAATGCCGAACTGCGCCGCCAACGCCTCCGCCTTCGCCAACGAATGCTCACGGCACCAGATGCTGCGCACCACGATGCCTTCGGTCCCAACGATCACCGGCAGCGCCTCGTGAACAATCTTTCCTGTGCCAATGATTGCGATATTCATTAGTTGTGGATATTATCGTTTCTGGGCGCAAAGATATAAAAAATCCACTAAAGGGCATGCCTTTCACGTATTTTTCACTACCTTTACAAACAGAAACATCAAACTTACCATGATAATGAAATCTTTACGACAATTGTGGATGCTGATCGCCGTCCTCACCTTCAGCTTCTTCTTCGTCTCCTGCGACCGCGAAGACGACCCTATCGATGCGGAGCAACAATTAGAAAAAGAATTTCAGGCCGAACTGGATCAGGCCATTAGGTGGGCTCAAATATATGGCCCACCGACACAGGCACTTGCCGAAGAGGTGGCTGCACGCCACAACGGTAAAACCACGCCTCTTGACTACAAGACCCGTGAGAGCGCCGAGCGCAAATGCCGTTCCGATAAATCCAGGCCATTCGAGCTGAAGGATCTGGCACGCACCACCGTTGTCTGCGAATATGATAAGATAAGTATTGTCATCGACGACGTGAAATCAACAGCCACTGAGCGCGGTATCTTCGGCAGTTACAAGCACCAGACCAGCAACCGTGGCTATTGGGGCGACCTCTTTAACATGGCATTCGAGTATTTGCAGACAGAGGTACAGGTGAAGAGTTACCGCATGTTCTATGCAGCAAATCCCGAGGACGTCTGCCGACCCGTGCTGGGCGATTCGCTATACAACGTCATCCATACAGAGACCGGCCTAGAGCCAGGACTATCACATTACTATTATGAGATCATCCGTTCTGACACGACAAGCGACACCACGCGAGAATACTACCGACAATTGTGCTTAGAATACCATAGCCACTTCGACCCAGACTATGTAAAATAGGGAAAGCACTCAGCCCATACATTTTCTTTCGGCAGCCAAGTTTAACCTTGCCCCTATGAGGCACGCGCCTATTCTTCAGGTTAAAAAAGAAATATTTAATTCAAATATTGCATGAATCGAGTTCCCTAGTCAATAATGTATTCCTAATGACTCCAACGACTGTCCTTTTTCTTTGTGAATACAGATGACCTCCTTGGGATGGATGGTCTCGATGACCTGCTTGATGGTCTTTCGGTCGGCATGGCCAGAAGTATGGATATCTACTACGTTGTGAAACGCTCCGCGAAACATGGCATACATCGGATTGAGGCGCACTTGCTCTGGGTCATTGTAGTAGCCGTCCCATGAGGAATAGATGAGTAGGGTTTCACTCTCTGGCAATTCACGGCGAAGATTATCCATGTCCACAAACTTTCCAACGTTGGTAATCATCACAAAACCACGTTTTCTCATTGGTTCCAAATGCTTAAACCCACCATAGTAACGAGGCTTGAAAAAGAACAGGTCGCCAGGTGTCTTCGCTTCACGATGAGTAAAGATTTTCATTGCTGCATTCAAAAGCCCTGAGCTGACATAGAGCGGCCTGTTCACTTGCCTTGCTGCCAAATTGATGCTGGCAAGACGCTCAATGTCTGTGGCAGAGGTCAGTACGAAGACATATTTAAAGGCACGCATCACGTGGGCCATCTTTTCAGACACCTCTTTTTCTGTGATACATTCCTCTTCACGCCCAAGCATTGTACCTTCCGTAATTAAGGTGTCGATATTCGTGGCCCTCCATCTCAGCAGTTGCAGCAACTTGCCACCCATCCAGCCGTGCTGACGATAGTCGCCCATATGCCAGACGCGCTTACTGTCGGCCTCAATCAGAAACATATAGGAGTCATAGATGGAATGGCAGTTGAAGAAGGGCGTAATCTGTATATCGCCAACGCTGAATGGTTTGGGATCACGGCTTCGAGGCCACGTCTTAAAACGTTTTAGCTTTGCTCGTTTCCGAAGATTTGTAGCAGGGTCATTTCCTGCTGCCTCATCAGCCTTGCACAGCAACCTGTATTTTTCCAGCAAGACATCCTTGGCACCTTCTCCTATCATCTGAGGAACGCCCTTCGGCACATAATCAAAGAGTCCTATATGATCTTCATGTGCATGAGTATAGATGACGGCTTCATGTGCTTTGGGGTTGTTCTTGAACAGCCCTTCCACCATCTCCTTGTCCTGCGCCGGTGTGGTTTTCTCACCATTGCCTGGTAGATTCTGCCCCATATCCACAAAGATGCGGGACGTTGCTGTACTTATCTCAGTTATGCAGCCGCCTATCTGGTCAAGGCCGCGATGAATGGTAATGGTCATAGGCTATTATAATCCGTTAAAACATCATCAATATTGGAGTATAAACCATCACATACTTTTTTAATTGTGTTCAGGCGTTTTTCTCTTCCTGAAGATTTCTTTGTGTAGGTTTGTTTTATAAAGAGAAAGACTTTGTCATGTACCATTACAGGTTTAATGGATGTACGGTGAATACCTATCTTCTCCATAATTTCCAAGACTGTTGTATAATATTCGATAAGAATTGGTTTACCAGTTTTTCCTTTCAACTTATTAGCTTCTAAAAGGAATCTTTCATAATTTTCCATCTGGGTAATGATCTCAGCATCTCTTCCACTTGATGGATAAAGTCGCTGGTCATCAATCAATTTCAGTTCCACGAAGCAGATTTCGCCATGATCAGACATTCTTACCAAATCTATTCTGATATCTGTGCCATCATCCAACCTGAGTGCAAATTCAGTATCGAAGTAATGGTTATCATTCATATAGAGTTGTGATTGAACATACTTTTCACTTGAATAGATGTTCCCTACCATTCCTTCCTCCTCTAAACAAGCGATGTACTTCTTGTTCGCCTCTACTCGTTTCTTTATCATCGGAAGTCTGCAAACGATTTCTTCGGGGGCTTTCTTTTGATTGCCGTATTTGATTCCTAAAGCAGCACATGTATCCTTCTCAAATCCCAAGTAATAGTTATGAATTTCAGCTGTTACCTTGCCATCATTATAACTAAGGCTCATTATAGAAGCTCCACGATAATAAACATTTATCCTGTTTTCTTTTCTAATATTCACATATAAGTCCTTGTCCTCTAAAAGCAATTTCCACCACATAGGCTTATGAGACAAAAACTCAAATAATGCTGCATCCTTGTTTAATTTGAAATACTTTTTATCCATAAAATTCATTTTAACGATTTATTACTCTGCAAAAATACACTTTTTCTGTTATTCTCACTATTATTTTGTCGATTAATATTCAAAATGACACTTTGCCAGCACACGACTAACCGCATGAGCTTTCAGGAAGGCATGAGGATTGCTGGTGAGGAGTTGCCAGAGCCATTCGGCCTTTTTCTCTGTGAGGTCTTCGAGGTGAGCAAAGAGTTCCTGCTTGTAAGTTTCAACTTGCTCTGTGTCTCCTCGTTGAATGCTCAGGCGGATTTGGTTGGCCTTGATTCCGCTCACGTGAAAGAACTGGCGAAGGATGTCCAGCATTTGCTCTTGATATACCAAAAATCCGCAGGTAGGAGCCAGTATCTCATCGAGACGTCCACCATGTCTCGTCCAGAGCCCGTCACTTTTGCGACGCATGTAAGCATCATACAAGTCCATCGTGTCAGGTCGAATAAGGGCATCACGCGCTATCTCATCATCGAGGTCCTCAGGCTCTGGCGCTTCACGTTTCCTGCTCAGATATGCCATCGGTGTGACATCCAGAGACAAGCGCACGACCTCCATGTCGTAGTCCTTTGCATTAGCTACAAGCAGATGCTGTGCCCCTTGCATGAACTCATCGTAGTGTGATGCCTCGAAGTCAAATTGAAACTTGGGCGGCTCATCGTTTACGAAACGAGCCGAGTGAAGGCCAAAGCGCAGAGGATCAACCTCTGTGAGGCCCAAGCAGTAGCAAACAATAGAGGAACACATCGCGCCGCGCCCCCTATAGCCCATCTTTACGGTCTCAGCATAATGCCTGAATAACCTAAAGACCATGATATAGTGGCCCTCGAAGCCGGCATCTATGATATGCTTCAGCTCCCATAGTATTCTCAGTTTCACTTTTCTGTCAGGGTTGTCGCCATAGCGCATTTTCATGCCTTCGGCGACAAGTCTCTTCAATATCTTCGTTGTGGTCTCTTTCATGACGTTACGGTTAATCCAATCATTTGTTTTCGTCAATCTCAGTTCCTTCTCTCCAATCCTTTCTTGTCAGACGACGCATCTTGTTCTTGTAACTGCATATCAGACGGACACGCATCTTGAAGCGAATACGGTTGTTGATCTCGTAGATCCAGCCGTGGCTAGTGTCGAAGCATTCGGCGACGTTCCGCTCCATGTACTCGAACTGATCTCGGGTCAGCGTCTCGCCCATACAGAGATAGAACAGGACATAGTAATCCACGTGCCCCTGATGCTTGGGGCACTCGTGCAGCCAGGTGGAAAACTGCTTGAGGAATTCATCGTCATCCTCATCTTCCTGCTTGAACTCCAGATACTCAAAGCTATTGCAGTTCGAGAGGTAATCCACCTCATCGGGACTGAAGAGACGCTTTTGCTGGGCGTTGAGCTTGCTGAGCATCTCACGGAATTCGGATTTCTTGGTTGTAAGTCTTGTTGTAATCATAAGATGTAAGTATTGAGATTGGTTATCTATTTGATTCTTTTTAGTTCGAAGCTGGTGCAAATAGGACTTGTAGAATGTTTTGTCGAATCCACCAAACGGCATAGCTGATAAACTTGAATCCGTCTTTCTCGTCGTACTTACATGCTGCTTCTATGAGTCCGTCGTAGCCCGCCTCCATCAGCTCGTCGATGGTCATGCCTCGGTCGGTGTACTGCTTGGCGACTGCCGCCACGAAGCGCGCATTGCATTGTTTGAACTCCTTGATAGCCGCCTCATCACCCTCTCTTACCTTCTTTGACATACGGATTTCTTCCTCATTACTGAGCAACGGTGTGTTGACTGCGTTGCCCAAGATGTCTGTCACGGTTAGTGTCTTCTGTTCTTGCATCATTACTACTTTTACTCGTTAAGAGGAATAGCCCTCTATTATATATATACGAAAGAATAGATACAAAAACGGCGTTTTTGCTGTTTGATGTGCAAAAACACCGCAGAAAGGATATGTAATTTGTGGAATTTGGGTGTAAGAAGGCCCAATACTGGCTCCGCACTTTTACTGTTTATCTTTAGTGCAGATCATTAATATAGATGTCTGGCTTCCCTGCTCATCAACCCTTAACCCCCAACGAATCATCATATTCTTTTCTTCAAATAATTTGAGGAAGCAATTGATAATGTCCATATCCTCCATCATCAATTGATCATCATCCGGCATGGTTATGTTGAATAGTATTCCTGTGCAGTTTTGAACCATTTCCATCTTTTTCACCGTATCAAAGAATTCTTCCATAAAGGCGCCATTCTCTGCACCGCCGTCTTTATAGGCCTCGTAAAGAATGCCCTCTTTTCCTACAAGCACACTCTTCACGTTTTCCAAGTCAAGATCAATCAACTTTTCACCTTTATGCAAGAGTTGATAAACCTCTTCAAGATGCGACTCGTTTACGTATTTCTCAGTTATTTTCATGTGACATAGCCCTATCTACGTGTCGGACGAACTGCTAAGTGTTTATAAATCTATTCTTTTATTCTTACTGATTCTCCTTGAACCGCTGTACCAATTCATCTTCGTCAATGACAGAAGAGGTGTCTTCGGTTTCTGTTTTTACATCTTCTAAGTCCTCTTCCTCGGATGACGCTTCCTCCTCTTTCATTTCAATGGTTTCTTCAGTCTCTATTGTGGGCGTCTCCGTCTGTGCATCTGAGGAGTCTTCAGGCTCTTGCATGGTGCTACCATAAACCGCCAAGCCTATAAGAGCAGCAGCTAACAGGAACTGAAAGCATCCCTTTCTCATTTGATAACTATCATACTCCTTATCGTCCAGAATCTTTTCCATGCGACCTTCTTTGTCGCGAATAAAATAATATGTAATGCCATATACAAATATATTTTAGTGAAACATCATGGGGCACACCTTTTCATACCAGCCCCTATAAATATATATATACGAATGAAAAGTCACAAAAAACGACGTTTTTGCTGTTTGTTATGCAAAAACGCCGCAGAAAGGAGATGTATTCTATATATTTATTCTAAAAATGAAGATAAAATAGATTTTACAAAGGTATCTCTTATTTTAAATTATTAATAATCATTTTTTTCTATTTCGATATATGCACTATAAACATCAACGCCGTCAATTTTATTCTTATACATTTGGATTGTGTCATTAACCCTTATAGAAGAAAAATTAAGTGATTTGATAAATGTCTCATAGTCTTTTTTGTTATTATCTCCATTTTGATCGTTGTATGAATCTGTATGGTAAACAAAGACTGGCATAAATGCAACGCCATCAATTTTTTTGGCCTCAGTGATAGAGCCTGCTAGATAGTAAAGAAGTTGATATCGAATATCATTCAGTTCACTACTATTGGGTTCAACTTTATAATAGTGCTTACAAATATAGTTTAATCTATCAAGGGTTTTGCTCTTAGGTCTCTTGGAAGAATAAATCATTCTTTCTTTATACGCATCTGGTACATTCTTATCAAATGTTTCATCAACCTTGGCTTCTATACATATAGCTAAAGGGCGATTTCCGCTTTTTGCCCAAATCATTAAATCTTGAATACGTCCATTTCCACGGAAGGTATCAAAACGGCTCTCATGCTCTATTTCTGCATAATCGAATAAAACATTTTTAAATCCCAGATATCCAAGATATTCCGATAAAACATCTATTCCTTTAGAACCATTTATTGATGGGCGTGTAAAATGAAGAGCTAAAGAATGAGCGCTCCTACCTGGTTTCCAATGCTTTGGATTGTCAACTTCAATAAAAGCATCTTTCCATGTTGAGAGGCAAGTAATTATTTTACCATTTTTATTTGATATTTGCATAACACTATTTATAATTTGTTAAACATTTAATTAATTCTTCTTTCATCTCTTCTCTCAACTCCTCCGGCTCCAGCACCTCTACCTTGTCCCCCATTGCTAGCAACTGAGTGACCAACTCTGGTGTTATGCACAGTCTATAGGTGAATTCTGCAAACTCACGATATTTGGAGCGACCTTCGGATTGGCTTTTATGGAGCGGAGTAGAGCGAAGGTATTCTGCCTGAGTACCGTAGGCGCGAATCTTCACTTTGGTCACAGGAAGATCTTCGTTCACGAAGATGCCGACCACATCAGCGAAGTATTTCCTTGCATTGAAGTTTGAAGGCAGTTCAAAGAAGGTCTTTAGCACTTGCAAGCTTAGAATGCGGTCTAACGAGATGATGCGCAAGGCATCTTGTTCCTTCAGATAGCCCAACAGATACCAACGACGGTTATAGACCTTCAGGGCGTATGGTTGCATGTGAATCGTTTGTCGATGAGTGTCCTGCCCGTATTCATATCGCTGGTATTCTATCCGCAGTTCCACGTTCGACTTCATCGCTTCGATGATATGATCCAAGAAAGCCTGCCCCAGCGGTATCTCCTCCAGCAGGATACGGTCCTTCATAGCGTTGAAGGTCACAAAGTCCTGTGGAATGCTATAATTACGCAACAACCACTTCTCCAGTTTCATCTTCCCCAAGACCTCCGGATTCTTGACGTAATAGACATTACCCTTCGAACGGTCGCATTCGATGTCCACGCCAAACATCTCTTTGATGCCCTTCCGATGCTCGTGGAACGTACGGATGGGTAAAGGACCATCGAACGCCGGATTCATTTTCCACATCATACAGATCTCATCAAATGTGAGAGGGTCGCTATCAAGCAACAAGTTCAGCAGCCAGATATATCGATAATAAGTTTTGCTAATCATCGTAAAAATACAAAAGCAGGGAAATGACTACGGCAAATATAATAATAGGAAAAGGTGAACAATCTTGCTTGTGCCAATAACACAAGGGTTCATCAATGAAAAACTTCTATATCGCCAACAACAATTTATAAAAGGACAACAAAGGAAGGAGACATTCGACAATCATAGTCAACTGACGGTAGTGCAATGTGCTAAATGAACAATGCATGCGATTGCAGCCGTGCTAAGCTTGCTCCGTGAGTTCTCCAATGAGAAGGAGGCCTGCTCCCGGCCGAACGGGCATTGATCAGAGACCAATTGTTTTTCAGTTCGCCCTATGAATGTGAATGTCTCCAATAGAAATCAGACGAGTTCGGTCTGGAAATTCAACGTCTGAATTTCCATATCAAGCTTGCGTAGCGCAGCTGAGTATTCGTCAATCTGCTTGCTCAGTTGCTTGACATCTACCACCGTAATCATCTTTATTTCAGAACGGGAATAACGATCGTGTTGCGAAGAAGCCCTGTCGAAAGTGCCGCGTAAAGTCGACAAGCGTAACGAAAGTACATCTTTCTCTGCCATCAGTTGCGTGACGGTCTTACCTGCCTCATTCACGGTCTGAACGTTTGTCAGGTTAATACGCCAAATCAGGTTTTCCAATTGTTTCAGGCATTCGTCCAATTCCTTCATCAGTTCCTTCGGGTTCTCGGCTGGTTCGTCGCCCTCCTGTATCTTCACGTTATCTTCCAAACGTTTCCCTATCTGTTGGATACGTTTTTGCAGATCCTTGCGGATGCTTAAAGCTTCAGCGAGTTTCATAACTATGGGGAATTATGCGTTTTCGTTAACCTATCCTCTTTGAGCGAGATCTTCGAGGATCTTCCATACGTTGAGGAGGCCGCGGGGGACGTGGAAGCAGCCTTTCCATTTGCCGCCCTTGAGGGGGAGGAGGACTTCGCCTTGACGGTTGAGGTAGCCATACCACTCGGGGTAGTCGGGGTCGCGGAAATGGCTCCAGGTGTAGTCGTGAACGCGCTCGAACCAACGGAGACAACGCTCGTCGCCCGTGAGCTGGTAGCCCTTGATGAGGGAGATAAGCGTTTCGAGGTGTACCCACCAGAGTTTCTGGTCGAACTCGAGTTCGTGACGGGGCTTGCCCAAGCGATCCATGAAGTAGAAGACGCCGTCGTACTCTTTGTCCCAACCGTATTCTACTTCCTGCAGGCAGATGTCAACGGCTTGCTTGATAAGCTCGGGACGATTGAGGCGCTTGCCGAGGTCCATGACAAACCACATAGCTTCGATGGCGTGACCGGGATTGAGTTTGCGACCGTCGAAGCTGTCAACGAGGTTGCCGTCCTTGCCCAAGGCTTCGACGATGAGGCCAAGTTCAGGACGATAGAAGACATCCATGACTTCGTGGAGGCAATCGTCGATGGCTTTCTGCAGGAAGGCGGGCTCGAGGAGCGATTCTATCTCGAGAGCTACATTGCAGAGAATCATGGGAAGGTCGAAGGTCTTCATGGCGCGTGCGCCTGGTGAGGCCTTAGACCAGCGGCCTTTCGGGTTGTCGGTCTTGGAGAGGACAATGTCGAAGGTGCGTTTGGCTATAGAGGCATACTCCTCACTTCTTTCCTTCTGTCCAGCAGTAGCGAGGGCGATGGAGAGCTGACCGAAGGCGATGACGGCAAAGGTATAGGAGAAAATGTTGTAGGGCTCCACGAGGGGATGTCCTTCGCGGTCGAGGGCGAAGTACCAGTTGAGGTTGCCGTCGTGGCCGTACTTCTTCAGGAACTCGGCACCTTGGATGGCGGCATCAAGCCACTCCTGACGTGGCTCAACGGTGTTGTAGAGTTTGGAGAACATCCAAACCTCACGGCCTTGCAGCCAGATGAATTTGTCGGTATCATAGACCGAGCCGTCGCGGTCGAGGCAAGTGAAATAGCCACCGAACTCGGTGTCCTGGGACTTGTTGAGCCAGAAGGGGACTACGCGATCGAGCAACTCTGATTTGTAGAGCTGGGCTAACTCTTTAAAAGACCCACCCCCCTGCCCCTCCCTGTGATGGAGGGGAGTAATTACTTTTGAAGATTGTTTTTCTTGCATTGTGATTCTATATGAATAATTCTTGATGACTAATGAAGGATTATTAGTTGGGATTGCGTTTCTTGATGGTGACCACCCCCTCCCTCACAGGGAGGGTGAGGGGTGGGTCTGTTATTCCTTTTGCAATGTCTTCCATGTCAACCCCTTCTGCTCCTCAGTCTGCGGCATAAAGATACTGAGGAAGAGGGCGACGAGGACGCTGACGAGCATAGAGACGAAGCCGAAGAGGAGGAAGTTGGCGTTGGTGTAGAAGTTCATGTAAAGAACGGTGGCTGTACCGCAGAGGAAGCCGATGATGGCAGCCTTGGAACCGATGCGCGGGAAGAAGATACCCATGAGGAACAGGCCGCCGATGGCGCCGCTCAAGAGGCCGAGGATGGTGTTGAAGTAGTCGAGCAATGACTGGATATCAACGGTTGCCATCAGCCAGGCAATAGCCATGCCGAGCATGCCGGCGCAGATGCCTGCGATGCGAGCGACACGAACGGTGCCGGCCCCCCCTACGGCCCCCGAGGGGGCTTCATTACCTTCGATGTCAGCAGACGAAAGGGGAGTCATCTTCTTCAGCTTGCTCCACAAATCCACTGTGAATGCCGTAGAAATACTATTGATATTTGAGGCGATGGTGGACATGGTGGCAGCGAAGACGGCAGCGATGAGGAGGCCGGCGAGACCTGCTGGCAACTGGCTCATCATGAAGAAGGGGAAGATGGCATCGCCCTTGGCCATGGTGATGTCGAGTTCGGCTGGATGCGTCTTGAAGAAGGTGTAAAGGCCTGTGCCGATGGTGAAGAAGGCGATGGTCACCACGACGGACATGAGGCCGTTGGTGAGGATACCACGCGCTGCACTCTTCTCGTCGCTGGTGGTCAGGTAACGCTGAATTACGGTCTGGTCGCTGGTGTAGGAGATGAGGTTGTTGGCCAAGCCGCCGAGGATGACCACCCACCAGGTGGCATTGACGAAGTCGAACGGATGTTCGGGGTCGAAGAGGAATAGGCGGAACTTGTCGTTGTCGGTGGCAATATGGAAGAAATCCGAAGCACCGTTGTCGCCTGTGTTGACGATAAGATAAACGGCAGCGAGAACGGCTCCGCCAACGAGGATGATGCCTTGGATGACATCGCCCCAGACTACGGCCTCAACACCGCCCATCGTGCAGTAGAGGATGGTGATGAGCGCCATCAGGGCTATACATATGTAGATATTGATGCCCGTTACGGCAGTCATCGCCAGCGACGGAAGGAAGAGCACGAGAGCTGTTCTGGCCACCATGAATACGATGAACAGGATGCTGGCCATGAGGCGCGTAGCCGAGTTGAAGCGGCGCTCAAGGTATTCGTAAGCCGTGGTGACGTTGAGACGACGGAAGAACGGCAAGTAATATCTAATGACAGGGAACGACACCAACAGGATGCAGATCTGCATGGGATAGTAGGTCCAGTCGGTGGCGTAAGCCTTGGCAGGAATACTCATGTAGGTGATGGCGCTGAGCATAGTGGCGAAGATGCTGATGCCTGCCGCCCACCAGGGTATGCGGCCGCCGCCTTTGAAGAAATCGTCGGTGGAGTTCGAGGCGCGCTTCATGAAGTAGTAGCCCAGATAGACCATGCCCAATAGGTAGAGAATGAGCACTGTCCAGTTGAGCCAACCGAAATGGGCTGTATAACCGATGTCCACACGGGTGACATCGGACGAACGCACTCCGGGCTTCTCTTCGCCGCCGATGACAAGGGCGGAGAGGGACGAGGACCCAGTGCCCGACGGCACAGGCACTACAGCCGCTCCGGCACGGGCTATAAGGGGGCTATCGAAAACCTCTGCCCACGAATCAGTGACTGTGTGATAGACGAGAATGGAGCGGCGGAACTTGTACCACGCGGGGTCTTGCGTCATATAGGAATAAGCTTCGTCGCGCAGCTCGGCAAGACGGTCGGCAGTGGTCGTGGTGTCGGCGATGAGAGCGTTACGCGCAAGGGCAGCCTCGAAGATGTCCTTGTCGACACCGCCGAAACAGAGGATATGGGCTGCGCCGGAGGGGATGGCGGAAGCGCCGACCAAGGAAAGAGCGGCCCCCCCTACGGCCCCCGAGGGGGCTTCTATTGTATTGTTGACAGAAGGCAAAGCATCCGTGTCCCCCTCGGGGGACGACAGGGGGGCCGGTCTGGTCTGCATTAAGGAAGTAGCCAGCCACTCACGCTTTCTCGTATCATAGTAAACGCCGTTGGCAACGGCTTTGCCGTAGCGAGGATCAAAGCCGCCAAGTAGGTAGAAATTGGCGGCAAGAGCGCCTTTCTGCACTGCGGCAGACGGTTGCAGGCGCATAGGGCCGGGCATGTCAGGCAGCTCTTCCCAAGCTGCGCCGAGCGGCCAGCGGAGGCGGTAAGCCTTGCGATTGGGGATGCCATTGTGCTGACCACCAGCCACATATATATAGCCGTCGCCATAGGCGGCAGCGAAATTGTCGAGAGAAGTAGGCAGAAGAGGAATGTCCTGGGATTGGATGCCGAGGCTGTCGTCCATAGTAAGCAGCACGGCGAAATCCTCGCTCTTCTGTCCGTCGGAAGTACCGCCGAGGCAAACGACACCTTCGGGGGTGGTGACGCTGGCGCCATAAGCCAGGCCACAGGGCATAGCGCCGACACGTTGCCAACCTCCTGAACGGGGATAATCGTCAGGAGCAGCATATGCGAGCGGGAGGGCATAGATGTCGGTGTAGAACACTTTCTGTCCGCCCTCGGCTGCCGGTGTGTCAGGGAAATTGCAACCGCCGGCCACTATCACATACTGGCCGAGCGGGCTATTGTTTACGACACCGGCAAAAGCACCGCTCACGCCCTGACCGCCAAAGGCGGAGAGGGCGGGAACGGATGTGAAATCAGCTGTATTGAAGCGGTGGGAAGGAGAACCGACCGCCGGTCTGCTCTCCAGCCCCTCGGGAGCGAGGGAAGTGGAATCTTGTGCAAATGAAAGATGAGCCAGGCAGACAAAAATGCCCAGCATGGAGAGCAGTTTTTTCATACAGCTATCAATGAATTAAATGAATGAATCAGAAGCGGTAGATAACGGTGAGGTCGATGCCGGAAAGTGTAAGACCGATAGCAGGTGAAGCATCGCCGTCGTTGATGTCTACACCGAAGGCTCCGAAGTCAGCCGACAACTGCAGATGATTGTTTACAGCATAGCGCAATGAAGGCTTGAGGCCCACAAATGCAGTGGTGTAATGTTTGCCGAAAGTGAGTTCAGAAGTGGCCTTCACGTCCAGGAACACCTGATCGTTGTTCCAGCAATTGAAACGGACATAAGGATTCGCAAGACCTCTGGTATTCTCATCGTACACGGAGAGGCCGAGACCAGCTCCAATAGCCCAGCGGTCGGAGATTTCATAGCCTACACCAGGCAGCAGCTTCATGCTGAACACTTCGTCGCGATACTGAAAACCTGCAGTTCCAGAAACGAAGAACTGAGCGTTTGCTTTCACACAGAAGCCGGCGAGTACCAGCATTACCAATAGAATTTTCTTCATGATTTTTGATTTTTTAATTAGTTAATAACCAGTGGTTTAAAACACTTTACTTATTGCAATGGTTGAAGAAATCAATAGCTTCGAGTTCGGCACGCAGGCGAGCCTCCTCTTCGTCGGTGACGTTCTGGAAAGGCGTGCGATTTGGACCGAGGTCGAGGCCTATAAGTTTCATGATTCGCTTGCCGCCGACGATGTTTCCGCGGAAGTGGCAGATGACATCGATGACGTCCTGAGCGTAGTTCTGCAGGGCACGTGCTTTCTCGAGGTCGCCCTCTTGCCAGGCCTTGATGATACCCACGAGACAGCGGCCATTGTAGTTGGTAGTGCCACCTATTCCGCCCTGTGCTCCGCCCATGGCCAGGCATGGAAGAATGGTCTCGTCCTGACCGTGAAGCATGTCGAACTTGCCGTCCTTGTAGCGGCGGCAGCGGTTGTACTCGTAGAGGCTCTCGAACGTGTATTTGATGCCGGCGAAATTAGGAATACGGCCATCTACAGCCTGCAGGAAGTCGAGCATCGAGAGGAAGGCACCGTTGAAGGCTGGGATGTGGTAAAAATAGAACGGCAGCTTGGGTGCTCCGCAGGCTATTTCCTCGCAATACTTCACGAGTTCCTCGATGCGGCCTACCTTGGGGAAAGGAGGTGCCATGGCACCGATACCGAATGCGCCGATAGCCTGGGCATGCTCGGCAAGTTTCTTTGAAGAACGCACACAGGTGCTGCCTACGTGAACGATGACCTTGAAGTCTTCAAAGCCTTTCACCGCGTCCATCCAAGCCTCGGCGATGGCCTTGCGCTCGTCCTCGGTAAGCATATAGCCCTCGCCGCTGGAGCCGTTGATGAACACGCCTTTCAGCCCGTTGCGATAGAGCAGCGAAGCGTATTCGGGAATAATACTAAGGTTTATGCTGCCGTCGGCGAGCATCGGAGTGAACGGGGCATCAATCAGCCCTTTGATTTTTTCCATAGTTTGTTGTTAGTTTTATCAAGTGAGTTTGTTAATTGCGCCACAAAAATACTTATTAATTCTTTACGTCCCATATTTTCGGCTATATAATTTAATGTTACGTCATTTTAGGCTCTCATAACGAATGATGTATTCATGACCATATGTAAGCCCATTTATGACCGTTCGTATGTCCACTTATGACCGTTCGTGGAGCCACTTATGACCGCTCGTATGTCCACTTATGACCGCTCGTGTGGCCACTTATGACCGCTCGTGTAATGAATTCGGCGTTAGTTTATCCTCATCACGAAGCCACCACCCGGGGCGAGGTCGATGGTGAGCGGACGGCCAGGTTCCAAACGGAAGTTGCTTACGGAATAATCCTCGGCCACCTTGGCGGCGTTGGGGCCGTCGGAATAGAGCGTGACCTTGTTGTTGGCGCGAGGCTCGAGGCCGAGGGCTTGGACGAGGTTGGGCAGCTGCAGCTTACGTGCCTGCCAGTTGGTCTGCCCAGCGATCCACCACGACGAGCCTGCGCGGCGGGCTACTACGATGTACTCGCCCAGGCTGCCGAGCAGCACGCGTGTCTCATCTACGGTGCTCGGAATAGCGGCCAGGAAACGGGTGTAGTCGGGCTCAGCCTCGTAGCTGGTGGCGGCATCGGCGAGCATCGACAGCGGTGCGTCATGAATGACGTAAGTGGCCAGTTGATGGCAGCGCGTGCCCATTGACATAGGATGCGAGTAGATGTCCTTGAAATCCTTCAGCTGAGCGTTGCGCATAGCTCCTGGCGTGAAGTCTACGGGGCCTGCCATGCCGCGGATGAAGGGGAAGGTGACGTCGTACTGCGGCATATCTTTCTTGTCGCTGTTCCATTTCACTTCCTCCATGCCGAACACGCTCTCGAAGTTGATGACGTTAGGATAAGTGCGGTTCAGGCCGGTGGGCTTGTAGAAGCCGTGGTAATCGACCACGAGGCGGTGGCGGGCGGCTGTTTCGGCAATGCGGTAGGCCATCTCTACGGCTGTCTGGTCGTCGCGGTCGAGGAAGTCTACCTTGAAGCCTGCCACGCCCATATCGGCATATTTGCGGCACGCCTCCTCGAGGTGCTCGTCGAGTACGTTGAAGACCGTCCACAAGATGATTTTCACGCCTTTAGAGCGGGCATAGTCCACGAGTTCCTTGACGTCGATTTCGGGCACGGCGTTCATGATATCTGCCTTCTTGGGGTCATACCAACCCTCGTCGAGGATTACGTATTGCAGACCGAATCGCTCGGCAAAGTCGATGTAGTACTTATATGTGTCCTGATTGAGGCCAGCCTTGAATGGCACACCACGCAGTTCCCAGTCGTTCCACCAGTCCCAAGCGCTCTTGCCCGGTGTGATCCATGACGTGTCGCCGATGCGGTTTGGCGACGCCAGGGCGTAGACGAGGTTAGACACCGGCATCTGACGGTCGTCGGTGGCTACGGCAAAGACGCGCCATGGGAAGTTGCGACGGCCGTTGGTCTTGGCTATAAAATCCTCGGTCTCAGCCACATAACTCATGCCACGATGGTTGTAGTAGTCCATACGACTGGGATAACGGCCGAAGGCGCTGCGAAGGCTCTTGCCGTCGGGCTTGAGGAACATGCCGGGGTAGGCCTCGAGGTCGGCTTCGGTTATGGTGAGCTTTGCCTGCCCGAGTTCGAAGGTCACAGGCATGAAGGCCCATTCCTGCGGCAACCGCGAAAGAGAGTCCACAGTATAGATGTTCTGGAAGGCCATGGCCTCGGGCTTCTTGGCGTTGGTTGAGAAGGCGAGATAGGTGAGCGGATCGCCTGCAGGCTTCAGGTCGAAGGCTTCGTCGCGAATCGTGAGAGGTCGCTTGGCAGTTTGTATGAAGCGGTATGCCACGCCGTCGTCGAAGATGCGGAATTCCACGTCGAAGAGGCTGTTGAGGTGGTAGAGGGCTGAGGTGTAGAGCACGTCGAAGGCTTTCTGTCGGTAGGCGAAGGCTTCTATGTGCTCGCGCTTCGTTTCACGCTTCACCAGCTTGAGCTTCGAGACACCGGCCTTGGCATCGGCAACGAGGCAATCCCCCACTCTCTCCACGAGTGTGTTGCCGTCAAGAGTGACGCTGAAACTAAGGGCATCGCCTTCAATCTGCGGACTGACCGCCAAGCGGCCGTTGGGCGAGCAGAGGCCGCCGGCCGTGGCAACCACCATCTCGTAGGGGAAGTTGCCGGACACTTCGCGGCTGCGGCGCTCCGTTGGCGCTCCCATTACTACGAAATAAAGTTCCCGTACGTCAGCGTTGCGCGGAGCGGTGAAGGTGGCCTTGCCCTGTTGCGCCTTCATGGCCGGGGAATAAATGCAGGTGCCGTCGGACATCTGCGCCACGAAGCCATAGCGCCAGCCGTCGGTAGGCTTTGACGAGCGGCCGCGGAAGTCCACGTCAATGCGCTCGCCACGTGCCGGAACGGGCATCCGTCTGACGTCGAAGCCGCCTGCCTCAGGAGCTCCGGCCTCGTCGACCTGAGGCCAGTGGCCTGCGTAGGGACGGGTATTCTTGAAGGCATGACGGAAGTCGAGGAACACGGTGTGGCGATGAGCCTCGAAGAGCTCGTCGTTGAACTGTTCCACGTTGAGCCCTGTCAAGCGCATATAAGCATCGGCAGGGTCTTCGGGGTTGCTGGCGGTGTGATAAATCTGGCCTATGATTTCCAAGCCGTGCTGCTGGCTCCACCACTCCAAGGCGTAGGGCGTGTGGTAGATATTGGCTCCGCTGAACAGCGCCAGGTGAGGCTGCTTCTGATAGTCGCGCCAGTGGTACAGCTCGTCCTTAACCCAGTCGGGGTTGACGTGCCAGAGCATCCACTGCGAAGTCATCTCAAAGAAACCGCCGCCAAACCAGCGTTGTACGTCAGGACGTTGTGCATCTTGTGTATCAATGAATTGCGTGTTTTGACCGGATGTCTGGCCTTGCTCAGCCGATTGTCCGGCGCGGGCCCGGCGGTCGCAGTGCGATTGCATCTGAAAGCTGTGGCCTAGTTCATGGGCGACGCAGTTCAGGCGGCGGTCCTGCAGACGGTTAGGAGCTACCCAGAAGGCGCCTATCACCTCGTCGTAGTCGCCACCGTAGGCCGTGCCCTCGAGCGAGTAGTTGAGCATTACCATCATGCGGTATTTCTCGGCCAGCGAGCCAGCCTTGATGAACTTAAGCGAATCACGGTAGAAGGCGTAGAACTCCTCGAGGCGTGAAGCCAGGTTGTCGAGGTCGACACTCATGGGGCGGCCTTCGAGGCGTGGCGGATTGCTGAGGTCTGCCCCGAAGCCGCGCTGCCAGAAGATGGCGAAGTTCGGAGTGAGGCGCATACGGGAATAGCTCCACTGGGAGCTGTCGCTTTCGAAGTCGTTGGAGCGCAGTTCCTGCGGGATATAGATTTGCTTGCCGGTGATGTCTATGGCACTGGCTGCAAAGGCCGTTGTCAGGGCAACGATAAAGAGGATTATTCGTTTCATTCTGATATTGTGTTTTAATTGATTTTCGACTGCAAATATACAAAAAAATTCCCATACAACAATGGTTTTTCGACGAAATACTCACTTTTTTCCAACCTTAAAGCTTAAATCACTATCAATTAAGCGTTTTCCAATATATATCTACACCAAAATCATGCGAGGATAAAAGGGCTGTAAATGCGGGCTAATTGAGCTGCAAAGCAAGGCTTAAGAAACGGGTATTTTAGAATGAGAGGAAAAGAAAAAGAAGCAAGGAGAAGAAACACACAAACTACGTCGTCTGTTAACGCGCACTGCGTGGTTATGGACAGCTTTCGCATTTGAGGTCGTCATCCAATTATTCATCGTCGAAGTCGATGTATTCCTCGCGCGTGTTAGCGGCTGCCGCCGCCGCATTTTCTCTATTTTTCTTTTGTATACTTTTCTTTTTTCTCTTTGAATCTAACTTTTTTTCTGCTCAATATTTGGCTACCACAATCGACAATGTTTCCGGGCCTATGAGATGCCATCCGTCGTGGTCGAAGATGCCGCCGGGAATGATGTCGTTTCAGATGACCTGCAAGCCCTATATCATTGCCAAGAAAATTGGGTTAAAATGAATGCTATTGCTTTACGAAAACTGAATACTCAGAAAACGACTATTTAAAGAAGAAGGGAAAAAGAAGGAAAAGAAAAAGAAGCAAAAAGAAAAAGAATAAAAAGCCCAAGAAGAAGTAACATCGTCGTCGTCTGTTAACGCGTGTGAGGAAGATGGACAGCTTTCAGAGTTGAGGTCGTCATTCAATTCTTCATCGTCAAAGTCGATGTTTCCTTCGCGCGTGTTAGCAGCAGCTGCTGCTGAACTTTCTTTATTTTTCTTTTTCTTTTGCCTACTTTTCTTTTTCCTTTTTTTCTTTCGATTCAAACTTTCTAGCGTGTGAGGAAGATGGGTCGGAAAGTTGATTGACGTTCTGATTGACGGAGATTAACAGAGAATCTCTCGTTCTCAACGAGCCATTTGCTTCAAAACGGTCAGAAACCGCGTTTTGGGTATTGCACAGTTCAAAGAAAAGTAGTAACTTTGCAGCGCAAACAACAAAGAGAAAGAGCCATTCGGGCAACTCTGACAAAAAAAATCATCGCAACTATCAGTAAAACAACACATTAAAGAATAAACAAACATTTTTTTTGCAAAACATTAGCGAAAACGCTGATATTTAGAAAAAAAAGCTTAACTTTGCACTCGAAAACAAGAACAAAACAGGCAACTAAATGATAAAAGAACTGTTGAACATAAAAAAGGTCGTAGCGCTGGCAGGACTGCTAGTGCTAAGCTTCTCATTGTCAGCACAAAACACTAAAGGCAACGAGAAGAAGACTGACGCTAAAAGCTCACAGACCACAAAGAGCACATCAGTGCCCATGACCTCCGTGACGCCACAAAGGCCTCAAGGACAACTGCCTGCAGGCGACCTATTGGTCCAAGGTACCATCAAGGACAGCCAGGGCGAGACATTGCCCATGGCCAGCATTAAAGTGCGTGAGACCAAAGCAGGTGCTGTGGCCGACGCCGAGGGCAACTTCGTCATTGGCGTGCCCCGCGGTCAGGCCGTGACATTAGAATTCTCGTACGCTGGCATGAAACCTACCACCAAGCGTTACGACGGCAAGCGCAACTACACCAAAGAGGTGATAGTCCTGCAGGAAAGCGGCGAAATGAAAGAGGTGGTGGTAACAGGTCTGTTCGACTACAAATCATCGACCTTCACAGGCTCCGCCGTGTCGTATTCGCAAGAGGAACTGAAGCTCGTAGGCAACAGCAACACGCTGAAAATCATTCAGTCCATAGACCCCTCGTTCATCGTCGACATGAACAGCATCAACGGTTCTAACCCCAACTACATGGCCGATATCACCATCCGTGGTAAGGCCTCGTTCAGCGGACTGCAAGGCGAGTACAGCGGCAACCCTAACGCCCCGCTGTTCATCCTCGACGGCTTCGAGGCGTCGCAGCAGCAGATCTTCGACCTCGACATAAACCGCATCAAAAGCGTAACCATCCTTAAGGACGGCGCCGCCAAGGCCATCTACGGTTCCAAGGCCAGCAACGGTGTGATAGTGGTAGAAACCATCCTTCCCGAAGCCGGACGACTGCGCATCACCTACACCGGCGACGTCAACGTGGAGCTGCCCGACCTGTCGACCTACGACCTCTGCAACGCTCAGGAGAAACTGCAGGTGGAGAAGAACGCAGGCCGCTACACATCAGCCTCGCCCTACTACCAGGCTTTGCTCGATGAGCAGTACAACGCCATCGCAGCCAACATAGCCCGCGGCGTAGACACCTACTGGCTGTCGCAGCCACTGCGCTCCGGCGTCGGCAACAAGCACACGGCCTACGTCGAAGGCGGCACCGAAGAGATGCGCTACGCCGCCAACCTCATGTACAACAAAGTGGCCGGCGTAATGAAGGAATCCGGGCGCCGCACACTCCAGGGCAACATCAACCTCAGCTACCGCTACAAGCAGTGGATGTTCCGCAACTCATTGTCAGTCACGGGCAACACGGCCGACGACAGCCCCTATGGCAGCTTCAGCGACTACGTAGTAGTGAATCCTTATTTCACGTCGACCGACGCCTTCGGCAACGTTCAGAAAGTGCTCGGCACCTACACCTCGCCCGGCGCCAACGGCAGCACAACCACCTACTACAACCCGTTGTTCAACGCCACCTTGGGTACCAAGAATTTCTCTAAGTACACCGAAGTGGTCGAGAACTTCTACCTCGAATACCGCCCCATCGAGGACCTCCGCTTCACGGCACGCTTGGGCTACAACCACCAGAACAACAAGCGCGAGGACTTCTACCCCGGTGACCATACCCGTTTCAACGACTGGACGGGCGACCGCTATTTCCAGCGCGGCAGCTATTTCATCAACAACGGCGAGACAAACAGCCTGAACATGGATATCACGGGCAACTACTCTCACACGTGGGACAAGCACCTACTGCTGGCCAACGCCGCCTATTCACTGCAGTCGAGCAGCAACGAATCCGAAGGCATGACGGCCTGGGGCTTCCTCAACAACCACGTCGACTACATCACCTTCGCCAAGCAATACGCCGAAGGCGGCAAGCCCTCGGGCTCGGAAGGCCGCACACGCTCGCTCGGCCTCACGGCAGCCGCCAACTATAGCTACGACGAGCGTTACCTCTTCGACGCCAGCTTGCGTTTCAACGGCTCATCGGTATTCGGCAGCGACAACCGTTGGGGTACATTCTGGAGCGCCGGCGTAGGTTGGAATCTGCACAAGGAGCACTTCATGGAGGATGCTACTTGGCTGTCGCTCTGCAAGTTCCGCGTCACCTACGGTCTCACGGGTAACCAGAATTTCTCACCTTATCAGGCCAAGGCGACATATAAGTTCTACGACAACATCATCTACGACAATATCTCAGGTTCATACCTAATGGGTATGCCTAATCCCAATCTGAAATGGCAGCAGACGGGCGACTTCACCGTCGGCCTCGACCTCGGGCTGTGGAAGCGCCTGAATATGCGCTTCGACTACTACGACAGCCGCACACGCGACGCCCTCATTGCCATGTCTATCCCGACGTCAACGGGTTTCACATCGTACATGGAGAACCTCGGCAATGTGCAGAACCGAGGCGTTGAAGCAACCGCCAACTGGCGTTTCTACCAGAGTGGCCAGTCATACCTCACTTTGACGGGAAGTATTGCACACAACGTGAACAAGGTGACTAAGATTAGCGACGCACTCTCGACCTTCAACCGCGAACAGGATGCCGAGAACACCACTTCACCTATCATCCGTTACGAGGAAGGCCAGTCGATGAGCGTTATCTGGGCTGTGAAATCACTCGGCATCGACCCCGCCACAGGCCGTGAGATGTTCCTCAAGAAGGACGGCACAACCACCTACACATACACCACCGACGACTACATCATCGCCGGCGACTCGAACCCCAAGGTACACGGCACACTCGGCTTCAACGGCGAAGTGAAAGGCTTCGGACTGAGCCTGCTCATGAGCTACCAGATGGGCGGCGACTATTACAACCAAACGCTCGTGGACCGCGTGGAAAACGTCAATATTGCCAATAACGTTGACCGCCGCGTGTTCAGCGACACTTGGAGTCAACCCGGAGACATAGCCCTCTACAAGCATATCTCCTCAACGCCCACAACCACCTATGCCTCAACACGTTTTGTTCAGCGCAACAACATGCTCGACTTCACCACCGTGTCAGCCTACTACGACTTCAAGCACTGCTCACGGCTCCAGCGAGCCAAGCTCGAGCGTCTGCGCGTGACAGCCTATATGAACGATGTCTTCCATCTGGCAACCATCAAGGCCGAGCGTGGTCTCAGCTATCCATACGCCCGCACCTTCTCACTGGGTCTAACCGCCACATTCTAAAGAAAGAAGCCACCGTGCCCCTTCCGTCAGGAAGGGGAGCTCAGAAAGAAAAAAGCCACCGTGCCCCTTCCGTCAGGAAGGGCCCCAAAGCCAACCAAGAACCGACAACAACACACATATAAATGTCTATGAGAATCTATCATTCTTTATACATCCGCTATTCATTCATCGCCATCATGGCAGCGATGCTCGCCTCATGCAACGACTGGCTCGACGTTCAGCCACGCTCACAAGTCGAGGACACAGAGCTGTTCAAGAGCGAGAGCGGCTTCAAGGAAGCCCTCGCCGGCGTCTATTCCTCCATGGTCAGCACTTCCACCTATGCCAAAGAAGCCACCTACGGTTTCCTCGGAGTGCTCGGCCACGAATGGGATTTCTACTACGCCAGCCAGTACGACGACGCTGCAGCCTTCAACTACGACGCCTCATTCCCGACAAACTACATCCGAGCTATCTGGGCAAACAGCTATAGCGGAATCGCCAATGCCAACAACCTGCTTCAGCACATCGACGACCAGCCCGGCCTCTTCTCGGCCGACAACCACGACGTCATCAAAGGCGAAGCCATAGCCCTGCGCGCATTCCTCCACTTCGACCTTCTGCGCTGCTTCGGCGTCAGCTTCGCCGTAAATCCCGAGCAGCCATCAATCCCCTACTCCACCGCATTGAGCTACCGTGTTTTCCCACAGCTCACAGTGCGCGAAGCTGCTGCCGCCGTGCTCGCCGACCTGAAGACTGCCGAGGCTTTGCTCAAAGGTGCCGACCCCATCGTCACAGGGCGCGAGATCACCGAGAGCGTCGACAACGGCTACCTGCTCAACCGCCAGCTACACCTCAACTACTACGCCGTCAAGGCCCTCGAAGCCCGCGTCTACATGTGGCAAGGCGATTACCAGCAAGCCCTCGACGCCGCCAACGAGGTAATCGATTCCGAGAAATTCCCATGGGCCACAGTGTCCAACCTGCAGGCCGGCTACGACCGCTGCTTCGCCACCGAACACCTGTTCGCCCTTAACAACCTGACGCTCAAGGCTGATATCGCCGACCGCTATTTCGACGATGGCTCACAGTACAGTTTCGCCGTCACACGCGACCGACTGCTCGACTATTTCGACAACGCCACACAGGACTATCGCTACACCTTCCTGTTCAAATCCGGCACAGCCACTCATGCCAACAACCGCTACACGGCCAAATACGATGACCCCGCTGGCAACAACACATATTACAGATATAAGATGCCGCTGATGCGTATCTCAGAGATGTACCTCATACGAGCTGAAGTACTGCAGCGCCAAGGCAATACCGACGGCGCACGGGCTGCCCTCAACCAGCTGCGCATAGCCCGCAACCTGCCTGCCATGAGCGAACTGCCCTCCGATTTCGAGCTTGAACTCATACGCGAATACCGCCGCGAATTCCTCGGCGAGGGCCAGCTATTCTTCCTCTACAAACGCTTGAACCGCCCCAACATCCTCTACTCCGACGTCGACGCCGTGGCCGAGAAAGTATACACCTTCCCGCTGCCAATAACCGAAACCGAAGCCGCCCAGAGAGAGGCAAATAAATAAAGAAAAGCCCCCTCCCTGGAGGGGAGCCCAAAAGAAAAAAGCCACCGTGCCCCTTCCGTCAGGAAGGGGAGCCCAAAAGTAAAAGCCACCGTGCCCCTTCCGTCAGGAAGGTTCCCCACAGCCAACCAAGAACCGACAACAACACACATATAAATGTCTATGAGAATCAACCATTCTTTATACATCCGCTATTCATTCATCGCCATCATGGCAGCGATGCTCGCCTCATGCACCCACGAGGAGATATCGACCTACGACCCTGACCGCACAAGCCTCGACATATGGGTAGGCAACGCCGCCGGCGCCGTGTTTGAATCCACCACCTACAACTATTCCTACGCCTACGAGGAAGGTGCCGTGACTTTCTACGCCCAGATAAGCGGTGTGCCGGCCGACCACGACCGCACTTTCCACCTCGAGCCTTTCGGCGGCGACTACGACCTCATGGCAAACACAGTGCGGACTGAGGACTACATTATCCCCGCAGGCGCGATAGGCGGCACCTATCAGGTCTATTTCAATAGCCAGGCGCTCAGCTCGCCCACACTCTTCACCACGAAAGACGGGCACATCAACTTCCGCGTAGTGCCCAACGATGAATTCCAATTGGGCACCGAGAACCACCAGCAGTTCACAGTAGTCCTGAAAAACTACCTCGCCAAGCCCGACAACTGGGACGCAGCCAATTTCCCGCGCATTCCCCTCTCCAAGTACTTCGGCACCTACAGCCGCGTCAAGTACCAATTCATGATCGAGCACCTCGGTCTCGTAGACTTTGAGATAAACTACAACACCCAGACCGCCTACGACGAGGAACTGAATGTCGTATCAGTGGCCTATGCCATTCACCTGCAGCAGCTCATGCAGCGAGCCCTCAACGAGTACAACGAAACTCACGAGGAGCCCCTCACGGATGAATTCGGCAATCCGGTAACCTTCTAACCCAACCACCGTTCCCCTCCAGTCAGCGAAGGGAGCCCAAAGAAGAAAGCCCCAGTGCCCCTTCCGTCAGGAAGGGGAAACAACAGAGAAGAATTACACAATAATTATATAGATAAGGATGAGAAAGTCATTTTTTAGTCGATTATACACAGCGCAGAGGAAAGCAGTTGTGAAGAGTAGCTCCTATTCTTCACTTCTCGCCCTGTCACTCTTCACTCTCGCCGTCGCAACTGCAGGCTGCTACGACGACCAAGGCAACTACGATTACCACGAACTCGATGCCGTGGCAATCGACACCACCGGTGCCGGCATCCAAAGCGAATACGCCATCATGCGTTTCGACACACTCGTGCTGGAGCCTAAGGTGACGTTCCGAGGCGAGGAAGTAGTGAAAGCCGACGAGGCACCGCTCGATTACACATGGACCATCTTCAGCGCCACCTCCGGCACAGGAGCGAGCGCCGTAATCGACACCATCGGCACCGAGCGTCGCCTGAACGCCGTCATCAGCCGTACGGGCGGCAACTATTACGTGCAACTCGTGGTGCAGAACCGCAACGACGGCATCCGTCAGTTCTGGCGCGTGCCTGTGGCCGTGAGCGAAGTGTTCGACGGCGGCTGGATGGTATTCTATGAGCGTGCCGACAAACACGGTTACTCAGATCTCGCCCTCATCTACAACCCCTGGACCAAGCTCAACGCCAACTACAACCGCTACTACACCAACCTCTACGAGACCACCAACGGCGAAGCCTTGCTAGGTCGCCCCATCCGATGCCTTGACATCGCCGTGTCATTGGCGTCGGGCAACAACTATGTAGGCCTATGCACCGACTGGACCCTCGTAGGCGTGAGCGAGAACGGCATACTCAAGGCCTTGGATTTCGACCAATTCTTCCACGAACCGCCTGCAGTGATGCACCCCACTTGGTATGGTCAGCATGGCTCAGGCGTGATGAGCGGGCAGAGCTCTGAGGTGCTGCTCAACGCCAACGATATCTACACCAACACCTACTCCTTCAGCGCCACCGAAGGGCGTGCTACAAAGTTCGGCGTGCCAAAGTTCGCCCACGGCATAGGAGAACTGGCACCCTGGAACGCAGAGGTTCCACAGACACTGAACTACGGCATAGTGGTCTACGACAACACCTACCACCGCTTCCGCTACGCGGCTTACAACAGCGCTCAGCTCGAGGAGTTTGCACCGCAGGAACCTGACCTCTGCGCTTTCGACATCAACAACACAGGCATGGAATTCGTGATGGCCGACTGGGGCAAAGGCACCAGCTACGCCGTAGCCCTACGTCCTTACGAATATATAATTATGGAACGCGCGGGCGCGCGATACCTTACGGTTTCTAATTTCTCAACTTCCACGCCTCAGGACAACAATATAGGCGTAGGCCTGTATCCTATGAACGACCTGTGCCCAGGCATCGCCAACGCCACGTCGATGGCCGCCAGCCATGTCGGAAGCTTCATCTACTACGCTTCCGGCAATAAGGTTTACAACTTCGCTTATGATAGCCAGCAGCCTGCATCCGTGGCGTGGACGGCGCCTTCAGAGGACGAAGAGGTGACTTGTGTACGAATTATGAAGTACTACCACGGCACCATCTACGGCTACGGCATGGTACCTTCGTCGGACCGACTGGTGCACATCGCCACTTGGAACAAGAACACCCAGCAAGGCCGTGTTTACGAATACCTCATCAATCCCGCCAGCGGTATCCTCAACACCGACAACCACTACGAATATCCTATTCCAGGCCGAGTCAAGGATATGGCTTGGAAATTCTCTATGCAATAGACACAATTCGCAGACTCACCCATCAGACTCACCCCGCCCTTCGGGCTCCCCTTTCTTTCAAAGTGGGGAGTTGACAGTCCGGTAGTTCAAGACTTAAACCAAAGAACTGTTAAGCGGTCAAACATATAAATGTGCTAACGTGAAACAAACTCATAAACTCTAGAACTAAATAACTCATAAACTTATAAACTCAAAAACTCAAAACTCATATTTACAATAATGAAAAAACTGCTCACAACCATCATCACGCTGGCTTTCGCACTCACTGCGTCAGCCCAAGGCGTAGTATTCGAACCCGCAGGCACAACCCTGGAGCAAGCTTCTGCCAAGGCCAAAGCCGAGAACAAGCTCATCTTCCTCGACTGCTATACCCAATGGTGTGGTCCTTGCAAGAAGATGGCCAAGGAAGTGTTCCCGCTCGAGAAAGTGGGTGCCTTCATGAATCCTAAGTTCATCAACTTGCAGATTGACATGGAAAGCGCTTATGGCGCTCCGTTGGCCAAGAAACTGCAGATTCAGGCCTACCCCACTTTCGTAATCTTCAACGCCGACGCTCAGGAAATCTCGCGTTTCCTTGGCTATCAGGCTGCCGACGAGTTCATCAAGGTAGTGACCGAGAAGAGCGCCGACAACAGCTCCTCAAACCTCGAGCAGCGCTGGAAAGCCGGCGACCGCGACCCTGAGTTCCTCATGCAGTACCTGAAGACATTGACCGCCTCGTACAAGGGCGACGAAGCTAACAACGTGGCCGAAGCCATTCTCGAAGGCAAGGAAGAGACCTTCGCCACCGACAGCACCCTGCGCATGATTTTCTTCCGCAACATCAACAACCCATTCGCCAAGTCGTTCGTTTACACGGCTCAGCACCCCGAGGCTCTGTCCGCCGTCATGGGTGAGATGCCCGTGCAGATGAAGATACAGAACGTGCTGAGCAACTTCCAGCGCCAGATGATCAACGAAGCCGACGGCACTGCCACCCTCGACGAGGCTGCCTTCGGTCGCTTCCAGGCTCTCCTTGGCGTGCTTGGCGTGAAGAATGCCGACCACTATCGCCTCTCCACCCTCATCACGCTCACTGAGAAGCAGAAGAAATACGATGCCTACATCCGCTATATCCGCGAATATCTTGCCAACCCCGACCTCAATGCCGATGATATGCAACTGGCTAATTGGGCAAGGCCGTTTGCCGACCCGAATGCCGAGGTCAAGTACAAGGATCAGATGAAGCAAATCCTACGTCAGCGTATCGATGAGATTCATCAGGGCAAGCGCAAGGCTCAGCGCAAGATTGGCAACATGATGCTCTCGCGCCCCACCGACGAGCTCCTCGAGATGATCATCAATGCCTTGGACGGCAAAATGCCAGGTGAACAATAAAACAACGTGATGATATAGCAGAAGGCTTACCCTACAGGTAGCCAGCTGCTATATCACCGGCACATACAAACAAAGAGAGAGGGCGTGTCCGTTTGGACATGCCCTCTCTTTGTGTTCAGTCAAAATGGGTGCGAGACCCCTTGCTTACTTACTTTACCTTAGCTACGATAGCCTTGAAAGCCTCCATGTGGTTCATGGCGAGGTCGGCGAGCACCTTGCGGTTGATTTCAACGCCAGCCTTGTGCAGAGCGCCCATGAGCTGGCTGTAGCTCATACCTTCCATGCGTGCGGCAGCGTTGATACGCTGGATCCACAGAGCGCGGAATGAACGCTTCTTGTTCTTGCGATCGCGATAGGCGTAGGTCAGACCTTTCTCCCAAGTGTTCTTGGCTACGGTCCAGACGTTCTTGCGGGCACCGAAGTAGCCGCGTGTAAGCTTCAGGATTCTCTTTCTCTTTGCACGTGAAGCAACGTGATTAACTGATCTTGGCATAATTTTGTTTGTTTTTGAACGTAGGCGGACTGTGATTGTCGGATCTTGCGATTTGATTTTAAGATTTGATTCTACGATTGCGATTATCTCTAATCTTTAATCCATAATCTCTAATCTTTAATCTCCAATCTTTAATCCGTAATCCCTAATCTCTTTTCAGGCCATCGTTCGGTTTGACTTTGGGTGATTTCCTTTCAGAAATACTTGTTTAACTCTCTATCCTGTACAGGAGATTAGCGAAGAAGGAGGAGTTCGCGAACCTGCTTGCGGTTGGCAGTGACAACGATGTCGCTGTGCTGCAGATTGCGCTTCTGCTTCTTGGTTTTCTTTGTCAGGATGTGGCTGTGATAAGCGTGGTGACGCTTAATCTTACCCGTTCCGGTGAGCGTGAAACGCTTCTTTGCTCCGGAATTAGTCTTTACTTTTGGCATTTTTTTGTTTGTTTTTAATTGTTATTAATTAACAGACGCGGCTGCGCATATACCGGGCGCAGCGCGCAATCCTTTTTCATTTCTTTCAACTGTCAACTATCAACTGCCAACTATCAACTATCAACTGTCAACTATCAACTAGTCGTCCCAGTTCTCTCCCTCAACCTTCGGACCGGTGTATTCCTTACGTTCCTTCTGTTGAGGTTTCTTGCGAACCGGCTCTTCAACGTCATCGTCGTCGTCATCGTCGGTCTCAGCTTTCTTGGGGGCCACCTTCTTGGGGGCGATGAACATCGTCATGCGCTTACCTTCGAGTACAGGCATGGATTCTACCTTGCCATAGTCCTCCAGGTCCTGAGCGAAACGCAGGAGCAGTACCTCTCCTTGTTCCTTGAACAGGATTGAGCGGCCGCGGAAGAAGACGTAAGCCTTCACCTTGTCGCCGTCCGAGAGGAAGCCTTGGGCGTGCTTCAGCTTGAAGTTGTAGTCGTGGTCGTCGGTCTGAGGACCGAAGCGAATCTCCTTAACCTCCACCTTCACCTGCTTGGCCTTCATCTCCTTCTGGCGTTTCTTCTGCTGGTAGATGAATTTCGAGTAGTCGATGAGGCGGCACACGGGGGGCTCGGCGTTGGGCGATATCTCTACAAGGTCTACGCCTTTCTGCTCGGCCAAATGAATGGCGTCGCGCAGTGGCAGCACTTGCGATTCCACATCATCGCCCACGACTCGTACTTCTGCAGCACGTATCTGTTCGTTAACGCGATACTGACTTTTGAGGTTGTTTTTCTTCATTAATAATAATCTACGTTTCCGCTTTTTCTATGTTCCGACTGTCAACTGTCTCTATTGTAATCTATCCGCCCAGCGCTTGCGATGCATGAGCCTTCAAGAACTGTCAACTGTCGAATTGTCAAATTAGCGGGCGCAAAGTTAATACTTTTCTGTCATACTACGCACTTCTTCGTTGATTTTCTTTGCAAAATCTTCGATTTTCATGCTTCCTTGGTCGCCTTGACCCTGTTTTCTTACGCTCACAAGTCCATCTGCGGCTTCTTTCTCGCCAACGATGAGCAGATAAGGTATGTGCTTCATCTCATTGTCGCGGATCTTGCGGCCTATCTTTTCGGAACGGTCGTCGAGGATTGCACGGACGTCATATTGTCCGAGAACCTCCTGAACCTGCTTGGCATAGTCGTTGAACTTATCTGAGATAGGCAGGATAGCCACCTGGTCTGGAGTGAGCCAGAGTGGGAAGTGACCTGCAGTGTGCTCGATGAGCACAGCCACGAAGCGCTCCATAGAGCCGAAGGGCGCGCGGTGAATCATCACCGGACGGTGCTTCTGGTTGTCCTCGCCGGTGTATTCCAGTTGGAAGCGCTGAGGCAACTGATAGTCAACCTGTATCGTTCCGAGCTGCCAACGACGACCGATGGCGTCCTTGACCATGAAGTCGAGCTTGGGACCATAGAAAGCGGCCTCGCCGATTTCCTTGCGAGCCTTCATGCCTTTCTCCTCACAGGCATCAACGATGGCCTGTTCAGCGCTTGCCCAGTCCTCGTCTGAACCGATATATTTTTTCTTATCCTTCGGGTCGCGCAGTGAAATCTGCACCTCAACATTCTCATCGCTGAAATTGAAGGTAGAGAACACACGCTGAATGATGTCGATAACGTTTGTGAACTCCTTCTTCACCTGGTCGGGACGGCAGAAGATGTGAGCATCATCCTGTGTGAAACAGCGCACGCGGGTAAGTCCGTGCAGCTCACCGCTCATCTCGTAGCGATACACTGTACCGAACTCGGCGCAGCGGAAGGGCAACTCCTTATAGGAGCGGGGACGATTGGCGAAGATCTCGCAGTGGTGCGGGCAGTTCATAGGCTTCAGCAGGTACTCCTCGCCTTCCTCAGGTGTCTGTATGGGCTGGAAGCTATCCTTGCCATAGTGATCCCAGTGGCCTGAAGTCTGATAGAGGTTCTTGCCACCGATGTTTGGCGTGATGACCTCCTGATAGCCGTACTGCTTCTGAATCTTACGCAACATCTCTTGCAGACGCAGACGCAGATCAGTACCCTTCGGCAACCAGATGGGCAGTCCCTTGCCAACGCGGTCGCTGAACATAAAGAGCTCCATCTCCTTGCCAATCTTACGGTGGTCGCGCTTCTTGGCCTCTTCGAGCATGAGCAAGTAGTCGTCGAGCATCTTCTTCTTGGGGAAGCTGATGCCATAGAGGCGCTGCATGCTTTCGCGCTCGGCGTCACCGCGCCAGAAGCAACCTGCCACGCTCGTCAGCTTTACGACCTTTATGTCGCCGGTATTCACAAGGTGTGGGCCGCGGCATAGGTCGGTGAAGTTGCCCTGGGTGTAAGTGGTGATGGTGCCATCCTCGAGGTCCTGGTCGATATGCTCCACTTTGAAAGTCTGACCATCGGCGGCAAACTCCTTCAGAGCATCTGCCTTAGACACTTCACGGCGCACTACGGGTTCTTTCTTCCCTGCCAGTTCCTTCATCTTGTCCTCTATCGTGGCGAAGTCGCCTTCGCTGATCTGCTTGCCATCGGGCAGCAGGACATCGTAATAGAAACCGTTCTCAATAGCAGGACCGAAGCCGAACTGAACACCGGGATAGAGCTCTTGCAGAGCCTCTGCCAACAGGTGTGCGCTGGTGTGCCAGAAGGTGTGCTTGCCTTGCTCATCGTCGAACTTATAGAGCACAAACTCTGCGTCCTCGGTGATGGGGCGGTTCAGCTCCACAGTCTCGCCGTTCACGCCACAGCTCACTACGCTGCGGGCCAAAGCCGGTGAAATACTCTCAGCAATCTCGTAACCCGTTACGCCTGCCTCGCGTTCGAGTACAGAGCCGTCGGGAAGTGTAATCTTGATCATAGTCAATCTTATGTCGTTTTGTTATTGATTTCCTTTTGGTCGAGCGTTCTCGCTCTTTTTTTACAACACGGCTGCAAAATTACAACTTTATTTCCGAACAACCGCAACTTTTCAGTCACTTTTTCTTTCTTCGTTGCACTTTTAGCTTCTTGAAGGCATTTCTTGCGTAACGGAATGGGCCTTTTGAGCATGAAATCTTTACACTCGCCCTACGAGTGCATTTGAGCGTATTCACCGAGCAAAGACAAAAAAAGGACAAAATCTTAGACCACGCCAAATCTTTTACCTAACTTTGCAGCCAGAATAATAGTTGCAATAATCTACCTCTAAAAACGAACCTAGATGAGACACAAAATATTCTTACTTTTCTGTCTGGCACTGGTCACCATGTTCACCGCATGGTCGCATGACACGTTCAGAGCCACTCCTGATTCTTCGTTGCTGAATCGTCCTTTCAGCACGACCGACGAGACATCATTCCTTCATCCCGACCGCATCTTCTATCCCGAGACTTGGTTCCATTTCATCAACGGCAGCGTACGACAAGAAGGTATCACAAAAGACCTCGAGGCCATTGCGGAATCCGGTATCCAAGGCATTCAATTCTTCCATGGACAAGTGGGTGATCCCGCCGACTGGCCTGGCACAGAGGAACACATTGAATGTTTAAGTCCTAAATGGGAGGCTTTGGTCAAGCATACTGCCGAGGAGGCGCATCGATTAGGGTTAAGGTTCAGCCTTCAGACATGTCCGGGCTGGGCTACAAGCGGCGGACCTTGGATTAAGCCCGAACAAGCCATGCGTCATCTAAGCTACGTCCGTGCCGACATTCGTGGAGGCGGTCTGATTGACACCGTGCTCGCTCATCCCTTCACCGAAGAATGGCGTGACTGGCGCGATATCGCAGTGCTCGCCTTTCCCACCCCGCTCCACGATACGCCTCAATCCTGCGAAGTCATCTCGGTGCAGGCCGACGAATACCTTGCCGACTGGCAACACTTACTAATTGACGGGAAAGGATTCACCTTACGGCCCACAACGTCTGAACGGCCCCATCGGGTCACCATCCGCCTGAAGGACGGGCGCCATGCACACAGCGTAGTGTTCAATCCCATTGACAACTTCAACCATGAGTTCGGTGTACAGCCTGACATTCACTTGCGCATCACTACCGCCACGCAGAAAGTGGTGCTTGATACCGATTTCCCTCGCGCCAACTGGCAGGACAATCAGCAGACAATGACCTTCGCCCTCACGGCAACTTCTGATGATGACACTTATACCCTCGAGATTGCCAACCTTCACACCATGAACCTCTCGAGCCTAAAGTTCACAACGGCTGCACGGGGTCACAATTGGGAGATGGAGGCTGGATGGACATCACGGTCACTACTGCCAGTGACGAAGATAACAGACGACGATGCCTGCTTTGTCAAGAAAGCCGATATCATCGACATCACGGACAACATGGACCCGCAAGGACGTTTACGTTGGCAGGCTCCGCAAGGACGTTGGACCATCCTGCGTATCGGTCATGTCAACACAGGCCGACGCAATGGACCTGCTCCGGCTGAAGCTACGGGTTGGGAAGTCAACAAGTTCGACACGGCCTACGTGAACCATCAGTTCCGCAGCTATATCGGCCGTTTGGTTGACGGTCCCCTCAACGGGCTTGTGAACAACCTGCTCATGGATAGTTGGGAATGTTCGTCTCAGTCTTGGACTCGCTTCATGCCACAGGAATTCAGTTCACGCCAACACTACGACCTCACCCCATGGATGCCGGCCTTATTCGGTTGGGTTCTCGACAGCCGCGAACAAACCTGCCGCTTCCTTTCCGACTGGCGGCGAACACTCAATGCTTTGTTCTGCGAGAGCTTCTATGGTACGATGTCACGGTTAGCTCACGAAAAGGGGCTGACTGTCAGCTACGAGACGGCTGCAGGCGACATCTTCCCTGCCGACCCGTTGGAATTCTACAAATATGCCGACGTTCCCATGACCGAGTATTGGCAACCCTTCAGCCATTGGCTCTCCAACCACAACTACAAGCCCATCCGCGGCACGGCCTCTGCTGCACGAATGTATGGCAAGCCACGTGTCTCGGCTGAATCGTTCACTTCGTTTGACCTCACCTGGGACGAGCACCTGAGCATGCTGCGAGAGGTGGCCAATCAGAATATGGTGGAAGGAGTCACGCACACCATTTTCCATACCTATACCCACAACCCCGACGCCGACCACTATTTCCCAGGCACTTCTTTTGGCGGAGCCATCGGGACACCTTTCCTTCGCAAACAGACTTGGTGGCCCTTCATGCGCAGTTTCAACACCTATCTGGCTCGATGCGCTTTTATGCTCGAACGCGGCCGACCTGTCAGCAGCGTGCTTTGGTTCTTGGGCGACGAGATACAGCAGAAGCCCGACCAGTACATTGCTTTTCCACAAGGTTTCAACTACGACTACTGCAACACCGACGCCCTACTCCACCGCATCATGGTGAAAGATGGACGATGGACAACACCCGAAGGCATCGCTTATGATGTCCTATGGATACCTGAGAGCCGACGTCTGCTACCCGAAACGCAGCAACGACTTCAAGCGTTGACCGATGCTGGAGGACGAGTTATTACCGACCCCGAAGTTGCACACCTTCAGCAGCATTTACAACAAATGGGACTGGAGCCCGACGTGAAGCCTGCCAACGTGAGATGGCTACACAGGCAAGCCGAAGGGGCCGACTGGTATATGGTTTGTCCGCTGCAGGAGCAATCATTCGATGGCGTGGTCAGTTTCCATCAGACGGGTGGCGTAGAAATCTGGAATCCCATGAACGGACGCGTACAGACAGCCGAAGCTCACGCCGATGGAGCGTACACCCATGTCCGCCTTAGCTTGCAGCAAGGCGAGATGGTATTTGTCGTCTTCCGCCATGACCGCGAGCTGCGCCCCTATACGCCTCCTTCCGTCATCGCTTCTACCCCACTCGATGGTCCTTGGACGCTTACGTTTCCAAAAGGTTGGGGCATAGACGCGCCACTGACCATCAACCAGCTGAAGGCATGGAAAGACCTAGCGCTCAGCGATGAAGGAAAGGCCTTCTCTGGCACTGCCACATACGAGACTAAGCTACAACTGAAAAACAAAAAGAATCGACATCAATATCTCCTTCAGTTGGGTAGTGTTGAGGAGATTGCCGTAGTCAGCGTGAACAATCATACTGTCGACACGCTTTGGGCTGCCCCTTACGCAACCGATATTACACAGTATGTTCGTCGCGGGAACAACACCATTCGCATCGAGGTCACCAGTACCTGGTTCAACCGTCTTGTTTATGATGCCGCACGTCCTCAGGAGCAACGACGCACTTGGGTCATCAGCGGGCCCTCCGCTCAGCAGCCTCTGCGTCCGTCTGGCCTCATCGGACCGGTCTACGTTAACATATCACGCCTTACACGTGCTTCGCATTAGACGATTCTTTCAAATCATGTCCACAGACAATAGCAGCCATCGTATGGGGCGGTGATGCTTCCGCAACAAATACAGCCGTCCTGGCATCTATCACATCACCATCCCCGTGAACGAGGCATGGCACGAACCTTTAAGTCGCATCGTCGGAAGCCTTGACAAAGCCGATGGCGATCCAGATGCGCCTCACGTCGTGTTGTCTCTGGTGGGGCAAATGGTAGAACAGGAACTCACGACGAGCAAAGAGAAAACTGAGAAAAGAAAAGCAGAAAAAACGCCATCCTCCCCCAAGTTTTTTCAAAAAACATGCAGTTTTTGGTGATTAACGGAAAAGAGAATAAGGAATAGGGATTAAAGATTGAGGAATATGAACTTAAGAATAAAGAGCCATTACCCGAAGAATTTCTCGCCGCTGCGAAGCAGCTCTCACCCCTCACCGCGCGTTCACGCTCTCACCTGAAACACAGTTCCAACCCTCACCCCTCTTCTTCCGTCAACCTCATCAGCCATGCCTTGGCACGTTCCAGGAATGAGAGATGTGCGGGCTTTTCGGCAGTGTCTTCTGCAGCCTCAGACAGCGCAGATCCCTCTACCCTCTCCTCTTCAGGTTCATGCCTCTTTTCAGCCTCAGCTGCCGCCACATCGTCATGTCCCGTTTCCTCTTCGTTGAAGAGCAACTGCTCGCCCCATTTGCGGCGCGGTTTGTACAGTTCCTTCATCAGTGCATCGAAATAAGCATCATCCTTCGCATCCTGCACCGCCGGCTCCTTCATCTGTCCCGCCATACCTGCCGCCAGGATAATCACCTTTACGTCCTTGCCCAGCGAGTTGTCAGTAGACGTGCCCCAGATGACGTCGATATCCGGGTCCAGCTGATTCATGAAATCCGCCACCTCCTGCATCTCATCCATGTACAGAGGCTCCTCGTCGCTCGTGTAGATGTCAAAGAGTATGCGCTTCGCACGGCCTATGTCGCCGCCGTAGAGCAACGGCGAGTCCAGCGCCTCCACTATGGCACGCTCCACGCGAAGCTCGCCACTGGCGCGCCCTGCCGCCATTATGGCATCGCCGCCGTTCTTCATCGTCGTCTCTACGTCACGGAAGTCCAAATTGATATCGCCGTCCGTGTGCAGCGTAATCAGCTCCGAGATGCTCTTGGCAGCGTCCTTCAAAATATTGTCAGCCTCTTTGAACTGCGCCTTCATGGGCACGCGCATCGGTGCGCCGTCCACCATCTTCGTGCCGCCTCCGGTCAGCTTATCGTTCTGCACCACCAACAGCGCATCCACGTTTTCGCGCATGGCCTCCAGTCCCTGCAGTGCCTTCATTATCTTCTGGCGCCCTTCGAAAGCAAACGGAATCGTCACGATGCCTATCGTCAGTATGCCCATCTCCTTCGCCACGCGCGCCACCACCGGAGCAGCCCCCGTGCCTGTGCCGCCGCCCATAGAAGCCGTCACGAAAGCCATCTTCGTGCCGTCGTCGAGCATCGTCTTGATGCGCTCGAGCGACTTCTCTGCCTCAGCACGCCCCTTGTCGGGATTGCCACCGGCGCCAAGGCCGTCCTCGCCCAGCTGCAGCTTCACCGGCACCGGACAGTGCACCAACTGCTGGCTGTCGGTGTTGCATGCCAGAAACGTTACGTTCTCGATGCCCTCCAGCCACATATTCCGTACTGCGTTGCAGCCACCGCCACCAACGCCAACCACCTTGATGATACCTATCGACGTATCCTTAGGCATATTAAACTCTATGCCCGCCTCATGTTCGTCACGTAAATCCGTAACCGGCTGGAACACAGTGTTCCCAGCCCTGCCTGTCAGTTGTTTCATACCTTTTCTACTCCTTATTAAATTAATGAAAAAAGCCCCGAGGGGAGATATTGCGCAGCAAAGTTAACACATTCCTCCCACACGCCCAAATGTTTTCCCAAAATTATTTTTCACAAAGTACAAGCACCGTCTACGGACTCCATTCATGGCCAACACTGTGGTTCGCGCCTCCCCCCCTTGAATGAGGTCCCATATTAAACGTGTGTGTCAAATTTCAAATCCATTTTTCAATTCAAAACTACATATTTCGTATAAGTCGAAAAACGAGAAGCATGATAAAAAAGGGCTACTATATATGTTCGATGATTGGTCTAGACTCCGGTACATCATAACCCGAACCCGAGAAGAGTTTCCGAAAATACAGCCGTTTCTTAAATAGCCTATACTCTTTCTTTTTGATTACACCTTTTTTCTTTAGGATCTCTATCCCCAACACACCTCGAAGATTAACCCCACGTTCATCTACAAATATTTTCATAAACTCATAGTCATTAAACGCAATGACAGTATCTGACGCACTGCTGGCATTATTATATTTCCTGACGTTGAAATCAGATAACGCCACTCTGTGACCATCCACCTCTCTGTCATTCCAAACCACTTCAGTTTTGACAATGGTAGTTCCTGTATGGAGAGCCAATTGTCTCAACCCTAAGGACGTTTCTTGAATGGTTATACTTTCCCATTCATCCAGGAAAATCATTCGTATCCCCTTCTCAGCAATCCTTTCACTTAGATTTTTCACCCAGTCCTCATCTTGAATATAATTATCCAACACATATAATGGTGCTTCCTTCAACATAGATTTGTACTCATTGATATCATCTTGATAACCTGGATCGTCCCATAAGCCCCATAGATTGTTCGTTGCAATATCATAATGATATGCAATCATCGACGCCATGAACAATGGCACATCCATCAGGCCAATCCCTACGATCGTGGGAATCTTCTGTTCCACGGCGAGTCGGTCAATTTGCGAGATGATGAAAGCCGTCTTGCCGCTATTCTCCACCCCGCAAATCGTCATAAGTTCACCAGGATGATATCCTCCCAATTCATCATCGATGAAGTCATATCCACTCTTCAACGGCACATCGTTCCACTGCGATGCAAAACCTAAGTATTCATTTATGTGTTTCATCATCTTACCTATTTTTTTAATTACACTCATTTATAGTCTTCTCGCTCCAAGCTCCATAATGTGCTCGTTTACTTTCACTTAAAATGTATTCGTAGTTTGTCATAATTGTTTGATATTTGGGATTTGGCAACAAAGATACGAATACAAAATCACTTCCAGATTAGCCAATGATGGGACATATGTGAAATGAAAATGATACCGGGCTGCTATCTTATTTATAAATCCATGATGTTGCTTGAATAAGTGATTAATATATCCGTCCTCTTCATTGGCCACATAGACCAATTCCTTTTGGCTGTCCGGATAGTATGCCTTTGTCACAAAATCCACACATTTAACAACATCATGGCTTATTGCACTAAAAATCTCTTTATTATGTTCCGCATTCAATCGCATGGTCAACTACCTCGGCAATAACTTCAGTATTTGTTTTCGGCGGCAAATATAGTTATTATTTTGAAATCGTAAACAAAAATCTTTCAAAAAAAATGATATCATTCTTTATATCTCTTATACATATGGCGAGACATGCAGTCGTAACGGCTCATACATATGGTCATAACGGACTGCACATACGGTCATAACGGCCAACACATACGGTCATAACGGCCAACACATACGGTCATAACGGCCAACACATACGGTCATAGCGGGCTGCAAGTACGGGCCAACTTATACCGATTTGGTTGACAGGTTATAATGTTATTGACAATATAGGTTTACAATCCTTTTTATTTGTATTGTTTGGTATCTATATTGCTTAGTTATTAGACCGTCGATACTTTTTTATATGAACTTCACCCTTGCTTCCACTTTTCAGGCAAAGACAAGGCTTAACGCATTCATTTACTGACAATTACGCGAGTGGAGGCTACATAAAAAGCCTCCACTCGTGTAAGTACAACTATTTCAATGGATTAACCTGTAAAAACTACCAAAAAGTGGAAGCAAGGGTCTAGTTCATAATTTTTTCTGAAGAACGGGGTAATGTGTTATTTTGGTCTTGGATGGAATCTGACGATGCCGGCGCCGTTGGTTTGCATGATCAGATCGCGGCGGTAGGGCTCGCAGTCCTCAAACTCATGGGGGACGAGGTCCTGGAAATTGAGAACTTTCTCGAGACGCTTGCGACGGAGGTTCCAGACGTAGAGGATGCTAGGATGCTTCAGTGTGCCTACGCCTACGGGGATGTACATGCGGTCGCGAACGACACAGGCGCCCTGTCCTATTTGCTGCGAGACGAAACGGCTGTCGATGTCCTGAATGCAGTAGTTGTCGAGGGCATCGGAGGGACGAAGATGTACTTCAACACCCTGACTGAGCGTGGGAAGCGGGAAGGTCATGATGCGCCAGCGGTTGCCCTGGGCGAGGTTCTCGATGGTGTTGCCATAGCCTATGAGGAGGCGGCGACGGTGGTCGATGACCCACTGCAGGGCGTAGCCGAAGAGGCCGTCGGGATCATCAAGGATGATGGTCTGCACGAGCTGCGGCTCGGCGTCGAGACTGATGCGCTCGACGAAACAGACGTCTTTGAGTCCGTTGTGGCGCTCGCGCGAGCATTGCGAGACATAGAGGAGCGGGAAGGCATCTTCCTTGGCGTAGCGCTCAATGCCGAAACTGGCGACATTGGCGTGGTTGGCCTTATGGTTGCTGGCGAGGGGGAACTGCCGCAGGCGTTCCATGCTGTCGGAACGGAGGCGGTAGATGGTGGCTATGCCAGTATTCTGCAGGCTGACGAGGTAGTCGCCATAGATGCTCATGCCCTGGTAGCCCTGGCGCGGAACGCCCTGGAGCGGAGCCCATTGCCGCACATTTTCCTGAGTGTAGTCAATAGGTTTGCAGGAGAGGAAAAAGAGGAGTATGAAGCCCCCTATAATCCCCCAGCGGGGGATAAAGTGTGAGGATTGAGAGCTGATTAGCATCGGTGAGTGGGAGTCAAGTGAGCTGGCAAAAAACTGTAAACGGTAAACCGTAAACATTAAACAGTAAACGCTAAATGGTAAACGGCAAACAGAACAAGGGATGTTTAACTAAAAACCTATTGGTACAGATCTGCCGCTGTGGCCTTGCGATTAGAGTTCCAGGTGGGTAGCGAGGGGTCGGAGATGAGGGCATCGGTAGTGCATGGGATGCCCTGCATGACATTCTTCTCGAGGAAGGCACGCTCCTTGTCCCACATCAGGCCTACGTAGGCTGCCACCTCGTGACCTTGGTCATGGAAACGCCAGATACTGCAGTTGCCTTTATCCGACGGCAGATGTGATGCGAAATAGCTGCTTCCCCAGATGCCACGGCGACGGAGACCGAAATGTTTGTAGGCCACTATCCTATCGGCTGTGCCATGGAAGAGGAGGAGAGGGCACGGCGCTTTACGGAACTTAGGCGGTCCGCTCTTGCTGATGAAGCCTCCAGCAAAGCTCATCACGCCCTTGAAAGCGAAACCAGCTGGCGCGCCATGAGCTTCACCATTGGCAACAGCGCAGGCTGCCGCCAGAGATATGATAGCTCCTGCTGAGCTGCCTGAGATGACGAGGTTGTCGACAGGCACGTCCAACTCGGGATGTGCGGCGAGGAAAGCCACTGCAGAGAAGACATCGTCAACGCCCATCTGCTGCGAGAGGACGAAGCGGTCAAGGCCTTTCAGGATGCCGCGCAAGCTACGCTGCATGCGGTAGCCTTTCATGCCAAGGCGGTAGTCGATGGCTACCACGGTGTAGCCGTTGGCAGTGAGGCGACGAAACCATCCGCGGGCAGCGGGGTCGCTGCGTGAGCCTGAGACGAAGCCGCCGCCGAAGACATACATGATGGCAGGCTTGGCAATGTCCTTGAAGGTGGTCTGCGCGTTGGAATCGGGACGGAAGATGTCGAGGTAGAGCGCGCAGGTGTCCTTGACTGCGTAGCGATAGGTCTCCTGCGCCTGCGCGCAGAGGCTGAAGAGCAGGGCGACTACTGCCCATGAGAATATCTTCTTCATAGAAAGAATGATTATTTGCCGACGGCTATCTTACGCGTAACGACAGAACCGTCGGAGGCTGTGTACCGCTGGATATAGATACCGCGACGGGGAGGAGCGGCGAGGGTGATTCCCTGGAGGCTGACGTAACTGGGCACGGCAGCGGGTGCTGTGTGCTGGGCTGTGATGCCGGTGACGATGGGCTCTACGGCCGTTTGCTCAATAACCCAGCGCAGGCGCGTGCGGTCGGCATGGAGAGCGAAGATGGCAAGCGGTCCGCCCAAGCCGTCGGCGTCGGGGTTACCAACGTTGAAGAGACGCTTGCCGCTCTCGTCGGCATCGAGGAAGAAGGCAGCGTGGCCATTGTCGTGCTTGGCATAGCGTGGGTAGATGGTTGCCGGTGCGGCGGAGAGGTAGTTGTCGATGACCATATATGCTCCGCTCTGCTGGTTTCTAACATAGTAATATCCGTTGCCGGCATCCTCCAAGGTCCACAGCGCTGCGGGGTTGGTGGCGAGCGGGTCGGAGGCACCGTCGATGATGGCTTGCTCGGCAAGGCCTATGCGGTAGACGATGGAGTCGCGGCGGCCATCGGCACTGGGCACATCGAATAGGTAGCGGCGTTGGAGGTCTGGACCGGCCACGCTGGCGCCCGAGCCGGACATGGTGCCATAGCTGTAGATGGAATAGGTCTTGGCGGCATCAAAGCCTGCAAGCGCCATAACCTGCGAGCGGGGCACTTCGGCAAAAGTGAACACCATATCGGCACGGTCAAAGGTGCCGGAGCCCCATATCCAGTCGTTGCCGAAACCGCGGGCACGGACCTGATAACCCTTGAACGAGGGGCAGTTGATGCGGTACATGGACACGGCCGCGGAGAGGCCCGTCTGTGAGGGTTGCTGGTCGCCCGTGTAGTTGATGGTCATCACTGTAGGTTCTGTAGTGTTGCCTATGCGGTCGTCGCCGTCGCCTGTGGTGGCGTTAGTGGGGGCTATGTAAGTGCCGGTGGCGCTGTTGCGAATGTGAAAGCCGCCGTCGACGGGGATTATCTCCCACAACTGCGAAGGGCTGTCCCACTGGAAATCCTCGGTGGCGCCGAGGCTGCCGCCCAAGGTGAAGGTCATGTACTTAGGCACGCCGCCCAAGTTGGTGCCAGAGTTGTAGGGGATTGTGGCGTAGTTGATGATTCGATAGAGGTAGCCTTCGCGTGGCTGGAAGGTTGTGGTGCCGGCAGCCGTCCCGCGACCGGGCTGCATATACTCGTTGTTGACGGAAACGACAATGGAGTAGCCTGATTCGGCATCAGCGGAGATGGCTTTGAGGCGAAAGAAATAGACCTTGCCGGCAGTGAGGCCGGAGATGGTGGCTGCCGTAGCCTTACCACCCAAGCGCTTCACCTCGGTGAACGAGCGTCCATCTTCGGACTGCTCCACGATGATAGCCGTGGCCGCAGCCTCGCCGTTGGTCCATGTGAGGCGTACGGAGGTCTTTGTGGATAGCTTCGCCACTACATTCTGAGGGCATACGAGAAAGGTGCTCTTGACAGCAAGACTGTTGACGTAGTGCTCGATGTTGGTGTAGCCGCCTCCGAGGGTGTAGGCGTTGGCATCGTTGGCGCTGGGATTCAAGCCGTTGGCACGTTCCCAGTCGTCGGCCATGCCATCGTTGTCGCTGTCGGCAGGCCGTGTAGCACCTGCCAGGGTGCCTATGCCGCCTACGTCTCCTTCGTTGGCGATGAAAGCTCCCTTGGTGCCGAGCGATTTCAGCTGCTCGATGTAACGGCGGTCGTGGACGTCGCGCACGCGTGAAGCTCCCACGTGGTCCACTACGGAGGCATAAGCCTTGGCTGCCGTCTCGAGGTTCATGGGATGAGTGACGTTGAAATAAGGCTTCTGCATGGGAGTGGCCTGGTGGTAGTCGGTAATGAGGCGACCGTCGAGCACACCGTTCTTATTTCCGTCGTAGTAGTTGCCGGCGCTATAGAGGTGGTCGGTCTCAGTCCAGTCGTCGAAGTATTTATCGCCTGTAGTGTTGGGACCTGCGATGAAGTAGTTGTTCATCACGTCCTGATAGTTGTCGGCTGCCGAGTGGCCTCCGATGATGCCCATGGCGTAGTTGTAGACCACGTTGTTGTAGTACTGCAAGTAGCACTTCATCTTGGGGTTGCGGCTCTTATTGTCAATCCACAGGCAATGGCTGATGGTCCAGTTGCGGGTGCCGTCGGTGATGCTGCCGAAGCGCTGGGGCTCGATGCCCTCGGCAATGATGCAGTTCTGCCAGGTGACGTTGTTGGCGTCCTTGATGTGGACATCGTCCCACGGTCCCCACGACACACTGCAGTGATCCATTATGAAGTTCTCGCAATTATCCAACGTCAGCGTGCATTTGCTGCTGTCGATGCTCTTGCCGCCACGCATACGGATATAACGTATGATGACGTTCTTGGCCTTGGAGGCTATGACGCGACCGCCGTAGATGGTGATACCTTCGCCGGGAGCTGTTTGTCCGGCTATGGTGATGTTGCTGGCTATGGTGATGCTGGCGCCCGTGATGTTGATGACACCGCCAACATCGAAGACAACGATGCGCCCCGACTTGCTCACGGCATCGGCCAGCGAGCCGGCACCGGAGGCATTGAGATTAGTGACATGATACACTGTGCCGCCTCGGCCGCCTGTGGCATAGGCGCCGAAGCCCTCGGCACCCGGAAACGCCAATTGCTGCGCCATGGCCGCGGCACTGCTGCACGCGAGGATGGCGAGCATTGTCAAGTGTTTGAGTTGCATAGCTATGAACGTTCAAGAGTTAATACTTCCAGAAATCGTACTTACGACGCAGTTCTTCCTGCTGCTCGGGCGGCAGGGATTTGAAATAGCCGCGCCAGCTGGGGCAGAAATTGATTTGCCAACGCCAGAAACGTCCGATGAGCGAATGTGGGTTCTTGTCGTACTGAGCACGTAGCTTGCAGTTTTCGCATGGGTACTTCATAGTGATAATGTATTTATTTCTTAGTATTTGCATGTTTGTTTCGCCAGGCTCGGGCGCGTTCGGCGAAGTTCTGCTTCAGGCACTCGCTGTAGAGCCACGGTTCGCAGCTGTGGATATCACCTACGTTGATGAAATTCTTATAGGGGCGATACTCCGAACCACTGTAACCGCTGACCACAAGCACGTGGTATTCGGGAGAGAGCGTCACAGTGATGGTGTCGTGGAGCATAGCGGGTGTGGCATCAGTGCGCCAGTTCACGGGGTTGATGCCCATGCAGGTGGCTGCCACGGCTGGCTGAATGTATTTGATGTCCTTGACAGTGTTGTAGCATATGGTGACACCTGTGTCCGTAGAACCCTGTGCCGCACGTATGCGGTGGCATTGGAGCGTGTCCTTAGGCGTCACCTTATATCCAAGGACATAGGCCGCCGCCAGTTGGCTATAGGTCTTGTCGCTCATATGCTTGAGCAATTCGACCACTGCCATGCCGCCTTGACTGAAGCCTGCTATGATAAGCGGTCGCGAGGGGTCGCGATGACGAATGAAATGGTCGAAGGCATTGCAAACATCGTCCATTGCCAAGCGAGCTCGACGGCGGGTGCTGTCCTCGCTGTGGAGCATGAAAGCCTCAATGGTAGTGTGACGATAGTAAGGAGCATAGAAACGATTGCCGAGCGACATATAAGCCGCCACTCCGCTAATCTCCGTGGCCATGTGCTGGCGATGTCTGGGATTATGCGCGTCGGCATAATGACATTTGTAGGTTTGGGGCTTAGAGGTGCTTCGGTGAGGAGCAACGATGGTGTCGTAGTCGGCTTCCCACGTGGACACGACATAGAACACATCGGCTCCTGTACCTTGAGCATCACCATCGACGGTGTACCACATCGAAGTGTCGCTGTAGTCGGGTGCCTGAGGTATGAACGACGCAGATCGGCAGCCAAGCAGGCAGACCGACATGAGCGGCAACACGGATGCCAGGCAAAGACAATGGCCTGTGAAAGTGCTACGCATGAACAGCGATATGGTCTTAAAACGACTCATAAACGAAGTGATGAACACCGGATTATAGTTTCACGGCAGGCCAACCATAGTCCTGATAATAGTTAACATCCAATCCGTTTTGATGAATATAGTAGCGCAACTGCTCCTGACGCACTGCCTCGCGAACTTCCTGATTGGAATTCATTTCTTGGAACATATCAAAATGCTCGCCGAAGATGCGACTGGCTGAAGGCTGGAAGCCCGAGCCGTCGGCCACTTGGTCGAAGGACGTCACATTAAAGCGGCCGTTATCATCAGACAAAGTAATCAAGCCGGGATGGCTGCCGCCGGAAACGGTCTTGAGCGTGTCACCTGAGACATTGTACCAATACACCCAAAAATCTCCCAAAACACGGACTTTGGAGGAATCAGCATCATCCTCGGAAACTATCATCAGCGATGGAATGCACAACTCGCCTTGCCTATAGTGGGTGCCTATCTCGCTGATGAGATAATCACTGATTGCCGCGCGGACGGACTGCTCGCGACGGTTGAGGGCTATATGGCGGATGCAGTCGGCCTTGTGCTCGTCAAAGTCGGACATAAGCCATTGCCCACCGACCTTCTCCATGTAGAGGCGATGCTCTTCAACATCGCTTGTCTCGTCGAAGGAGCCATCCTCCCATTTCTGCCGCACGTTGACGGTGGCCAAGGCGTGTGTGGCATCGGTCTGTTCAACGCTGACAATCTCGAAATCAGCTATTGTGCCGCCGTTGCCTGTAACGAAGTAGTGCAACCACTCATGGTCCATTGCCTCAAACTCCGGCAGGTGATTGAACATTGTGTCGAGAACGGCATAGAAATCGGCGGTCATAAACTCCTTGGATTTCTCAAGCAGTTGGTGGTCGGGGACATACTGGCATAATTCAGCGGCACGCTGACGCAGTTTCTCTTCCTGGTTGACGCAAGCTGACAGCAGGACTACGAGAAGCATCGCAATGATGGATAATACTCTTTTTGTCATAGTTGTATGTTTTTTATGCCGCTCTACTTTAACAGCGAAAGCGACGGTATGAATTAACTGGGAATTACTACGTTATTTGTCTGCAACGATGGGCGTAACCGCCATAGGCACGAGCACGGCAGCGTGAGCCGACATCTGGGCGAGGGCAGCTTGGGCTGGAGTGAGAGCCTTGGGGCGTGTCTTGAAGCCTACGGTGCTATAGCCAGTGAGCGTCTCGAACCAAGTGCAGGCGGCTATATATCGGCCTACGGTGTAGTTGAGATGGAAGCCATCGCGCGTGAGCTCGCGGTTTACGACCGTGTTGTCGCCATTGCTATCGGCGAGCGAAGTTGTACGGGCATTCTGAATGGCTGTGCCCGAAGGGATATAGAACGATAAGTCGCCACGATGGTTGTGCATAGCCTCCTCCACGGCATTTGTGATGCTGGAGTACATAAGGAACTGGTTGCGGTCGTAGTTGGCAAAGCCGCCGTGGCTGGAGTCCTGAGCATAAGCCCACGTCTGATGGAAACCGAGGCGCACGGAATCTGACAGGGCCAGAGCACGCACATAACCTATCATTAGGCTAAGGCCGGGCTCGTAGCTGTCGGGACGGCCTGCTTCCTGACTGACCTGCTGAAAAGTGATGACGTCCCAGGGCTCGTCGGTGATGATATCGCGAAGGGTGCGCTTGCCGAGATTAGTGCGCTTGCCGCCAACGACCTTACGAAACTCGGTGTCGGCAGCGCGAGTGGAAGCGTCCTTCCAGTGGGCGCTAAGGCTCCAACCGCCACGATAGGCATTGCCTATGATGAACTCAATGCCGGCTTCCTGACCAAGTTCCCAGAGATATTGCTCCACGGCATCCTCTGAGAACGAGTTGCCGATAGCCAGCACCCGTATTGTGGTTTGGGCCATCGCTGATGCGATGACGAGGGATATTGAACAAAGAAGAATAAGGAAGCGTTTCATTGATAGTTGATAGTGGGTAGTTGATAGTGGGTAGTTGGTTGGTAACAGTTCTTCAGCATCGCTTTGCTCAAAAGAGCGAGGGAACGAGGGGAAGAGCTATTCTTTCTTAGAGTAACGTTTGATGAGGTTGTAGGCGCCATAGAGGCCATATTCGCCTGCCTGAGAGAGGTCGGAGAGGCCCATCTGCAGTTGACCGTTGAGGATGCATGCGAGGCCGCGGTTGTAGTAGGCATCGGGGAAGCGGGGCTCGAGGTTGAGGGCCTTGGAGAAGGCTTTGCGTGCCTCGTCATAGTCGTGGAGAGCCATCTGAATACAACCTATGTTATACCACGCGTAAGCGAAGTCGGACGCCAAGGTGAGCGAACGGCGTAAGTCGTCAGCAGCACGCTGGTAGCCCAGACGAACACTGGTAGCCGTGGCGTCCCCTCCCCCACTCTGTGCCTCTGCCTGACGGCAGCGCACCTGTGCCATGATGAAAGGCACGAGGGCATCGTGGTCATCGAGCGTCTCAGCACGCTCAAGGTCGGTAAGAGCCGCCTCAAAGTCACGCACATGGTAGTATTCTATGGCTCGGGCTATGTAAAGCTCTGCCTCGGGCGAGCGGGCATCGTTGATCATCTGCGTGGCGGCAGCTATATTGGTAAAATGTATCTTCATCTCACTCTCGTCGAGCTGAGCCTCGCGGTTGGTGAGCACAACGGCACCGCCTACACTCTTCTTGGTGTTGAGAACCTCGACGAGGCGGTGGAAGGGCTGATAGTGGTTGGTAACGCTGGGCGTGCTGTGGCAAGCAAGTGTGACAATTGGCTGCGGTTGGTCCTCAACACGGCGGTCTTGCACACGACCGCGGTAGGCGCTCTCATACTCGCGCTCGGGTTCGTCGGTATCATCCTCAACGATGCTCGCATAGTCCTCGATATTGCGGGCACTCTTCTTACGAGTCTTTGTGGGCTTATGTTTGATGCCGGCACGGGCATCAAGGCGCGATTTCAGCACACGAAACTCATCACGCTCTGCGCCATAGGTGTCGCCTATCTTCCGACGGATAGCAGCTCGCTGTTGGTAACCGACAAGGAAATCGGGGTATTCCTCCAGCACACGGGTAATGTCGCGCAAAGCAGCACGATAGTCTCCCGTCTGATCCAAAAGGATAGCACGGTTGAACAGCGCAATCATATTATCCGGCTCCACGGAAAGGACGTAGTCGAAGTCTTCGATAGCACGGTTGTCATCGCCTACCTGAGCACGCATAAGGCCGCGGTTGAAGTGGCCAAGGTAATTGCGCGGGTCTATCTCGAGAGCCTGGTCGTAGTCGGCCATAGCACCGCGAAGGTTGTTCTGGTGGTAACGTGCGAGAGCTCGGTTGATATAGTTGCCTGCCACACGGGGACGCTGAAGGATGGCCTTGTCTATCTCACCTTCGGCCTGGGCATATTCGCCTCTATTTAGGCTTATCATGGAACGCATGGTCCAAGCCTGTGCATCGTAAGCATCAACGACAAGAGCCGAATCCACGAATGCCAGGCCTCGCACCGTGTCGCCCTGCTCAATGGCCACTTGAGCCTTCATAGTCAGGAGTTCGGCATCACGCGGCCAGTAGCGAATCATCTGATCAAGCGCCGAATCGGCTTCAGCGTATTGCTTGAGTTGGAAATGACAAAGGACGAGGTTATGCCACGACGGCTTGCTCTTAGGCTCCATGGAAATCACCTTTCGATAGTCGGCAATAGCGCCATCGTAGTCCTTGATGTTTACACGACAAAGACCACGCAACTGAAAATTGTCGGCTACATAAGGATTGCGCTCAATGCCTTCGGTGCAGTCCTGTGCAGCGCCTGTAAAATCCTCAAGATAAAACTTTGCCAAGCCTCGAAAGAAGAAGGGTTCGTGAAGGTAAGGCTTGGCGTTGATGACCATATTAAAGCGCTGTATTGCAAGCACATAATCCTCATAATACAGCGCATTGCGGCCCATCATCATCACACGGTCGGTGTTGATTTGGGCAAAAAGAAGCATGGGAAAGAAGAGGAGAAAGAAGAGCAATCCCCAGCCCCTCCCTGCGAGGGAGGGGAGCAGCTGACGCATGGTCTTTATGATTGCTCTCCACGTCATATCCTTTCCATTCTACTTTATTCTCCCCCATCTCACAAGGAAGGTCGGGGAAGGCTCTTTCTCACTAAGAGGAAGAGCTGTAGGTGGGCGCTTATTTCTTTACCTTAACCTTATAGTCGCACGAGAAGCGGCCTTTGATGATATCGTTGATCCGACTCTTGATCATCTGCTTGCGCAGGCCTACGATATGGTCGATGTAGACCTTGCCGTCGAGGTGGTCGAATTCATGCTGCATCACGCGGGCAAGATAACCTTCTACCCATTCGTCGTGTTCCTGTCCGTTCTCGTCCTCGTAAGTCACGCGGATACGAGTGGGACGCTTTACCTTCTCACTCATGCCTGGCAGCGAAAGGCAGCCTTCGTCCATCGTCTCTTGATTCGTCTTATCGTATTCCTCAATATAAGGATTGAAGAAAACATGACGGAAGCCGTCGTATTCGGGGAATTCGTCCTTCAGAGGGTTAAGGTCAATGACCGATATTCGAAGTGAATGCCCCACTTGAGGAGCTGCCAAACCTATGCCGCCTGAGCGGTCGAGCGTATCGAACATGTCTTGTACAAGCTGCTGCACTTCAGCATCTGAAGGATCTACATCCTCTGCTACCTTGCGCAGAACGGGCTGACCAAGAATATAAATAGGAAGTACCATGGTTGTTTATGGTTGAGGGGTTATGGTTAAAGTACTATTATTGTTTCCTTTTAATTATCTCTTTATTTCGAAGGCACTATCACAGGATGGCAGCGTCTTTCGCTCCCCACCGGCTCAATAAGCCTTTCAACGTCGCAAAGCGACACTTTCACTTCTTCGCTTCCATCCATCCTTGAAGGATAATAGTGGCGGAGATTTCATCCACGAGGGCTTTGTTTTGCCTCGCCTTGCGACTGATGCCGCTTTCAAGCATGGCGCGATGAGCCATGACGCTGGTGAAACGCTCGTCAAAGAGTTCCACCGGCATATCAGGCAACAGATTTCGCAGACGGTTCACGAAGGGAGTGATGCGCCGCATATTCTCGCTATCCTGACCGTTCATCTGGCGAGGCTGCCCTACAACGATGCGTTCTACCTGCTCGCGATGGACATAGTCGAGCACGAAGGCTTCCAGATCCTTCGTGGCAACGGTGGTCAAGCCGTTGGCTATCAGCTGCAACGGGTCGGTCACTGCCAAGCCCGTCCGCTTCTGTCCATAGTCGATTGCAAGTACTCGCATCTGTTTGTATTGTTAGTATTTAGACCCGCGCCAGGCGCGAAGTTTAATTTGTTCTTGTTTAATGATATGGCGTTTCGCTTGGTAATTAAGATATAGAGGTAAAAAAACAGGGGTTAGCTTCACAGCCTACCCCTGTCTACAAAATCTTACATATATTCACTTTACCAAAAAGAAATGCCTTAATTGGTGAGGTGATGCAAGGGCTTACTTGCGAAGCAGCCAAGCATCAGGATACTGAGCACGCAGGTTGTTGCGGCTCTGAACGGCGCTGCCGAGATCATCGTAGGTTGAAGCGATGACGCGGAACATACCTTGAGGATTAGTGGCAATCTGGGCAGCATAGCCATTGTTGGTCAGCGTGCGCTGCAGGTTGTCGGCGTTAGCACGGATGCTGAAGCTACCTACTACCACGCTGTATGCTTTCAAACCGGCACCGCTTACGAGGGTGAGGTTCTCAGTACGGGTGTTCTCATTAGTTGCTACGGGAGCGGTCGTCACGGTCTGCACGGGGGTAACAGTCGTGGGCTGAGCCACAACAGCAGGCTGAGTTTGAACGACGGTAGTTTGCTGTGCCTTGGCTTTCTCATAAGCCTTCTTATAAGCACTTTCACTGCTCTTGCAGGATACCATAGACACTGCCACGCATAAGGCGGCACCCAAGATCAAATAATTTTTCATTGTTTTTTTACTCCTTTATTATTAGATTAATACTAAATCCGCTGCAAAAATACAAAGAATTTCGTTTCCGCAAAAGACTTTTCATGTAAAAAACGTTAAATATTCAATTTTTAGGCTATAATTCGTAAAAATAAGCCCTAAAAGAGTATCAGACAACGGAAAAGACGTATATTTGCAAGCAGAAAAAGATGTTTTTCTTGTGAAAAAAGAAAATCCATCTTCTATCTTAAACATGTTTATTCGTCTAATCATTTAAAACGTAAAATCACATTATGAAAGCTGTTAACTTTTTCGCCGCATTCCTGAGCGGAGTAATTATCGGTTCGGCTGCCGGCCTCCTGCTGGCTCCTGAAAAAGGTTCTGACCTCCGCGAGCGCATTGCAGAAGCTCTACGCAAGCGTGGTATCCGCCTCAACCGTAAGGATATGGACGCCCTCGTAGAGGACATCACTGAGGAGCTCTCCAACGCTACCGAGGACAACGAATAATTATTGAAAAATGTTTTTCGACAAAGGACAGACTACCGAGCAGATGACGAGCCTCTTTACCGAGGCTCGCAACTATCTGGATCTGCAGCGCAAGAACCTCTCGCTTGAGACCACGGAGGTACTGACAAAGCTGCTCACCGGTATAGCTCTCTGGGGCATCGTCATTCTAATAGGTGCCCTAGTACTGCTGTTTGCCAGCTTTGCACTGGCATACCTGCTTGGCAACCTGCTGGGCAGCTCGGTTTGGGGCTTTGCCATCATTGCAGGTGTGTTGCTGTTGCTCACGCTGCTCATCTATGCCAACCGCACAGCGTGGATTGCCGTGCCCGTAGGCAAGTTCATGATCAGCCTCTTCGCTTCGAGCCTGCAAGGTCAGTCGCGCGAAGCAGTGGCATTAGAGAAGGCTCACGTGCAGGACAAATTAGACGAGAGCCAAACTCAGATGCGCACTACCGCCAATGCCCTACTCTCGCCTCAACCCGAGTCGAAGGACCGTTGGGAACGCGCTTCGCGTTTGGTCTCTAATGGCGTTGACATTTACCGCGCCATTCAATATGGCCTCAGCGCCATTGCTGCCATCAGCACCGTCTTCGGTCTCGGTCTTGGCCGTAAGCGTCGGCGCAGGTAATGTCTCTCGCGCGCGTGCGAGAATAAATTAATGTATAGCATCCGTTTTAATCCCGCTGCCAGTTCGTTGCAACTGACCGCGGGATTTGTTTTCAGAATAAATAGTCGCTTTTTCATTAAGAAGGATTGCACATTCATAGAAAATGCGTATTTTTGCAAAGGATTCAATAAAGCAAGGGAATTAACAAGGCATATGAATAACAGAGAAAAAGCATTGCTGGCAGCATTAGCCGCCTTCATGCCCGCAGCGGCACAACAGACAAGACCTAACGTGGTCATCATCTTAGCCGACGACCTCGGTTGGGGCGACGTAAGCGCCTACGGAAGCACCACCATCCGCACGCCAAACATCGACCGTCTGGCAAATGAAGGCATATGTTTCACCGATGGGCATGCCACCTCTGCCACGTCAACGCCATCGCGCTACGGTCTGTTCACAGGTATGTACCCATGGAAAAAGAAAGGGGCACATATCCTGCCGGGCGATGCACCGCTGCTTATCGACACCGCTCAGTTCACTATGCCCAAGATGTTCCAACAGGCTGGTTACGCAACCGCGGCCATAGGCAAATGGCACCTCGGCATGGGAATAGGCAAGATTGACTGGAACAAACATATTGCACCGGGAGCACGAGAGATTGGGTTCGACTATTCGTCGATCATAGCAGCCACCGTAGACCGCGTGCCTACGGTTTACGTAGAGAATGGAGATGTGGTAGGCCGTGACGCGGCTGACCCTATCCTGGTTGACTACGACACGCCCTTCCCAGGCGAACCTACTGCTATCACTAACCCTGAGTTGGTGAAGATGAAATGGAGCCATGGCCACCAGAACACTGTGGTCAATGGCATTCCACGCATAGGTTACATGAAAGGCGGCACACGGGCCCGCTGGAAAGACGATGAGATGGCTCAGTACTTTCTCGACCACGCCTGCCACTTCATAGATAGCGTAGCCGCAACCGACAAGCCGTTCTTCCTATACTATGGCCTGCACCAACCTCACGTTCCACGCGTTCCAAGCCAGCGCTTTGCCGGAGCTACGCAACTTGGTCCTCGGGGCGATGTTATCGTCGAAGCCGACTGGTGCGTCGGACAACTCATAGAGAAGCTTGAGACAGCTGGGCTTTTGGAAAACACCCTAATTATCTTTACTTCTGACAACGGCCCGGTTCTCGACGACGGCTATGTTGACGGCTCACGAGGCACGCGCGGTCTTCACGACCCAAACGGCTCGCTCCGCGGTGGCAAGTACAGCCTCTTCGATGCCGGCACACGAGTTCCGTTCTTCGTCTATTGGAAAGGGCACACGCGCCATGTCAACAGCTCTGCCCTCATCTCTCAGCACGACCTTCCGGCATCTTTGGCCAAGCTAATAGGTCAGTCTGTGCCGAAGGGTTTAGACTCACGTCAGATGTTGTCTACATTGCTCGGGCATAGCACGCGCAGCCGCAACGGACTTGTGGTAGAGGCAAGCGGGCGATTGGCTTACAGATGGAAGAACTACGCCCTCATCCCGCCATACCGTGGTGCTGCTACAAACCTCACAGGCAACGAATTAGGAGTGGTCGATGACTGGTCGCTCTACGACCTCAAAGCCGATCCTACTCAGCACACAAACCTTGCAACCACTAAGCGCGGCCTCATGAAACGCCTCAAGAAAGCGTTCCTAAAACAAGTGTGCGACTACTATAAGCCAGCCACTAAACAAGAGACTCTACAATAGCAACTCATATAGCTGAACCTCAACGGATGCCTAAGCAACAAAAGAATCACAATAAAACCGCCATCGTGGGCGGCGGTGCTGCAGGTTTCTTCCTGGCCATCAATCTCAAAGAGATGTGCCCGGATATGGGCGTGACTATTTTTGAGCGTGGCGAAAAAGTGCTGACGAAAGTGCGGGTATCAGGCGGAGGACGCTGCAATTGCACCAATAGTTTCGAGGATGTTAGCGATTTAAGTCATGTATATCCTCGAGGGCACAAACTGATGAAGCGCCTGTTTCGTAATTTCGACCACCGGAACGCCTATGAATGGTTTGAACGTCACGGTGTCCGACTCGTAACGCAAGAGGATAACTGCGTCTTCCCCGCTGCACAGGATTCACAAGTGATTATTGATTGTTTCCTTTACCACTGCCGCCGTTTGGGCGTGGAAGTGAAGCGCAAGAGTGCAATCACCTCGCTCGACGAACTTTCCGACTTCGACTATATTGCCTTAACCACCGGGGGCCAGCCTCGTTTGGAACGTCTTCAATGGCTTGCAGATATGGGGCATGAGATTGTCGCCCCTGTGCCTTCTCTTTTCACCTTCAGCGTCAATGATGCAGACCTACGCGCACTAATGGGTACTGTAGTCGAGAACGCAGTGGCCTTTATCCCGGGCACCAAGTTCCGCGCTGCCGGCCCTCTGCTCATCACACACTGGGGAATGAGCGGTCCAGCCATCCTCAAGTTGTCGAGTTATGCAGCCCGTCACCTCGCAGAAGCCGCTTATCATGCACCATTGGCCATAAACTGGACAGGTATGGACGAGGACGGAGTGCGCAGTAACCTTGTTGAGCTCTTTGCACAAAACCCGCGCAAACAGCTCGCCTCCTTACGGCCGTTCAACCTACCGGCTCGCCTTTGGGAATACATCATCCACAAAGCCATCCTCGCACGTGAGCCACAGGCGCTCTCCGCCGCAAACGACCTGACCGCCATAGGCAAGCGTCATCTGAACCGCCTTGTGGCCACACTAACGGCTGATCCTTATACGATAAGCTCGCGAGCGCCCTTCCGCGATGAATTTGTCACATGCGGAGGCGTGGCACTGACGGCCGTTAACCCCTCAACGCTCGAGAGCCGTCATCGCCCACATCTATATTTTGCCGGCGAGCTGCTCGACATCGACGGCATCACTGGCGGCTTCAACTTCCAAGCAGCATGGACAACAGCCTTCACCGTGGCTCAAAGTATTGCCGCCTCGGCCAAGGCAAGGGATGAAGCCGGAACAGACGTTTAGGCTTGGAAAACTATATATATAATGAAGCAAAAATCGCCCCCAAGACATATCTCTCGGGGGCGATTCTTAGTTTTATAATGGAATGACTATTCCCAGTAAAGCTCTTGGCGGTTGATATTCCACTTGTGATCCTTGGGGAAGTCATCGCCTTCCCATGCTTTCTTCGACGTCCACTTCTCGGGAGCATCAGTCCAGAACGGGTCGTCGGCAGGCAGTCCAAGAGGCATGAAAGCGAGGCTGGTCATGTATAGCGAGCCATTGTTGGTGTACCAGTCGGCAACGTTGGGATGTGAACCTACGAATCCAATGGTCAGATAACCGTCCTCGGTAAAGTTCGACTTACCCTTACCCTCGAACATTCGCTTCATAACAGCCGTGATACCTGCACGCACCTGTCCGTTTGAGAGTTCCTTGGGCAAAGTCTTCTGCCAGGCAAGCATAGCCAGAGGCTGCAGCACAGCCAGACGATAAGGAATGGAACGGCCTACCACGGGGAAGGTACCTTCGGGCGAGATAAAGCGCTCGAGGATTACTCCGTACTTCTGCATACGTTCGGTAACTACCTCAAGGCGGTTCTTGGCGCCATTACGCTTGTCGCCGTGCGAGCGGATGAGATAGGTGTTGTTAGGTTGCTTGGCAGCCACCATCTGCAGACACTCAATGTACATCGGTTGGATGACATAGGCATTGTAGTAGTCGAAAGCAAACGAAGGACCGTCGGAATAGAGGCCGTCGCCTATATACCACTCCTCAGCCTTGCTCATAGCCATCTTGATGCGGAAGGCATCGTACTGCCCGCCGGCATACATCAGGAAGGCTTCCTCCATGCCTACAAAAAGCAACCAGTTGGTGTAAGGCGGGTCATAGCGCCGCAGACCTTGCAACTCCTTGAAATAGCGCTGCTTAGTCACGTCAGAGAGAGGTTCCCAGAGGGCTTTATAACCACGGAAAAGGCTCTCGACAACGTAAGCGGCATCAACGAGCGTCTGACCACCGCTCCCCCAACCCAAATAGTCAGGGCTCTCGGGATCTACGGCGTTTGTATAGGCCTTGATAGCCCATTCACGCAGCTGACGGCGCTTCTGGCCTTCGGGCGTATCGTCGTCGGGAAGAGTCAGCCAAGGCGCGATGCCAGCCATGAGGCGGCCGAAGCATTCCATGTAGGCCACTTTCTTGTCGCGGTTGTCCCATGTGGGCGACAGTTCCAACTTCATGTTCTTCTGGAGCGTTCCGTTGGCCATGTTCTCCAACACGGGCGCAGCCATAGTATAAGCCAACTCTGTCCAATAGGCACGGTCGCTCTGTCCGTCGCCCAAAGGGTTAACGGGCTGCTTCTTTGTCTTAGCCAACGCCGTGACAGACATCATGACGCAAGCAGCGATGATTAAGGATAACCTTTTCATAAACAACGATTTGAAGCGATTACTTATCCTCGACCATATTACCTTCGATAGTCAGACGGGCAACGGCTGTGTCCTTGGCATTCGAGCGCACGGTGACTACCTTGCGGAACTTACCGGGGAACTTACCCTGACCGTTGTAGGTAACCTCAATAGTACCCTTCTCGCCCGGCTTGATAGGATCCTTGGTGTAAGTAGGCACGGTGCAGCCGCAGCTGGCTATTGCCTGATGGATGATGAGTGGTGCGTCACCTACGTTAGTGAAGTTGAAAGTGCACTTGACAATGGGGTCTTTCTCTGAGAAAGTGCCAAAGTCGTGCGACAAAGTGTCGAACTTAATCTCAGCGGCCTTTGCAGTTGACGATGTAGTCTTGGCTACATTGACATCGGTCTTCTGCGTCTGAGCCTGAACGCCCATCGCTCCAGCGAGCACAAGAAGGGCTGAAAGGATGATTTTCTTCATTGTTTTATTATGTTTATGTGTAAAAAATCATGTATCTGCCTGCAAAAGTAGCACCTTTTATCGAGATAAGCAGCAAAAGAAGTCTTAAAAAAAGAGAAAAAGTAGAAGAGTATGCAATAAAATCCGTACTTTTGCACCGAGAACTAAAAATAAAGTGGAGAAGGAACGTATTATTTTAGGTGTTGACCCCGGAACCACCATCATGGGCTACGGTGTCATTAAGGTAGTCGGCCGAAAGGTGGAAATGGTGGCTATGGGAGTGATTGATCTGCGCAAATATGCCGACCACTACCTTAAGCTCGGCCATATCTTTGAGCGCATCACAGGAATCATTGAAAGTTATTTACCCGATGAGCTCGCCATCGAAGCCCCGTTCTTCGGCAAGAATGTACAATCCATGCTCAAGCTCGGGCGCGCACAAGGGGTGGCTATGGCAGCAGCTATAAGCCGTCAGGTGCCCATTCACGAGTATGCTCCCATGCAGATTAAAATGGCTATTACCGGCAATGGCATGGCATCGAAAGAGCAGGTAGCCTACATGTTGAAGCAGATGATGAAAATACCTGACGATGCTATGTTGCCATGGCTTGATGCCACCGATGGTCTTGCAGCAGCCTACTGCCACTTCATCGAGAGCTCGCGGCCTATGGTTGCCGGCGGTGCTAAATCGTGGAAAGACTTCGTCAAGAAGAACAAGGACAAGGTGCACGGAATGTAGAAATACCTGCTTCTGCGATTGACAAATCGTAATTAAATAAGGAGTTTTCATCGAAAAAACACAAAAAAGTCGCTTTCACGCGACTTTTTTTTTATCTTTGCGCCCAATTTCTTGCACGCTCGCTTATGCAGGCGCGCGCCAATTAACAAAGAAGCACTAATGAAAGTTGCTATCGTCAAATACAACGCCGGAAACATATACTCCGTAGTTCATGCGCTGAAACGCTTGGGCGTGGAGCCTGTCGTCACCGACGACGCGGCCCTGCTGCGGTCGGCTGACAAGGTACTCTTCCCAGGTCAGGGCGAAGCAAGGCAGGCAATGACATACCTGCGCGACCATGGGCTCGACGAGGTGATCCGTTCGCTGCAGCAGCCCGTGCTCGGTATCTGCATAGGGCAACAGCTGATGTGCCGCCATTCCGAGGAAGGCGATACCGACTGCTTGGGCATCTTCCCCGTAGATGTGCTCCGTTTCCAGCCCCTGCTCCACGAGCAGAAAGTGCCGCACATGGGTTGGAATCAGGCCTTCGCAAACAACGCCGAGGGCTCTGGACACGAGCTTGAAACGCTCGTTGAGAACGAATACTACTATTTCATTCACAGCTTCTACGTTCCTGTGTGCGAGTTCACTGCCGCCACTTGCGACTACATAGTGCCTTTCAGCGCTGCACTTAGGCGCGACAACTTCTTTGCCACACAGTTTCACCCCGAAAAGAGCGGAGCCGTCGGCGAACGTCTGCTGCGCCGTTTCCTCGAATTGTAAATCCTCAAACAACCGACAATAGTATGCTTCTCATTCCAGCCATAGACATCATCGGAGGCCGTTGCGTGCGCCTGACCAAAGGCGATTACGCCACGGAGAAAGTGTATTCACACGACCCCGTAATGATAGCCAAGGAGATGGAAGCCTTAGGGTTCAAGCGTTTACATGTCGTCGACCTGGACGGAGCCCGCTCACGTCACATCGTCAACATCGAGGTTCTCACGCGTATCACTACCGAGACATCGCTCGTCGTGGACTTCGGTGGCGGCATAAAGAGCGAGGATGATCTGCAGAAAGCCTTCGACGCAGGAGCTCACATGGTCACTCTTGGAAGCATTGCCGTCAAGGAGCCAGAGCGCGTTCTGCAGTGGTTGCAGAGGTTCGGAGCCGAGCGCATCGTGCTCGGAGCCGACGTTCGCGACGGCTACGTCAGCATAAACGGTTGGAAGGAAGAGAGCGCCATAGCCCTCATGCCTTTCCTCGAGAGCTATCTCAGTCAAGGCATCAGCCACGTGCTCTGCACCGATATCAGCCGCGACGGAATGCTCGCCGGTCCATCTACCGAACTCTATGAATCCATCATGCAGGCCTTTCCGCAATGCCAGCTCATTGCCTCGGGCGGCGTGAGCTCAATCGACGACATTCGTGCCTTGGAAGCAGCTCATGTTCCTGCAGCCGTCTTCGGCAAGGCTATCTACGAAGGTCGCATTGACCTGCAGGAGTTGCTACGCGAATTCCCGCAATAAATCTTCACCATCGCAGGCAAACATCTATTATTCAAGCTGTCAAACAAATAAACTCATAAAACCACAAACTCATACATGCTCGCCAAGCGCATCATACCATGCCTCGATGTCAAGGACGGTCAGACCGTCAAAGGCACCAATTTCGTGAACTTGCGTCACGCTGGTGACCCCGTAGCTTTGGGCAAAGCCTACAGCGAGCAAGGGGCCGATGAACTGGTGTTTCTCGACATAACCGCCTCGCACGAAGGCCGCAAGACCTTTACCGAGATGGTGACACGCGTGGCTGCCGAGGTTAATATCCCGTTCACCGTGGGCGGAGGTATTGGCTCGCTGGCCGACGTAGACCGGTTGCTGAACGCCGGAGCCGACAAGGTAAGCGTCAATAGCGCCGCTCTGCGACGCCCTGAGCTCATCGATGAGATTATCACTCATTTCGGTTCACAGGTGTGCGTGGTGGCTATTGATGCCCGCCAGGACGAGTTCGGGCTGTGGACGTGCTACCTCAACGGAGGCCGCATACCCACCGAGTTCTCGCTCTTCGACTGGGCTCACGAGGCACAGGAACGTGGCGCAGGCGAGATTTTGTTCACATCAATGAACCACGATGGCGTGAAGACAGGCTTTGCCAATGAGGCTCTGCGCCAACTGGCCGACAACCTCTCCATTCCCATCATAGCTTCCGGCGGAGCAGGTGCCCGCGAGCACTTCCGTGATGCGTTCACCATAGGTCACGCCGACGCTGCCCTCGCCGCCTCGGTCTTCCACTTCGGCGAGATACCTATTCCTGAGCTAAAACAATACTTGCGAGGCGAAGGAATTGCGGTGAGATAACAGCCTCAAAAAACAAGGCCAGCCTAACTGGCGGATAAAGCCAGCATAATCGGCGAATAAAGCCTGCCTAATTGGCGGATAAGGCAAACCTAATTGGCAAACAAGGCCAACATATTTTTACAGCACGACCAGTCATAGGCGACAATACATACGTACGTACAGCGCCCCACGACCAGTCAACCGACAAAAGACGAACAGACAAAAACAAATATACGACCAATGAACATCGATTTCGATAAAGCCGGCGGCCTCGTGCCTGCCATCATCCAGGACGCCGATACTCGGCAAGTGCTGATGCTCGGGTACATGAACCGCGAGGCCTACGACAAGACCGTGGCCGAAGGACGCGTAACCTTCTTCTCGCGCTCACGCCAGTGCCTTTGGACAAAGGGCGAGACAAGCGGAAACTTCCTCAACGTCGACAGCATAAAGGTGGACTGCGACAACGACACGCTACTCATACGTGTGCACCCCGAAGGACCTGTCTGCCACACCGGCACCGACACCTGTTGGGGCGAGGACAACAAGGCCAATCCCCTACTCTTCCTCACCGAACTGCAGGACTTCATCGAGCAGCGCCACCGCGAAATGCCGGAAGGCTCCTACACCACATCACTCTTCCGCGACGGCCTCAACCGCATGGCACAGAAGGTAGGCGAGGAGGCTCTCGAACTCGTGATAGAAGCCTGCAACGGCACTGACGAGCGAATGATCTACGAAGGTTCGGACATGTTCTACCATCTCATCGTATTACTAACCCACAAAGGCTTGCGTATCGAGGACCTCGCTGCCGAGCTGCAGACAAGACACAAACCAGGATGGAAAAAACATTAATAGTCAACTTCAAGGAAGTAGACATCCAGCGCGAGGACAACACCGTGCTCTACAATGTCAACTTCGCCGTAGGCGAGGGCGAGTTCGTATATCTCACAGGCGTAGTAGGCAGCGGTAAATCATCGCTGCTGAAGACCATCTACGGCGAACTGGACATTCAAACCGGCACGGCCGAAGTGCTGGGTTATAATATGCGACGCATCAAACGGCGCCACATCCCAGCCCTGCGCCGCCAACTGGGCATAGTGTTTCAGGACTTCCGCCTGCTCATGGACCGCAATGTCCGACGCAACCTCGACTTCGTACTGCGGTCGACAGGTTGGAAAAACCGGACTGAACGGGCCGAGCGCATTCGTCAAGTGCTCGAAACCGTGGGCCTGGCCGACAAGCAGGAAGCAATGCCTTACGAGCTCTCGGGCGGCGAACAGCAACGCGTCTGCATAGCACGGGCTATCCTCAACAAGCCCATTCTGATCCTCGCCGACGAAGCCACCGGCAATCAGGACAGTCAATCGGGCCAGCAGACAGCACGAATCCTCTACGAGCTGGCTCAGCAAGGCACAGCCGTAGTCTTCGCAACGCACAACAATGCGCTTATCGAGCAGTTCCCCGGACGCGTCTACGAGTGCAAGAACAACCAGTTCATCTGCCACGACAGCGTAATCACATCTGCCACCAAGCCCGCAGAAACAACGGTTCACGAAGAGGCACGCATGGAAGAAAAGCCTGACGCCACTGTGAAGGCTCCCGAGCCCGTCGCTGTAGAGGAACCGATTAAGGTTCCTGAAGAACCTGCCAAGGCAGCCGAGGAGACTATCAAAATGGTCGAGGATACCGTCAAGAAAATCGACACACCTATGGTAACAGCCGACGACGACGATATTCCCGTTGCCAAAATAGACACATCTAATTAAGAATAATAACCAAAAAGAATACGACTAAACTATGAAAGTACTGAAATTCGGAGGCACAAGCGTAGGCTCGCCCCAACGCATGAAAGACGTTTCAAAGCTCATCACATCCGACGGCGAGCCCAAGCTTGTTGTGCTGTCGGCCATGAGCGGAACGACAAACACTCTTGTCGAAATCGCCGATTATCTGTATAAGAAGAACCCCGAGGGCGCTAACACCGTCATCAACAACCTGGAGCAGAAATACTTGCAGCACCTCGATGAGCTCTTCACGACCGACGAATGGCGTGAGCGCACTGAGCAGTTCCTGCTCGAGGTGTTTGCCTACCTGCGTTCTATGACCAAGACTCTCTTCACATCATTCGAGGAGAAAGTGATTCTGGCTCAGGGCGAAATCATTTCCACAAACATGGTCAACAACTATATGCAGGAGCAAGGCGTGAACTCGGTTCTGCTCTCAGCACTCGACATGATCCGTACCGACAAGAATGCTGAACCGGACTTCAACTACATACGTGAAAAAGCTCTTGCACAGCTCGAAGCAAATCCCGGCTACGACGTCTATATTACCCAGGGCTTTATCTGCCGCAACGCATATGGCGAGATAGACAACCTGCAGCGCGGAGGTTCAGACTACACGGCTTGTCTACTCGGTGCCGCCATCGAAGCTGAAGAGATTCAGATCTGGACAGATATCGATGGTATGCACAACAACGACCCTCGAATCGTCGAGGGCACAGAGCCTGTGCGCCAGCTTTACTTCGAGGAAGCCGCCGAGCTTGCATACTTCGGAGCCAAGATCCTCCACCCCACTTGCATTCAGCCCGCGAAATTCGCTGGCGTACCAGTGCGTCTGTTGAACACTATGGACCCCTCTGCGCCCGGCACAATCATCAACAACCGAATGCACCGAGGAACCATAAAGGCCGTTGCCGCCAAGTCCGGCATCACATGCATCGGCATTCAGAGCTCTCGAATGCTGCTCGCTTCCGGTTTCCTGCGCAAGGTCTTCGAGATTTTCGAAATGCACAAGACGAGTATCGATATGATCACCACCTCCGAGGTAGGCGTAAGCGTGACCATCGACAACAAGGCAAACCTCACCGACATCATCGATGAGCTGAAGAAGTACGGCACGGTGACCGTTGACCACGATATGTGCATAGTATGCGTCGTCGGCGACCTCTCGAGCCAGAACGTAGGCTTCGAAACCATTGCCACTGATGCCTTGAAGCAGATTCCGGTTCGTATGATCAGCTATGGCGGCTCGGCTCACAACATCTCATTCGTGGTGGCAGAAGCCGACAAGCAGCGCACTCTGCGTGCCCTTCAGCAGACGCTCTTCGCCTACAACGACCATGTGCGTCGTCCTTCATAACAACAAACACAAACAAACATGCAATTAAACAAACAACAGCTACAAGGCCTGCCGACGCCTGCTTACGTCTACGACACCGCTTTGCTCGCTGCTACGCTCGATGCCATCAAGGCTGCCGTGCGCGACGATGCCAACTATCACGTCCACTACGCCATCAAAGCCAACGACCATCCCGCAATCCTCAAGCAGATTGCAGCCGCAGGCCTTGGCGCCGACTGCGTCAGTGGCGGCGAGATCAGCGCGGCCATCGAGGCCGGTTTCCCCGCTCAGAAGATAGGTTTTGCCGGCGTAGGCAAGGCGGATTGGGAAATCGAACTGGCCATCAAGGCCGGCATCGGCTTCTTCAATGTAGAGAGCCGCGAGGAGCTGGAGGTAATCAGCCAGATTGCCACGGCCCTGCAAACCGAGGCTCGGGTTTGCCTGCGAATCAACCCAGATGTAAGCGCCAATACCCATGCCCATATCACAACGGGCCGCGAAGAAGATAAGTTCGGCATAGCACGCCAGCACATGGTCGAGGTTATCCGCCTTGCCCAGCAGCTGCCTTATCTGTCATTCGTGGGCTTACATTTCCACATCGGATCACAGCTGCTCGACATGACCGACTACGAAGCCCTTTGTGCACGTGTCAACGAGCTGCAAGATCTGCTCGAAGCAGAGGGCATAACGGTTCCAAACATCAACGTAGGAGGTGGACTGGGCATTGATTATGCCGATCCAGACCTGCATCCCATAGCCGATTTCCAGAATTACATCGACACTTTCCGCAGTCATCTGCGCCTGCGCGACGGTCAGCAACTGCATTTTGAGCCGGGACGCGCCGTCGTTGCACAAATGGGTATTCTGCTCACGCGCGTGCTGTTTGTCAAACACACCGAGACAAAGGACTTCGTAATCCTCGACGCAGGCATGACCGACCTCATTCGTCCCGCTCTCTACGGGGCATTGCATAAGATAGAGAATATCAGCGCCGAGGGCTCTGAGGTCAAGACTTACGACATCGTAGGACCTATCTGCGAATCATCGGACATCTTTGCCCGCGACTATCAGCTCCCGATAACCAAGCGCGGCGACCTGATTGCCATACGCTCAGCAGGCGCTTACGGTCAGACCATGGCCTCGACCTACAACCACAGGTCGCTGCCTAAAACGTTTCTCGTGTAATCACTCAACGACATAATGCTCATCGTAAAGATTTACATACTTGCAGTGCTGTGCATCTGGCTGATTGCTGTAGTCGTAGCTTACGGCTACGGTCGGCTCGGCCGTCGTCTGCGCAACTTCAAGAACTACGCCTCTACCGATGCCGCGCTGCCACCGCTGAGCATTATCATTCCTGCCCACAACCAGGCAGCTGCGCTTCGTCGCCACCTGCCCTCAATCCTGTCGCAGGACTACGACCGCTTTGAGATCATCGTCATCAACGCGGCCTCGACCGACGACACGAGCGACGTGATCGAACGCTTCGAGCTTACTAATGCAAATCTGCGTCACACGTTCACACCCACCTCGGCCCGCGATATAAGCCTCGAGCGCCTGGCACTCACGCTGGGCTTCAAGGCCGCGACCTTCGATTGGGTTGTGATCACTCACCCCGACTGCGAACCTGTGTCGTCGCAGTGGCTGACACGAATCGGTCAGGCTATAGTGGCACCGAACAGCGGTCCACAGAGCCGACGGCTGAAGGGCGAGCCGGACATCGTCGTCGGACAGGCCATCTTCGGCGAAAGCCGCAACGCCTGGCTCAGCCGCAAGATAAACTTCCGTAGGCTGTGGCATGACGCTTCGAACTTCGAGCACATTCTCTCCGGCCACGCGGCAATGCGTGCTGACGGTTGCAACATGGCCTATCGCAAAGAACTCTTTATCGGGAATCAAGGTTTCTCGGCTCACCAACTTCTCGAGACCGGTGCCGAAGAGCTGCTTGTCAATTACAACTCTACGCCTAAGAACACCGCAGTAGTAATTGCGCCCGCAGCAACCGTGTTGCAAGACCCGATGCCCGACAAAGCAAGCTGGCTCAAACAGCGCATTTACGACAGGGAAACGCGGCATCACGAGCATCATGCCTGGCTGTACCGTCTGCGCGAAAAGCTCCGCATGATTATGCCGTGGCTCTTCATATTGGTAGTGACAGCCGGATTTGCACTGCCGTTTATCGACGAGAACGCGGCCGACCAGACAACCATGATTGCCTGTGGGGCTGCCATCCTGCTGTTGGCATTAATTTATATATGTGTCAAGATAGCCAATTTCAACATCACGGCCAGGGCTTTGGGTTATAAACCATACCATATGTCGCTGCTCCTGAATGAGCTTCGACTGCCTTTCTGGAATCTGCACGACGGCTTTGCACGCCGCCGGGCCTCACGCAACGAATTCCGCAAGAAGTTTGTGTGAGCAATGCACGACCGTCCGAAATCAGCAATTCAACCTTTCATAATTCAACACTTCAATCCCCGAATATAAATGTCTTCATTCATTGCCTGGTGCTACGAACATCTCAACTATTGGACCATCACCTTTCTGATGACCCTCGAGAGCACGGTAATTCCTATCCCCAGCGAACTCGTAGTGCCGCCTGCAGCTTATCGTGCTGCCAACGGCGACGGATCGCTGAACGTACTGCTTGTAATCCTGTGTGCCACTTTGGGCGCAAACATCGGAGCCCTGATCAATTATACTGCAGCCCGTTATCTTGGTCGCCCCGTAATCTATGCCTTTGCCAACAGCACTTTCGGCCATATGTGCCTGCTCAATGAGGAGAAGGTGAAGCATACCGAGAACTATTTCATTCGCCACGGAGCCGTGGCAACGCTCATCGGACGACTGGTGCCGGGCATACGCCACCTTATATCCATCCCTGCTGGTCTGGCTAAGATGAAGCTATCACACTTCATCCTTTACACCACCATAGGCGCAGGCCTGTGGAACATCATACTGGCTGCTATGGGCTATGCTCTTGCCAGCGTGGTGCCCGAGGACCAGTTGATGGACACCGTGACCCGCTACAGCCACCAGATAGGCTACGCAATGATTGGCCTGGCGGTGGTCGTCATAGCCTACTTCATCTATAAGGCAAAGAAGAAATAACCGCCTTAAACCTTTGTTACGACACGGCTGAAGACGTCGAAATCCGTGTCGATACGCGACAGCTCGTAGGGCTCAATCGTCAACGAGAACGTGCCGCGCAAGTCGGGCAGATCGAAATAAGTGCGAAGCAGACTGGCCAAATTGAAACACAAGTTCCGCTCCTTCGACTGAGCATTACTCTCATCCGATGCCCTACGAATAAGCGCTCGGCACACACGAGTGAGGAAGTCGCGGTCGTGCTCCTCAAAGCGCAAAGCCCGCAGCAGGACGAAAGCCGCCGTCACGCCGTCGACAGGCACGAGCAACTCTGCTCGCTGACGGGCATCCGCCACGCCGAATTGTTCGAGCAAGCTTTCCATTGTAGCATAATCCTTGACAGCCGGCAGCCACACGACCAGCAGTTTGTGACGGTCAATAACGTGTGATTCACCTTTCAAGGCTTCCGACAAAGCGTGAAAGCCCTGATGGCCGAGACTCAATGTGCCGCGCTCAAGCCTCAATGCTGCGGCCTTGCCTATGGTCACGGTAAAAGCTTTCGGCTGCCACAATATGAGTCGGCGAGCCACTTCCCAAAACACTTCGGCATCGGCATCGGCCAGCAAACGCTCTCCGATCAGATAACCCGCCGTGCGAAACTGGGCATTCGACAGAGTTGACAGGTAAGCTTGAACGCCATCCCAATCCTCGGCACCGAACAGAGCCTTGAGCCTACTGAAAATTAACGGGTGATAATGCTTGTCCATGACTCTTATTGCAAATCCCAAATCCATTTCCTATGGAGGAATGGACTTGGGATTGACTTTATTATTTCTTGAGCAACTCCAGCGCTTCGGCAGTAGTAATCTGCTTGTCGCCAAGGAACGCCACTATGAAAGCCTCGGGGAAGGTTTCGCGCACTTCCGCCAGCTCGTTCTTTATAACTTGATAATCAGTGGCCTGGCTATAGATAACCTTGAAGCGTTCACCGGCAGGAACGTAGCGCACGCCCTTGAATCCCTTCAGGCGATAATCGCCCTCCTGGAGTTTGGCTGCGGTATTCATTAGCTGAATGGCAAAGTAAGGTTTTTCCTGCACTGCAGCGGCCTCCTTCGGTTTCTCTGCTGTTTGTTCAGCGACCTTAGCTTCTTTCGCTGCTGCTTCGCTGGCAGCTTTCTTAGCAGCCTCGGCTGCCGCAAGCTCAGCAGCCGCCTTTGCAGCCTTCTCTGCCTCGGCTTTCGCCTTCGCTTCTGCCTCTGCCTTAGCCTTCGCCTCTGCCAGCTCGCGTGCCTTCTCCTCGGCCTCAGCCTTGGCTCGGGCTTCTGCTTCAGCCTTCGCAATCTTAGCTGCTTCGGCCTTCGCCTTGTTGTCCTTGGCCACTTCAATGGCTTCCTCAGCTGCCTCCTTAGCTTTTTCGGCCTCGGTAGGAATCACTTCCACTACTGGCTTAGGCTGCTTTGCCGCTTCCGTAAGCGGAGCATAATGACTATAACGCAGGTTGCGCAGTTTCTTCTTGTCAACGGTACCGTCCTTCGTCAGCTCGCGGTATTCGGCCAAAGCCTTGTAAATCGCATCGGCCAATTCTGCTTGTCCGGCCTTCGACGAAAGGTAAACCTCCTCAGCCTGATTGGTGATAAAGCCTATCTCAGTGAGCACGCTGGGCATATTAGTATTCTCGCACACGTAGAGTTCGCGCTGCTTAACACCGCGACTGATCTCGCGTCCGTGGGCGAGATACTGACGCTGCAGCAGCAGGGCAAGCAGCTCGCTCTTGCCAGCCTGCGTGCCTGAAAGCGGAACATTTGTAGCATAGAACGACTCCGTGCCGCGCACATAAGGGTTCGGAGCCGAATTCACATGTATGGAAATAAAGAGCTCGGCACCACGCGCATTGGCCATATGGCAGCGCTCCGAGAGCGTAGGATAAGTGTCCTTCTCGCGAGTGAACACCACACGAACGCCGTTGATGTTCTTCTTCACCAGTCGACCCACTTCCTTGGCCACGGCCAGACTGATTGTCTTCTCGTTCGATGTTCGGCCTTCGCAACCATAGTCGCGGCCGCCATGGCCTGGGTCTATCACCCACGTGACCTTCTTTGCGCCCATAGCCGACAAAGGCATGAGGCACAACAATACGAGCAATACGAATGTGTTGCGTTTCATGATCTTCTACTCCTTATTTGGCGCAAAGATATACATTTTATCTAAAAGAGAAAAAAGAACAGGAAAAAAATGCCTTGGAAACTGATTTTTAACTATCTTTGCGCACAAAAACAAGCACTTACGACTATGAGTGATGGTAATTTCAACCGGGCATTGCTGCCTCACACACCTTATGCCAGCGGACTCAAGGCCGGCCGTGCCATGGCTTTTGCCAAGGCCGAGCAAGCCTTCAAGCAATGGCTTCAGCAGGAACTGCCGCTTCTGGACAAGGATGAGCTGGCACAAAAATTAGCTGCTTTCAGGCAACTGCTGAGGTAAATTTATGTCGGGATCGGAAACACGACCGGTTGCACACAAAAACACGACCGGTCATACAAGCCTGCACATACGGTCATAAACGCCTACACGTACGGACGTATTCGCCTTCACGTCTGTACGTGTTTTTTTATATGTCAGAACATGCGGTCGACAAAGGGGCACAAAAAAACCGCATCAGCGATGTGATGAGAACTCCGAGAATAAATGATTTGAGTGCCCTCTGCCTTTGTAATCTGCCGGCCTCCTAAATAGGAGGTTACCCCACGAGGGGGCGCAGCCCGCCATTGGTCAGCGAAGCTTCCTCGGTTTTCTAAATGTAATTGATGAGTCTCCCAGTCTAACTGATGCGGCCATATGCGGTGCCTTAGGGTATTCGCCCGTTTGGCATCCCTGTTTCAAAGATCACATTGCAAAGATAATTCAATAGCAAGAGCCGTGCAAATTATATCGTGAGAAAATGCAAAGTTTAACGTTTGATACATTTTTTAGGGCCATTTTCTTGCACACACTCGAATTATTTGCTTACTTTGCACTAAATTAGTGTTTTGCCTCGCGCGCGTACATTATTTAATTAATAAGCCTCTGAGATGCTCAACGCCAGTTATATCATACTTGTCGCTGCCTTGTTGCCAGCCGTAGTGCTGATGATTCTCATCGTGATACGCGACAAGGAGCATCCCGAACCCCCTTTGCAGTTGGCGCGAGGAGTGGTCTATGGAGTGCTTTCTGCCTTTGGCTCGCTGCTCATCTCATCGCCCCTGCTGGCATCAGGACTCGTGCCTGCGACCTACAGTTCCTCAGTAGGAGCCATCGTCCACTCGTTCGGTCTGGCTGCCATCCCCGAGGAAACGGCAAAACTCTTCTTCCTTTGGCTGCTACTTCGCCGCAATAAATACTTCGACGAACATCTTGACGGCATTGTCTACTCCGTTTGCATCGGCCTGGGCTTTGCGGCCTTCGAGAACATTCAATACGTCTTCAGTGCCGGCGAGGACTGGGCTATGACCGCCATCTTGCGCGGTCTGTTGTCCGTGCCTGCCCACTTCTTCTTCGCCGTGTTGATGGGATATTACTACAGCAAGGTTCACTTCGGGCACAATCCCCGCCGCAACGCCGTATGGGTACTGGCCGCACCTGTGATTGCACACGGCATATTCGACGCCATAGCCATGTCGCAGGAAGTGTCGCCAGGGCTTGAAGCTATCTTCGGTATTGTTTTGCTGCTCTTCTGCAACGAGTTGCGAAAACTTTGCTCAAGGCACATTCGCGAGATGGCCGAGGCCGACAAGGATTCTTATCAACGCTCGGAATATTGACCGAAAACTTTTTTCACGAACAGAGGGTTACTTCATTACATCTGATACATTAAATCACAGAAATGCAGACCTGGACCGACATAGACATGGTGAACGGCATCCTTCGGCACGATGAAAAGCTGATGGAGCGTTGCTACACCGACTGCCGTCGCTACTTCAATCAGCACGCAGCAGCCATCTTTGTCGATGATGCCGATGCCCACGACATCTTCCAGGATGCCATGATTCACCTCTGGCGCGAGATTGAGACCAGGCGTATCGAGGTCTTCGAGGGGCGCGTGTGCCGCTGGGCCGACGGCCAGCTCATCCCCATGCGTAGTTCACTCATGACGTTCCTCATGGCCGTGGCCAAGCGCAAGAACTGGGAACATGTGCGACAGCAACAGCGCTGGCAGCTGACTAACAACGACCGTGTGCTCGAAACGCTCGACAACAACCGCTACGACAAGCAGCCCGACGACGTCAGCGAAACGGAACTGCGCGAGCGCGTGGTAACAGACGCCGTTCTGGCAATGACGGAGCGCTGCCGCCAGATACTGACGCTGTTCTATTACGAGCACCGTTCTCTCGACGAGATACTCGCGCTTCGTCCCGAGAACAATACTAAGATGGGCCTCAAGACAAGCAAATATAAATGTATGCAACGCCTGCGCGAGCGTGTGCATCAACGATTCCAACAATTAAAGATATCGCTATGACAGACAACCGAAATCTAAACCCCGATGAGGAGCGCATTGACGCTGTAGACCATATCATCTTCAAAGAGCTGGGCGAACAAGCGCGCCTGAAGCAGAAGATGCAAGAGTGGGAGGAGCGCAAACGCAAGCAACTGCGGCTGCGACTGCTGCCCGTGGTGTCGAACATAGCCTCAGTGGCAGCTTTGTTTGTCATGGGTGTTTTCCTGCAAGCCATGCTGCCTAAGACCAATCTATCCACAGACATCTCACAGACAGCCGATTCCACCTTAGTGGCACCCCCGTCAGTGGAAACCGACTCACTGAACATCGCAGAGTGAAGAATCGCATGATTCTTCACTCTTTTTTTTGCCTATTCTTTTGTAGGTTAGCGTTTTTACGCTAACTTTGCAGGCACAAACATCTATCGCAGACAACCGCAAGGACTTATGAAACATAAACTTTCACTGTTGTCGACAGCACTTTTGCTGTCGAGCATCACAGCCTCGGCACAGGTGCCATCGGGCGCTTCGCGCAGCGTGGCTTTACCTGCGGCACATGTAATCGTGCCCTATCGCATCGAAGATCCAGGTACCAAACTGCCCGACATCGTCTGGGGCTTGGATCAGGCCTGGATTGACCAAGGCAATATGCGGCGAGGAGTAAACTTCGCAGGCGCAGATATGATTGACATTGTACGCCTGAGTTTCCAGACAACGGATGCCGTGGGCGAAGATTTGCAACTCAGTGCCAGGCAGAAAGCCAAGCTCGACGAGCGCATCAATAATGCCAAACTTGCCGGAGCTGTCACAGCAAATCTCAATTCCGACCAGGAAGCCGGCGTCATAAGCCACTACCACACGTCGTCGTCAGCCTCTCAGGCAAACACCTATGCTCGCCGCTGGTACCTTCTCATTAAGGCAACGAAGCAATATGTCGAGAAGAAAGGCCTCAAGGTTAGCAGCGTATCCCCCTTCAACGAGCCGGACTATACGGATTGGAAGCAAGGCTCGAAAGCTGAGTTCACTGCTATTAGCAAGCTTATAAAAGAAGATCCCGACTTCGAAGGTGTGGCCGTGTGCGGAGGCAACACCCTCAACAACGACCGCGCTCTCGAGTGGTACAACGCATCGAAGCAGTACCTTGACGAAGGCAATACTCACCAACTGGCCGGTTCGTTCGACACTTTCGCCGCTTTCTACAAGCGCGTAAAAGCCGATGGCAAAGTAGGCGTGGACGATGAGCTACATAATTCCATGGAATGTATGGTAGGCTCTGAGTACGGCATGACCAAAGGCATCTGGTGGGGCACCTGCGACCATACGCGCAGTCAGTTTATGAAAGCCAGCCGCGGCACTCGTCTCGCTTACGCCGAGCACCGCAACAATTGGACGGCAGCCTCCGTTTACCGTCATCCATCAGGCAGCGTTCAAGGCTTCGGCGGCACTTCTGAGCGCCAGGCCGTAGAGACCTCCTACCGTTTCGTGGCTTTGGACCACGACGTCTTCTACGACGGCCACGGTCCCACACGCGAGTACATTATGACTCTGCCGGGCGGCACAGCATATCAGAAAGGTCAGACTAATGCCGAGACGTTGGTGAACATACAGGGCGGCGAGGATATAATGCCGCCTCTGCCCACCGAGCCTACTCAATACAAGATTATAAACCGACTGAGCGGTTACGCCGTATCTACGCAAAACAACAACCCATCGTCAGGAGCAACTCTTCAGCAGCAAACTCCGTTGAGGACCAATAAAGCTCAGCACTGGACCATAGAGCCTGTGGATACACGTATCGGCGGCGACTTCGCCTACTATAAAATCACAAATGTACAGGCCCCGAGAATAATGCCGGACATTCTCAACTGGAGCCTCGACGACGGCGGCGACATCATAGCATATGCCGGCAGCTTCGGCACCAACGAACGGTGGTTCTTTGAATATGCAGGCGACGGATGGTTCTACATTCGCAGTCAGCATAGCGGACTTTATATGCAGGTGCAGCCCGGCACAGAAAGCCAAATGAAAACCAGCGGCCGCAACATCAACCAAGGCAAGTTCACCGGCGAGCCCAATCAGCAATGGCGGCTCCTGACTGCAAATACGGCCTACAATGCCAAAGCTCCAGCCGCTCCAACCGACCTGACCGCTACGCCTCAACCTTCGAGCATAGCCTTGGCTTGGACGGCACCTGCCGACAAGGACCTCCAAAGCTATACTATACAACGCTCCGAGGACGGAGGTGCTACATGGCGAGTGATAAACAATAGCATCACAGAAACTGCTTACATCGACAACACTGCCGTCGACGACAAGCAGTACAGCTATCGTGTGTTGGCAATGGATCAGAGCTTCAACCACTCCGAGTCTTCAAACATTGTTGCAGCTCAGCCAACGCTGGAACATGCACTGATGATGCACCTGACAGCTGACGCCGATCTCAATGATGCCAGCGTCAACGGCAACCACGCTGCTTTATTCGGCGACCTCGAACTGCAGGAAGGGCATTCAGACCAGGCCATAAAGCTCAATGGTTCCACAAACTTCATTCAACTGCCAGCTACTATAGCCTCATCACGCGAGATGACTTTCGCCTCATGGGTCTACTGGCAAGGCGGTGATTCCTGGCAACGCATATTCGACTTCGGCAACGATACGGACCACTATTGTTTCCTGTCGCCCAAACCCTCGTCGGCTAACCGCCTGCGCCTGGCAATTAAGAATGGCGGAAGCGAACAAATAATTAATGCTACAACCACTCATCGCACGAAACAATGGATGCACGTAGCCGTCACCTTCGCAGATGATGCCATAACGCTATACCTCGACGGCCAGCCGGCAGGGTCTTCGTCAACCATTACGGAGCGCCCCGCGGACTTCCGTCCAGTGTTCAATTACATAGGACGCAGCCAGTTCCCGGCAGACCCAATGCTGAACTCAGCCATAGACGACGTGAGAATATACAACTATGCTCTCACGGCAGACGAGGTTGCTGCACTCTATGACGGCACCGACGGTATAAAGAACGTTGAGCAACAAAGGATGGCCGATGTGACAACCGGCCAGACTCAAGCTACCAAGGCCTTCGACTTAAGCGGTCGACGAGCAAATACAAACGGAGTGGACAATACACTGCCACGAGGCTTGTATATCATCAACGGCCGCAAGGTTGCGGTGAAATAGCATACAAAATAAAACATCCCCGCAGCCTAAGGCTCGGGGATGTTTGCTTAAAGAGAGGTGCCTAGCAGATTCGAACTGCTGTAGACGGTTTTGCAGACCGTTGACTAAGCCACTCATCCAAGGCACCGTCACTTTTTGTTTTGCGGATGCAAAGGTACTGCATTATTTTGAATTAACAAGCGTTTTGCACAACTTTTTTAGCATTTTTACGTTATTTATATGAATATGACACTACTCAAAAACATAGAAACAGTACTTTCAGGCTGCGGAATAAGCTCATCACAAACGGCTGAAGCACCCTTGGCTGTAGCTCTTAGCGGAGGTGCAGACAGCGTGTGTTTGCTTCTGGCGCTGAAAGAGTTGGGCTACACGGTTCATGCACTGCACTGCAATTTCGAGCTTCGCGGAACAGAGAGTGATGCCGATGAAGCTTTCTGCCGCCGTCTATGTCGCCAGAACGACACACCTATCACCGTTAAACACTTCCGCACAAAGGCTTTTGCCCAACGTCGTGGGATAAGCATAGAAATGGCAGCACGCGAACTGCGCTATAAGTGGTTCGACGAACAAGTGAAGCTATTGGGCGCTGCGGCCTTATGCGTCGGACATCATCGCGATGACCAGGCCGAGACAATACTCCTGAACCTCGTCAGGGGTACCGGCATTCGCGGGCTTTGTGGCATGCAGATGCGCAATGAACGAGGCATCATCCGACCAATGCTCAACGTTTCTCGTAGCGATATAGAACAATGGCTAAAGGAGCGTGGACAGGAATGGGTGACCGATTCGACCAACCTTGACCCGGAAGCAGCCAAACGCAATACCCTGCGACTGGAAGTTGTGCCAGCACTGCAGCGCATAAACAGCAGCGCAACGAGCAATATATCACAGACAGCTTTGCGAATGAGCGAGGCCCTGAAGCTCTATGATTACGCCGTACAAACGCAGAGAGCTGTGGTAGAACGTGCTGACGCCATTGACATAGCGGCACTTCGGGCATGTATAGCGCCCCAGACAATCCTATATGAAATACTGCGCGAGCGAGGCTTTACAGCCGAACAGGTGAGCGACATATTCGAGCATCTTGACGGCGACTCGGGGCACGAATGGCAGAGCAGCAAAGGCAGGTTGCTGCGCGACCGCGGGCGACTGTTATGGATGCAACAAGGCGCAAAGACGGACACGGTTGGCCGTACAAGCAAACAGGATCAGTCGGAACGTGTAGTGCCGCTAGAGGGACTCTTTGAAGCGGCTGATGGCACGCGCCTGCTCATTCGGCGACAAACCATCGACTACGCCACTTTTCCCATACCGAGAGAAAAACAAACGGCCTGCTATGACCTTGAGAAGCTGTCGTTGCCGCTGACAATACGCACTGTGCGTGAAGGCGACCGAATACAACCCTTCGGTCTCGAAGGCACCCGCCTGCTAAGTGACATGCTCACTGACTTGAAGCTGTCGGTATTCGAGAAAGAGCGTCAGTTGGTGGTATGCTCGGGCGATACCATAGTATGGGTGGTCGGACGCCGCGTAGCTGCAGGCTTCGAGGTTGACGAGAACACTCGGCATGTGATGACGCTTACTATCCTATGACATATTTTATCTCCCTTTCACAAAACTTCAAGTCTTTATCGTGGAGTGAGTAAGCCAGAAGCATATTCATTTGCAACTGATTATCCAAGCCAACAGAACCAACTGATAAACTATGAAACACTATCACATACTCACTGCAACTACGGCATTAGCCATGGCAGCATTAGTCATAATGGCTTGCAACAAAGAGGAAGTTGAGACCACCGAAGGAAGTACAAAAGTAGTTGCAGGCAAGCTCGACGACAACAAGGACAGTAAAGCTTTGCCTGAAGGCTATCGTCTGACAGCCGTTGGTGCCTTCGACTATTTCTACACCGACGGAGTGCTCAACAGAATTAACGTTAGAGGCAATGGTATAGAAGTGGCGGCAGATGCCATACGCTTATCGTCAGAAGGAAATGAAACTGTGGAGATGACCGTCAACAAGAACAATCTCATCACCAAGATTACCGCTACATATGTCGTCAACAGCCTCAACGGCGTCTGGAATCTGGTCCAGAACATAGACCTTACTTACAATTCAAAGAACCAACTGAGTTCAATAACCGGCACCTCCACAGAAAGCGGCAATGAGGGCAGAGTCAGTTTCTCGAACACGACGAGAAGCAACTTCAGCTTTGAATACGTCAACAAAGGTCTGAAAAAAGTAGTGAAGCAAACGACGACATCTGGTTCCGATGTAAGCGGTAACATAAGCGGCAAGAGCCGCACAGCCTACACGTTCTATCATGAAGATGCCAACGACAACATCTTCGGGCAATGGTTACCTAACGTAGCTCGGCATATCCTCAGCTTAGGCGACCTGGGCAATGCGCTTGCCTACGCCGGGTTCTTCGGTCGCGCATCCAATAAGCTTCCGTTAATTATCTTTGAGGACTTGGAGAAAGAAGTGAACGGCAAAACGATTTACGACGAGAAATCCTACAAGTGCAGATTCACCCTAAACAGCTACGGAGCAATTCAAAACGCTGACGGGTACGATTACATTTACACCGACATCTATACCAGCAACTCAGGCGTTAAAGCCACACGCTCCAATGCCGCCAATCCACTTCCGCCATTTGATGAGCAGCTCACGCAGCCTTTAATCACTTTCCCGAGCCACAGTTTCGGATACTAAGCACAAGTAAGGCTGATGTAACAAAGCACTCAACCGTTCCTTCAGGCTTCAAGTTCTGTAATTATGCTGAGACACATGTAATCAAGGCGTCCACAAGGTGCCAACTTGTTCTAGAAAAAGAAAAGCCGCCCAGCAGCTATAAACTGCCGGGCGGCTTATTTGTTTAGGTTGTCTGGCAAGGCTTTGCCAGAATCATTTCATATCGTCCTCGCTCTTCATGTCTATTTCCTCGCCATCGGGCGAGATAAATTCATACTGAAGGAAGGCGAGACGTTGGTTGGGGATGATGCGGACGCCAAATCCGTATTTCATCTGCCACCGGCGCTTGAGCGAGATAAAGCCTTGGTTGATGTATGCGTAGACATAAGGATGTACATGCAGAGTGAAGGCTTTAATGCCGAGTTTGCTGACCAATTGGTCAATCTTTTCCTCGAGAACGTCGGTAAAGAGGAAACTCGACTTGATTGTACCCTTGCCCATACACGTGGGGCATGTCTCGTCGACAGATACCTCTGTCACAGGCCTTACTCGTTGGCGGGTTATCTGCATGAGCCCGAACTTCGAGAGAGGCAGGATATTGTGCTTGGCCCTGTCGCGCTTCATGTTCTCGCACATACGCTCATACAGTTTCTGTCGGTCCTCTGCCACTGCCATGTCAATGAAGTCCACGACTATGATTCCGCCCATGTCTCGCAGGCGCAGTTGTCGTGCCAGTTCGTCGGCAGCTCCGAGGTTCACCTCGAGTGCGTTGGCTTCCTGCCCGTCGGGATTCTTGGCACGGTTGCCGCTATTGACGTCCACGACGTGCAAAGCTTCGGTATGCTCTATGATGAGATAAGCACCGTGCTTGTATGACACTGTTTTGCCGAATGAGGTCTTTATCTGCCTCGTCACGTCGAAATTGTCGAAGATGGGGAGCTTGCCCTTGTACAATTTGACAATTTCAGTCATCTCAGGCGCTATAATCTTGACGTAGTCGCGAACTTCGTTATAGATATCAGCGTCGTTGATGTAGATGTTTTCGTAAGTAGGATTGAAGAGGTCGCGGAGGAGTGCTACCGTACGGCTTGTCTCTTCGAAGCAAAGCGTCGGCAGGTCTTTGGCTTTCTGAGCCTTCATGATGGCATCCTCCCATCGCTTCAGGAGAATCATAAGCTCAGCATCGAGCTCTGCCACACGTTTGCCTTCAGCCACCGTACGAACGATTACACCGAAGTTTTTCGGTTTAATGCTCTGAAGGAGTTGCTTGAGTCTGGCCCTTTCTGCGCTTGATTTTATCTTAGAACTGACGTGTACCTTGTCTGTGAACGGCACGAGCACGAGATAACGTCCAGGGAAAGTGATTTCGCAGGTAAGGCGTGGTCCCTTGGTTGATATAGGCTCCTTGACGATTTGGACTAACAACTCTTGTCCCACCTGCAGAGTGTTCTGCACGCTACCGTCTTTTGGCAGCTCAGGTTGTATTGATGCCTTGGAGATGGGAAAGAGATTTCGTTTGTCGCTACCTACTTGCTTAAGGTATTTGGCAAAAGAGTTGAAGTTGGGCCCGAGGTCCAGATAATGTAGGAAGGCGTCTCGCTCATGGCCCACGTTGACGAAGCATGCGTTCAAGCCCGGCATGAGCTTTCGCACGCGAGCATAGTAGATGTTGCCAACATTGAAACTTGCCTGTTGCTCTTCTTCCTGATATTCGACGAGTCGTTTATCCTCGGTAAGAGCGATAGCAATCTTCTTTGGTTGCACATCAACAATTACTTCACAGGTCATGAGAGAATTAGGATTTACGTTTTTGAAAAACGCTTTTGGTTTTATCCCTCGGGCTTGCCCTCAGGATCAGTAATGGTTTGATTTTAAAAACAAGGAACAAATCGGCCGATTGTGATATTCGGGCTCGGTTTGTTCCTCGGTTGTGACTCACGAAGTCTCTAAGAGAGAGAGCCGCAGAGAGTCAAACAGAGCAAGGGTTACTTGCTCTTATGTCTGTTCTTTCTCAGTCTCTTCTTACGCTTGTGAGTAGACATCTTGTGTCTTTTCTTCTTTTTTCCGCTTGGCATAGCTAAATAGATTTAAATTGAATTATAAGTGATGTTTATTATTTTACTGCGTTGAAGAAGACCCTTGCAGGCTTGAAAGCCGGAATATTGTGCTCGGGAATAACCATCGTGGTGTTCTGAGTAATGTTGCGAGCGGTCTTCTGTGCACGCTTTTTGAGGATGAAACTACCAAATCCGCGCAGGTACACATTCTCATTTGCGCTTAATGAGTCTTTCACGGCTTCCATGAAAGACTCAACAACAGCAAGTGTTGTGGTCTTGTCAATGCCAGTCTGTTTCGCGATCTGGTTTACAATGTCTTGTTTAGTCATTTTAATTAAATGAATAAGGGTTAAATATTAGTTGTATTTTTTGTCGTTTAAGGTGTTATTCCTGTTTCGGGTTGCAAATGTAGCAACTTTCAAGCAGTTACGGAAATCTTTGGCCACTTTTTTGCTAAAAAATTTATTTTCAGTGCTTATTTGCTGTATTTTCAGCCTTTTTCGTCAGTATTATCCTGTGTTTTTAATGGTTTTACTATTACCTTTATCTTCACGATGCGACGCTCGTCCATCTCCATGATTTCGAATGTGAAGCGGCCATGCTGAATACGTTCGTGCTCGGTGGGAAACTCTCCTTTTAGTTCCAAAACAAGTCCTGCAAGAGTATCGGCATCGGCAGCTACATCATCGAAAGCATCATCAGGCAACTGCATGATCCGTCGGAAATCGGTAAGGAGGGTTTTAGCTTCGAATACAAAGGTGTTTTGGTTTAGACGTGTGAAGGTGCGTTCGTCATCATCGTATTCATCGTTGATTTCTCCTACAATCTCTTCAATGATGTCTTCCATGGTCACAAGTCCGCTTGTGCCGCCAAATTCGTCCACCACGATGGCAATATGAACCTTGGCAGCCTGGAAATCACGAAGGAGATCGTCAATCATTTTGGTTTCAGGAACGAAGGTCGCAGGCCGCACGAGTGTCTGCCAACGGAAGTTAGCAGGCTTGTTGAGGTGAGGCAGCAGATCCTTGATGTAAAGGATGCCCGTAATATGATCTTCGGTTCCAGCAAATACCGGAATGCGCGAGTAGTTGTTTTCAACAATACATTTTATGACTTCAGGGAAAGGTGTACGTACATCCAAGTCTACTATATCTACGCGCGGTGTCATCACCTCACGTGCCATTTCCCCACCAAAACGTATGATACCCTTGAGCATCTGCTGCTCATCGGCGATTTCTTTCTTGTCGGTAAGTTCAAGGGCTTGTTCAAGGTCGTCGACAGATAGTTGCTGAGTGGACTTGATGTGGTCGGTAACACGGCCGGACTTTAGCAGCAGCCAACTGACCGGCCACCACAGTTTAACCAGCACTCCGTAGGCAGGAGCACAGAGTCGCGCCATGGCCAGCCGCTTTTGTGAAGCTGTGATTTTGGGCATAACCTCGCCGAAGAGCAGGAGCAAGAAAGTCAGGAGCACTGTCATGAACAGGAATTCCATGACTGTGTTGTCGCCAAAGGCAATCACGGGATTGTCGCCGCCCAGGAAAAAATAGTTCAAGAGCAGGATTATGGCCACGTTAACAAAATTGTTGGAGCACAATATTGTGGCCAGCAGACGTTCAGAATCAGCCAGCAAGGCGAGTATACGCCTGTCGTTGGCAGTCCGTTCTTCCTCAAGCTCGTTCATATCGGCCGGTGTAAGCGAAAAGAAAGCTATCTCGCTTCCGCTGACAAAAGCCGAGCAGATTAGCAATAAAAAAGATAAGATGAGGGCTATGATAGCTCCAGTGGATGGAGCATTTGTAGTTATTCCGTCGAAAAGGGCTGCAAAGCCCGATAAATAATAGTCCATAAGTGGAGTTACGAATTAGTCTGTTCGGCCGTGCGCGAGCTTCCGAAGAGCTTGAGCTCATCAGCCCAAATCTCTGTTACGTAGCGCGTTATCCCTTGCTTGTCTTCGTAAGAACGGCTTTGTATTTTGCCTTCGATATATATTTGGTCGCCTTTGTGGACGTATTTTTCCACTATTTCAGCTTGCTTACGCCAAAGTATAATATTGTGCCATTCCGTGCGTTCCGGCACTTCGGTGCCGTCCTGCAGACGATAAGCTCTCTCGCTGGTGGCCAGCCGAACCTGTGCCACACACACTCCTTGATCCACGTATCTCACTTCGGGTTCCTTGCCTACGTTGCCCAGAAGTATTACTTTATTAATGCTTGCCATATAAATCTCTGATATTTCGTGCAAAGGTAAGAATAATTTATGATTTATGTTTTATGATTTACAATTTATTTACAAAAATGTTATGATTAAACCTTTTGGGAAATATTTTTTTGCTCATTTTCTTTCGTCAAAGGTCAAAATCCCGTATATTTGCAGAGAAATATAGTATCAACATCAATCTCTTTTCTGACGTATGTCCTTAATGATTATTTTCAAGCTCTTAGGCTCGTTGGCATTGCTCATGTATGGTATGAAGGCCATGAGCGAAGCATTGCAGAAACTGGCGGGTCCTCAGCTTCGTCATGTCCTGGGCGCAATGACCACTAACCGCTTCACGGGAATGTTGACAGGTATGGTTGTGACGGCCTCTGTCCAGTCTTCGACCGCCACGACCGTAATGACAGTGTCCTTTGTCAACGCAGGATTGCTGACTCTGGCCCAAGCCATTTCGGTGATTATGGGTGCCAACATCGGTACTACACTTACGGCATGGATTATGTCGGCCGGTATGGCATTCGACATCACCAATGCCATTTATCCCGCGTTCTTGCTGGCCATAGTGCTTATCTACCTGAAAAAGTATCGCTATATCGGTGACTTCCTCTTCGGTTTATCGTTCCTGCTATTGGGTTTGGGCACACTGAGGATGACTGGCGCTGAGATGCATTTAGGCGAGAATCAGGCACTTCTGGATTTCTTCGCCTCTTTCAACCCAGACTCATTCCTAACTACACTCATATTCCTGCTGCTGGGCGGCATACTAACGTTCTGCGTTCAGTCGTCGGCTGCCGTGATGGCCATCACGATGATCCTGTGCTCGAGCGGTGCACTGCCTATTTATCAGGGCATTGCCCTCGTGATGGGCGAGAACATTGGCACCACCATCACCTCCAACCTCGCTGCCTTATCGGCCAACACACAAGCGCGTCGCGCCGCCTTGGCACATATGTTTTTCAACGTGTTCGGCGTCATATGGATTCTGTTTGTGTTCCGTCCGTTCATTGATGCGGTCTGCGGCCTTGTCGGTTATGATGTGGCAATGCAGAAGGATGCCGTTGAAACCAGTGTGTATCTTGCCAATGCTGCCAAACTAAACTTCGTGCTTGCAGCCTTCCACACTTGTTTCAATGTAGCCAATACATTTATCCTTATCTGGTTTATTCCTCAGATTGAGAAGTTTGTATGCTGGGTAATCAAGCCCAAGAAGGTTGATGAAGAAGAGGACTTCCGCTTGCATTTCATCACCACTGGAATCATGAAGACTCCGGAGTTGTCGGTGCTAGAAGCCCAAAAGGAGATACAGGCTTTCTCAGAACGAATGCAACGTATGTTCGGCATGGTCCGTGAATTACTGACGCTTTCCTCTTCAACCTCTGCCAAGAACAAGAACAATGACACCGAGTTCAATAAGCTCTTCACACGCATTGAGAAGTACGAAAGTATCTCCGACAGTATGGAACTTGAGATTGCCAACTACCTCGATCAGGTCAGCGACGCTCACCTCTCCGATGAGACAAAAGCCAAGATCCGTGCTATGCTGCGTGAGATATCCGAACTTGAGAGCATAGGTGATGCCTGCTTCAATATGGCGCGCACCATAAGCCGTAAGTATCAGGGCAAGGAAGATCACTTCAACGAGAAGCAGTATGAGCATATCTATCAGATGATGGAGCTGACCAATGATTCTCTGACTCTCATGAACCGACTGATGACAGGCCGTAAAGATACTTACGATGTCAACCGCACGTTCAACATTGAGAATGAGATCAACAACTACCGCAGCCAGCTCAAGCAGCAAAACATCATCGACGTAAACAACCACGAGTACACATACGCCGTAGGTACAATATATATGGACCTCGTCAACGAATGCGAGAAACTGGGAGACTACGTAGTCAACGTCGTAGAGGCTCGCATGGGTCTACGGCAGCACGATGCCTAACATCAATGCAAAAGGGTCAGGGATTTCGAGAAAAATACTTGGCCCTTTTGCATTTTGACCGAGTCTTGTGTCACACTCCGAACAGAACAGATTTGTTTCGTCTCAAGGATGTGGAAAAACGAGCATAGTCTTACAGGGCTATAAATACAGCCTAATCGGGCAATTATAACGGCCTAATTGGATTGTAAACATATACTTATTATTTATTGTCTACAGGCAGAGCATAAAACACGAACTATTGTGATTTCAACATTACTTCACCAAGTGGGCCGGTACAAATGGGCTTCGGTGCTTACTCCTGTGTGGACGGCCACCGAAGTAGTGCTTGACGTGCTCATTCCATATATCACCGCCTCACTCATCGACAAAGGTCTGATGGCAGGCAACATCCAAGAGGTATATCGCTATGGAGCACTTATGTTGCTTATGGCATTCCTCTCGTTGGCCTTCGGCATACTGGCCGGGCGCAGTTCGGCTCTGGCCTCAACAGGCTTTGCAGCCAACCTCCGCCGTGCGATGTATCGCAATATCCAAACGTTTTCGTTTGCCGACATAGACCGTTTCTCCACTTCGGGCCTTGTCACACGCATGACTTCAGACGTGACGAGCCTGCAAAACGCCTATGGTCAGATTCTGCGCGTGAGCGTTCGCGCCCCGTTTCGCCTAATCCTTTCTATATTCATGTGCCTGGTGATTGATGCCCGCTTGAGCATTATTTTCATATTGGCCATGATAATCCTATCCACTTCTTTGTACCAGATTATAAGCCGCGTGGCCCGTCTTTTCAAGCAGGTGTTCAAGCAATATGACGCCCTCAACGAGAGTGTTCAGGAAAACGTGGCTGCCATTCGCGTGGTAAAAGCCTTTGTTCGCGAAGGCCACGAGACCAGCAAGTTCTCGCGTGCGGCCGAGCGCCTATATAACTTATATGTACGCGCGGAGAGCCTTATGGCGCTGAACCACCCTATTATGAACATGGTGGTCTATGGCTGCATCATCGCCCTCTCATGGTACGGCGCTCACTTCATAGTTGGCGGCACACTTACCACTGGCGAACTGACGTCACTGTTCACCTATGTGATGTCTATCCTACAGTCGCTGATGATGCTTTCGATGATCTTTGTCATGCTCACACAAAGTGCGGCTTCGGCCGAGCGTGTGGCTGAAGTGATTGAAGCCAAGGCCAGCATCACAAACCCCGACGAACCTGTAACTGAGGTACACGACGGCAGCATTGAATTCCAAAACGTTCGTTTTGACTACACAGCTCCCCCGCAAGCCCTATCACCCGAACAAGCCGAGAAGAAAGCCAGGAATAAAGCAGCCATGGCAACGCTCCTCTCCCCTGCCCCGCCCAAACATAAACGTTCAGCACTTTTCAATATAAACTTCGCCATCCGCTCGGGCGAGACGATTGGCGTTCTGGGCGGAACGGGCAGCGGTAAAAGCTCGCTCGTAAGCCTCATTAACCGTCTTTACGATGTCACCTCGGGCAGCGTCATCGTTGGCGGGCACGATGTTCGAGAGTACGACATAGATGCCCTTCGATCTACCGTGGCCGTAGTTCTGCAACAAAATACGCTGTTCTCAGGCACCATACTTGAGAACCTTCGCTGGGGACGTGCCGAAGCCACTGAAGAAGAGTGCCGTGAAGCATGCCGCATTGCTGCTGCCGATGAGTTCATCATGCAGATGCCTGATGGCTATAACTCACGCGTAGAACAAGGCGGAACGAATCTCTCAGGTGGACAGAAACAACGTTTATGCATAGCGCGTGCACTGCTCAAACAGCCTAAGATACTTATCCTTGACGACAGCACATCGGCCTGCGACACCGCCACAGACGCCGCCATACGTCAAGGACTCAAGAGCGCATTACCAGGCACAACCAAGCTAATAATAGGTCAACGCATACTCAGCGTACGCGACTGCGACCGCATCCTCGTGCTTGAAAACGGACAACTCACAGGTTTCGACACACACGAACGCCTTCTTGAAACCAACGATGTCTACCGCGAGATTTACGATATCCAGACATCTGGCACAGGAGATTTTGACGAGAAAGGAGGGGCTGCATGAGACAACTATCATTCGACGGACCGCGTGGACCGCGCAACCATGGTCTACAGAAACCGACCAAGGAGCAATGGGGCACATTGATGCGATTACTGCGATACGTGCTGAAGAACTACAAGGGCTATATCCTCGTGGTCCTGGCTTGCATCGTGGTGACCAGTTTTACTTCGCTGGCTTCTACCCTATTTACCCGTACGCTCATCGATGACTACATCCTTCCTCTCACGCAGGCGTCCAATCCAGAATACGCATCGCTGGCTCAGGCTCTGTTCCGTCTTGGGCTCGTGCTCGCACTCGGTGTCGTATGCTCATACGCATACAACCGCCTGATGATCTATGTCAGCCAAGGAACGCAGTTGCGCCTGCGCCGTGAACTGTTCACACACATGCAGACCCTGCCGCTCAACTATTTCGACACACACTCACACGGCGACACAATGTCCGTGTATACCAACGATGTCGACTCACTGAGGCAAGCTATCAGCAGTTCCCTCACTCAAGTATTCAACTCGTTGATTACCATCACCGTCACTTTCACTTCAATGGTTGTATTAAGCGTACCCTTGACTCTCGTGAGTATCTTTCTGGCAATAGTGATGATGTACGCAACCACGAAACTCGGCACAATATCGCGCGGACATTTCCGTCAGCAGCAAGAGAGTCTGGCGCGAGTCAACGGATTCATCGAAGAGATGATGACTGGACAGAAAGTAGTAAAAGTGTTTTGCCATGAGGACGAGGCTATACGCGACTTCGAGGCCATTAACGAGCAACTGCGCTATAGTGCCAGTTCGGCCAACCGTATAGCTAACATTGTGATGCCTATCAACGGAAACCTCGGAAACCTTGGCTACGTGCTCATAGCTGTAGTGGGAGCAAGCATAGCATTGAACCCCGACTTCTCACTTTTCTCCGTTCATTGCTCTCTTTCTCTCGGCACTTTGGTAAGTTTCCTCACACTAAACAAGAACTTTACCCAACCTATTAGCCACGTATCACAGCAGATAAACAGCGTATTAAACGCTTCTGTTGGTGCCGACCGCATATTCGCCCTGATGGATGCACAAAGCGAGATCGACGAGGGAAAGGTAACACTGAACGAAGAAGCCCGCACATGGGAAAAAGAAGGTGCAGACACACCCGTGCTTGGCGATGTAGACTTCCGTCACGTAGACTTTGGCTACACAGCTGAAAAACAGATCCTTTTCGACATCAACATTAACACATCACCTGGACAAAAGATAGCTTTCGTTGGCGGCACAGGAGCCGGCAAGACGACAATAATAAACCTTATCAACCGTTTCTATGAGATTCAGCACGGCGAAATACTCTTCGACGGCATTCCCGTGAAAGACATTCAGAAGCCGAGCCTGCGGCGTTCCCTCGGCATGGTGCTGCAGGACACTCATCTCTTTACCGGCTCCGTGCTTGACAACATACGCTACGGGCGCCTAACAGCCTCCGACGAAGAGTGCCGTGAAGCTGCCCAGTTGGTAGGTGCTGACGACTTGATTCGCCGTTTGGCAAATGGTTATGAAACAATTCTCACTGGCGATGGTGGCAATCTCAGTGCTGGCGAACGCCAGCTGATAGCCATTGCACGCGCTGCCGTGGCCAATCCCCCAGTCCTGATACTTGACGAGGCTACGGCAAATATCGACACCAGAACTGAAATTTATGTTCAACAAGGCATGGACCGCCTCATGCAAGGACGCACAACATTCGTAATAGCCCATCGCCTCTCAACCGTGCGCGGTGCAGACCAAATCATAGTTCTCGAGCATGGACGCATCATAGAACACGGAACACATGAAGAGCTGATAGCTTGCCGAGGCAAATACTACCAGCTCTATACAGGAAACGATTTGTAAATTGAAGATTATTTTACAAGCAACTTACGACCGTTGATGATGTACACTCCGCGCTGCAGGATATCAGTGCGGCGACCAGATATATCGTACACATCGGATGGAGTTGACGCCGTCCTTACATCACGTACTGCATCGGGTTCCTCTTTGTCTCTTTCAATATCCTCTTCTGATGCCTTGCTGATTACAATGTAACCAACCTTTTCGGTTGCTGAACGCGACGAAGAGAGCACCATAGACGTATTGCTCTTGTCTACCTGCATACGCACAGCACCATTGACACTGGGTGTTGAAGGTGTGCCAATGCGTAAAATAGCAGCGGCATCATAGTCGAAACTCTGAAGCTGGGCCATGAGATGCGGCTCATCTAATTCGCGCGGATAGATGATAGATTGCTGTGCGGTCTTGAAGGTAAGCGTTGTGTCGCCTACAGTGTACAACGTTGCTACTCCATCTGTGCCCTGGCCTTTCTCTATGGCGAAATAGCCCAAACGGCAAGGGACCTTCCCCTTTGTGATATTAGATTCAAGCATCAGCTGCACCTTGAACCCTTCTGTCGTTACATCCCACACACGCCACATAATAGGACTGGCAGTAGCCGATGATTTCACGGGCTGAACCATAACTATAGGGACTGTGGCAAAAGGTTCTTTAAATCGAATTTCTGTAGGCTCGAAACCAACATAGTCGTCTTCGACATCAGTAGTGGAGTTATCGAAATATGCAGCTTCATAAGCCAGTTTGCCAACCTTACCATGAGCGGGCGCTGCAGCGATAAATGAAGCCTCATCCTTCTTTGTTGTCGCTGTTGCCTCATCACTTGCCCATTTGTTGAAACGATGACGGAAGTATGTAAAGCTATTACCCACCTCATTGACTGCCATAAGGTTGTCTACAATACCTACTGTACTGTTTTTATATGTTGGCGAGCCGAATACTACAATGGGTTCACTAGCCTCATCGAAAGGATAACCAAAATAAACATAGTTCTCGTCGCCTACCAAAGCTGAAACACTGCCATATTGCAAATCCTCAGTTCCCTCGGCTGATGCTATGTTGTTATAGGCGAGATTAGATGTCACAGAGGCATTGTTGTATGAAATTTCTACGATGCGATAAGTGTAAGAACCAGGCCTATCGATGACATCCTTATAACTCATGGACGTCTTATCCTCTATTTCGGCTCCTGTCCACTGCTGTATAGTTTCCCAAGCCTCACTGCCAATGCGACGTTGTAAGGATATAGTCGTGGAAAGATCGCCATTCTTATTGGTCCATTCCAGTAAACAAGTCATGTTCTTTGCTGTAAAGGTGGCTGTAAGGTCACTAATAGCTTGCATTGGCGGAGCCTTGGGTATGTAGTTGCCATAGCCGGTGTAGCCAGGTCCGCTGGTCTTCATGGTTGCAAAGTATTCTCCGGCCGGTGTGAGCTGACCATTGCGCATTATCTTGGAGCAGTTGGCTTCACCATTCCAGTAGAAATAACGTTCGCAAGCATTATTACCATTCAAGTTGTCAAGAATCCGTGCTACTACAGTCTTGTTCAACTGAAGGTCAGCTGCAGTCGGATTGTCGCGGCTGGAGGCTTCGCCGAAAATGCCGTTATTGCCCCATGATGAGCCCCAAACCCATTCGGTTATCCACACGGGGCGCTTGAACTTCTGTGCCCAGTTGTTTACATTTTGGGTAAACGACCCCTCGTTCCAGTAACCATGAAGGTCGATGATATCGCAGCGCCATCCACGGGCATCTATCTCATTGAGAAAATCAGCAAGGAAACCCGTAGCATTCCAGTAATCGCTGCCGTCCCATGAAGAAGGTGTGCACAAACGCATACCTGTACGCATCAAATCCTGCCAGTTAGCAAGAATCTGCTCCATGGTCCATGTTCCATGGTCGGCTTCATTGCGCGGTTCGTTGTTTGTTTTAAGGTGTGGCGAATAGGTCGCCTGCCCACATTCAGCGGGTGTTGGCCAGCTCTCATCTATACGGTGAGGCACAACCTCAACATCGGGAAGCATACTTTTGCCAGGGCCCCATGTGAACGAAGTCTGAGCGTTAAGCGTGGCCAATGGTCCGGCATCAAGCCAGTCCGCCACACCTACCTTGCTCGTGTCGTACCATTTGAAGATACGATACGAAGAGATACGGCCAGCCATAAGCGTCGGCAAATTCACCTCTAAGTCGGCATCATTGGCGATAAAGCAACGGCTGTAGCCATAGCCAGCTTTCTTCAAGGCGAACGTTACCATATATCCTCGCTTGAGGCGGAAACTCTGTATGCGGTTGTTCCAAGCCACTGGAACAGTCTTCATGAAACCGCCACTGTGGCCTTCGGTAAAAGCCTTACTTTCGCTCTCGCCATCAAAGTTTGGTTGGTCGAAAACCGTGAGTGGTCGGAAAGTTGTGCCACCGTATGGCAACAAGATAGCACCACGATCATAAAGTTTCAGCTGGCAGTTCTTACTATCCTGCGCAGCCTCGCCGTTGATGGTAATAAACTTCAGGAATGCCTTCGCTTTGGAAGGTCTTAGAGCATCGAAGATAACAACAGCATGGTCGGTGTTGACGATATCAATGCTAGCACCTTCGGAGAAAGGTGTCGTTCCTGTGATGTGTAAATCCACATCTGCTGTGAGGCTCATGGCCTCGGTCACTTGAGCCAACGTCTGTTTCGTATTCTTAGCCTCAGAGGCCAGAGACACGACAATGGTCAGAAGTGCAAGGAGGAAGAGTCGTTTCATTTTATTTTCAGATTAATTGTCGGTTGTTGGTATGCTCGCTTAACGTTTGAAGTTACTTATAGTCATCAGGACCGAAAGTAGCTTCTACGAATGGCTTGCCTGTTGAACCTGAATTATAACGATAGGTAAAGTTAAAACCTTTGTCCTTGTAACGTTTCATATTGATATCGTTACGAATGCTCTCAAGAAGGCGCGCGCGGAAGTCTTCAACGACATCGGGTGTCAGCAGAGTATCGTTGTCGAGATCACCGATGACTGTGTAGTAATAGATTAGCCCTGCAGGCTCGCTCTCGAAAGCCATACTGTCCATACGGATGAAAGTGTCGACCATACGAGGGCACTCACGTTCGCTGTATTCCTTAGCTTCGCGACGGCAACGATCCTCGAAGCTTTCTGTACAGCCCACCGCAGTCATTGCAACGATGAGCAAGAAAAGTAACTTACGCATAAGTTAGTCTATTCCTGTGGTATATCAATTTTGAGATAAAGCTCATCGAGCTGCTTTTGATCAAGACGGGCTGGAGCGTCAAGCATGACATCACGACCGGAATTGTTCTTCGGGAAGGCAATGCAGTCGCGAATGCTGTCGAGACCGGCGAAGAGACTTACCCAACGATCAAGGCCGTAAGCCAAACCTCCATGAGGCGGTGCACCGTACTTGAAGGCATTCATGAGGAATCCGAACTGCTCTTGGGCACGTTCTTCAGTGAAGCCAAGGATGTGGAACATCTTGTCCTGAAGCTCTGGGTCGTGGATACGGATTGAGCCACCGCCTACTTCAACGCCATTGCAAACCATATCGTAGGCATCGGCACGCACGGCAGCGGGATCGGTGTCAAGAAGAGGAATATCCTCATCCTTCGGGTGTGTGAAAGGATGGTGGGTTGCCATCAGACGGCCCTCCTCCTCACTCCACTCAAACATCGGGAAGTCGATTACCCAGAGGAGTGAGAACTTATTCTTATCGCGCAGTCCCATGCGAGCGCCCATTTCCAAGCGCAGTTCGCAAAGTTGTTTACGCGTCTTCATGGCGTCATCGCCGCTCAGAATGAGGATGAGGTCACCCGGCTGAGCGTTCATAGCTGCTTTCAATTCGTTGAGAATATCCTCACCATAGAACTTATCGACGCTCGACTTCACACTGCCGTCCTCGTTGACACGGGCATAGACGAGACCTTTAGCACCAATCTGCGGGCGCTTGACAAAATCGGTGAGCTGATCAATCTGCTTCCGGGTGTAAACGGCCTGGCCTGTAGCACAGATACCACCGATATATTTGGCATCATCGAAAACAGAGAAACCGGGAGCCTTGGCGAAGATGTCCTTCAATTCTACAAACTTCATCTCGAAGCGTGTGTCCGGCTTATCAGAGCCGTAGTACTTCATAGCATCAGCCCAGGTCATGCGGGGGAAAGCACCCTCAAGCTCGATGCCGCGCAGCTCACGGAACAAGTGCTTAGCCATGCCCTCGAAGGTCTGGAGGATATCTTCCTGTGTGACAAAGCTCATCTCACAGTCTATCTGTGTGAACTCTGGCTGGCGGTCGGCGCGCAGATCTTCATCACGGAAACACTTAACAATCTGGAAGTAGCGGTCCATACCCGATACCATCAACAACTGCTTCAGCGTCTGAGGGCTCTGAGGCAGGGCGTAGAACTGTCCCGGGTTCATACGTGAAGGCACGACAAAGTCACGTGCACCTTCAGGTGTTGAACCGATAAGCATCGGCGTCTCAATCTCTAAGAAACCGAGACTATCGAGGTAACGACGTACCTCCATAGTCATCTTGTGACGCAATTCCAGGTTACGGCGCACAGGTGTACGGCGCAAGTCCAGATAGCGGTATTTCATACGAAGATCATCACCACCGTCGCTCTGGTCTTCTATAGTAAAGGGAGGCGTTACACTCTCGTTCAGCACGCACAACTCCGATGCGATGATTTCAATATCACCGGTCGGCAAGTTCTGGTTCTTATTGGAGCGTTCGTTCACAACGCCTGTCACTTGTATGACATATTCACGACCCAAGCGATTAGCTTGGTCAAAGAGAGACGTCCCTTCTTCGAAAACAATTTGTGTGATACCATAACGGTCGCGTACGTCCACGAAGGTCATACCGCCCATTTTGCGGGTGCGTTGCACCCAACCGGCCAGTGTCACCGTCTGGCCTGCATTAGCGAGTCTAAGTTCGCCACAAGTGTGTGTTCTGTACATTATATTATTATTAAATGTGTTAATTGCGCTGCAAATTTAGTAAAAAGTTTAATCTCTAAACTCTAATCTCCAATCTTTTTTATATCTTTGTGGCGAAAATTTAAATTCTTTACTCAATAAATCATGAAAAAACTTGCTTTTTTACTCTCTCTGATGGCTTTATGCCTGTTCTCAACGCCCGCTAACGCATCCACGAAATCCGGCTCTTTTAAAGTTGGCGAGAATACATTCTTATTGAACAACAAACCATTTGTGGTGAAAGCTGCCGAGGTGCACTATCCTCGTATCCCACGTGAGTACTGGGAACAACGCATACAGATGTGCAAGGCTTTGGGCATGAACACACTGTGTATCTATATTTTCTGGAACTCACACGAACAACAAGAAGGTGTGTTTGACTTCACAGGCAACAACGACATCCGCGCTTTCGTGCAGTTGGCGCAGAAGAACGGCATGTGGGTCATCGTGCGTCCCGGTCCCTATGTCTGCGCTGAATGGGAGATGGGTGGTCTTCCCTGGTGGCTGCTGAAGAAGAAGGATATTCGTCTGCGCGAGCAGGATCCTTATTTCATGGAGCGCCTTGAGATCTTTGAGAAGAAAGTCGGCGAGCAGCTCGGCGACCTGACCATCGAGAAGGGCGGTCCCATCATCATGGTACAGGTGGAGAATGAGTACGGCTCCTACGGCGAGGACAAGCCTTACATCAGTGCCGTACGCGACATCATCCGCAAGAGCGGTTTTGACAAGGTGGAACTCTTCCAATGCGACTGGAGTTCCAACTTCACCAAGAACGGTCTCGATGACCTCACTTGGACGATGAACTTCGGAACGGGCGCCAATATCGACAACGAATTCAAGAAGTTAGGCGAGCTGCGCCCCAACAGTCCTAAGATGTGTTCCGAGTTCTGGAGCGGATGGTTCGACAAGTGGGGCGGTCGCCACGAGACACGCGGCGCCGAGGCGATGGTCGATGGCATCTCGCAGATGCTGGACCGCGGCATCAGCTTCTCGCTCTACATGACCCACGGAGGCACCAACTGGGGCCACTGGGCAGGTGCCAACAGCCCAGGCTTCGCTCCCGACGTGACCTCCTACGACTACGACGCGCCCATCAACGAGGCAGGTCAGACCACAGACAAGTTCTGGAAACTGCGCAAGGCGATGGAGAAGTACAGCGGCGACTTCGACCCCGCTACAGGCAAATGGGGCGCTCCCAAGAAACTGCCTGCTGTGCCGAAGGAATATCCCACCATCGCTGTGCCGAAGTTTGAACTCAAGGAGTTTGCGCCGATAGTTTATGGCTGTGGCGGACTCGAAACCAGTGCCGACCAGAACGACCTTACATTCGAGTATAACGGTCTTGGCTGGGGCTCGATGCTCTACAGCGTCGGCTTGCCCGAAGTGACAGGACAGAGCGTCCTCAGCTTTGAATCGCACGACTACGCTCAGGTCTTTGTGAATGATAAGTTCATCGGCAAAATAGACCGCGTGAAGCACGAAAACTCTCTGATTCTCCCCGCCACGAAGAAGGGCGACCAGCTGCTCATCCTCGTCGAGGGTATGGGACGCATCAACTTCGGACGTGCCATCAAGGACTTCAAGGGCATCGTAGGCGAGGTGAAGATGAAGGCAACAGTCGATGGACACGATGTCAGCTACACGCTGAAGGGCTGGGAGAAGTGGTGCATCGACGATGATTACAAATGGGCCGTCAGAGCTCTGGAAGGAGCTTCTGGCAAGCGGGTGGACGAGTATCATGAAGGTTTCGCCAAGGAAACCAAGGCGTTAGGCACACGCGGCTACTATCGCGGCTACTTCAACCTGAAGAAGACTGGCGACACCTTCCTGAACCTTGAGAACTGGGGCAAGGGACAGGTCTATGTCAACGGTCACGCCATCGGTCGCCACTGGTACATCGGTCCGCAGCAGACGCTCTACGTGCCAGGTTGCTGGCTGAAGAAGGGCAAGAATGAGGTCATCGTGCTCGACGTAATGGGCCCGCGCGGCGAGAAGACCATCGAAGGTCTGCAGAAGCCCATCATCGACAAACTCAACCTCGACCGTCCGCAGACCCATCGCCTCGAAGGTCAAAAGATAGACCTCAGCGGCGAGAAACCCGTCAAGGAGGGAGAGTTCGCTGCCGGCAATGGTTGGCAGGAGGTGAAATTCGACAAGCCTGTCAGCGGCCGCTACGTCTGCATCGAAGCCCTCAACAGCCACATGAACCGCGAATACTGCTGCATCGCCGAGTGGTATATGCTCGGTGCCGACGGCACACGCCTCAGCCGCGAACCTTGGCAAGTGGCCTACTGCGACGACGAGGACATCGAATCCGGCAACAAGACCGCCGACAAGATCTTCGACCTGCAGGAATCCACCTACTGGTCCACCAACCGCGGCGTCAAGTACCCCCACCACCTCGTCATCGACCTCGGTCAGGATCAGACCTTCACCGGCTTCCAGTACCTGCCGCGCGTCGAAGCCGGAGCTCCCGAGAGCATCAAGCAATATCGCATCTACGTGAAGAGCAGCCTCTTCAAGGGGCTGTAATTATCGATTATATTTCAAGTCCACATGAAACGTTTCATATATTTATTCCTCATTCTCCATTTCTTTATTGGCGCGAGCGCCCAGACTGGTAAAGAATGGGATGATCCGTCCATCAGCAGCGTCAACCGTGAGACAGCTCACACCGTGGCCATTCCAATGAATAGCGAAAGCGATGTGGCTGCCAACGATATGAGCAAATCTTCTTACTACCTCTCGCTGGATGGTACATGGAAGTTCAACTGGGTAAATATACCCTCCAAAGCGACTGCCGCCCAATGCGCCACCTCTTTCAACGATTCGGGTTGGACTGACATTGACGTGCCTTCAAGCTGGCAGGTATGGGGACTGCACCACGGTAAAGCTTGGGACAAGCCTCTATACTGCAACGTGCAATATCCTTTCTCGTTCAACCACCAGACCTACAGCGTAATGGCCGACCGTCCTGGGTGGTTAACGTACAACAGCAGCATGCCTAATCCAGTAGGCACTTATCGTCGTCATTTTACGCTTCCCAGTTCATGGGAAGGTCGCGAAATTTATGTTCGTTTCAATAGCGTAGGCCACGGATATTATCTATGGATTAACGGCCACCGCATCGGCTATAGTGAGGATTCCTACCTCCCGTCCGAGTTCCGCATCACCGACTACCTCGTCAGTGGTGACAATGTCATCGCTTTGCAAGTATATCGTTTCACAAGCGGTTCTTTCCTCGAATGTCAGGATTATTGGCGACTCACGGGCATCCATCGTCATTGCTTCCTTTGGTCTGCCCCGAAGACTCAGATCCGCGACTATTTCTTCACCACCGACCTCGACAATTCATATACCAACGCTACTGCCAATGTCAAGGTAAATATCAACGGCATAGAAGCTCTCACAGGTGGAAATGTTGAGGTTAAGATTATGGACAACGGCTCTGTCGTTGCCTCAACCACAGCACCTGCAGCTTCTGAAATGAGTCTACGCATGGACGTTACTAATCCGCGCAAGTGGAGTGCAGAGGAGCCTAATCTTTATGACCTCGTTGTAGTTCTTAAGGACGCTTCGGGCAATGCCATAGACATTCGTGGCAGCAAGGTTGGTTTCCGCGAAGTGGGCATTCGCAGCAGCGATGGCGCCCTGCTCATCAATGGCAAGCGAATGGTGTTCCACGGCGTCAATCGCCACGATTTCAGTCCTATCAATGGACGAGCCATCACCCGCGAGGAGATGGAAGAGGACGTGCGCACCATGAAGCGCTTGAACATCAACGCCGTACGCACTTCCCACTATCCCAACGATCCATTCTTCTACGATCTCTGCGACCGTTATGGCCTCTACGTGCTAGCCGAGGCTGACGTTGAATGCCATGCCTATCAGCAACTATCATCCGAGGAGTTGTTCCGGCCAGCTATGATTGAGCGCTCAACTAATCAGGTTCGTTGGCTTCGCAACCACGTTTGCATATTCATGTGGTCATTCGGCAATGAATGCGGTGGCGGCGAGAATTTCAAATACGTAGGTCCTGCCATCAAGGCACTCGATACCACACGCCTCACCCACTATGAAGGCAACAGCAACTATGCCGATGTTTCAAGCTCAATGTATGGCAGCTATGGCTCCATCGAAAGCCGTGGCAAAGAAGGCAAACGTCCACACATCCAATGTGAAAACAGCCACTCCATGGGTAACTCCATGGGCAACGTCAGGGACATGTTCGACCTTTACGAGAAATATGCATGTCTCACAGGTGAATTCATCTGGGACTTCAAGGATCAGGGATTACTCACCAGCAGCAGTTCAGGCACTGAATATTGGGCTTATGGCGGCGATTTCGGCGACAACCCTAACGATGGTAACTTCTGCATTAACGGCCTCGTGCGCCCCGACTGGAGCTACACCTCCAAGACGTACAATACCAAGAAAATTTACCAACCACTTGAGTTCAACGCTATTAACGGCAAGACTACCTCATTCCTCTACAAAAACAAGATGGCCTTCTTACCGAGCACTGTCTATGATGTAAGCTACACCATTGAGGACGAAGAAGGCAATATGCTCTCATCCGGCACTATAGATAATGAAGTATCTGCAGGCAACAGTAAGACCTTAAACCTTGACGCTCAGATCTCACCCATCGTTTCTCAATTATCACCTGACCAAGAAGCGTTCATTCACTTTACAGCTAAGCTCAGGCAGACAACAGATTGGGCTGAAGCCGGTTATATCGTAGCCGAAGAGAAACTACCCGTTCATGCGGCCGAGAAACCTATGTACGACATTTCGCAACTCTCAAAGGTGGCTGACTTAACTATCGAAGAGAGCTCTGCTTCAATTACCGTCACTGGTGCTCGCTTCACTGCCGTGTTCAGCAAGACACGAGGCACGCTCAACAGCTACACCTTCGACGGCACAACATTACTCTCGAAGCCGCTGCTCCTCAATGCCTTCCGTCTGCCCACCGACAACGATGGTCGTCAGACTGCCAGTTGGGACAATATGGGTTTGCGTAAACTCTCCGTCAAGGGTACAGGGTCAAAAGTTACGCCTGCATCTGACAACAAGACCGCAACCATTGACCTAACAAGTACGTACACCGGACAAAACGGTACATTGTTCAACGTCAGCATCAGCTTCATAGTAAGTGCCGACGGCACCATCATGGCCAATAGCATGATTCGTCCTGAATCTACAGGCGCCGTAATACCAAAACTTGGTTTCCGCACCGAAATGCCTGCAGCTATGGAACAGCTATCATGGTTCGGACGTGGCCCATGGGATAGCTACCGCGACCGCAAAGAATCCTGCCTGCCTGGTATCTATCACAGCACTGTCACCAACCAATACGAAGCCTATATCCTTCCACAGGAACATGGTACAAAACAAGAGGTTCGATGGATGGCACTCACCAACGACGAGGGCACCGGCCTCCTCTTCATCGCCCCAGACCAGATGGCAGCCTCAGCCGTACACTTCAGACCTGAGGACAATTACACCGACCGAGGTAACCGCTCCCGTCACACCTATCAGTTCAAGACATGCGCACCCACTGTGGTCTGTTTGGATGCTGCCACACGCGGCTTAGGCAATGCAAGTTGCGGCCCCGACGTGCTTGAGCAGTATGAACTTCGCGCTCAGAACACAGCTTTCCGCTTCATCATCCGACCTTTAACCTCCGAAATCAAAGCGGCCGAGACAGCACGAATCAGCATGCCTGTTTGTCAGGTCGTGAACTGTGAACGCCAGACAAACGGCCGCATAAAGCTGAGCACCGATACACCAGGAGCCACTATCTACTATAGCATCGACAATGGCGAATTCCTTAAATACACCTCGTCTATCCTGCACAACGAGCCTTGCACCATCCGCGTGTATGCTGCAGCCGAAGGTTTGATCGATGGCCCCGTTATGACCTACAACCTGGACTACTTCATCAGCAAGAGCGGCTGGCGTGTCATCAGCTACGACAGCCAGCACGGTGGCAATGATGCCAAATACGCCATCGACGGCAAGCTCGACACCTACTGGCACACCGACTGGGGAGCAAACGAGCCACGCCATCCGCACACCATCGTCATAGACATGGCCAAGCAGTACACGGTTACAGCCATCACATACCTTGCACGTCAGGACGGCAATCAAAACGGAATGGTAAAGGGCTACGAAATATACCTCTCCAACAGCAGTTCATCGTGGGGTACGGCTGTAGCAAAAGGCGAGCTCAAGGAAACCACCTCCTTACAGGTCGTTGCACTCTCGCACCCGGTTGAAGCACGTTATATGAAATTCGTTGCCACGTCAGAAATCCACAACAACGCTTGGACATCAGCTGCCGAAATAGGCATACAAGCCGAGGCTCCCGATGCAGTTGAATCCCTAATTAGCAGCGACTTGACAAAGAAACGGGACATGTACGATGTAGCTGGTCGCCGACTAACCAAAGCCCCCAAGCGTGGCACTATCTTCATTCAGAACGGAAAGAAGATTCTCGTCAAATAATCCGTAATCCACTCAAATACAATCTACAGCATGGCCCTTTGATATGCATGCTAACGCATACAACCCAGGATTCCATATTTTAATAATAGACACATCATGCTAATCGACAACGCATTTATGGACGAGTTGCTGCAGCAGGCTCAAGCCAGTCCGCGTCTGCGTATGAACTACGATCTCCGCACAACCGTCGACGACCAATCGCAGCGTATGCTTAATGCAATGCTGCCTGGTACTCTACTACCTATACACCGCCATCCGCATACTACAGAAGTTGTTATCATCATGCGCGGAAACATGGATGAGGTTTTCTTCGACAATGATGGCCGCGAAACAGGACGCTACCACCTTGACCCTTCCACTGGTCATTGTGCGCTGAGCATCCCTCGCGGGCAGTGGCACACAGTTGAAGTCCTCTCCCCTACTGTCATCTTCGAAGCTAAGGACGGACCCTGGACTCCCCTTCAACCAGAAGATACGTTGAGTTGAGTAATTTCGCTTCATCAGCAGAATCATATTGACAAACACGCCTATCCCTGTTCCTCTGACTTGGATAGGCTTTTTTGGTTCCCGGAGCATCAGTTCACCATATGAGTGAGTTGGGCTTTGTCAATGATTTAGTGCTTTTAATCATCTTTAACAGGCTTCCTCACGCGTGTTTAGTCCTAAGGTCATACTTTTGCCGCAGATATCTGACAAATATTTATTCTTAAGATGAAGAAACTATTAGCATTAGTGGCAGTACTGCTTCTGGCTGTCATTATGATTGAAACCGTGCCGGACAAATCCGAGCACAAAGAAGCTATGATGAAGGCCGTGGCCGAGTATGTTGACGAGGAAGTCGACGAGAGCGGATTCGGTGACAGAGTACTTGGCAGAATAGGCAAGGGCGTTATAAATAAGACGATTGAGGCTGCCCTGAACCTGAAACTGAGAGTGAACAACTATTACCTTTGGAACACAACACACGTGCGCCTTCAAGGCAAGGATCAACTGCTGTCGGTAGGACTTCTTGGACACGTCTTTACATTTGACAAGCAAATGCTTCGTGAAAAGCTCGAAGAGGCGATGAGTGCCAAGGAGGAAGCAGCATCCGAAAAGGAACAAGCCAAACAGAGTGCACGCGAACTAAGACAACTGAAACGTGAGCAAAAGAAGCGCGAGCGACAACTGCGACGTGAGGAAAGACGACGCCAGCGCGAGGCTAAGCGTGAAGAAAGACGACGCAAACGCGAGCAGTAACTTAAAGCATATCTCTACACGCTCCTTAACCTATACTTATACAGCTTTAAGCCTATACTTATACAGCCTTAAGCCTATAACTTACACACCTATAAGCTTACACTAAAATACTTATAAGCTTACACTAAAATACCTTTGGCCTTATATGTTGTTCGCTCGCGACCGAATAACGCATAAGGCCAAAGGTGTTCTTAGGGACATCTATAAGTGTGATGTCACTCAATGTTCTTCACGCTGCCTGTATGTTGGTAAAACGTGACGCGTGTGTCAAGCTTCTTGTTGAAGAGGGCGTCAGACAGCACTTCGGTGGTGCCGAGTTGACATATCGATGCTTCGGTCGTAAGTATTGTCTTACCTGCCATCTCGGCTATAATCATGACGCGTGCCGGCTGGTTCACCCATAATCCCTGTTCCATCTTAGCCTTCTTCTTTGCCACTTCGGCATCGTCGGCAGCAACAGGCAGGTTGCCCATGGGCTTTATGGTCACCCAAACGGGTTCACCGCTGAGGTCATCGGCATCAACGAGTCCCAATCGGCGTGAGAAACGGCAGAGCAATTGCCGCTGACCAAGTTTCGACGGGTCTGCGGAGGGTTCGAATACGAGCGTCTGCACCTCTGTACCGGTGAGCGTCTGACCTTTGAACAGCGATTCAAGAGCAAAAATCTGAGCATCAAGATTGTCAAGCATAAGCTTGAGCTGTGCACCATCCTTAGGTGTATTGTCGGCCTCGCCGCGGATAAGTGCATTGCGGCTGTCCTTGAGGTCGTAAATCTCCTCGGCTGTGAGTTGCGCCATCTTGGCCGTACTGCCTGCTGCAAGGATTTCATGCGTCATGAAGTCGCGGCCGTTCACGGGCTTGGGAGCTGGCACAGCTTTAGGCAACGGCGTCTTTGGTTCAGGCTCAGCCTCGGTATTGACGCTCAAGAGCAGTCCGTCGTCGGTGAGGTTGACGAGCGGTGCCGACGTTTTGGCTTTCAGCTTTATATTGAATGCCTTGGTTGAATCAGGCACGCCTACGGCGTCAAGCAAAACTTCTTTTATAGACCATTCTACGGACTGAGCCGTGGGCACATTGGGTTGTCGCAAGTAGCGATCCGCAAATGGAGCGAACTCGCCTGGTATCGTGCTTGCTTTGTCGGCAACGAAGGTTATGCGCAGCTGTGTCTTAGGCAGGAAGTAATTCACGCCGTCAAGCGTGACTCCCGGTCTGAAGGGCCCAACCTCAGTCTGTGCCACTGACGTTGAAGACAGTAAAAGGGATAAGGAAAAGAGGAAGAGTACTTTTCGCATCTCTGTTCATTTATCAGTTTTCAATCCGTTCTCGCGTTCTATAGCTTCAAAGATAGCTTCTATCATACCTTCTTTGGTAAGCAGTATGCCCCAGTCGAAGGTGTGGCGAATACCCTCTGCCTCAAACCAGCGCGACAGAGGTTCTGTCTGGCTGTGATATACCTCGAAGCGCTTGCGTATGGTTTCCTCATTGTCGTCAGCACGTCCTTCGAGGCCGGCTCGACGCAGAAGGCGGAACATAAGTACGTCCTCGGGCACGATGAGTTCAATCATCATACCCATGTCATGACCTCGGTCAGCCAACATCTTTTTCAAGGCTTCGGCCTGAGCGATTGTGCGTGGGAAGCCGTCGAAGATGACACCTTGACCCTGAGGCAGGGAATCATATTTCGAGGCGAGAATGTCTATCATAAGAGCATCTGGAATGAGCTGTCCATTGTCAATATACCCTTTGGCAACGAGTCCAAGTTCTGTGCCATTCTTTATCTCTGCACGAAGGACATCGCCCGTTGAGATATGTCCCATATTGTAGCGTTTAGCTATCTCGTCGCTATAGGTACCTTTACCTGAGCCAGGGGCTCCGAAGATGATAATATTTTTCATTGTTCAGATAAGCCGCGCTGAGCGCGATGTTTAATATTATTAATTAAAGTTTTAGTTTAAAACTAATATGTTTACTCACTGGGAATCAGGGTGTAAATATCCTTTGTATTGCGCCCAAATCCATCGTAGTCAAGGCCATAGCCAACGATAAAATCATTGGGAATATCCATAGCTCGGTAGTGGATTGGGATTGCCACTTTTAGTGCGTCAGGCTTTACCAGAAGCGAGCACACGCTGATGCTGGCAGGATTATGGTTTTGGAGAGTTTCAAGCATATGAGCCATGGTGATGCCAGAGTCTATGATGTCCTCCACAATGATAACATCACGGCCTGTTATATCCTCGGCCAAACCGATCACCTCGCGTATCTCGCCTGTCGACTGCATGCCCTGGTAGCTTGCCAACTTGATGAAGCACACTTTACAAAGCAGGTCCACTTGGCGAAGCAAATCCGCAGCGAAGATGAATGAACCGTTGAGCACCGGCATGAAGATAGGCTCCCGTCCAGCGAAATCGCGGTTGATTTCTGCGGCCACACGCGTCACCTCATGCGCTATTGTCTCAGCAGGTATTGACACCTGGAAAGTCTTGTCCTTAACCTTAATCTGTTTCATCTGCTTGTTTTTTTGACTTTTGCCGTTGCAAAATTAGGGAAAATATTTTGTTTTACGCAAGGTTTATCGTATTTTTGCAGCAAATTTAATTTTTTTATCTAATGAAGATACTCACTGGAGGTCAGTTTCGCGAACTGGACCGCTATACGATAGAGCACGAACCCATTGCTTCAATCGACTTGATGGAACGTGCAAGCCGCGCTGTGACCGATGCGATTCTGCGTCGTTGGCCCACGGCGGATGGGCGCATCGTGGTCTTTGCAGGCCCGGGCGGCAACGGCGGCGACGGATTGGCCGTGGCGCGCATGCTCACGGAGGCCGGGCGCATCACTACTACCTATCTTTTCAACGTTGGCGGCAAGTTGAACGCCGACTGCGAGACGAACCGCGAGCGTTTACGTCAGACCTCAGACGCCACACTGATTGAAGTCACGTCAGAGTTTGTATTTCCCGACCTCGGCTCTCAGGATATCATCGTAGATGCCCTGTTTGGAACAGGCTTGAGCCGCCCCTTAAGCGGAGGTTTTGCAGTATTGGCAAAGCGTATCAACAGCAGCCGCGCTCAAATTGTCAGCATAGATATGCCCTCAGGGCTTATGTGCGAAGACAACAGTTACAACGACTCCGGCCAGGTTATTCGCGCCAACGTAACACTCACGCTGGGCTGTCCTAAGCTGGCATTCTTCCTGCCCGAGAACGAACGTTTCGTTGGTGATTTAGAGATATTAGACATAGGTCTGAGCCACGAAGGCTTGAATGGTCTTAAGGCATATCTGTGGCTTACCGAGGAATCAGAACTGCGCGGTCTGTTGCGCCGCCGTCCTCGTTTTGCTCACAAGGGCACTGTTGGTCATGCCCTTTTGGTGGCAGGCAGCCGTGGTATGACCGGTGCCGCCATACTATCGGCACGAGCAGCTTTACGATCTGGAGTGGGCAAACTCACGGTTCACGTGCCACATGCTTGCCTCGACGTGCTGCAGGTATCGGTTCCTGAGGCTGTGGTCGACATAGATCTCGATTCCAACATCACCACATCTGTAGGCGACACGGGCTCGTTTCAAGCCGTCGGCATAGGCCCTGGCTTAGGTCGCAACCGACATTCGGCAGCAGCTCTCGTGGGTCTCATGAAACGCCACGAGGGGCCTTTGGTGCTTGACGCCGATGCGCTCAACATCCTCGCAGAAGAGAAAGTGTGGCAGGATTTGATTCCACGTGAAAGCATCCTCACCCCTCATCCCTTAGAATTCGACCGTTTGGCAGGCTATAGCCTAAGTGCTTTTGAGCGTATGAACAGGGCTCGCGACTACGCTGTAGCCCGCGGTGTATTCGTTGTGTTGAAAGGGCACTACACTCAAGTGTGCACCCCTGCCGGCGATGTGCTAATCAACCCCACCGGCAATGCGGGCATGGCTACGGCTGGCAGCGGCGATGTACTCACGGGCGTTATCACATCGTTGTTGGCACAAGGCTATCTGCCTATCGAGGCAGCTCAACTGGGTGTCTACATTCATGGTCTGGCTGGTGATTTAGGCGCAGCTGCACTTTCAGAAGAGGGTTTGATAGCCAGCGATATTATCAATCACCTGCCACAAGCATTTCGCCATCTCAAAGATTAATCTTAAATCTAGAATATCTAGAACGCATAGAGCCTCTAGAAAATCTAAAAAAACAGTCAAAAAAAACTAATCAAGCACCTGAAAAATGGAAACTAATTTCATTGATTATGTCAAAATAGTGTGTCGGTCGGGCAAGGGAGGCCGTGGGTCGATGCATATGCATAGAGCTAAATATGTTCCCAACGGAGGTCCCGACGGGGGCGACGGAGGCCGTGGCGGTCACGTATACCTACGTGGCAACCGCAACTACTGGACTCTGCTCCACCTTCGTTACGAGCGCCATATCTTCGCAGGCCATGGAGGCAATGGCGGTAAGAACGGTTCACATGGTGCCGACGGCGCCGACCGCTATATCGACGTTCCCTGCGGCACTGTGGTCTATGATGCCGACACAGGACGCTTCGTATGCGACGTCACTACCGACGGACAGGTCGTGATGCTTCTTAAAGGCGGTCGCGGAGGCCTTGGCAACAAGCATTTTGCCACGTCTACAAATCAGGCTCCTCGCTTTGCTCAACCTGGTGAACCTATGCAGCAGCTTACCGTAATTATGGAATTAAAGATGCTGGCCGACGTGGGCCTCGTAGGCTTTCCCAATGCAGGCAAGAGCACCCTCGTAAACGCCATCAGCTCGGCACATCCCAAGATAGCGGGCTATCCGTTCACAACACTCGAGCCCTCTGTGGGCGTAGTCAGCTACCACGATAACCGCTCATTCGTAATGGCCGACATCCCTGGTATCATAGAAGGCGCAAGCGAAGGCAAAGGCTTAGGGCTACGCTTTCTACGTCATATCGAACGCAACGCGTTGTTGCTGTTCATGATACCAGGTGATACCGACAACATACGGCACGACTACGAGGTGCTGCTGCGCGAACTCACGACCTACAACCCCGAACTGCTCAACAAGCAACGCCTGCTGGCCATCACCAAAAGCGACCTGCTCGACGACGAACTCATTGAGATGCTGTCGGCCGACCTCCCCGATGACCTGCCGCATATCTTCATCTCGGCCGTCACCGGGTTCAACATAGCTCAGCTAAAAGACCTCCTATGGCAGAATCTCGACACAGCCGACCGCAACGCCTCACATAGCTCTGCCATCGTGCACCGCGACAAGGACCTCTCGTTCCTCCACGATGAGTTGCAGGCCGAGGGTGAGGACGAGGAGATTATCATCATAGATGAAGAGGATATCGAGGACATCGACGATATCGACGAGCTCGACGACGTTGAGTACGTTGACTAACATGCTATCCAAGCGCTTACACATATAATCATTACCATTGACTTACCATTTAGCCCCTAATATAACAGCCTTCTCCACCGAGCGGCACGCCTCAGACCCCTCGGCACCTTACGACGGGTTCAACGTAACACATTATTCGGGCGACGACCCAGCACACGTCGCCGCCTGTCGCGCAGAACTCTGTCAGCAATTAGGTGTTGACGAGCAGCACCTCATCATCCCCCGTCAGATACATGGGACAAAGGTAGCACATGTCACCAACGACAATCTCAACGACAGCTTCGAGGGCGTAGATGCATTAATAACAAACCTCCCCAATACATGCATCGGCATATCCACAGCCGACTGCGTACCAATACTTTTGCACGACAGCCGCACTCAGGCCATAGCTGCCATCCATGCAGGTTGGCGCGGAACTGTAGCCCGTATCGCATCACGCACATTGTCAGACATGAGCAGGCTCTACGGCACCAACCCGTCCGATGTCATGGCTATTATAGGTCCCAGCATAGGTCCCGAAGCATTCGAAGTGGGCGACGAGGTATACGAAGCTTTTGCCAAAGCTTTTTTCCCGATCGACGTTATTGCCGTCAAGGACTCGCGCTTCCCTCACCCCGAGCGCTGGCATATCGACCTGTGGCAGGCGAATGCCTGGGATTTGGTTCAGGCTGGTCTGTCAACCGACAACGTCAGCATCAGCGGTCTGTGCACCCATACTCACATCGCTCGTTTCTTCTCAGCACGACGTTTAGGCATCAACTCGGGGCGTATGTTCACGGGGATTGTCAGACATGAGCACATTTGACTCCATACATCGTCTCTGGGCCAGTTTCACCGACCTTGCCATGTCCCGCCACTGTCCGAGCTGCGGCCGCCGCATGGCATTGGATGAGGAGCCGCTGTGTGCTCAATGCATGCTCCGATTACCATGGGAAAACAACTACGACTGGATCTACAACCCTCGTATGGTGGCAGCAGCTGATCACCCTTGCCTCCAACGTGTCGGGGCTCTGATGCGCTACAACCATGGCAATGTTGCAGCCAAGGTTGTGCAGAGCCTTAAGTTTAATCGCACCGTCACATTGGCATCATGGATGGGCCGTTTGGCGGTAAGTCGCCTGCAATCCACATCGCTCTTCGACGGTATTGAAGCATTGGTGCCCACTCCTCTATCCTCTCGACGCCAACGACTGCGCGGTTTCAACCAAGCACTGATACTTGCTCAGGCAATGGGCGAAGAGCTACGCGTGCCAGTATGCACCGATATCGTGCGGAAAATCAAAGAAGTAGAACCCCAGACACATCTCACTACGAGCCAGCGTCTGGAAAATCTGAAAGGAGCCTATGCCTTGACATCACACGCCGATAGCCTCCGAGACAAGCACATTATGCTTATCGATGATGTTATTACCACTGGCAGCACCTTCACCTCAGTCATTTCCGAGTTAGAGAAAGTTCAAGGTCTACGCGTTTCTGTATTCGCATGGGCATGGGTAACATAGCTTTTCAAGAAAGATGCACTTTCTTTGCGGTTTATTCTGCTTCTTAGTTGTTTATTCTCGAAAAAACACTATCTTTGCAACGTTTTTCAGTCTCACACATACGCGAAATAAATTAAGGTAAAGACTTTCACAATGAAAAAGACCATTATGACTTTAGGAATCGCATCTGCCATGATGATGCCGTTCGTGAGCTGCCAGCAGACGCAGCACGACAACCCCTTACTTACCGAGAGCAGCCTGCCCTTCGGCACGCCCGACTTCAGCAAGATCAAGACCACCGACTACATGCCGGCCTTCGAGGAGGCCATCAGGCAGACGCGCGACAACATCAGTCAGATCGTGGCCTGCACCGACTCGGCTACGTTCGAGAACACCATCCTGCCCTACGAGGACAGCGGACGGCTTCTGGACCGCGTCAGCCGCGTGTTCTTCGCCATCGTTGAGGCCGACAAGACGCCCGAGATAGCCGAGATCGAGAAGAAGGTGATGCCCATGCTCACCGACCTCGAGAACGAGATTTCGTTCAACACACAGCTCTTCGAACGCATACGACAGGTGTACGACCGGCAGCACGACGCGCTGCAGGGCGAGGACCAGAAGCTGCTCGAAGAGATCTACAAGGACTTCGTGCGCAAGGGAGCACTGCTGCCCGAGGATAAGATGGCACGCATGAAGGAAATCAACAGCCGCATCAGCGACCTACAGCAGCAGTGGGGAACCGTCCTGCCCGACGCCACCAACGACGCCATCGTGTGGGTGGACAGCAAGGAAGAGCTGGCAGGACTCAGCGAGGCCGACATCGAGCAATGTGCCAAGGATGCCGAGAGCCGAGGCGGCAAGGCGCCCTACGCCATCGTCATCGTCAACACCACACAGCAGGCACCGCTCACCAACCTCGACAACCGCGAGCTGCGGCGTAAGGTGTTCGAAGCCAGCGTCCACCGTGCCGACGGCACTGGCAAGTACAACACCTTCCCCATCGTCTGCGAGATTGCCAAACTGAGGGCCGAGCAGGCCGAAATCATGGGCTACCCCAACTACGCCGCCTACTCGCTCGAGAAGACCATGGCCAAGACACCCGAAGCCGTCTATGCCTTCCTCAACAACCTCATCCAGGCCTATAAGCCCAAGGCCGACGCCGAGACCAAGGCCATCGAGGACTATGCACGCAAGAGCCAGGGCGACGACTTCAACCTTGAACCCTACGACCGCTTCTACTATTCCGCCAAGATGAAGAAGGAGATGCTCAACATCTCTGAGGATGAGGTGAAGCCCTACTTCAACATCGACAGCGTGCTCATAAACGGCGTTTTCTGCGCAGCTAGTCGCGCTTACGGACTGACATTCAAGGAATTGAAGAACATCCCCACCTATCACCCCGACATGAAAGCCTTCGAGGTTATCGACAAGGACGGCCAGTCGCTTGCTCTCTTCTACTGCGACTACTTCCGTCGTCCCACCAAGCGCGGCGGAGCGTGGATGGACGGTTTCCAGAAGCAGAGCCGCCAGTGGCAGCAGAAGCCCATCATCTTCAACGTCTGCAACAGCGCCAAGGCACCTGAGGGACAGCCCTCGCTGCTCACCTGGGACGAGGTGACGACCATGTTCCACGAGTTCGGACACGCCCTCCACGGCATCCTCTCCGACTGCCAGTACAACCACCTGAGCGGCACCAGCGTAGCACGTGACTTCGTCGAGATGCCGTCGCAGTTCAACGAGTCGTTTGCCGCCATCCCCGAGATCTTCGACAACTACGCCCGCCACTACGAGACAGGCGAGCCCATGCCTGCCGACCTCAAGGAACGTATGCTCTCGAGCATCAACTTCCAGTCGGCCTACGCCCTCGGCGAGAACCTCGCAGCCACCTGCGTGGACCTCGCCTGGCACATGCTCGCCGCCAAGGACGTCCCCACCGCCGACAAGGCCGCTCAGTTCGAGGAGGAAGCGCTGCGGCAGGTCGGACTGCTCGACAACCAGATTCCGCCACGCTACCACACCAGCTACTTCAACCACGTCTTCGGCGGAGGCTATGCCGCCGGCTACTACAGCTACCTCTGGACCGAGGTTCTTGCCGTGAACATCGCCAATGTATTTGCCCAGCGTGGTCCGCTGAAGCCCGAGACCGGACAGGAGTTCCGCGACAAAATCCTCAGCCGAGGCAACACAGGCGACCTCATGCAGATGTTCACCGACTTCACCGGCATGGCGCAACCCGATGCTTCAAGCCTGCTCAAGGCCAGGGGACTGTGAAGAGTGAAAAGTGAACTTTTGGAGCAGCGAGAGCAATCAAGCTAGAATGCCTCGGACACGAAGACGAGGCCGCAGAAGAGGGGTGTAACTACTGTGAATACCCCTACCCTTAACCAGTTCGGCGCCACGGTGATGCAGGCGATGACGTACATCGACAAGGGGTGGTTTCAAAACACTCCTTGGGGAAAGGGCAACAAAAGCAGGAAAGCAGACAACCTGATCAGAGAGATAAGTCAATAGAATCAGTATAATAAACAGCAATTAACCGACAGCAACAAATCAAGGCTCAAAAGGAGTCAACACTATACAGGGAAAGACAATGGAAAATGTAGCAATGTAGCAATGTAGCAATGTAGCATTAAGGAGGTTTCAATATGCAGAAAATAGGGGACTGGAATTTTAATTATATATATAATATATTATTATATATTATATATATAATTAACTATATTCTTAGGCTCTTTCGCACATCGGCAGGTGCTTAATGCTACATTGCTACATTGCTACAATGCTACAAAACGCAACCGGCACCTGCACCGATAATAATGTTTACACTTTTTAACACGCCACAGCACCCCGTATTTGGTCCCCTCGCCTAATTTCCGTACCTTTGCAACGTTGAAGGAAAACCCCGACGGCTCCCTCAAGCCCTCCCCGCATTCCCTGAAGGGGGAGAGTGGTCACCTGACAAGGCGCCGAGCGAATAGACGCAGTCGCGAATGCGAATAGACGCTCAAGCCCGCGTGAACAGTCGCAGTGCGCAATGCGACTGGAAGCCTCACCCCCAACGCTCAGTGTCATATAATATCCGTAACTTGAATAAAATATGTGTCGATATGCGTCCCCGTGCGGAAAAAACACTACCTTTGCAACGAAATAATAAACTGATAGGAACTATGAAGAGAATAGCAATGTTTGTGCTGGCGTTGGTCAGCATGTTCTCGGCCAGCGCTGAGGATGGCAGCCGGCTGTGGCTCAGGTACGACAAGGTGCTGCGGGCTACGGTGACAGGCCCCGAGTGCATCGCTGCCCAGGAACTGCGCAACTACTACGACGGCGAGCGGGTGAACCTCGTCATCGACGCCGCGATGGCGCAGGACGCCTATCGCATCCAAGGCTACACCATCACGGCCAAGAACGAGACGGGACTGCTCTACGGAGCCTACGCCCTGCTGCGTGGCGAGACGGGCTACTCCGCACCCCAATGGCCGCTGCGCATCCTGAACCACTGGGACAACCTCGACGGCAGCATCGAACGCGGCTATGCGGGCAAAAGTATCTTCTGGGAGACGTCCTCTGGGAAACAAATAGACGACAATACGCCAGTTCTCCAACGAAGTGAGGTTCTCCCCCTGACTGGGGAGCGGAGAGAGGGACTTATCAATTATGCCCGCGCCAACGCCAGCATAGGCATCAACGGCACGGTGTTGAACAACGTCAATGCCTCGCCGAAGATGCTCTCGGCACCCTATCTGCAGCAGGTGAAGGAGATCGCCGCCATCCTGCGACCTTACGGCATCAAGGTATATCTCTCCGTGAACTTCGCCTCGCCCATGGCATTGGGAGGCCTCAAGACCGCCGACCCGCTGGACAAGCAGGTGGCAGCGTGGTGGAAGGCCAAGGCCAAGGAGATCTACAGGCTGATACCCGATTTCGGAGGCTTCCTCGTAAAGGCCAACAGCGAGGGGCAGCCAGGCCCCGGCGACTACCACCGCACACACGCCCAAGGCGCTAACATGCTGGCCGATGCCGTGAAACCCTACGGCGGCATCATCATGTGGCGATCGTTCGTCTATGGCGCCAACCACAAGGGCGAGGACCGCGTGAAGCAAGCCGTGTCGGAGTTCGTAGGCGACGACGGCAAGTTCCGCGACAACGTCATCCTGCAGTCGAAGAACGGTCCCCTGGACTTCCAACCCCGCGAGCCGTACGCTCCTATCTTCGACAACATGCTTCGCACACCGCAGATGGCAGAGCTGCAGATCACGCAGGAATACCTCGGGCAGTCGCGCCACCTCGTCTATCTCGCCCCCATTTGGCAGGAGTTCTTCGGTTTCGTCAACCCCGACCGCCTCGTGGGCATCGCCGGCGTGGCCAACATCGGCATGGACAGGAACTGGTGCGGCCACCATTTCTCACAGGCCAACTGGTACGCCTTCGGCCGCCTCGCCTGGAACCCACGCCTGACGAGCGAGGAGATAGCGAAGGAGTGGATAAGGCAGACGTGGGGGAAGACACACGCGGCTCTTCTCTCCATGATGCTCCGCAGCCGCGAGGCGTGTGTGGATTACATGATGCCATTGGGCCTGCACCACATTTTCAAGTTCGATCACCACTACGGTCCTGAGCCCGACGGCTTCAAGGCTAACTATCCTCTCGAGTGGTGCCCCGTCTATTATCATCAGGCCGACAGCCTGGGCATAGGCTTCGAGCGCAGCCACATCGGCTCGGATGCCACCTCGCAGTATGCCGAGCCCTACCGCTCGCTCTACGACGACCTCCGCACCTGTCCCGAGGAGTATCTGCTGTGGTTCCACCACGTACCCTGGGCCTACCGCATGAGGAACGGCCACACGCTGTGGGAGAACATACAGGAACATTACAACCATGGTGTTGCCGAAGTCGAAGATTTCGTTCGCATCTGGCAGGACGCAAAGCCCTTCATCGACGACCAGCGCTGGCAGGAGACCAACGACCGTCTGCTGCATCAATTAGACAATGCCCGTGAGTGGCGAAAGGTTTGCCTCGACTATTTCCGTACTTTTGCTGAAGGTAAAAGATAAGGTAATGATATAGGAGTTGACCTGCAAACCCCGTAGGGGTGGTTGGAACTTAGACAGGGTGTGGAGCGTAGCGGAACCCCTGTTCCTAGAGCATAGTATATAGAGTGCCGTAGGTACGACGGAATTA
>JAEESE010000036.1 GCA_016286165.1 Bacteroidaceae bacterium | reverse complement strand
AATCGTGGTCCGGATAATGACCGAAATAGTTGTAAAAGGTTGTTCTCTGGTTGCCGCTGCCGTACATACTGCGTGCATACCAGTCGCCGTCTTCGGCTTCGCACTGTGGATCCCAATGGGCCCAGATGCCGAACTTGGCGTCGCGGAACCATTCGGGACACTCCCATGCGCTGAGATTTTCCCAATCGGCTTCGTAGTCACCAGTCTCGACGGCGACATCTTCGGTTGGAACAACGATTTCATCATGAGGACGCACGTAACCTGCCGCATGAGGTTGTGCCACAGCGATTGTCATACTACCTATCCATAAGAGGACAATCATCAATAGCTTTAAGTTCTTCATAATCCTATATTATTTAATGATTATTTTTTTCCCGTTAACGATATAAACACCATTGGGGAGGGATGAGTGAGGTGCAAAGAGAGAAGAATAGTTAATTCTTCTTCCGCTGAGCTCATAACAGTAACCACTCCCTTCGCCTTTAGAAAAAGGGGCGGGGTTGAGGGTTTCCGCTCTGATGCCATCAACTACATCATTATCTTTTTGGCGAAACAGACGGACCACTTTGGCACGAAACTCCTGCTCGGCAGCAGTAGTGAGGTCTGCATTCCATCCAAGATATAAGTCTGTTTCTTGTTCCAGCGTAAAGGAAATACCATATAAATCGTCGCTCTCCGGTGTGCCGGTGAGGGAATAGTAGGCGATGGCCTGTTCGGGTGTCTGTGCAGCAGTAAGAGGTTCAGTGGCCGCAAAGATGTAGGCATCGCTTAGGTTGTAAATTGCGTTGTAGGCGGCGCAGAAATAATAGCGGCCTGCGGGCAGTTTTACCTGTCGATAGATGCGTGCATTGGCGAGGTTGCCTGTGGCGTTGTTGGAATCGTCCCACACGCCTAGCATCAAGCAATCGTAGCCAGGATAGCGGTCTATGCCGTGTTTGGTGCCATCGCTGCCATTGGGAATAGAGAAATCATCGACCTGCCAGTTTGTAGGGACACCGAAACGGATATAGGAACGGTCGCGTCGCTGAATGTTCTCAAAATTACCGAGGTAGGAGGCTGAGACATCATTGCCATTGGCATCGATGAGGCGTATGGCTGTGACGCGTAAAGCATGTCCACCTTCGCTCTGAGGCAGGTTGAGCACCCATCCGAGGGTGAGTGTCTCAGGTTGGTCAAGGTGGAAGTTGCAGACATCGTATTCGCCAGAGTAGGCAGTGCGGCCCATGTCGTAGGTGGCAAGTACGTTCTCGTTGACACCTTTGTTGGGTAATTCATTGCCACGGGCTACGCGGAGCAGGCATGAACTTCCTGTGAGGCCTGCACGACAGGTGACAGAGATGTGAAGATGGTAGTCGCCTGCAGGCAGGGCTGCTTTCGTGGTCTGATAGATCTTGTCATTGATCATGGCAGGTTCGCCGCCATTCCATTTCTCTATGCTAATGGCGCGGCCGCCTTCGAAGCTGTCAAAACCGCCATGTGTGCCGTTGTCCTGATTGATGATATTATCTGTGACAATCCATGGCTCAGCGAGAAGCCCAAATCGTGTATTCGGCGCTGTTGAGGCGTCGCTACGGCTGAAATTGCGTGGCTCAACAAGGTATTCGACGGTCACGTCTTCCATCTCTTCATTTGGTGTGATGAGTCCTCCTTCTGCCTGCCCATTTTCCTGAAAGTCAGAGTAGGCTGCAAGGAGTTGTTGGTAGGCGGCACACATTTCTGTGGGCGCGCTACCAGCTGTGCGGCTTTCGGAGAGCGCATCGTTCAATGCATCTACAGCGTCCTGACGATAAAATCCAGTATTGTCGCCGATACGTCCTTCAGCGGCTTGCAATGTTTGCTCTGCCTGACTTTGCAGGACGCTCAGCTGTTCGGCAGTGACGTTGCCCTGCAGATAGAGCGTGATGAGGGCACCTCCGCGTGAAAGGCAGTCAACATGTATCTGCCCGTCCTGGGTCGCTTCCTGGGTGGCGAAGCTAAACAGACGAGCCTTGGAGCCATCGGCAATGATAGCGGCCGTGTAGCGACCTTCGCTGAGGAATGTGAGGGGGATGTCGAAGCTGGCGGGCGCCGACAGGCCGTTCAAGGCTGCTACATACCATGTATCGCCCTTACGGCGTGCTATGATGAACGACTTCTCGGGATAACCGCCGATGAAGCGTGTCTCATCCCAAGCCACAGGTACTTCCATCATGTGGCGTTGCGCCATCAGGGGCAGGGCATAGAAACCTTCGGGACGATCGGCCCAATGCTGAATGCCAGATTCGAAAGCCACGGAGAGCGCAAGCTCATGAGCAAAAGTGGTGGTGTGGGGGTGCTGCGAATCAGTAAAAGCCACAGGAGTATAGTCCATTGGTCCTACGACATTGCGGGTGTAGGTCAGGAGGCAGTTGATACGCGCGCCTTCAGTCGTCATCGTGCCACCATTGTTATACTGTTCACCCCCAAAGACAGCTTCCTGGGACATCAGATGAGGATAGGTTCGGCTCCAGCCTCGGGGAATGGTGCAGCCGTGAAAGTTGACCATGATTTGGTACTTGGCAGCGTCCTCGAGGATGTCGGCAAAGTACTGCATGGTGTGCTGCTTGTCGCTCTCGAAGAAGTCGATCTTCACGCCAACGACACCGATGCGCTTGAGCCAGGCGAATTCCTGGATGCGCTGGTTGTGGTTCTGCATCTTCTCGTTGTTGGAGTGATACCAAAGCATAGGCTTTATGCCTCGCTGGGTGGCATAGCGCACAGCATCCTCGACGCCGCCGCCATTGCCCATCTGTTCCCATTCCCAGTCGAAGAGCACGTAAGGCCAACCCATAGCTACGGCCAGATCCACGTAACGGGTGCAGATCTGATAGTCCCTCGTGCCATGGTTGTAGGCCCAATAGACCCACGCTGCACTGCCGGGTTTCACGAAGTCGGTGTTCTCGATGGCGCAGGGTTCTGAGACGTCCTCGACGAGAGTGGATTCCACTATGGTGGCCAAATCGCCAATGATCATCACACGCCAGGGACCTGTCCAAGGACCTGTCCAGGTGGGGTTGGCAGCGCCTACACCATAACCCTCTGAAGCCGACGGATAGGCGAGTTTATACTGCCCTGCATTGGATGTGTTATCCAGATGCGTGGAGCTGTAAGAACGTCCTATATTGGCCTCGGTAATGAGGGTAAACGTGCCGTCGTCCTCGAACAAAGCCGGATAACCCCACACGCCTGTCTTGCCACCCGTGCGCTGCAACGGGAAGTCGGCCTCGTAGGAGGTGTTGAAAGGCTGCAGCCAACGATGGAGGCGTGAAGCAATGTTGTAGATAGTGTTCTCGCTCGTGAAAGTTATCTTCTGGCTAGCTTCCACGTTCAGCTTATATCGGAACGTGACGCCGTCCTCATAGGCGCGAACTTCAACGACAAGCTCCATGCCTTGAGCGTTGGCAAAGGTGACCTCGGCACTGTTAGCACGGTTGCTCGGGGCAGAGCATTTGCCGTGGATGGCTGTGTAATTCTCGTTGATAGGCTGAGGCTCGGTGGCACTTACGAAGGTGAGGTTCGACACAAAACTACCTGCGGAAGAACTAAGGCCCAGTCGCACCTTTGCCACTTGTCTGCCCTTTGCATCGCTGACGATGAGATAGGGTATCTTGCCGCTAATCTGAACATCCGCCGTCAAGCCCGTGGTGGGACTGGTGAGGGTGATCAGCGAGTCGGCTGCGACGCTGATGCCGAGTAGGGAAAAACAAATAAGGAATAAAACAGATAAGCGCTTCATTTTCTTTGAACTTTAAGTTTCTCTTTCAATTATCGAACCACTACCTTACGGCCATTGACTAAATACACGCCCTTATGGATTTGACGATGTGATAGTCGTTGACCATTTAGGTTATAGACAGCCCCATTATTCATGATCACATCTTCATTACTCATTTGCGGAGAAAGTATGCCGTCGGATACTGCGCTTGCACCGTAAAAGAGAAGCTTGAAGCCACCGCATACGGTCCAGTCGTCGGAGATGCTTCTGGTATTCTGCATCCTTACCGTCACGGTACCGGCCTCTTCGAGTGTGAAGGGTAGGCTGTTCTTATAGTGACCGTTGGCGAAGTAAGCTGTAGCTGCCACACTGTTGGTAGGCTCGTATATGCCATTCACCGCCTGCTCGGTGCCGCCTTGGTTGAGTCTAGTGGTGCGTTCACTCTCGGCTATGTGTTTGATATTCACGCGCTCAGTATTGGCCAATATACGTGAGCTTACATTGTTATTGCCTGCCGCATAGTCGTTGTTGGCCACTGTCAATGTGCCTGGACGCTGGAAGGCGTAGGCGATGAGCTCGTAGTTACCGGCGGGCATGGCGATGGTCTTCTGACTGATGTTAAACTTTTCCTTGAACTCGGCCGTAGCGTTCTTAACCTCCGAGAGTCCTGTCCAACCCTTGACTGCCTCCATGCCTGGATTCTCGAGGATGAAGGTGATATCAAGCGGTGCGGTGACTGTGGTGGCTTCTATCTTACCAAGATAGTCGGAGATGTCGGTGAGCAGCTGTTCGACGGCGGACTTGAGGTTGGTAGAAACCACTTCGTCATCTGTAGGGAGAAGAGCTTTTGCTGTGGACACTTTCTCGGAAAAGCGCACGTCGGCATCTTCGGCAAGCTGGTTGTGGTCGGCAGCCATAAGAGCTATAGAGCCATCCACCAGCTGACGCAGACGGGCGGCATCGTAGTCGAACTCCATCTGTTGTAACTGCTTAATCTCTTCTGTCGAATAGATGAGCCAGAACTGATTGGTGGCATTGTTTGCGAAGTTGAGAGTTGGCGTGGAAACGGTGCTCTTGGACGCTCCGCTGATGGCCATGACGGGAGGATTCTCGACACGGTTGCTGCGAGCAAACCAATAGGGCTTCTTAGTAATCGTTGAGGCACCGGCGGGGAAGTCCATAGTGATACGTGCAGGCATGAGCTGAATGGTCTCGCTGGTGTTGGGCTTCGAAGCAGAGAGGCTGACGGTGCTGCCGTTATGACGGAAATACTTACCGCTCTTGAGGTTCTTGATGAAATAGAGGCCTGTCATCTTGTCGTAGATGATGTTCCAGGCATAGGATTCGTCCTCGAGCAACTCTGAAGCGTCGACGGTCATGTACGTCAGTTTGCCCGTCTCGCTCTCGCAGAGGTACTTGGTGTTTGCGCCATACTCGGCATTGGTGATGTAATAATGGAGCGAGTCGATGCTCTCGAAGGAGTAGAAGGGGCAGGCACCGTCGGATACTGCGGGCAGGCCGTCCTCGTAGAGGGCTTGTGCCAATATGCATGAGCGTATCTGTTGCATATCATTGCCATTGCCTTCGTAGCAGATGTGTATGCCGTCGCCGTTACACGTGTAGTTGCCACGGCTCTTATCATAGTTCTCGAAGAAGTGAGTGACGCGATTGGCACGTTCACCCAACCACCAGGGACCGTTGTCGCCGCCTGGGTGCAACTCCTGGCTCCAGTAGCGGCCGTGCTGACCAACACCTGTGCCGTGCATCATTTCATGCACCATGGTGCCTGTGTTGCAGCGCCAGGGACCCACATTAATCCATCCGCCGTAGCTGCAGTCGGCTGTCTCGGTGCCCGGGCTGTAGTTGGCAGTGGGGTGGTAACCTTTGATGGCGGTCCACGTGTTGTAGTAGGCGGTGGCCTCCTTCATGGCATTATCGAGCCAGAGGTTGTGTTCGTCGTCGCCGTTCCAGAGGTAAGTGTATTTCGTCTCGCCTTTGGGCAGTGTGATGACACGTACAGGCTCGCCGTAGCCGACGGCGTATGTTTTGGTCATGGCGTAGGCTCGAACCCAATACTCGGTGGAGGGTTGCACATCATACATCACCCAGACGGGCGAGTAGTTGGTCTCGTCGTTGCTTTGGTTGTATGAGGTGTGGTAGTCGAGCACGGTGGGGTTGGGATTCTCAGCCCAGCAGAACCCCCGTTCGATGATGTTGCTGCCAGAGGCACTCATACGGCCTACCATGCCGCTGCTTCCTACGATCACCTCGCCAGTGGTTGCTCTTGGAGCGGTGCCGCTACCATTAAGGATGTTGTACGCGAAAATGGCATCGTTGATCATATTCTCGGCTGTCAACACCTTGTCGGCATCGATATTGCCGCTGTCTCTCAGCCCTTTGGCACTATTGATAGCCGTTTGCAGTTTGTCCTGTCCGTTGGGTTTAGCGGACGCCAATGCTTCCTCGCCGATGGCAATAATGCCATCCAGCTGTACGTAAAGCGCATTGCTTGTGCGGGCATCGGCAATAGCTGTTGTGAGGGCTCTGGATGCTGCGTCGCGGCTGCTACTCCCTGTCACGGCCTTGGCATCGGCGATAGCCTGCTTCAGTGTTTCCTTGACAGTGGTGTTCATATCCTTGTTCATCAGTTGCTCTGCCTGACTGATGAGTTCGTTGAAGGCAGTCTGCTCGGCTTCCTCGTCATAGCCTAAATAATAAAGGTGGAAATCGTCCACACAGACGTAGTTGCCTGTGGCTTTTTCGGTCTTGAATCCAATGGTGGCCTCGCCCGATACGCTTATGAATTCCACCTGATAGGTGCCGTAAGCGCTGACTTCTGTTTGGTTGTCGTTGGCAAAGAGGAAGCTTCCTGTCTGCTTAGCCGATGGGTTGCCTTGCTGAATGTTCTGGGCCACGGCAGTGAGTTTGTAGCGGCCGTTGGGCATGCTAGAAAGCGTCTGCCATAGCTTGGCATCGTGCACTTTGTTGCCCCATTCTGTCCACGTCTCGGCGTAGGTGTTGCCAACTTTCCGGAAGTCGTTGTTGCCCTGGGTGCCCATACCGCTGAACTGCCATCCGTCCTTACCGCTTTCGAAACTGGGATTCGTGATGAGTTCTGTTACATCCATCGGGTTTTCGGGACTGGCCAAGTGCAGGCGATACATCTTCATGGCCTCCTGCAGTCGCTTCACGGCGGCGTCCAAACCCTCGTTCTGTGCGGCATCCATCAGCGCCTTCAGCGCGTTGCGGGCCGCCTCCATTTCTGCACCCTCGGCACTGCCGTCGTGCTTATTCAGGTTGTCAGCCTCCACCACGAGCTGTTCGAGGAAACTTTTCAAGTCTTCATAAATAATCTGATACGTGAGTCGCACATTGTCTATGCAGACATAGTTGCCCGTGCAGTTTTTGATTTCGGCTCCTATGCGCAGGTTGCCGTCGGACACCACACATGTCACAGAGTAGTCAGCGGGTTTGTTGAAATTCGTCTTCTTGTCGTTGGCATAGATCCAGGTGCCTGTGCACACTTGGCTCGTATTGCTCTGCTTGATGTTCTGGCAGGCCATGGTGAGCGTGTAGGTTCCCACGGGCATATTCGAGAGGTCCTGGTAGATGTAAGCATCACTGGCAGTGCCTCCGCCCGACCACACCTCACGATAGTGGCCGCTATGCTTCAGTGGAAAATCGTTGTTGCCTTGGCGGCCAAAATTGTTTGTTTTCCACAGTGATGCCCCTTCCTGTTCGAAGTCAGGGTCGCTGATACGATCAGTCATGTCGATCTGAGCAATAACGTTGACCTGACTCATGCAACACATCACGACGGTCGATAATAATTTACATTTAAGATTAATCCTCATCGTATAGAATATATTAGTTAGTTAACGTCTGCAAATATAAGGCTATTTCATTCTTTCCCATAAGAAAATCAAAAAAATATCATAAATTATCCAATAAAGTGCTAATAAACGTCAATATTGTGACAACTATGAACATTATTTTTGTATCTTTACAGCATGAAACATGAAAGAATCCCTTATCACCAATTGGTTTTACTCAATGCCGGTTGGGCAAAAGATGACGAAAAGTGGAACTTTGGCCCTATCTGTAGCGCTTTCATGCGTATCTATTGGGTTACCAAAGGTAGTGCCACTGTTACCATGAACAATCGTGAATACCCGCTCACCGAAGGGCATTTCTACCTTATCCCGCCACTGGCTACACACTACGACCACAGCTCCGGAACCTTCGAACACTACTATCTGCATATCGCCGATGAACTGCGCTCCTCGCAAGCTTCATTTCAACCTTACGAGCTTCCGTTCGAGGTTACTGCTCATCCCACCTATTCTCAGTTCTTCAAGGAAATCTGCAATAACCATCCTGAACTTCGCTTACCACAACCCGACCCCGTCAGCTATGAGAACACCACGAGCCTTTTAGCAGCAACACAACGTTTCGTCGATTATTCCATTAGCGAACGGTTAAGGATCCATGGCATGCTTTACATGATTCTCTCTCTCTTTCTCGACAAAGCAGTACGACAACAGCGAGTCACCGATCAACGCATCAATCAGGCACTCACATATATTAATGAACACATCTGCGAATCGATCAGTATCGCACAACTCGCAGAAAAAGCGGCACTTAGCCGTGAGCAGTTCATTCGACTCTTTTATCGACAAACAGGCAGTACACCCACTGCGTATATCATCACACAAAAAATCTATCAGGCTCAGATATTGCTTGCCGAACGCAAGAAGTCTGTCAAACAAGTTGCAGCATTCCTGGGCTATGACAACCAATCCTACTTTTCACGCCTTTTTCGGCAGCACGTGGGTATGTCTCCTTCGATGTTCTTCATGCAAAACAAATGAGTCGCTGAGCGGCGGCTAACGGATGTTGATAATCAGCCACTTACAGGTTTAGTGTAAAGTGCTGGCACCTCTTTTTAGACTCATTCTGCCTATTCTGCACGTTCGAAACGTGATTATACAACAGAATTATCTTCTTATGTCATTTTCATTCGTTGAATTGGAATTTACTTCAGAAGATTCTCTTTCGCCTGAGGATTATTCTGCCAAATCGCGGTGACTTTCGGACAGCAGTCTTTCTCTGGACAGCTGCCACATGTCTCCATTTTCTTTGTCACAGCACATTTGCGAATCTCGCACAACGAGCTGCAGAATACGGTCTTAGCACCATTCATACGGCAACCCTCGCAGTTGATATGTTCTGGAAGGATTGATGCATGATTCAACTCAGACCATAGTTTGGCTGTTTTTTCTCGAAGAGACTGATCATTATTCTTTGTGGCAATATAGGCATCGCACTTCTCGCAGTCAAGCCCACAGATGCCAATCAATCTTTTCATTTCAGCTGCTCTGGATATCCGGAAAGTACAACGATCACCCCCTCTGAGAATCGTGTTAACAATCTGAACATCAAATTTGCTATTCGGCTCTAGTTGTGACAGAATAAATAAAATGCTTTGGCGCGAACACTCGCATTGTTCTGGACAACTTCTCATTCCACATTTAACTTTAGGGCACGAACATTCCAAATAACTCAGTTCATATACCTCCCCAGGAACGATAACTTCACCTGTATAGGAGTTGTTATTATACGCTTCAGTATAAATTCTGTCAAAATCCCCGTTATAATTGTCATATATTCGTTTATGCATCGGGAGAACAGAATCTTTAACGCATTCTATTGCTTCTTCTCGGTAATTTATTTCTTTATTCATGATTCTTTCTTTACAATTCAGTGCTAATTACGATTTTTGTACGCAAATTTAGATAAAAATTCCGATTTATCTTTCTATTGGCGTATATTCAATCTTGGCTTCCTCATCAGTCGCTTCAAGTTTCATAATCACAGGGCGCAGACCATCATTGCAGCTGACAATGGCCACGCCAGGTTCTTTAATCCAATCACCATAATAGAACAGTCCTTTATCTGCACCATGAGCCAGGGCAAACACATACTGATAAATGGCTTTCCATGCTTCATCACAAAAACCTTCAGGTTTAGCATAGTCAGCGTAAAACACATCACCTACCTTCATCATCGGACATGCTTTCAAACCGCAGATGCCATATTCCTTTGCCAAGTCCTCATTCAGCGTCGTTTTGAGGATGGTAATCTTAACTTTCTTCATATATTATGTTTCTATTTGTTGTGGTTACGAAATTGGAATTTACTTGCTTTTATTCTCCCATTCTAAATGGGCTTGAAACCATTTCTCACTATGCGCACCTAAGGCTCCAATTTGTCGAGGATGAGCAATAGGAAGGACATTTATGCTATTCCCATTGATTATAGCTTTTGAGGGATTCCCATATCCATATATATTCACATATTCCTGCAATGAAGTATAATTAACCTGGGTGATTCTGTTTAGAAACTGCCTAATGGGGATATCACCGAGCAATACAAGTAAATTTGCTCGTGACTCTTTCAGTTCTGCGAGTATTTCTTTGCATCTATTTATGTCACAAAAGACAGTTGGACGTTTTGGAATAGTTACTGGATTGAGACCATATTGCTGTATTCTGGGTTCATACTTTGTTTTCAGAACTCTTACTTGACTATTATTCAGACGAGTTTCTGGCAACAAGTCACACAACCAAGCTTCTTTTCTCGTATATCCTAATGGTGCAAGAATATGTTCATCCAATACTTTTGCTGACGGTCCATTTAAATGACTACCAGCTGGCTCTAAACTTCCAAGTTCAGATGGTAAATGAATTTTGGAAATAATTTCCCTGGCTTCGTCAGGATTACCATCCCAAAAGATTCTTGGTTCACTCGCCACCGCTAATGCCTGACAAATTATTTCATTTCCTTTTTTCCATCTTGCATGTACAGCACTGGCATATACACCAAGGACAAAAACTTGTTTAGGAGTTCTATCTTGTTGTACTAAACGGCGAACGGTTTCGCCAAAAGGATAAAAGTATTCCATACAAATTCCGATTTATCTGTTTGGCATACTTTTTATACCCACTCAAAGTTGACCTTTCCAGCACCAATCTCAAAATGGTACTTGGCAATGCCCAAGTCCATATGGGTATAGCCAATCATTGAGAAACCTTTTTTGGCTCGTACCTGATGACGATTGTTGTTCATGCCGACATACTCAAACGAAAACTTCTGTTGGTTGACGGCTGTAGGAGCAAGCAAAGCTGCTTCTATTCCCTTCTTGAACCACGAAGGGGTGATATCACTGGCATTGCTGACTTGCTCAACGGTCTTGATCTTATGACCGACACCTTGTGTCTCACCATAACCGATGGCTATGTAACAGGCTATCTTTTCCCCTTCATCTAGCACATACGTTCCTGGCACCTTAGAGTAGGAGAGACCGACCCAACAGGTGTTTAGTCCAAGTGTTTGAGCAAGCAACACCAGATGCTCACCATAATAGCCTATACGCTCATCCAAGTCATCTGACTTCTTTCCTGCCATGACGATGTAGTTGGTGACTCCACGAAACTTTCCATACTTAGCCAGCGTTCCCTGAAATGCCTTTGGCTCGTTGAGAACAAGCTGGATGTGCAAATTGCCTTCCTGATTCAAATTGGCCATCTGCTCTTCAAGTTCCTTGACAACATCTTCTGCCAGCGGCTGTTCCATATATGCCCTTACACTGTGACGGGCTTCTATAGCTTCTTGTAAAGTCATAATTATCTTATATTTGTTCGCTACTTATTGCTACATTCTGCTACAACTTTGCTACATGGATTCTTCGTTGTAATTCCGGGTAAGTCGTTGTGTCTCAACATCGCTACACATCGCTACCGATTTTGGGGAGAAGAAAGCGTTCAATGAGTTCCTTTTTCATTTCCTCGGTTATGTTTGCCAATCCCGTCCTCGTCAGTTCTTCATGCTCTGGCGTTCCCTTGCGGATGATATATTTCAACTCTTTGCCGTCAATGGTTGCAAGCAGAAGATCGTTTCCCTTGAACTGCTGCTCCAAGTGGAAGTCAGTGATAAGATGTCCGTTGATGGTCAAGTCAGACGTTTGCTCTTCTTCCCATTGACCATCGGTCTTTGTCCGTCGCGACTCGACAAAAGCCAAATGAATTTTGTTCTGTTCTCGCTGCTCCGTCCATTCGCCCCAGGCTTTCATGTGGCCGATAATGGTTGCTTCAACTCTTCCTGTCCATTGTTCAGACACGCCATACTTTGTCGCTACGGAACGGAACTGTTTCAATGACCCTACAACATCCCTGATGATGGAATCAGGTCTGCGGATGCCATTGTCATGAGCGAACTGGATAACATCTTCACGCGTTACATTGCGAAGTTTAGCCCGGATGTACAGGCAGTGGTCTTCGTTGGGAAGATAACCGCCATTGTCTATGATATAGGTGATATCGTATGCTGGTGACAGACGCCACGAGCCGTCCTTCTGCATGATGAACGAGAAGTTCTTGTTGTGGTCGTCGGTATTGTTCGACAGGATGTTGAACACCATCCTTCGGAACACTTCCTGACAGTCTGATTCAGGAAGGTGGAGCTTGCGGCACACAGTAATCAACTGCTCATAGCTGTCTGCATCGGGATAGATGGCAGCCAACGTCTGTGTATGCACTTTTTTCTCTCCGTCACGGTCAAAACGCTTGGTCATGAAATGGTTGTTACCTTCTACCGAATACAGTTCTGACGGCATCATGTTGATTCCGGCAGTCGTGGCCAATTCATAATAGGTCATCTCCAACTCGGCAGAGCTGTACTGCGAGTTGCCGAACTTCAACAGATAGTACTCAAATCCTTCCAGTCCTGCTATCTGACCGCTCCTTATCTCTCCCGTCTCCTTGTTGATGGCGATGATAGCCTTGGGCTGGCGGCCACCGGCTGAGGTGCCGACGGTCAGCAAGGACTGCATGGTAATCGATTCCTCTGGCAGAATACGGGCGTTCTCCCTTTCCGTGAAGATGCGTTCCGCCAAATCGGCCAAAGACTTCATGTCTATCTTCTCTGCCCGTCGCTCCCTGGTCGTCTCTGGCATGAATTCCAAAGCACCCATGCCTCGCCGTCCGATGAATGAAAGCTTGTCAAGGGGCGTAATGTCTGCACCTGCCAGATGATTCTGTTGCCGCCACAATTCAAACAATTGATTTCCCCAGGAGTCGGGCAGGGAATCTGCAACGAATGCCGGAAGCTTCTGATAGATCTTCGCATCCTCACCCCAGACAGGTGCCAAGGCTCTGACACCATCAACAGGGGCAACAAGGGGAGAGACGTTCAATCCCTTCCCCACAAACTCCGGATTGTAGGTGAAGTAAGACAACCTGCGGCGTTCATCCCAGGCCAGTCTTCCAATCTCCTCATCCCAGAGGATGACTCTTAGTGACTTGATCATATTCCTGTCTTATTTCGTTCTACGCAATTCCGTCGCGACTCGGCATAGCCCGAACAAGTTCGGTTCTGCTCTCGCTGCTCCGTCATTTAGAGTGACGTATTCTTTGTGCCTTCTTGTCTTCCTTGCGGATGAGGTAAGGCGACTCGGGCAGCTCTGGCAGCACATCATCCAGCGCATTGATCTGGCCTACAACCTTCAAGAGCAGGATGAACGTTGACAAGGAAAGATTGCCAGCCGTCCCGTTTTCAAACTTGTGAATGGTGGTAAGTCCGATTCCCGACTGTTCTGCCACCTCCCTCTGGGTGAGGTTACAGCGCATACGGTAATCTTTGAACCGAGTGCCAAGCAATCGGACAAGTTCAGGTGTGGAGTATTCATATAGGTCAGCCATTGTACAAGAATTTTATATTTCAGTAAAGTGATATTTATTGTCAAAATATTGTGTTATCTTCGCTTATTTGATATTTACGATGCAAAAATACAAATAATTTTTGAATCATAATCGCAATTAAAGGGAAAAAATACTTATCTTGCATCATTTTTAACTTTTCTCCGCTATAAACGCATTGAACACATGGATAATGAGCAACTGTTTGCCTATGGGACCAGCTAGTGGGACATCCTGAACCTCGACATCAGGCGATTGGAACCGACGGATTTCCTTACCGACAAACTTATTGTTGTTCCTCACCAGTTTTGCCGTTTCATTTTTTCTTCTTACCTTTGCTATAAAAAACATGAAGTACAAAGTTGTATTCTCAGCAGAGAGAAGAAAATGCAAGAAAAGCGGAGAAATAATTACTCAGAGAGTTCCTATCCGCATGAGGGTATCTTTCAACGGGCAAAGGGTTGAAATGACCACAGGCATGAGATTCGACGAGGATGTTTGGAATGACATACTCTTGCTCGGCGACAAGCAGAAAAGCCGTAATGTTCCAGTATCCCGAAGACATAGAATTGATGCAGTCCTTTCTGAATATGACACGGACATCCGTTCCATCCATAAACAGCTGCGCGAACTTGAGAGCCGCGTTGACGGCGTATTCCATGTGTTTGACGCATTGGGCAAGACACCAAGCGTTGACGATTTCAAAGGGTTTTACGACAAGAAGATAGGAATCACTTTGGACGGCAACAATAACATCGTACCCACTAATGACGCTTCAGCAAAAACTGCGGCCTTCTGGGCGGCTTATGACAAATTTGTTTCTATCAAAAGCATAGAGTGCAACTGGGGATTAACGTACATTGAGAAGTATGACAAACTGAAAAAGACGCTTTCGGTATTCAGAAAAGACATCAGTTTTGACACTTTCACCGACAGGGGCATAACGGACTTCATCATTTTCCTGAACAGGCATGAAAAAAACTGCAACACTACCGTCTCAAAGAAATGGAGCGAGATCAAGCGGTTCCTGAAGTGGAGCTATGAGAAACATTACAGTTCCAACCCGGCAGCCAACACTTATGAACTCCACATGAAGATAAACAGCATGCCTGTCATATACCTGACAATAGAGGAGCTGCAGCGGCTCAAGGAATATGAGCTTCCCGACAACCGTGCGGGTCAGGGGCTCTCAAAAGATATCTTCCTGTTCTGTTGCTTCACCGGGATGCGCTATTCCGATGCATTAAACTTGAGATGGGAGAACATCAACGAAGGACTCATGGAGTTCGTTACAATCAAAAACAACAAACGCCTGAGGGTTGACCTGAACAATCACAGCAGGGCAATACTGGAAAAATACAAATCCATGATGGGAGAACCCAAAGGGCATGTTTTTCCTTATAGGTCAGACCAGAAGGTC
>JAEESE010000021.1 GCA_016286165.1 Bacteroidaceae bacterium | reverse complement strand
TAGGTTTGGATGTTGGCAAGACACGATGATAAGGATTTCCTGCAAGCATCTTTTCAATGTCTGCCTTGCGGATGAATGCCATCCGGCTGCTGATTCGGGATGCAGGAAGTTTACCCTCGTTTACCAATTTGTAAACGTACTGGCGGGAACACCCCATGAGGATGGCAGCCTTGGAGAATGTAAGATACTCCTGGCTGGCGATGTCTATAACAGGCTGGACTGCCTTCAAAAAGTCCTGCTGTTTCTTCTTGCGCTGAGCCTTTGCCGCCTCGGCACATTGTTCTGAGCAATACCTCTGCGAACCGCTGTTACAAGTGAACTCCTTGCCGCAGAAGGCGCATTTTCTTGTCTTTCTCATTTGACTCCTTTTTTATGTGGTTTTACAATCAATTTCATGCAAACCGCCACGGAGTGAACTTTCGTCAATCATCGGCACCCATTGTCAACTCATTCCACGATGTCACGTTCTTCAAATGAGGTCACTTCCTTGCTCTTTTCCCTCTCGTTCATCAGTCAACCGTTGTCCACTCTTGTCAACCTTTGTCAACCCTGTCCACGAAATGGCAAAATAAAAGCCCTCAAAATTCTCCGCGGTAGAAATGCGTTGCAAAGATAAGCGGATTTTTGAGAACCACCAAAAAGCAAGTTCGAAGTGTTAAAATCTAAAAGTAGTTGATATACAGAGGTTTATCTCTATGTGTTTTCCATTGTTTGTGGTTGTTTAGAGGTCTCTAAATACAATATGAAAATGTCCATTCTTTAATGCTGGTAACACTATTTGGGATCTCAATGGAGGTGAGGTCATAACAATTGGAAAATGCACCAGATCCAATACTTGAAACACTGTTAGGGATACTTGCGGATACTAAGGATGTACAGTCAGTAAATGCACCCATACCAATGCTCGTTATGCCGTCATTAATAATAATTATTTTAATATACGATCGAAAATTGAACCATGGTTGATAGCCGTCATCATAAAAATCTTCCATTTCTCCTGTCCCGCTAATCTCCAGGGTTTTTGTAGCATCTTCATACGTCCAAGTCAGATTTTCGCCGCAAGTACCACTGTCATCAGCCCACGCCACCACAGGCAGCAGCGCCAACATAAATAATACGAATATCTTTTTCATAATAGTCTGTTTTACACTTTTACAATCCATCTACTATGGCTGAATATGTACCTCAGTTATGGCAATAAAAAGAGCGCAGACCTCAGCCATACTCTTAGCCAAGGCCTACCACAGCCTCAAACACTCTATGGAGAAGTCTACGCTCGAAAGCGTGGCTCCAACGAGTGTTTGTATTGCTCATACAGCTCTTGTCTGAGGTGGTAGTTTGGCTAAGAGATTTGAGCAAAAAATGTCTTGGAAAAGAGCGTTTGGGGCTCCAATCCGCTGCAAAAGTACTAATTAATTTGATATAAAGATAAAGAATAGGGGAAAAATTATAAAAAACATGGAGCTGCCTCGCGGTGGAGGGCAGCCCCATGACTTAGAACAGAGGAAGGCGTTTGCAATTTTGAACGTTTGCAATGTAGCTGGGGTTACAGCTTACGATACTTCCCCTTGTCGGCACCTGAACGGATCTTCTTGACACGCCCGTCATCCTGCAACCGTTTCAGACAGCTGTTCACGGAGTTTTGATTATCGTAGCCATACTCTCGCATGACATCAGCACTGGTGAACACTTCAGGCAAGCGTTTGAAGCACAGCTGAGTTCGCGATTGCTGTTTTCTGCCAGAGAACTTCTCGGCCTGCTTGTTGAGCTGTTCCATACCCAACTCGTAGAAGAAGTATTGCTGGAAGTCATAGTGAGCCTGGGCGATGAACAGGGCGAGGGCTATGTCATAGCGGTCGATGTGGAAACCGGCACCACACTTGAACTTTCCATCCTCCTCCACCATCTCGCCCCAATGGCGGCTGACGATGAAAGGCAGGGCGAAGTTGATGCCCACCCATGCCGGGCGTTTGCATAACTCTTCCAGCACCTCAGAACGCTCTTCGCGGGCTTCAGCCAGCTTGCTTGCCGTCCATTTGTAGAGGGCTTTGCTCAGTTCCAAGGTCGGAATCTCGCCCATGGTGGCATCAAGTTTGTACGCCCACTCGCGTATCTGCTGTTCTACTTTACGGTCCTCGTCGGTGTACTCCCTGTATGCCATCATCTCATACTCCGACGGCCCCATGGGGATGCAGGCAAAACGGGAAGTGGTGCCACTGTTGTAGCTGCTGTCGGTGGCGATTTGAGCAAAGGCATCGTATGTGCCAGTATAGACTGCGTTGAAGTGGATAGGGTACTCACCTACGGGCGACGAGGAGGTTTTCAGCAGGGCACCACCCATCTCATTGTGGAAGCTCTTCAGCCACAGGGTCTTGAAGGCATCCATGTGGGACTTCTTCATCTGCGAGAGGGTATGATTGAGCTCAGAGTCAAAGATGCTGACGTGCAGCGGCCACTCTTCGCCATCGATGACCTCCTTGGCATTGAATTCTGCTTCACGGATGGCAGCAGCTGAGGTCTCGGGAGGCAGGCAACGATAGATGTTGGAGGGCCTGGCCGTAGAGCTTTTGCTGGCTCCGTTGTTCTTCTCGCGCTCAGCGTTCCAAGCGTTCAACTCGTCAATCTGCTTCTGGTCAGCTTTCTTTATGGGCTCCATGAGAAGGTCGTAAAGGTCAACGGCAAAGTGCTTGCCGCTGCCTGGACGGCCAATGAGGCAAACCAGTGAATTCAGGCGACATTTGCACCCTGGAGCTGCATAGAAGCTGTACCAGCAGCGTGTCATCAGCGTAGTGGAGAAACCTCCGCCCACAAATAGAGCTGCCACATAGTGGATGGGTTTACGGCCATAGCAGAAGAGCTTCAGCAGGGGGAAGTGGCGGCAGAACTTATCTATATGCTGCCCCATGCGGGTGAGCATCTCCACCTGCTCATCGGAGTTGCTGCCCGACTGCTGATTGAAGGTGTTGATCAACTCCTTGTACTTTTGGCGGGTCAGCACTTCGATGGTGCGCTGCATCTCCTTAGAGGGGCGTGGAGCGTAGAAGCTGTCAGACTCACGTTTCTTCAGCAGTTTCTTGGCTGAGTCGATGACATTTTCAAGTTCTTTTTCACCTCTCTCTCTGACCACATCCTGCACCCATGGCAGCTGCATTAGGGCACGCTTGACCTGTGCCTCGTTGTTGTCGAGCAGGATGATGAGGTCGTTAGCCAACTTCAACATGGTGTTGTGGCGCTGCCCCTTGGGTGCTCCGTCGGGCAGCATCGTGTTGATGTAGTCCACCATGGGGTGGTCAAAGAGCATGGGCACGTTTGCGTCTGTGCCCTGTGTTTCAGCCTTCTCGGTGGTTGTTGAGACCTCCTTCTTAGGAGTCTCTACGTCCTCAGAGGTCTGTTCCCAAGGGCGGTAGTGTTTCTCGCCCTTCTTGTAGTTCGCAGGGAGTTCTTCTTCACCTTTCTCTTCGCGCTCTTTCATGCGCAGGTATTCCTCCTGGCCTTCCTCCACGCTGAGAGGTTCTTCAAAGATGCGGTTGTCGAGGAAGAGGATGGTTTTTGGGGAGGGGCCAGTGAAGAAGATTCGCTGCTGGTCGTGGGCATTACAGTCCATCTCGGTCCTTGTCAGCAGTGAAAAGCTGATCTGGTTTTCCAAGATGGTCTTGCCCAGTTCCCTGAGGCAAACAGCATGGAGGCCCCAGTTGGGGGACAATGACAGTTCTAATAGGTTAAGCTTCTCCTTCATCGAAAGTATTCGGTCCGAAATTTGCTTGCATTCCTCCTTGTCACGGCAGTCAATGTCGTGACAGAAGGTGGAAGCTGCCGTGTGACAACCTGCCAGCACTCCATCAGGCAGCTGGTCGTTGTAGTTGAATTGCACCAACCTGCGCTTGGCATTGTCGTCGCCAGCACGTGCCTTTTGGAAGTTTTCCACATTTGCTGCCGTATCTCTGGCTGCAAAATACTCGTCTCTGTTAGTAATGCGGGAGGCCACCTTGTGACCCTCCGCATTGATAGTGATTATATTTACCATGTTATAGTATCATCATATTCGGTTAATTTTTTAATATCAATAACATCTGCTATTTGATGTGATGAACCATCGTATTCGAAGGAACGTTTGAATTGAATTGTGGCAAGAAGTTCATCGCCAATATTCAAATCAAGAAATGCCATGTCATCCCATAGGGTGGCAATGATTTCGTCTCGTTCTGTTTCGTCGTATTCCATAGTTCTGAAAGTAACGACTCGACGAAAGAGTCCTTCGGGTTCACCCTGTTCGGGTGCGGGGAGATAGGTCGCTTCTCCAAGATTAATGACCTTCAAATGTAATTCAATCATTATTATCAATCTAATTTAATTTAACAATGTTTCTGATACGGACAGTCTGGTGCCATTTACCTCTTTTCTTACATACGTAGAAAGCTAGGTCTGCTTGTAAAAGATCCCCCTTCTGGAGGTCAAGAAGGGCATCGTCAAAACTTGCTTTGCAATAAATCCTCTCATACTTCCACTTCCCGTGTTCTTGAAGCATTAAATTGCGAACGGGGTAGGGTTTTATGCCCTCACATCTTTCGAGGGTGATTGGACCAGCGAAGTCCACAGAAAATAGTATGCTTTTCATAACTTTAATGAAATAAATTAATGAATAAATAAGACTACACATAGCGGCGCCTGCATTGTGGTGTTTGGAACCAGACCCGCACCAATACAAAAAGCGTCGGAAACTGAATTCCGGCGCAAAATTAGATATAATAAAAATATCGGTTTCCTACAATTTCCTACAATTGTAATTGGTTCGGATTATAGAGTCAATTGCAACAAAAATGTCATCAGGACGACTGCTTCTACTGAGAAAAGCCAAAAATGTCTTCAATGGTATTATATAATTCAACCTCCCTTTGGTCTGCTGTATGTTCGCTCATTTTATTTTTGAAAGCATCCAATGGCCTACTATCTCTGAAATTAGTTTCTTTAAAATGATTCTCTAAGTCACTATAAGTACAACCTACACGTAAATATAAATCATGAGCTATGAGGAACTTGAATGCACATTTTTTTACAATCGGATTGAATCTATAGCTTTCGTCAAGCAACCCCTTTTCTTGAAGCTTACGCAAGTAAACCAATGCAGCGCCTGTCCGCAAACCTGGAGGGAGTTCAAGAACTGATGTTATATTTCTCAGCGAGGCATATAAGTTTAACCATTCTTGAATGCAGTTAATATTAACAAATATGCGAGTAAACAACTCATTATAAGCCCTCATTTTTAATGTCTTGTTCCTAAAAATAGGAGCATAGTTGGGATAGTCATAAACCAACATATAATATATCGTGCCTAACACCGCAGCCTCATTACAACTCTCAAAATTATCAATCATATCGCATACAATGGATGCATGATTAACTGGTTTACATGTTGACAAATCAATTGGATGGTCAAGAAAAATACGGCCGTCTACTATATTATTATATGTAGAATATGCGGCATTTAGAATTTTTGCTTTTTCATCCTCATATTCTTTTTCATAAAAAATGTCCTCTGACAGCATATTACCATCTTCATCATATAAAGCAGGGGTACAAAAGTCATTAATTAACAAATTGGAAATCCATTTGTCATATATTTCAAATATATTTGACTCTTTAAACTCAAGAATATCCATATAGCGTCTTTTTGTTTCTGCAAAGGTAATACATTTCCCTTATATTGAGCCACGAAAGTTGCAAAATTTCAAAATTGCAAGCAATTTTTTTCGAGTAGTTCAGACGTAGGCGGTACTGCGTGTAGACAGAATGACCATTAAATTACTGATTAATAGATATTTATATTTTTACACAAGCGTCTTTCTTCCGTCTCCCCATCACCCTGTTGCCTGAGAAAGAATAAATGCAATGTGGAATTTTGCACAAGTCCCCCCCTGCTACGTTCGTTCTACCCCAGCCAAGGGTAAGGTGCACCAGATGGCAGGGAAGCTTAAGAATCAGCATTGATAAACGATGAATTTTTTAATAATTATGTGCATTTTTATTGCATATTATTTGGTGGTTTCACATATTATCACTATCTTTGTACCGAAATAAAGAAGGAATAAATTGTCGTGAAAAACACTTATAACATGAGCTACCAAGCAAAGACTCTATAGAGGGTACGGCGAGGGACTATAGAGTGTACGCGCGGACACTATAGAGTCCCACCTGAAGGCGCCTCAGATGCTGAGCCCCCTTGAAAGTCGATAAATAACCCTTTTATTAATCTTAAATCTAGTATTATTATGATTGATTATGCAGTAGTGCTCCTGGCTAACCCCCAGAAGCCTGAAGAGGCCAAGAAGGCCTACGCTTTCCTACAGAGTCGCGGTACGCTGACCATCAGCGAGTTGGCCGACCACATGGTGTCTCACGGCTGTCAGTACGACCGTGGCGACATCATCGCCATCATCGTGAAGTTGGTGAGCTGCTCCAAGGAACTCATGCTCGACGGCTATCGCATCGAGCTGGGTGATCTGGGTAAGCTGTTCCTCACCGCCCAGAGCTCCGGTGCCAAGACGAAGGACGAGTTCACGAGTGCCAACATCAAGGCCATCAACGTCAACTTCAGCCCTTCGAAGCAGTTTGCCGACATGGTGCAGCGTGTGTCGCTCCACAAGGTGCCCACCCGCAAGGCTGTTGCCGCTACTCTTGCTGCCGAAAACGAAGGCAAGACCACGGCCGACTGGACGCCGGAAGTGGAAGAGGATGAACCTTAATGGCTGGCGGCACAGCCGCCGCTCATTAAGGGGTGAGAGCCAGCTACGCTGGCGGTGAGGGGTGAGAGCGCCTTCGGCGCGGTGAGAAGGATTTGAATGATTTCTCGCGAAGCGACTCTAACGGCTAAGAAACAGCAATAAATGGCTGACAATGGAAGCCGCCCTGCAAGACGAATGAGAGCTTGCGGGGCGGCGTGTTGTAGGGGTATGGATGATGGGGAAATGGGTGTGTGCCGATGTGTGGGGAGGAAGTGTGGGTGGTGCTACATACCGATGTGTGTGGACGTGTTAGATTTTGTTCTGGTATTCCTGCCACTTATCGTAGGCATATTCGGCTTTGCTGCGATATTCCTCGTAGTCGCGCATGTAGATTTCAGCATTGTCCCTGTATCCGCTGGCAGCGTTGATATCGCAGTAGTCGTTGGTTTCTCTTGCCTTTGCTTCGGCATATTCTGCATCTCTGGCGTATGATTGGGCCTGGCTGAGTGCGCTATTGGCCTGGTTGCTGTAGTACTCGTATTTGCTACGCCAGTTGTCGGCCTCACGCCTGTTGTCCTCGCTACGTCTCTGTTCCTCCTCTTCTTCCTCGTGTTGTCGGCGTTCCCTTTCTTCACGTATTTCATCCTCCTCGCGTTGTCGGCGTTCCCATTCTTCACGTCTTTCTTCTTCCTCGCGTTGGCGGTTCTGTTCGCGGTATCTTTGTTCATTCAGCTCGGCTCTACGCTCTGCTTCGGACTTGAAAAACGTTTACTAACTACTTTATTGAAATCAAGTTTACTGCTTGCTCGCTTCTTCTCGGGCCACGCCGGAACATTTGTTCAAGTGTCGTTTTATCTGTCATACACCTATATAACACATGAAAAGACATTTACTAAACCCTTTTTTTTATAAAAAACGCCTATTCCCCATAAAAAGTTGCACTTTCCCTCCCCTTTTCTTTGCCGTGCCGCAGGATAATGACTATCTTTGCGTCCGAGAATGAGCTGAAACGGTTTTTCTTCCCCCAAAAATACAGAAAGAGATGAAAAGGTTTTTTATAGCGCTTGCATTTGCCTGGGGGGCGATGAGCACCCAGGCCCAGCCGCAGCCGCCTCATTTGATACCGGCTCCGGCAGTGTATTCAGCTGGCAAGGGGTTTGTCCAATCGTCGAATGGTCAAATCGTCAAATCGTCTAATTGTAAAATTGTCAAATCCAAGAGGGCTCTCTGCCGTCGTTTGGAAGGCCGTACGCTGGCTGATTGGCAGCTGAAGTCGGCCTACTGGCTGGAGCTGGGGAAGAAAGGCGTGAAGATTGTGGCAGCCGACGAGGAAGGCGTGTTCTATGCCCAACAGACACTCAAGATGATGGCTGCGCTGAACAGCTCGCTCAGCTGCTGCACGATCCTCGACTGGCCGCGTTTCCGCTACAGAGGCGTGATGCTCGACGAGAGCCGCCATTTCCAAGGCAAGGACTTCGTGAAGAAGCAGCTGGAGATGATGGCCCTCCTGAAGATGAACCGTTTCCATTTCCATCTCGTGGACAATCCGGGCTGGCGGGTGCAGATCGATGCCTTTCCGCGGCTCACACAGCTGACGGCTTGGCGTCCCGAGGCCTTTTTCTGGGACTGGGAAAAGAATCGGACAGGCGGGCTTTTCGTGGAGAAGGGAACGCCCGGGGCTTACGGCGGCTACTATACGAAACAGGATATTGCCGACATCATCGCCTTTGCCGACGAGCGGCATATCGAGATGATTCCCGAGATAGAGATGCCCGGGCATAACTACGAGACACGTGCCGCTTATCCCGAACTGGCATGCAGCCTGCCCGGTGGGGGCAAAGACCCGTGGGAACTGTGCCCGGGCAAGGAGAGCACCTTCGAGTTCCTCGAGAAGGTGCTGCTGGAGGTGTTTGACATGTTCCCCTCGAAGTACATCCATATTGGCGGCGACGAAGCCCGCAAGAACAACTGGAAGCTTTGCCCCGACTGCCAGGCTCGCATGAAGGCCGAGGGGCTGCAGAGCGCGGAAGAGCTGCAGAGCTATATGATCAGGCGGATGGAGCGTTTTGCCCACGAGCACGGCAAACGCATCATTGGGTGGGACGAGATCCTGCAGGGAGGACTGGCACCTGATGCCACCGTGATGTCGTGGCACGGCATCGAGGCTGGCCTGCAGGCCGTCCGTGCAGGCCACGACGTGATCTTCACGCCCACACATTACTGCTATCTCGACTATCATCAGGACTCGACACAGTTCCGGCCCGTGGGACGTCATCTACCCTTGGAGAAGGTCTATTCCTTCAATCCCTTGGCAGAAGGCATTTCCGAGGCAGAGGCTCATCATGTGTTAGGCCTCCAGGGCTGTTTGTGGACCGAGCATGTCCAGGATGCCTGGCATGCCGAGATGATGCTCTATCCCCGCGTTTTCGCCATAGCAGAAACGGGTTGGAACCCAGCTGAAAAGAAGGATTGGCCCGACTTCGAGCGCAGAGCCTCGGTCCTCTCAGAAGTCGCTCGCAAATGGGGTTACAACGTGTTCAAAAAAGCTGCAGAATAAATGACTGCATGTAATCTACTCATGATACGCATGTTTCATTCATCATGAATATACGTTAGCAATCTCATCTCTTTTTAGGGCTTCGGCGCGGTGAGAAGGATTTGAAGGATTTGTACAGATTTGAATGATTTCTCGCGAAGCGACTCTAACCACTAAGAAACAGCAATAAATGGCTGACAATGAAAGCCGCCCTGCAAGACGTATGAGAGCTTGCGGGGCGGCGTGTTGTAGGGGGATGGATGATGGGGAAACGGATGTGTGCCGATGTGTGTGAGAGACGCGTGTTATTTGGCTTCGGAGAAGTAGTAGGTGATGTCGGCTAAGTATCCGTCGGAGGGCTCTGTGACAAGCAGTTGCTTGCCCTGGAAGGCGAAGATGATGACGCCTGACTCGCTGACGTCGTAGAGGTGGTCCCAATCCCACGAGTAGCGGGCTTCGCCTGTGTCTTCGTTGGTCCAGCCCCAGGTGGAAACGGCGAGACTTTGGTTGGCATAGAAGACGATGTATGAGCCGGACTTGGTGAAGAGGACCTGCTTGGGCTCCCGTTCGGGCGAATAAACCTCATACTCGTGGCGTTCCATGTCCTCGATGCTGGAGTATGTGACGTCGCCTGTGGCTTTGTGCACCACGACCTTGCCGATGTTCCACTTGCGGCAGATGGCATTGGTCTTGGCTGTGGCGGTGTACTGGTCGCGTTTCATGGCGCCCACTTCTATCTTACGGCCGTCGGTGAGGGTGATGGTGAGCTTCACGGCATTGCTCTCGCCTCCGGTGACTACGATGGTGCCGTAGCCGTCGAGCTTGTACTTGCCGTCGCCTGTGCGGGTGTATCTGCCATAAGCCATCTTGTCGTCGGCATAGGCGCGGGTGGCTATGGCATGGTTCAGGCGAAGGACCGAGGGGCTCTTGCGTTGGATTTTGTCAATAATGGAGTTGTTTTTCATCACGATGTAATCGCCCGTGGGTGTGAGCTCTATGGATCTGATGTCTGAACCGGATGCGTTGACCAGGTAGAGGGCGCTTTCCTTCTCGTACTTGGGCTCGTCGTAGCCGAGGGCCTCGTATTTCTCGCTGGGCTCCTCTTTGGGTGAGTCCTCATCGTCGTCGCTGCTGCATGAGGTGAGGGCGACGGGAGTGAGCGTCAGGGCTATTGCCATGCAAGCCGTCAGGCTCTTCATGATGGATTCTTTTAATGCTTTCATTGTAGTGCTTTGTGTTAATGTATTTGGTTATAGGGTTGATGTTGAATGGGTTATACATAGTAGCCGCGGGCTTGTATCTCTGCCCATACGCGTGGGTGGAGGCCGGTGCCGGAGTAGGTGGGGTCGGTGGCTATGGCTGTGCGTATCTGTGTGGAGGAGAGGTCGAAGAGGGGTGTGGACACGAGGGTGACGCCTGTGGGTAGGGTGGTGGCGTCGATGGGGTAGCCCGGACGTGGGTATATGAGCAGGCGGTGGTGTGCGAGTATCTCGTCGGGCTTGTGCCAACGCGGGAAATCGAGCCAGTTGTCGGCACCTATCACGAGCACGAAGTCGCGCCCGGGGTAGGCTTCACGCAGTTCTGCCAGGGTGTTGACCATGAATGAGGGGCGTGGCAGGTGATGCTCGAAATCGCTGACACGGAGGCCCTTGCTACGGCCTACTGCCAGCCGTGCCAGATGCAGCCGTGCCTTGTCGTCGAGCAGTTCGCCGGCGGGCTTCAACGGGTTGTGTGGCGACACCAAATACCACAGTTCATCGACGAACTGATGGCGCACAAGCCAGCGGCCAAGGGCGAGATGTCCTTGGTGGATAGGATTGAAGCTGCCGCCGTAGATGCCGATGGACATTATTTAGTTAAGAGTTAATAGTTAATAGTTAATAGTTTCGCTTGTTTATTTACTATTTGACCATGTACTATTTACGATTTATTGACTATTTGATTATTTAGCAATTTTGCCCCAGATGTTGCTCGATAAAATTAAATCGTTAAATCGTTAAATTGTAAATAAATTGTAAATCGTAAATTGTTAAATTGTAAATTACTTGTAAATTGTAAATCGTTAAATTGTAAATAAATTGTAAATCGTAAATTTTTAAATTGTAAATTACTTCTCCTTCTTTTCTTTCAGGAATTTTGATACCACCTCATACGCATCTGCCTTGGCTGTCTCGAGGTCGTCGTTGACCACTATGCAGTCGAACCGCTCGGCGAAGGAGAGCTCGTAGGCTGCACGTTGGATGCGCTGGTCAATGACTTCGGGGCTGTCGGTGCCACGGCCTTCCAGGCGACGGCGTAGCTCCTCGATGCTGGGTGGCTGTATGAAGATGCCGAGGGCTCTGTCGCCGAAGTATTTCTTCAGGTTCACGCCTCCATGCACGTCGACATCGAAGACGAGGTTCTGGCCTGCAGCCAACTGCTTCTCCACCTGGGCCTTGAGGGTGCCATAGAAACGGTTCTCGTAGACCTCTTCATATTCGATGAAATCGTCGTTTTCGATATGCTGGCGGAATTCTTCGGGAGTCATGAACAGGTACTCTACGCCGTGCTGCTCCTCGCCTCGGGGAGCACGTGTGGTGGCGGAGATGGAGAATGCCAGCCGCAGCTCCTCGTGGGGCATGAGGCTGCTGATGATGGTGGACTTGCCGCTGCCGCTGGGGGCTGAGACGATGATGGCGAAGCCCTGACGTTTCTTTGATGGTTTCTTCATATCTTTTTTACATTACATTCAATACCTGTTCCTTAATCTGCTCGAGCTCGTCCTTCATCATCACCACTATGTTCTGCATCTCGGCGATGTTGGATTTGCTGCCGGTGGTATTTATCTCGCGACCCATCTCCTGAGCGATGAAACCGAGCTTTTTGCCCTGTCCGTGGCCAGAAGCCATCGTCTCGCGGAAGTAACGCAGGTGGTTGGCCAGACGCTGCTTCTCCTCGTTGATGTCGAGTTTCTCGATGTAGTAGATCATCTCCTGTTCCAGTCGGTTGCGGTCTATCTGTACCTCGGGAATGGAGTTGAGGCCGTCGATGATGCGTCCGCGTATCTTCTCCACGCGTGCCTGTTCGAAAGGCTCTATCTGAGCGAGCAGGGCTTCGATATTATCTATTTTCTCGGTGAACTTATGCTCAAGAGCGGCACCCTCCTGGCGGCGGAAGTCCATGAGGCGTTCGATGGCCTGAACTGCCACCTCGCGTGCCACAGCCCATTCCTCGTCGGTGAGCTCAGCTATCTCGGTTCTGGTGAGCACGTCGGGCAATCGCAGCAGGGTGGGCATCCATTGTTCTTCGGGCTCATCGAGGTCGAACTCATCAACTATCTCGCGTATCTGGTCCACGTAGGATTTCACTATGGTGCGGTTGATGGGTGTGGCGGCATTATCGTCGTCGCGCTCTACATAGAGACTGAAGTCCACCTTGCCGCGCTCGAGCTGGGTGCTGATGAGTGCCCGCAGTTCCATCTCCTTCTCGCGGTAGATGGGAGCTATACGTGTCTGCAGGTCGAGGGCCTTGCTGTTGACCGACTTTATCTCGGCCGTTATTTTCTTGCCACCGTACTCGGCCGATGCCTTTCCGTAGCCTGTCATGGAGAGAATCATGTGGGAATGAAGAGTTAAGAATGAAGAGTTAAGAATTAAGAATTGTTTCGGGCGCAAAGGTAATGAAAAGATTAGAGAATAGAGATTAAAGATACAAGTTTTTTATGTTTGGACACCTAAAATCTCTCAACTATAGCTCTTGCCCCTTCGAGCGAAGCGAGGCCCTCAACTGTCAACTTTCACGTCCCCCACAGCCACCTGGTACTCGTGCCACAGCTCGTCGACGGTGCATTTGCGGCCTAAGGCATAGCTCATGGCAGCATCCCACGACCAGGGCACCACCTCAAGGCACGAGCGGTTGATCTTGCGGATGAAGTCCTTGTCCTTGGTGCGACGAAGCCAGTCGAAGAAATAGCCTACGTGGCGATAGCCGTTGGTGTAGCTGCCACCACGCGGACGGTCTGCCTCGCCATGGAAACCACCACAGGCCACGCGGACGGCATCTGCCGTGCCCTCGATGAGCTGCCATACGATAGGATTCTGGCCATAGCCCCCAATGCCCTGAGGCTCAAGCTGGAAGGCGTGAGTGAGTTCGTGCAGCAGCACGCCGCGAGTCTCGAAATCCACGCGGGCTGTGTCGTTGTTGGCAAACGATTTCTCCACATGACGTGTGCTGTAGAATATCTCAACCCAACCATTGCCGCCGCTCTTGGCCGACACGCCCGGGTCATCCTTTATCACATAGCGCAGACGATGCAGAGGAGGCATGCTGTCGGTTGGAGCAAAATACAGGCACTCCATCACCTCGCGTGCCACCCGCCGTATGTATTCGTCGGGGTCGGGGATAATAGAGTGATAGATTGACGAGCCCTTGCTCTGCGGAGCCCTGTCCACGAAGACAATCTGTCCGAGGTGCGAGTCCCAGCGGCCCTCTCCCTGGCTGGCAGCAGCAAGCTTTGAATTGGTCTGTATCGAATACGGCTTATCCTCCTCCTTAAGGCCTCGCTGCTTATTGGGCTTATTGCTCATCTCGAATTCTATTACGCAGCCAGCTGTCAGCTGCTGGTGAGTGAGGTACAGGCGGCTGTAAGGCTGACCGTTGACCTTGACACTACGCACATAACGATTGCTGTCGCTCACCTTGGGAGCCTTGACTATGATATGGTTGCCATTGGGCAGGGCTACGTCGGCATACGGGATGTAAGGCGCTCCCAGCACATATTGGTCGGTGCCGGGGCATACGGGATAGAAGCCTAAGGCCGAGAAGATGAACCATGCCGACATCTGGCCGCAATCGTCGTTGCCACCCAGGCCACGTATGTCGTTGCGATACATCTTATTCATGATGGTGCGAAGCCATTCCTGCGTCTTCCAGGGCTGAGTGGTCCACGCATACATATAAGGTATATGGTGGCTGGGCTCGTTGCCGTGGACGTACCCTCCGACGAGGCAGTCGAGGGTGATGTCCTCGTTGTCGGCATAGTATTTCTCGGGAAGATGCATGGAGAACAACTCGTCGAGTCGCTTGCGGAACACCTCCTCGCCACCCATCTGCTGCATCAGGCCGGCGACGTCGTGGGGCACGTGGAACGAGAAGTTCCAGGAGTTACCCTCGATGAAGCCTTCGCCATAGGTCTGCAGAGGGTCCATGGGCTCCTTGAAGCTGCCGTTCCCGTAGCGTGGGGTGGCAAAGCCGGTCTTGGGGTTGAAGGTGTTGCGATAGTAAAGCGAGCGGGCTGTGAAATCCCTGGCCATCGCGTTGTCGCCCAAGGCTTTGGCTGCAGCTGCTACGGTAAAGTCGTCGTAGGCATATTCAAGGGTGTTGGAGGCTGCTGTGCCGTCGTTGTCGAAGGGAGCGTAGCCCTGTTGTATATAAGCCGAAAGGCCCGGGAAACGCGACCAGGTGGCTGTGGACTTCAACGCATCAAGCACAGCCTGACGAGGCAGCCGGGCACCTTTCACCACGGCATCGGCCACTACACTCACGGCGTGGTAGCCCGTCATGCACCAGCCTTCGTTGCCCATCAGGCTCCATACCGGCAGGATATGGTTGGCGCTCTGCTGCTGATGAGCAAGCATCGAACGCACCATGTCGGTGTTGCGGTCGGGCTTTATCAAACCCAGCAGAGGATGCAGGGCGCGATAGGTGTCCCATAGCGAGAAAACGGTGTAGTTCTGGAAACCGTCGGCTGGGTGTACGGCTCCGTCCAACCCACGATACTGACCGTCGACATCGGAATAGACCGACGGGTTGATCATGGTGTGGTAGAGCGAAGTGTAGAACATCGTCTTCTGATCCTCGCTGCCCTCGATGCTTGCAGAGGCGAGTTCGCGCTCCCAGGCTGCCTTAGTGGCGTCGCACACCTGTTCAAACGATTTCCCTGCAGCTTCAGCACGCAGGTTCTTCAACGCTCCCTCAGCAGAGACAGCTGAGAGGGCTACCTTCACCACCAATGGGGCTTGAGTGGCTTTGAACTCCAGGTAGGCCACCACGTTCCTGCCGCCTATGTCAGGGAAGTTGTGATGTGTGTCGAGCTTCCCCCAGAAACCCGTATAGGGCTCACGCTTGCGGTCGCGGTAGCCGTAGGAGGCTATGGGACGAGACAGGCTGATGGCAAAGTAGGTGTAGTTGCAACGTGCCCAGCCCTCGGTGATGCGGTAGCCTGTGAGCAATGTGTCGTTCTCCACGCGCAGACTGCTCCACAGCGTCTTGCCTTCGTAGTTGTATATGCCGTGGGTCAGGTCGATGATAATCCTTTGCAACTCAGCCGATTCGGGGAAGGTGTAGCGATGCACTCCCACACGTTGTGTGGCTGTCAGTTCGGCACGGATATTCTGGTCGGCAAGCGTCACGGCATAGTAGCCGGGACGAGCCTGCTCCGTGTTGTGGCTGTAACGCTGGCGGTAGCCATTGTCGGGGGCCGACTGGGTGCCGGGATTAGTCTTCAAAGCCCCTGTCTGCGGCATCACGAGGATATCACCCAGGTCGCTGTGGCCTGTGCCGCTGAGGTGCGTGTGGCTGAATCCCACTATGGTAGGGTCGTCGTAGCGGTAGCCTGCGCAATAGTCGTAGACCTTGCCTTGGTAGTGGCCGTCGACGTTGTGGGGAATAGTGTCGGTGTCAGGGCTCAGCTGCACGGCTCCGAAGGGTGCACATGCCCCGGGGAAGGTGTGGCCCATGCCCGTGGTGCCGATGAAGGGATTCACGTATTCGATGGCGGATTTGGGTGTCTGTGCCGACTTCTTGCTGCGGGAAGCGGCTGCGGCAGGCGTGGCTGTGAACCAAGCCAGAGCACAGATGAGAAGAGGTGTCTGTATGTTCATTTCCGTAACTGATTGCTTATTCAAATAGTGAGGATTTGCATATCTAATAATGTGCATTTTGCAAATTCGAGGACAAAGTTACACTTTTTCTGCCGTTCACAACGCAAAATCTTTAATCTTTAAACAGTAATCTCTAATCTTTTTCATACCTTTGCACGCAAATTAGAGAATCATGGCTTGTATATTACATATAGAAACCAGTACTAAGGTCTGTTCGGTGGCTGTGACAGAGGATGCTCACGTCATCTTCGAGCAGGCCGACACCGAAGGGCCTAACCATGCTACCCGTTGCGGTGTGTTTGTGGACGAAGCTCTTAGTTTTGCCGAGAGTCATGCCATCCCCCTGGATGCCGTGGCTGTGAGCGAAGGCCCTGGCAGCTACACGGGCTTGCGCATAGGTGTGTCGATGGCTAAAGGTGTTGCCTATGGCCGTGGTGTGCCCCTCGTGGCGGTGCCTACGTTGGAACTCATGTGTGTGCCCCTGCTGCTTTATCGCGATGATATCCCCGACGAGGCATTGTTTGTGCCAATGATAGATGCACGCCGCATGGAGGTTTATGCTGCCGTTTATGACCGCTCGCTCAAACCTCTGCGACCTGTTGCCGCCGACATCGTCGCTGCCGACACCTACAACGAGTGGCTGGAGCGCGGACCTGTCTATTTCTTCGGCGACGGAGCAGAGAAGTGTAAGAGCGTGATAACGCACAAAAACGCCCATTTCATCGATTCAATCTACCCGCTTGCCAAGCACATGTACCCTCTGGCAGCACGTGCACTCTCGCGCAACGAAACGGTGGATGTGGCTTATTTCGAACCCTTCTATCTCAAGGATTTCATCGCCACCAAACCTAAGGATCTGCTGAACACTCAATCCTAAACGCAAAAACGATAATAAAGTATGACATACAACACACAACGCGAACAGCTGATACTGCCTGAATACGGTCGCACCATACAGCAGATGGTGGACATCTGCGTAGACATAGAGGACCGACAGGAGAGGCAGCAATGTGCCGAGAGCATCATCGCCATCATGGAAACGATGAACCCCGCCGTGCGACAGTATCCCGACTACGAACATAAGCTGTGGGACCAGCTCGCCATCATCTCAGGTTATAGGCTCGACATCGATTATCCATACGAGATAATGCAGAAGGACGAACTCACGTCGAAGCCCAAGCCGCTAAAATACCCCATGCAGCGCATTCACTACCGCCACTATGGACACCTCACCGAGGCTTTCCTCAAGGAAATCAAGGAGATGCCCGAAGGTCCCGAACGTGACCGCCTGCTGGCCATGACGGCTAACTTCATGAAGCGCAGCCTCTACAACTGGAATCGCGATGCCATGGATGAGATGAAGGTGGCTGCCGATGTCGAGGAATATACCGAGGGCAAGGTCTCTGTGCCCGAGGATATGCGCTATGTGTCGGTTTCCAACGGCCATCTGCCCGGCAGCAATGCCAGCAAGAAAAAGAAACGCCGCAATATGTAACCCAAAACTGTAATCTTTAAATCAGCAACAATGAGTTCATTCCGCATAGAAGGTGGACACAGGCTCTCAGGCGAGATAGTTCCCCAGGGAGCTAAGAACGAAGCTTTGCAGGTGCTGTGTGCTGTGCTCCTTACCGATGAGCCCGTGCACATAACCAATATCCCCGAGATAGCTGATGTCAACCACCAGATAGAACTCCTGCGACGCATAGGTGTAAAGACTGAACGCCATGGCAAAGGAGACATCACGTTTCAGGCTGATGCCGTTGACCTGCAGTACCTCCAGAGCGATGAGTTCCTCTCGCGTAGTGCTCGCTTGCGTGGCAGCATAATGTTCCTGGGCCCGTTGCTCACACGCTATGGCCGTGCCATGGTGTCGAAGCCCGGGGGCGACAAGATAGGACGTCGACGTGTGGACACTCACTTCCTCGGCATGCAGAAGCTTGGAGCCAAGTTTGCTTACGACTCCGAACGAGGCTTCTTCGACATCACGTCGGAACGTCTGCAGGGCTCCTACATGCTTCTCGATGAGGCGTCGGTAACGGGTACTGCCAACATCATCATGGCTGCCGTACTGGCCAAGGGCACCACGACTATCTACAACGCCGCCTGTGAACCGTACATTCAGCAGCTGTGCCGCATGCTCTGCCGCATGGGAGCACGTATCGAAGGCATTGCCTCGAACCTGCTGACTATCCATGGCGTGGATTCTCTCCACGGCACAGAGCACCGTATACTGCCCGATATGATTGAGGTGGGCTCGTTCATAGGCATGGCAGCTATGTGTGGCGACGGCATCCGTATCAAAGATGTGAGCTACAAAGACCTCGGTATCATTCCATACACTTTCCGCCGTCTGGGCATCTCCGTGCAACATCAGGGCGACGATATCTACGTTCCGTGTCATGAACATTACGAGATAGAATCGTTTATCGACGGTTCCTTCATGACCTTCGCCGATGCTCCGTGGCCTGGCCTCACGCCCGACCTGCTGAGCGTGCTGCTCGTGGTGTCGACACAAGCCAAGGGTAGCGTGCTCATTCACCAGAAGATGTTCGAGAGCCGCCTGTTCTTCGTTGATAAGCTTATCGACATGGGTGCTCAGATAATCCTATGCGACCCACACCGCGCTGTAGTGGTGGGGCACGACAATCAGATGCGCCTGCGTGCAGGACGTATGACATCGCCGGATATCCGTGCAGGTATAGCATTGCTCATAGCTGCCATGAGTGCCGAAGGTGTCAGCACAATAAGCAACATAGAACAGATCGACCGCGGCTACGAGGACATCGAAGGGCGTTTCAATGCTCTCGGCGCATGCATCACTCGTATCAACGACTAAACACAGAAAACTGGTAATGATCACAGAGGACGATGTATATCAGATAGGAACGCTTACACGCACACATGGAGTGCGTGGAGAGCTGGCTTTCAGGTTTACCGACGATGTGTGGGACCGTGCTGATGCAGATTACGTGTTCCTGCGCCTCGATGGTCTGCTCGTGCCTTTCTTCCTCGAGGAGTGGCGCTTCCGTTCCGATGATGTGGCATTGCTTAAGTTCGAAGATATCGATACAGCTGACGCTGCCCAAAGTCTTGTAGGTGCCCAGGTGTTCTTCCCCAAGGCCCTTACACCCACGGATATCAACGAGGAGGAGCTCACTTGGCAGCATTTCACGGGCTTCGAGGTGTGGCAGGGCGATACCTGTCTGGGCACCGTTGCCTCTGTCCTCGACCAGACTGCCAACGTGCTGCTTGTCGTGGCAACACCCGAGGACCGCGAGATTCTTATCCCTGCCCACGAGGACTTCATCCTTGAAGCTGATCATCGTGAACGCCGCCTCAAAGTGGATGTGCCCGATGAATTGCTAAACCTCAACACTTAAGTCATGTATGTTGTGGCTCTGTCGCAACCCTGTCGCAACCCGGCCGCCACTCAGTCGCAACAAACAAAACCATATATGCAAAGCGAAAAACGAAAAAAACAAATAGCCATCCTCGGTTCCACCGGTTCAATAGGCACGCAGGCCCTGCAGGTCATTGCTGAGCATCCCGACCGCTTCGAGGCTCGTGTGCTTACCGCTGCCAACCGTTGGCAACTGCTAGCCGAACAGGCACGGCAATTCATGCCTGCGGCAGTGGTCATTGCCAATGAGCAGCACTACGAAGCACTCAGCACGGCGCTGGCTGACCTGCCTATAGCCGTTTATGCTGGTGCCGAAGCCCTCTGTCAGGTGGTCGAGAGCAACGAGGTGGACATGGTGCTCACGGCCATGGTGGGTTTTGCAGGTCTGGCTCCTACTATAGCTGCTATACGTGCTCGTAAGCCTATCGCCCTGGCCAATAAGGAGACGATGGTAGTGGCGGGCGAACTGATAAACCGTCTGTGCCGACAGTATGAGGTGCCCATCCTGCCTGTCGACAGCGAGCATTCGGCTATCTTCCAGAGCATCATGGGCGAGGTATCGCCTATCGACAAGATAATCCTTACAGCCTCAGGAGGTCCCTTCCGCACATTCACACGTGAGCAACTCGAAAGCGTAACACCGGAGATGGCTCTGCGTCATCCCAACTGGGATATGGGCGCCAAGATAACCATCGACTCGGCTACGATGATGAACAAAGGCTTTGAGGTCATCGAGGCTAAATGGCTCTTCGGCGTGGAACCGAGTGCCATACAGGTAGTGGTGCACCCACAGAGTGTGGTACATTCGGCTGTTCAGTTTGCCGACGGAGCCGTCAAGGCTCAGCTGGGCGTGCCTGACATGCGTGTGCCCATTCAGTTTGCCTTCTCGTTCCCCGAGCGTCTGCAGAGCTCATTCGAGCGTCTCGATTGGTTCACTATGCACGACCTGACCTTTGAGCGTCCCGACACAGAGCGTTTCCGTTGTCTGGCTTTGGCCTATGAGGCTCTGCATCGTGGCGGCAATGCCCCCTGTATCGTCAATGCAGCCAACGAGATCGTCAACCGTGCCTTCCTCGAAGGCCGTTGCCGTTTCCTCGAAATGGCCGATATCATCGAAAAAACCTTGCAAAAAGCCACATTCGTCAAGCAACCCGCCTACGAGGATTACCTCGAAACGGATGCTGAGGCACGAAGGCTCGCAGCCTCACTCCTTTCGCCTCAATAATAATTCTCGAAAATCAAAATAATCTCGAAATAACGTGATAACGTGATAACGTTATAACGAAATAATGAGATGTCGAAATAACGTGATAACGTTATAACGTAATAACGAATTAACAAAAATCGAATTAACGAAACAACGACAATAATTGACATGAGCGTTTTTTGGATTAAGACTCTACAACTACTATTATGTTTTGCGCTGCTCATCGTCCTGCACGAGGGCGGCCACTTCTTCTTCGCCAAGTTATTTGGTATCAAGGTCGAGAAATTCTTTATGTTCTTCGACTGGAAATTCCATCTCTTCTCAACCAAAGACAAATGGTTTGCACGCCTCTTCCCGCGTATCGCAAAGAACGAAACAGAATACGGTATCGGATGGATACCGCTCGGCGGCTACGTGAAGATTGCCGGCATGATAGACGAAAGCATGGACACCGAACAGATGAAGCAGCCCGTGCAGCCCGATGAATTCCGTGCTAAGCCTGTGTGGCAGCGTTTCTTCGTCATGGTGGGCGGTGTGCTGGTCAACTTCCTCCTGGCGCTGTTTATCTATGCCATGATTCTCTTCGCTTGGGGACGTGACACCCTGCCTATTACCGCCATCAGCGACGGCTTCTCCTACAACGAGATGGCCGAGGGCATCGGTTTCCGCGATGGAGATGTGCCCATTAAGGCAGATGGCAAGGCCATTGAGGACTGGGACGGCAATGTCTTCCGCATGCTTGCTGATGCTGACGTGGTGACGGTTCTGCGCAATGGTGCAGAGGTGAATATCACAATGCCCGAGGAGAGTATCAGTCTGTTGGATATGATTGATACCGACCCGCGCTTCCTCAATGTCAACGTGCCGTCGCTTGTCGATAGCGTGATGCCTGGAAGCCCGGCTGCAAAGGCTGGCATGAAGAAAGGTGCTCGCATCCTTGCTATAGAGGATAAGGCAGTAGAGTGGTGGGGCGACTTCGACCAGGTGATGGCCCGTAAGGCAGATGTCCTTGCTGCCGACTGTTCACACGAGGATAGTGTGCGACTGCGTTCATTGCCTCTGGTATTCCTCAACGAAGGAGCCGCAACGCCTGATACCGCCGTCATAGTACTCGATGCCAACTACAAACTGGGCATCGTGAAGACACCCTATCAACTATACTATAAGGATGCCTATGTACATCACGACTACGGCTTCTGGAAGAGCATTCCCGCTGGCATAGCCTATGGCTGGGAGACGTTGAAGGGTTATGTTGGTGACCTCCGCTACCTCTTCTCGAAGAAGGGAGCGCAGAGCGTAGGCTCTTTCGGCACTATAGGCAACCTCTTCCCTGCCGTTTGGGATTGGGCTTCGTTCTGGAACATCACCGCCTTCATCTCCATCATCCTTGCTGTGATGAACATCCTGCCCATTCCTGGGCTCGATGGCGGTCATATCTTCTTCCTCTTGGTAGAAGCCGTCACACGTCGCCCGCCGTCAGAAAAGTTCATGGAACGTGCACAGATGGTAGGCATGCTCATCCTCTTCGCCCTCATGGCGCTGGCATTGTTCAATGATGCCGTGAAGTTCCTGTTCTGATTAAGATAACAAATAGAAAAAGAATCTTCTTTACGTGTTAAGGAAGATTCTTTTTTTATGGAAGTTAAAGAAGATTTCTTTAACTTCCTTAACTTCTTTAACTTCTTAGCTCTTATAAATCAACGCCACCGCGTAAGCTGCAATACCTTCTTCGCGTCCTGTGAAACCGAGGCGCTCGGTGGTGGTGGCTTTGATGCTTATGTTATCTGGGTCAATGCCCATTACCTCGGCCAGGCAAACCTGCATGGCTGGTATATGAGGATTTAGTTTGGGACGTTCAGCACATACTGTAGCATCAATATTCCCTACCTTATATCCTTTCTCAGAGATGAGTCCTATTGTTTTGCGCAAGAGTATTTTGCTGTCAATGTTCTTGAACTCTGCACCTGTGTCGGGAAAGTGAAAGCCTATGTCGCGCATATTGGCTGCACCGAGTAATGCATCGCAGATGGCATGAATCAGCACATCGGCATCAGAGTGCCCCAACAAACCCAATTCATGCTCAATCTTTATGCCGCCGAGCCACAAATCACGCTCGGGGACAAGTCTATGAACGTCGAAACCAAAGCCGATACGGGTCATTTTTTTAGGAGTTAAGGAGTTAAGAAGTTAAGGAGTTAAGACGATAGATTTGATGTTGAGTAATTTTTATAAGACATCATTGATAGCGCTATTCTCAACAATTCCTTTACAATATGCATTTAATAGTTTACTTGCCTCTTCTATTTCATTATGTAGTTTGTCGAACTCTTCGTAATAAAGATAACCTAAATCGCGACTCAAGATATGATAATCACGACATTCTTCAAGGCTGCCTTGAGCAATGTTGAAAAAACGAAGCTTATCCGGTTTACTTAGTTTTTTATAACCTTCAGCAATATTTGCTTCAATCGACACTGCTGCACGACGGAATTGAGATGTTAATCCGAACTTCTCATCCTCCGGAAAATGCTTTGATACTTCATATACCGACAAGACAAACTGATGAGCTTTTTGCCATGCCATAACCTTTTCAAAGCTATACGTATACATGTAATAAGCTTTTTGACTATCGTCTTAACTTCTTAACTCCTTAACTCCTTAACTTCCCATGTACTACCTTCTCTTCCTTCCAAACAAATCCTTCATGCCATCGAGGTCGAAACCGAGGGTGAAACGCATGGTTTGATCGAGAGGATTCGACTGTGATGTGGAGAATACATAGGCGGCATCAAGCGAGAAGACGCTCATCTTGAAGCCTGCACCTGCCGTGATATACTTACGGTTACCCTTGTTGGCTGCTTCACCGTGGTAACCCACGCGGAGGAAGAAGCGGTCGTTGTAGGAATATTCAGCACCTGCGCTGACCTGTATCTCTTCCAGCTCTTCCTTGAAGCCGTTCGGTGCATCGTGGAAACTCTTGATGATACCGGCGATGGGCGATACATCGTAGTACTCGCGCTGCACACGGTCGGTATAGTCGTTCATGGCCTCGCCCTCCTCCTGCTTGGGATAAGTAGGCACCAGCATCTTGTTGGCATCAGCTGCCAGGCTCAGTCGGTTATACTCGTCGAAGGGGATGGTGAGGTTAAGACCTAAGCGAAGGTTGGTAGGAATGAATTCGGCATTGTCATCGCCGCCGTAGCTTATCTTGGAACCGATATTGTTGATGTTCAAACCTACGCCTATGCCGCACTCGCGGTTGCCAAGCATCATGTAGTTGTTGTAGTACATGGCTATGTCGGCAGCGAAGGCCTTACCTGGCGATGATTCAGATGTGTAGTCGTAAGTGATGTCTGAGAAGATGAAGCGCATGCCTACGCCCATTGAGAATGTCTCGGAGAGCATACGAGAGTAGGCTGCATCTACGGCAAACTCATAGGGGTTGATTGTCATGCCTTCAACAGCGGAGCCCGAGTCGTTGTCCCAAAGCGATACCTCGCCGAGCGAGAAATAACGCAGCGAAGCACTGATGGCCGAGTAGTCGCCGATACGATAGAAGGCTGAGGCGTTGGCCAGATTGATATCATCAACAATCTTACGCAGCCAAGGCGTGTAGCTGATGGCTACGCCTGCACGGCCTACGCAGAATGGATACTTGGCGGGATTCCAGAACTGTGAGTTGACGTCGGCCTCGGTGGCAGCACCTACGTCGCCCATACCGCCTCCGCGGGCATCAGGTGCTATGGACATAGACGTGACGCTCGTAGTGACAGGGTTAAACATATTACGTTTATCCTGAGCCGAGGCCGCACTTGCGATCAAGACTGTGATGAGAAGTAGATATCGTGATAGATGTTTCATTGCAGTTGTTTCTTCCTTATTTATAACGCTTGCAAGTGCGTTTTTATTGTCTTCGGTTGATAATAATCTTTTTGCTCTTCGATGCCGACTGCTTGCCGTCGCAGCTTACGCGGGCACGGTAGAAGTAGATTCCGCTGCCCAATGGGAAGCCGCTGCCGGTGGTCAGATTCCAAGGCACGGTATATACACCTGTGGCACTGATGCCGCTGATGCTCTTGTTCCAAAGCATACGACCTGCGAAGTCGTAGACCTCGATGGCAAAGGTACATGGCGTACCGGGACGGTCGTAGGTGAGGATGAAGGCAGTTTCTGTAGTGGCCGGGTTCGACGTAGTGGTTATCGATAGCAGGCTTGGCTTTATCGATGGGTCAACCGTGAAGTTGACTGCCGTAGTGGAGGAATTGCCGAGGAGGTCCCAGGCACGGAACGTCAGGGCGTGGTCGCCGGCAGTAAGCGTGGGTATTGGGAAAGCTACGCTGCCGCGGCTATAGTCACCGAACGAACCTGTGAAGTAGTCGTTGAGGGTATAGGTTGTAGCAGCGTTGTTGTCGATGATAAGTTCGAGGTCGTGGCCAAGGCCGTTGCCGAAGTAGTTGATACCGCTCTCGTCCTCAAGGTCGGCCATGAAGAATGGCGATGAAGGCACACGCCCGCCATCCTCGAAGTCCTTGTTGCCAATATATGCCATGACCTTCGGCCCCTCGGTGTCGTCGAGGCCTTCTACTGTTCCGCCTACGATGAAGTCTTCGCAGTAGCCGTTGGCTTCGGTGAGGCGGTCTGCTGAAAGGGCATGGAAGATGAGGCGTCCGGCCTGCTCGCTGTAGCTTATGTCTACGGGGATAAGTATTGTCACGGCAAAGCGTCCGGCGCTGATGCTGTCGGCTCCGTCGTAGAGCAGGCGGTCGTATGTGTCGAACTCATAGGGCGCATCGGCTGAGTCGTCGTTGTCGAAGCATTTAACGTGGCGACGGCTGTCGTAGAGATGTGTGGTGATGACGCCGTGGAAACCGCTCATCAGCTGCTGCTGGGCATCCTCGAGGTGACCGGCCAACCGCACTTTGTCGCCTGCACGGAAATGATAGTCGGCAGGCAGGGCATTCACGGCCACGCCATTAATGCTGTCAAGGTGCACACGATTGCCGTGGCTGGCAAAGCGGAGAGCCGGATCGCCAAGCAGGGCATAGTGCAGTTTGTTCTGATAGTAGCCGTATTCATTGCCTGCGAGGCGGGCCTTGCTCAGACGTACTGCATCGCCCACACAAGCCGGACGTCCTTCTTCGTCGTTGCCGAAGAGAACGTCGCAGAACTGTACGTTGAGGTCGTAGTTCTTAGTAGCATATACCGTGCGGGCAGTGCCGTAGAAAGCCACAGCACAGCCGTTGGGGTTGAGCATGGCCGTCTCGCCCATATTCTCTTTTTGTGTGTCGAAGGGCATCACGTCGCAGGCTGCTGTCATCCACAGAGGCATGCGTGGCGAGGAATAGGCGGCGAAGTCCTCGAGGCGAAGTGTCTGCTCATGCGACAGACAGTAAGTGGCAGCATGACCTACGTAGTTCATCATCAGCGCTCCTTCTTCCATCTGGCGGTTGATGATCTGCTTCACTTCGGGGTAGCTGTTGCCTGTGCTTGATGTCTGACGTTGGTAGGCGTCCCACATCAGCTTGCGCACTTCCAGTTCGGGATATTTGCGTGCCGTCTTGTTAGCCACGGAGTCAGCCATCCATAGGTGTTGGTTGTTGTCGCCGTCGTCGCCCAGGAAGAGCACCGTGTTCTTCCAGGCACCGGCCTGGCTGGCATTGATATGTGCTATCGACTTGTCTACAAGAACCTTTGCCTCGGTTACGGAGCGCACAGGGAAACGCCCGATGCCGAGGTCTACCTTCTCGTTGGTGAGGCTGACGCCTTCGCCGTCGTCAAGCAGACCGAAGTAGTCCTCCATGACGTAGCTGTTCACGTCGTGCCACGAGTTGGTGCTCTCGTAGCAGAGTAGGAAGTTCTCGGGCTTATGGTTTATCCATGTGCTGGTGATCATGCGGTTGTCCCAAGCTGCATCGCCGAAGAGCAGCAGGAAGCGAGGCTGGTCGGCGGGTGAGTCGGCAGAGCGGTCGTAGAGCATTTTCATATAGCGGCGGTAAGCCGTGGCGTCGGGCGTTCCGCTTGAGAACTCATTATATACCTGGTCGGCTCTCACTACCTTCACACGCAGACCTTCGGCCTTACGATGTGCTTCAGCCAACCGTTCGGCCTGGCTGTCGAAGATACCGCTTGCCGGGGTTATTATCACCATGTCCTGAGGTTCGGTGGCATGCAGGTTCTGGTTCTCCACCTTGCCGGCTGTTGTCACCTGAGGCAGAGAGCTTACCACATTGGCGTCGAAGGCTATGTAGCGGTGCTCATTGCCGTCGCCTTTTACCACAACGCGGAACACATTCTTGCCGTCGACGGCAGTCTTCTCACCTGTAAGGGCGACGGCTGGTTGCCCCGGTTCGGCAAGCTGCCAAAGCTGTGGCGCCTGCCCTTCGGCATACTCTATGCAGAAAGCTTCGCCCGAAGACAGAGGCATGTAAGAGAATTGTATCTGTGGCTTCTGCGCATCAATCCGCATTGCACCGGAGTATGTCAGCTCAAAATAATTGAGGCGTGCACTGTGGCCGGTGGTTGTGCTTATGGTTATGGTGTTGTTGTCGGTAGGAGTGGCGAGGTTGCTGTAGTTTCGTGTAGCGGGCATTGCAAAACAGTACTCGCCCAACGACGACACCGTGAACTGCTGCAGCTGGTTGCCGTTGAAGGTAGGTCTGACTGTTGTCTCGGAGGCGGCGGCAGCGGTGAAGTTGATGAATAGCGAACACTTGCTGCCGGCTTCAACGTATGTGGGCAACTGCAGTGAATAGCTGCGCTGGGAACCGTTGGCATAGTCGTAGGCCTCGAAGAGCTGACTGCCGCCTTGGTACCATGCGAATTCCTGTGGGTCTAAGGTGGCATAGGCTGTGAACGTGCTCGTCTGGGGTAGGGTAGAGGCATCTTCTGTGATGCTGGTTCTGTTGTCTTCAGTAGCTATCGCAGTAACGGGCTCTGCTGCTTCTGTGACGAAGTAATAGGCATCGCGGGCGTAGTTGTTCTGCACGTGAGTGCCTTTGCGCCATGTCACTAGACCGTTGGCGTGGAACACGTAGCCGTCGCTGGTGGGCATCAGGGCCACAGGCTCCAGGTCGTCCCAGTCGTTGTCGGCATCTATGGCTTCTGCTTGTCGGTGTCCTCCGTAGCCGTATACCCGGATGTTCTGTGGGTTAGTGAAGCCCAGTGAACGTATCTGACTATTCGTCAATCGGTAGAGGCCGTCCTCCTTGATGCTTATCTTAGCCCATCGTCCTTCGGCGAGTACGCTCTGCGAGGCATAGCGCTCGCTGGCTGTGGCTCGGGTGGAGAGGCGGCTGAGGTTTTTCCGGATATTCCGGGCATTCCTGACATTCCGGTTGGGATTTGCCACAATCTCTATCTTGCCGCTGAGCACTTTCTTGAAGCCGGCTCCATCGTGCACTATCGGCACGAAGGCTATGTCGATGAGGCCTTCGCCGCGACTGACGGCTACAAACGAGTGGATATCGAGCGTGTCGCCTATCTGGTCGCTGTAGCGCTGTGCCAGCTTAAGCTCGGCAGGTGTCAACGGTCCCCATTCAGGGAAGCGTAGTCTGACATTATAGTCGTAGTAACGATAGTCGGTTTCCAGCGGCACCACTTCAGTATACACGGGCAACAGGCTGTCCACGCACAACTCCTGCCAGTTGAGCCGTGTGAATTCCTGGGCATGGGCAAATAAGGGAATGAAAAAGAATAAGATTTTAAGGGAGTTAAAGAAGTTAAAGACGATACCTGTGCTATTCGTTTTGGAACAGCATAGATAACCATCATCTGTAAATCTTATAACTTTTTTTATTTCCATAAATATCTGCAAGCAGAACTATTGTCTTTAACTTCTTTCGCTCGGCGCTTGTGACGCTTGACACTTCAAGAACTCCTTTAACTCCTTTAACTCCTTTAACTCCCTTAACTTCTTTAACTTCTCATACCTTTACTTCACATTGAACTCCAGCACCTTATCCTCTTCCAACCACCCTTCCAGATGGTCGTCGATGTGCACTGGTCCTACGCCTGCAGGCGTGCCTGTGAAGATAAGGTCGCCTGTCTTCAGCGTGAAGAAACGGCTCACGTAGCTCACTATCTCATCCACCGTGTGAATCATGTCGGCCGTATGACCGCTCTGCACCGTAGTGCCGTTGATGTTGAGGTGGAAGCTGAGGTCCTGGATGTCCTTGCCCAGACTTTCCTTCGCCACGAAGCGTCCTATGGTCGCCGAGCCGTCGAAGCCCTTGCATATCTCCCAGGGCAGCCCTTTGGCCCGCAGCCGTTCTTGCACATCACGTGCCGTGAAGTCGATACCCACGGTCACGGCGTCGTAGTAGCGATGAGCGAAGCGCTGAGGTATTGAACGCCCCAAGCGGCAGATTCGCACCACCAGTTCCGTCTCGTAGTCGCACCGCTGTGTGAAATCAGGAATAAAGAACGGGCGCCCGCGCGTGAGCAAAGCCGAGTCGGCCTTCGTGAAGATGACCGGCTCCTCCTGTATATATAACGAATTATGGAGCTCTTTATTGTGCTCCAGGTAATTCATTCCTACTGCAAATATCTTCATCTGACTAAGCTAAAACGCTCCTTTTTTGTTTGCAAAGGTAGTTGTTTGTTGTCATCCGACAAAGAATTATGGCCTAAAAAAGGTGTTTTTTACTCATGTTTCGCATGTTATGGAAGTTAAAGGAGTTAAAGGAGTTAAAGGAGTTAAAGACGAATGTCTTGCAAATAGCTTCCACTTCGAGACTCCAAACGAGCTTGAGGATAGAACTCGTCTTGATGGTATCGTCTTAACTCCTCAGCGAGCAGAGCGAGCGGTAACTTCTTTAACTTCTTTAACTCCCCCCCTCAAACAAGCAAGTAGAGCTTACGAAAGTTTATCATTTTATAGGCCTGAGGGTTATGAATCCGAGCAAATATGTGCAATGCGGTTCATAATAAACCTTTGCAGGGCATTGGGTTACAATTTCTTATCAATTTCTTTTGCTGTTACGGAAATAATGCGCATCTTTGCCTCGTGGATGACTGATTGTGGTATTGGATACAACACAATAACTCAAGTTTCAAATATAAACACATCATGAAAAGAAAAGTTTTCTTGCTCCTCCTACTTGCCATCATCTCAGGAGCCACACAAGCTGCCGCAACGCTGATGATTGGCGGAGAGATTGCAACTAGAGATGTTCTACGCCAATATGGAATGACGGCTTCCACTGTTAGAGTGGGGGTCAATGAATATCCTGCTCTCATCCTCAACAACTCAGTTGTACACACTTCGGATATCGGTCTTAAGTATAGCAATAGCACCTCTACTACACCACTATACCTTATAGTGAACGGTATCTGCGAGATTGAGAGTACTGACAACTATGGTCTGCAGACCACAGGTCAAGGCATTGTCGTCCAAGGCGACGGCTCGCTCTACATCAAGGGCACAGAGGGCGTTTTTCTGCACAATGCTAGTTCTTCATTGTTGGTAGCTGAAGGCGTGGAGCTGATTTGCGAGGGAACCAGCGGTGCAGGCATTGTCGGTACTCCAGGACAGTCGAAGAATGAATATTACGGAGCGGTAGGGTTCTTGGATGCCAACGCTTCGCTCATCGTCAAGGGCAGCACCATGGCCATGCAAGCTTTAGACGGCTTGAACATGGTCCAAGGTGCAGCTATTCAGCACCCCAGCGGCTTAGCCTATGCCAACCACGGGCTGGCCACCACCGAATGGGTTCATATCACTGGCGCGGGCTTGCCCATCAATAGCACGTATTTCCCCGACAATAATTTCCGCGATGTTGTTTCTTTGCGTTATGACAGCCACGAGCCCGACGGCTACCTCTCGCGCTACGAGCGCTCGTTGGTGACAGAGATGGATATTCGCGATAGGCGCATTTCCAACAGCACGGGTGTCAACTATTTCACCTCCTTAATTACTCTCTACGGCGGGTCAAACAACTATGAGTCCATCGACATCTCATCGCTGAAGGAACTGGTCAACCTGGATTTGAGCGCCACAGGTCTCATGTCTGTCGACGTATCCAATCAGACTAAGCTGCAGACGCTTAACCTTTACGGCAACAGGCTTGCCGGGCTCGACGTGTCGCACAACACAAGGCTCACCGAACTGAATTGCGCGTGGAACTTAATTACAGAGCTTGACGTGTCCATGTGTCCGGAACTGCTTAAACTAAGTTGCGGCGCTCATGGTCCAGCCAAATACCTGACGTCACTCAATCTCTCCGGATGCAGCAGGCTGGAAGAACTGAACTGCACCAGCGGAAAACTGACTTCGCTCGACCTCTCTGATTGCACAGCGCTGAAGAGCTTGGTGTGTTCATACAACAGCTTGACGGCGCTCGACGTGTCGGGGTTTGCAGACCTGAAAATCCTCGAGTGCTCGCATAACGAGCTGACGTCCTTAAACCTGGAGGGCACCACAGCCTTGGAGGCATTGTATTGCCTCAACGGTAATTTTACATCGCTGGATATCTCCTCCTGCACCGCACTGCGATATCTCAGTTGCGATTTCTGCCGACAACTGACGCAGCTCAACGCGAGCGGTCTGCACCTCTCTGAGATGAATTGCAAAGGCTGTAGCAGGCTGACGAGCATCGATTGCAGCAACAACCAGCTGACCAGTCTCAATGTTACCGACTGCAGTGTCTTGCGCGAAATACATTGTCAGCAGAACAAGCTCTCGGGCACCAACCTCGACGCCTTCATCGCCACCCTGCCTACAACAACATCAGGTACGTTATATCTTATTGACGAGGACAATGGCGACGAGAACGCTTGCACCAACGATCAGACCATAGCCATTTACAACAAGGGCTGGAACCCCCTCCGCTATGCCGACGGAGTGTGGAAACCTATCCTCATTGAAGGAGACTTCACAGTGGAGGCCTTCCGCTACCGCTGCTACTTCAATACCGAAGGACAGCCCGATCATGCTGAGGTGGTGGGCTACGACAGCGCTGAACTCGTAAATAGGCAAGACCTGGTCATCGCCGATACCGTGGGCTATGGGCACATGAAGTTCCCCGTAACCATCATCACCGAGAATATCTTCTACGAGTCAAGAGACTTTTCCAACACGCAGCGTGTCATCATACCATCCACCATTCAGAAGATCAAGGCTAAGGCGTTTTGGGCTTATTCTAACCCGGCAATGTTCGTGGTGAAATCAGCTACGCCACCAGCAACGGACTTCAACCAGAACAGTAACCCGGGTGCCAACCCCTTCTCCAACAATACCTTAGGTGCTGCTCTCATCGTGCCAGAAGGGTGCGAGGCCAGATACAGGTCATCAACTCTAACCAACCCTTGGTGGTACTTCTACAGGAGTCATAGAAACGGTTTCTATGACAGCGAAGGACGTATCTACGTTCATGCAACACTAAATGATGGTCCTGTTAACTTTGGCGGACTTCTCGACAACGAGAGCACTGCGCTCGCTATTCCCGAAAGCGTCACCACGAGCGAAGGCACATTTGCCGTAGAGGGCATCAGAGGATATTCGTTCATGGGTAGTGCGGTAGAGGAAGTCGTTATCCCAACCTCTGTCACGGCGATTGGAGACAGGGCGTTCTACAATATGCCCAGCCTGAAGACCATCAGGGTAGGATGGAAGGAGGATATCCCCGTTAATGCGACTACGGGAGCCTACTCCGTGTTCAACAACACCGACCTTACCGACGTAGTCCTCTACGTGCCTGCCGGCACCAAAGCCACCTATGCCGAGACAATGCCCTGGAGTCAGATCCCGACCATCATCGAGCAGGGCGATGTAAATGGCGACGGTGTAGTGACTATCGCCGACGTCACCGCCCTTGTCAACATCATCCTCGGCAAGAACCCGGCTCCCGAGAATGGAGTGGCTGATGTCAATGGCGACGGCGGAGTAACCATCGCTGATGTCACAGCACTCGTGAATATCATTCTCGGAAAAGATTGAAAAGGATTAAGGATTAAAGATTAAAGCTGGTTGTCAGCTAATTCAACAGAAAGGGCCGCGCTTCACACAGCGCAGCCCCTTTCTAGTTAGGGAGTTAAAGGAGTTAAGGGAGTTCTTGAAGGGTCAAGCGTCGCAAGCGCCGAGCGAAAGACGATACCATCAAGTATAGTTATCATCCTCTGGCTTGTCAACGTCAAGGTTATCGTCCCCTCACCCTTCATCCCCCACCGGGGGATTACAGGGGGCTTCTCTTACCTCTTACCTCTTAATTCTTAATTCTTACCTCTTACCTCTTCTATTACTTTTTTCAACGCAGAGGCGCAGAGCCGCGAAGTTTTTTTTGAGGTTTTGGAGTTCATTGCAATTGACACTTTCGTGTGAGTTCTCGGATAATCACAGCGCTTCGCGAGGCTGTGATTATGGAGTGCGCAGAGGCATCCGGCGGAGAAATTCTCTGCGAGCTCTGAAGAGCACGAAGCTTGGCGCTTGCGCCTTTCGTGCGCCCCTGCGGCCTCACGCGAGAGCGTCAATGGCTAAGCCTTTGCGTCCTCTTATTATCTCCAGAGCCTCTGCGCCTCAGCGCCTCTGCGTTGAAGAAAAAGAATAGAGGAAAACAATGCGCAAGAATGCGCAAGAATTAGGTCCAACAATAAGCAGAAATATTATTTGTTATTGTTGAATGAGATTGTTGTTTATTGTTGCCGATTGTTTTCGAGCTTCTTCTTGGCTATTGTTTTCAGTCCTCATATTTATTTTAAAACGCACCAAACACTCCGACATCCCGAAAGCCGCTGCTGAAGCGGGCTGAGGGACCGTTAGTGATGCGGAGTGTTGAGGTTGGCAGCCTCACGCCGCCCTGTGTGACCGTGGCAGATAATTAAACGTAACAGCCATAATATACATCCGTCATAGGAACAAGTTGCGAGCATCATGCTTGACATTCCCTGCACGAAGCTCTTTGATAGCCTGTTGCATACTTGATTTCACCTGAGCTTGCTGACGATGGCGGAGTAATCCGAGTCATCCGTGTTCAAGATACATCGCCACTTCCTCTTGCCGACTCCCCTTCCTTGAGGAAGGGGTTGGGGGTAGGCCACGAAAACGGGCACCCTCGTGATGAGGATGCCCGTAATATTATGGAATGGTTTAAATCTGAATTAATCCCAGATGTCGCCCCATGAGTTGCCTTTGACGCCGGGATCGTGGGTGCCATCGTCAACACCACCATAGCCGGGGCCATCACCTCCGTCAACACTACCTGTAACACCAGTGCTTGCGGCAATCATCTGAACGGGTTGCATTTCGCAAACATCTGTCTGGGGTTGAATATATAGCTTTTTCATAATGCTTATTTCGTTTTAATGGTTAGACAATTAATTTGCGATTACTTACTTAATAGCAACCTTCTTACCATCGATGATATAAACACCCTTTGGTAACTTTGTTACATCGCTATTCAACTTCTTGCCGTCAATTGTGAACACACCTTCATTGGTGTTTGCTATTTGAAGGTCATTAACACGAGTTGGTTCACCATCAACGTTAACTTGCATCTTGACACCTGCAGAAGTTATAGTTCTATATTTTGTATTTACCAATGCAGGGAACTCAAAATAACCTCGGAAGCCTTTCACCTGTGTTGTATTAGCTTTGGCGTAGTAGAAATTGTTCCCGCTTAAGAACATGAACTTTAGCTTCGTTAAAGTCGTTGGAATATAAACTCCATAGAAGAAACTCGTATATTCATCTTCTTCCTCGTTATAATCACTTTCAACTATTAGCGACGTAGAAGGTGTTATCGTTACATTTTCAACTTTAAAGCCCTCGTCATGAGTTACATCTTTCGTAGCTTTAATCAAATAGGGATGGTTGGCCTGTATACTTGATGCTGAGACAAAATTTACAGTTATTGCCTTAACTAATTCATCACCATCCCTAGTTATTTCAGTTCCATTAAAATCTGCCAACTGTGCTCCTTCACCGAAAGCTGCTTGCACTTGAGCCTCAGTCATATCGAATGGCAAGCAAATTGTGCCCCATTCACCAGCATTAATTGTGCGCTTTACTGTCACTTTTGTGTTTGCTACAGCCACAGGAGCTGTCGTTGAATTCTCATCGAGAACAACTCCATCTACAACTGTTAATATTGTAGTAATCTCATCTGCGATAAAAGCGTCTTTTTCAGCCGTTGATACACCTTCAGCTGTAATAAAACCAGAAATTGTAGCATTCTTTACTATAATAGGATATTCGCCAGCTTCAAGATTTGCTACATTTATGGTGATATAGCTAAAGACATCGTCTCCAGCCGTAAAACCATAATCACAAGTAGCGGTTGCAATAACTGTACCTGCATCATTATACTCATATACCTCACTGCCTTGGTGTCCTGGAGAATAGCTCTTGCGACTCTTCTCTATTCCGTCCAAGTCAACTATACTTGCTCCGTCCGGGAGGACAAGGTCAAACTGAACAGACTGGAAATTCGTGTGGCTCTTGATGTTGATCTGGAGCTTAGCACTTTCTGTACCTTTTAAGACAGTCAGAGGTTGTGCATAAATAACATCAGGATACCCAGTACGATCCGTTTCTTCTACTTGCGCATTAGCGTTCATAACGCCTAATAGCGCTACGAGTGAAAGTAGTAATTTCTTCATAGTTTTATACTTTAAATTGTTTGTTATTAATCGTTTGTAAGATTATGCTGCCAGCACAGCCTACCCGAGTGGGCATAATAAGTGCTTAGTAGTCGCTGCAAAAGTACAAAGAATATCGTTATGAGAACAAAAATGTATGTTAATAAACCTTAAATCGTTAATAATTCTTATTCTATCTCTCTCTTCGCAGGTTCCCCCGCTTGTTTTCGCGAGCATCACCAGATGGCGTGATCCGATGGCTCTGCTGCCCAATCAGCACTCTTTATATAATTAGATGTGTATCTTGTGCAGCGCAAATTACGCAATAATATCTGACGTGACCAAATAAATGGGCAATTATTTGCTTCTGAACAACGAATTACACGAATTAAACGATTTTTTTTGGAAACTATATACAATAAGCCCTTGAATACCCTACCTATAGGGTAAAGGCAATATTTATCCCTTGCCGGATAACAATAGGCAACAATAAACAACAATTTCATTCAACAATAACAAAAAATATTGGGCGTAATATAGCAGATGGCACATTCTTCTTTTTTGACAACTAATTATACGAATTAGACGAATTAGAATTTCTACATCGAAAGTCACGAAAATGTCTTATTGAAACGCGCTCGGGCGAAGGATGCTTCTTCGAGCAAAGCGAGTCTGAAGAATTATACGAATTAATCGAATTTACACTTCATCGTGGCTATGCAAGATAGGGCTATAGGACAAGAAAGAATTCGTTTAATTCGCAAAATTCGTTGTTTTCTAAAATATCTTCTGTGCCATCTCCTATATTATTGGCAAAATATTTATGGTTATTGTTGGACCTAATTCTTGCGCATTGTTTTCCTCTATTCTTTATCTTCAACGCAGAGGCGCTGAGGCGCAGAGGCTCTGGAGATAATGAGAGGACGCAAAGGCATAGCCATTGACCTTCGGTGAGGCCGCAGGGTCGCACGAAAGGCGCAAGCGCCAAGCTTCGTGCTCTCCAGAGCTCGCAGAGAAGTTCCCCGCCGGATGGCCTCTGCGCACTCCATAATCACAGCCTCGCGAAGCGCTGTGATTATCCGCGAACTCACACGACAGTGTCCACTGCAATGAACTCCAAAACCTCAAAAAAAACTTCGCGGATCTGCGCCTCTGCGTTGAAAAAAGTAATAGAAGAGGGTTCATTACCACTTGCGAAAGTTGAAACAACTAATTATACAAATTAAACGAATTTACGCAGCATCGTGGCTATGCAAGATAGGGCTATAGGACAAGAAAGAATTCGTTTAATTCGTAAAATTCGTTGTCTTATAAAACATCTTCTGTGCCATCTCCTGTATTATTGTCTATGGTTATTAGTGTGAGAAAACCTGTTATCTTGTTAACGTGAAAAGTGCCCTGAAATGTGAAAGAGTCTAAAAAAATAGGGCTAAAAGGTTCAACGAATCGATTCTTGTCGTAACTTTAGGCGCAAAAATGTGAAAAATAATCTTCCTTAACTTCTTAAACATATCAATTCCCTATGGATAGAAGACATTTCCTACAGACGATGGGAGCAGCCGGACTGTTCACTATCGTGCCGAGAAAGGTGTTGGGCAAGGGCTTCATAGCTCCAAGTGACCAACTGACCAAAGCCGTTATCGGCGTGGGCGGCATTGGACGCTCATCCAGCCATTTCTCCAACTCAGACGCCTACCGCCTGCTGGCAGTGTGCGACGTAGACAAGAAGCACCTGCAGAGTGCCGTAGATGCTGCCAAGTCGCAGCTTAAGATCGACGTGAAGGCCTATGACGACTGGCGCGAGCTGATCCACAACTCAGGTGCCGATATCATCCATATCGCCACGCCCCCTCACTGGCACGGACTGATGGCCGTAGAAGCCGCCAAGGCCGGCAAGGATATCTGGCTGGAGAAACCTATGACACGCACTATCGGCGAGGGCAAGGCCGTGAAAGCCGCCGTAGAGCGTTATGGTCGTATCCTCCGTCTGAATACGTGGTTCCGTTTCACAGATACATTCTATGGCTTGGGCACTCCGGTGAAGCCGCTTAAGAAGCTTATCCAGAGCGGATTGCTCGGATGGCCGCTGAAGGTGACGGTATCCGGCGCCACGGGCTTCGCATGGAAATTCTTCTGGGTAGGCAAGGACAACCTCACGCCCGAACCCGTACCTGCTGAGCTGAACTATGATATGTGGTTGGGCCCGGCACCCTTCAAGCCTTATAATGTGCATCGCACACACCAGACCTTCCGCGGCTACTGGGACTACGACGGCGGCGGCCTGACAGATATGGGCCAGCACTACCTCGACCCCGTGCAGTATATGCTGGGCAAGGACAACGAGTTCCCCGTGAAGGTGGAGATAGACGCTCCGCAGCAGCACTACGATGCCGTGGGCATCTGGCATAAGATAACATATACCTATGCCGACGGTTGCCAGATAGTGCTCGAGGGCGAAGGCTACGAGAGCCAGGGCAAGCTGGCTTATATCGAAGGGCCTAAGGGCAAGGTGTACAAAGGCTTCGAGTGCACTATCCCCGACGTGTGGAACAAGCTCAACGAGCTGCCTGATCCCGAGCCGCAGCGCACCGATTTCCTCGAGTGTGTTCGTACTCGCCAGAAGTTTGCCCTCAACGAGGACAATGGTCATCACAGCTGCACGCTGGTGAACATGGGTGCCGTAGGCCTACGTCTCGGCCGCCGGGTGCTCAACTTCGACCCGAAGACACAGCTGTTCATAGGCGACGATGCCGCCAACGCTCTCGTGGACCAGCCTATGCGAGGGGAGTGGAAGATATAGTGCCCCTCCCCCGACCCCTCCTCTTCTTAGGGAGGGGAGGTCTATCCAATGCCTCCTTCATTATACATATTAAAAAACACTATAGTTATGAATACATTATCCATCAAAAGAAGAAATAAGAATTTGCTCCCCTCTCCTAATGGAGGAGTGAGGCTGGGAGTCAGACTTCTATTATCATTATTTTTCCTTCTTCCTCCGACCCTCTATCTCCCCTCCCTAACAGGTGAGGGGCAGGGGGAGAGGCCTTTTGGGCTTCTTTATGCCCAGGACAGCCGCAACCGTGTGGCTTCGACTATCATAGCCGATGGTCTGGCACAGTTGCCGGCGCAAAACCTTGAAGCGCTGGAACAGGTGATGAGCGAGATAGCAGGCACAGGTGCCGAAGGCGTAGAATCGCTGGCTGCTATGCTCTATCCCTCAGGTCAGGGCAAGAACGCTAAGTTTGAATATGCCATCGACGGCCTCACGAGCTATGTCACCGTGAAAGGACGTGAGGCCCAGTGCGCTGCCGTGAAGAAAGGCCTTGAGGCCGCTCTCGCCAAGTGTACCGACGAGGGCAATAAGATCTTCCTGCGCGACCAGATCAACAAGCTCACCCCGGGCAGCGTGGAGGTGCAGCATGCCAAGGAGAACCTCGTGTATGTGGCTTACAACTCACGCGAGATAGCACAGCTGCGCGATAAGGTGGCCGCTACGCCCGAAGCCAAGCAGGCCAAACTGTTGGCAAACGCCCTTAAGAGCGACGACCGTCAGCTGCGCAATACCGCCCTTGAGATAGGCAGCGACGTGGCCGGCTTCTCATCGCTGGTGCTGAAGGCTTACCCCAAGCTGGCTAATGACGCCAAGGTTGACGTGCTGAGTTGGATAGGCAACCGCCACGACACCGAGCATGCCGGCATAGTGCTCAGCGCTGTAGGTGCAGGCAACGACCAGTTGGCAAATGCCGCCATTGAGGCAGCAGGCCGTATAGGTGGCGATGCAGCCCTGAAGGCTCTGATAGGTCAGCTCGGTGGCACACACTCTGCAGCTGCCAAGTCTGCCCTGACCACTTTCAACGGTGATATCGCCGGCGGTGTGCTCGAAGCCCTCAAACTTAAAGGCGTAGGTGCCAGTCCCGACTTGGTGGAGCTGGCCGGCACACGTCATATCACCGGCGCCTACGAACCCCTCACCGCCCTCATTGGCAAGGATAACCTGCATGCCGTAGCTGCTAAGAGCCTTGCTGCCATAGTGACGGAGGATAAGTTCGGCGACCTGCTCGGCCGTTTCCGCAGCTATCCTAACCTATATTATAATCTGTTGGCACAACGAGGCAATGCCGACGACATAAACGCTATCGTCGAAGCTGCCTCAGAGAAGGTGGACGCCCGCAGCGCTCTGCTGAAGGTGGAGAATGCCGCAGCCGTAGAGCCGCTGCTGAAGCTTGCAGCCTACGATGCCGGCAACCGCGATGCCATGCTCAACCGCGCATTGGCGCTGACGAAGGGTGCCAACTGGGCCAGTCTCCAGAAATATCAGCTCTATAAGCGTGCCCTTGATCAGAAGCCGTCGGCAGGCGTTGCCAACAGCTACATCGCAGCTCTTACCGCCCTGAACAATGAACCGGCACTGAACCTTGCTGCACAATATATGGACGTGAAGGAGAATGACCTGGCTGCCGCACACGCTGTGACCGACCTCATCGAGAAGAACGAACTGCTTCAGCGCGGTGCCCATATCCGCGAGATGCTCATCAAGGCTCAGAACGTGTTCAAGAGCCACACCGAGGATGCTGACGCCGGCTATGCCGTAGACCAGGTGAACACCATCCTGCCAAAGGTGGTCGACGACCCGAATGCCAAGCCTTCCACCGTGACCACGCTGTCGGCCGAGGAGGCCAAGGCGGGCTTCGAACTGCTCTTCGACGGCACAAACCTCGACAAATGGCAGGGCAACAAGACGGATTATATGCCTATCGACGGCACTATCTACGTCAGTGCCCACTACGGCGCCGAGGGTAACCTCTACACCACGAAGAAATACTCCGACTTCGTGTTCCGCTTCGAGTTCTGCTTCGTGAAACCGGGTATTAATAATGGCGTAGGTATCCGCACCAGCGAAGGCGTTGACGCTGCCTACGAGGGCATGGAGATACAGATCCTCGACCACGACGATCCCATCTACCAGGGTCTGCGCGAATACCAGGTGCATGGCTCGGTCTATGGTATCATCCCCGCCAAGCGCATCAAGCATAAGCCTCTGGGCGAGTGGAACTACGAGGAGATTCGTGCCGAGGGTGACCATATCACCGTGACGCTGAACGGCGAAGTGCTCGTCGACGGTAATATCCGTGAGGCTTGTCAGGGACACAACATGGCGCCCGAGGAGGGTAAGCCTAATCCTTACACCGTGGACCACCAGAGCCATCCCGGCCTCTTCAACAAGGACGGTCTCATCTGCTTCTGCGGTCACGGCGAAGGCCTCAAGCTCCGCAACATCCGAGTTCTTGATCTGACACAGCAGAAGGGCAAAAACACCAAGCGTCGTTAATCGGCGCGTTGGTGTGCCATTTGAGCCTAATTGATATTAGACAGAAAAAGCCCGCGGGTAACTTCCCGCGGGCTTTTTGGGGCAACAATATAGCACTTGGAATATTTCTTCTTTTTGACAACTAATTATATTAATTAATCGAATTTACGCTGCATCGTGGCTATTCAAAGATAGGCTATATGACAAGAAAGAATTCGTTTAATTCGTACAATTCGTTGTCTTCTAAAACATCTTCTGTGCTATCGCCTATATTATATTGCCTTTGTTTGTGAGGTCATAATCTGTTATTCTGCTTCGTAGCCGGCAATCTTTGCCATGGCGGGAGCTATCTCGATGTTATCGATACGGCCTTGGAAGACTTCGGTGCCGGGACCTACGGCATAGATGGGAACGTAGCCGTTGGAGTGGCCGCCACTTGCCCAACTGATATGTGCCACCTCGGAGATGATGTGCTTGACGGTTTCGCAGAAATCGTTGATGCGGTCACGCACAGGCTTGCTGTCGGTGGCATTGTTTTCGGCAATGGCCTTCTCGATGTCCTGCCAACGCTTCTCCAAACGTCCCTTTTGGTCGTCGTTGAGGCGGATGCCTGCGCCAAAGCCCATGAGGTCGCGCAGCTGCTTGTCGACGGCAGCCATTGTGAACTTCTTGGGGGCTTTCTTGTATTGCTCGCGAAGAATCCACTTAAGTTCATCGATGCTCTTGCGCTGGTACTTAAGCAGGTCGGTGCGCAGCTCGTAGGGGCCGTCGCCCATGACAAGACCGCCCGTCTCGTGGTCGGCAGAGATTACGATGATGGTCTCGTCGGGGTGCTGGAGATAGAACTCATAGGCTACCTTGACGGCCTTGTCCAAGTCGAGGACCTCGTTGATGGCGTTGCCGATATCGTTGCGGTGGCAGGCGTAGTCGATCATGCCGCCTTCAATCTGGAAGAAGAAGCCGTCCTTCTGCTTGCCCATCAGGTAGTTGATGCCGGCACGCACAATCTGCTCGAGCGTGAGGTCGTTCTTGTCCTGATCCAGGGCATAGGGGATATGGTCGCTGCCGAGCTTGTCGTTCTGGTAGTCGCTCTGGAAGAGGATGAGCTTATCAGCCTTGCGACCTTTCTTCTCGTACTCCTTGTAGCCGCCGGTGAGGATGGTGTAGCCGGCAGCCTTAGCCTGCTCGCGCAGAGAGGGCTCACCCTCCTTGGTGTTGGGACGGTGGAAGTCAGCTCCAGCGAAGAAGTCAATGCCGCTCTTGCAGAGGTCCTGACCAATCTCGTAGTACATATTGCGGTCGCGCTGATGACCGTAGAACGAAGCGGGCGTAGCATGAGTGATGGCTACGGTGGTGGCTACACCTACGGCCTTGCCGGCCTTCTGCGCCCATGTGGCTATGCTGGTGCAAGGCGTTTCGAGGTCCTTGAGCACGCCGATGGCTCCATTCTTTGTCTTCTTGCCGCAAGCCAGGGCTGTGCCGCCGGCTGCTGAGTCGGTAACGCCATTGGTGGCGGAGTAGGTGTTGACCATACCCACGACAGGCAAGCTGGACATGCAAATGGGCTCTGTGCCTATCTTGCCTTTCAGGGCAGCGAGATAAGTCTCGGTAACGTTGATTTGGTTTACGCCCATACCATCGCCGATGAAGTAGAAGACATACTTCACCTGATTTTGTGCCATAGCCGACAGGGCAGACATGGCAACGAGGGCCAGTGATAAGAATAATTTCTTCATAGTGTGGTTGTATTAAATTAAACTTTTGAAAGCTCCGCTTCCTTGGAAGGAGTTACCGCTCGCTCTGCTCGCTGAGAAGTTCTTCAGACTCGCTACGCTCGAAGAAGCGTCGCAAGCGCCGAGCGAAAGACGAATGTCTAGGCGTTGGTATTTGGAGTTCTCTGAAGTTATGCAGACAACCATTCTTGAAGGTGACGTCTTAACTTCTTTCGCTCGGCCCAACGGGACGCTTGACACTTCAAGAACTTCTTTAACTCCTTAACTCCTTTCGCTCGGCCCAAAGGGACGCTTGACACTTCCTTAACTTCCTTAACTCCTTTAACAAGTGAATTTTGAGTTAAAAAATTAACTTAGTAGCGATATGCCAGACCTATTTTGGCATAGATGGGGTACATCTTGAATTCCACCGTCTTGAAGTCGGCGGGGAAGATGCTGCTGAATGCCCAGTCCAAGCCGCCGAACACATTGATGTGCTTGGCTGCTTTCCAGTCGAACACCACCTGCATACCCCAATACGCATTACGCATATTGTCGGCGAAGTCGTAGGTGGCAGGGTTGTCGCGTGTCATTTCTACTTTCTGTCCGGTGGGGTCACCTTCGCGCAGGTAGCCATCGTAGACCTCGCCCTCGAATGTCTTGGCAAAGAGGAACGAGACGAAGGGACCGGCGCTGACGTTCCAGCGGGGGGATATGCGGTATGTGGCGGTAAGGGGCACCGTGGCTCCGAACATCTTCGTGTCGGTGATGTCGGTGCCTGTGAAGTTGCCTTCGAGGTAGTTGCCGTCCTTGGTAATGCCCATACGGTAGTTCTTCACGTCGGCGCCTGTGTGGAAGCCTTCGAAGAAGAAGTGCCAGCCAAGCTGCAAGCCCCAGTGACGCGAGAACATATGATAGGCATCGGTACCTATGGAGAGGCCGCCGAGGGGTCTGAATTCATTGATGTTACGGATCTCTGCGGGCAGGGGCATGGGCGTGGTGCCGCCGATGACGTAGCCGCCGCGGATGATTATTCCGTTCTGAGTCTTGGTGCTGGTGGGGCCCCAAAGCTCGTATTTGTCCTCGGTCTGAGCCGATGCTGCTACGCTGAGCAGAGTGAACAATGAAAGATGAAGAATGAAGAATGAAAAATGTTTCATATACCTTTTGCTCTTAACTCTTAAACTTACTCCAATCAATACTCACACTCGAGCGTTACATTGTCGATGCACAGCTCGGAACCTACGGCACCGCGGAAGTAGGCGCCGTCGATGCTCGATGAGAAGCATATGGTCATGGAATAACGGTACTCCTTGACATCGGCTTCGGTGACATCTTCTTTATACACGACGGGCAGGTCGAAGGGCAGCCATTCGCTGCTGCCGTTGACTACGTCGCTGCTGTTGAGGCGAGCCATACCTACTATGTCTTCGCTCGATACCACATTGGCACCGTCGAGCTGTATCTGGTTGCCGCTGGCATCGGTGTTGCGATAGAACACGCAGTAGATGTCGCATACGTCGTCCTCGTCCATGGGATTACCGTTGCGGTCCTGTTTGAAAGCACCACGGGTGAAGCGGTAGTAGCCTTTCAGACGGACGGGTTTGTGGGCGAAGGGCTGTCCGAAACGTGTGGCGGCAAGGGCTCCCGACTGTCCGTTGAGGGCCTGTCCCACGTCGAAACTGCCTATGAAATGGTTGCCGGCGGCAAGACGCATATTCACCATACGGCCGAAACCGCCTGTGTCGCGGGTGGTGAGTCTGAGGTAGGGGCCGCCGTCGACACCGCCTTCGGGCACTGCCACGGTGGGATATTCATCGGGCTTGGCAGAGCTCTTGCTCAGGCGGAAGCCCGGGTTTCCGTTGGCCCATTGAACATCGGTGAGGAATGGGTTCGTCTCGGTCCATACGTAGTACTGTCCGGCATCGTTGAGTTCGAAGCCGTCGAACTTAAGCTCGAAGCCTTCGGGCGGGTACGAGGGCATGGGCGGCACCTGGATGCTGATGCGATATGTGCGGCTCCATTTGCCGTCCTCGGAACGAACTATGAAACGCTGCTCGTTGTAGTCGCCATAGGCTGTGGCACGCAGGTCCACGGGTGTGCCGCTGGTGAACGGCACTTCGTTGCCTCCTTCCATACGGAAGAGCTTGGCACCTGGAGTGACCTCAATATATAGTGGTACAGGCTGGCTTACGGATGCATTCCAACGTGTGTTGAACACGATGCTGTCGACAGACGTAGGCACTATCTTCTGGTCGGGGCGGTCTACGGTGATGGGCTCTCCGGCCAGTGTGTCGTAGTCGTGATAGAACACTGTTTCGGGCTGGTCGAGGTGAATCCAGCATTTCTCGATGTCGCACTCAGCGTTGGCGGGCTCGTCGCCTATGCACGCGTGCATAGCTACCAGCGCGAGAGCGCAAAAGGGTAATGTCCTTAATAATTTCATGTTTGTATCTTATAAAAACTTTACTTTTCCACAATGGCCTTCAGCAGCACCACATCCTCCAACGGACGGTCGTGCTTATCGGTGGCTACGGCCTGAATCTGTTTCACTACCTTCATGCCGTCGATGACGTGGCCAAACACGGTATAGGTGCCGTCGAGATGGGGCGAACCGCCGTTGCTGAGGTAGGCGTTCCACATCTCGCGGTCCATGTCGATGCCTTTCTCCTGCAGGGTGGCCCGAACTTTGCCGAGCGAACTCTCGCCCCACGAACGCCCGTAGACGATGTAGAATTGCGAGCCGGAGCTGCGCATCTCTGGGTTTACATCGTCGCTCTCGCGGGCTGCTGCCAGAGCGCCCCGCTCGTGAAAGAGCCACGGCAGGTTAAATTCGGCAGGAATGGTGTAGCCGGGGTCGCAGTCGCCCAGCACCTTGTCGCGCGTGGGGGAGACGATGGAGTCGCCCACGGTGGTTACGCGGGCGTCGCATGACCCGCCTTGAATCATGAAATCCTTGATGACACGGTGAAACAAGGTGCCGTTGTAGTAGCCCTCGCGACAGAGCTTGATGAAATTGTCGCGGTGGCGAGGCGTTTCATCGCTCAGCTCCACACGTATCACGCCTGCAGTGGTCTCGAGGCGCACTGTGGTAGCCTTGCGTTTAGCTTGCGCGGGTGCGAGCGCAAACATTATTATAATGCCTAAGAAGAGTAGCCTTTGCACCATTCCTTTGTAGCTATTGGTTACAATTTGGCCACAAAAATACATATAAACTGCAAATCTAGCAAAAAAAATGAGTAGAAACAAAAAAAACTTGTTACCTTTGTGGCGCTGACAAGCGTCAAACTGAATAATCTGCAAGCATGCAAACCTCGTTGAGCCTTCGCGGCCGACTGCTCACTTTGGAGCGCCCAATCGTTATGGGCATACTCAATGCTACGCCCGACTCCTTCTTCGCAGGGAGCCGCACACCGGTAGATGGGGGCGGCGACGCTTTGGTGGAGCGGGCTCGTCGGATGCTGGCCGAAGGGGCCACGATACTCGACGTCGGGGCTGTAAGCACACGTCCCGATGCCCAACCGGCCGACGAGGAGGCTGAGCTGGCGCGCCTGTCAGCAGCTCTCAGTCCGTTGCGCAAGGCCCTGCCCGATGCCATCGTCAGCGTCGATACCTTTCGCGCATCGGTGGTACGCCGTGTGGTTCGGGATTTCGGCGTGGACATCATCAATGATGTCAGCGGCTGTGCTGACCCCGATATGCTGAGCGCCGTGGCAGATCTGCGTGTGCCTTATGTTCTCACGCATAATCCTGCGGCTGCAGCTGGCGGAGCTGATGCCCCTAATGTAGCGACAGCAGGGGACGATGCAGCCTCCGGCAAACCCGTGGATGTTCGAGTGGCTCAGTTCTTCGCTCAGCGTCTCGAGGAGTTTTACGCGGCTGGCGTGGCCGACGTAATCCTCGACCCAGGCTTCGGCTTCGGTAAGACCATCGACGAGAACTACGCCCTGATGTCAGCCCTGCCCCGCCTGGTGGCGCTGTTCTCCCAGACTCCCTTCCTCGTGGGCATCTCACGCAAGTCCATGATCTACCGCCTGCTCGGCACATCACCCGAGGCATCGCTCAACGGCACCTCAGTGCTCAATACCGTTGCCCTTCAGGCTGGCGTCCATATCCTGCGGGTTCACGACGTCAAAGAAGCCGTGGAGGCGGTGAGGATAGTGGATAGACTCACCCCCCTGGAGGGTGGTTAATCGTTAATTGTTAATTGTTAATTGTTAATTGTTAATCGTTATCTCGTTATCTCGTTATCCCGTTATCACGTTATCACGATATCCCGTTATCCCGTTATTTCGTTATCACGTTATCCCGATAAATCTTTAAATTATTAATCGTGTTTTTCTCAATAGGCTTTAAAGATATCATCGACATCCTTCTGGTAGCCGTTATCCTTTACTACTGCTACCGGCTGATGAAGGAGTCGCGCTCGCTGAACATCTTCTTCGGCGTGCTCATCTTTGTCGTCTTCTGGTTGTTTATCTCACAGGTGCTGGAGATGCGCCTGTTGGGCACCCTGCTCGACCGCATCGTCAGCGTAGGTGCCATAGCCCTGCTTATCCTGTTTCAGGATGAGATTCGCAAGTTCTTCTATTCAATAGGCACGCACCAGCGTGTGCGTTCCATAGTGCGGTTCTTCAGCGGCGAGAAGAAGACAACGCACACCCGCGAGGATATCATCCCTATCGTCATGGCATGCCTCTCTATGTCGAAACAGAGGGTAGGGGCTCTCATCGTAATACAGCGGTCACTGCCTCTGAACGATTTTATGCGTTCGGGCGAGCTTATCGATGCACGCATATCTCAGCGCCTGATTGAGAATATCTTCTTCAAGAACTCGCCTTTGCACGACGGTGCCTTGATCATAGCCAACCAGCGCGTCAAGGCTGCAGGTTGTATCCTGCCTGTGACACATGACATGAGTATGCCTAAGGAATTGGGCCTGCGCCATCGTGCCGCCATGGGCATTTCGCAGGAAACGGATGCACTGGCCATCGTTGTCAGCGAGGAGACAGGTTCCATCTCTACGGCCTTCCGTGGGAACCTAAGCCTGCGTATTTCAGCCGAGGACCTTGAACGTATCCTCACCGAGGACTCATTCTAAGCCATAGCATTACAAAACAATAAGCCCCTAAACTTCCTCGTGAAAGTTTAGGGGCTTATTCTTAATGGAGTTAAAGAACTTCTTGAAGTGTCAAGCGTCGCAAGCGCCGAGCGAAAGAAGTTAAAGACGAATGACTTGCAAATAGCATTCATTAATAAATGGGACCAATATAAAGATAAAAGTCTTTCTTGATGGTATCGTCTTTAACTCCTTTAACTCCTTTAACTCCTTTAACTCCTTTAACTCCTTTAACTCCTAAAAACCATTCTCTAACTTCCGAGCAAGCGGAGCTTGCGAAAAAAAAGTATCAGAACTTATACTTCACACCAATCAGGGCAATACCCTGTTCGCCAAAGCCTAGTTCGGCGAAGCCGCGCCAGTTCTCGGAACCGGCTTCGAAGCCGATGAGCGAGAGTTGGAAGTTGAACAGCACGTCGGTGTCGTTGTAGTCGAGACCGCCCTCGGCATCGTCCTGCTGGCTCTCATGCATGATAGTCACACCGGCAGCGAGCTTAGAATAGAGGCCAATGTTCTTGCGGCGCAGCCAGTCGAACTTGGCAGCAGGCAGGATGCTGATATTCTGGCGCCTTGCCTCACCGGTCTTGTCTTCGCGGGTATCGCCTGTCTTGTTGTCTACCCAGGTGGCATACATGTCGCGAGACATGCCATTGAACGTGGCGATACCGCCCAGACCTACGACCTTGTTTAGGTGGTAGAAATATTCGATGCCGATGGTGGGGATATAATTCTTCTTGCCGTATCTGTAGTAGCCAGTGTATTCACCGCCGGTCATACTTGTCGTCACGGCTGCTGTTGCCAGCAGTTCGGCTATGTCAGTATACATGTTCAGCAACTCGGAGTTGGAACCGCCACCTATGGTGAGGCCTATCTCGTTGCGGGTGTTGTAGTACTTTGTCTGAGCCTGCATGGCCGTTGTGCCGCAGAATGAGAGGATGGCGGCAAGCAACAAAATCTTGTAGTTCTTCATCTTGTGTGTTTGAATTAATGGATTGGTTGATAGATTTGCAAGACTTAAGCTAAACGTGGAATCACTTTAGCTGTTGCACAGGGAAATTGAAGTATGTATCGGGGAAAGGCTCGTTGTCCAGCAGGAAATGCCACCACTCGGTCTTGAAGGGCAGGAAACCATGACGTTGCATGGCCTTGCGCAGGATCATGCGGTTGGCAAACTGCTCGGCTGTGATGCTACGCCCTGCGGGGCTCTTGTGGTTGTCGCCCGTGTACTCACCCGTTTCGGGGTTACCGCAGAAATCGGGATGACTCTCGGGACCGAACCAGTCGAATGTCCCACCCATATCCAGCTCTTTCTCCGTGGCCATGTCGAAGAGCGTGAGGTCCACGGTAGAACCTCGTGTGTGACCGCTCTTGGCACATATATATTCTTGGTCGAAGAGCACGCTCTTGTCCAGGTCGGAATAGAAATAAGCCTTCATCAGCGTGTCAGGGATATCGGCAGCCCAACGCATAAAATGGTCTACGGCCCGCTGTGGACGGTAGGCGTCGTAGATCTTCAGACGGTAGCCCAGTGCCTTCACGTCGTCGCTCACAGCCCGCAGGCTGTCGGCTGCCGCCCGTGTGAGCAGTGCGGTGGGTTCCAGATAGCCGTCCACGCGCGCGCCTACGAAGTTATATGTACCGAAATAACGTATTTCCAAGATAGCGTCGGGCACGACATCGGTCAGCGTCACAAACGCACTGGTATCCTCTGTGGGCTCCGCTCCGGCGGCTTTGTCACTTACCTTGTGATTCAGCACCATGGCCATGCCGCATACGAGCATCAGGCCTATGACAAGCAAGGCTATCTTGGTATAGAAAGACTTCGTGAATTGTTGCATAGATTAAGATTGGTCGTCGTTGGTGTAGGTCTGAGTCGATATCTGATAATAAAGAGCCTCAAGCTCGGCGAGCGTGAGGTTCTTAAGTGACTTCTCTATTTTCCCTACAAGTTCGTCGCGCCGGAATTCATCGCTGGCGCTATAACGGTTGTCGAATCTCATATCTGTGCCCGGAACGGGAATCGAACCCGTACGGCCATCACTGGCCAAGGGATTTTAAGTCCCTCGTGTCTACCAATTCCACCATCTGGGCAGGCACAATGCGGTTGCAAAGGTATATAAAAGTTTATAGTTTAAAGTTTAATGCGTAATTTTTTTTACTCTTTCGTGTGTTTTTTCCTTAGCGCAGGGCTATTTTTCCTTTTTTTTTACCAAGAAAAGCGTTTTTCGTTGTACCTTTGCACTGGAAATCATCAATAGCTATACCCTAATCCATATAATGCGAGTACTGCTTATAAACACTTCGGAATGTGCGGGTGGAGCCGCCATTGCGGCACGACGGCTGACGGCAGCCCTCACCGCTCATGGCGTCAAGGCACGCCTGCTGGTGGGCGAGAAGCAGAGCACCAGCGTCACCACTTCAGCCTATCCCCGCCATTGGCGTTTGCGTTTGTCGTTCCTTTGGGAGCGTCTGTGCGTGTTCGTGGCCAATGGCTTCTCGCGCAAGGGACTGTGGGATGTCGACATAGCCTCTATGGGCGTGGACATCGTGTCGCTGCCGGAGTTTCGCGAGGCCGATATCATACATCTTCATTGGGTGAACCAAGGCATGTTGTCGGTGCGACAGATAGGAGCTATCCTCGCCAGCGGCAAGCCCGTGGTGTGGACCCTGCACGACCTGTGGCCCGTTACCGGCGTGTGCCACTATTTTCGCGCCTGCAGCAAATTCCAATCACATTGTCAGACATGTCCACAGTTGCAGCGCCCGGGCAAGCACGACCTCTCCTACTGGACTTTCGAGCGTAAGCTGAAGGCTTATGCCCGTGGCCGTATTACCTTCGTCGGTTGCAGCCGTTGGATAGCCGGTGAGGCAGCGCAGAGCGCTCTCGTCGGTGGCCACAATGTGGTTTCCATTCCCAATACCTACGACCACAACGTGTTCTGCGTTGCCGACAAGGCTGAGGCACGCCGGCATCATTCGTTGCCGCTCAAGGGCCGTCTGCTGTTGTTTGCCTGTCAGAAGGTTACCGACCCGCGCAAGGGCCTTGCGTTCCTGTTCGATGCTCTCGCCTCGCCGCTTCTCCATCGTTGGCAGGGCCTCCTGACGCTTGTCGTAGTGGGGCAGATGACCGACGGCATAGCCTCTGAGGTGCCCTTCCCCGTAATCAAAAAAGGATATATCACCTCCGAAGCCGAGATGGCTGCTTTGTATCAGGCTGTCGACGCCTTCGTCACACCGTCGCTCGAGGATAACCTGCCCAACACCCTCATGGAGGCTGCCGCCACCGGCACGCCTTGCGTGGGCTTTGAGGCCGGCGGCATCCCTGAGATGATCGACCACCAGCGCACAGGTTATGTAGCACACTTCTGCGATGCCGAGGATCTGGCGCGAGGCATCGACTATGTCCTCGACGATAATCACCACGACGCCCTCGCTCAGGCTGCCGCCGAGAAGGCTGCTTCCACATGGGGCGCCGAGAGCGTGGCGCGCCGCTACTGCGACCTCTACGAATCACTCCTCACTACACCATGATTAAATTCTCCATAGCCACCGTCACCTACAACGCCGCAGCTACCATACGGCGCACTCTCGACAGCGTATCGGCCCAGACCTACGACGCCGTTGAGCATATCATCATCGACGGCTGCTCCACCGACTCCACCATCAGTGAGGTGCAACTCTATGTGGAGCGTAACACTGACCAGCGTCACCCGCATAGCATCATTCTCATACGCGAGCCCGACGACGGTCTCTACGATGCCATGAACAAAGCCTTGGCAGTGGCGAAAGGCGACTATATAATATTCCTCAATGCCGGCGATAAGTTTCACTCCAGCACCACGCTGGCTGATGTGGCAGCCCAACTCGGCGGTTTCAACCAGTCACGCCTGCCGGTGGTCATCTACGGTGAGACGGACCTTGTCGACAGCGAAGGTCGCTTCCTGCGGCACCGTCGTCTCAGTGCCCCAGATAAGCTCACCTCGCGAAGCTTCCTCAACGGCATGCTGGTATGCCATCAGAGTTTCTATGTGCGTGCCGATATAGCACGCCTGCAGCCCTACAACCTCCACTATCGGTTCTCGGCCGACTATGACTGGGCTGTTCGTATTCTCCGTCAGGCGGAGCGTCGCAACTTGCGTATCCACAACTCACACCTCATCCTCACCGACTACCTCGCCGAGGGTATCACCACGCGGAACCACCGCAAGTCCCTCCTCGAGCGTCTGCGCATCATGGCACACCACTACGGCTGGTTCCGCGCCCTTGGCGCCCATGCGTGGTTTGTGTTACGGGCAGCGGTGAAACGCTAATGTTCCTGCGGAACGGTTAGAGTCGCTTCGCGACGGTGAGAGAAGCCCCCTATAATCCCCCGGCGGGGGATGAATGGTGAGATTATTCGTAAGCCGTCTAACCATTGCGAAGCAATTCTAACCGAGCCGAAGGCTCTCTAACCGCTGCAAAGCAGCCATACCTAACCATTACGAAGTAATCCAAATCCAAACATATAGACTTATGAACGAAAAGCTTCAACTCGAATCATCGCTTGCAGGACTCATACGCCGCTATGTCAGCGCCAGTGTCTTGCTTATTGTAGCCACTGTGTTGGCACTCGTCTTTGCCAACCTGCCTGCTACGCGAAACCTCTATGCGTGGCTGTGGCAGCAGCCCTTGGCTCTCAGCATAGGCAGCTTCAATGTCTTCAGCCATGGCGGCCACCCACTCACGCTGATGGATTTCATCAACGACTTCCTCATGTTCTTCTTCTTCCTGAGCGTGGGACTTGAGATTAAGCGCGAGATACTCTGTGGCGAGTTATCTTCACGTCAGAAGGCACTGCTGCCCGTCATCGGCGCCTGCGGCGGTATGATAGTTCCCGTCATCGTCTTCTTCTGCGTATGCCTGGGCCATCCCCTCATGGAGCGCGGCTGTGCCATCCCCATGGCTACTGATATCGCCTTCTCGTTGGGCGTCTTGTCCATGTTCGGCAAGCGCGTGCCCCTCGGTCTTAAGATCTTCCTGGCAGCGTTGGCCGTGGCCGATGACCTCGGCGGTATCATCGTCATCGCCATCTTCTATTCTCATGGTCTGGCATGGCCTTACCTCATCGCCGCTGCCGTGGTGGTAGCCATCCTCCTCATCGGCAACAAACGTGAAGTGCGTATCAAGGCTTTCTACATGACCTTCGGCCTTATCCTCTGGTATCTGGTGCTCAATTCAGGCATCCATGCCACCATAGCCGGTGTGGTGCTTGCCTTCTGCATTCCCGCCAACCTCACGCGTGGCACACGCTACTATATGGAGTATATCCGTGAATACCTCAAGGAATACCCCGACATTGAGTTCCACGAGGAGGACCGTAAGAAAGCCATGGTGCTTGAGAAAGGCGACATACAACTGCTACGCCGTATCGAGAAAGCTTCCGACCAACTCATCTCACCTCTTCAGGACATCGAGGATCAGCTGGCAATGCCTATCAACTACTTAGTCATTCCCATCTTCGCCTTCGCCAATGCCGGCGTCAATTTCGAAGGCATGAGCATCGGCAGCCTGTTCCACGGCGTAGCCCTCGGCGTCTTCCTCGGCCTGCTCGTAGGTAAGTTCACCGGTGTGCTCAGCTTCTCATGGCTCAGCATCAAGCTCGGCTGGTGTCAGATGCCCGAAGGCGGCAACTGGCGTTCCTTCGCCAGCGTGTGCATGGTGTGCGGTATCGGTTTCACCGTGTCCATGTTCATAGCAGCTCTCAGCTACCCCGCCCACCTCGGCATCGAAGGCGCAGAGATGCTCAACGAGGCCAAACTCGGTATCCTCTGCGGCACTGTAGCCTCCGCCCTCCTCGGCGCGTTGATGCTTAATCAAACGCTGCCGAAGGGCGATTAGTGCTGCTTCGCAGCGGTGAGAGCCCTTCGGGCGGTTATGGTCGCTTCGCAGCGGTGAGAGCCTTCGGCTCGGTTAGGGGTTAGTGCTGCTTTGCAGCGGTTAGGGAAGCCCCCTATAATCCCCCGGCGGGGGATGAATGGTGAGATTATTCGTAAGACATCTAACCATTGCGAAGCAATTCTAATCGAGCCGAAGGCTCCCTAACCGTCGCGAAGCGACTCTAACCGTTCCGCAAGAACACATTCATAAAGCCCGCAGGGAACTCCCCCGCGGGCTTTATTCTTGTCAACTGTCAACTGTCACCTGTCAACTGCCCACTCTCAAATGGTACCTCGCTCCCGCCATCGTCCTTACCACATCCTTCATCTCCAGCGCCACCATCATCGGCATCAGCTTCGTCGATGGTATGTTCAGTTGTGCACTAAGTTCTGCCAGTGCCATATCCGTTTCGGCAGCTGCCAGGACATCTACTATCCGCTGTTCGTCGGCTGTGAGGTCGGCGAAGAGGAGGCTCTGCTGTGCGTCAGCCTTTGTGGCGGTAGTCCAACCGAGGTCGTCCATCATGTCGGAGGCAGATGTTATCAGCGTAGCTGCATTACGACGGATGAGGGCGTTGCAGCCTTCGGAGTTCACGTCTGAAGGCCTGCCGGGGAATGCAAATACCTCCCTATGGTAGTCGGTGGCGAGGCGTGCCGTGTTCAGTGAACCGCCTCGTGCAGGGCTCTCCACCACCACTGTGGCATCCGCCATTCCCGCCACTATACGGTTGCGCTGCAGGAAGTTGAGGCGGTCGATGGGCGTGTGGGTAGTGAACTCCGTGAGGAGGCCTCCCTGCTTCAGCATCTCTATTGCCGTCTGCCGATGTGCTGAAGGATATATCTCATCGAGACCGTGAGCCAGCACCGCCACCGTAGGCAAGCCGTTGTCGAGGGCTGCGCGGTGGGCTGTTATGTCAATGCCATAGGCCAGTCCGCTCACCACGAGTGTTCCGGAAGCCCGCTGTGCTATGTCATGAGCCATGGCCTTGCACAGGTCGCGTCCTCGTTCGGTACAGCGGCGTGTGCCCACTATGCTCACTACGTGGTCGGCATTCAGGTCGGCATTGCCGAGATAGTAGAGTATGAGTGGTGCATCTTCGCAGGAGCGCAGACGGGTGGGGTAGTGGTCGGTGTCCTGAATGGCCAACACCTTAATATTATGTGCTCGCGCGTAGGCCAGTTCCTCTTCGGCAGCCTTCATGAAACTGGGCATGCCCGCCAAAGCCTCAGTGGCTCTGGTGGAGATGCCTTCAAACACCGAACTGGCATCCTTTCGGTTTTCGTAAACTGCACTTGCACTGCCGAGAGCCTCCAGCAGTGCCCGTTGCGAACGGCTATGACCTCGTAGCACAAGCGTCAAAGCAATAGTGTATAGTAGTTCTTGGTCGGACATTGTCTTTTGACAACTAATTATACGAATTAAACGAATTTACGCTGCATCGTGGCTATGCAAAGATAGGCTATAGGACAAGAAAGAATTCGTCTAATTCGTAAAATTCGTTGTCTTACAAAAACTCTTCTGTGCCATCTCCTATATTATTGCCTTGTTTTAAGTGGGAGTAGAATCTTTCTTTAAGTACTCGTATCCGAATCTGCAACGAAGGCAGTCGAGGCGGTCACAGTATTCACGTTTGAGTTGTATGAGGGCTTGGCTGTCGGCGGCGTTGTCTACGGCCAACCCGCATTGTTGCCACTGCCGCATGATGAAGTTCTGCTCCGCTTTCATGCTCTCGAGCAGTGCCACGGCACGCTCCTGCAGCCCTTCGTCGTGGTGCTCCTGCCCGTAGGCGAAGAGGGTGGGCACTACGGTGTTTATGATTATCAGATCGCGGCTGGCGGTGCTCAGTGTCTTGTCCTTAGCCTCCGACTCAAGTCCGAACAGATAATGACTGCGCCAGTACTCGCTCACCGCCGTGTTGAAACAGACGTGCAGGGCTTTGCGGTCCTTTGCCTCGAGGATGTTTGCCAGACCTGCCGTGCGACGGAAATAGAGCTGTGCCAGCTGCACTATGCGTAGGTGCGGGAAGTTCTGCGGGCGCAGTCGCAGGTATCGCCATTGCTTAGCCTCCATCGGTTCCGGCAGTTGGAACTTATGAGCCAGAAATGCCCATTCCGTGCGTAGGCGCCGTAGGTATAAGTCGTTGGCAGCCGCTTCGCGTGCCGATGGTGGAATGGCCTCGTCACGTAGCAGTCCGGCCGCCCCGAGGAAGAGAGCTTCCAGTTGGAAGGCATCGTCGCGGTGCTTGGCGGCGGCATGCAGCGGCAGGTGGCGAGCCCAGTATTCGAAAGCCTCGCCGTTGATGCCGAAGCCGAAGTTGCGAGCCATGGTGATGAAGAACGCCCGCTCCCAGTCGCCGTCGGTCAGGCGCAGTCGCTCCGTCACCATCGCCGCCCTTTCGGTCAGACGCTCTGCCAGCAGTGCCGATAGCCATGAATGCGTCACCAGCCGCGGCAACCCCTTTATTATCGTCCAGCAGCGCGGATAGTCCTCCGTGCGGCAGAGGGTGTTGTAGTCGCGGCGCAGGCTGTCAGGTATGGCAAGCTGCAGCTGCGGTGGCCGTTTGCCGTCCGCCGTCACTACGTCGGCATCCACCAGCTCCGCCACATGCAGTATGACGCTGTTGTAGGCGGCATCGGTGTGGTGCCCGTGGCGCTCCCAGTCGGATGAGCGAAGGTGTATCTCCACGTTGCCCACCCACATAGTGCCGCCGATTCGTACCTTGGCATTGAAGAAGTCAGGGCCCGCATCGGTGTTCTTAAGTCCGGGATCAAGCACTTCTATGGCTTCGCCGTCGGTGGTGTGCAACGGTTCAAGCGGAAACATCCTATGTCGCCATACGTAGTGCAGAAGCTTTTCCATATCTCTCAGACTCTAAGAGTCGTAGCAATTAAAAAGGATTCCTTTAGTTTTAAGTTTCAAGTAACTTTTATTTTTCACTTTTAGCTTTGCTGACTTTCGTCACGACTCGGCAATTCAAGCAAGCTTGATTGCTCTCGCTGCTCCGAAAGTTCACTTTTAGCTTTGCTTACTTTCGTCACGTCTCGGCAATTCAAGCAAG
>JAEESE010000020.1 GCA_016286165.1 Bacteroidaceae bacterium | reverse complement strand
TGTCAGAAGGTATATAGAGTGCCGTAGGTACGCAGGAACAAACTCAATAATTCCGTCGTACCTACGGCACTCTATATACTATGTTCTATGAACAGGGGTTCCGCTCCGCTTCTCCTCCGTCGCCAGAGGAGTTCTGGCTCCCCTCATCAGGCACGGATGGCCCAAGGGCAATCCTCTAAAGGCCTTCTTCGCCCCCTGCCTAAAATCCTTCACCCCTACGGGGTTTGCAGGTCAACTGCTATATCATTCCCAAAATAAAAGTTACTTGAAACCTGAAACTTGAAACCTGAAACCTTGAACCTTAACCAGTTGAGAGGTTAGCGGGTAGCGGTTAGAGGTTTAGCGAACAAGCTTTCCAGGGTCCCTCGTCGGGCACGGGCGCCTCAACGTATATCTCCTTGTGCGACACGGGGTGTTCGAAACGGATGCTGCGGGCATGTAGGCTTATGCTGCCGTCGGGGTTGGAGCGAGGCGCTCCGTATTTCAGGTCGCCGCGAATGGGGCAGCCGATGGCTGCAAGCTGACAACGTATCTGATGATGGCGCCCGGTATGAAGATGCACCTCGAGCAGGTGATAGCGGTCGGTGTGGCCGACGACCTGATAGTCGAGGACGGCCTGCTTGGCGCCAGGGCGCTCGTTGGCATAGGCGTAGGATTTGTTCTGCTTCTCGTTGCGGACGAGCCAATGGGTAAGGGTAGCCGCCTGTTGGCGCGGCTCGTTGTACACGAGTGCCCAGTAGGTCTTCTGCACCTTGGACAGGCGGAACATCTCATTCAGCCGCGTGAGGGCTTTGCTCGTTCGGGCGAAGACCACTACCCCACTTACGGGACGGTCCAGACGGTGCACTACACCAAGGAACACTTCGCCGGGCTTGGCGTAGCGTTCCTTGATGTAGGCTTTCACCATCTCGGATAGCGGGCGGTCGCCGGTCTTATCGCCTTGGACAATCTCGCCGGCCTGCTTCGCTACGATGATGATGTGGTTGTCTTCGTAGAGAATCTGCATTACATATTCATGCCGCCGTCGATCTGGATGACCTGACCGCTGACATATGAGCTGAGGTCTGAGGCGAGGAAGAGAGCTACGTCTGCCACGTCTTCGGGCTTTCCGCCGCGACGGAGAGGTATCTTCTTCATCCAGTCCTCGCGCACGGCTTCGGGCAGGGCTGCCGTCATGGCCGTCTCAATGAAGCCAGGGGCGATGGCATTGGCACGGATGCCCTTGGGACCCATCTCCTGAGCGATGCTCTTGGCCAGAGCTATCATACCGGCCTTGGAGGCGGCGTAGTTGGCCTGACCTGCGTTGCCGTGAACGCCTACTACGCTGGCCATGTTGATGATAGAACCGCCGCGCTGACGCATCATCACAGGCACTACAGCATGTATGAAGTTGAATGCCGACTTAAGGTTGACGCCGATTACGGCATCCCATTGCTGTTCGGTCATGCGAAGCATAAGACCGTCCTTGGTGATGCCGGCGTTGTTGACAAGAATATCGATGGCTCCGAAGTCCTCTTTGACCTGCTTTACCAGTTCCTCGGTCTCGGCGAAGTCGGCAGCGTTGCTGGCATAGCTCTTGCACTTAACGCCCAGGGCGGCTATCTCGGCCTGTGTCTCCTCGTTGACAGCGAGGTCGGTGAATGCGATATTAGCGCCTTCGGCGGCGAACTTAAGGGCAATGGCCTTGCCTATGCCTCTTGCAGCGCCTGTGATAAGCGCTGTCTTTCCTTCAAGTAGTTTCATTTGATGATTTATGTTTTTATGGATTACTGTTTACTAAAAAATCCGATGCCCGGTTCAACGCCACGGTCCGTCCTTGAGCAGCACCCGACGTAGTATCTTGGAGACGATGGGGCGCGTGGCTTTGATATCCATGCCGCGTCCCAGACGGCCGTAGATGTAAGGCACCTCCAGGCCCTTGGCTGTGGCCTGAATGATGTCGGTGTAGAGCGGCAGATCGTCGATATCGAAGACGCGGGCCTCGATGCCCTCCTCGAGCGTTTTGGCAATGATATCGTGTTCTTTCTTGTCGTACTTCTTACGCACGCGTTCTACCTGCCATATATTACGGAAGAACTCGGCACGCAGGTATCCGTTGCGCTCCACGGCCTCTTTCATCAGGCTCAAGTGGGCGAAGATAAGCTCCACGAGTTTGTCGAGGGGCGAGAGCTGCTTGCGGGCCACGGCCAGGAATGTGGATGAGATGCGCTGCAGTTCACCGTTGATGACGGCTTCGTAGACCTCGTCCTTGCTCTTGAAATAAGTATAGAGTGTGCGACGCCCTTTACCCGAAGCTTCGGCGATATCATTCATCGTAGTACCATCGAAGCCCCGTTTGGCAAACTGTAGTCGTGCTATGTCGATAAGAAGTTGTCGAGTTTTCAATTGTGGCATAACCGTTGCACTTAATTGCAGGCGCAAAAGTAAGGCTTTTGCCACTTACAGCCAAGAAAAAACGACACACTTTTTGCGCACGTGTGCAAAAAAACGCCTGAAAGAGCATTTTTTGGTGAAAAAGCTTGGCAGTTCCAAGAAAATGCACTACCTTTGCAGCCGCAAACGACAGAAGAAGCCTGTTGTTTGGCGTTTTTAACATCGCGGAGTGGAGCAGTTGGTAGCTCGCCAGGCTCATAACCTGGAGGTCGTCGGTTCGAGTCCAACCTCCGCAACTCACAGGAAAGGAGATCACAGCAGTGGTCTCCTTTTTTTAAACAACGGAAACAGCGGAAACATCGGAAAGACACGGAAACAGCGGAAAAGAACGGAAATACACGGAAATACACGGAAATACACGGAATTTTTTTATGGAAACGCGCTCGGCCATTCTTTTCCCGCTTCATAATTTATTATTAATGTACCCGTGCGCGAGGAAAAAACACGTGAAAGCATAAAAAGTTTAAAGTTTAAAGTTTGAAGTTTAAAGTTTTTATTACCTTTGCGCCCGCAAACAGCTACAACACAGTGCGGTTCACCCCACGGGGTGCCAAGAGGGAAGCAGGTGAGAGTCCTGCACAGTCCCGCTGCTGTAAGCTCCTTCGTCGGGAATGACGACACAAGCCACTGGCGACGTTGACAAGTTGACGAGTTGACAAGTTGACGAGTTGACAAGTTGACAAGTTGACGAGTTAACAAGTTGACAAGTTAACAAGTTGACGAGTTAACAAGTTGACAAGTTGACAAGTTGACGAGTTGACGAGTTGACGAGTTGACAAGTTAACAGGTTAACAGGTTAATAGGTTAACAAGCTGGGAAGGTGTCATTCCGGGAGTAAGTCAGAAGACCTGCCGCATCTTGTTCTGTTCCGGAGCCTCGAGGAAAGGTGCAAGGACACGAGCCGCCAAGGCGGTGCTTTTCCTATGTTCATCTCATCGCTCGTGCTTCGTGGATTATTCACTGCGAGGACAGTAAACCTTTATGTATAACTCAAAAAAAAGAAACAAGAAATGAAAAAGTATCTTTTTACTCTTGCCGTGCTTGCAATGGGCATGACGGTGTTTACTTCATGCGACGATGAAGATGAACAGAAGACAGCAGTGCTCACCTTCGAAGGCGAGAACTGGAACGCGCTCATCGACAATCAGCAGTACAACGGAACGCTGCTTTATGGACCTAACGCCCTCAACTACAAGTGGAGCGACGCTGCTACCGGTCTCAACGGCGGTCTGACACTCGCTTGGGGCGGTCAGTATGGTTACTCGGAAGGCGGTGTAGCTATCTCCAACTACATCGACGCCAATCTGGCCGAGCATGCCTCTTACGACTATCAGCTGGCAGTGCCCACGAGCAATGGCAGCAAGAACTTCGCCGTCGTTTACTGCGATGCCAAGATCAACTTCGCCGAAGGTGTGAAGCGCGTGATACGTTCCATGCAGATTGGTCCTACGACCTATGAGCTCGGTGTTGTCACCAACGGCGACGGTTATGCAGCTTCGCTGGCTAAGAGCGGCAACTTCACCCTCACCATCACCGCCGACAACGGCAATAAGATTGACGTTGACATGGCTCGCGACGGCAAGATCCTGAACACCTGGACGAAGGTTGACCTCAGCAGCCTCGGAGCTGTCAACAGCCTCAGCTTCACGATGGACGGCAGCGACAGATCCGACTATGGTGTGAAGCACCCCAAATACTTCGCTTTCGACAACGTCGTTGTTGAACTCTAAATGAACGCTTCGCACACAAATATCACCCTCATGGGCAAGCTGCTGGCAGCCATCTTGCTGCTGGCAGCTTGTTCAAATTCCGACCCTGGCACCGAGGAAGAGCCTTTCGACAAACAGGGCCGCGGTGTCTTTGTGCTGTGCGAAGGCAATTTCAATGCCGGCAACGCGACGCTCTCGTACTACAACCCCGATACCCATGAGGTGGAGAACGCGGTCTTTCAACGGGCCAACGACAGGAAGCTCGGCGACACCGGTCAGAGCATCAGCCTGCGAGGCAGCACGGCATATATCGCGGTGGAGAACAGCGGCATCATCTGGGCCATTGATGCACAGACGTTCCGCGTGCGAGGGCAGCTGGTAGCGGGTCAGACGGGCCACATGACGAACCCGCGCTACATTCATTTCCTAAGCGACACGAAGGCCTATGCCACCGACCTCTATGCCCCTTATATCACCGTCTTCAATCCCCAGACGATGGCTTACACGGCCAGCATTTCCACTGACCAGCCCTCGGCTTTCGGCTATTGTTCCACCGAGCAGATGGTCCAGTACGGCTCGGAGGTTATCACCAACTGCTGGAGCTACAGCAACAAGCTGCTCGTAGTGGACACCAGAACCGACGAGCTGACCGATAGCATAGTGCTCAGCAGCTGGCAACCCAAAAGCATGGTGCTCGACGCCCGGGGCAAGCTGTGGGTAGTCACCGACGGCGGCTATGAAACCGACGAGGACAGCTTCGGCGACAACATACCGCACCTCTACCGCATTGATGCCGCTACACACAAGATAGAACTCGACCAAACGCTCGACACCGACGAAGGGAGTGTGCAATTGGCTACTAACCCCGACGCCACGGTGCTCTACCTTATCAACAACGATGTTTATCGCATGGACATCACCGCCAGCCACGTTCCCGTTCGTCCGTTTATCCAAGCCGACCGCAACGACCACGGTATCCGCCACAAGCTCTATGGCATTGGAGTTGACCCGCGTACGGGTGAGATATATGTCGCCGATGCCGTCGACTACAGTCAGGCAGGCTTAGTCCGCCGCTACACGTCAGAGGGTAAGCTGATTGACCAGTTCCGAGTGGGCATCAACCCTAACGGCTTTGCATTCAAATAAATACCATTTGATTTAGCGTCAAAAAACACATGAAAAGATTTCTTCGGTTCTTCATTTACATGCTGGCATTGCTACCCATCGCCTGCTCCGATAAGAACGATGACGGAGGTCCAGTGCCCGTGATAACCTGGGCAGAGACGTCGGCGCGTTTTCGTGTTTATGTCGACGAGGCATTGATGCTGGTACCCGATATCGAAGGAACCGATGAAACGACGACCTACGTTTGGACTATCGACGGCGCGGTGGTAAGCACCTCCGACTCCTTCACCTTCCTCTCGCATGAGACGGGCGAGTTTTTTGTCCATATCGCTGTTACAAACCGTTTCGGCAGCGCTGAGGATGAGGTGAAAGTGACAGTGCTTGAGAGCCAGAATGCCGAATTGCCCGAACTGCCAGCCGAGACCAGGCTCTGGTGCTTCCCCTGGACGGAAATCAATGTTGCACAAGGGCGCACTATAACGGCCAAAGCATATCTCCTGCAGGCGCCGGCTGCCGAAGCCACCTACCTGTGGACGTTCGACGGAGTAGCCGGACAGGAGTCTGCGATTGACGATTCCGTAGTCGAGTACCATTTCCCAGCCTCCGACCAAGGCACACATCATCTTACACTCACCATACATACCCCCGACACCACCGCCTCACAGGATTTCATCGTCAATGTATGCCCGCCCGCAGGCACATATCGCCGCAGCTTCACGGGCGAGGCACTGGTCAACAAGATATACGAATACATGCCTGCACCAGGCCATCAGGTTAACGGCTACATCATCGTAGGTGACTCGTATCCAGAGGGTTGCACCCACGAGCAGGCATGCGACAGTGTGCTTGCTCACTTCCAGCGTCGGTGGTCAATCAGCCTCGGCTCGCAAGGCGGTTATGTCATAGCCGGTTTCGACCACAGCGTGAAAAACTCCGACGGCGACTACGACCTCTGCGTCAAAGGCAACCCCTTCAGCTATCAGTCAGAGCCCGGCATCATATGGGTCAGTCAGGACGACAACGGCGACGGCCTGCCCAACGACCAGTGGTTCGAACTGTCCGGTTCGGAACTGAACAAGGACACACATTCCACCGACTACGCCATCACCTACTATCGCCCGTCGGCAGCACGCTCGGCCATAGCCTGGCGCGACCGCTACGGTCAGACGGGCTACGTCCCGTATCTGAGCTATTGGAATCCGCACGACAGCTACTGGCAGCCGTGGGTAGAGGGCTCGCAGCACACCTTTTTCGGCTCGCGTCTGGCAGACCGCAGCACCTACACCAACGGCTATTCAGATATCCCTCCCTATGACTGGGGCTATGTCGACAACCTCGGCAGCGACTTCATCGACGGACCCGCAGGCAAGATGAACTACTTCCGCCTCAGCAACGCCCGCAACAGCGACGGCACGCCTGCCCAGCTCGAATACATCGACTTCATAAAGATACAGACTGCCCAGACCGGCTCCACGCCCAACCTCGGTGATATCAGTACCGAAGTGTATTATATCAGCGATTATCACATGGAGAAATAAACGTGAGAAAACTGTGCCTCCTTTCAGCATTGTTTTGTATCTGTGCACTTTTTGCGCAGAATGAACAGACAATGCACGAAGTTTCGGTCTCGGCTTATCGTCGGCTCAGTGATACCGGCTTGCAACGGACTACCCTCGACACTACTATCCTGCACCAGAATGTCGCACTTTCGATGTCGGATATCCTGACGCAACACTCCTCACTTTTCATCAAAAGCTACGGCCGCGCTACAGAATCAACGGTAGAATTTCGTGGCACTTCGCCCAGCCACACCCAAGTGCTGTGGAATGGGATGAAGATTAATTCACCCATGCTGGGCACAGTGGATTTCAGCACTATTCCCGCATATTTCGTTGATGAGGCAAACCTGCTGCACGGAGCATCGTCGCTGACGCTGACAGGCGGAGGACTTGGCGGTGCCGTAGACCTGGCGACACGTCCCGTCAGCGAACAAGGCCTTGGCCTGCAATACATTCAGGGCGTAGGCTCGTTCCACACTTTCGACCAGTTTCTGCGCTTCACCTACGGCAGCGAGCGCTTCACCAGCAGCACGCGCGTCTGCTATGCCACCAGCGATAATGATTTCCGGTATACCAACTACGACAAGAAGGTAGACGAGCGCGACGCCGACGGCCATATCATCAAATCCTATCACCCCACCGAGCGCAATCGCAGCGGCTATTTCCACGACTTACATGTCATGCAGGAATTCGCGTTTCGCCCGGTCTTTGGCGGCACCTTGAATGCCTCGGCCTGGTACACGCATAGCCTGCGCGGCCTGCCTTTTCTGAGCGTGGATTACCGCGACGATCGCGACTTCACCAACGAGCAGGGGCAAGATGCCGTGCGCAGCGTAGTGGCATGGCAGCGAGCGCTGGGCACGCAATGGCGCCTGAATGCCAGGTTAGGCTATGCCTATCAATCCATTGCCTACGACTACTCCACTACCCGCTCACCCATCGACGATTCACCCGTCGAGAAAACAGTCATCACGGCTTCACACAGCTACAGCCAACAGGCTGACCTGGAAGTGAAAACCGACTATATGCCTGCCGCCGATTGGCTCCTGACCGCCACCCTCGGCCTCACCTACGATCATGTGCGTAGTCGCGACCGCAGTCCCTTCCATATAGGCGACAACTACAACGAAGGGCGCATGGAGAGCAGCCTCAGCCTATCGGCCAAATATCGTCCCACGCGCCGTTTGGCGCTTTCGGCCGTTCTGCGCGAAGAGGTCTATCGTCGCGATTTCGTGCCTCTTATCCCCGCTTTCTTCGCGGAATACAAAATCCTTCCATCGCTCGTCTTCAAAGTCTCTGCCGCCCGCAACTATCGTTATCCTACGATGGACGACCTATATTTCAAACCAGGCGGCAACCCTAACCTGCGACCTGAACGCGGTTTCACCTACGACGGCGGCCTCGAAGGCAGCTATCGTCACACACTCTTTGGCGGGCGCGACGGAGCTTATATCTCGCTGAAAGCCAACCTCTCGGCTTTTGATTCCTATATCAACGACTGGATTCTATGGACGCCCAATGCCAAAGGCTACTGGCAACCGTCGAACCTGAAGAAAGTGCACAACTACGGCACCGAGCTCTCGGTGGCCACAGACCTACGCATGCCCCGCGATTGGCAGTTGGTCGTCACCGGCAACTACGCTTATACCCCTTCGCTCAACCGCAGCGAAAACCTTGACGCCGCCGATGCTTCTTACGGCAAGCAGCTTGTCTATGTGCCGCTCCACTCAGCCAATTTCTCCGCGCGCCTCCGGTGGCAACGATGGGCGCTCGTCTATCAGTGGTATGCCTACAGCGAGCGTTTCACAACGACCAGCAATGAGGTCAGCCGCATCACCGGGCGCCTCAAGCCCTATTACATGAGTGACCTGACCCTTGAACGTCAGTTCCGCTTCCGCCACCTGCATGCCTCGTTGAAGGGAGTGGTCTATAATCTCCTCGATTCAGAATACGTCACCGTGCTCTCGCGCCCCATGGCAGGCCGCCACTTCGAGATATTCCTGGAGCTCAAGCCACAATGGAAAAAGTGAAACCTGAACTTTCGGAGCAGCGAGAACAGTCAAGCTTGCTTGAATTGTCGAGTCGTGACGAAAGTCAGCGCAGCTAAACATAGAAACTTAGAAACATAGAAAATGAGCATCAAACAATATACCTTTTATTCTCTATTTGTTGCTTTCTCTTTGCTCTTCACCTCATGCAACGAAAGCCGAAAGACGAGTGCTGCACTCACGCCCGAGCCGCTGCGCTACGCAACAAATCTTACTTGTGAACGCGGAGACGGCTTTAGCGTGTGGACCCTGCGCGACCCTTGGGACACCACAGCCGTGCTCCATCGCTATATCCTACTATCAGACACTGCTGGGCAGCCTGACCTTTCTGATTTCAAATTTCAATATTCAATCGTAAAAGTTCCCGTCCGCTCTGCCGGCGTAGCCACCGCCGTTCACTGCGGCCTCTTAGATGAGTTGGGCGTAGCATCGGCCATTGCCGGTGTGTGCGAGAAACAATACATTGATTTGCCCTCAGTAACCGAAGGCCTCGCCTCGGGAAGGATAGCAGATTTCGGCAACGGCATGAATCCGACCATCGAACATATCATGGACGTGAAACCCGATGTGCTGCTGCTCACACCCTTCGAGCATAGCGGCGGCTACGGCCGCGTGGAGCGTCTGGGCATTCCTATCATCGAATGTGCTGAGTACATGGAGGTCTCGCCGCTGGCCCGTGCCGAGTGGATTCGCTTCTATGCCGAACTCTTCGGTGCCGAAGAACGCGCCGACAGTCTGTTCCGAGCGGTGGAGCACAACTACCTCACCCTGAAGGCCAAAGCCGCCAAAGCCGCCAAGCGTCCGCGTCTGCTCACAGAAATGCTCTATGGCGGCCAGTGGTTTGTGCCGGCAGGCCAAAGCACAATGGGTATCATGTTTGCTGATGCCGGCGCCGACTATGCCTTCAGTCATCTCAAAGGCAGCGGCAGCACAGCACTGACATTTGAGAGTGTGCTGGACGAAGCCGAGAATGCCGATCTCTGGCTCATCAAATACAACGGCACCGCTCCCCTAACCTACCGCCAGCTGGCTGCCGATTATCAGCCCTACACCCATTTCCGAGCCTTCAGCGAGCGCCACATCTGGGCTTGCGACCTCGCCCACAACCATTTCTACGAGCAAACACCCTTCCACCCTGACCTCTTGCTCTTCGACCTCATTGCAATTCTCCATCCCGAACTTGTCGACGGCTACGAGCCCCGCTACTACGCGCCTCTGATGGAATAGAGCCATGGTACGGTGGATCTCTTCTTTTTTTAACAACTAATCATACGAATTAAACGAATTGGGATTTATTTACAGTTTGACGATTTACGATTTATTTACGATTTACGCATATTTCTTCTTTTTTTGACAACGAATTTTACGAATTAAACGAATTGGAATTAATTTACGGTTTGACGATTTACGATTTACGCCGCATCGTGGCTATGCAAAAATAGGGCTATAGGACAAGAAAGAATTCGTATAATTCGTTGTTTGATAAAAAATTATGTCAATTACGACAATTTTTCTGACTCGCCTTGAGGCTCAAAGAAACGTTCTTCGGCCGAGCGTGTGTCAATTAAATCGTAAATAAAATCCAAGTCGTTCATCTTCTCTGCATATCATATACGTTATTCTGTCGCGACCGAATGACCAAGAAGCCCTGCCATATTTCCGCGAAGTCCTTAGTGATAATGCCCCGAAGAAGAGAAAAAATGAGGTCTACAATAAAATTTTTCTTCATTCATTGTTCATTATTCATTTATTTGTCGTACCTTTGCGCCGTCAAAAGGCCAAATGCTTGTCACGAAGCCGCGCGACAAACGCGCTTGTGGTGGAATTGGTAGACACGCCAGACTTAGGATCTGGTGCCGCGAGGCGTGTAGGTTCGAGTCCTATCAGGCGTACAAAATGTACAGCGGTGGCCTTTGACACACAAAAGTCGGCATAGCTCAGCTGGTTAGAGTATCACCTTGACATGGTGGGGGTCCTTGGTTCGAGTCCAAGTGTCGACACATCGAAGTTTAAACAACTGCAAACCTCAACAGAGCATACTTCCGGCATATCGCAACGCCAAGAGTATGCTCTTTTTTTCAAACTATGGGCAAAATGCGTTCCATATTATCGTCGGTCCTCACGGCATGCCTGATGGCATTGCTGTGCGGTTGCATACACGAAGAGCAATTCGACAACACACCCGAGGGCAATTTCGAAGCTTTGTGGACTATCATCGACGAGCATTATTGTTTCCTCGACTACAAGCGCCAGACCATAGGCGTGGACTGGGACGAAGTGCACAGCCGTTATGCTTCGCGCATTAGCGATAAGATGGACCGCTATCAGCTCTTCGAGGTGCTGGCAGAGATGCTTGGAGAGTTGCGCGACGGCCATGTAAACCTCTACTCGCCCGCCAATGTAGGGCGCAACTGGTCGTGGCACGAGGACTATGCCCCCAACTTCCGCGCCGATATTCAGGACGCCTACCTCGGCACCGACTACAAGATTGCCTCGGGCATCAAATACCGGATGCTCGACGACAATATCGCCTATATGGTGTGCCCGAGCTTTGCCAATGGCATCGGGAACGGAAACCTGGATGAGATTATGCACAACCTGCGGTCGGCCAACGGCCTCATCCTTGACCTGCGCGACAATGGAGGCGGCGACGTGACAAATGCCGAGACGCTGGCATCGCGTTTCACCGACGAACGGCGTCTTGTGGGATATATGAGCCACAAGACAGGTCGCGGGCACAACGATTTCTCGAAGCCCGAAGCCCAGTATCTGGACCCGTCGAAAGGTGTGAGATGGATGAAACGCGCAGTGGTCCTCACCAACCGCAGTTGCTACAGTGCCACAAACTTATTCATCCGCAATATGAAAGGACTGCCGCGCGTTACCATCGTCGGCGACAAGACAGGCGGCGGCTCGGGTATGCCTTTCTCCAGCGAACTGCCCAACGGCTGGGGCGTGCGTTTTTCGGCATGCCCAATGACAGATGCCAATAAGAACCAGATTGAGTTCGGCATCGAGCCTGACATTTATGTAGCCTTGGACGACGCGGATGCTTCACGCGGCATAGATACGCTCATCGAGTATGCCCGTCGGTTGCTGAATAACGCACAGGGGGCAACAGACTGACGGAACGAACCCAACCTATTACGAAAGCATGTGAATAAGCGTGACGACGTAAATCGTTGACGTGGCTCTGGCGCACGTCAACTAAGTATCCTACGCGCAGTGTGGAACGGCTGAAAGGCAGGTCTACAGTGAACTTATTGCGAAACGAAGGCGCATTGAACGGATGCGCTGCCCGGACATTGTGGTCGTAATGCCCGAGCGAGAAAATCTCGTAGTAGCTCTGACCATAGGCCGGGGTAAACATAGCTCCTATCAAAGGCACATCGAGTTGGTCGCGCAAGCACACCGGCATCTTGCGCAGGCGGAAGATGAATCCAGCCTGAACAGAGGCTGCAAGATGTACATCAAGGTAGGCCTGAGCGGGATTATTACCATTGCGTGTGCTGTAAAGGCCTCCGACAAGGCCCGACAGCTGAGGGCCCGCGGCCAGGCTGAACCGCGAGCTGCGGTCTGCAGGCAGTGTGCCATAAGTCGTTCCGAAGAAACGATAGTGCCAAGCTGCTGCATAATCAAAGTTGCCGCCGAGGAAAGTGGCTTTCTCGGAAGCGGGCTCCGTGGATGAGAAATCAAGCTGCACGGTGCTTTGGAAACTGACCCGCTCGTGCAGAAGACGCGTAGGCCGTGTGTTCTCGTTAATAAAGAAGAACTGCGGCCCTCGGTATTCTATGGGCGAGAGGTAGGTGTCCAGTTGTCGCACCCGCCCCAATCCAAACAATGTGGCATGGACCGAGGGCTCCTGAGCAGATGACGTGATGCAGCAAACGCAGAGCCAGAGAAGGGCAAGAATCTGTTTCATCAATCGAAAAGGCTGAACTGACCTGTTTCGGGGTCATAGTTGGCTGTGGGCTCGGAATCGGCAGCGGGCTGGTCATCGCCCTGTTCCTCCTCGGCAGGCGCGGCAGCGTCATCGGGTGCGGCAGCGTCATCGGGTTGGTCGTCATCGGATTGGTAATCGGGTTGGTCTTCATCGGGTTGGTCTTCATCGGGCGCGGCAACCTCATCCGTATTTTCCGTGTCTTCCGTTTTTTCCGTGTTTTCCGTTATTTCCGTTATTTCCGAGTCTTCCGGGCTGTCCGTGTCTTCCGGGCTGTCATCAGGCGCATCAGCATTGTCTTCCTCAGGGAAACGCGTTGGCTCCAACTCTTCGATGCTGGCCACTGCGAGAGTGGTGATGCGCTTGCCCTTGGCCTTGAAACTCTTCTGACCGATAAACTGCTCAGCATCTATTTCCAGCGGGTCGCGGAAATCGTCGGGGGCTGCATAGGTGACCAGCAGCCTCGGGAATGCGGTCTCGGTGAGCAGAATCAGACGGCTATCGGGGTTCTCGCCGAGGAAGTTCTGATGGCGCACGGTGGCTTCGAGGGTGAAACGCTTGAGATATGGGAATCCCTGTTCGGCATCGAAGAGGGCCGCCGTCCATACCTTCTCGGGTTTGAACTTCTCAATGCGCAGGATGTTCTGCTCGTAGTGGTTGTTGAGGTCGAAGTTCGTGGTGTAGAATTCGCCGTTGTCGAGGATGACGAGAATCGTGTCTTCGCTATGAAACTCGCCGAGGTACTGTCCGTGTTCGTCGTAGTTGAGGCGTTTCACATCCCAATCGAACCACACCTTACGACCGCCTAACGTTGAGCTGCCATGGCTCTTGAGGCCTATGCGCTCCACGTCGAGTTTGGTGAGCAGGTTACCCATCGACGCGCGACCTTTAATCATTATCTCGCTGAAGTCCTTGTCGAAGGAAGTGCGTTTGAGCTTGGGATTGGGCTTGAGGCTCACCTTGATGACCTCTGCCTCACCATTGGGATTAGCGGTGAAATAAGCTACACGGCTGCCTGGTTTGCCTCGCGTGAGGTCGTATTCGCGGTCGCGTGTTATGCTGGTGACGTTGAAGCGTTTGATATAGTAAGCCCCATCGCGGCCGTCGCGGTAAACAGCATTGTAAATGGTTCGAGAGTCGCTCTTCTTGAAGATGGCCACGTGAATAATCTGGCACTTGCGTTTCTCGGCTTTCGAGCGTTCTGTTTCGCCTACAAACACCTTGTCGCCGATACGGATGACCTTGTAAGTACCATCCTTGTAGAAGATAATGACGTCGTCGAGGTCGGAGCAGTTGCACACGAACTCGTCCTTCTTCAGCGAGGTTCCTATGAAGCCTTCCTCGCAGTTGATGTATAGTTTCTGGTTGGCTTCCACCACCTTCGAAGCTTCGATGCTGTCGAAGTTGCGTATCTCGGTGAGGCGCGGATGGTCCTTGCCGTACTTGTCCTGAATGAAGCGGAACCAGTTGGCCGTCACTTCAATCATATTTGCCAGGTCGCGGTCTATCTCGGCCACCTCTTCCTTCATGCGTAGCATCGCTTCGTCGGCCTTGTCCTTATTGAACTTGGCGATGCGTTGCATCTTTATCTCCAGCAGGCGCAGGATATCGTCCTTGGTCACCTCACGCACAAACTGAGGATAATACGGCGTCAAGCGCTCATCGATGTAGTTGCACAACTCGTCGGTGCTGTTGGCATTCTCGAAGGGCTTGCCTTTATAGATACGTTCCTCGATGAAGATACGTTCAAGCGATGCGAAGTGAAGAGCTTCCATCAGTTCGCCGCGACGAATGAGCAACTCCTTGCGCAGCAGTTCCTTGGTGTTGTCGACAGAGCGCGCAAGCACCTCGGAAACGGTAAGGAAGCAAGGCTTTTTATCGTCGATGACGCAGCAGTTGGGCGAGATACTCACCTCGCAGTCGGTGCAGGCGTAAAGGGCATCGATGGTCTTGTCGGAGCTTGCGCCCGGCATCAGATGAATGAGGATTTCGACACCGGCAGCCGTCATATCCTCCACTTTGCGCACTTTTATCTTACCTTTCTCGGCAGCTTTCAGGATGCTGTCGATAAACTGCGAAGGCTTCTGAGGTGAACCTGTCGTCTTGCCGAAAGGCAGCTCAGTGATGGCGAGCGTCTTCTGGTCGCGCTTCTCTATCTTGGCACGCACACGGACTGTGCCTCCTCGCTGACCATCGTTGTACTTTGACACATCGATACTTCCGCCTGTGGGGAAGTCGGGGTAGAGATGGAACGGCTCGTTGTGGAGATAGGCAATGGCTGCTTCGCACAGTTCGTTGAGGTTGTGCGGTAGTATCTTGGACGACAATCCCACGGCAATGCCTTCAGCTCCCTGCGCGAGAAGCAGCGGGAACTTCACAGGCAGAGTGATAGGTTCCTTGTTGCGGCCGTCATACGAGAGTTTCCACTCGGTGGTCTTGGGGTTGAAGACCACGTCGAGTGCAAACTTCGACAGTCGTGCTTCAATGTAACGCCCGGCGGCGGCATCATCACCCGTGAGGATATTACCCCAGTTGCCTTGACAGTCGATGAGCAGTTCCTTCTGTCCCAACTGCACAAGGGCGTCCTTGATAGAAGCATCACCATGAGGGTGGAATTTCATGGTTTCGCCGACGATATTAGCCACTTTGTTCAAGCGGCCGTCGTCCATACGCTTCATGGTATGCATAATGCGGCGCTGCACGGGTTTGAAACCATCGCTGATATGCGGCACTGCACGCTCAAGGATAACATACGAAGCATAGTCCAGGAACCAATCCTGGTACATTCGGTTGAGATGATGGGTGATACCCTCTTGTATCACTTTCTTGTCGTCCATAAAGGTATATGATTATTTCTTTTGTACAAGCACTTTTTTGTTGTTGCGAATGAAGATTCCGCGCTGCGAAGTGAGGTCGTTCACCTCGCGACCGCCAAGGTCATAGACCGCTTCGGAGCGGCTATCGCTGCCGAGGCCTTTCACTGCGTCGCCTGGCTTCAGCGTGAGTGAGATATTATCCCATCCTATGATCTTCTCGCTGCCGTCGCTGGTGTGCACAGCTTCCAGCCTAATGGTGGTCGATGCCTCGCCGTCGCTTTCGAAGTCGAGCGTTACCTGCTGCCAGGCATTCTTATTCTCCAACGATTCCGACTTCACCGTGGCGCCGCCTTCGGTGATAATGCTGACGAAGGCATCACCGCCGAGGCCGCTCTTCCAGAGGTCGGCCGTCAGGGTGTAAGCGCCAGCGGGCAAGCGCAGTTCCTGCGAAAGGGTGAGAGTGGGTGTGCCCCAGTTCTGACGAATCCAATAAGTGTGGTTGCCATGGTTGGCCGGTTTGGCCAGTTCGCCGAAGAAGCGGTCGAAGAAAAGGTCGCCGGTTGCCAGCGCCGTGATATCGTTGCTGTTGGGATTAGCGCGGTCCACGGTCCAACCTTCGGGAACGTATATGGCGCGGTCGTTGCTTACACCACTGCCGGCCTGTGGGGAGTATGTTCCCTCGAAGTCGCCGTTCTGGAGCGCCGTTGGCAGCTCCTTCTGCTCAAAAGGGATGTCCTGCAGTTCGCAAATCTCCTTCTGGGTGAGGCAGACATCGTAGAGGCGAAGGCCATCGATAGTGCCGCAGAAGTCCTGATTGTCGGCGGCATACTGGCCGTCCCACCATTGTGTGCGGCCTATGTAATTACGGGTATCGGCTGCCAGTTCCTCGAGTTGGTATGCCTCCACCTGATTAGCCGTACCGCTGACATCTTCCACACCGTCAATATAAATGGTAGTCTTGCGGGTAGCGGCGTCGTAGCTTACGGCAAGCTTGTAGTCGGTACCAACCTTCAACTTAGTGGAACTGTTAACCATGGTCGTGGTGCCGCCATTGTATTTCACGCCAGCCGAGAGCGCGTCGGCACGGAGGAAGAGACTGTTGCCCGAACCAGAACCGAAGTCATAGAGGCGCGGCTGCTTCAGCATCTTCTTGGCGTTGGCAGTGAGGATGACGGTGTACGAACGCAAACCTTTGAGCAAGCCTTGGGGAGCAAGGCCGTATTTGTTTGAGGAGAAGCCCGTGGCAGTATTCCTCGTTTGGTCGAGAGCCTCGGGCAGCTCGTAGCGAAGGTTCTTGGTGATATCGCGTGCCAAAGCAGTAACCTCAAAGGTACGGTTTTCACCGGCAATGGTGGCCGTGAGCGTGACAGGTGTGTCCTCGGTCAGCGGGAAGAGAACACCGTCGGACGAGATGGCTTGTTCATTGGAAGAGCTCCAGGCGATGTCGAGGCCGAGCTTGGAGGCAGGCAGAACGAGGTCGGTGCGTGTCTCGGCGGGGAGGTCGAGCATCATGAGAGCGTTCTTGGCTTTTTCTGCATCGAGATTCTGCTGGATAGCAGCTACCAACGACTGCACGGTGATGGGCGAAGCGCAGGCATAGTAGTCGGACTGATACATCAACGTGTGTTTGTAATCATCGCCATAAGCCTCAGCTGTTCCGCCTTGCAGTGCCTCAACCTCTATTACCTGGTCAACGAGGCCGTTGCGATAGGTGGTAAGCACTTGTCCGTCATAGGTCATGGTAAGAATCCATGTGGACAATTTCGTGGGATGATTGTCACCGCTGGTGCCGCTTGAGCCTGTCGCCCAATTGTCGGAAGTAAGCAAGCGGTTCTGACTCTTGAATGTTTTGTCGCCTATGGTAACGACGGGGTAATAGTTGGCATCGAGGCTGTACGACATATTCCCCAGGGTAAAGAGCAAGCCACCATAGTTGTTCTCGTCCATGGCAAACGCTAAGCTAAGCGTTTTGTTTTTGCCAAGACACCAGCAGTCGGTACGAGGATTCACTGACTCATCTTCCTCCGGCGTCAGCTCTTCCTCCCATGCATAATCCACGCGGATATCGGTGGGATAGCCTTTAGGATAAGCCTTCTGCACCATCCAATAATAGTAGTCGCCGTTCATCCAAGCCAGGCGCATCGGCGAGTTCTTGGAACCGGGAATGATGAAGGGTCGGACATTGTTCTTGGCGGAGTTCTTGGTAATCTGCTCGCTGCCGGCAACCTTGCCTGCATCGTCGATGGTGTATTTCCAAATCTCGTAGACGCCATCCTTGTTGTATTGGCCGTTCTTTGTCGGGATGCTGAGGTAGAGGTCGTTGACGTGGTCGGGGTCTATGGCCATGCCGCCACTGTAGCAACGCTCGGTGGAATTCCAGTTCAGGTGGAAAGCGTGACCGCCATACTGAACCCAAGTGCGGCGCCATTCCGAGCCCGTCCAGCGGGCATACCAATAAACGTGTGTTGTCTTGGCATCGTCGATGTGAGGATAGGCGATGACGGGGTTTTCATTCTCGTCCAACGTAATCTGCCATACCCAGTTGCGGATGTTGGCAGTATTATCCACGACGGCTGCAGGATGAGCACTGGCGTAGCTGCTCTGCTTGTTGACATTGTGTACCCCATTGGCGATGACCGAGAGCTGGTTGCCCTTGATGTCGCGGAGGATAGGACCGTTGCCGTGGTTGATGTCGATGACGTTGAAGTAGAGCCAGTCGGGCATCTCATTGTCGGGGTGGCCGGTGGTATAAGAGAGGTATATCTTGTCCTTGCCGTTGCTCTGGTACTTGGCGTATGGACGGGCACCTGTTGACTGCACAATCTGCTTCGGGCCGAAGTCGAAACGGCAGTCGCCGTTGGCATCGGGCATGGTCAGACGAGCGATGGTAGGATGCCAGTTGATGCCGCGCCAGCAGAGGTAGATATGGTCGGGGTCGTCGCTGAGGATGAATGGCGAAGGATAGGTGGTGTTGTTGGCCGTTGCCAAGCGTTTCTCATCGCCAAGCGCCGTGATGTCGCCCGGTTTCTGCGAGACACGATACCAGATGCAGGCCTCGTCGGTGTGACGGGTGTAGAAAATCATCACACGCTCGTCGGGCAGCACAACGAAGGTCGGGTTGTTGTGGTCGTCGGGCTGGAAGTAGCTGCGGATAAGCACATCGGTCTTGCGGTGCTTAACCCAATCGTACTGAGTGGCTTTCACGTTGCCATGGACATCGATGTAGCCGATGTAAGTGGCGTTGATAGTGCCGTCGGCATTTTCATAGTGCAAGGCTCGCGGGTCTGCAAACCAGCACCAGGCGCCCTCGTCGGCTACGATGGTGCCGCTGTATGATTCCTGAGCGAAAGCGTTAGATAAAGAAGTTAACGCCAGAGCGATAGTTAATAGAAGTTTTTTCATGACTGGTTATTTGTTGATTGTTACTTTACGAGTACTTTCTTTCCGTTGACGATATAGATGCCCTTGCGCACAGGAGTTGTCTTGCGGCCTGCGAGGTCGTACCAGTTCTCACTTCCATCTACCTCTGACGAAGGCTCGGGCATGAGGTCCTCAATGGCGTCAAGTTCATCGAAGCGAATGCGAATCTCGGTGGGGCTGTTCCATTTATTTGTGGAATTGCCGCTGCACAACAACCTCACATAACGGGCCTCAACAGGTTCGAAGCGATAGCGCTCCATCTCATTGGTCATGCCACTCGAAGCAAGATCGCCCGTGACATCAGTCCATGTGCGGTTGTCCGTAGAGGTCTGTACCTTAAAGTAGAACACGCGTTGGTCGCCATTGTAGAAGGCCACATCAACAGCCCAGACGCTCTTCACGTCCTTCAGGTCGAAACGAATCCACTGATTCGTGCCTTCCTGACTCCAGCGGGTGGAGAGCTTGCCATCGTTCACGTTGCTATAGGGATTACCCGACTGCGAACCTATGGCGCTGATGGTTATGCCTGTCTGCTTGGCGTCGAGCGGCACAGTGCGCAGGAGAGTGCGCTGCTGGTTGGGAGCGAGTTCACCGCCTTCTGCGCTGTGAAGGCCCTCTACGCTAAGGCGATAAAGTCCGTAGTCGATGCTGTCGGTAAGATGAATGGTGACGATATTGTCGAGAACTACGATTTCGTCGGCTTGCAAAGCAACGCCGTCAAGCAGATAGTGTGACGCTTCCTTAGCCTCATCTTCAGCAGGAGGCAGATTGAAGGTGATGCTAATCAGGTGAGCGTCAGAGGCGTCGAGCGCGAGGTTGGTCATGCGCAGCTTAGGCTGCTCGAAGCCGTTGGCAGCCAAACGGCTCATCTCCGATGCGGCGAGCAGGTATGCACCCACGCCGAAGTCGTGGTAATCGGTGGCTTTCACCGTGGTGTTGGGACTGGCGTTCTCGCCGATAGGCTGGATATAGCCTACGGTGCCGTCCTCCTGCAGCGCTACAGTCGACAGGTAGTTCCAAGCGCGCTCCAGCGTTTCGCCATACTCCAACTCGTCGAGGATACCATTGCGGATGCCCCAGGCATAGGCGAAGGTATTCAAGGCTGTGCCACTGGTCTCGCGGCCTGGAGCCTGAGCCGGATCAAGCAGCGAGCGTGTCCAGTAGCCTTCGTCCTGCTGACAAGCCTTGAGGGCTGCAGCCAAACGTCGGTAATAGGCGATGTATTCTTCGCGATGGCTGTCGTCGGCAGGCAGTTCGGCCAGCACTTTGGCAAAGGCAGCGAAAATCCAACCGTCGCCACGCGCCCAGAAATCCTTCTTGCCGGCATTGGTCTTATGTGCCGGATAGACGTATTTGGCATCGCGGAAGTAAAGGCCTGTCTCGTTGTCGTACATGATGGAGTTGGCATACTGCCAGTACTGATACATCTTCTCAAGGTAGTTGGCGTCGCCCGTGATGTTGTAGAGCTTGGTCATGATAGGCATTACCATGAACAGGCCGTCGACCCACCAGAGGTAGTCGGTGGCGGAGGTGGAAATCTCATAACCCATGACTTCCAGCGCGCGCTCAATCTTCTTGGCATCATGAGCCGGGTCGAGGTTATAGAGGTCTATATAAACCTGGAAGCATACTTGGTTGTCGCCGAAGAGCACCCAGTTGGCTCCTTCGCCATAGGTCTTGTACTGCCACTGGCTCTTGTTAGTGCCCGTAGCTCCCCACCAATTTGACTTCTGCGCCCAGGCTGTTGAGAAATCGAGATAGCGCTGGTCGCCTGTAGCGTCATAAGCTGCCATATTTCCTATATGGTAAACGGCACGGTTCCAGAAGTAGTCGCCATGGTTGGCATTGCGCCGCTGCCACGTTTCGTTGACGGTATTCAGTATGGCGAGCACATCGTCGCGGCTGATAACGTCGTGCATTGAAGTCACTGCGAGCGGCTGCTCCACCGTCTGCTTGAACTGAGCAAGTGCTTCAAACCATTCATCGTCCTGCGTATAGCGTCCTTCGGGGAAGATGCTCCAGCCGCCACCGAAGTAGAAGGTGAGGTCAGTGCCCGTCTGGTAATCCACTACCAGACAGAGGTGGTTGTCAATAACCTGTGTCTCAGGATTGAAGGCCGTAGGCACATAAGCGCCTTGGAAAAAACGGGCGCCGGCACTGGTGACAGAGCCTTCGCTCTTGGCCTCAGCCCAACCCACTACGCCGGGTACATCAGTAAAGGCGACACCTTCGACCAAGTGTGTCATATCTGTGTGCTGATAGACTGCCACAGCCAGACGGATGGTGGCAGCGGGGCCGTCGAGCCTTACAGTGGCGCGGTTGAGCAATGCTCCGGCGGTGGTCTCAACGCTCAGCGTCTTCGTATAGTCTTGTCCACCGACCTTTACATTATTATATGTCAGGGTGAAAGCCGAACGGAGAGCGCTCTGCTCGGTGATGGTGCAGGTGTTGTAAGGATTGTGCATCACAAGATGTCCTCCTTCAACCACAGCCGTGCCGCCGCAGCCGAGACGCTTGCCGTTGACCGAATATGCATCAACGCCGTACTGACTCTCGTTGTGATAGTTGGAGAGGTTATACATATCATCGATGACCGGTGTGGCACGTTTCTTGAACCACACGTCAACGCCCTGTGCCGTATTGGGCTCATTCTTCAGCAGCACACTCGAATACATACGATAGGCGCAGAGGTCGTTTTCCCATGCTATATCTGCACGATTCGAGGGCATCTTCACGGCGGCATAGGTCGCCTTTGTGGGCGCTGTTGGCGTGCCGGCGGTGAGGGTATAACCCATTGTGGCTCCCCGAGCCACATTTGCGCGGAAACGGATAGTGTTGTCGCCAGCAGCCTCAAAGGGCACTACATCTCCACTTTCATCGTGGAGCGTTGCAGCGCTGATGTTGATATCCTCCGGCACAGCCACTTCTACGGTCTCTCCCATGCGGGCGAAGCCAAGTGAGTTACGCAGGCGGAACGTGAAGTCATCGGCCATGGCTGATGTGGTCATCAGGGCGGCGGCTACTAAGGCAGTTGTTGTCTTCAGGATGTTCATGATGTTTAACTTTCAATTGATTATCTATTCACTCACACTAAATGCAGTCCATCATCTTCGATGGTGATGAGCCGTTGGCGGTAGAGGTCGCCCACAGCTTTCTTGTACACTTTCTTGCTAACGCCGAAAAGCGCGTAAATCTCCTCGGCAGGACTCTTGTCGCCAAGAGGCGTGAAGCCGCCGTTGGTTCGTAAATGCTCAAGGAGGATGTCGCTGAAATCGTGCACGGCCTTCTGACCTTTCTTCTGCAACGAGAGGTCTATCTTGCCGTCGGGGCGCACTTGCTTGACATAGGCACGGAGGCGGTCGCCGCTGTGCAGCTGGCGGAATATCTCGTCGTCGAAGAGCAAACCAGCGAACTGATTATCCACGATGACCTTGAAACCGAGGTCTGTCTTTTGCCAAACGAGGGCGTCAACCTCGTCGCCGCCATGATAAGGCGGCCATTCTTTAGACAGGTAACGCTCCACTTTGGCGGAGGCCATGATGCGGAAGGTCTCTGGGTCGAGATGGACGTGTACAAGGTAGCTGCGCCCCTTCTGCATCTTCATCTTCTGTTCGCCGAAAGGCACGAAGAGGTCTTTCATCAAGCCCCAGTCGAGGAAGGCACCGAACTGGTTCACCCAAGCCACTTCCAACCAGGCGAAGTCGTCGACCTGAGCGAAAGGCATTTGAGTGGTGGCCACGAGGCGTTCCTCGTTGTCGAGATAAACAAACACATCCAACTCATCACCTACGTTTGCACCTTCGGGTACATAACGGTTAGGCAAGAGTATGTCCTCCGGCCCGCCGGCTAAGTAAAGGCCTTGGTCGGCACGGCGCGCTACCGTGAGGCGGTTCATCTTTCCGAGTTGTAGTTTCATGCGAGATAGGTTTTAGCTGTATCCGTTGGTGAAGGGGTGTCGGGTTCGGGCGCGAGGTCCGGAAGCGGCTCCGTGGCGGGAGGCTCAGGCATCGGGGCATCAGTATCCTCAAGCGAAGGCACTTCGGGCTCGGGCAACGGGCTTGTCAGAGGCTCGGGCGAAGGCGCACCGGCAGACTGACTAACCACAAGGCCGTCGCGCAGATGAATAGTGCGGTCGGTCTGGGCCGCAAGGCCTTCATCGTGTGTCACTATGACGAATGTCTGTCCAAGGCTGTCGCGAAGGTCGAAGAAGAGGCGGTGAAGTTCGGCCTTATTAGCGCTATCGAGGCTGCCGCTTGGCTCGTCGGCAAGCACCACGGCCGGTTTGTTGACCAATGCCCGTGCCACGGCGATGCGCTGCTTCTCACCTCCCGAGAGCTCAGCAGGTTTGTGGTCGGCGCGGTCGCTAAGGTTCATGAAAGCCAGCAGTTCCTCAGCACGGCGACGGGATTCACGATGACTGCGGCCTGCGATGAGGGCTGGCATCATGATATTCTCCAAGGCCGTGAACTCGGGCAGCAGCTGATGGAACTGAAAGACGAAGCCTATCTGCTCGCCGCGGAACCGCGCGAGAGCTTTCTGCGAGAGGCGTGTCACGTCGCTGCCGTTGATGACGATGCTGCCCGTGTCTGCCTTGTCGAGGGTTCCCATTATTTGCAGGAGCGTGGTCTTGCCGGCTCCGCTGGGACCCACAATGCTCACGACCTCGCCTGCAGCTATGTCAAGGTCAATGCCTTTGAGCACTTCGAGCGAGCCGAAGCTCTTATGTATGTTTCTGAGGTGAATCATATATGGATTTTACGATTTGACTATTTACTGGAATTTACGATTTGACTATTCACGATGTACTATTTCAGGTCTTTTCATTAGGTCTTTTACGACTTACGCAGTTTGCCCAACCACTCCTCGAAGAGCATCTTGCGCTGAGTAACGCTCTGACCATTGGGGGCGAATACTGACAGGCTCTCGCCCGGGTCGCCGAACTGGTCCGGGTAGAGGAGTATGACATTGGTATGGTCGAAATAACGGGCCAGCAGAGCCGGTATGGTATTGAGCGCCGGCGTATGCGATATGAAGCCCGAGCGCGAGCTTACCACTACAAAGAGGTGGTCTGCCTTAACTATCTGCGGCAGCGACAGGAGCATAGCACCGAAGCCTTTCTCGGCAACGATTTCATTTCGCACATTAGGGTGCAGTTCGTCGAGGTAGTTCTTGATGTAGAAGCCGGTGTCGCCACAGGTGTGGAAATACATAGGCATACCTGTTCGCTCGCCTATTCGGCACAGGTGCTCGAGCCATTTGTAGAATCCTACTTCATACTCGGCCATTGGGGGCACGGCCACTATGACCTGACGTAAGGTACCGGGAGTCATGCGCAGCCGCACAAGCAACACCTCACGGTGCGTGGTTGAGAGCACACTCTGCGCTATAACACCGAGATTGCCTGCCAGGCGTCCATCAGCCTGTGAGTGCAGACCGAGGATTACCTCACCAGCATCCACTTCGCGCATGGTATGAACAATGGCGCTGGCAACATTAGAACTTACGCGGCTCATGGTAGACATCTGGACATCTGCCGCAGCGGCCAGAGCCTTGGCTTGCTCGAGGTTCTGCTGCCCTAAGGCGCGCACGGCATCGTCGGGGTCGTCGTCCATGGATATGGCAAGGCCCATCAGGTTGTCCACGATGAGCGGATTGCGTATCATGATAGCCAACTGCGTCAGTGAATCTACCGTCTGCGGATAGGCATAGGCAGTGACACATTTGCCGTGGTAGCTGCCTCGGTTGCGTTCAAGTTCGTTTGTCTCCATGGCCAGACGCTTGGCACCGCGACCGGTGGCCAGCGAACTTACGATGCAGGAAACGAGTATGAGCAGCACTGTGGCATTCAGCATCTGCGAATCCATCAGCGCCACATCCGGAGCCGTGGCAATCATCACTATGGCCAAGGCACCAGCAGCGTGAGAGTTCGTCAGGCCGAAGAGCAGTTGACGATCGGCATGGCGGCCGCCTGTGAACCAGTTCATCAACATTGCAGCAAACCACTTGCTGATGATAGCTGCCACCACAACCACAACACAGAGCCATAGAGCGGAGCGGTCGGCCACGACGCTGACGTCGATGAGCATTCCGACACCGATGAGGAACCAGGGCACAAACAACGCATTGCCCACAAACTCAAGGCGCCCCATCAACGGTCCGCCATGAGGGATAACACGGTTGAGCACCAAACCGCCGAAGAAGGCTCCCAACAAGCCCTCGAGCCCCACGAGTTCCGCCAGCCAAGCGCTGATGAAAACCATGGCGAGAGCAAAGACGAACTGCGTTACAGCGTCCTCGTTGCGGCGCAGAAACCAGCGGCCTACCTTGGGGAAGGTCCAAGCCACAGCCAGCAGATAAACTATTATCCCAACCACGAAGCGCAGCCAGAACAACCAGCCGGCACCGCCCTGGCGCACCTGTACCACTATTGCCAACATCAGCAGAGCCAAGAACGAAGCTATGGCCGTGCCGATGATTGCGAAGACGACACTGCGATGCTTGCCCAGACCATAACGGCCGACAATCGGGAAGGACACCAACGTGTGAGAACCTAATAAGCAGCCTACAAGCACCGACGTGGCAGCACCCAGATGGAGGCCAAAGTGCGCCACAGCCAATCCGCAAATGAACGGCACGAAAAACGTCAGCAATCCGAAGCCCATGCCTCCACGACCATAGCGGCGGAAACTGCCCGTGTCCATCTCGAGGCCGGCAAGGAACATGATATAGTAGATGCCGACCTCGCCGAACAGCTCAAACGAAGCATCGCGGGCAAGCACGTTGAAGCCGTGCTCGCCAAGCAGCAAGCCGGCGAGTATCAGGCCTATGATATGCGGCACGTGCAGACGTCTGAGCACAATAGGCGCCAGCAATATCACAAGCAACATGACGAGGAATATCCAGGTCGGATTTGTTATCAAAGCCTCCATTTTCAGGTGCAAAGATACAAAAATTTTTTTACGCGCGCGCGTTTCCTTAATTAAAAAGGCTGAAAAAAGCACATATTAGGGCTGTCGTGGAGGCTTATGGAGTTAGTTTTGGGAAATGAATGCGAAAATATACATTAATCAATTAGTCGCGGCCGCGGAATAATATTTTTCATCATCGCAGCATGTAATTCAGATTTTATGAGTACTTTTGCGGCGTCAAAAGAGAAAAAAACAAGTTTTTCGCAACACAATAAAACATCAATAACAAGATGAACGTAGCTATCGTAGGCGCCAGCGGCGCCGTTGGTCAGGAGTTTCTCCGCGTGCTCGACGAGCGCAATTTCCCCATCGACAACCTCGTGCTGTTCGGCAGTCAGCGTAGTGCCGGCCGTAAGTATAAGTTCCGCGGCAAGGAGTATGAAGTAAAGCTCTTGCAGCACAACGACGATTTCCGCGACATAGACATAGCTTTCACCTCTGCCGGCGGCGGCACATCAAAGGAGTTTGCCGAGACGATAACCAAGCACGGAGCCGTGATGATCGACAACTCAAGCGCATTTCGCATGGACGAAGACGTGCCCCTGGTAGTGCCCGAGTGCAACGCCAAGGATGCCCTCAACCGTCCACGCGGCATCATCGCCAATCCCAACTGCACCACCATCATGATGGTAGTCTGCTTGCAGCCGCTCGAGAATATCTCGCATATCCGCCGGATTCATATTGCCAGCTACCAGGCCGCCAGCGGTGCCGGAGCAGCTGCTATGGCTGAGTTGGAGCAGCAGTACCGTGCCGTGCTCGATGGCAAGGAGCCTCCTGTTGAGAAGTTCGCTTATCAGTTGGCTTACAACGTGATACCTCAAATCGACGTCTTCACCGACAATGGCTATACGAAAGAAGAGATGAAGATGTTCAACGAGACACGCAAGATCATGCATACCGACGCCGCATGCTCGGCTATGTGTGTCCGTGTGCCTTCGCTGCGCAGCCATTCCGAAGCCGTGTGGATTGAGACCGAGCGTCCTATCTCACCCGAAGAGGCTCGCGAAGCTATGGCCAAGGCCGAAGGTATCACCGTCATCGACGACCCCGCCAACAAGAAATACCCCATGCCTCTGTTCACTGCCGGCAAGGACGATGTCTACGTTGGGCGCATCCGTCGTGACCTCGCCAACGAGAACGGCCTCACCTTCTGGCTTTGCGGCGACCAGATAAAGAAAGGCGCTGCCCTCAATGCTGTGCAGATTGCCGAATACCTCATCAAGGAAGACGAGCGACTGAAGTAAACTCAGCTTTTTGTGGCGTTTACAAATCAGGTTAGGCTGAAAGCCGAATCAAGTTAGGTTTACAGGCAATTTAAGTCGGCTTTACAGCCGAATTAGGTTGGGCTTATAAGCAGATTAGGCTGGGCTTGTTGGCAGATTAGGCTGGGCTTGTTGGCATGAACGGTCATAAAGCCGGATACGAACGGTCATAAAGCCGGATACGAACGGTCATAAGGCCGGATACGAACGGTCATAAGGCTCAACACGTCCGTTCATAAAATGAAGGGATAAAGGATAAGACATTGAAAGATGGAAATAAAGATAAAATCGTTAGATGAAATCAACGAGGCTGCCCGTCAGTTCCTGTCGTTGATAGGCGATGCCCGCGTGATAGCTTTTTATGCCAAGATGGGAGCCGGCAAGACCACTTTTACGCGCGCCCTGTGCGAAGTCTTAGGCGTTCAGGAGCCGGTCACCTCGCCCACTTTCGCCATCGTCAACGAGTACGAAGGTCCTATCTATCATTTTGATTTCTACCGTCTTAAGAACCTCAAGGAAGCCTACGACCTGGGCTTTGAGGACTACCTCTACAGCGGAGCCTTTTGTCTGATTGAATGGCCCGAACTGGTAGAGGATTTGCTACCAACAGAAACAGTGCGCGTTCATATCACCGTCGAAGACGATGGCACGCGCACCGTCAGCTGGTGACAATAATTTTCTTTTCTTATGATAAAAGCGGAGGCAAAGGCTTTTCGGCCATTGTCTCCGCTTCGTAGTCTGCTATAGTCTCTCTTTTCAGAGCAATTTCTTATCTCCTCTTAGGCGTAAGCTCAATGAGCGGAATGAGCATTTCCTCCATCGATATTCCACCGTGCTGGAAAGTGTTGCGATAGTAGCTTACGTAGTAATTATAGTTGTTTGGGTAAGCAAAGAAGCAGTCGGCACGGGCGAAGATATAACGCGTAGAGAGATTAGGCGCCGGCAGCAAGGCCCTATGTGGGTCTGTGATTTCGTATACCTCTTTGCTGTTGTAGTCGAGATTCTTGCCCAATTTGTAACGAAGATTGGTGTTCGTGTTCTTGTCGCCCTTCACGCGGACCGGAGTCTGACAGCGAATGGAACCATGGTCGGTGGTGAGGATAACTCGGTAATTCGACGACGCCAGAGTGCGGAACAAATCCCCCACTGCGGAGTGACGGAACCAGCTGAGCGTGATGCTACGATAAGCCGCCTCGTTGCTTGCCAGTTCGCGCACCATCCTGCTCTCGGTGCGGGCATGTGAAAGCATATCAATGAAATTCAGCACGCAGACATTGACATCATACTTCGCCAGTTGCGGCAACTGATTCACCAAACGCTCGGCGCCTGCCGAATCGTTCACTTTGTTGTACGAGAACGTGTGCTGACGACGATAGCGCTTGAACAACGTCTGAATCAACGGCGCTTCGTTGAGGTTCTTGCCCTCTTCCGAGTCCTCATCTACCCATAAATCCGGGAACATTTCCGCTATGATGTTGGGCATAAGCCCCGAGAAGATGGCGTTGCGAGCATACTGCGTTGCCGTGGGCAAGATGCTGCAATACAGGCTTTCATCGATATTGAACATCTCACTTATCTCGCCCATGAGGGTGCGCCACTGGTCGTAGCGGAAGTTGTCGATGACGATGAGGAACACCTTCTCCCCGTTGTCCAACAGGGGGAACACGCGCCGCTTGAACACATCAGGGCTCAAGAGCGGGCGCCCTTCGCACTCTGAGTCATTCACCCACTTCAGGTAATTGCGCTCCACGAAACGTGCAAAACTGCGGTTGGCCTCAGATTTCTGCATCGCCAGCATCTCACGCATGGCACTGTCTGTCTCGCTCAACTGCAGTTCCCAAGCCACAAGACGCCGGTACACTTCTATCCAGTCGCTGATTGAGGACGCGTCATCGATAAGCATTCCCAAGGCTCCGAAGTTCTGTTGATAGGCCGTCTGAGTATGCTCGGCCACTATCTCGCGCTGGTGAATGTTCTTCTTCAGCGAGAGGAGAATCTGAGTTGGGTTAACGGGTTTGATAAGGTAATCGGCAATCTTGCTGCCGATAGCCTCGTCCATGATGTTTTCCTCCTCGCTCTTCGTCACCATAACCACGGGCGTGGTAGGCGCTATTTCCTTGATGCGCTTCAGGGTCTCGAGGCCGCTGATGCCTGGCATATTTTCGTCCAGCAGGATAAGGTCGTAGCTGTTCTCGCCGCAATGTTCCACTGCGTCGAAGCCATTTGTAACGGTGTCTATCTCGTAGCCTTTCTTCTCGAGAAAGATTATGTGGGCCTTCAGGAGCTCTATCTCATCGTCGACCCAAAGGAGTTTCCCGTTCGTCATACCTTATTAATATTTCAGTGTTTCAAATGTCAACTAAAAGAGCCAGTCGTCGTCATCGCCGCCGTCGTCCTCGTCGTCGGCATCTTCGTCGCCTTCCTCGTCATCGCCTTCCTGCTCCAACGGGATATCGTCGATATCGGTCGGGAAGTTATCGGTCGGCTCGTCAAGTATGAGCTCTTCGGGCACCTCGAGCGGCGAGAGCTCTGCATCGTAGAACTCGGCATAGTCGTCGTAGCTGTAACGCGTGCCGAGGAGTTTGAGGTTGTGCTCGCTGATGAGTATGGCCCTTATGCCTTCAAGTCGCTCGCGCATGTGAGCATTGCCGTATAGCTGCTGGGCATAAGCGTGCACTTCGTCGTAGCTCTGGAAACCTGTAACCCGAAGTTGGCTTATCACTCCTGCCTTCACAATCTCTATGTCGAAGTTTCGAGCCATGAACGATGTGAAGTTGTAACGGGCCATCTCAAAGAGCAGCTGGTCATCGTCGACCTCACCAGTGGGATAGGCAAGCACAAACACATAGGGCATTTGCGGGTCTGCGATGAGCGTATCAGCCGCTGCTGCAGTGCTGTCGGAGCCGGCATCGGCCATTGAGCGCAAAGCCCAGATATTCGACGTGTCCCATTTGTCGGACATCAGCAACCGACCTTCCTGAATGCCCTTGACATAGGCACTGGCCAGTTGAGCTATCTCATTCTGCGAATACTTCTCTGCTACTACCTTCATCGCCGATAGGAACGAATCGCGCTGACCGGTATAGAGCTGAGCCATAGCATGCAGGAAGAGGAACTTGGCACGATGAGCGCCTTCCTCGAAATCCTCGCTGCTCCGTTTCACGTTCTCCTCGACCTGCCAGTATTCACCTGCCTTGTAAGCATCGTAGGTCTGGGCATAAAGCGTGTCTTCGAGGTGACGGCCATACGTAGCCAGTTCCAAATAGCGCGGATTGCTAACCGTCTTCGTCAGCTTGCTCTCGGGGAAATCGTTTTGCAACAAAGCAAGGTAGTTCTGCATTTGCTCGTCGTTGCCTTCGCGCATCGACAAGAGGAAGAGATGATAATAGACATCGTCCATCTTTTCGAAGTCGGGGAAGTCGGCCATAAGCCGCGCGAAGGTCTTTCGCGACAGGGGATAGTTGCCTATCTTCTCCATCATCATCACGCCTCCATTGTACAAACCGTCGAGAATGAGCTGGTTAGAGGCTTCCACTTGCTCCTCCGTGAAAGGTATTTGCTTGAGGTAGAACTCACGCTGATGCGGATCATTCTCAAGTGAATCCTTAAGGCGCTGTTCCTCCTCGCTGAGTTCTTGCACGCCCTCGCCGAAATCACCACCCAGCGAATCGCTTGGAAGAGTCTGGCCGAAGTCGCCTTCGCCGCCGCCCTGCGACAGCTTCTGACTGAAGCGCCAGTTATCCTCGTTGGGACGATTGCCCCAACGCCGCTGGAAGTCCTGCTTGCCTTGCGACACGGTCTGAGGATTGTAGAAATAGAAGGTTGCCGATTGTCCACCGCGCCTAACGGCTCCGGCAGCACCTCCTGCAGCATTATTAGCTTGTGTAGCTCCACCACGGGCTGCGGTGCTTGTGCCGGCGGCTGCTTCACGCTTTGCCTGCTCTTTCTCTTTCTTCTTCAGGTCTTCTATCACGCGGTCGATGGCTGCAAGATAATCTTTCTCAGGCAGTTTGGCAAGGGCCTGCAGACTGTCCTGCAGTTTCACAGCCGACAGATGCGGCTCTATCTCGGTGAGCATCTTGCTCCGGCGCTGCACCTCTTCGTAATCGTCGCGCTCCTTGTCGACCATTCCGGCCAATTGACTATAGCAATCAGCCGCGTCGATATAGTTCTCGCGCTTCCAATAGAGCTCGCCCAGGTGCTGCAGCACCACGGCCTTGGCAAAGCCGTTCTGGCGGCTTTCCTCTATGCCTTTCTTCCATGCGTAGATGGTATAAGTGGTGTCTTTATCAGCCAGATAGATATTACCTATGGCATAATAAATGCGGTCCAGATAGTTCTCGTTGTTGGGGTCTTTGGTCATGCGGCGCAGCTTGCGTATCATGCTTTTACCCTGACCTTTGGCCATCACTTCCGTTTGGAGGATACGGGCATTGAACGACAGTTCGTAAGGCGGGTTCAGATGTATACACTTGCGCAAAGCCTTGTAAGCCTCGCCGCTGTTGCCTGCCTGCTGGTGCAACTGCCCAAGCAGATAGTAAAGACGCGCTTTCTGCAGTTTGTTCTTCGTGTTCTTTGCAGTAGCAGCCATCGGCTGGAGTGCTTCAGCATACTTTCCAGTTGCCACGAGATAAGCAGCACGCGAGGCCGTCAGCTCGCGCTCACCGCGGGGCGATACGCTGTCGCGACGAATCTTATTGAACACATCCTCGGCATCGTAAGGCCAGTCCATCAGCACATAACAGCGCGCAAGCTTAGCGCGCGCCACACTTACGATGTCTGGTTGGTCGGAATAAAGCCGAATGATATAGTTGTAGCTCGAAGCGGCCTCGATGAACTCGCCTTTCTGGAACTGGGCATCGGCAAACATCATCCACGCGTGTCGCAGATATGTGTTGAACTCTTTGCGGTTGAAATATGCCTTTTGCTTATCAGTCATCCGCCCCGAAGGCTTCTTCGGCTTGCGTTTAATGCTATGGCGCTTTATTGCCTTCTGGCTTTTCTCTATTGCCGTTTCGAAGTTTCCCTTGCCTATACCTGCCGTTTTCTTGTCGGCAACGACATACATAGGCAGCAGTTCAGTGTAGTTGTCGACATGACTTTTCAACTGCGATTCTACGCCCTCTTCGAAAGCCACGCGGCCATTGTACACAGTATTGAAATGCGCTGTGGTGCGGTGATAGAAACGCGAGCCGGAAGTGTTCTTATGGGTAGAGCACGAAACACACAGCCCTACAATCAGCAGGACTATGGATAATAACTTATATGTACGCGCGCGTGCCATAAACTTAATATATAACGACTTTACGGCTCAATTTATTGTTTCAGGCGGTTGTTTATTGTTTCAGGCGGTTGAATCTTTTTACCCTATCAGCATCAACGCCTCGTCGCGAAGGCCCTCGGGCAGCTCTATGCCACGCAGCTGCAGACTGCGTAACCAATCACCCACTTCGTGTGTGAGAGTTGTGTAAAGCACTTCTCGAAACTCATCCTCTTCCTCGGCAGTATATGCGTCAGCAGCACGGCCTATAAACCGGTCCAACTCTTCGTCGTCGAAGTACTCGACAGGCTCGCTGGCGGCTTTCATAAGCAGCTCCTTCTCGCAAACAGCATGCTGACCGCAGCACACAAACGAGTCCACGTTCACCGCCCTTTCTGTTTGGGCGGGGGCAGCATCTGTATTAGTTGCTGTGTTATCTCTTTTCATTCTTTCACTCACTTCGTTCTACCTCAAAACCAGCGCTCTTAAGGTCTTCCCAAAACAGCGGGTACGATTTCGACACAACATCCGGATCATTTATCTCTACACTGCCAAGCACCATGGCAGCCGGCGCAAAAGCCATAGCCATACGATGGTCGGCATAAGTGTTTATCACGGCATCAGCCGCTGGTTGCAGATAAGGCACAGAGGCCGCTGCCTGCTGCTTTGAACCTTGCCAGTAGAGGATATCATCGCCGTCGTTGGCGAGCGATATGCCCAACTTGTCGAGTTCTGCCTGCAACGCCGCTATCCTGTCGGTTTCCTTAATACGCAGACTCCTCACGCCGGTGAATCTGAAGGGGATGTCCTTCAGGGCGCAAGCCACCACGAAAGTCTGAACCAAGTCGGGCATACGAGCGAAATCAACGTCCAGACGACTGATCGTGGCGCCGCGGCGAATCAGGTTCTGCCTCGGCTCACTCGAGCCTTGCGACAGAGCCATGGACTGCACGCCCATCTGCGAGAACAGAGCACGCAGGCCGCTATCACCCTGCAGGCTCTCGTCGAAGAGGCCTTTCAAAGTGGCCGTTTCGTGTTCATTGTCGCTCAACGCCACTATTGAATACCAGTAGGATGCTGCGCTCCAGTCGGATTCTATCATATAGTCAGCCTTGTGATAGCACTTGGGCGCAACACAAATTGTACGCTCGTCCTGCCAGTTGACCTCTGCTCCGAAACTGCGCATCATAGCCATCGTCATTTCGATGTACGGCTTGCTTGCAATATCGCCCGTCAGATGCAGAGTGAGGCCATCGGCCAACATAGGAGCTATCATTAGGAGGGCCGAAACATACTGCGAACTAACATCGCCGCGCAGTTCAAGCCGTCCGCCATGCAAGCGCGAAGGAGCAATGCGCAGTGGCGGGAAGCCCTCGGCGCCTTCGTAGCTTATATCAGCGCCCATGGACCGCAGCGCTTCAACAAGCACGCCAATCGGGCGCTCCAACATACGAGGTGAACCAGTCAACACGTGCGGTCTATCCGACAGGCAGAAATAAGCCGTGAGGAAGCGCATGGCAGTGCCGGCTGCTCCCACGTCGACTATTTCCGCTTCTGAGCCAAGTGCCGTTAGCATGGCACGCGTATCATCGCAGTCGGAGATATTTGTCAAGGCCGACAGCGGTGTTTTGCTCAAAGCAGCCAACAGCAGGGCTCGGTTACTGATGCTTTTGCTTGCTGGCAAGTGCACCTCTGCCGACAGATTATGGGGCTTAAAAAGTCGTATTTTCATCGTTGCGACATCTTTTATTGCATTAATTCGCCACAAAAGTAGAAAAAAGTTTGCATGTATCAAAAAAATCGCCTACCTTTGCACCCGCAAAACGAAAAAAGATTGTTTTCTTCTTCGTTTAGCCTATGTTCGGGATGTAGCTCAGTCCGGTTAGAGTACGCGTCTGGGGGGCGTGGGGTCGCTAGTTCGAATCTAGTCATCCCGACATAAAGAAAGAGGCTTGGAACACTATTCCAAGCCTCTTTTCTTTTTCCTGTTGTCGGGACAACCGAATGCCCGTTAATTGATTTTACTCAAATCTTCGTCGCAAAGCACACGAAGCCCGCTGTCGACAATGATCTTGCGGGCGAGTTCGGTATTGTCGGTGCGGAAGATGAGGATACCCTTGCCATGCAAGAGGAAGCTGTACATGTAAGCAATGCTGATGCCGGCCTCGCTGAACGTCTTCACAGCCTCGGCAGCGCGGCCTGGCTGGTCGTCGATTTCGATGGCAAAGACCTCGCTGGGTGCTACGGCAACACCGGCCTTCATCAGTTCCTCGCAAGCGCGCATCGGCTCGCTGCAAATGAGACGATAGATGCCGTACTCAGCGGTATCAGCAATCGTTGAGGCTATAATCTGGATGTTTGCCTCCTTCAGAACATCAAGCACCTTGATGAGCGTGCCCGAACGGTTCTCGATGAAAATGGAAAGTTGATGGATACTCATGGCGTATTTGATAGTTAATAGTTGAGAGTTTAGAGTTGACAGTTGAGAGTTTAGAGTTGAGAGTTTAGAGTTGACAGTTGAACTTTTGAAGCTGTGAGAGCTATCAAGCTCGGTGCTGTTGACGAGCCGCGACGATTGTCAGCGAAGCTAAAGTTGAAAGTCCTAAAGCCTTTTGAATTTACATTAAACTTTAAACCTTAAACTTTAGACTAAATCACTGATACACTTTTCGTCTGTCAACGACACGAACGGCTTTGCCTTCGCTCACAGGCAGCGTGCCTTTGGCTACGAGCTTGACGATAGGTGTGAGCAGAATCTCATCCTTCAGCCGGCGGCGTATCTCCTTCTCGAGCGTTTGCAGCTGCTTGTAGTCATCGGTGGGCTGAGCCAGTTCCACTTCTACGGTCATGTTGTCGTTCTCCTCGTCGGTGGTGAGTGTGATGAGGTAGTTGCTGGCGAGTTCACTGAACTGCATCAGAATCTTTTCAATCTGAATGGGGAAGATATTGACACCGCGCAGCACCATCATATCATCCGAACGACCGCGCATTCGGTCGAGACGGATATGGTTGCGGCCGCAAGCGCAAGTACGTCCAAGGACTCGTGTGAGGTCACGTGTACGGTAGCGCAGCAGAGGCATGGCCTCACGGCAGAGCGTGGTGAGTACAAGCTCGCCTATCTCGCCGTCGGGCACAGGCTCCAGCGTTTCAGGATCTACGATTTCTACGATATAGTAGTCTTCCCAGAAATGCAGGCCATTCTGCTCGGGACATTCGAAACCAACGCCCGGGCCGCACATCTCACTCATTCCGAATGAGTTGTAGGCTTTCACGCCCATCATCTGTTCGATGCGCTGGCGCTGTTCCTCGCTATGAGGCTCTGCTCCTATAGCCAACACCTTCAGCTTCGTGTCGCGTCGCGGATCAACGCCCTCCTCCTTCATCACCTCATACAAACGGGTGACGTATGAAGGCACGGCATGAATACACGTGGTGCCGAAGTCCTTGATGAACTTAATCTGACGCAGTGAGTTACCGGCTGCAGCCGGCACGGTGAGCATACCCAAACGCTCGGCGCCGTACTGGAAGCCGAGGCCGCCGGTGAACATACCATAACCGCTGGAGTTCTGAAACACATCATCAGGGCGCAGGCCGACCATCCACAGGTTGCGAGCTACCTGATTTGCCCATTCGTCGAGGTCCTTCTGCGTGTGAAGGATTACGGTGGGATTGCCTGTCGTTCCACTGGAGGAATGGAGGCGCACACAATCACGAAGAGGCACGCATGACATACCGAAGGGATAGGTGTCGCGCAGATCCTGCTTAGTGGTGAACGGCAACTTACGTACATCGGCCAACGTCTTGATGTCGTCGGGCGTGATGCCGAGTTCATCGAATTTCTTGCGATAGAACTCGTTCTTCAGGCACTGACGAATGGTCGTTTGCAGACGTTCCAGCTGCAGCGCCTCAATCTCAGCGCGAGAGAGAGTTTCAAATTCTGGGTTGAAATAGTTACTCATTATATTATAATTTACGTTTATCTATCACATGTGCACTCTTGCCCTGGCTGCGCTCGATGGTATTCGGAGCCTTAAGCTGCACCTTGGCAGCAATGCTGAGCACACTCTTGAGCTTGGCGGCAAGCTTCTTTTCAAGCTTATCCACAGCTGCCGGTGTATCGAACACGCCGGTGAAGTATTCCTGACGGATTTCCACCTGCACCTGCAAGGTGTCGAGGTTGTTGACGCGGTCCACCACAAGCATATATCTCGGTGCAAACTCGGGCATCGACAGCACCACGCTCTCCACCTGCGATGGGAAGACATTGATACCGCGAATGATGAGCATATCGTCCGAACGGCCTTCGATACGGCCCATACGCACGCTGGTACGACCGCAGTCGCATGTTCCAGGCAGTAGCGAGCACAGGTCGCGTGTACGGTAGCGCAGCACAGGCATGCCTTCCTTGGTCAACGTTGTGAACACCAACTCACCGGTTTGTCCGGCAGGCAGTTTTTCCAGCGTCACCGGATTGATTATCTCAGGATAGAAATGGTCCTCGCAGATGTGTGAACCGTGTTGCATCTGACATTCGTAGCTCACGCTGGGCCCCATGACCTCCGACAGGCCGTAGATATTATAGCCCTTCAGTCCGAGGCGCTCTTCAATCTCCTTGCGCATGTTTTCTGTCCACGGTTCAGCACCGAAGGCTCCTACGCGCAAGCGGATATCTTCTTTCTTGATACCCAGTTTGTCCATCGTCTCAGCCAGATAAAGGGCATACGACGGTGTACAAGCCAAGCCAGTGATGCCGAGGTCGCGGATCAGCTTCAAGTGCTTCTCCGTATTGCCCGTTCCGGCTGGTATTACCGAGGCTCCGATGTGTTCAACACCATAGTGAGCACCCAGTCCTCCTGTAAACAATCCGTAGCCGTAAGCCACCGAGAAGATGTCATCGCGCGTCACGCCATAAGCCGTAAGGCAACGGGCCATGCACTCGCTCCACACGCCAACGTCCTTGCGAGTATAGCCCACGATGGTTGGATTACCCGTCGTTCCGCTGCTGGCATGTATACGAATGATCTGGCTCTGCGGCGCAGCTTGCAGCCCGAAGGGGTAGTTGTCGCGCAGATCCTTCTTCGTCGTAAACGGCAATTTGTTTATGTCCTCGATGGTTTGGATGTCATCGGGACGGATGTCCAGCTCTTGCAATTTGTTGCGATAGAACGGGACGTTGTGATAGACATACTCCACGATCTTGTGGAGACGTTTTCCTTGGAGCGCGCTCATCTCGTCGCGGCTCATGCATTCTTTGTTAGGATTCCAAATCATGTAGTTTTTTGTGTGGTTTTGTGTTGTGAAGAGGTAAATCCTGCACAAAAGTAAGACAAAATCTCCAAATTCTTTCAACTTATTGCCAAAAGAATACCTCCGAATCACATTTTTATACTATTTTTGTGCATTCGATGTTCATATTATAACCAAAAAGCTATGATTAACCAGCAACTTCTGCAACCTGAGAGTATCGTTGTCATCGGAGGCTCTAACAATACTCACAAGCCTGGCGGTGCCATAGTACGCAACCTCATAAGCGGCAACTACCAAGGCACGTTGCGCATCGTCAACCCCAAGGAGGACGAGGTGCAGGGCATACGCGCCTTCCACGATGTCAAGGAACTGCCGCCCACCGACCTCGCCATACTCGTCGTGGCAGCACGTTTCTGCCCCGACTATGTAGACTATCTAGCCAAGGAAAAGCTCGTACGCGCGTTCATTATTATATCTGCAGGCTTCAGCGAAGAGACACCCGAGGGTGCAGCCCTCGAGCAGCGCATACTCGACACCTGCCAGCAGTACGGTTGCGCCTTAATAGGCCCCAACTGCATCGGATTGCTCACGCGCACTCACCATTCCGTGTTCACCAAGCCCATTCCGCGCCTAACACCCAAAGGCGTTGACTTCATCTCCGGTTCAGGCGCCACGGCTGTCTACGTCCTTGAAAGTGCCGTCAGCAAAGGTCTCCCCTTCAACTCGGTATGGTCTATCGGCAACGGCCGTCAGATAGGCATCGAGGATGTGCTACAATATATGGACGAGCACTTCGACGCCGAGCGCGACTCGCTGGTCAAGCTGCTATACATCGAGAACATCACCGACCCCGACAAACTGCTCTTCCACGCCACGTCGCTCATTCGCAAAGGCTGTCGCATTGCTGCCATCAAGGCGGGCAGCAGCGAGAGCGGCAGCCGCGCTGCCAGCAGCCACACCGGCGCCATTGCCTCCAGCGACTCTGCTGTCGAGGCTCTCTTCCGCAAGGCCGGCATAGTACGTTGTTTCTCGCGCGAGGAACTAACCACCGTGGGCTGTATCTTCACCCTGCCGCGCTTCACAGGCAAGAACTTCGCCATCGTCACTCACGCCGGAGGACCTGGCGTCATGCTTACCGATGCCCTCTCCAAAGGCGGCATGAATGTGCCTGCTCTCTGCGGGCCTGCTGCCGACGAACTGAAAGCGCGATTGCTGCCCGGTTCCTCCGTGGCCAACCCCATCGACATCCTTGCCACAGGCACTCCCGAGCACCTCGGTATTGCTATTGATTTCTGCGAACAGCGCTTCGACGATATCGACGCCATCATGGTCATCTTCGGCACACCAGGCCTCGTGCAGCTTTACGAGGCTTACGATGTACTGCATCGTAAGATTCAGGAATGCCGGAAACCTATCTTCCCCATTCTTCCCAGCGTGAACACGGCAGGCCCCGAGGTGCACGAATTCCTTAAGAAAGGGCACGTCAATTTCTCCGACGAGGTAACACTCGCCACGGCCCTGACACAGGTCATGAAGACGCCTGCCCCTGCCGACCAGAACGTTGTCATCAACGGCGTCGACGTGCCTCGCATACGCCGCATCATCGATGGTATCACCGAGGAGGGTTTCCTCACCCCTGCCCTCGTCCACGAGCTTCTCAACGCTGCCGGCATACCTACCGTGCCGGAGTTTGTAAGTCCCGACAAGGACGAACTCTTTGCCTTTGCCGACCGCTGCGGATATCCAGTAGTGGCAAAGGTCGTGGGACCAGTACACAAGAGTGATGTCGGAGGTGTCACGCTCAACATTCGTAGCCGCGAAGTGCTCGAAGCTGAGTTCAATCGTATGATGAACATCGAAGGGGCCACGGCTGTCATGGTGCAGAAGATGCTCAAAGGCACCGAACTCTTCGTCGGCGCCAAGTACGAGCAACGCTTCGGCCACGTGGTGCTCTGCGGCCTCGGAGGAATCTTCGTTGAGGTACTGCGCGACGTCTCCAGCGGCCTCGCGCCCCTTTCCTACGAAGAGGCTCACTCCATGATTCACAGTCTGCGCGGCTACAAGATTCTCAAGGGAACACGCGGACAGCAAGGCATCAACGAACGCAAGTACGCCGAGATAATCGTGCGTCTATCCACCCTGCTCCGCTTTGCCACGGAGATTAAGGAAATGGACATCAACCCACTCCTCGCCGATGCCGACAATATCATCGCCGTCGACGCCCGTATCTTTGTAAGCAAATAAAAACTACTCGCGAAGCCTATGCCAACTACCCACGCTCTTTCGTCAGTTGCTCATTGATTTCAGCCACACGTTCCGTGGTGAGCGGATAGAAGTGGCAGACGACGATGGCGATGAGGGCTACGGCAGCGGGGATGAAGGACATCAGGTAGCGCAGGCACATCAAGGCCGACTCAGGCTGTGTGATGATGGCTTGCGAAGCCAGTTGTTCCTCGGTGCGTGGCGTGTAACCGCAGGCCGAGAGCAGCCACAGCACAGCAGCACCGCCGATGGCTCCTCCGAACTTCTGAGCCATGGAGCTTGACGAGAAGATCAAGCCGGTGGAGGCGGTTTTGTAGCGCAGCTCGGCGTAGTCGCTCACGTCGGCGTACATCGACCATACCAAGGGCGACATCACACCCGTCAGGATGCTGATGAGCACCTGGAACAAGAGCATCAGCCAGAAGCCCGTGGGCGACACCGGGATGAAGAAGAACATGATGCTCAGCACAAGCAACGAGGCATTCACTGCTATGAACAGCGTCTTCTTGCCCAAGCGACGGGCAAGGGGAACGGTGCAGGCTACGCCCACCATATTCGCCACCTCGCCTACGCTCAAGAACAAGCCGGCGTAGAAGAGGAGTGAAAAGTTGAAAGTGAAGAGTGAACAATCAAGTGCTTTGTCGAAACCGATGATGTCGGCAAAGTAATAGGCCACGGTAGCACCGCGGACGGTGCAGAAGAGGTTGAAACACAGGGCGGCACCGATGAGCAGCCACCACGGGCGGTTGGACAGCAGCGAACGGAAGTCCTTGCCCACACTCACTGTGCTCACCGTCTTCAGCCGTTCGCGCGTCAGCAGGAACGTAAGGATGAAGAGCACGAAGCAGGCGGCGGCAATGACCATCATGGCATGCTGCCAAGCACCGGCTAGCACCCCACCCCCAACTTGCTGCGCACTGCTCTCGAGCGAAGCGAGGCCCTCCCCATTACGGGGGAGCGGGGAGAGGGTCTTGAAGAAATTCACCAACGGTTCCCAGGCTGCCAGCGCTATAAACGAGCCGCCATAGGCAAAGAACATACGGAACGACGAGAACACGGTCTTCTCCTGTGGGTCAGCGGTCATCACGCCCAGCATGGCCCCATATGGCACGTTGATAGCGGTATAGACGGTCATCATCAGGATATAGGTCACGTAGGCGTACACGAGTTTGGCGCCATACGACCAGTCAGGCGTAGTAAACAGCAGGATGCCGGCGATGGAGAACAGCGGCGCCACCCAAAGCAGGTAAGGTCGGTACTTACCCCATCGCGTCTGTGTGCGGTCGGCAATGACGCCCATCATCGGGTCGCTCACGGCATCCCAGATGCGAGTAACCAACACCAGCACTCCAGCATCTACAAGGCTTAGACCGAAGACATTGGAGTAGAAGAAAGGCAGGTAGTACGAGAATATCTTCCAGAACATCGACGACGACATGTCGCCGAAGCCGTAACCGATACGTTCGAGAAGGGTACTTTTTTGATTTGTAGCCATAGGTGTATACAGGATTGTTTTTGAAAGACCTTTATCTATTTATTCTCCGTTGAAGGAGCGAGACGTTCGTAAACGAAATGGCGGAAACGGACCTTGGCGTCGCCGACAGCGCAGAGGGCTGGCCGCAGGGCGACGAACTCGCCGAAATTGTTGTGGTGAAAAGCCGACACGTCGATGCCCTTGGCCAACGACAGCCACGAGCCGTCGCTATTCCGGACGCTGATAGCGAGCTGCCCGCCTCTGTTCTCAAGCCGAAGGGTCAGCCGAGTGCCATACGTGTTGGGCACGGCGAACGTCCCATGGAGAAGTGCTTCGGGACTGAAGACCTGGCCGAGGATGAGATGCTGCTGTTGTGTAGACGCCGAGTCGCGATAGACGGTGAGGTGCTGATGGTCAGCCAGGATGCCGGCATAGGCTTTCTCGTTGTAGAAGAGCAGCAATCCGCCTGCGCCCCGTTTCTTGTCGATGGTCACTTCCGCTTGGATGGCGTAGTGGGTGTCCATGGCCGTGATGAGTGCCAGGCGGGCATCCTTCGGCGAGGTACCGCGTCCGGGCAGGCAGAGAGCGCCGCAATCAATGGTAGCTGCCTGCATGAGGTTCTCGTTCCAGCCTGTCCACTGCCAGCCCAACTCTGCCGAAGCGAAGTCGTCGGAAAGCACCGGGCTGGAGGTCTCGACGTTGTCGCAAGGATAGTCTTTGACGGGACGATACCACCCGCCCTTAGTCCACTCGATGGGCTCGATAAGCGTATAGCGACCCAAAGCGTAGGCATCACGGTTGTAAGCATGGTATACTATCCACCACTGTCCGTCGGGTCCCTCCACGATGGTGCCATGGCCCTTCGACCACCAACGTTCGTCGGCCGAATAAGTGTGGACAATAGGGTTATAGGGCGATTCTTCCCACGGACCGTAGATATCGCGGGCGCGTGCGCAGACAGCCATGTGGCTGGTGGCAGGGCCTGCCGTACCGCCTTCAGCCGAGGTCATGTAATAGTAGCCGTCGTGATAGGTGAGCTTCGGCGATTCCAGACAGAAGCATTCCGTCTGCCATTCTTTGGGATACGTCCATCCGCGATACACCGTCTTCGTCTCGCCGTCGCGGGCCAAGCCATCGGACGTGAGCGGCGTCACCTTGCCAAAGTTGGTGAACAGATAGCGCTTGCCTTCAGGCGTCACGACGAGGCCTGGGTCGATGCCGCCTATGTGCAGGTCGACAGGTTCGGTCCAAGGCCCGCGAACATCCTTTGCCGTCGTCACCCAATTGGTTCCATCTGCAGGGTAGTAGATGTAGAAGGTGTCGCCCACTTTCTGGAAATCAGGTGCCCAGGCCGAACCGCGGAAATTGCCTACGGCACGGCAAACAGGTTCCCAGTGGAAGAGGTCGCGCGAGTGCCAGATGAGGAAACCGGGCTGATAGTAGCAGGCGGAATGGGTCATATAATAATCCTGCCCGTCGCGGACGATAGAGGGGTCCGGATAGTCGCCGGCGAGGATGGCAACGGGGAATTGCGCCCACGCGGTCAAGTGACATATCAACAGGAGCAAGAGACAGTTCTTACGTAACGTCATCGGTTGGAAAGAGAGTCAGGTGAGCGATTCATTTACGGTTCTTACGGACCATCGCCTTGATGGTCGCCACGCTTGCTGCCGTGGTCAGCCCGTCCTCAGGCGTGTTCATACAATAATCGATGAGGCGATCTACGGAGCTGACGGCGACGTGCATACGCGTGTCGGCGGTGGCGTAATAGATGAGCACACGGCCGTCTTCGTCCATAATCCAGCCGTTGGAGAAGGCTACGTTCATCACGTCGCCTATGTACTCCTGACCTTCAGGTACCAGGAACCAACCGCCAGGCTGTGCGATGACGCGTGTGGGGTCGTCCAAGGCCGTCATGTACATATAAAGCACATAGCGCAGGCCGTCGGCCGTGCCGCGCACACCATGAGCCAAGTGCAGCCAGCCCTTAGCAGTCTTCAGCGGAGCAGGTCCCTCGCCGTTCTTCACCTCCTGAATGGTGTGGTAGTGGCGCGCATTGATGATCACCTCGTCCTTCACTTCGGCGTGCGTGATGTCGTCAACCAACGCCCATCCGATGCCTCCGCCCGACCCCGTATCGATGAAGCCGTCCTGCGGACGTGTGTAGAAAGCATATTTGCTTTCCACGAATTCCGGATGCAGGACGACGTTGCGCTGCTGGCTCTTGCTCTTCAAATCAGGCAGGCGTTCCCACCTTATTAAATCTCGCGTGCGCGCGATGCCAGCGGTGGCTGTGGCGGCACTGAGGTTGCCTGGTTGCGAATCATCATGGCGCTCAGCGCAGAACACGCCGTAGATCCAGCCGTCCTCGTGCTGCGTCAGGCGCATGTCATAGATGTTCGTGGCTGGATTCACGCCGCCGTCGGCCGTAGGCGCCTCGGGCATGGTGATGGGTTCGTCCCAGAAGCGCCAATGGTCGATGCCGTTAGGCGACTCCGCCACGGCGAAGAAGCTCTTGCGGTCGGCACCCTCCACACGACAGACGAGCAGATAGCGGCCGTTCAGTTTGATGGCGCCCGAGTTCATCACGGCGTTCATCATGATGCGCTGCATCAGGTATGGGTTGTCCTGCTCCGAGAAGTCGTAGCGCCACTCCAGCGGCGTATGCTCGGCGGTGAGGATGGGATACTGATAGCGCTCGTAAATGCCATTACCACAACCCTCTACGGGTTTGTTCTCGCGCGCCAGCAGCTGCTCGTGTGCCTCGCGCAGCGCTTTCAGTCTATGCTCAAAGTCTGTCATATCAAACTGTTTTTTTGTATTTCTTTGTTTTTGACGTTGCAAAGATAGGCTTTTTCCACATTCACGGCAGACACAATCTTAACAAATCATGAGCCACGCACGTTTTATCGTCCGCCAACTAACCTTTCGGCTGCAAAGTTGATGATAAAAACAGCAGTCTTGCTTCGCTTTTAAGCTCAAACGGCTACGAATGTGTCTATAAAAACGTGCTTTATCATAAATTATCCGCAAATCAGAAGACGTGAATCGGATTATTTTGTACCTTTGGGTTGTGAAACTGCTTTTGAACGCACAAAACGATACGACTATGCAAAGATTCTTCTCGCATGCCAAAGCATTTTTCCTCTCCCTGTCGGCTGCCTACTCGCTGCAGGCGAACGCCCAGTATCTGGAGCACTTGTATGACTACATCGAGAACACCGCGGTCTTCGAGGAAGGCCAGGAGGAGGGCCATGCCTACTACCTAGCATCCGACCACCTGTCGCTGAACGGGCCGTGGCGCTTCTTCTTTGCCAACACGCCCGAGGAGGTGCCGACGCAGTTCTTCTCGCCTAACTTCAAGGACGGCAAGTGGGCCACTATACCCGTGCCGCTCAACTGGGAGATGGCTGGCTACGGCGACCCGCAGTTCCGCAACGTACCGGCGCCATTCAAGGCCAACCCGCCCTACGTGCCACGCGAGTACAACCCCACGGGTGCCTATCGCAAGACCTTCAGCCTGCCCGCAAAGTGGCAGGGCCGACAGGTGTTCTTGCGCTTGGAGAAGGTGCAGAGCGGTTCGTTTGTGTGGCTCAACGGTCAGCAGGTGGGCTACAACGAGGGTGGACAAGAGCCGGCGGAGTACGACGTGACGCGCTTCCTGCGACCGGGCAAGAACGTGCTGGCTGTATGCGTGATGAAATACTGCGACGGCTACTACCTCGAAGGACAGGACTACTGGCGCCTGGCGGGCATCTGCGACGACGTGACGCTCTACGCTACGCCCAAGACACGCCTGTTCGACTGGTTCGTCGCCACCGACCTCGACGACCAATACCGCGATGCGACGATGAAGGTGCGTGTTGACGTGAAGCGCTACGAGGACGCCGCCGGCACTTTCGCCGTGCGCGCCACGCTCGCCGATAAGAACGGCAACCGCGTCAAAGAGCTGACCTCCGACCGCTTCACCATCAACGGCAAAGGCAAGACGTCGGTGGAGCTGTCGGCACTCATAGCCAACCCCGACAAATGGACCTGCGAGACGCCCACGCTCTACCAACTGAAGCTGGAGCTGCTCGACGAGCAGGGCACACCCATGCAGGAGATCACGAGCAAGATGGGCTTCAAGGAGACGGAGATACGCCACCAGACGTTCTACCTCAACGGACAGCCCATCAAGGTCAACGCCACCAACTCCCACATGCAGCACCCCGAGCTGGGGCATGCCATGAACGAGCAGACCATACGCCGCGACATGGAGATACTGAAGCAGTACAACTTCAACGCCGTGCGCACATCCCACTATCCGCCCGTGAACCGTTATCTGGAGCTGGCCGACGAGTACGGCCTCTACATCATCGACGAGACGGGCGACGAGGCGCATGCCACGGAGTACGTGTCCAACGACCAGAAGTTCCTGCCGATGTACTTGGAGCGCGTGCAGAAGCTGGTGCTGCGCGACCGCAACCACCCATGCGTGCTCTTCTGGAGCGCAGGCAACGAGAGCGGCGAGGGACCCAACATTACCGAGGTGGTGAAGGAGGGCAAGCGCCTCGACCCCACGCGCTACTTCATGTATGGCGGCAACGCCTACGCCCACCCGGGCGAGGACATCATTGGACCGCGCTATCCCACGCCCTATGAGCTGGAAATGAACACGGCGATGGTACCCGAGGAACAGGACCCGCGCCCTTCGTTCATGGACGAATACCTGTCGGTGGCGGGTAACGCTGGCGGCGGCATGGACGAGTTCTGGGCTGCCATACGTCGCCACCCGCGACTCATGGGTGGCGCACTCTGGGACTTCGTCAGCCCCGGCATCACCGAGCACATACGTCCGCTCAAGGACAGCTCGCCCTTCGACACGCCCGTGCACCTCATGGGCAATGCCAAGGTGCAGAAAGGCGTGCTCGTGCTCAACGGCCACGACGAGTGGGTGGAGGTCTATCGCAACCAAAACGTGGAACTCTCGAGCAAGGAACTCACCATCTGCTTCGACGTGAAGCCCGGCAAGCTCAGCGGCATGTACGAGGGTGCGCCCTACGTGACGAAGGGCAACACGCAGTTCGGCGTCGTGCAGCGTGGCAACGAGAAACTGCAGTTCTACCTCCACTCCGGCTTGAAACACACGCTCGACGTGGACCTGCCCGCCGACTGGGTGGGCAAATGGCACCGCGTCATGGCCACCTGGGACGGCAAGGAGATGCGCGTTTACATCGACGGTCAGCTCCGAGGCAGCGAACCTACGACGCCTCAGGAGCAAGGCGGTCAGCGTCGCGGAGGCCAGCGTGGCGGCGGCGGTGAGCGCGGCATCCTCAGCAACTTCCCCTATCCCATCAACATCGGACGCATAGCCGGCAACCACGCCATAGACCCGTTCACCACCTTCACCGCCGATGCCGAGATGGACAACGTCGCCATCTACAGCCGTTGTCTTGACAGCGCTTCGGAGGGCCGTCCCGAAGATGCGGTCCTCTATCTCACCTTCGACAGCAGCGGCGACACGGGCACCTACTACACCATCGGCGGCAATATGCGAACCTACGGCAGCATCTGGCCCGACCGCTCCGTGCAGCCCGAGATGGAGCAGATGAAATGGACCACGCAGCCCGTCAGCATACGTCTGCTCGACGCCGAGACGGGCGAGGCCGAGGTCACCAACCGCCTGTTCTTCACCGACCTCTCGCAGTACGCCACGCATTGGACGCTGATGGCCGACGGCGACGTGCTCGAGCAGGGCGACCTGCAACTCACCGCCGCACCCCAGCAGACCGTGGTGATTCGCATCCCTTACCATAAGCCCGCCATCGTCGCCGGCAAGGAATACCGCGTGACGATAACCTCTAAGCTAAAGGCCGACGAGGTATGGGCGAAGGCCGGTCACGAAGTGGCTTGGGACCAGCTGGAACTCACGGCATGGAACCAGCCTGCCCAGACTCCCCTCCCTAACAGGGGAGGGGTTGGGGGAGAGGCTCTTGAGGACTCCCTCAGCATCACCATCCGCGGCGAAGGCTACTGCTACGTCATCAGCAAGCAGACGGGCAACCTCGAGCAGATAGAAGTGGCAGGCAAGCAAGTGCTGAAGGAACCCCTCGCGTTCAACCTGTGGCGCGCCCCGATAGCCAATGAGTTCGATTCGTGGGACGCCTTCCGCGTCAACGGCGGCTATGCCGAGGGCTACGGCAACCAAGTGGCGACGCTCTGGTACTCCAAGGGTGTGCAGCAGCTGCGCATCCGCCCGTCGGAAGTGCGCCTGCGCCGCAACGAACACGAGACGACGGTCACCGTGAGCCAACTCGTGCAGGTCGGTGCCTCGTCCTACGGCCAGCTCGACCTCTACATCTCGGGCGTGCAGATGGCTGGCTTCACCCTCGACTACACCTATCATTTCTACGACGACGGCACCGTCCGCATCCACAACCACGTCAGCCCGCAGGGCCGCCTGCCCGAGCTACTGCCGCGCATCGGCTTCACCACCTCTGTGGCCAACGACTTCGACCGCATCACGTGGTACGGCCGCGGCCCCCAGGAGAACTACCCCGACCGCAAGACGGGCTACCAAGTAGGCGTATGGACAAAGAGCGTCAAGGATATGTATGAGCCTTACCTCTTCCCGCAGGACCACGCCCTGCGCACCGACAATCGCTACGTGCAGCTCCTCGACAAGGACGGCCGCGGCCTGCAGATCGCGATGAACGAGCACTTCAACTTCAACGCCTATCCCTTCACGACCGACAACCTCACTAAGAGCCAGTTCACCTATCAGCTGCAGCCCCTGCCTGACCGCTACACCTTCAACCTCGACTACGCCACCACCGGCGTCGGCTGCACCTGCATCTACGTGCTCGACGAGTACCGTGTGAAGCCCGAAGCCTACGACCGCGTCATCACCATCACGCCCAAGAAATAGGCAACAATACATCACTTAGCACATTTCTTCTTTTCAGACAACGAATTTTACGAATTAAACGAATTATTATCTTGTTCTATAGCCTTTCATCGCGAAGCCACGACGAAAGAGTAAATTCGTAAAATTCGTTGTCTTATAAAACAACTTCTGTGTTAACTGATATATCATTGCTTTGTTTTTGCCCCGACTTTTGGTAGTAACAGGCTGATTTTTTCCCCGACTTTTGGTTTCGGATGGCAGTTGCCCGTTCCTTTGCGAGCTATTTTCATCGTCTCCTCTGAGGAGAGCCATGAGGCGCCTTGTCTGTAAAAAGATGTTAATCAATATGCCCTTATAATGTTAAAAGACATGAAGAAATAGGGGTCTGTAGCAGGGGTGTAAGGTTACAAGTTATCGTTATTTTTTGTACCTTTGTCGCCGAAAAACAATATGCCTGCAGGTTGTAGTTGAATGACAAAGGCCAGAGCAGGCACTGGCGACAACATTCAACAAGATATCTATAACATCAAGAATCAAAATGACAAAACAAAGAAGATGGCTGGTGGCAGTCTGTGTCACGGCCAACGTAGTGTGTGCTTCGGCAGAGGAGCCTTTGCGGATGACGCTGCAGCAGATATTCGCCACCGCCGAGACGCATAACGCATCCATCCTATCGTTCAAGACCGCTATGCGCGAAGCCGACGAGGGCGTGGCAGCAGCACGCTCGGCACGGCGACCTGACTTGGAAGCAACCGCCTCGGTGAGCTATCTGGGCAACGTGAACATCTGGGACCGTCCGTTGAAGAACCGTTTCACGGCTACCACACCCCACTTCGGCAACAACTTCGCCGTCATGGCACGTCAAACCGTCTATAGCGGAGGCGCAATCACCAGCGGAATACGGCAGGCCGAGCTGGGACGTGAGATGACCGCCGTGGAGGCCGAAGAGAACCGCCAGCGCGTGCGCTTCCTGCTCACGGGGCATTACCTGCAACTGCACAACCTGCACAATCAGGAAGAGGTCTTCACACAAAACATCGCGCTCACCGAAACGCTTATCAGCCAGACGCGTAGCCGCATGGAGCAGGGAGTAGCCCTACAGAACGACGTCACGCGCCACGAGCTCCAGCTCGAGCAGCTGCGGCTGGGCAGGGCTCGCGTGCAGGACGCACAGCGCATCATCAGCCATCAGCTCACGACGGCTATAGGCATGGACACATCCATCGTGATTCGCCCCGACGAGGATTTCCGCGCAGAGCTATGCCCCACCAACGGCGAGGCTGCATGGCAGCAGCTGGCCTTGTCGAACAGCGCCGCCCTGCAGAAGGCGTCACTCGGCACCAAGATGGCTGAGGAGAAGGTGCAGCAGGAGCGCGCCGAGCGGCTGCCGAAGGTGGCGCTCGTGGCAGAAGACCATTTCGACGGCCCCGTCACCTTCGAGATTCCGACGCTGGACAAGAACATCAACTATTGGTACGTGGGCGTCGGCGTAAGCTACAATTTCTCATCACTTTGGAAACGCAACAGCCACCTGAAGCAGGCGCGCACGGCAGTCATTCACAGCCACGACCGCCAGCGCGAGGCACGCGAAGGCGTGGAGAATGCCATCCAGGCTGCCTACACCGACTACCTCACCGCGTTCACCGAACTGCAGACACAGCAGAAGAGCGTGGAACTGGCCACGCAGAACTATCGCATCGTCGAGAACCGCTACGAGAACGGACTGGCACTCGTCACCGACATGACCGATGCCGCCAACGTTAAACTTGATGCAGAGCTGGCATTGGTCAGCGCCTGCATCAACGTGATCTACAACTACTATCAACTGAAATATCTGAGTAATACGCTGTAATGGAAAAGAAACATTTTTATCGTTGGACATACAATGTCATCGTGCTGGTGCTGCTCGTAGCAGGAGCAACGGTCGTCATCATGAACTTCGCTCATTTCGGACGCGTGGAATGGACCGACAACGCCCACGTGCGGCAGCACATCACACCAGTCAACACCCGCGTGGCTGGGTTCATCAAGGAAATCCGTTTCGACGAGTTCCAGCCTGTGCACAGAGGCGACACGCTGGCCATCATCGAGGATGCCGAGTTCCGTCTGGCCGTGGCACAGGCCGAAGCAGCACTGGCACAAGCCCAAGCCGGCAGCCGTGCCACCACGACGGGCATGGCCACCACGCAAAGCAACATTGGCGTGACGGAGGCCACCATCGACGAACTGCGCGCCAACATGGAGAATGCACAGCGCGAAGACGCCCGCTTCCAGAAACTGCTCGAACAGCAGAGCGTCACACAGCAGCAGGCCGACAACACACACACCGCCTACCTCGCCGCACGCGCACGCTACGAAGCTGCCAACCGCCAGCGCCGCTCCATGACACTCGTCAAGAGTGAACAGGGACACCACCTGCAGCAGAGCGAGGCCGCCATCGAGGTTGCTCGCGCGCAGCTCGACCTGGCTCGGCTCAACCTCTCCTACACCGTCATCATCGCCACCGCCGACGGCGTGCTGGGGCGCAAGGAAATCCACGAGGGACAGCTCGTGCAACCGGGACAGACGATGGTGGACATCGTCGACGACAGCGACCTGTGGGTAGTGGCCAACTATCGCGAGACGCAGCTGCCGCGCATCGCCGTAGGCGCCAAGGTGAGCATCAAGGCCGATGCCGTGCCGGGAGTGGAATACACGGGCACCGTAGAGCGCATCTCCGACGCCACGGGCAGCGCCTACAGCCTCATTCCGCAGGACAATGCCACAGGCAACTTCGTTAAGGTGGAACAGCGCGTACCCGTGCGCATCAGCCTCGAAGGCAACAAGGCCGAGGACTTGCATAAGCTGCGTGCAGGACTCAATGTGGAATGTGAAATCCAATACTGACATGCCCCAACACCCCACACCTCCGGCTTTTGCTATGCCTATGTTCCGCGACTGCGTACCCGCGTGGCTGCGGCCGTGGATCTACGTCATGCAGGCCTTTTGCTTCCAGCTGGCGGGCTGCGTCTATCTGGGCGCGCTGAACGAGATGATCGGCGGACGCGCCATCATGCGCGAGGACGTCACCATGTGCCTCTACTCCAACCTGGCCGGCATGGCCATCTGGTTTCCCGTGCTCTTCCGCATGAAGTTCCGCTTCACCAACCGCTCGCTGCTCATCACCTCCGCGCTGGTGCTGGCCGCCTGCAACTGGCTCTTCACGCAGGCCACGTTCCTGCCGCTCATGTGGGCACTGTGCTTCGTGGCAGGCATGGCGAAGATTCAGGGCACGTTCGAAAACATGTCCAACATCCAGTTGTGGATGACGCCTACACGCGACATGGGCGTCTTCTTCCCCTGCCTACACATCATCCTGCTTACCAGCATCGAACTGCAGGCGTGGTACAGCGCCCTCTTCGCCCACGACCTCCATTGGTACGCCTCCCATTGGTTCGTCATCGTCCTGATGATGCTCGTCGTAGCCATACAGCTTTTCCTCACGCGCCCCTGGTGCCCCATGCCGCAGCGCGTCCCCCTCAAGGGCATCGACTGGCTCGGGGCAGCCTTTTGGTGCCTGCTGGGACTGCAGATTGCCTACATCTTCAACTACGGCGACTGGCTCGACTGGTGGCACTCGCCCACCATACGCACGCTCACTGGCACCTCGCTCATCACCCTCGGCGGCTGCCTCCACCGCATGTGGACCAAGCAGCAGCCCTACTTCGAGCCCCGTATGTGGACCTATCGCCACCTCGTGCCCATCATCCTGCTCATCGCCGTCGTCGAGGGACTGCTGGCCTCCGAGCACGTGCTCGAGGAAGTGTTCTACGAGGAAGTCATGGACTACGAGATGCTCACCTCGCGCCAGCTGACGCTCTGGGCCCTGCCCGGCATCTGGGCAGGCTGCCTCGTGGCGTGGCTCTGGCTCAAGGTGTGGCGCTTCAACGTCTATAAACTCATTGCCATCGGGCTCCTCGCCGTGACACTCTACGCCGCCGGCTTCTACTTCCTCGTGGCCGACCATATCAACATCGAGGTGCTGCGCCTGCCCCTCGCCTTCCGCGGCTTCGGCTACGCCACGCTCAGCATCGCCTTCATGTGGAGCCTCCACGAGATCATGACCTTCGAGCACTTCTTCCAGTCGCTCTCCGTGTTCAATTTCATGCACATGTACGTCGGCGGCGTCATCGGAGCAGCCCTTTACGCCTGGGGGCTGCGCTACTACATGGCCGACAACATCCTGCGCTACACCGCCTACCTCGACATGCCCGCCTTCACCGCCGCGCCCTTCGACGTAAGCAAATGGATGGACGGCTTCATCCCATCGATGATGGCCGTCACCATCAAGCAGCTCTATGGCTGGGTGCTATACATCGCCGGCGCCCTCGCCTTAGGCTTCCTCCTGTGGGACATCCCCACCGTGCGCCGCACCGCCCGCCGCTTCCCCACATGGCCCGTCGTGGGCGCTCGCTTCCTGGCACGCCACATACGCCGCAACAAGCATTCACAAGGGCAGGCTACGCCCCATCAGTAGCCTTGTTTAACATCATAAACCACTAACAACTATGTCAAAGACAGTAGAAATGCAAATCGAGAAGAGCAGCGGTCTCATCCAAGGCCTGCGCAAACACCTCAGCCAGGGCGGCAAGGGCGTCAGCATACAGGAGCTCGACGCCATGGAGCGCGCCCTCAACGAACTGGCAGCCGCCAGCGAGGAGTGCGACCGACTCCGTGCCGAGCTCGCCCCAAAGGTGAAGCACATGAACGACCTGCTCGTCGGCGTGAAAGACGCATACGCCGGCCATAAGCTCATCATCAAGAACAACTATCCCCAGGAAAGCTGGCTCGCCTACGGCCTGCCCGACAAGCGATAGGCCTCGACCGACGCATACACGCAATGAGCATGTAAAGACATCTACCTCTTCACGGTCATTCCGTCAACTCACCTCGCCCTGTTGTATCATCAAATGCAACAGGGCGAATCGTTTGTCTCGTTTTGTCGTTTGCCGTCAAACAGCAGGAATCTTCCTTGAAACGTTCACCTTTTCTTCATTCTTTTGTGGCTTCAAGGTCCAGATGTTCAACGTCAACCTACGCTTGCAATGACAAGGATATTCACTTCTTATTTGCTAGAATGGTGGAACTGACAAGAGGAAGAGATGGAATTCAACATCTACACCTTTTCGGGCTCATTATCAAGACTAAAGGTCGGCTATTTCCATCTCTTTTCCATGCTCAAAGGTGGAAAAAAGCTCATTACGCTCCTCCTTTTAAGCCATCCAACAGACTCAATCAAGGCTTACTTCCTTCAGAAAGGAGGTTCATCGGAGGGCGGGAGTACAGCCCGATAGAGGTTGCAGCCTATGAAGTTGCCAAGAACAATGGCAAGGTAGAAAAGAAGGATCTCCCCGAGGTGGGCAGCCCAGAAGTCGAGAGGGGCACAAAGGTAATAGAATGCGTCGGCGATGCAGTGAGGAAAGCCACACATGATGAACAGGGGAACGCCAAAGAGCAGCGGGAGGTTCTTACCCTGACGGGCAAAGGTGACGGCTGTAGTCATGATGAAACCGCAGCCGATGGCCAGCACGCCACCCTTCAACGGACCAACGGCCAGGCGCCCCTCGAGCACGCCCTGTGCCGTCGCCTGCAGGGGCATGGGGGAGCAGCGGGCAATAAGGGCTACGGCCAAACAACCGATGATATTACCGATTAAGATGAGGAAAAGGTCGCCGACCTCACCCTTACGGATGAAACCCGCCGTGCCTGTGTAAAGTTTCAGACCGTAGTGGACAACCGTGAGCAAGCCGAAGGCGAAGAGGACTGCGCCAACTATGCTCTTCTCGGCCAGGTAGCCGAAACCTGCGATGCCGATGCAGACGCCAGCCAGAAAGGCAGAGCGCAGGATCTGAGAAAGGGAGGAGATTGTCATAATCAAATGGATGGATTTGAGTTTTAATCGCTCATTTGTCGGTGCAAATATATAACTTTTTTGGGACAATATATGTCTTTAGGCAAAGAAATAAGCCGCAAGAAAGGGAAATCGCAGTTTAATCTGTACATTATGACCGAGAAAAGTGCAGGCATTTGAAACTTTTCAGTATCTTTGCCGACAAATGAACAGAGAACAGGAGATATACAAAGTGACGCTGGTGGGCAGCCTCGGTAATGTAGCGCTGCTTGCCTTTAAGTTCGTTGCAGCCATTGTAGGCCATAGCTCGGCAATGATGGCGGATGCCATCCATTCGCTGTCGGACTTCGTCACCGACATCGTAGTACTGTTCTTTGTACGCATTAGCTCCAAGCCACAGGACACATCCCACGACTATGGACACGGCAAGTTCGAGACCTTCGCTACGCTCATCATAGGCGTAGCATTGGTATTTGCTGCTATTGGCATCATCATCGCTGCTGCTGACAAGATAGCCCTATGGGCGGGAGGCGCCGAACTGAGGGCGCCGGGTAAGTTGGCACTCTGGGCTGCACTGCTGTCTATTGCAGTCAAGGAGGCGCTATTCCGCTACACCTCAGTTCGTGGTAAAGCGCTCAATTCTCAGGCGATGATAGCCAACGCCTGGCACCATCGCAGCGACGCGTTCTCATCCATAGGCGCAGCTATCGGTATTGGCGGCGCCATCCTGTTAGGCAACCGCTGGACGGTGCTAGACCCGATAGCATCGATTGTCGTAGGTCTGATGCTTATAGGAGTCGCCTATGAATTGCTCAAGCAGAGCGTAGACGAACTCACCGAACATTCGTTGCCCGAAGAGACGGAAAAGGAGATTCTCGACATCATCGCTTCTTGTCCGGGAATCAAAGAGCCTCATAACCTGCGCACGCGACGGATAGGCTATCGCATTGCCATTGAGGTACATATCCGAATGGACAAGGACACGCCACTGAGCATCGCCCACGACCGCGCCTCGACCATTGAAAGGAGACTAAAAGAACACTATGGACAGCACACGCACATCAGCATCCACATGGAACCGATAAAGGTGTGACAAGTGAAAGCTATTTCAGCATTTTTTTGAAATATCTACGGGAAAAGGGTTGGGAAAACAGACATTCGAGTGTCTTATAAGTAAAAAGTGACCCAGCGAATGAATGTTATCCCTGACATCAAGCAACTCTATGAACAGCACCGCGAGGCACTGCTCCGGCTGGCCCTGCGCCTATTGGGCGACGAGGAAGAGAGCCGCGACGTGGTGAGCGATGTCTTTGCCCGTCTGGCTGAGGAACAGCGCGCAGAGAGCCACGCCTACCTGTTCTCGGCCGTACGCAACCGCTGCCTGAACCTGCTGCGCCATAAGCGTCTGTCGGAACGGGTGCACAGGCTGTTGCCCATCGGCGAGGACGTGAGCGAGGAACAGCAGACGGGCGAGACGGAAGACGAGATGGATGCGATGCTGCAATTCATCGCGACGGAACTGACGCCGCAGACACGCGAGGTAATGCAGTTGCGGTTCCGCGACCGAAAGAGCTACCGCGAGATTGCCGAGCAACTGGGCATCAGCGAGGCGGCAGTCTATAAGCATCTGGCTCAGGGCATTCGCAAACTCAAAGCACGCTTCAACCCTTAATCCCTGACCCGATATGGACAAACTGGAAATCTTGCTCGACATGATCGAGCACCCCGAACGCTACACCGAGCAGCAGATCACCGACCTGCTGGCCGATGAGGAGATACGCAAGCACTACGACGTCATGGTGCGGCTGCGCGGAGCGTATGATGTAAAAAAGGAAGAAGACCCACCCCTCAAGTCCCTCCAGAGTGAACACTTAATAGTTTTCTCTTCAGTCCACCCTATAAGGGAGGGAGTGGTTACCATGGAGGATGAGAGTACGCTGCCTTCAACACATTCTCCTCCCTCCCTCACAGGGAGGGTGAGGGGAGAGTCTGCTCTTCATCGCATTGCCGCCATCTTCATCGCCGCCGCTTTCCTCGGCGGCTTAGCATGGGCTTTCGTCCCTCTTCTACGCACCAACCAAACAACGAAGCCACCCCAGCCCACAAAGGTATCTGCTCCCTCCCTTACAGGGAGGGCGGGGGGTGGGTCCTCTTCTTCCATATCTTTCTCCAACCTCCAGCTCGATAGCATTCTCACCGT
>JAEESE010000005.1 GCA_016286165.1 Bacteroidaceae bacterium | reverse complement strand
TCGTGGACTCGCGCACGGGCATGCCCAGCCAGCCGTTCATCCTCGACATAGGCAAGACGGGGCACAACGTGGTGATGGACTTCCGTCAGGAGGGCTCTGCCGTGATAGGGACCTATTCGACAGGCTCTGACAGCAACGTGTTCGGCACGCAGGAGACATTCACCTACGACGGACTGACCATTACGGCCAAGGACACGAAGACCACCGATGCACAAGTGAACTACATCAGTCAAGGGAATGGCCTGCGCGTGGCACCGGGCGGCAGCGTGACCTTCACGGCCCCCGAGGGCTACGTCGTCATAGGCGTCTGGCCGCTGAACATATCGCAGAGACTGACCGTCGCAGAAACAGGCGCGACCTTCAACTACGACGGTTGGACGGGCAGTGCACAAAGTATCACGCTGACAAACCCGACCACCAGCATGCAGAACCTATATGGTATAGAGGTGCGCTATGCGAAGGCTCCGTTGCGCGGCGACGTGAACCGCGACGGCTTCATCACCATCGCCGACGTCACAGCCTTGGTCAACATCATCCTGGGCAAGGACAATGTGCAGCCGTATAAGTACGACCACGACGCCGCCGACGTGAACGAAGACGGCCCAATCACCATTGCTGACGTGACGGCGCTGGTGAATATCATACTGGGGAAGGGACATTAGAAGCTGCTTCGCAGCGGTGAGAGCGCCTTCGGCGCGGTTATGATAAAAGGGCGACGCTTTACACAGCGTCGCCCTTGATTTTTGACGTTAAGGTTAACTTCGTTATTTCGTTATCACGTAATTTCGAAATTATCTCGATTTTCGAGAATTATTACCTTCCTTTCTTATTTTCTAATTTTCTTATTTTCTAATCCTTTCTCTTATAGGTTGTGGGCCTTAGTGAAATCCTAACCGAAGAAGATGAGGGCGACGATGATGGCGGCGATTACCGAGGCGAGGTCGGCGGCGAGGCCGCAGGGCAGGGCATAGCGCGTGTTGCGGATACCTACCGAGCCGAAATAGACGGCGAGGATGTAGAAGGTGGTATCTGTGGAGCCCTGGAAGATGCAGGAGAGGCGGCCGGCGAAGGAGTCGGCACCGTAGGTCTGCATGCACTCGAGCATCAGGCCGCGTGCTCCGCTACCGCTGAGGGGTTTCATAAGTGCGGTGGGCAGCGCTTGTGTGATGTTGGCATTGCCGCCACAGGCTTCAACGATATATCCTATGCCGCTGAGCAGCCAGTCCATGGCACCCGAGGCACGGAACACACCGATGCCCACGAGGATGGCAATGAGATAGGGGATGATACTCACGGCGGTGCTGAAGCCGCCCTTGGCGCCCTCGATGAACGCATCATACACATTAATCTTCTTGCGCACGCCCGCGAGGATGAAAACGGTGATGATGCCCAGGAGGATGATATTGGCCAGGTTCACGGAGAAGGTGTCCATAGCCTCGCGGCTCAGCGCCTGCGCCGCCCATGCCATGCCTGCTACGATGAGGGCGAAGATGGTGAGGGTGATGATCACGGGGCGGTTCCAAAGGCTGATGCGCTGGATAGCTCCCGTGATGGCTACGCCGACAACCATGGAGATAAGGGTAGCCAGGAGGATAGGCACGAAGACATCGGTGGGCTGGGCGGCACCCAGCTGTGCGCGGTAGGCGAGGATGCTCACGGGCACTATGGTGAGGCCTGCGGTGTTCATCACCAGGAACATGATCATGGAGTTGGAAGCGGTGTCCTTCTTGGGGTTCAGTTCCTGAAGCCCTTCCATGGCCTTCAGACCGAGGGGCGTGGCGGCATTGTCGAGGCCTAGCATATTGGCGGAGAGGTTCATGAAGATATTGCCCACGACGGGGTGACCTTCGGGGATCTCGGGGAAGAGCCTGCGGAAGAGAGGCGAGAGCCAGCGTGCCAGCCGCTCCACCATGCCTCCGCGCTCGCCTATCTTCATAATGCCCATCCAGAGCGACAGCACGGCGGTGAGTCCGAGGGATATCTCGAAGCCTGTTTTTGCCGTATCCATCGTGGCGTTCATGATGGCGGGAAATACTTCGACGTCGCCGAAGAACACGAGTTTCACTACCGCTACAAGGGCGGCAATTAGGAAGAATGCAATCCAAATATAGTTGAGGGCCATTTTGCTTAGGAATGTGTTTCTGTAGAAGTTAAAGGGTTAGTAACTGTATTTTACCACCTCACGTCCGGTGCTGATGATGTAGACATCATGTTGTTTCAACGGTACAAACCGCTCGGGGCCATCATATTTCTTGCTGAAGACAAGCATGCCAGCCGAGTTGAACACACGGAGATGGTCGCCTTTCTCGAGCCCTCTGACGTTAACGCCGCCCTCAACAGGCTGCAACTTGATATGTATGTCCTTGGCACGATCTTCGCGCATGGCGCGGATGGCTGTCGGATTCTCGTGCGGCAGCAGCGCGACGTGATAGGCATTTTCGCTACCAAGGTAGTTTGCGACATGTGCGCGGGCAATATCGGCATCGGTGGGAGAGTCTCCACCAGAAGCATCATCGAACAGATGTGTGGTCAGGTACGCGTCGGTCTGCATCTTGATACCCGAGATCTGCACCGTAGCGTAAGCCTTGCGCACGCCGCCGTAGTTCTCGAAATCGGCAGCAGTAAGAGTGACTACAGCCTCATCAGCGAGAGGCACGATGACGGAGGGGTGCGGATAGAGGCCTACATTGATCTTGTTGTTTGACTTCAGACCGTAGAGCGAATGGTCGATGACCTCGACAACATAGTAGTTAGTTTCATCCTTCACGCCATGTCGCACGAGTTTCAATTCGATGTTTTCCATGTCTACATGGTCTGCCTGCTCATGCGCCTTAGTTTGCCGCAGGAAACTCTGGGCCTTGCGTTTTGGATGGCTCTTGGCGCGGAAAGCGTTGTTGTACTCAACCGACACCGAATGGGTAATATATCCATCGAAAGAGTCGTCGAGAGGATATTGCACGACGAAGGTACGTGTCTGCATAGGTGCGACGTAGGAATCGGGAATCTGGAATTCCAAGCCGTTGATGGTGGCTGTGACGGTGCGTATGCTGGAGGTGCCGGTGTTGCTCACCTGTACGGCTACGGGCAGGGTCGTACTACCCAGGAGCGCCAAGCTAGCATAGCCGATGTCGTAATCGAAGCTGTTGGTAAAGTAGCGCTCATTAGTCATGATGGCGGCCGCGCCCGACTCGAGGTCGGCCAGCGTATAGACCACCCTGACATGCGAGTCGTCCAACACACCATCGAAGTCCAGCATCATCAGCTCGTCGCGCTCGGCACCGAGGGTGAGAGGTGCCGTTATGAAAGGCGACGGCTGCAGACTGATGCGTGAAGCATTCAGCAGGTTGCGTGGCTGCTCGGTGTACGCCTCAGTGCCGTTCTCGTTGTGAGCATTGTTGCTCACCTCGGTCCAGAGTATGGCGAAGTCCGACTGGTTGCTTGCTGCGCGGTCGCAGATAATCTTCACGCGGTTCGGTGAACTGTAGTTAGCTCCGATGTCATTGCCCATCAGTCCGTCGGCATAGCCGTTCATCGAGAGGGTCTTTACATAGACGTCGCGTGTGGAATCGTTCTTCTCATACAGCAGCGCGATCACCGAATGCTGACCAACGCGGTTCATAAAGAAGTGCGTGGGTTTCAGCGTCTCGTTCTTTTGGAAGAGTTTCCTCTTGGCCACGTCCACCGAGGAATAGACAAAACGGCGAGTGTGGTGCACCGAATCAAGAGGATAGCTGTCCAGGTTAGTGCCCACAAGCACCGTGTCGTTGCGCATCATCAAGTCGTACTCGGAAGCCACGAGGTCTTTGTCGAGGTCGTGCAGGGCAATGGGATCTGACCAATCCTTACCGTCAAAGATGGAAAGCACCAGCTGCCCTACGAGTGCACTGCTATATACGGAATCGACATCGGTGTCGTCTGCATCGGTTTGAGCCACAATATTGCCGTGCTGCCAGATGCAGGCCGCCTTGCCATCGTCCTGGATGGTCACCACGGGTTTGGTGTCAACGTGCCCGTCGTCGGGAGCTATGGTATAACTCTTCCATGCCCCACCTTGTTTGCGCATCATGGCCATAATTTGAGTCCGTGCTGCCAGCTCGTTGGTCTTGCTGAGCGCCGATTCGGGGTCCAGTTCATCGGGATTGATACGTCGTCCAAGTTGCTCGTACACCACCACTTCATTTTCCCCTCGCTTCGAACGCATGTGGCGTGTGGCGTTAAGGCCCTTGTCAGACACTGCCGTGGCGGTGTTTGAACTCAGGTCCATCACCATTACACGATCGTCGTTATAGTCGGTCGGATTGGCCAGGTCGTTGTACACCACGTGGTCGTTGTCTAAGAAATGCGGATTGGCATCGCTCGCCACGTCGGCCACCAGCGTCTGCCCGTAGTCGTCAGCGTTCAGCGCCGGCAACTTTCGATAGCTGTCGCCGACGGTCTTTACGTTGCTCTTGTCCGTAAGCCAATAGGGGAATTTCTCGTGGAAAGGATTGTGACCATTGTCTGGCACAAAAAGTCGGGCACCAAGATACACACCTGCGCGTCCGGCCCACTGGAAACCGAAGGTGCGAAAGCTGGCATAGGCTTCCAGGCCCAACCCCGCCATCGTATATAGCCCTACGCACGAACGTCCGCTCTGGAAGGGCGTAGCATAACCTGCCATGATGCCTAACTTTCCGCCTCCGCGTACGCCCAGGTTAGCAGAGAATATGGGGTTGGACGGGAAACAGAGTTCCGCCCACAAGCCTGCCCGTACCTTGCCGGAGAGTGAGAAGAAGAATCCGAAGTTGTCCCATGACGACACATAGTCGGTGTTGAAGGTCTTCACGCCCAGGTCGGCCTGCACGTTAGCCTCAAACACGCCCCCGATGCCGAACATAGGAATTTTCTTGAGGAGTTCTGCCACAGGTCCGCTGCTCCAATACTTGTCGAGCAGGCTCGGCGAAGCCAGGCACAGACCGTAGCCTATCGTTCCCGACAGCTCTTCAAGCATCAGTGCCTCGGAGGGCTTTTCCGACAAAAACAGTTTACCCAGGTCGATGCTGAACTTCAACCTGCCACTGCCGAAGGGCCCCATTCCGATATTGTTGTAATCGATACTGCATATATCATCCATCTCCTGCGCGAACCAATTGTCGAACTTTCGCACATCGCCTACATTATTATACTTTACATTGTCGCTCGAGAGCTTATACCAGTTGTGACCCGAATAGGGACTGTCGTCGATGAAATCCTGAGCCTCATGGCGCATCTCAGTGATAGCAGCCCCCTCTTCATCCGAATCCTGACGCCGGTACGTAAGCGTAGTTGTCGATGTGAGCTTCTGCTTCTTCATGTCAAACACCACCGAGTTCTTTATCTTGAAGTAAGGACCCAGGTTCAGCTTGAACGTCACCGGGAAGTTGAACGTGCACCCCTGCTCGCCGTACGCATCCACCACCTTCTCCTCGTCGGTACTATTCAACATCTCATTCTTCGTGAAGTCCTCACCGGCCTTCTTCACCGCCGAACGGTCGATACTCAGATTGCGCAGGTAAGGGAACTTTTCGTATGTGTTGCCGTTGCTCTCCAAGCGCAGTTCACACAAGGTGTTGAGAGGAATCATACCCACCAAGTTGAACTTGGCATAGTAGTAGTCGCGCGTGAAGCCCGGGTGATTCTTCGCATAGATACTTGTAATCTCCGGGTACTTAGCCTCATATTCCTCCTTAGAGTAAACGTTCTTTCCTATCAGCCTGACATCGTATGTGTCCTCATCGTTGACACTTGAATAGGCAAGTTCAAGATAGCTAAGGCGCTGCACGGCGGCGCCGTTGGTCAGCAGCTTAGGCCACGTGTTGCCGGCATCCTCCAAATAAGTTATGGTGTCGGCCTGCACATTGGCCGAGAGGTCGTAGTCCAGTATGTCGCAGACGCTATAGTCCCTGCCGCCATGTACCTCAACCGTCTTTGTGTCGTTGAGCGAGAACAGGTGTTGGCTGCTCACGCCTATCTTGCCGTCCTCTTTCGTGTCAGTAAACAGCGTGACATTGTCAGAGCAACGCTCAAGGTCTACCACGCCCTCGCTGTCGGCTGCTCCGGCATAACGGTATACGACAGGGTAGTAGCCATTGGCAAGAATCTCGATATAGGCGGGATTGCCGAAAGTCAAGATCTGATGCACTTTCTTCTTGCGGTCGTAGCCGAGATATTTCACCTCCTTGACGCCTGTGCTGTTGCCATATTCATCCACGGGGTCCACGTTCAGCGTGGCTCGGCTTATGACTCCGCCCGTCTCATTGAACAATCCGAGATAGAGCGTGTCGTAGCGCTCATACAATCCAGAGCCAATCCAGTTGAAATTGACGAGCTCACGGTTCTCGTGCTTATCGAGGACGAACCGTGTAGAGAGCACCGTACGCTCGAAGTTGGGGTCAAGTGTCACGCCGGTGTGCAGACGTGTTTTGTCAAGGCGCAGCTTGTGTTTTCCGCTCATCAGCATCACGTCCACAAGGTTGTGGTCTTCGGGGACGTAGAAGCTTTGGAAAGCAGAATCCCGCAGGGCGAGTTGATGGCTGTCTACGTGGTATTCGCCCTTTGAGTCGGTATATCCTATGCGGTACTGAAGGCCGTAGCTCTCTTTCTCTACCTGCCGTTTCGAATCCAACTGGAATGTGTATAGGTTGCGATCGTCCCAGTCGGCAACATAGTATCTGAAAGCAATGGCGTTCTGTTCGTCGCCTGTCTTCCATACGCGGATGCTGATGGGGTTGTCCTGACGCATCACGTTGAGATAGAAATAGCGGCTCACCGTTATCGACTTGGGGCGCCCGATAGTGTCCTCCACTTCTACTTGATAGCTGCGGGCGCCGTTAGTGCCATCGTCAATGCGGAAACAGAGCAGACAGTGGTCGCGCATGCGCCAGAACTGGCGTTGCTGGGCTCTGTATTTCACATCTTCCGACGCAAACATCTGCTTGACCTGGTCTACTTCCACTACGTTGCCTGCCAGCTCCTTGTTCTTTACCTCGCGCCAGTTGAGGCCCGATTCAATCTCCTCTATAGAGCCAAGATTCATAACGTCGGTGACGTTGTTGGCAAAATATAGTTTGAAATCCTGTGCCGGCAGCAGCGTTGCCACTGTCAGCATGATTGTTAATAGAAAAGTCTTTCTCATTATGCCTGACGTTTTGTTGCTCATTAATGTGTATCGGTCTCACTCCAATCTTCATCCCAAACGTATCGTCCTTGCCCTTTCGTCAACGACTCATACGTTTCATCGTTAGGGTCGAAAGGCAACTCCTCCGTTGATGATGAGAGCGGCCCCGACGGCAGAATATTCGTGCAATGATTAGTCGGGATTATGTATTCTTTCTTGTTCATGTCTCGAGGGCGTAATTACTTTATTGCCACTTTCTTTCCGTTGACGATGTAGACTCCTTTGGGGAGTGAGGGCACAGAGTTGACAGAGGACACAGAGAGGCGACGTCCGTCGATAGTATAGACGGTCGGCAGCTGTTGCTGTCGAGTGCCGATGACCTCGGCAATATCGGTGGTGAGGTCACGTCCTATCTTCACCATCAGCGATGTCGGACCTTCGATGATGTTGTTACGAGTCAGGTAGGCGCGATAAGGCGGTATCTCCTCGCCATTGTATTTGTAGAAGCCCACCTGGCCATTGCGGTTGCGGCCCAGGGTGAGCATGCTGCCCTCGACGGCCGTTTCTTGATTCACGGGCACGCCAAACTGATCATCTTGCCCTATGAAGCTGCCTATGAACCGGTTGTTGTACATCTCTATACTCGGCAGTGTCGTCGGGTACTTGTAGAGCAGATAGATGCCGGGCTCCTCGGCCTTGATGGCTACAGGTGTAGAGCGAGGCACCTTTCGGCCTATGCTGTTCAGTTCAACGATGTTGTTTTCCAGATCCGGCTCTGATGCTATATATGCCGTCAGCCCTTCAGGCAGTTCTGTGTCAAAGTCGATGTAGAGCGTTGCCCACAGTGCGGAAGTGACATTGAGGGGATAGTAGATGTCCAGTCGGTCGTTGTCAGCATAGAGTTCCCAGTCATTATCACTGCTATAGTCTCCAAACAGTTTGGATTTGAACGAGCCATCGTTCACGTAGATGTGCATCTGCGGCTCCTCGGCGTCGTCGTCATCGTCTTCATGGATGATGGCATCAGAACTGTACCATTCTGGATTCTCGGGCTCGCTAAGCACTGCCATATTGCCCTCTGGCAGGCAGTTGTCGATATAGATATTGTTGAGAGCGGGCACGCGGAAGAAAGCCTTTGAACCAATCACCGATAACGGTGCGCTCAGCGTGGCGCTCTCCTCGCCGCGTCCGGGAGGATAAGCCATCAGCATGACCTTCGTGTCATCGATGTCGTCGGTTTGATAGAGTGCGCCGTCGATGCTAAGGAGTCGTGGGTTGCTGTTGTTTACACGAATGTCTCTGATGGCAGAGTTGTAGAAGGACTCGCCGTTGGCTGTGGCGAAGGTGTATGGCAGCGTCACTTCTGTCAGACTGGCACATCCCCTGAAGGCGTTGGTCCCGATGGTGGTCAGCACATTGGGCAACTCCAACTCGCTGAGAGCGCCAAGGCCGGAGAGCATTCCTTCATTCAGCTGGGTGATGCCGGCAAAGTAGCGCATCTCCGTGAAACTCTGGGCGGCTGATGCATTTTCGTTACGGTTGAAGGTGCCGAACTTGGCAGCATCGGCCGTGAACGCTTCGCGGAGGGTGATGAGGCCATCGCTGTTGTCGTCGAACGCAGCGAGACATGCGGCCTTGGTATTGTTGTCCTTGAACTGGATTCCGGCCTTGTCGGCCTGCACGTCGACGGCTATGATGTGCTTAGCCCTTGTACACTGGCTCTGCTGGCTGGCCGTCTGTGCAACAAGATGTTCGGTGTTGTCAATGGTACGTCCGTTAGGTGCGCCGGCCCCGCATTCGTTGATTACGTCGATGTAGGTGTCTCCGTTCCTGGCGCTCCACACCACATTTTCCGTGGGGAGGTCGAAGATCTGGGTGACACGGCCCGCGCGGTCGCCGTCGGCAAAGAAGACTGGCACGGAGAGCAGGTCGCCGTAGGTCGTGCCGACGAACTGCCGCAGCATTGGGTAGCGGTTCTCCTCAGTGTGCCACGCCTGATTGTCGGCCAAGATATTGCCGCCTGTCATTTCCTTGGTATTCTTGGATCCTGCAGAGGTGTCATAGGCGGACATCATTTGCCTGTCGAACCAGCAGTAGGAGATATCCCAGTCGTGCGTGATGCCGTAGGTCTGGTTGTAGTCCTCGATCTTGCAGGTGCTGACGCAGCGTACAATCGTTTCGGGCGTAGCGCCTACGATGCCGGCGCCAATGTAGTTTTCCGGGTCGCCTGGCCAGCCGATGTGCACGGCTGCAAAGCAGTCGGCAATGCTTGTGCTGTCGGGATCGGCACGGCCGCAGATGCCGCCGGCATAGCCATTGCTAAACACTATGCCGTTTGTCACGCATCGCGAGATGGAGCCATGCTTCAGCAGTTCGCCGCAGATGATTCCCGCGCTGATACCCCATCCTGTGCCGGCCGACTTGACGTAGGCATCCACAACGGCCAGGTCTTCGATGGTGCCGCTTACGTGGAGGAACAGCCCTCGGGCAGCGCCCTCTTCCGACACCGACTTCAGTCCATAGATAGTCTTCCCGTTGCCGTGCAGAATGGCTCTCCAATCGTAATGCACCCATTCGCGGGCATCCTCGCGCGGCTGTTCGTCGTCGTTAAGCAGGTGCGTATTAATAAAAAGGTCGTTGGCAAGGATGAAATGGGCGCCCTCCTTGTTGAATGTGCTACTATAGGCCACGTAGGCAAGCTCTTCTGCCGTGTGAATGACGTAGGGCTCTTTGGCGGTGCCCTTTCCGGGGAATGAGGTGAAGCGCTGGAAGCCACCGTAAGGTGTGCCGTAGGTGATGTCGAGGTGCACCTTGCGCTGCACGCCGCGGCAGTTGACGATGACCACCGCCTCGCCGGGGTCGAGCAGCTTCACCTGGTTGCCATTCACTTTCAAGCATGTTGGCGCCGGGGTCATCAGTTGGAAGGTAGCCAGTTCTTCGCCCGTGGTCTTGTTCACAAACTTATCCACGAGGAAATCTATAGTTACGTCGAAGGCGTTGAAATAGGTCTGGTAGTCGTTGGTGATGATGAACGGCGCACAGGCCACTTTCATGTTGGCTGTGTAGAAAGGCTCGCGGTTGTTCAGATTCTGATATATTTGGCCCATCCATGCGTCCTGATAGTAGGCATAGACGCCATCCTTCGGCGTGGGCGAGTCGAAGGTATAAGCCAGGCCATAATCGCCGGTGCTCCACTTGTCGCTGCTCCAGCCCATGCCGTTGAGCTGCAGGTTGCACATCTGCCGGTCGTATTGGAAGTAGCCGAAATTGTCGGGGGCATCGTCGTTCTCCACATAGCCGACGGCTATACCATACTTGCTTTCAGAGGATTCGGGCTTGGTCATGGTGCCGGCAAAGGTGGTGAACGTAGAGCTGTTGGACATGTACAGGACGTAATAATTGCTGGAGTACCATCTTTTGTGAAAGCTCAGATGTCCGAACAGACCGCCTGCATAGGTGGCTTTCTTGGCATCGACAAACGAACTGCAGAAACACTGCATGATGCCGCTACTCGAATCGTCGGTCATATTCTCGTAGAATCCAATCAAGCCGCCCATCGTATGCCCGCCAGAGAGCGACACCGACGTGGTGCACCAGCTGAGTTTCTGCAAACCTACGGCGTAGGCAGTGATGCCGCCCATCACGACGTTTGAGCCATCGCCGCTTACAGCAATATCGCCCGAGGCGGTACAGGCCAGCAGCTCGGTCGTTGCGTTGTATAGGCCGTAGCAAGAGCCTGTGACACCGCCTGCCGAAGCCTGTCTGTCTGTCGTGTTCCTCACAGTCATATCCACCACGGCATGGCAGTCGCTTATCACATTGTCGGCATACACATAGCCGAACACGCCGCCAGCGCTCAGCGGCCCAGTAGCTCGTATGGACGTCTTGGCCAAGGAACTTGTCAGTTCGGTGAAATAATCCACCGTGCCCATCAGTCCGCCTACAGAAGTTTCTGCATCAGAAGAAGTAGCAATGATTGTAGAACCCTCAACCGTGCAGCGACGCACCGTTCCTGATGCATCTTCGAACGAGCCGAACAGCCCGCAGAGCACACCAGCATGAAACTTGCTGTCTGTACGGATGTCTATTGTCGCATTCTTGATAACCAGCCCTTCCACCGTGCCTTGCAACACACCGAACAGTCCGAAGTTATTCGTCGTGCCTGTGCCGGTGGCGCGAATGGTCATGCCGGAGATGACGTAAGGGTTGCCTTCGTCGTCAGTGCCGTTGGTGAGGGTGCCTTTGAAGGGGTATTCTTCATCGAGGCCGATGGGCACCCAGACGGTCTCTGTGCCTTGCGTCTTCAGGTTAATGTCGGCTGCAATCACGAAATACTTGCCATCAAACGTTTCGCCGTTCATCACCGCTCGGGCCAGGTAGGCCAGCGTGCCGGCAGACTTGATTTGCCAGGGATTGCTCGCAGAGCCATCGCCGAAGTTGCCGCCACCAAAACCGTCTTCGTTCACCATGCCGTCATCGAGCCACGTCGGTCCGACAAAGCCATCGATGGCAAGAGCCTGATGCGACGTGCAGGCTAAGACTATCAGAATTAAAATTTTGAAAAAAGACTTCATAAATGTAGTCGCGTTTCGATAATAATATCAGTTATTCTAAGATATCGCGACAAAAGTACAAATAAATTGTCATTAATCATTCGTCATTCATCACTTTTTTGTATTTTTGTACCCAAACGAGGGTCACTTCGACGAAAGAAGTACTATAAAAAGCAAAGAAAAACGGTAAACGAGTATCTTAAACGCTAAACGATATACAATTATGTTAACTCAAATTTCCACATGGTTCTCGGGGCTCAACCCCACGATGCAAGTGTTCTGGGCTTGCGCTATCGCTGCTACGATAGTCTTCATCATTCAGAACCTGCTGATGCTTCTGGGCATCGGCGATATGGACTCTGACGTGGATGCCGACGTAGGGACCGATTTCGATGTACATTCGGACTTCGACGTGCATTCGGACTTCGATACCACCGGCGCCGATGCCGACACCGACCTGTCCACCGGTCACAGCGGTCACGAAGGCACGCTGGGTTCGGCCGGCATCTTCTCGCTGTTCACACTGAGAAACTTCATCAACTTCTTCCTCGGCTTCGGATGGGGTGGCGTGAGCTTCGCTCCTGTCATCCACAACAAAGGCCTGCTCATCTTCGTTGCCTTCCTCTGCGGTCTGGTCTTCGTGGCTGTGTTCGTGCTTATGTTCCGCGCCATCATGCGCCTGGAAACCAATGGCGCGTTCCGGATCACCGAATGTGTAGGGCAGACGGCCAGCGTGTACCTGCGCATCCCTGCTAACCGCGAAGGTGCCGGCAAGGTGCAAGTGAGCATCAACGGTTCGGTGCACGAACTGAATGCTTTCACCGACGGCGACTTCCTGCCCACCGGCTCACGGGTGCGGATAGTAAGTGTTATTGATGCCGGCAGCTTGCTGGTGGAGAAGATATAACCTTAACGTTGACCTTGACCTTATTTTCTTATTTTCTCAATCTCTTAATTTCTTATTCTCTTAATCTCTTATTCTCAAAATATGCTTATATTTTCTATCCTTGCTGTTGTAGTAGTAATTGCCGCTTGGTGGCAGCACATTCGCAATCGCCGGCATTACAAATGAATAAACCTTAACCTTAACCTTAACGTTGACCTTAACTATTAACTCTTAACTCTTAATTCTTAACTCTTAATTCTTAACTCATAACTCTTAACTAAATAATTATGGAACTCTATTTTATCGTAGCTTTGGCCGTAGTGGCCTTCTTCCTCGTAGTGGCGCTCATCAACCGCTGGCGCCGTTGTCCGTCGGACAAGATTCTCGTTATCTATGGCTCCTCAGGAGTGAAAGGGTCGGCTAAGTGTGTGCACGGTGGCGGTGCCTTCGTATGGCCTATCGTGCAGGACTATGCCTACATGAGCCTCACGCCTATCTCCATCGATGCCAACCTCACCAATGCCCTGTCGCGCCAGAACATCCGTGTGGACGTGCCCTGCCGCTTCACCGTAGGTATCAGCACCGAACCTGATTATATGCAAGCCGCTGCCGAGCGTCTGCTGGGTCAGACACCTCAGCAGATCCAGGAGCTGGCACGGGATATCCTCTTCGGTCAGTTGCGTCTGGTGATTGCCACCATGAGCATTGAGGAACTGAACAGCGACCGCGACAAATTCCTCGAAGCCATCTCCACCAACGTGGAAGTGGAACTGAAGAAGATAGGTCTGCGCCTGATCAACGTGAACGTAACCGATATCAAGGACGAGAGCGGATATATCGAGGCTCTCGGTCGTGAGGCTGCTGCCAAGGCCATCAATGAGGCTAAGGTGCGTGTGGCCGAGCAGGATAAGATTGGTGAAATCGGTAAGGCAGAAGCCGTAAGAGAAACACGTGTACGTACTGCTGAGGCTAATGCCCAGGCCGTGAAGGGTGAGAATGAGGCGAAGGTTGAGATTGCCAACTCGGAAGCCTTCCGTCGTGAGAAGGAAGCTGAGGCCGCCCGTATCGCCAACGCTGCCGAGAAGGTGCAGCAGGCTAAGGCCCTCGAGGAGGCTTACGCTGCTGAGCAGCTCGCCGAGACAGCACGTGCTGAGCGCGAACGTGCCACCGAAACAGCTAACGTCATCGTGCAACAGCAGATTGAGAAGCAGCGCCTGATCATTGCCGCCGAGGCTGAGGCTGAGCAGAAGCGCGCCATAGCACGAGGTGAGGCCGACGCCGTGTTCGCTAAGATGGAGGCTGAGGCTAAGGGTCTGTATGAGATCCTGACACGTCAGGCTCAAGGTTACGACAAGATGGTACAGGCTGCCGGCGGCGATGCCACAGCTGCTTATTCACTCCTCTTGTTGGAGAAACTGCCCGAACTCGTGAAGACACAGGTCGAGGCCATCAAGGGTATCAATATCGACAAGGTTACCGTTTGGGACAGCGGCAATGGCGGCGCCGACGGCAAGAGCTCCACAGCAGGTTTCGTCAGCGGTCTGATGAAGAGCATCCCTCCCCTCAACGACCTCTTCGAACAAGCCGGTCTCAACTTGCCTGAGTACCTAGCCAAGAAGAAGGCTGAGCGCGACGCCGAAGCCGACGAGGTGGCCGAGGACGGCAAATAAGGAAACTCTATATTATGACAGAGGCTGTGTCACCGACACAGCCTCTTTTTGTTTGCGACATTTTTTAGGCAATGATATAGCAGATGACCTGCAAACCCCGTAGGGGTGGTCAGAGCTTAGGCAGGGTGTGGAGCGAAGCGGAACCCCTGTTTTTAGAGCATAGTATTATAGAGTGCCGTAGGTACGACGGAATTATTGATCTTGTTCCTGCGTACCTACGGCACTCTATATACCTCCTGACATGATACAGGGGTTCCGTTCGCTTCGCTCACTTCTCCTCCGTCGCCAGAGGAGTTCTGGCTCCCCTCATCGGGCACGGATGACCAAAGGGCAATCCTCTAAAGGCCCTCTTCGCCACCTGCCTAAATTCCAATGCCCCTCTGGGGCTTATTCCCCTTTCAATAGGTCAACTCCTATATCATTGCCTTTTTTAATCTAAGAAATCGAAGAAGCTGTCAATAATAATTTCTGCGCTTTCAGCGAGAGATTAAACAACCCTACCTAAGGACTTTCCGGGCTGAACTTTGCGTCCGAAGAATTCGCTTAATTGGTAAAATTCGTTGTTCTGAAGAAAAAAATGAGTGGAAATGAAAAAAAAATCTATTCTTTAGGCTCTAATCTCTAATCTTTTATTACCTTTGCACCCGCAAATCAGCGCAAGCGCTATGCCCAGATGGCGGAATCGGTAGACGCGCTGGTCTCAAACACCAGTGGGGCAACCCGTGCCGGTTCGACCCCGGCTCTGGGTACTTGCGAAGAAGCGAAGAGGCTGTGTCACGCGACACAGCCTCTTCTTATTTGACATCTTCGTTCGGTCATGGAAAGGCTAAGGGCATTACTTTCCCAGTATGATATTCACCAATGCCGTGACGTCGGCGATGGTGATGCTGCTGTCGCCGTTGACATCGGCTGCCGCTTGGTTGTACTGCCCTGCGGTGTCCTTGCCGAGGATGATGTTGACGAGGGCTGTGACGTCGGCAATCGTGATGCTGTCGTCGTCGTTGACGTCGCCCAGGGTGACACTGGCCTTAAAGGTGAGGTAGCCGGGGTTGCTGCTGCCGCCGTCTATGCGGGCATAGGTCATGTCGGTGGGGTTGGAGGTGTTGAACGCCGTGCCGGCACCGCCCACGAGTGAGGTGCAGCCAGTGAACATACCGGCTGAACGTGTCACGGCAGCCATGCTCCATTTGTTGCTAGCGAATATGGTGGTAAGTTGATTGCAGTTCATGAACATATCATCCGTATTCGTTACCAAGGCAGTGTTGAAGTTGCTCAGGTCAAGAGTTTCCAGACCTCTGCAATTCTGAAACATTTTTTGCATGTTTTTCACTTTGTTGGTGTTGAAGTGGCTCACATCGAGTGCAGTCAGCGAGGTGCAAGTGCAGAACAAACCATACATACTCGTCACGTTGTTTGTTTTGAAATGGCTGACATCGAGGGAGGTCAGGTTGCGGCAGCCCCAAAACATGGCTGCCATGGACGTCACGTTTTCGGTGTTGAGGTATTCGATGCCTGTTATGTCTGTCAGGTTGTTCATCTGGTAGAACCAATGATACGTCGAAATGGGGCGGACATCTGCAAATGCAGGGGTGAACACAACGTGTAAGACTTCAGCATTGAAGGAATCCCAACCGGGGCTGGTAGAGCCGGAGCTGCCTCCAGTGTTGAGCACGTTGTATGTATTCGTGCGTCGGCTACGCTTGGTGTCGAAGTAGAATGTGAGGGTGTTGTCGTCTGCTGTGTAGCAGGCATAAGCCGTGCGCTGTGAATAATCGGAGAGGTAGCCGGGGTTGCTGCTGCCGCCGTCGATGTGGGCATAGGCTACATCGTTGTGTGATTCATCGTAAGTAGTGCCGGCACCGCCCACGAGTGCTGTGCAGCCAGAGAACATGATGTCTGATACTGTTACGGCATCGGTCTTCCAGCCTGAGCCTACGTATATGCTCTCCAATCGGCTACAATCTGTGAACATATACATCATGTCGGTGACATTGGCGGTGTTGAAACTGCTCAAGTCGAGATCGATGAGGCCGGTACATCCTCCGAACATAGAACGCAAGGTGGTTACATTGGATGTGTTGAAGTTGCTCAGGTCGATGTCGGTGAGGCTTGTGCAGTCGCTGAACATGTATTGCATGTTGCTGACATTATCGAAGGTGAAGTTGCTCAAGTCTATAGTGGTAAGAGCTGTACAACCATCGAACAATGCAGACATGGTGGCGACATTGGCGGTGTTGAAATGACTCAGGTCGAGGGTGGTTAAGCTTGTGCAGCCGCTAAACATGGCTTCCATATTAATAACCTGTGACGTGTTGAGGCCGCTCAGGTTGAGGGTGGTTAGGCTTTCACAATTGCAGAACATGAATCCCATGAGGGTGACGTTTGAGGTGTCGAAATGGCTAAGGTCAAGGGATGTGAGACTGCTGCAGCCGAAGAATAAGGAAGACATATTCGTCACTTTGGAAGTGTTGAAGTGGCTCAGGTCGAGTCTGGTTAGAGCACAGCAACCTGTAAACATCAACCCCATGTCGGTGACTTCGGCAGTGTTGAGATAGTCCAACCCCCAGATGTTGGCGAGGTTTATGCATCCGTCGAACCAGCGGTAGGTGCTTGTTGGGCGGGCGTTGGCAAATGCCGGAGTGAAAAACACATTTGTGATGAGGGTTTGGTAACTGTCGTACCATCCTGGCTTGTCTGAGCCGGTATTGAGCACGTCGTATGTGTTATCGCGTTGGCTGCGAAGGCCGTCGTAATAGAATGTGAGGGCTTTGTCGTCTGCTGTGTAGCAGGCGTAAGGCTCGGGACCGGCTCCTGCTGTGAGGTAGCCTGGATTGCTGCTGCCGCCGTCGGTGTGGGCATAGGCCTTGTCGGTGTGTGAGCTGTTGTAAGGAGTGCCGCTGCCGCCGACGAGGCTGCTGCAGTTGGAGAACATGTAAGTTGAATTGGTCACGGCATCCGTGTTCCAATCGGGACCTACGATGATGGTGGCTAGATTGCGGCAGTCTTTGAACATGGAGCTCATCTCAGTGACACTTGCGGTGTTCCAACCACTCAGGTCGAGGCTGGTGAGAGAAGAGCACGAGTTGAACATATTGGTCATTTTGGTGACACTGGCAGTGTTGAATGTAGCCAGGCTGATGCTACTGAGCCTGGAGCAGTTAGAGAACATCCCCGTCATGTTTGTCACGTTGGCGGTGTTCCAATTGCCGAGGTCAAGTTCGGTCAGAGATAGACAGCTGTTGAACAAATCAGTCATGTTTGTCACGTTGGCGGTGTTCCATCCGCTACCGAACATGAGCGTTGACAAATTCGTGCAATCGCAGAACATCGCAGTCATCTTGGTTAGGCTGGAGGTGTTGAAGCTACTCAGATTGAGCCTATCGAGAGCAGAGCATCCGTAGAACATATACATCATGTTTGTGACATTGGCGGTGTTGAAGCTACTCAGGTCGAGCCAGTGGAGAGCAGAGCATACTTGGAACATCCCGCTCATGTCTGTGACATTGTCGGTGTTGAAACTACTCAGGTTGAGGCTGGTGAGAGCCGAGCAGCCTTCGAACATGCAGCTCATATCTGTGACGCTTGTCGTGCCGAAGTTTCTTAGGTTGATATTGGTCAGGCTTTCACAAAAATCAAACATTAGGCTCATATCGGTGACCTCGTCGTTGCTCCAGTTGCCGAGGTTGATGGAGGTGAGCTCGCTGCAACATAAGAACATCTCCCCCATATTGGTGACCTTGGCGGTGTTCCAACCGCTCAGGTCGAGGGTTTTGAATCCCGAACCGGCAAACATACCTGACATATCGGTGACGTTGCCGGTGTTCCATCCGCTACCAAACGTTAGTTGAAACAAACCTGAGCACCCTGAAAACATCTCGCTCATATCGGTGACATTGGCAGTGTTGAAAGTGCTCAAGTCAAGGGTCCACACCCCGCAGTTGGAAAACATGCCACTCATATTGGTGACGCTGCCGGTGTTGAGGTTGTCCCAGCCAGTGATGGTTCTCAGACCTGACAGCTCGGAGAACCATTCGTGGGTTGTGGTGGGGCTGTAGCCGGCAAACGAGGCATCAAATATCGCCGTTTGGATTAAGGTTTCGTCGAAGTCATTAGCCCAACCCTTAGTCCAATCCGGTGTGTGGTTGCCCGTATTCATCGAAAAGGTGAGTGAACCGCGCGTGCTGCGTAGGTTGTCGTAGTAGAACGTAATAGTGCGGCTTCCGGTGTTGACGGCAACATAAGCTTCGGCAGCCCACATCTTGACTGTGCCCATCGACAGCAGAGCCAGTAGCAAGGTTAGTATTCTCTGTTTCATATACGTGTAGTTTTTATTCTATTTATTCCGAGTTGATTAGCAGTAAGTTAACGCGGTGTAAAGAAAGTAAAATTCTGCAATACATCAAAACAAACAGAAAAATATTCCGTTTTTCACCACACTTTATTGATTTCATCATAACAAACCTTTACAAAAGATGTACGCGAGCGCATGTGTACACGTGCTAAGTGTTAAGGAGTGCCCCTGCCTTATGCACAAGAAAAAGGCTGTGTCATTGTGACACAGCCTTTTAAGTGATTTTGGCCCCTGAGTAAATCTCAAGTAACCTGCTTAATACTCGTCCTCGTTGAAGAGGAAGTCTTCCTTGGTGGGGTAGTCGGGCCAGACATCCTCGATGGTTTCGTAGATGTCGCCCTCGTCCTCTATCTCCTGCAGGTTCTCGATCACCTCAAGTGGCGCGCCGCTACGGACGGCGTAATCGATAAGTTCCTCCTTGGTTGCGGGCCAAGGAGCGTCTTCGAGCTTTGATGCTAATTCAAGTGTCCAGTACATATTGTGTTTAGTTTAGAGTTTAAAGTTTAGAGTTTATAGATAAATGAGTTATTGACCTTTCTTAGAGGGCGTTTTATGCTGTTGGTTTAACGCCTTTTTCTGAAATCGGGCGCGAAGATAAGATAATATTATGAATTAGCATTCTTTTCTTACGATTTTTTTTCACGTGGACGCCAAAAATATTCTTCTTGGCCCTCTGAGTGATTTGTTTTCTTGGCTAAAGCGAAGAAATAGTCGCTTAAACGGTTCACATAACGAAGCAATGTCTCATCGACATCGGCTTCCTCGGCAACACGGTAGATGGCACGTTCGGCACGGCGACATACGGTGCGGCAGACATGGGCTATAGCTGCGGCACGAGTACCGCCCGGCAGAATGAAGCCGCGCCAGCCCGGCAGCCCCTCCTCGGCGGCATCAATGGCATGTTCCAGTTGTGCTACGTCGTCGTCTTCTATGTAACGTCCCGGACGGATGTCGCGTTCACTGGTATCGGTGGCAAGTACGGAGCCTATGGAGAAGAGGAGGCTCTGCACGCCCGAGAGCAGTTCGGCTATCGAAAGCGATGTATCTTGAGATGTGGCAGGCATTGACGCCACATCGTTGGGGAGGTCGGAGAGTAACAGACCTATGAAAGAGTTCAGTTCGTCGATGGTGCCGTAGGCTTCGAGTCGCACGTGCGTCTTGGGCACGCGCTGTCCGCCTACGAGGCTTGTCATTCCGGTGTCGCCGGTTCGGGTGTAGAGAGGCATGGAGAATTAAGAGTTAAGAGTTAAGAGTTAAGAATTAAGAATGAAGAGTTAAGAGTTAAGAATGAAGAATGGGGAATTAAGAATGAAGAATGGAGAATGAAGAATGAAGAGTTAAGTTGAGGGTTAGAAATTGACGATATAGTGTTGTTTGGTTCGAGAGTGGTCGAAGAGGAGGATGCCGTAGTCGTAGAGGTCGAAGGTGATGCCGGTATGGCTATCGGCCTGCAAGGCCCGCCACAAGTTGCGGTTGCCGCGGTTGCGGTGGATCCCCTCGATAATCATGGCTCCTTCGGGTGGCATAGCCGAAGCCAGTCTGGGAGCCTGAGCGATGTTGTCGGCATTCACCATCACCAAAGCGGCATCGCCGTCGTTCACTTCTACCGCTTTGGGAACTGCGGCAGTTATGTAACGCCGCTCGAGCGGCAGCTGGCCTATGAGGCGGAAGGATGCCGGCTGCATGGCATTGGCCACTCGAAACAGCATCCTACGGCAGTGCATAGGGTAGGTGAGGATGTGGCGCTGCAGCCAGGGATGCAAATGCGACAGGTGTTCGTAGGCATAGTATGGCCACGGCTCGTTGACAACTCCACGAATGAAGTTGTAGGCGAAGGGTGAGTGCACGCCGTAGCCTCGGCGCTTTCTCACACGTGCTAACCATACCCAAGGACGGCGAAAGAGACGCATTTTTCTTAATTTTCGCCACAAAGGTAGCAATATTTTGCAAACGCTAACGTTATTATTAAAGAATTTATTCAACTTTTCAACTTTTCCACATGAGAACACTTACACAAAATGAAGTACATCAGCTGGAAGCCCAAGGTTGCTCGTGCGACGAGTGGCACAGAGTGCTCATCACAGATGAGGCCAGCCTGAAATACATCCGCGGCACACGATTCTCGGGCGACATAAGCATAGGTAGTTTCGTGAAGAGCTTTGAGATGCCGGGCGGTATACACAAGCACACCGGTATCTTCCATGCCACACTGCACAACGTGACGGTAGGCAACGACTGCTGCATCGAGAATATCAAGAACTATATCGCCAACTACGATATCGGCAACGACTGTTTCATAGAGAACGTTGACATCATACTATGTGACGGTCCTACAAGCTTCGGCAATGGAGTGGAAGTGGCCGTGCTCAACGAGACTGGCGGGCGCGAGGTGACTATTCACGACGGCTTGACGGCCCAGGAAGCATACATCGAGACATTCTACCGCCACCGCCCGCAGCTGATAGCACGCCTCAAGGAGTTTGCTGCCCGGCGCACCGCAGAACGTACCAGCACGCGGGGCACCATAGGTGAACATGTCACCATCGTGGATACCGGATACATTAAAAACACCTACGTGGGCGCGCACGCGAAAGTCGAAGGAGCCGGCCGCCTCAAGAACGGCACGCTCAACAGTCGCGCCGAGGCGCCCATTCATGTGGGTTACGGCGTTATAGCAGATGACTTCATCATTCAGGACGGCTCCGCTATTGAGGACTGCACCACACTGACGCGCGTCTATGTAGGTCAGGCCTGCTCGCTCGGCCATGGCTATTCGGCGTCCGACTCGCTCTTCTTCTGCAACTGTCAGGAAGAGAACGGCGAGGCTTGCGCCGTGTTTGCAGGACCCTTCACGGTGACGCATCACAAGTCCACGCTTCTCATAGCCGGACATTTCTCGTTCATGAACGCCGGCAGCGGTTCCAACCAGAGCAACCACATGTACAAGCTGGGGCCTATACACCAAGGTGCCATGGAGCGTGGAGCCAAGACCAGTTCCGATTCCTATATCCTGTGGCCTGCCCGTATCGGAGCTTTTTCGCTTGTGATGGGGCGCCACACCAGTCATGCCGACACCTCAGACATGCCCTTCTCGTATCTTATTGAGAAGAATGGCGAGACATACCTTGCACCAGCCGTCAACCTGCGTTCGGTAGGCACGATACGCGATGCGCAGAAATGGCCTAAGCGCGACCGCCGTTATGCCGACGGGCGCATGGACCAGGTGAATTTCAACCTGCTCTCGCCCTATACCATCGATAAGATGGTGCGCGGTCTGCGCGTGCTCGAGGATATGGAACGCCTGAGCGGTCCCACCAGCGATGTCTACGCCTACCAGAGCGCCAAGATTACTAATAGTTCGCTCCACCGTGGGCAAAGCCTGTATCGTCTGGCCATAGAGAAGTTCCTCGGTAACTCGCTTATCTCGCACCTCGAGCGCACCGACTGCTCGTCGGCACAAAGCCTGCTGCACGAATTGCGGCCTCGTCGCACTGAAGGTCGTGGCACCTGGCTGGACATGGCCGGCCTCATAGCCCCCAAAGAACTCGTGGATAACATGCTCGACGAGATAGAGGACGGGCGCATCACCGGCATCGACGACCTTAATGATGCTCTGCGCCAGCTACACATTAATTATTATAAGTATGAATGGACGTGGGCCTACCAAACGATGCTCGACTATTATGGCCTCGATGCAGAGACTGTAAGCATATCTGACCTGACACGCATAGTGCGCCAGTGGAAGGAGAGCGTTGTGGAGCTTGATCGCATGCTCTATGCCGATGCCCGCAAGGAGTTCTCGCTGTCGGCACATACCGGTTTTGGCTTCGACGGAACCAGCCAGCATACCGTGGAACGCGACTTCGAGCAGGTGCGCGGAGATTTCGACACTAACCCCTTTGTTACAGCCACCCTCGAGCATATAGAACGCAAGTCGGCACTTGGCGACAGAATCATAGATATGTTAGAAAGGCTTAATTGTTAAATAAGGTTTGATAAAATGTAATTTTTACACTCATTACCCGTAAAAATCGCGCTCTTTAATGTTTTTTAACAACCACAAGGCACATGCTTTGTGGTTTTTTTGTATTTTTGCATTTACAAATCACGAAATGTGTCCATGCAAAAGCGTTTGTATGCGGATTTTAGTACAATTTTATTATTAATAACCTATTTTATTAACTAACTAAAACAAATCACAACTATGAAGAGAATTTACCTTCTTTTTTGCATGTTGTTGGGCCTGTTCGGATTGACGAACGCCTCCGCGCAGGTCAGTGATTACATGGCAGATGACAACTGGCCTCTCATTCTGAGTATCGACCAGTTCAGCAGCCCGAATATGGATACTGGCGAGGGCAACTGGGAATCCCTGCTCAACATCTTGCAGTTCCATAGTCAAGAGGGAGATGCGTGGGTAGCTCCTCACCCTGGCAATGACTTCTGGCACTCAAACTGGCACAACGGTAATCAGACTCCTGATACCCATTATATCCAGGTAGAGATGCTTACTATGGAAGAATGGAACGATGCTGCGCTCGAAACAGAGTTGCCGGATTATGCCGGTACTCTTGATGAAATGACGGAGTATCCGACAAAGATCCTGTTCGTGTTCACTCGTCGTGGGGCTGATAACGACCACACAATCAAGTGGATTGTTCGCGGTACCAATGACCCCGATGCCGAAAAGGACGCTTGCGAGGTTCTGGCAACCATTGATACTCCTCTTGGCAGCAATACCGAAACGCTGACTTCTGATGCCTTCGATCATAAGGGCTACAGATATCTCCGTTTCTATTCGGCAGAACAAAAGGGCTCAAATTATGGCTCTCGCGGTTACTTCCACCTCTCCCGCTTCCAGCTCTTCCCCGCTGTCGAGAAGGGAGAAGCCGATGCTGCAACAGAGATGCTGAACTATGCATTTGACAAATATTCTGCTGAACAAGCCAATTACGAGCTTTGCTTAGGCGATGCTCCCGGTCTGTACAACGAAGATCTGTACAAAGCATTCGAAGAAGCTGTTGATGGTCTTCTCGACGAAGGTGTTGCTCTTACCAGAGAAGCTGCTCAGGCTTTGATTGATGACTGCGAGGCCAAGTTCCAGGCTCTGAAAGATTCCCGCAATATGGAGTACTCCATCGAGAGCGGCTACTACTTCGTCAAGGCTGCTATGTCCTATAACGACGGATTAGATAAGTACTTGATGGGTGGTATCAACTCAAACAACGTTCTCCGTGGCGAATGGAGCGACTATGAGTACTATGAGGATGCCGGCAAGCCCGAGGAAGGTAAGGCACGTATGCTCTGGAAGGTTGACGCCAAGGGCGACGGTACCTACGACTTCGTGAATATGTTCAAGAACGCCCGCTTCAGGACTGTTGCTGCTACCAACTCAGAAGTTCCCATGTATCGTGGTGAATCTGATACTTTGATGGTTATCGAACCTGTGTTCACCGACGAAGATAACGTCACTTGGGTGAATATCCGCATGAACAAGGCTACCAACTCTGACGGCACTCCCGTTGAAGATTTCGGAAACAGACATCTCCATCAGGGCGGCCACAACAACGGCAGTGGTGCCAGAAGCGTCATCATGGGTTGGTATGGAACATTCAATTCGGCACAGGCTTCTGCAGGCGCATCAGAATGGATTTTCGAGCCCGTTGACGATGCCGAGGCACAGCAGATTATCGACGACTGGTCTGAGCTGAACGATATGGACTCCAAGATCCGCGAGATTCGTCAGATGATTCGCGAGGGTAAGGACAGCCTCACAGTAGCTATCGATACTAAGACTGTAGGCATCATCACTGAAGGCAGTCAGTTCAGCAGCCCCTTCAGCCAGAATGACCTTGGTGGCGGTGACGGTGGCAATATCGTAGATGGTGTACTCATCGATGGTAACGGCAGCACTTACTGGCACAGCGTTTGGAACAATAGCTCAGGCAAGGAGACTCCAGATGATGCTCACTACTTCCAGGTAGAACTTGCAGAGCCTCTCACTCAGGATGTTTACATCAAGTTCAAGCGTCGTGACACCAACAACAACCAGATTACCGATTGGATTATCTGTGGTACCAACGACGGCGATCCTTCAATCGTTCAGGCCGACTGCGAGGAGCTCTTCACATGGAATACTCCTTGGAACTCTGGCAACCAGACTGAAAGCTTCAAGTCGGAGCCCTTCGACACTAAGGGTTACAAGTTCATCCGCTTCTACAATGGTGGCAACAACGCAGGTTCTGCTTTCTTCCACCTCTCAGAGATTCAGCTCTGCTATGATGTTGAAAATACAACGTCGCAGTATGTAGCTTTGGGCGCTACCGCTACCAAGCTTGAAGAGATGATTGAGCAGCTCGACCCGATGGAGGACGAGGAATACACCATTGATGACTACAACGCTATGAAGGCAGCTTACGATGCATTTATGGCTAAGTTCGTAGATCCTAATCCTCTTCGCAACGCTATAGCAGCCAATGAGAATGCAACTACAGAGGTTGTCGTAGGTACCGATCCTGGTTTCTGGCCGGCTAACAGCTCAGCTTCTCAGCTCGACGCTACTGTCGAGTCAGCTAAGGCTTACGATGCAGCCGGTGCTTACACCGATGCCCAGAGCCAGAAGTTCATTGCCGACATGACAACCTTCAAGGCCAATATCCCCGAGGAGGCTAATAAGGTTCAGGAAGGCAAGTGGTACCGCATCCGCTACGGTAAGGAAGCAGAGTACGATCAGTACAAGTGGTCGAAGGAAGGCAACGGAGTCGAGAATAGAATTGTTGACGAAGAAGTCATTGGCATGTACAACGAAGAAATCTATGGTAAGTATGTAACTGTTGCTCATGACGAAGATGTAGTAATCGACACCGATGCCGATGGTAACGATGTCATGGGTCACCGCGTACTGCCTATGTCTAAGGAAGATGTCACCCTTGAAACCTATGTCTATGGTGATGCCCTTGAAGACATTGAAGATAAGGATTTGGCTCTCTGGCGCTTCATCAACGTTGGCGACAGCGCATACATAATCCAGAACAAGGCTACCGGTCTGTTCATGCGTCAGGACGGCAACATGCGTGTTAGCGTCCAGCCCACCCTGTTCAACCAGCTCATCGCTGGCTATGGTCAGAATGCATTCATAGCTAAGAGATTTGAAAGTGGTGATACTTGGTCACCCCTGCACTTTGCCCGTAACTACAATATCCTGACCTTGTGGGGTTCACTTGGCAGCGACGGTGTTTGGGCAGGTATGGGCGGCAAGGATGGTCGTCGTGCTTGCTTCTTCGTAGAGGAAGTTGAGGATGTAGCTTCTGACTTCGCCTTCGGCGACTTCAAGATCAGCTTTACTCCTGGCGACATCTACGGCCGTTGCTATCCTGTTCCTGTAACAGTTAAGGATGCCAACCAAGGTACAGTTTGGACCGTTAACAGCATGGAGCGCACCGCCGGTGACGAGGAAACTCCCGAACTGGTTAAGCTCGACCTTGCTAAGATTACCGAGCCTACTATCCCTGCAGGCCGCCCGTTCCTCTATATTGTCGACGGCGATATGCCTGAGGCTGGTGAAGAGTATGAACCCGCTATCTGCGACTTCAGCTTCACACTCGACCTCGTTAATGTTCCTAAGACCGACAGCTTCTTGAAGGGTGCTTTCGACAGCAAGACCATCAACCAGAAGTGGATCGGCGTAGGCTCTGGCCACGATGAGGAAGCTCTCCAGTTCAAGTCCAGCGGCAGTTCGACAGGTGTTAACCGCACTTACATCCTGGATACTGATCCGGCAGCTGAGCCCTTCGCCTTCAATGCAGAACTCGAGTTCAACTTCGACGAAACCCTCGAGGACGGCATTAAGGAAGCCATCAAGACTGTTAGCCGCATTGGCAATATCTACACTCTCGATGGTCGTCTCGTAGGCCGTGGCAACATCAACAGCATCACGCAGAAGGGTGTTTACATCGTCAATGGCATTAAGGTTACCATTAAGTAATTGAAGTAAACACAAGTCAACATCACAATTGCCGCGCTCCTCATTGCCGAGGGGCGCGGCTTTTTAGTTAATAATCCGTAAAAAATGTTTTATGAACCCATTATCGTTTGCAATTAAGGATATTTATATCCTATCTTTGCAGCGAAAACTTTTATTCTTTTTATTAACCAAAACCAAACTGTATGAAGAAATTTTACTTGTTTTTCATTATGTTACTCTCTTTCGTAGGAGTAACAAACGTGCAGGCTCAGGACGAAGAGTATCGTGTTGAGATCAGCAAGAACACTGGCAGTTGGACTGCTTCAGGTAGCCCGGCCTATGCCAACGAGTACGAGACAAAGGACAAGACACACGGTGTACGTATCAAGTGCGCCAACAACAACATGACCTTCTACGATGGTACATGGTTGTCGCTGTATACTGCCGTGGCCGGCAACGGACAAAGCTACGAGTACAATGTTACGTCAATCTCTTCTAATTACTATATTTCCAAAGTAGAGTTTGACTTCACCCCTGGAAAGCATCCGAATTTCCCCATCGGAAGCGTATCGGTTGCTATAGGTGATGCTTTTGCCCAGGCAGCAGAAGGTAGCACAGAGTCTTTTGTCTTCGAAAATGAGGATGACAACAGCCTCACGAAGCTGACAATGATCATAAGTACAGTGGAAAGTGGCAGTCATGCTTTTGCAAACACTTCAAACTTCTACGTCACCTTGAAACCACGTCCCTCAATGGATGTGGCTTGGGATGAACTCATCGCGATCATGGATGCTCATGATTTCTCTGAGGATGAATTCCCCACTGACGGCTCTGCCGGTTCTTATGGTGAGGCTGAGAAGGAAGCTTTCTTTGCCGCACTTGCTGCCGCTCATGCCCTTGAGGAGCTTGGTGACGAGGTAACAGAAGAGATGCTCAAAGAGCATGGTCAGGCTATCCTCGACACTTACGCAGCCCTTATTGATTCCAAGGTGGCCTACGTTGTCGAAGACGGCTACTACCGTTTCCGCACTGGTATGCAGTACAGCGATGGTACAACCAAATATCTGCTGAGCTACACTCTCGACCAGACCAAGAATGCCTATTGGGGCACTCCCGTTGATGCAGAGGATGCTCTCGGAGCTATTTGGAAGGTGACACGTAGTGGCAAGGATTATGATATCGTCAGCATGATGTCGAATGCCCGCTTTGCCTCCATTCCCACCAGTGGTGCTGCAACCCTTACGACTGAGCCCGGAACTCTGATGGCTATCGATGCTGCCGGCACCGATGGCGTAGAATTCTTTGTTAACCTTCGCCTTACTACTGATGAAGTAGGCAGCTATCATTATGTTCACCAGAATGGCCATGGTGGCGGCGCTAACTCATCAGGTAATATTGTTGGTTGGAGCGTCACCATCCAAGGCACATCACCCAAGGCATCAGAATGGGTTCTCGAACCTGTCAGCGAAGAGGAACTGGCTCAGGCTCAGGCCGAGTATGCCGAGTTCAAGGCTCATCAGGACCTCGTAAACGCTTACAATGCCCTTTACAAGACTGCTTCCCTTGAGCTTGTCAAGGCTCAGGACGGTTGTGAGGGCGACGGCGTCATCACCAGCAGCGAACAGTTCAGCTCACCATCGTCTGACGCTGACGAAGGTCAGGACTTCGGAGCACTCATCGACCAGAATCCTGCCACATACTGGCACAGCGACTGGCATGCAGGTAATGTGCCCAATCACAGCCACTATTTGCAAGTCGACCTCACAAATGATTCCTATGCTCTCTTGCGTATGACTATCACGCGTCGTGCTGCAGCCAATGACCATGTCACTAAATGGGGCGTCTTCGGCTGTAATAATCCCGACGCTGCCGACGGAGAATGGGTAGAGTTGGCAAGCCTCTCAACACCCTACGGAAACAATACTGAGACCATTTCAGGCCTTGTCTTCGACTGCAAGGGCTATCAATACTTGCGTTTCTACATCGACGGCACATCCTCAAATCGTGGCTACGGTCACTTCAGCGAGTTCCAGCTTTATGCTGTTGCTAACTTCGACGGCACCTTCTTCGGTGAAGCAGGTGAGGTGGCAACAAATCTGGCTTCAGTCCTCGAAGAACAGAAGGACATCACCTCTTCAGACGTCACTCAAGAGAACCTTGATGCTCTGCAGGCCGCCTACGATGCATTCAAGGCAGTCTATGTAGATCCCGCAGAACTCCGCGCAGCTTTGGCTGAGGCAGAAGCTTTCGCCGAAGGCATTGTAACAGGCACTAACCCAGGTCAGTGGAGCGATGCAGCTGCTGCTGATGCCCTCAAGAGCACAATTGCCGATGCCAAGGCTTACGATGAGGCTGGTGTATACACTCCCTCCAAGTCGACAAACTTCATCAACACCCTCGCTTCGCAGATGGACGAGATCAAGGGCAAGGCCAATACCATCAAGGCAGACACCTGGTATCGTATCCGCTTCGACTCGGAAGCTAACTTCGAGAAGTATGGTTGGGATAAGGTTGCCGGTGAGGCTGTAGTTAGCGAAGAGGATGAGAGTGTTCAGGATGAAGCCCTTTGGGACAAGTATGTTGTAGCAGCTAAGGCTGAGGCCAACGAAGGCGTCCGCTCCGTAGTTCCCATCTATGCTGACGAGGCACGCCTGAACAACAATCTCTTTGTTGATGATGATGCAGACATCGAGGAGAAGGCTCTCTCTGAGTTCCGTTTCATTGCTGTTGGCGACACAGCCTTCATGCTGCAGAACCGTGGCACAGGCCTCTTCGTGAAGGCAGCCGGTGGCACAGGCGGCATGACACTGAGCCTGCAGCCCTCGCTCTTCAATGTCACACCTCTTGGCTACGGCCAGAACCTCATCGCTGCCAAGGATCTTCATGGAGCCAAGCAGAACTATATGCATATCCAGCGTTCCTACAATCAGGTGGTAACCTACGATGCCTTCACTCCCGGCAGCCGTAGCGGTCTGCTCCTCGAAGAGGTTGGCGATGCAAGCGGTTACACCGAGCCCGGCTTCCAGATGGATGTTAAGGCAGGTGCCCTCTATGCAATGTGCTATCCCGTTGACATCACCGTTGAGGAAGGCAATGGCAAGCTCTACAGCGTAGAGAAGGTAGAAGGAACTCACATCACCTTCACTGAAATCGACAAGGCCGTGGCTGGTCAGCCGTTCGTATATGTCTTTGGTGAAGTAGAGGCCTTCGACGAAGAAAGCACCGACGACGTCGTTACCTTGCACCATGGCTACGATTTGGCCATTGAGCCTCTTGTAGGCAGCAACTTCGCCGGAACCTATGTTCAGAAAGAGCTGGGCGCAGGCTACATGGTTACTGGCGGCGCACTCCGCGCTACCCTTGGCATCTACCACAACAATGAAGCTCTCAACAAGTTCTTCATGACAGAGGACTTCATCACCAATTCTGTCAATGCCAACGGTGCTTATATCATTCCTTCAGATCCTGATGCTACCGGAGAAATCACCTTCGACTTCGACGGCACTGAGGATGGTATTGTTGAAGTTGTCAAGAACATCAGCCGCACTGGCAATATCTACAGCATCGACGGCCGCCTCGTTGGCCGTGGCAACATCAACAGCCTGAGTGGTATGAACAAGGGTGTCTACATCATCAACGGCACAAAGGTCGTAGTGAAGTAAGAACCTTAGAAACTCAAAGTGATATTCAAGAGGCTGTGTCACATTCCGTGGCACAGCCTCTTATTTTATATGTACAGACGTATGAGCATTCACGTCCGTATGTATGAGCTTTCATGTCCGTATGTCCGAGCATTCACGTCCGTATGTGTAGGTCTTTATGTCCGGACATCAAAAAAAGTACGTCTTTTAAGATTTTTAAGTCTTAAATGCTTGTCAAGTCCGAATTTACCCGTATCTTTGCCACGCCAATTATGGCGTGAGATGAGAGAGCATTATTTAAAACTAACTAAAACAACTTCATACACATGAAAAGATTCTACTTCTTCTTTATGGCCTGCCTGATGATGGCAGGAACAATTGTCGCCCAGACAATCCCAACAGGTCTGGTGCGTATCAAGAACCGTCGTACTTCAACGGCCTACCTCACCACTAACACCCCTGGCTCGGCCATCGCAACGAACAAGGTAAACTCCGGCCTCAGCCAGATTTGGATTATAGATACCAAAGGCGACGGCTATATTGTTCGTAGCGCCAATACGGGTGAATACCTCAGTTCGGAGTGGTCTACGCCAATTGCCGGCAGCTCCATTCTCTACATTCAGGTAAGTCCCAACGCCACAGGATTCTACAATATCTCGTCGAAAAGCGATTTCAGCGGACAGAGCTGTATGAACAAGACTAATACCGGCACAGGTATCACCAAGTGGAGCTATGCCGGCGACTCGGGCAGCGACTGGGCTATCGAGGCTGCCTCCGACATAGATGAAGACGAGGTGAAGCAGAATATAGCAGCCAAGACCGGTTTCGTAGACAAGCTGGAGGAAGGCAAATACTATCGCATTATCTCGTACTATGGCCGTGGAATGATCGACACTGACGGCGTAGGAGGCGATATGAAAACCGATAACATCGATGCCAACAACATCGCTCAGTACTGGACGCTTGAGAAGGATGGCGCCAAGTGGAAAATCCGCAACCTGCTCACGCAGCGCTATCTGACGCGTCAGACAACGACCAGCGCTCCCTTCCACACCACGAAGGCTGAGAACGTGCAGCAGTTCAACCTCGACGTCAGCTTCAATATCACAGCCCAAAGCAGCAAGTGGGAATCCCTCTGGACGATATACTTCCCCGGCGACAGCAAAGGTCTGCACGATGCCGAGAGCCAAAGCCATCACGTAGTGCTGTGGAGCACGGCAGCCGCAGCCAGTGTATGGTCGATTCAGCAGGCCGAAGTGTCGCAGGAAGCCATTGACGCTGCTCGCGCAAGACTCGATGAATACGAACAGACCGTGGGTAAGTTTGATGAAATAGTAAGCAAGAAAGCTGCTTTGCAGGCTGCTCTCAACAAACTCTTCGATGACAAGGCTTGCACTACGCTCAAGGAGGAGATTGCAGCGTTGAGCGATGCTGACCTTGCTGCCAACGAGGATTTCGCTACGCTTACTGATGACATGAAAGCCATGGTGCTGAAGATAAAGAACAACACCTGGCAGCAGTTCACCAATTCGTCCACAGGCTACAGTGCCGACTACGAGCGTTTCTTCCGCATAGCTCCCTACCATGTCTACAGCCACGACTCGGAGATGGCTAATGGCTCGAACTTCACTATGAGCAATGCCTTCGGACGTCTCTCCGGTCCAACCGGCATCGTTGCCAACAAGGGCGACATCATCTACATTTATGTCAGCGCAAATCCCAAGAGCACGGCAGAGTTGTATGTAGAGGCTGTAAGCACCGAAGGCGTGCCGGGCAACAATCCCACTGGCGCTCTGACGGCACTTAAGTCAGGCCTCAACCTGTTGCAGTTCAGTGAACAACGTCTGCTTTATGTGCTTTACCGTATCAAGGAAGGCACCACTGGAACAGGCCGCATGCTGTCGAACCATAATGATCTGACAGTGCATATCGAGGGCGGACAGCTCAATGGCTACTGGGATGCTACACGTGGCATGACCAATGAGGACTGGGCTCTGTTGCAGAAAGAATTGCTTAAAGCTACCAACTACCTCAACCTGAAGACAAACCATTTGGTATTCCAGATGGATCGTGACCTGGTGAAGGCTGCCGAGCCGAAGGAGATGGAAGGCTTGATGCGTATTTGGGACAAGATAGTAGAGAATGAGGACCGCTATATGGGTGTTGAGGACTTCAAGGGACGCTTCAACAACATTTGGAACGCCTATAGCGGAGCCAGCTCTTATATGCACTCCACAACCCGTGGCACATGGTACACCGAGAGCACTATCTCCACTATCATGAACTACAAGAATATGTCGACCAGTGCCGGCAACCTGTGGGGCCCGAGCCACGAGATAGGCCACAACCACCAGGGCAGCATCAATGTCATAGGCACAACGGAGAGTTCAAACAACCTGTTCTCGAACATCAACACCTTTGAGTCGGGCATTCAGAACTCGCGCCGCTACTATCCTCACCAGAACTTCGAATACATGGCGTCGAATACACCTTGGTTGGAGCGTAACATCTGGATGACCACAGGTATGTTCTTCCAGCTCTACCTCTACTTCCATGTTCAAGGTCATGATCCCGAGTTCTATCCCAACCTCTTCCGTCAGATGCGTAAGAAGCCCATCAACAAGTGGAGCGGTCCCGGCAACGGCGGCCCAACCTCCTATGGAAAGGACGACTATCTGCACCTGGCCAAGATGATTTGCGACGTGGCCAAGGCCGACCTCTCCGAGTTCTTCGAAGCATACGGTATGTTCATCCCCGTAAATATGCTTCACGTCAGCGACTATTCCAACTACGACGTCACCACCACACAGGCTCATATCGACGCTGCAAAGAAATACATGCAGAAGTACGAGAAGAAACTCGGTAACATTATGTTTATCGACGACCGTATCATCAAGAAAAAGGCCGATGCCGACAATATCTTCGGCTGTGTGCCTGCTTCTGACGGATATAAGCGTGCCAACGATGAATATCCTTTCCTCATGAGTTCATCAACGGCCGCATATGTTGGCGGTGACTACGAGTCGTTCACCGATGATGCTGAGCCTGTTACCGACGACTGGTACAAGCTCTCAAACGGTGGCAAGACGATTACCTTCCAAGGCACCAAGAACTATGCCGGTCATAAGTTCTACGACAAGGACGGCAACCTCATCTGGGCTACTAACAAACGCTCAACGGCACTGCCGAAGGTAGTCACAGACCTCGGTATAGAGAACGTCGTCATCATGACAGCCAATTACGACATGAGCGATACCCTTTGCACCGATACAAAGCCTGAGCCCGATGCAATCAACGGGCTCGAGGCCGGCGACCGCGTCAATAATCATGAGGTGTTTGATATCACAGGCCGCCGTGTCAATCATGTCAACAGAGGTATATACATCGTCAATGGCAAGAAGGTAGTGGTGAAATAACCGCCAAAGTACCTTCAGCTGAACATAAAAGCCGCATCCAGGAACCGATGGATGCGGCTTTTTTTGCTTTTTTCTTCTTATTATTTTGTGCTTAACGCAAGTTCTATTACTTTTGCAGTCAAAAGCAGAACGGATATGAAAAAATTCTCTTCTTTTATTTCGCATTATCGAACCATAGCCTACGCCTTGTTTTTCGTGCTGGCATGGATATGGGCAACCTGGTGGATGGGCGACCTATACCGTATGGCTTATGAAAACTCGTTCCTTGCGGCAGACCGGACATTAATGCACTTCCTATGGCAGGAGTCTTTCGGCACAATGTGGATAGCAGGTCGTGCGTTGCTGTTGCTCTACCGCTGGCCATTGATTGGAGGGCTTGCGGTGGCTGTGCTGCTGACTGCTGCTGTATGGTTGATAGGCTATTGCTTCCGTCTGCGTCCCCGTTGGCGTTGGTTAGGCTTGCTGCCCGTAAGTGCCTGGATGACGTGGGTAGCCTGGCTGGGTCTTAACCTCTTTTTCCAGCATGAGCCCGGTCGCACACTTGGAGTGCTGCTTCTTGGCGTATTGGTGTGTGCTGTTGATGCCTTCGTCATCTGGACCTTCAAGAGCCGTTCGTCGCACCATCAGCACCTCGAGGCCGCTCCTGTCACTCTTAGTACTTGGTTGCTGACGCTCGTCATGATAGTACTGTGTTTCGGGGCGCCTACGCTTGTGACATCGCTTCGTCATCCTTATGCACGCCCCGTCACGCACATGCAAGTGCAGCTGCTACATGAGGACTGGGTTGGCATGAGCGAGACAGCACACAAACATGCAGCCCTGTCATACCGCCCTTTGGCTGCGTATTACGTCGTGGCTCTCATCCACACTGGCCACATCACCGACGAGCTGTTTGATATCCGCCTCGACTACGATTCGCTATATGTGGTCAACTGGACAGGTCAGCCCGACGTGGGTACAAATTATTACATAGTCGACTGCAACTATGCAGCAGGACTGTTCCGTGCGGCTGAGCATAAAGCCATAGAGCAGATGACTATGGACGGCCCATCGCTCTTCACGCTGAAGCACCTCACGCGTCTGGCTCTGCTTGACAGCAATTGGGCTTTGGCCCGCAAATATCTGCAGATATTATCCAAGGCACCTTTCGAAGGAGCTTTCATTGAGCGCTATTCCGCAATGCTCGACAGTCCGGATCGCGTAGCTGCCGATCCTGAGTTTGCGCTCTTGCGGCAGACGGAACCTGCGATGGATAGTTTCGAGAGTTACTATGAAGCGCCAGTGTTCTTAGGCTACAACTGCGCACTGTTGGCAGGTCGATCCAAGACAGCCCTGATGCACAGCCTCTTGTCAAACCTCTACTCAAAGCGTATGCCCGCCTTCCTTGAGCGATGTCAGCCGCTCGTAGGTACAATGCCGCCTCGATACATTGCCGAGGGACTGGTGACACAGGTGAAGAAATACCCGGAGGTGTTGCAGGCTTTCCCGCAACTGAATATGACAGCGCAACTGTTCTCGGGCTTCCTTCGTGACGTATCTACCGAACTCAAGGACCGTCCCACCTATGCCCGTGAACTCTTCGACCGTTACCACGGCTACTATCCCTACTACTATTTCTTCGGCAACCTCAAGGCTACACGCAAGCGCACTACCAACGAACATGGCGGCTCAAATGCAGGCGTGAACTGATTGAATGGAATAAGAAAGATAATAGTTAACAATCAGTAAATGAGAATTCTAATGTCCATACGTCACACTTTATTCCATCGCATTCAAGCTTTTTGCGATGTGTTATTGTCTGTTGCATTATTTGCCTCGATTATTATTTCTGTTCATGGCCTCACAGCTTGTAGCTCGCGTCCCTCGTCTGTGCCGGCATCGTTCAGCGAATCATCGGATACAGCTCGCATTTTCCCCGACTACCGCGATGTTGTAATCCCTCCAAATATAGCTCCGATGAACTTCATGGTTCGCGACTCCCTGGCCTCGGAGTTCGTTGTCACGATAGCGGATATTGTCTGCGGTGCCACTTCCGACGGCAAGATAGACATAGACGCCAATGCTTGGCGCCAATTGCTTGAGAAGTCGAAGGGTAACACGCTTCAGGTAGACGTCTACGCTCATCGTGACCAAGGCTGGATACACATGAAACCTTTCGTGATGACTGTGGCCGAGGAGCCCATCGACTCGTTCCTCAGCTACCGTCTGATAGAGCCGGGTTATGAGCTCTATCGCCAGTTGGGACTTTACCAGCGCAACCTCACGGATTTCACAGAAACGCCTATCTACGAGAACAACCGCACGTTTGACAATGTGGATAACCACTGCGTCAACTGCCACAACTATCAGAACTACTCCACCGACCATATGCTCTTCCACGTTCGTGCAGGCCACGGAGGCACCATTATCGTCGATGGCAACGAGGCACATAAGATAACTATCAAGCACGACAGCATTATCTCGGCAGGTGTCTACCCCTCATGGCATCCGACGCAGAATCTAATAGCTTTCTCCACGAACTACACGGGGCAGGTGTTCCATATGCTGCACACAGAGAAGATTGAGGTGCTCGACCTGGGCTCGGACCTCTTGCTCTACGATGTTGAGCGCAATGCCGTGAAGCATATAGTGCATACTAAGGATGCCCTTGAGACCTTTCCCTGCTGGACGCCCGACGGCACACGCCTGTATTACTGTTCGGCACGCAGAACCGAGATACCCAAGGACAGCACTTATATGATTGACTTCATAGCCAAGTACGACAGTATCTTATACGATATCTATTCCATCCCCTTCGATTCCAAGACGCGCTCCTTCGGCGAGCCTCGCCTTGAAGTGGACGCCAGCAGTCAAGGCCATAGCACTAGTGTGCCGCGCATTAGTCCCGACGGACGTTATATGCTCTATACTCAAGGCGACTACGGGCAGTTCCATATCTGGCATAAAAGCGCCGACTTGTGGGTGAAGAAGATTCAGGAAGACGGTTCAGAGAATACTGAAGAACAGTCGGCATATCCTCTTACCGCAGCCAACAGTGCTGAGGCTGACAGCTACCATACCTGGTCGTCCAACGGCCGTTGGATAGTGTTTGCCAGTCGCCGGCTTGATGCTGCATACTCACGTGCCTTTATAGCTTATTTCGATAAAAATGGTCAGGCTCGCAAAGCTTTCCTGATGCCGCAGCGCGATCCGGAGCTCAATACCTTCCTCCTGAAGAGCTACAATGTGCCGGAGTTAACGAAGAATTCTGTTAAGGTTAGTATTGAAAAGCTCAATCACGTGGTCTATAACACTGAACCTGAGCTTGCTACCTACGAGGAATAAAGCAAGGAATACGAATCAATGAAAGATAAAGGCAATAAAAACAAGCAGAAGCAGAAACAACCTTCAGAGCCACCGAAGGCACAACAGCGGCGACAGTTCATCACCAATACAGGCTGTGAACAGGTGGGTGTCTTGCTATTTTTCATATTAGCATGGCTATGGGCCTCTTGGTGGATGGGCGATGTCATGCGCATAGCCTACGAGCGTTCGTTCTTTGCAGCAGATGCTACGCTGATGCACTGGCTTGCTCAGAAATCGTTCGGCTGGCTCTGGATCATCGGACGTGCCCTGTTGACGTTGTACCATTGGCCCGTCGTGGGCGGTTTGTTAGTGGCTGTGCTGCTGACATTAGGCTCATGGTTCACAGGTTATTGCTTGCGTCTTCCGTCAAAGTTTTGTTGGCTTAAGTATTTTCCTGCTGCAGCCTGGATGCTTTGGACGGCCGACGTTGGCCTGAACCTTTACTATATGCGCGAGCCAGGCCGCATCCTCGGCGTCCCTTTCCTTGTTGTAGTTATTCTCGGGGCATGGGCAATACTCAGTAAGGTGCTTTCACGTCGTCATTCTCTCTCTGCAGAGCGGGAGAACAAGCTTTCGTGGATAAGCATTATAGGTCAGGCTGTTATCATTCCGCTTTGCTTTGCAATGCCAATGCTTCACCTGCAGCGCACTCACCGATATATGCGCCCTCTGACGCATATGCAGGTACAGTTGTTGCACAACGACTACGAAGGCATGAACCGCACAGCCCACGAGCATCCAGATTTGTGCAACCGTCATGTGGCAGGTTATTATGCCATCGCTTTGGCCAGGACAGGTAAGCTTGCCGAGCAGCTCTTTGATATCCGGCTGGAGTTCGACACCATACGTGCTTACGGCTATGATGGTCTTCCCAATCAGTGCCTGAAATATCACATCGTAGACTGCAATTACCATGCCGGCCTTTACCGCGCTGCTCGCCACTATGTAATGGAGGCACTGACTGTTGACGGGCCGTCGCTCTACGCTCTCAAATACCTGGCCAAGATAGCTTTGCTTGATAGTGACCTTGTTCTCGCCCGCAAGTATTTCGGCATCATTCGCAAAGCCCCGTTCGAAGGTGAGTTCATTCGCAAGTACGAGCCTATGGCCGCGCATCCCGAGCTCGTACAGGCTGACCCCGAATTTGCAGCCGTGCTCAAGGCTGCCCCGTACCGTCATAGCTTCGAGCAGTTTTTCCTGAAGCCTGGTTTCTTGGGATATTACTCCAGTCTTAAGGATTTCAAGACCAAAGAGGCTCTGGAGTGGAGCACGGTGGCCTGCCTATATGGTAAGCGTATGCCAGACTTCTTGCAACGATGCTCGCAGTTCCAGGATTCGGCACTGCCTAAATCTATCGCCGAAGGCCTCGCACTCCAAGCCGTCAAACAACCTGAACTGCTTCAAATATTTCCTCAGTTGGAGCTTGTCGTTAATCGGCTTGATTTCTTCTTGAATGATGCCTCACCTTACACGCAGGACAAGGAGCGTGGCGCAGTAGAACTCTTCGAGCGTTACAAAGGTTTCTATCCGTACTATTATTACTTCGGCAACATCAACAATACCCATAAACCTTCTGAGGAAGAATTAGGGCACAACAATGCCGGAGTGAACTAAGTCAGGGATTAAGAAATAAGGATTTAAAGATTGGAGAGATGGATAAAGCTTTATTATATCTTCGGTGTACAGTTCTCATTGCCGCTGTTGCAATGCTTGTGTGTTGCTCATCGCGCCCGTCGTCGCTCCCTTCTGCGTTCACAGAAGTGTCTGACTCGGCAGCAATCTATCCCGACTACCGCGATGTAACTATTCCGCCAAACATCGCGCCAATGAATTTCATGGTAATCGACACGGTGGCTGATGCCTTCGTAGCCGACCTTGGAGGTGTCATTTGCGGGGCAAGCGCCGACGGCAAGATAGATATAGATTCCACTGAATGGCGCAGCCTGTTGCAGGAGCAACGAGGAAAGAGCTTCAACGTCAGCGTCTACGCCCACAGGCCACAAGGCTGGGTTCGGCATCCTGCCTTTGCCATCTATGTTGCCAATGAGAACATTGACTCTTACGTTACCTATCGTCTCATAGAACCGGGCTACGAACTTTACATGCAGCTTGGCATTTACCAGCGTAATCTTACAAACTTCGATGTAGCAACAGTTTACGAGAACCATCGCGACATCAGTCCCGGCGAAAGCCATTGCATCAACTGCCATAAGTTCCAGGCTAATAATGCAGAACGCATGTATTTACATGTCCGTGAGAATCACAAAGGCACAGTAGTCACCAATGGCACCGAGGCTCATAAGATTCTCATCAAGCACGACAGCATCATTGCCTCGGGCGCTTATGGCAACTGGAACCCGAAACTGCCGATAGTGGCCTATAGCACTAATAAGACGGCACAGGTGTTCCACTACAACTTCAATGAGAAGATTGAGGTTTTTGACGGAGAATCGGACTTACTGCTTTATGATGCCGACCGCAATGAGGTGAGCCATATCATACGTACACCTGACCACTTCGAGACCTTCCCCTGTTGGTCGGCCGACGGTACACGCCTTTATTACTGCGATGCTCGCCTGCCTAAGTTTGAGGCTCAAATCTTCGAGGCCGGTCTTGTAGCTCGTTACGACAGTCTCTTCTACGATATTTGGTCGATGCCATTCGACACTGTCACCTATTCCTTCGGCCCACCTCAACTCGAGGTTGATGCCAGCAGTATGAACCTCAGTGCCAGCGAACCCATCGCCAGTCCCGACGGACGCTTCTTGCTTTACTCGCTCGCTCGCTGCGGGCAGTTCCATCTCTATCATCGTGATGCTGATTTGTGGCTGAAAGACTTGCAAGAGGGGACCTGTTATCCGCTCGCTGAAACCAACTCTAAGGAAGGTGATAGCTACTCTTCATGGTCGTCAAACAGTCGCTGGATAGTCTTCAGCTCCCGCCGAGAAGACAACGACTACACACGTTCTTATATAGCCTACATCGACGCCAACGGCCAAGGCCATAAAGCCTTCCTCCTGCCCCAGCGCGATCCAGAATACAACCTATTGCTTCTCAAGAGTTTCAATGTACCAGAGCTGTCGCGCAACGCTATACCGCTAGGCCAGGAGCAGATGAGCCACGTAATTCTCTTTACCGACGCCGAACTAGCGACATATAAAGGTCATGTGGCAAGGAGCAATAGTGGCAATCCCTAAGCATATATTGTAAAGCATCATAGCCCTGCAGTATCCACGACTGCAGGGCTTTTTCATTGTGAGCGGTTGAGAAAAAAGGAAAAACAGATTAAAAAGCCTTAAAGTTAAGTGCAAAAGCGCACAAGTTCGCAGATAATTCGTAACTTTGCGCCCACAATATTTTATACTTAAACAAGTAACATGGCATTGAAAGCTGGAATCGTGGGGCTGCCCAATGTGGGCAAATCCACTCTTTTTAACTGCCTCTCGAGCGCCAAGGCACAGGCAGCGAACTTCCCCTTCTGCACCATCGACGCTCAGATGGGTCAGATTACCGTGCCCGATGAGCGCCTGAACCGTTTGGCAGAGCTGGTGCATCCTGGCCGCATAGTCCCCGCAACATGTGAGATAGTAGATATTGCCGGCCTCGTGAAAGGGGCTTCCAAGGGCGAAGGCCTCGGCAACCAGTTCTTAGGCAATATACGCGAATGCGACGCAATAATCCATGTGCTGCGCTGTTTCGACGACCCAAATATCGTGCATGTTGACGGCTCCGTGGATCCGGTTCGCGACAAGGAAATTATCGACACTGAGCTACAGCTCAAAGACCTCGAGACGGTTGAGAGCCGCATTCAGCGTGTAGAGAAGCAGGCTCGCGTAGGTGGCGACAAGCAGGCAAAGATTGAATTGTCTGTACTTGAGGCTTACCGCGCCGCTTTGGTTGAGGGCCGCAGTGCCCGCACCGTGCAGTTTGATACCGATGATGAGGTCGCTGCCGCCAAGAACCTCTTCTTGCTCACGACAAAGCCCGTGCTCTACGTATGCAATGTCGATGACGCATCGGCCGCCAAGGGTAACGCCTACGTGGAAGCTGTCCGCCAGGCCATTGCCGGCGAGCAGGCCGCATTGCTCATCATAAGCGCACAGACCGAGGCTGACATTGCAGAGTTGGAGAGCTATGAGGAGAAGCAGATGTTCCTTGAGGACATGGGTCTCAGCGAGAGCGGTTGCGACAGACTGATCAAAGCCATCTATTCGTTGCTCGGTTTGCAGACGTTTATCACTGCCGGACCTATGGAGGTGAAGGCTTGGACGTTCCGTCGTGGGTGGAAAGCTCCCCAGTGTGCCGGTGTCATTCATACTGATTTCGAGAAAGGTTTCATCCGCGCCGAGGTCATCAAGTACGACGACTACATCCAATACGGCTCAGAAGCTGCCGTACGCGAAGCTGGCAAGATGGGCGTCGAGGGTAAGGATTATGTCGTTCAAGACGGCGACATCATGCATTTCAGATTTAATGTTTGAGGCCCTTCCCCTGCCCTCCCTGTGAGGGAGGGAGTAATTACCAATAGCTATAATTATGAATAAGAAACTTTCCCTTTTACTGTTCTTCCTCATTACAACAGTGCCTCTTTTGGCGCAGGTGACCACTCCCTCCCTCATAGGGAGGGCGGGGGGAGGGTCCGCTCTTCTTTACATAACCTGGAACCCCGATGTTGTGGCTTTCACCATAGGTTCTTTCGGCGTTCGTTGGTACTCCCTGTGCTGGTGCGTAGGCCTGTTGCTGACCTATCTCCTCGAGGCGAAGTTGTTCAAGGAACAGAAGATACCTGATGAGAAGTTCGAGCCGTTGTTCATCTATTCCTTCCTTGGAATACTCATAGGTGCGCGCCTCGGCCACTGCCTCTTCTATGAGCCCGAGTATTTTCTCTCGTCGCCAACTCATATGTTGGAGATGATAATACCGGCAAAGATGAGGGCCGACGGCTCATGGCACTTCACTGGCTACACCGGTCTGGCCTCGCACGGCGGCACATTAATGTTTATTGTAGCCCTATGGCTCTACAGCCGCCGCACAAAAGTGCCTTTGCTGACGGTCCTCGACAACATTGCTATCGTCACGCCTATCTGTGCTTGTGCCATTCGCATGGGCAACCTGATGAACTCCGAGATTATCGGCAAACCCACCGATCTGCCTTGGGCATTCATCTTTGAGCAGGTAGACCAGTTGCCCCGCCACCCGGGACAGCTCTACGAGGCATTGGCCTATTTCCTGTTCTTCTTCGTGGGCTGGTGGTTCTACCGCCGCCGTCCCGAGCGCGTAGGTACGGGCTTCTTCTTCGGCCTTTGCATCCTGCTCATCTTCACCTTCCGCTTCTTCATTGAATATACCAAGGAGGTACAGGTGTCGTTTGAGAACGGAATGCTCTTCAATATGGGCCAGCTCCTGTCAGTGCCCTTCATTCTGCTCGGCGCTTACTGGGTATGGCGCGGAAGCAGGAACCAAGTGAAAAGTGCATAAAGAAACATGAAGAGTAAGATATTCCTGGCCATATTATCACTTGTCGCCGTTCTGACGCCAATGCATGCGCAGACGGTCAAGGAGGACTTGCTTCAGAACACGTCGTTCGGGGGCTACGTCATCAGCCAGGCTAAGGCTACGACCAACGACGAAGCTCGTGTGAAAGCTGACTTCGGCATCCGCCTTGTGCGCCTGTATTTTGACTCTAAGATAGGCGACTTTGCCATGAAACTGCAATTTCAGGCCAATGGTAACACCAGCGGAGTCAATGGTCCGCGCATCGTGGATGCCTGGGCCGAATGGCAACACTGGAGGGAGCTGCGCGTGAAAGCCGGGCAGTTCAAGCGCCCGTTCACTTTCGAAAATCCTATGCACCCTTGGCTCTTAGGCCATGGCAGCTATTTTCAGTTGACCGACCGTCTGGCCGGTTTCAATGATCCCACAGGCGAGCACGCCTCCAACGGCCGCGACGTGGGTATACAGCTTCAGGGCGATCTCTTCCCCTCGAGCCGCGACGGCCACCGATGGCTCCATTACCAGGGCGGTGTATTCACGGGCCAAGGCATCAATTTCGTTGATAAAAACACCCGCAAGGACCTCATAGGAGGTCTCTGGGTAGCGCCCGTAAAGGAGCTGCAGATAGGCGTCTTCGGTTGGACCGGCAACCGTGTTGTCAACGACAGCCTGACGCTTGAGCGCCGTCGCTACAGCGTAGGTGTGAACTACTCTGCCGATTGGATAGCCCGCGCCGAGTTCGCAGTAGACAATGCCTCGGGCGGAGCTGATGCTTTCTACGCCATAGTGGGCACACCGTCGTGGCACCGCTCACGCCTTTTCCTGCATTACGACCTCTATCGAGAGGGTAAGAGCAAGGACATGGCTCATGCCATCTACGGCATCAGCGCTCAGCATTCGCTTCACCCAAACCTCATGTTCCAAGCCAACTACGGCTTCAACGTCGACCGAAATAACGCCGAAAAGAATTATCACAATGTAGACCTCCAACTCTACTGGCGATTCTGATAGAAAACAAGCCCAGCCTAACAAGCCGATAAGGTCAACCTAATTTGCCTTTTAGGTTAGCTTAACTTGGCTATAAGGCCGGCCTTATAAATCTGAAGGCCGAATGTGCTGCAAAGCATGACCAGTCATGTAAGCCAACACATACGGTCATACAGACCGACACATACGGTCATGCAGGCCGACACATACGGTCATACAGGCCGACACATACGGACGTGTTTTGGACAACGTCAAAAAGTAAATAGTAATTCGTCAAAACGTAAATATCAATCATGCCAAGCCGCAACACGCAAATAGGCACTCAGGTGCAGACACAGACTCAGAACCTCTCGCCACTACAACTGCTGGTGAGGCAACTGGCTGAATTGCCTGTTGAGGCACTATATGAACGCGTTGACCAGGAACTGAAAGAGAACATCGCTCTTGAGCGCGACGACAGCGAGCACGACGACTACGGCAGCGATGCTAACGCGGCAGCGGATATGAGCAGCAGCGAAGATGGCGACAACACTTACGACAGCGCCAAAGACTACAGTTCGCCCGACGATGTGCCCGACAACCTCAACCCTACGGGCCGTCGCGATGCGATGGAAACAGTAGTGGGGGAGACCTTGTCGTTCTACGACCAACTGGAAGAACAGATAGGTTTCATACACCTCAACGACCACGAAAAGGAGGTGTTGCGCTACCTCATAGGCTCTCTCGACGATGATGGCTTGCTCCGTGTATCGCTCACTCAGATTCAGGACGAACTTGAGGTCTATCATAACATAGCCACCTCCCAGGCTGAATTGGAGCACCTGCTGGACGTGTTACAGCATTTTGAGCCAGCTGGCGTGGGAGCTCGCTCGTTGCAAGAGTGCCTGTTGCTGCAGGTGCGCCACGCTCCCGACAGCCAGTCGCCCATCAAACAAAAGCTGGAACGGTTGCTTAGCAAGCAGTTCGACAATCTCATGCTCAACCGATGGGACCGCATAGCTCGCAGCCTCAAGCTCAGTGATTCTGATGTGGCACGGCTACAACATGAGGTGCGGCGCCTCAATCCACGGCCCGGCAGCTCGATGGGCGAGGCCCTGGGACGCAACTTGCAGCAGATAACGCCCGATTTCATCGTAGATGTAGACCCTTATGGTCACCTCACTATGACTCTCAACAATGGGCGTATACCGCCGCTACGCGTGAGCCAGGACGATATAGATTTCCTCAATTCCTACCAGGGGCGGGACCTTAAGGACCTTTCACGCAGTGAGCGCGACGGCATAGTCTATATGCGTGAACGTGTAGACAAAGCCCAAGGATTCATCGAGGCCATTCGCCAGCGTCAGGACACCCTCACGCTGACGATGCAGACCATCATGAAAATGCAGCAGCCATTCTTCGAAACCGGCGATGAAACCGTTCTTCGTCCTATGACGCTCGAGGACGTGGCCACACAAACGGGCCTGCATCTTTCTACGGTCTCGCGTGTGAGCAATTCGAAATGGGTGCAGACGCCGTTTGGCATATATCCTCTGCGATGGTTCTTCACCTCGGCCGCCAAACTCGATGGCGATGAGGTAAGCATACGAAATATCAAGGCTGCACTCGAGGAGATAGTGGAAGCCGAGGACCATCGGCACCCCCTAACCGACGATGCTCTGGCAATAGCGCTGCAGCAACGCGGTTTCGACGTCGCCCGCAGAACGGTTGCAAAGTACCGCGTAGACATGGGCATTCCCATTGCCCGCCTGAGAAGAAGCGAAAAATAAATTATATCAAATGGCAGAAAACGCCAACATATCCACCGCTACAGACAGCCGCAGTCAACGACACAGCCGCCCCACTCCGATGCGCTACCTGCTCATGGGAGCCAGGTTGTTGTCGAGTGTGTTCCGTCCTGAATTCTTTCCTTTGTTAGGGTTTGTAGTGCTGTTCTGGTTCACATACATGAGCTTGCTGCCCTGGAGCCTGAAAGGCATAATCCTGCTGCTGGTCTTGTGCGGCACGATTCTTTTTCCTCGCCTCACCATACGCTTCTGGCGCCAGTCGCGAGGTTGGGAGCGTCACAGACTGCGTCTGCGTGAGAACCGCTTCATGCCTTATCTCACCTACTTGCTTTACTACGTTTTCACGCTCCATGTGCTCAACCGTTTCCACCTGCCTCATTACATGTCGGGCATACTTATTGCTTCGCTGCTAATCCAAGGCTCGTGCCTGCTTATCAACACGAAGTGGAAGATATCGATGCATGCTGCGGGAGCAGGAGGTGTAGTGGGAGCCTTGCTGGCCTACAGTGTGCTTTTTTATTTCAACCCACTATGGTGGCTCAGCCTCAGTATCCTGCTCGTAGGCCTTGTAGGTTCCAGCCGTATGCTCCTGCGTCAACATAACCTCTGGCAAGTGCTTGCAGGCTCGTTGCTTGGCATAGTCTGTGCCTTCGTAGGTATCATTTTCTTCTGATTTCAGCCAAAGCATCACTTTTTTCACAAAAAGAGCGGCGCATTTGCAACTTTATTCGTATCTTTGCGCCCGATTTCTAATGTGGATAGATTTGGGCTGCTTGCAACCACAGTAAAAAATGCTAAAAGGACAACCGTAAGGTTGGTGCATTTGTACCCAATGAAATCCCATTCATAATTTATTATCAACACCTAAAATCAATTAAGAATGGGTTACTTATTTACCTCAGAATCCGTTTCTGAAGGCCATCCAGACAAGGTGGCCGATCAAATCAGCGATGCTGTACTAGACAATCTGCTGGCCTATGACCCGCAGTCGAAAGTGGCGTGCGAGACACTTGTCACTACAGGACAGGTTGTGCTCGCAGGCGAAGTCAAGAGCGAGGCCTATGTCGATCTGCCCGAGATAGCGCGGCAGACTATCCGACGTATAGGCTACACCAAGGGCGAGTACATGTTCGAGGCCAATTCGTGCGGAGTGTTCTCGGCCATTCACGAGCAGAGCCCCGACATCAACCGCGGCGTAGAACGCGCAGAACCGATGAGTCAGGGAGCCGGCGACCAGGGCATGATGTTCGGTTATGCCACAAATGAAACCGAGAACTACATGCCTCTTGCACTTGACTTGGCACATCGCATACTGCGTGTGCTTGCCGAAATCAGGCGCGAAGGCGTGGAGATGACCTATCTGCGCCCTGATGCAAAGAGCCAAGTGACAATAGAATATGGCGACGACGGACGGCCGAAGCGCGTGGATACAATTGTCGTGTCAACGCAGCACGACGACTTCATGCAGCCGCTCGACGGCAACCAGGAACTTGCTGACCGGCAGATGCTCGACCAGATACGCCGCGACGTGAAGCAAGTGCTTATGCCACGCGTCATAGCCAGCATAAATAATGCCGACGTCAGGGCTCTCTTCGACGACCATATCACTTATCACGTGAACCCCACGGGCAAGTTCGTCATTGGCGGACCGCACGGCGACACCGGCCTCACAGGGCGCAAGATAATCGTCGATACCTATGGCGGAAAAGGTGCTCACGGCGGTGGAGCCTTCTCGGGTAAAGACCCTTCCAAGGTCGACCGCTCGGCGGCTTACGCTGCTCGTCATATTGCAAAGAACATGGTGGCAGCAGGTGTGGCCGATGAAATGCTGGTACAGCTTTCATATGCCATAGGTGTGGCCGAACCGGTGAGCATTTTCGTTGACACCTATGGCAAGAGTCACGTAGATATGAGCGACGGCGAGATAGCCCGCAAGATTAGGGCGCTCTTTGATCTCCGTCCCCGAGCCATTGAGGACCGCCTGAAACTAAGAGCTCCCATCTACGAGGAAACGGCTGCCTACGGCCATATGGGCCGACAGCCCCAGCGTATCATAAAGACCTTCCACAACCACTACGGGCAGGACGTAAGTCTTGAAGTGGAGCTCTTTACATGGGAGAAACTCGATTACGTGGACCGCATTAAAGAAGCTTTCAAACTATGAATATAGCTGTTTATTGCGCTTCAAGCACAAAGATACATGAGGACTTCTTTGCCGCAGCTCGAGCCTTGGGCCATGGCCTGGGCAGTCGTGGTATTGGCATCGTCAACGGGGCTGGAAATATGGGCCTTATGGCGGCCTCGGCCGATGCCTGTCTTGCTGCCGGTGGCGAAGTGACCGGTGTCATCCCAAGCTTTATGATAGAGCAGGGTTGGCACCATCAGGGCCTCACACATCTTATAGAAACGCGCGACATGCACGAGCGAAAGGAAACCATAGCGCGCCTTTCTGATGGCTGCATTGCGCTGCCTGGCGGCTGCGGTACGCTTGAGGAGCTGATGGAAGTGATAACCTGGAAGCAGCTTGGTCTCTATCTGAAGCCCATCGTCATCTTGAATACTCGCAACTATTACGCGCCGCTCCTGGAACAACTACAACGAGGCATAGACGAGCATTTCATGGGACCGCGCCACGCCGATATCTGGCAGGTTGCTACTACGCCTGAGGAAGCTATCAACCTCGTGCTTACAACGCCGCTTTGGGATGCCAGCGTGCGCAAGTTCGCAGCTATATAAGAAATCGTAATGCAGCAGGACACACTGACGGTACATACAGAGCCTGTGGCACATGACACCGTGCAAGCTACGGTGCAGACCACGACAAACGCAGCCGCACAGCCAGACACGACTGTGCGCCAGCCTGTGCGTACCGTTTCGCTGCCAATAGATTCCACCTCGGTTGTCGAGGAACCGGAAGCTGATACAACAGCCGTTGTGCCCGATAGCCTGCCTCTGCTGTATTTGGGCAACGAACATATCGACAGCCTTCTTGCTGCAGACAGTATGCTTTTCCGCGGCAACGCCGGCTACAGCGGCAGTGGGGCAGGCATGCAGGCTCAGCCTTTGCCGCCAGCCCTGTTTCGCAACGACGGTGTGAGCATAGCGTTGCTGAGCTGTTTCCTGCTGACCCTCCTTTATCTTGCGAGCTCTCGCCGCCGGCTGAGTGAACGGATAAAAACATTCTTCCGACCAAAGCAAAGCACCACAACGTCAAGCATAGCGGAGCCGGAAACCTACGAGTGGGTGCACCTGCTACTGGGCTGCCAGCTCAGCATCATAGGTGCCCTGCTCTTTTACTCCTATGCCCGCGAGCGACTGTCGGTGGACCTGATCAACCTCACGCCTTTAACTCTGTTAGGCATTTACACCGCAGTTTTCATGACTATGCTCATCGTGAAGCAGCGACTGTATCACTTCGTGCATGCCATCTTCTTCACCACTGCCGAGCGACGACGTTGGTATGAGTCATATTCGCTCCTTTTCATCATCGAAAGCCTCGTGCTTTTCCCGTTGGCTTTGCTGTCGGTATACTTTGATTTAGCCCCCGAAAAAGTGTCAATAAGCCTTGCAATTTTGTTACTTTTTGTCAAAATTCTGCTGTTTTTCAAGAGTTTTAGCGTGTTTTTTGGCAAATTAAAAGGCTGTTTGCATTTAATTTTGTACTTTTGTGCCCTCGAAGCGATACCTCTGCTCATCGCAGTGGGTATCCTCATAGAGTTAACACGATTGTTTATAACCATTTTCTGACCTCCTCAGGGTACGTAGCTTCAGTCACGAACACAACCCGCTCTGCCAGGATAAAAGACAAGAAGAACGATGATCAAGAAGATATTGGTGTCACAACCACAACCCTCTTCCGAAAAGTCGCCCTACTACGACATCGCCTCACGCCACGGCGTGGAATTCGTATTTCACCCATTCATAAAGGTGGAAAGCGTCACGGCAAAAGAATTTCGTGAGCAACACATTTCCCTGAACGATTGCACTGCAGTGATCTTTACGTCGCGTCACGCCATTGATCACTTCTTCTCTCTCGCCAAGGAACTGCGATTCAACGTCCCCGAGACGATGAAATATTTCTGCATCACCGAGCAGGTGGCTTTGTACATACAGAAGTATGTGCAGTACCGCAAGCGCAAGGTATTCTTCGGTGCTACCGGTAAGATTGCCGACCTCATGCCCACTATCGTCAAGCACAAGACCGAGCGTTATTTTGTGCCTCAGAGTGATGTACACAACAATGAGTTGCACGACTTGCTCGAATCGAAGAAGCTGCAGCACGTTGAGGGCGTGATGTATCGCACTGTGCCCAACGACATGGACAAGAACGCGCCCTTTGACTACGATCTCCTCGTCTTCTTCAGCCCAAGTGGGGTGCAGAGTCTGTTGAAGAACTTCCCCGACTTCAAGCAGGGAGAGATAGCTATAGCCACTTTCGGACCTACAACAGCCAAGGCCGTCAAGGACGCTGGTCTGCGCCTTGACCTCGAGGCTCCTACTCCTCAATATCCAAGCATCACAGCAGCACTTAATGCCTACATCTCTGAGGTCAACAAGAAAAAATAACTTCACAAAAAGCGGGCGCCTCTGCAGCCGCAAGGCTATAGAAGCGCTCTTCGCGGGCGGAAACAGGTCATTCACGGCCTTTCCGCTCCGTGTTGTTTATAGACTTGTTGAAGAGGAAGCGGTGCTGCCTCTTGCAGAAGAAAGGGCTTCACTTTCCAACGAAAGCAGCGACTTAGTGTGCCAGGTGCTTGTTTCCGTGTCGAAGCGTCATTTCAAACACGCCGTGGACCGCAACCGGGCCAAGCGTCAGGTGCGTGAGGCATGGCGCCTGAACAAGGACATTCTCATTTGCGCTGCTGAAGGCCCGAAGCCCGTAGCCCGCACTCTGCACATCGCTTTCCTATGGCTTGCCGACGAGCTGCAGGAGTCTGAACTCATTCAACGCAAGATGAGAAACCTACTCCATCGCATAGCAGAGGAGATAAACGCGGGAGACTTAAACAACCGCTCCTAATACTGAGTCAAAGTTATGCTCCGCCGTCTGCTTATCCTACCCATACGTTTCTATCAGCGATGCATAAGTCCGCTGACGCCTCCTGCCTGCCGGTTCACGCCGACATGCTCGCAGTATGCCATTGAGGCTATAGAGAAACACGGAGCATTGAAAGGCATATATCTTGCCATTCGCCGCATTTTGCGTTGCCACCCTTGGGGCGGCCACGGCTACGACCCTGTTCCCGAAGAGTTCCACTTTTAGAATTCTGCTGTTAAGAAGCGGTTCAATATCAAAAAACGCCCATTTCATCGATGGATTTCCTTAATATCCACACTCATCATGAGCTCCCTGAAGGCGAAACTACTGTCTTGTCGGTGGGCTTACATCCTTGGCATCTGACTGAAGATTGGATGGAAAAGATGCCAGAGATAGAGCAGATGCTAATGAAGGGAGATTCCTTCGTGGGTGAATGTGGCCTCGACCGGGTTTGCGAAACTCCCTACGAACGTCAGGTAGCCGCTTTTGCTGAGCAGATAACTTTGAGCGAACGTCTGCATCGGCCTCTTATCCTACATTGTGTTCGAGCCTTGGACGATGTGCTAAGATTGAAGCGCGCAGCGAGTCAGATCTGGGTGTTCCACGGCTTCCGTGGCAAGCCTCAGCAACTTCGTCAACTGCTCGATCATGGTTTTTATGTCAGTTTCGGTTTCCGTTATAATGAGGAGAGCCTGATGCTTTGTCCTATCGACCGCCTTTTCTTGGAAACGGACGACGCGCCACGCTCTATAGTACCTTTGTACGAGAGCGTAGCGCGTCTGCGTAAAATCTCTGTTGTAGAATTGCAGGAACAGCTGTGGGCGAACCTTCGTAACGTGATGAACCGTGCTGAGCGTTAAACGCTAATAGCCTACAGCTGCTGCATATCGTTGAGGTGGCGATAGTAGCCTCCGAGCTCTATGAGCTGTTCGTGAGTACCGCGTTCTACGATGCGCCCTTCGTGAAGCACGTATATCTCGTCGGCATTCTTGATTGTTGAGAGGCGATGGGCAATGGCTATGGTCGTGCGGCTCTTCATCAAACGCTCCAAAGCTTCCTGAACAAGACGCTCGCTCTCGGTGTCGAGGGCGCTGGTTGCCTCGTCGAGAATGAGGATGGGCGGGTTTTTGAGTATCGCACGTGCAATGCTTATGCGCTGACGTTGCCCGCCGCTAAGGCGGCAGCCGCGGTCGCCGACATAGGTGTCGTAACCGTTTTCGCTCTGCATGATGAATTCGTGGGCATTGGCAATCTTGGCAGCCTCAATCACTTGTTCCATCGTAGCGTTCTCCACGCCAAAGGCTATGTTGTTGAAGAACGTATCGTTGAAGAGGATAGCCTCTTGATTCACGTTGCCGATGAGTGAGCGAAGGTCGTGGATGCGCAAGTCCTTGACGTTGATGCCGTCGATAAGAATCTCGCCGCTGCTGACATCGTGGTAGCGCGGGATAAGGTCAACAAGCGTCGACTTGCCAGAGCCGGACTGCCCTACGAGTGCAATCGTCTTGCCTTTCGGCACGATGAGATCCACGCCGTGGATGACTTCGAGCGGGTTATTGCTATAGGAAAAATGCACTTTGCGGAACTCTATGCTCTCGTGTAATCCGTTTATCTCGACGGGTTGTGCGGGTTCCTTTATGGGATTCTCGGTGTTCAGAATCTTGTCGATACGCTCCATTGATGCCAAACCCTTGGGAATCTGGTAGCTTGTCTTGGAGAGGTCCTTCAAAGGACTGATGACGCTGTAAAGGATGACCATGTAGAAAATGAACGTCGGAGCATCAATAGGCGAGTTCTCGCGGAAGATGAGCGTGCCGCCGAACCACAACACGAGCACTATGATACACGTGCCCAGAAATTCACTTACGGGGTGAGCTGAGGCTTGACGTATGGCCACGCGGCTTGATGCGTCGCGGTATTCATTGTTGACATGGCTGAAGCGGGCGAGCATCTTGTCTTCGGCTATGAAGGCTTTGATGATGCGCAAGCCGCCCAGCATCTCATCGAGTTGCGACATTGTCTCGCTCCATTTCGACTGCGCAAACAAGCTCTTGGCTTTAAGCTTGCGGCCTATAGCGCCCATCACCCACACGAGTCCAGGTATCACAAGCACCGTGAACAACGTCAACTGCCACGATACGAAGATGAGCGTGCAGAAGTAGAAGATGATGAGGATAGGGTCTTTTATCAACATATTCAGCGACGAGGTAATACTCGTTTCTACTTCTGCGACATCGCCGCTCATGCGTGCTATGATGTCACCGCGCCGCTCATCACTGACGAAGGCAAGTGGCAGATGCAGCACCTTGTCGTAGACCATAATACGAATGTCACGCACGATGCCTGTGCGCAGTGGCACCATCACAGCCGAAGCAAAGAAATAGCTGGCCGTCTTGAAGAAAGTGGTTACGCAAAGGAATATGCCGATGATGAGCAATGTAGTCTGATGACCGAATCGCCCTATTAATTCACTGGTATAATAATAGAGGTTGTTGATGGCGATGTCCTTGATGCCGTCGAGCTGCCAGGGTTGGAAAGAGTAGGACGATGTGTCCATGCCGAAGAGCATATGCAGCATAGGCAGCACGCTCATGAACGAGAACACGTTGAGCACAGCCGACATCAAGTTGGCCACTGCAGCGCCTATCATATAGCCTTTGTAAGGCAGGGCGAAGCGCCTCAACACTTTAATAAACTCTTTCATTATATCTTCAGTTTTTTCAACTTTCAGCCTGACATAGGGCCTGCCGTTTTACTTCCTTCCGAAGTCTGCAGGTATCTCGCCCCAATTATCGGTGTCCCATTTGTAAAGAGGGTAGGGTATGCCATTCTGCTGCAACCATAGTTCAGCCCGGTGTACGAGGTCAAGCAGTGGCTGATTCTCAGGTGTAGGTGCCAACGTAGTCTTGGCCTTACGTTTGTTTACCCAGATGATGGCTGTGCGGCTGTCGGAGTATACGGGCATGGACAGTCCTTGTTGCTTCATCAGTGCCATGGCGTGAACGATAGCCAGAAACTCGCCTATATTATTCGTCCCGTGCACGGGGCCGAAGTGGAAGATTTCTTTCCCCGACGGCAGATGTATGCCACGATACTCCATAGGCCCTGGATTGCCGGAGCAGGCGGCATCAACGCAGAGGGCCTGAGAGGGAGACCCGCCTCCCGAGGACTCTCCCCCCGCCCTCCCTGTTAGGGAGGGAGCAGTTACTTGTGCTATTGGGTTATCAGCCTTATCAGCCATAATCTGTTTATAATGATTCTTATCTTGGAGGTAATCGCCCCCTCCCTAACAGGGAGGGTTGGGGGGAGAGTCCGTTACATCCTCTCCGGCACCTCGATACCCAGCAGTCCCAGACCGGTCTTGATGACCTTGGCCACAGCTTCGCTGAGGGCGAGGCGCATGGCGCGTTTCTGCTCATCGGGCTCCTTCAGGATCTGGAAGTCGTGGTAGAAGCCATTGAACTCCTTAGCCAAATCATAGCAGTAGTTGGCTATGACGCTGACATTGTAGTCGCTCCCAGCCTGGGCTACCGATGCTCCGAAAGCTGCCAGACGCTGTATGAGTGCAATTTCCTTCTCACTTAGCGAACATTGGCAGTCGCCCATCGCCCATTGTCCGTTTGCCTTGCGAAGAATGCTACGGATGCGGGCATAGGTATATTGTATGAACGGGCCTGTATTACCGTTGAAGTCAATACTTTCCTCGGGGTTGAAGAGCATGTTCTTGCGGGCATCCACTTTCAGAATGAAGTATTTCAGAGCGCCCATGCCCACGATACGGGCTATCTCGGCAGCTTCTGCCTCGCTGATGCCCTCGAGCTTGTTGACCTTGTCCTCGCTCATCGTGCCGGCATCCTCTATCATCTTGGCTATAAGGTCGTCGGCATCCACAACAGTGCCTTCGCGCGACTTCATCTTACCGTTGGGCAGTTCCACCATGCCATAGGAGAAGTGCACGAGGTCCCGACCCCACTTGAAGCCCAGCTTGTCCAGCAGGATACTCAGCACCTGGAAGTGGTAGTTCTGCTCGTTGCCCACCACATAGATCATCTTGTCGATGGGGAAATCCTCATAGCGCAGCTTGGCGGTGCCGATGTCCTGAGTCATATACACGCTGGTGCCGTCGGCACGCAGCAGCAGTTTCTCGTCCAGACCTTCGTCGGTGAGGTCTGCCCACACGGAGCCGTCGTCGCGACGATAGAAGAGACCCTTCTTCAGACCTTCCATAACCTTGTCCTTGCCTTCGAGGTAAGTCTGGCTTTCGTAGTAGATCTTGTCGAAGCCTACGCCGAGGGCGCGGTACGTCTCGTCGAAGCCGGCATACACCCACGCGTTCATCTTCTGCCATAGCTTGCGCACTTCGGGGTCGTTGTGCTCCCATTTCACAAGCATTGCGCGAGCCTCCTGCATCAGCGGACTCTCCTTCTCGGCGCGTTCCTTGGCAGCCTCCTCGTCCATGCCCTCGGCCATGAACTTGTCGGTGAGTTCTCTCAGCTCGGCACGGTAGTGCTTGTCGAAAGCCACGTAGTAGTCGCCGATCAGGTGGTCGCCCTTCTTGCCCGTGGACTCGGGCGTCTCGCCGTTGCCCCACTTCAGCCATGCCAGCATCGACTTGCAGATGTGTATGCCGCGGTCGTTCACGATGTTTGTCTTCACCACCCTGTTGCCGTTGGCCTCCATCACCTTAGCCAGCGCCCAACCGAGGAGGTTGTTGCGCACATGCCCTAGGTGCAGCGGCTTGTTAGTGTTAGGCGACGAGTACTCGATCATCACCAGCGGCGACTCGTCTGTCACAGGCGTTAGGCCCCACTGCCCGTCGTGTTGTATCTCTGCCAGCAGGTTGAGCCAGCAGGCATCGGCAATGACCATGTTCAGGAAACCCTTAATCACGTTAAAGCGTGCCACCACGTCGGGCAGGTTCCCGACGAGGTGCTGCCCTATCTCCTGAGCGGTAGCTTCAGGAGCCTTGCGACTCATTCTGAGGAATGGGAATACCACCAGCGTGAGATGCCCCTCGAATTCCTTCTTCGTGGCGCTCAGCTGCACCATCGTTTCGGGCACTTCCTGCCCGTATAGCTCCTTCACGGCAGCCACCACTCCGGCTGTCAATTGCGCTTCTATCTGCATAATAAACGTACGAATTATTATTAAAATGGTGTGCAAAGGTACGTCATCCTTTTAACATTCCCAAAAAATCAACGCGTTATTTGCATTTATTGCATAATTACAATAGTTTGAGACGGGTGGTTTACATATAACCTCACGACCTTATGACCTGACACAATAAAAGAGAGGGTTGAGGCTGTTTTTTTGTATAAACGTTTGTCAGCAAGCAGATAATATGTACCTTTACGCCGAAAATAAAACCATAAGCAAATCAACAGAGATGACTGACAACTTGAACATACAAGATTATTTGAACTGCGCCGACCATTTTGCAGCCAATGCAGGTTGTAGGATTACCGAGGTTGATGCGAAACATGCCGTAGCCGTGATGACAGTTACCGACGCACATCTCAACGGAGGGCATGTGTGCCAGGGTGGAGCTTTGTTCACACTTGCAGATCTTGCTATTGCAGCACTCATGAACTATGCTGGACAGCTAACCTTTGGCATTGCAAACAGTATAATGTTTGTTTCCAGTGCCAAAGAGGGCGATGAGCTTCGCGCAGAAGCCATGCAAGTGGCCAATCATCACAAGATACCTTCCGTGGAGGTGCGTGTTACCAATCAGGACGGCATGCTCATCTGTCATGTAACAGGCATGGGCTATCGCAAGGCTACCACCATTAACGCGGCCACTTGATGTTGTCTTTCAAAGCCTTTGCGTGTCTAAAAGTCCCCATTTCATCGAATGAACGACCCCCGCTGCCAGCCTTTTACACTGACTACGGGGGCCTTCACACAATGAAATCGAAAAAAGAGAAGCTATTTTCCGAGTATGATGTTTACTAGTGCTGTGACGTCAGCTATGGTAATGGTTGAATCATCGTTGACATCGGCAGCGTTGTGGTTATATTGTCCTTCAGCGTCCTTGCCTAGAATGATGTTGACGAGGGCCGTGACGTCGGCTATGGTGATGGATCCATCATTATTGACATCGCCTATGAGTACAGAGGGACCGAGATAGGTGAGGCGGAAATTGTCAAGCACCATCCAATCGCCATCGTTCCGCTTTTCGGTCTTGGAGGCTCCTATGGTCATTGTACCATCTGCCCCTACAACTATATCTTCAATGGTCAGCCAATATAGCCCATTCTGAAAGTAGAGGCATGCATCGTCGATACCATCTGGCATATAACCTGCGCTTGAGCTGCGTCCTATGCCGGGAGCCTTGTCGGCTCCGATTGAGACATTCGGGATGAGCAAACTCTTTGTGTTTGCATAAAGGGTTGCCAACTGAAGTGTTTCGCCGCCATCGATGATAGTTTGTGCTTGGGTGTTGAAATTCCCATCTCGATAGAATGCTTGCACCTTCAGTTGATAGATGCCGGCTGGTAGGCCTCTGACGGTCTGTTCTACGGAAGCTGAATCCTGATTGTAGGACTCGACCGCGAAGTCGGGATGATTGCTTCCACGTCCCCATATGCTGGCATTAGTCATTTTCCATGCGCTGACATCCTCACGCTGGCTGAAGTTAGGCGATTGTATGAGGTGGGAGGCATCTTGCGGAGCGTCCTTGGTGGCGGTTGCCAAAAGAGCATCGCGTTCAGCCTTCGTTACCAATTTCCATTGGTTGGTAGGACCGGTTGGTGTGACGCAGTTGGTGATGACATTGTTGTAGGTCCCACCTTGGAAGCCAAGTAGGTTGGTTTCGTTGTTGCTACGGACTATGTTATACTTGCCTTCGCCTTGGGAAATAAACTTCCAGGCGTCTGTGGTCCAAGTGTCGCAATAACCTTCATAATTCAGGTATTCTTTGGGATTCCCGTTGTCATCGCCATTGTTCAGATGAGTGTTCAACTTGTATTCACCTTCTGTACCTGTTGCTTCAAGCGAAACGAGAACACCAGGGAAACCAAGAGCGGCATGAGCTCCCCAGTCGGCACCTCCGCATAAGAAACGGCCAGAGCCTACATTAAATAAATAATAGTCGCCGGCAGCGGGGGCATTTCCTGTGAAGACATCCGGGTGAGTCTCTGCATTTGCTACGCGACGGGCAAGGCGCAGGGTAGCTAATGCATTGTTAACTTCAGCGGCGGTTGTCCCATTGATAATGACATTGTTGGCTTCGGCTACGTCAATGCCATCAGCCTGTGCAAGAGGTATGGTAGCGCTGAGAATGGTTATGTCAACAGCCTCTGCATTTGCAAGGGCTGTATTCAGGGCTTCAGTTTTAGCTGTTAATACTTCAGTATCAGTGGATTGGCGCACGGCGATGGCTTCGGCAAGGGCTGTGGTGAGAGCGTTCTGCAGGATTGTAGTGGTGTTGCCGCTGAAGGCTTGCGCATTGGTGATGGCTTGCTCGAGGGCTTGTGTGAACAGACTGATGTCAGGTGCTCCGAGATAGGCGAGTCGGACATTGTCGAAACAGATCCAGTCGGCTCCATTTTTGTTGTCGAGCTTTAAACCGATAGAAAGATTTCCGTCGGTTACGATAGCTCTTATGGGCTCGTTCTCATAATAACCTTCGCGGAAGGCAATGGATGCCTTTCCTTTGCTATTGGGATAGCTGTAGGTGGTACCGTTGATGTCCACGCTATAGTCTGCATATTCAGAAGGCAGCGATGCCGATAGCTGAGGCAGAAGATAGGCTTCGGTACTATTGATATAGTATTTGGCGCGTTGTACATTGTTGCCAGCCCGCATCTGTTCAATGAGATAGTCGCTGTTGTTGTTAATGCTAAGGCGGTAGTAGCCTTGTACTCGTAGCTCATAAACACCATTCTTCAGGTCGGTAAACGACTGATGTATGTCGAAGTTGGCATTCCACACTTCAGCGCAGTTGTTGGAGGCATCGGCATCGTGACACCAACCATTTCCAGGGCGCCAATTGGAGTTATCGGCATTCTTCCAAGAGTTCTGCTCGCCATCGTATCGGTCGAAGCCTTGGTTCTCGATGAGGTAGGTTACGTCTACGGGATTGGTAGCAGATGCAACAGTAAGGTCCTCACGTACGTTCCTAGGTATGAACTGCCACTGAGCACTTTTGTTTGTAGGCAATGAACCAGCTTCCAAGCGTGTCTGTCCATCCTTTGCCTGCAAGTAATTGTCGCCGTTCTTCAGGGTGTATATTTTCTTGGCTTCGTCTATGCATTCTAATGTCCATGCTGTGGGAGTGTTGTCGACATAAACAGTCTCACCATTGCCATCTGCTATGAAAATCCCCTTGCCTGTTCCATTCACATTAGTAACAAGTGTTAGAGTGCCGTCGCCTGCATTGTTTACAGCTATCGGCATGCCGGCTTTGTCAAAACCGCCACGAGTGGCATAGTTGTTGCTACGGGTGATATACATGTCACGCTCAACATTGTACACGTAATACTGCCCCGTGGCAGGCACACTTGGCGATGAAGTGGATATTTTGCTATTCTGCTCGATAATCTTGTTGCAGAGGTTGGCTCCATTATAGCTGCTGGAACCTGCAAAGTCCATCAGAATCATGCCCGTAGGGCCTGGGTTGGCAGTGATGGTGTTTAGGGCGAGAGTGTTGCAAGTGTTAGCGTTGCCTGTTATATCGTCAGAGATGCCAGGGATAAGTCCAGGCACATAGCCTGACGTGTGATTAATAAATATACGACTGGTGCTGTTGTTGGTACGGGCTCCAGTCAAAAGAGTTGTAATGGCTGAAGATTTCGCATCGGTATCTTTTACTTCATAATAATCCTGAAGGGCAAATGTAACGCCGTTTGCAGATGCTTCAACTGATGGTGTTGAATGTCCCCATCCGTTGATTGTATAACCGTCAGCATAGTAGTCGCGACTAAGGATAATGACTTTTCCGCGGACATCACCCAAACGCAGATTAGGATTGAGTGGTATGACGTAATTGGAAAAATTATTCATGATAGCCCCCACGCGGCTCTTCCAATTGTCTGTGCTGCCTCCATCATTCTCATTGCGCATTATAATGATGGCAAAATCGCTGGGATAGGCAGAGAGCTTGCTGGTGATGGTGCTTAGGGCAGTTGTAAGAGTGATGCCCGTTGACAGTATACCATGATAAATGGGACATCCTTCGGCATCTGTCGGTCGTAAATCAAAGACACGGACGCCAGCGTCCCATAGTCCTGCAATATCCTTGTCCTGACACTTGCCGGCAATAGATAGGCCTTTTGTTGCTGCATTATGTGCCCCAGGTATTGATAGTTGTGATATAAAGATATTGTCATTTAGGCCATTCATCCATTGCTCGTTCTGAGCTATGGCACTTCCTGCGCAGTAGATAATGCAAAGGATTAGGAAAAGGATTCTTTTCACTTGCTTTTATATTAGCTTTAAAAGGATTGAGATTTAGTGTTAAAGGTAAGAGATTATCTTACCATTATCTTGTGCCCTCCTACGATATATAGGCCGCGACGAAAAGGGGGCTGGGCAGGAGAGCCTGCAAGATTGAAGGCTTGGCATGCTGACAGACTGACCAGTTGGCGAGCCGATGGGGTGGCAGGCAGACAGCCGATGCCGTCGGGCTGGCTCAAGCGGTGGAGCCATACCGCCAGCATAGCGTATTCCGAAGCGAAGGCGAGCTGGTGGAAACCCTTGGTGACGTCGCCATTGTCCCAACCCTTAAGCAAGTGTATGGGCAGCAGATCATCGCGGCGGAAGTTGTCCCACGCATAGTTGAGGTTGTCGAGGAACGAGTTGAGGGCATCTGTGGCGTAGGTGTTGGCATCATTGTAGGGGTGAGCGTCGACGTACGCGCGCATCAGTACGTCGTCGAACCATGTGTTGAAGCCGCTGGTGGCTTCAGGGTCTGTGGGCCACTGGCGGAAGACCTGTCCGTTGACACGTGTTCGACTGGTGAACTGCATGACAGCTGCACGGCAAAGGCTATTGATGTCGGTCTTGAACGTCTCTTCGCCCGTGACGCGGAAGAGCTCGGCAGCTCCGGCAAGCATGGTGCCTGTGTTGTAGGTGTAGGCTGTGCCGCTGGGGCCGTTGATGTCCACGTGGTCGCGGTATTCGATACGTCCTACCTTTATGTGCTGAATCTCTCCCTTCACGGCGCCGCACATATCCCAGTAGACGCCGGTGTTGCGGTTGAGCAGTTTCTCTTTCTGCCAGTCGTAGACCTTGCGTGCCATCTCTAGATAGACTTCCGAGTGGCGGCGCATGGTGCTTGCGCGTGTGCCGTCGGCGTTGACGTAGTAGTAGCGCAGGTCCTCCTCCTCGTCGTCGGCACGGTAGATGTCGGCCAGCCACACCAAGGGCTGTATGATGGGACCGTTTGAGCAAGAGTGCTTGCTATTGTATCCGGGTCCCCAACTGATGCCTCCGTATTCCTTGCCGCGGGCATCGAGGCAGCAGTCCCAGCCGTCGATGCAGTAGTTGGCCAGTTTCTCGGCTTCCTTGAGGTAAGCGGCATAGCCAGTGAGGCGATAGGCACGCACGAGCTCGCGGCAAATCCACATCTGATCGTCGTAGACATTCTCGATACCGGTGACGGTGGCTGTGCCTTTGGAGCCGCCGCGATGAACTCCGTACACGGTCCAGCCGCGTCGTGAAGCGTAGGAACTGAGGGTGTATGTACCGGCGTAGTATGCGAGGTTGTCGTAGAGCTGACGCAGACGCGCCACGAAGCGGTCGTGAGTGTCGGCATACAGCTGGGGCGCCTCATCTCTTAACGCTTCAAGAGCTTCGAGCACGGAGCAGTGCGCCTCAAGAGCCGCGGTGTAGGGCCATACGTCTGCTGTGCCATTGCCTTGGTGACTGGCGGTGTTGTAGGTGTCGTACATTCGCAAGTTGGTGGCAGAACCTGTGAAGGACGTTGCCATGGTGGCATCGGTGATGGCAATGGCACGGCGGAGAGCCTCAACAGGTTGGGCAGAGACGGACCCTCCCTCCGCCCTCCATTGTAAGAAGGGAGCGGTTACCGGAACTATGGTTAGGGCTATGGTTAATAACAGCGTTCTTGTTTTCATATCTTTGATTTTCTATTCTTGTTAGGTAACTGCTCCCTCCCCAGGGAGGGCGGGGGGAGGGTCCGTCCTTGGTGGAGGGTCCGCCTCTTCTATTTTTCCTTGCTGAAGCTGTAAGGGGCGTCGGCATCGGCTGTGCCACGAGACAGGTTGGGCTTTTGTCCCAAATCGAAATGAATGGTACCGCCATTCAAGAGGTCTCCGTGGCGTAGGTAGTTGTGGGTGTAGGTTTGGCCATTGAAGGTCATGCGCTGGATGTAGGGCGCTGCTTCGAGGGGTGAGCCATCGGATGCGGAGCCTTCAATGGTAAGTGTTTTGCCGGCAGGAAGTGTGACTGTGGCACGACGGAAATAAGGAGTGCCGAGGGCGTATTCGCCTGAACCGGGGCAGACTGGGTAGAAACCGAGGGCGGAGAAGACATACCAAGCTGAGGTCTGGCCGTTGTCCTCGTCGCCGCAATAGCCGTCGGGCAGAGGGGTGTAGAAACGATCCATCACCTCGCGTACTCGCTGCTGCGCCTTCCATGGCTGACCGGCCCAGTCGTAGAGGTAGATCATGTGTTGGATGGGTTGATTGCCGTGGGCATAATTGCCCATGCCCATAATCTGCATTTCGCGGATTTCGTGGATGACACCGCCGTAGTAGCTCTCGTCGAAGAGAGGCGGAACGTTGAACACGGAGTCAAGCATACCGATGAAGACCTCCTTGCCGCCCATAAGGCGGATGAGTCCTTCGGGGTCGTGGAACACCGACCATGTGTAGTGCCAAGCATTGCCCTCGGTGAAGGCATCGCCCCACTTCAGTGGTGAGAACGGGCTCTGGAATGTGCCGTCGTCATTGCGGCCACGCATGAGTTTTGACTCGTTGTCGAACACCTTGGTGTAGTTCATGGCATGAGCACGGAAAGGCTTCAGTTCCTTTTCTTTTTTGCCAAGCTTACGGCCGAGCTGGTAGATGCACCAGTCGTCGTAAGCGTATTCTAAAGTGCGGGCCACGCTCTCGTTGATGCCTACGTTGTAGGGCACATAGCCCAGCTTATTGTAGTATTCAAAGCCCAAACGTCCTGTTGACGGCACCTTAGGATGAACGGCGTTGGCGCCATGAACCACGGCTTGCCAAAGAGCCTCGATGTCGTAGTTGGCCCCACCTCCGGACGTTGAAAGTTGAGAGAGCTTCAGGTAGGCGTCGGCGACGACGGATGCAGAGTTGTTGCCGACCATGCAGCCCCGATGTCCCGGACTGGCCCATTCAGGCAGGAAGCCGTTTTCCTTGTAACAGTTGACAAGGCCCTCCTGCATCTGGACGTTCATCTCAGGATAGACGAGGTTCAAGAGGGGAAACAGGCAACGGAAGGTATCCCAAAAGCCTGTGTCGGTGAAATAGTAGCCAGGGCAGACTTTGCCCGTATGTGGGCTGTAGTGAATTGGCTGACCGGCAGCATCGTATTCGAAGAACGAGCGCGGGAAGAGCACAGAGCGATACAGGCAACTGTAGAAAGTGCGGAGGTGGTCGATGTTATCGTCCTCGATACGGATGCGCCCAAGCACTTCGTCCCAGCGTTGACGGCCGGCAGCACAGACCTCGTCGAAGGAACGGCCAGCCAGTTCCTGAAGGTTTCGTTCGGCTTGCTCGTAGCTGATGAATGACGAAGCGATGCGCAAGGTCACTTGCTCACCGCGTTGCAGTGAGGGAAAACCTACAACACCGATCACGTGGTTGTCGGCCATCATCTCTATGTCGTCCAAGAGCTTTCCGCCGCCGCGCTTGTCGCCATAAATGGCCGAAAAGGTGATGGGATGCGAGAACTCGATAACGAAGTAGTTCTTGAAGCCTTCTGGCACGCCACCGCTGTTCTTGGTGGTGTAACCCATCACGCGACGCTTGCTCTCATCAATCTGCAGGCATGAACCTCCGTCGAAGGGATCTATGACGACGCGAGCCTCAGAGGTTTCGGGGTAGGTTAGCCGCATAATGGCAGCCCGCTCGGTGGGGGCAAGTTCGGCAGTGACGTCCCAGTCGGCCAAGTAGACCTTATAATAATAAGGTGTGGCAACCTCGGCCTTATGGCTGAACCACGATGCACGGTCGTCCTCACGGAAGACGGTGCGCGTGGTGGGCATAATTGAGAACTGTCCGTAGTCGTTAATCCATGGCGACGGTTGGTGTGTTTGCTTGATTCCTCGCAGTTTGTCCTCGGTATAAACATATGCCCATCCGTCACCCATACGTCCCGTTTGGGGAGTCCAGAAATTCATGCCCCATGGCAGGGCGATGGCGGGATAGGTGTTGCCGGTGGATAGGGAATGCTTTGACATCGTGCCCACGAGGGTGGAGACGTAGGAAGAGGGAGACTCTCCCCCCGCCCTCCCTGTCAGGGAGGGAGCGGTTACCTTTGCTGAGAGAGAAGATGGGGAAGACCCATCCCCCGCCCTCCCTGTTAGGGAGGGAGCAGTTACCTGCGCTATTGTGAGGGCTATTGTCAATATAAGCTTGGATTTTGTTCTCATTGCATAAATTGTTTGCTGTTCTTGTTTGGTAATTGCTCCCTCCCTAGGGAGGGCGGGGGAAGGGTCCTCTTTTTTACCACTGAATAGCCTGATCCTCGTTCGGGATCTGGGTGTTCAGCTGGCGCTCGAGTGTGAGGATACCCTTGACAACATAGTCCATAGGATAGTTGTCAACGGAAGTGTAGTCGGTGTAGTTGTACTCAATACCGCTTATGATGACATAGCGGTGCAGGAGCCACGGCTGCACTTCGTCTGCCTGTTCGTAGATACGATACGAGGCTTTTCCAGTGTTGACGAAACCATTCTTCTCGGCGTTGTCCGACGACAATTCCACGCTTCCGATGTTGGGATTACTCTCATCTGGGACGAAGCGGAAATAAACCTTGTAGTTCTGGCGGTCAACGCGTGTCTCGTCGATGTTGCCGGCATAGAAGAAGATAGTGTTTTCGTCAACAACATAACCGCGTGCCGTTTCCATACCTGTAGCGTTGGTGGGGTCGTCGGCATTGGTTATGGTGAGTGTTGTAGCCGAGTAGTTGCCTGAATAGTCGTTGTAAGGATATACGCGCAGCATAGCTTTAGCGTAGTTCTTACGAGGATGGGGCTGATAGCTCTCGTCCTTCAGGATTTCTATGGGAAGCACCCATTTGTCCTTCAGGTCAATGCCGTTGAAGTCAAACTGCACCTTGAGCAGGCCTATGTTCTGCCCAGCCGGGATATTAAGCGTGGCGGGGTACGAGGCATAGTCGCTCATGTCCTTGTAGTATAGGTCTACGATGTCAGAGCGGTATGACGGCGAGCCGAAGCGCTCGAAATTGAGGATGCTGAGAGTATCGCTGTGTCCGAACTTGATAACGAGGTCACGGTCGTTGTTGGTAGTACCACTTACGATGACCGGCAGCTCGTAGTGCGAGAGGCCCGTACGGCCGTACAGCGGCTGACCATTGTCGTCGTGACGTGTGAAGGGAACGTATACGGCGGTGACACCATTGTCGTTCAAGGGTGCCTTGAAGCTTATGTAGTGCTCATACTGTTCCTCCTTCCACTCGTCGTTGCAAGCAGCGAGGAAGGGGACAATCAGTAAGAACAGCATACCAAAGGCCCCCTCTCCGCTCCACCTCAAGGGGGAGAGTATATACCTTAGTATATTGTTTGAATTTGTATTCATATTTTTTATATTATCTAAATGAAAACCGTTCTTGTCAGTGACCACCCCATCCCTCACAGTGAGGGTGAGGGGTGGATCGCTTTTTAGTCATTGTACTGCCATCCTGGGTTCTGTACAAGGTTCTTGTTGCGCTTGAGGTCGGTGTGCGAGATGGGCCAGAAGTACATCTTATCATTGAAGTTGGCAGAGAGATTGTAGACGGGGATAACCTGCATGAACTCGTCACGCTTGGCTTGGGTCTGGAAGACGTTGAGGCCATAGACGCGCTTGTTCTCCTCGACAGGAGCATCCATCCAGCGTCGCAGATCGAAGTAGCGTTTGCCTTCGCCCATGAACTCAATCATCCGCTCACGTTTGATCTTGGCGCGCAGGAGGTCGGCAGAGGCATAGACGTCGGATGTGTAGTCGTGCAGTCCGGCGCGGATGCGAATGGGCTGAATGCCTTTCTTCATCTCGTCGATATCGCGGCTGATAGTCATATCCTCGCCTTTCCAACTCTTGACGGTGTAGCTCTTGGTGAGTTCGTTGAGGCATTCTGCATACATAAGCAGAATGTCGGCATAGCGAATTGCAGGCTCAAACTTCTCGCGGAGGTGTGAATAATCGTGCTGAGCATCGCGATAGTCATCAGGATGATAGAACTTCTTGATACCGATACCTGTACGGAGGTATGAGAAAGCGTTGATATATCCATTACCACCCGAACGATAATAGAACACCTGAGCATTGCGCTGTGATGAGGTCGGGTTGCGAAGCTGCTCCCAGTAGCTGCCGCTGAAGGCTACGCTGGCATAGAAGCGCGGCTCGCGACGGACATATTGCAGAGAGACATTCATACCGGGGAACATACGTAGGTTCTGTGATATTTCGGGATAGGTGCCGCTCGTGATATCGGAACGGGTTGTCCATCCGGTAGCACGCTCCTCGTTGTTACCCATATCATTGCCGTCGACACCGTCCTGACGCCATTCACGGTACATACCGGGAACGTCGCTACCGTCGCGCATATAATATGTGTCACACATCTTCTGGGTCAGACCATGGGTGTTCCAACCGTTAAGGGAAACGGGCATGGAGTGAGCTACCATAGCACCGAGGCCATTGTCGTTGTCGCCCATATTCATGTTTGAACCGCGAGTGAAGATGAGCTCTGGGTTATCCACAGCACTTGCTGTGCCGTTGAACAGGTTACGATAGGAGAGATAGGGGTCTATGTCCTTCCAGCCGTTAGGCCAGTTGGCCTCCGAGAATACGGGGTCGTAGTCAGGTTCCACGGTCAGGGGAGCGCCGTCGGCCTCTACGGTGTTGATACCGGCATGGTATAGTTCGTAACCACCAAGATCCATTACATCCTTACATGCAGCAGCAGCTTTTGCCCATTTAGCCTCGTCGTAGTCGAGTGAAAGCAGAGGTGTGCCGTCGAAGTTGTGAAGGTTCTTGGCAATGTCGTCGGTGATGTTTGCGGGGTGATGTCCGTTCTTCAACTGACCATTAGCCAGAGGACTGGCGGCGTATGTCAGAGCGATGGCACGGGTAGCCAGGCAGGCACCACGCGTGGGACGTGCTATGTTAGCTTCATCGCGTTTGTTGGTCCAGCGAGGTGAAATCTCGTTGGCAGCTTTCACCATCTCTTCTGCGATGTAGTTGGCACACTCTTCGTAGGTTGAACGCGGAGTAGCCAGCTCATCGTATTCGAGGGTGTAGTCGGCACCTTCATCGGGCATGATGGGTATAGGACCGAACTTGCGCAGGAGCAACCAATAATAGTATGCGCGCACGAAACGGGCCTGACCTTTCTTGTCGAGGCGGTCCTCGGTGCTGAGGTCTGTGTTCATGTCGATGTTCTTGATGAAGATGCTGGCCTGGTAGATGCCTTGGTAGCTACGTACCCAGGCGTCTTGGCCTACAGCCTCGGTGTATCCGCCTTCGCGGAACGTGTTGTAGGATGTGAAACCGCGGTCCTTGGCGTCGCCATAGGCGTAGTCGCGGTCGCCGTAGTAGATGTCATCGGCGAAGCAGAAGGGATTCCATGCGGAGTTCTCGCCGCCGGTGCCGCCCTTGGAGCAGACTTCGAAGTTGCTGCCCGTGAGGAACGAGAAGGCGTGAGCAAGCCACTGGTCGACCTGTTCGCGGTCGGTGAAGACACTCTCGAGCGTCTTGCGGTCGCCGAAATATTTGTCGGAGTCGAGATCGGCACAAGCTACCAAGAATCCAGCCGAGCAGATTATCGACAACGCATATATAGCAATATTCTTTTTCATAATCTTACACCTTAATATTAGATATTAACTTGCAAACCGGCTGTGACGGCCTTGGTGATAGGATAGTCCTCGCCGCGGGGCTGCAGTGATTCGGGATCCCATGTGCTGAACTTCTTGTGGAGGAAGAACAGGTTGGTGGCAGCCAGATATACGCGGATATTAGAGAAGTGAATCTGGTTAACAATGCGTTTAGGCAGAGTGTAACCGATATCAACGTTCTTCAGGCGCAGATAGCGACCATCGCGCAGCCAGAAGGTGCTGTTTCGGTCGTTGTTGCTGTTGCCGCCGTAGCTGAGACGTGGGTAATCGGCGTTAGGATCTTCGTTGGCGGGGATGCCAAGCTTGAGAGCTGTTTCGCTGTCAACCCAACGGTTATTGAGCACGCCCTTGAAGATGTTACCCCACTGACTCTCGCTGAAGGCATAGACGCACTTACCGTAGGTCATGAAGGTGCTCTTGCCGGCGCCCTGGAGGTGTACGTTGAAGTCGAAGCCTTTCCAAGTCACGGTGAAACCTAAACCATAGATGAGGCTGGGACGGTCGGTGGCACCGATAGCGCAGACGTCGCCGTTGTTGACAACACCGTCACCATTTACATCCTTGTACTTGATATCACCAGGCTGTACGGTACCGAACTCCTGCGTCGGGCTGTTGCGGATATCGTCGTAGTCTTTGAACAGGCCTTCGGCGATAAGGCCGCGAACCTGACTTACGCGGTAGCCGTACTGGTTCTGGTAGGGATATACGTTGTTTTCTTCATCGTACTCATCGATCTTGTTCTTGCTGTAGGTGATGTTACCACGAACGGTGAGGCCTACATTTCCGAACTTATCATTGTAGCTGAAGTTACCGTCGAAACCGCGTGAGCTTACAGCACCCACGTTGGCCTTCGGATAGTTCCAACCGCCGTCATCCCAATGCTCAAGACCGACGGTCGTCGGCAGGAAGCGGCGTTCCTGGAAGATACCAGTACGTTTTTCATCGAAGTAGTCCATGGTCAGTGAGAAGCGGTTGTCGAACAATACGAGGTCGATACCGAAGTCATTCTTCGTAGCGACTTCCCATGTGACGTATTCCGAAGCCACCTGACGGTAGCGGATACTACCATAGCTGTTGGTGCCGTTCTGTCCCCAAATGTATCCGCTGCCGGAGTTCTCCAGTGTGTAGAGATAGGGGAAACGGTTGCTGCCGGTGGCATCAGAACCTACGCGACCGTTGGAGAAACGGAGCTTGAACATGTCAAGCCATTTGACGTTGTTCTTCACCCAAGGCTCTTCGCCTACGTTCCAAGCTACTGACCAAGCGGGGAAGAAGCCCCAGCGGTGGCCGTCGGCAAAGTTCTCAGAGCCGTTGTAACCGAAGTTGAAGTCGACGAAGTAGCGCGATGCGAAGTTATATGTGAATTGAGCAGCTAAGCCCTTGTTCTTACGTGATACGGAGTTCTTGATATCCGTGCCCAGATTCTGCGTTGAGATGTTCTGATCTTCGGTGAATTTCACGTTAGCGGCAAAGTTGTGGTAATCCCAGAACTGACGGTCCCAGTGGAGCAACAGGTCGAGGAACTCGCGGCGAGAACCGCTGTTGGCGCTTGACTGTGTCATGTCCTGAACCGACTGCACTTGCTGGAAGTCAAGCTGTCCGGTCTCAGTATTACGAGAGCGAGCTGCGTAGAGGGCGGGCAGGCGGTGGTGCTGGATACTATTATTATTATATGTGTCGTAACCGAAGCGGCCGGTGAACTTCAGACCCTTGGTGATGAACTTCAGGTCCTGCTCCAAAGTGATGTTTGTCTGGATATTGTTCTGCCACTCGGTGTTGTAACCAGTCTGTGTGGAGCTTACCCACGGGTTGATGTAGTTCTCATCGAGTTTGTAAGTTTCCACGCCGTTCTCGGTTGTAGTGTTGAACACGCCCTTAGCGGGGAACAGGCCATTGCTGTAAAGCACAGGTGTGTACAGAGGGTTGTAACCGAACATCTGGCCCCAAACTCTATCGTCGCCGATACCCGGGGAGTTACGTTTGTTCAGGTTGCCGCTGATACCGAACTTCAGCACGGTGGTCTTTGTTACGTCTACATCAACGTTCATACGATAGTTCCAACGGTCGTAATTGGCGTTGGTGTCGTAGCGCTCACGCAAGGTCTTATCAGTCTTGTACATACCCTGATCCTGTGTGTAGGCCATGGATACGTAGTAACGGGCTGTTTCGCCACCACCACTGATATTGAGGTTGGCGCGATAGCTCATAGCACCATCTTTCAAGAGGAGGTCCTGCCAGTCGACGTTCGGGTAGAGGTCAGGGTCAAGGCCGTAGCGGATGATGTCGAGCTCGACGGGCTGATAGAGCACGCCGAGGTTACGTGTTACGCGTGCTTCGTTCAGGTACTTGGCGTAGTCAAAACCGCTTACGAACTCAGGCGTTATGGTACGTGTGTTGTACGATGTCTCGAACTTGGCATTGATGTCGACCTTACCAGCCTTACCGTGCTTGGTGGTGATGAGCACAACGCCGTTAGCGCCTTTCGAACCGTAGATAGCGGTTGCGGAGGCATCTTTCAGCACAGAGAACGATTCGATATCTTCGATATTGATGTCGTCGATGTTCTCACGCTCGAAGCCGTCGACCAGGATATAAGCTGAGTTGCTCGCACCGAAGGTGGAGATACCGCGAATCCAGAACTCAGAGGTGTTCTTACCGGGCTGTCCAGACTTTTGGAAGGCGAGCACACCGGCCACGTTACCGGCGAGGGTGTTGGTGATGTTTGAAGTGTTGAAGTGCTTCAGCTCTTCCATCTTAACGTTTGTCACGGCACCCGTCAGCGTCAGTTTCTTCTGGGCTTGCATACCAGTGACCACAACTTCGTCCATGGCGCTTACCTTGGCTTCGGACAAGGTTACGTTGACGGTCTTCTGGTCTTTGATGAACACTTCCTGGCTCTGGAATCCCATGTACGAGAATACCAGCGTCTTGTATTGTTCCATCTTGATGGTGTACTCACCATTGATATTGGTGATAGTACCCAGTCCCTTGGCATCTTTCACTGTGACGTTGACGCCGGGGAGAGGCCCTGTATCGTCGCTGACGACACCCGTGATTGTTACTTCCTGCTGCGCCATGGCATTGAATGCGGTGGCAAGTAGCAGCATAAGTGTTGCAATATATTTTTTCATAGTAGTCAGTCGTTACGGTTCTACGTTGGTTTCATCTTTCGGCTCGGTGGCTTCAAGATTCTCTTCCATAGTAATAGTGCGTATACAGAAATTGCTCGTATCCAGTATGTAGAAGATGAGCGTGTTCTGTCCGGTGATAGCGTCGCGGTGGACATCATTAACGAGGCCCGTGGGACGATGGAATCGGGCGAAATCGCGCAACTCACCGTTCTCGTTACCGAAGGTTTCACCATCAGCATGAGTAGCGGCGCTGCCACCTGCGTAGGTCTTTACAATGCCCTCGGGGGTGAGCAGACGGATAGCGTCGTTGCGGCTGTCGCAGAAATAGAAGTCGTAGATATCGTCGTTGCCGGCTGCTTCATACTCTTCGTTCTTCACGAAGGTGCCTTGGTAAGGTCTGCGCAGACGTGCGCTCTTACCTACGCCGTCGGCAAAGCCCTCAGCGCTCATATCACCAGCGATGACGTAAGGAGCCGAGAATTTCTTAGTCTTCTCATCGTAGTCGGTACGCAGGATGTAGTTGCGGTTGATGACGACGATGTAAGCGAACTTACCTGACGGATGGATGTCGATTTGGAACTCCCAGTAGGTGTCCTGTACGGTGAACAGAATTTCAAAGGCACCTGTGCCGGAGCTGCTGCCCGAAGCGGCATCGTAGCGGTTGTTGTTCACGTAGGGATCCCATACCAGACGGTTACCATTCTCGTCGGGGATAAGTGTATCCCAGTATTTCTCCATGTCCAGACGAATCACTTCACCCTTCTGGTAGCTGGTGAAGTAGAGTTCGCCGTTGATGGGGTGCAGGCTGGCGCCGTTGCACTGGCGATAGTTGGCCAGCTGGCGTACCTGTGAATTACGGCTGAAGTTACCGTCGGCATCGCGGTCAACGATGTATACAGAGTGTGCACGGTAGTTGGTATCGTCGTTATCGGCTGAGATGATGAGGTGCTCGCGCCAGCGTTTCTGCTCGGGTGTGGCAGTGTCGATCCACCCTTCGGGTGCACGGCCAACGATTACGCTGTCCTTGAGTTCTTCATCCCATCTCTTCTCAAACGAGCCGTCGGCATTGTAGGCGAAGGGGTCTACGGCGAAGTCGATGGTACGCAGACGCTCGTTCGAGAACATTGACAGCGGCAGGATGGTCTGCACAGTCTTGTTCTTCAGGTCGAGCAGCTGGATGCCGTGAGCCACGGTGCCGAAGTGAGGCTCCTGGTCGTAGACGATGAAGAGGTGGTCGTGGTTGTAGGGCGAGAACTGCATCACACCGTCGTTCTTGAAACCGCTCACACCTTCGATGTCATCGGCATAAGAACCGTCGGCCCAGACGCAGTCGGCCTCGCGCTCGTAGAACTTACCGCACAGACGACCTACGACCATCTTGCGCTCGTAGGTGAATGCGTTAGTGGCTTTGCCCGTCTTACCGCCTACTGTGACGGCAACGGAACCTTTCAATGTCGTGCCCTCGATCTGGTCGTAGGCAGCGCTGGGAACATAGGCATAGAGAGCCTCGCTACGCACGCTCACCACTGCGGCTTTCTTGCCGCCGATGGTCACGCTCACTTGCGAGGTGTCATTGCCGAAGTTTGAGCCTTTGATGCAAATCTGCTGGCCCACACTCCCCGATGTGGGAGTGAACTCAGTAATCGTCACAGGCTTCGACGGGTCGAAGGGTGCCGACGACTGTACGCCATAATAGTCCTCGACCGTGGTCGATGACTCACACCCGAAGGTAGTGAAGCCTGCGATCACGGCTGTTATGAGGGCTAATGACGAGAATGTTGTTTTCTTCAGTTTCATTCTCATTGTTTATAAGGTTTATATTTTAGTGATTTATAGTCTTTTGTGTGGTTTATCCTCCCTGACGGGAGGGGCACAGTGGCTTTTTAATCCCTAATCTCTAATCTCTAATCTTTAATCCCGAGCCCCCTCTCCTTCACTCGGGGAGGGGGTAGGGGCTTTTATTATTTCTCTTTATCAACCAGCACACGCATCCAGTGACCTGCGATCACCGAGCGGGCCTTGAAACCAACCATCAGGCCGGTCTTGGTGTCGTACCAGTCGCTGGTAGGTACACGCGAGCCGGTTTCGTTCATGTAGTCGTAGAGGGGAGCCACGAACTTCAGGAAGTCTGCTTTATCCTTAGCCATACCGGCAGTCCACATCACCCAGTCACTCTTGGTGTAGTCCTTGCGGCAGTCGAGGGGCAGACCGTAGCGGTTCTGCTTCGTCAGGTAGTATTGCACGTCGCGTTCCATAGCATCGTTGGGGAAGAGGTTCGTCTTCCACAGCTTGTCCCAAATCATGTTGTACTTCTGGCTCCAGGTGTCTTCGCGGTCGAAGGCCAGACGGTAGTGGTCGCCCTCCAGGGCATCCTTCTCCCACTGCACGGCCATCTCCTTGGCGCGAGCCATGTACTTGTCTGCTGTGGCTTTGTCGCCCTTGATACGTGCCATCTCAGCATAGCCTGCTACTCCCATGATGGCCTTGATGCTCAGGTTGCAGTTGTGTGCCCAGTGGCCTGCGAAGTCGTCGGTGCAGAGCTGGTTGGAGGGGTCCTGACCATTCTCAGAGAGGTAGTCGGCCCAAGTAGTGATAACATCCCAGTACTTATCCACATACTTCGTATTGCCATCGATGCGGCAGAGCTGAGCAGCCAGAGTCAGCATGTTGCCGGCCTCCTCCAAGGGCATATCGCCGCCATAGACTTGACCATTGGCGATGGGGTAGGTGCCCAGGTCGTGAGCAGCGAAGGGCTTTGTCCAACGTCCGCTGAGGCTATAGTCGAAGATAGAGGTCATCTGAGCTTTCTGCAGTTCGGGGTTGTACACGAGGAACAGAGGCGACTCTGGATAAGTGAGGTCCACGGTGTTCACGCAACCGTTGCTGTTGTTCTCCTTCGAGAAGAAGAGCAAATTGCCGTCTTCGTCTTCAAACAGCTTGTGAGCAGCTATCACGTGGCGGTACGATGCCGAGAGAATCTCTGCATATTTCTTGTCGCCGGCAGCCACAGCATCGTCGTAGATACGCTTGTCGAAGCTGCGGCAGCGCTTCATGATGCCGTCGTATTCCTTGTCCAAACGCTTGAACATGTCGAAGATGGTCACCTTGCCCTCGTGGGCCCAGTAACCTTTGTAGCGCTTGTACATATATTCTATGTCTTGCACCTCGTCGTAACCGATCATCATGTAGCTGGCAGCTTTCTCGACCTTGCCCAGGTCGCGTGTGAACACGAGTTTGTCGGCTTCTGCCAGGCTAACCTCACCGTTGATGGCAGGAATGTAGAGATAACCCCAGTCGATGCAGATGTGGTCGCCCTTCTTGGCCAGAATAGGCTGGTCCACTGTGCCGCTCTTGGCATATTGTATGCCGTCCTTGGTGATGAGTTCCGAGCAAGTGGGCTGCGATGCCTTGTTCAGCACCAACTCACGTGCTGCCGTGAGGCTGAACTTCACATCGTGCTTCTGGCCGTCGGTTGAACGTACCTGATAAGAGATGTAGTTGATGGGTGCTGACAGTAAATCGTAGTCGTCCATGAGCATGGGTGCTGTGAACACTACATTGAGCTCCACAGGCCCGCACGCGAAAGTATAATATGTGTTTGTGGCCAAAACATCTACGCTCTTCTGCTCGGCAGTCACCACGTTTGCCTTCTCGCTTATGTTCTTGAAGAGTCCGAAGTCGGTGTAAGCACCGCCAGTGGTATTGTGGCAGTGAGCAGCGATAACGTTGTCGCCTTCTTTGAGCAGCGCTTTCAGGTCACCCTCGAGGTGCAGCTGTACGCCGTCTACCCATGTCTCGCCTGTGTCGGCAACCTTCGTGCCGTTTAGGTAGATTTCGAATACATCGTCGTGGGAGTACACCAGCCACAGGTCCTCTTTAAGATCATCGGCGGTGAGGGCTACGTTGCGACGAACATACAAGTCGCTGTTCAGGTCGCTCCAGTGTGTGCGCACAAAATCCAGGCCGTCGGAGCCCCAAGCGGCACGACCGCGCTGCCAACCCTGCGGTTGGAACTCGGGGCGCTGCCAACCCTCGCGCTGCACGGCACGTGTGTAGTCGGCTTCCCAAGCCTGTTCGTCGGCCATGGGGGCAATGCTCTTGAGTGTGAAACGCTCGGAGCCCATCCAGCGGTAAACCGTACCGTCGACGGTGAGCAAGCCTTCGAGCGGCTTCTCGTCGTTGGTCCAGTGGCGGGTAATGCCGTCGGTCAACTTGTCGTAAGGCGACCAGATGGAGAAATACGGGTCAGAAACTACCAGGGGCACTGATGGAGTACGGAGCTCAGTTGCCTGGTAAGGTTTGAAGATGTCGTCAGATGGCGTACCACCAGCCTGACTCGAACAACTACCGCAGAGCATCGCTACGGCCAGTGTCAAAGATGTTAAAAAATCTGCTCTTTTCATATAAAAAACAATTGTTGTTAACATAAATCCACCGCAAAGATATACCTTAAATTAAAAAAACCTAAAGAAAAACTCTTCAAAACACGCAAAAAAATGTTCATCATGCTATTTTTGTATCCCGCGCCACTTTTCTTGAGCTAAAAATGTTCCTTTTTGAAAAACTATTGCTACCTTTGCCACCATCAAACTATTCTAGATTCACGATGATTAACTCATTTGACTATCTTTTCTCAACCAAAATATCCGCCCCTAATTCATCCCTCATCCTTCGTCGTGGGATTATAGGACTCCTTCTCTTTTCTCTTTTATTAGTCCTCTTGTCTTGCCGCCCCGACGCCCCTACAACCGTGATGCCCCGGATGCTCTTCGAATACGGCAGCTATCCCCATGCCGCTTTCTACAACGGCACCTATTATTTCACTAGCCAGTCGCCCAACGATGACATTCGCCTTGCTGCCACCGTAGACCTTGCACGTCTGCCGCAAGCAGAGGAACACATTATATTTAATGCTGACAGCCTCGGCCTCTTTCACGCCTGGGCTCCCGAAATATTCCGCATCGAAGGGAAGTGGTATGTCTATTTCGAGGCCGACAATGGCAATACCGACAACCATCAGCTCTATGTCATCCAATGCCAGGGCGATGATCCGCTCCACGATGAATGGGTGCTACGCGACACACTCCATACCAACACTGAGTGGAACTACGGCATACACCCCAACGTGCTCGAAGTGGGCGGGCAACTCTATCTCTTCTGGTCCGGGTGGCCAAAGCGACGTGTGGAGCATGAGACGCAATGTATCTATGTGGCACGTATGAGTAACCCTTGGACAGTATCCTCTGAGCGAGTGCTCCTCTCGCGCCCCGAACATGAATGGGAGCGCCAGTGGATCAACCCCGACGGCAGCCGATCAGCCTATCCCATCTATGTCAACGAGAATCCTGAGGCTTACCTCTCGCCCGACGGCCGCACCGTCTGCGTTTGTTATTCCGCGAGCGGCATCTGGACTCGCTACCACATCCTTGGTATGCTCACAGCCCCTGCCACCTCCGACCTCCTCGATCCCGCCAGTTGGACCAAGTCCGTAGAGCCCATCCTTGTCGACGATAACCTTTACGGAGCATCTAATATCTGCATCATACCCTCCGCCAACCCCGATTCCACCTACCTCCTCTTCGACGCCCTTTGGGAGCGCGATGGTCAAGAACGCCGCAGCATTTTCCTTAAGACCATCTCATGGGGCCCCGATGGCCGCCCCGTTTTCAAGTAAAGTAATCCGCAAAAAAAAATTTTGTTTGAAATAGACTACAGACTACAGCCGAATGTGCTCAATTCTTGATAGAGTATAGACTTTTAGGCAAAACCCTTTAGGCTTTGTGGCAATTGTCTAAAGGGTTTTGGGGAATTATCCCAAAACTTCTGGCTCATTATCTATAGGCTTATATACAAACAAAGCCGGCTTTATCGGGCGATAAATACGGTCTTGTTTTTAAATACGACTGGTTGAATGTGTCTATGCGTGCAGTAGCATAATGACATACAAACGGTCAAATCAACTTATCATTGCTGAAGCATCAGTCAATCATTCATGAATCATCAAGCAATCATTCCAGAACCATTTCCGAATAACCTTAAACTTTCTTCTTTAAAATTTCGCGTGAGCGCGACACCACTTCCTGTAGTCTGTAGTCAGTTTCAAACAAAAATTTTTTTTAACGCTCGCCGCCCTCCATCCATTGGACAGAAGGCGGCGTTCTTTTATACTCTATCTCATGGTAGAGGTTTATTTGCTTAAAATGATATTCACGAGGGCAGTAACGTCTGCGACGGTAATCTGGCCGTCGTGGTTCATGTCGGTGGCTTTGAGGTCTAAGTCTTTGTCGGTGTCCTTGCCGAGAATGATGTTGACAAGTGCCGTGACATCAGCGATGGTGATGTTGCCGTCGTGGTTGACATCGCCCATAAGCATGGGCTTTGGCAGCGGTGTTTGGAAACCAATCTCGCTGATATAACTGCGATAAGTGCCAGCTTCCACTTTGTAGACTTTAGAGGCATCGAGGTTGGTAGCCGACAGCACGAATGAACCAGAAGTGGCTGAGTTGCTCTCGTTGGCAACAGCAGAGGATGATGCGGTGACGGTGCCGTCGTCGCCGACGCTGCATTCGTAAATCTTAAGGGTGGCGGGATACTTGCTGGTGGAGCGGCTCTGTCCTAATCCCATGAGTTTCACGGCTGTGACGCTGGTGACGTAGAAGGTGACGGTCTCCTGCGTGGTGTTGTTCTTGTAGTTGTAGCCCATCACGCGTGGTGCTCCGTTGCCACTTGAACCGGTGAAGTAAGGTCCGCTGCCCAGGAGTATGTCGCTGCTGCTCCACGATGTGCCATAGTATTTGTTGTTGTTGCTGTTGACGTTGGTGTCAATCCACTTTTGAGGGTGACCGCCGTTGAATGTGGAACTGCCTACGGCATAGCGCGCCCCGACGAAAGCTCCGTACACGGGCAGGGTGAGCCAAGCCACTTGGTCCTCATCGTAGGTGGTATATTTATATAATGTCTTAACGAACGTGGTGTTCCAGCCAGCCTCGTCGATGGTGGCATATTTGGCTATGTTGAGATAGGCGTCGCTCGCTGTGCCGCCGTCGTTGGCGGTTGCTGTGAGGGCTATGGGCACAGACTCAGCCCCCTCGCTGGTTATGGTGAGGATAGCGTTGAAAGTGCCTTCGGCAGACGAGTTGAAGGTCACGATGACTTCTGCGCCATCACCATTTACGTCATCAGGAGAGAGTGTGGCGGGACTGACGCTGAACACATGGTTGGCATCTGCCATAGTGAGGGTGACGTCGCTGCTTATGAAGCGGCCGCTTATGGTGAAAGTCTGGCTGTTGTCGGTATTGAGCTGTGCGCTGAAGTCCAGAGCTTGCTTATCGGGTATGATAGTGGGTGTAGCTGCTTCGGCGGTGGCGTTGAGAGCGATGTCTACGGACTCAGCTCCTTCGCTCGTCAAGGTTATGGTGCCGCTGTAGCTGCCTGCTTCCTGCGGGCTGAAAGTCACGGTAAGCTCGGTGCCGTTGGCAGCCTGGGCAACAGTGATGCTCTCTTGGCTGACGCTGAACACGCCGTTGTCGTCGCTGAGGCTTATGTTAATGTCGGAGTCGAGGAGCATGCCACGTACGCTGACCTTAGCCTCGGACGTGAGGGTGGCATAGGTGTTGAATGCCAGCGATGTCGGCTGCACCCTGATGGTGGGTTCTGCTGATGTGCCGAGGATATACTGCAGGCCTCTTACGGCGTTAATCTTGCCGTTGGGGCCGAAGGTCTTGGCTCCATGAGCGCCAGGGGCGGTGCCGTCGGTCCATGCGTCGGTGTCCGCAGTGGCAGCTATCACCTCCTTGATGTAGTCAGGGGTAGGTGTCTTGCCTGCCTCGATGCATGCCTGCAACCATTGAGCTATGATGCCGCTGGCGCAGGGCGTTGCCATTGATGTGCCTTCCATGGCGCCGTAGGCATTAGTGGTGTTGTTCACCACCAGGTCGCCGATGAAGTCGTCGCCCCAGTAGCTATAGTCGGCGTCAACGGCCTTGGTGTGGTAGTGATTGATGCCTGCTACGATACGTGCACCAGGCGCATTGATAGTGGGCAGGGCGGTGCCGAGAGGACCGCTGCCTGCAGCTTGGTACGACGAGAAGGAGGCATGGTCGCCTATATTGGGGTAGTCCTCGCTCCAGTCATGCACGGTGCCGGCATAGTCGGTGATGGTGTTCTTGGTGACGTAAGCTCCCACGGTGATGACCTTCTCGTAGCACGCATTGTCGCTCACCGAGCAGTCGTCGCTGCCCTGCACCAGATTGTAGCTGCCTGCTGCGGTGCTACTCAACTGCAGGTCGTTGCCGAACCAGTCAACACCATAGGTCTCCCACATGTCGATGACGGTGGACGTATTGGTCGTGGGATATACGGATACGCACAGGGCGTATTTGCTATCGTAGATGTCGCCGGAGTCTTTGGAGTAGCTGCGCGATATCATCACGGGCGTATGTATGGTCCAATAGTACTTGCTGTTGGATGTGCTGCGGCTTATGCGTATCTTGCCGGCGTCGCCGTAGGGGTTGGAATAATCTGATGTGGAGTAGAAATACTGGCCCAGACCCGACTGGGTGGTGATGCCGATGGTGGTGCCCGAGGTGTATTCCTGGGTGGAATAGACGATGTCGCCCGTGCTGGTGTCCACGACGTGGAATTTAAGGGCGGTGGCTACATTCTTGGTGCGGGCATAGGCATTAATGGTCGATGCATAGAGCTGCACATTGCCCGTGGCATCAGCCCAGGAGCGCTGCAGGTTGGCCATCATGGGCCTGCTCTTCGATGATGATCCGCCGGCATAGCAGCCACCGCCGTTCGAGGTGCCTGCGATGTTCTTGAAATAGTCGTAGCGCATGGCATCGTTCGACGAAGCATAGACGATGATATGGTTGTTGCCTGCACATTGGTTTACGATGCTGGCTAAGGAGCCCGTGCCGTCGTGCGGTCCGTCCTGAGAACCGAGACTGAGACTTATCACACACGGCTTGCCCACTTGGTCGGCATAGTTGCAGATGTTCTGGATGGCTGTGCCTATAGAGGTTGTGTAGAGCGAGCTGAGGCCTGCTATCACGAGGTCGGCCTCAGGGGCCATGCCGCCGTATGTGGCGTTGGCGTGGTCGTCGGTAACGGTGACGTTGTTGCCGTTGACTATGACGCTGCTACCGCCAGCTGTGCTGGAGGTGTGTGTGCCGTGGTCCTCAAGGTTGGTGTCGTAGGTCAGCTTAGCTATGTCGGTGGCTGTGGAGTAGGTGGTAAGGCTGGTGCTTGTGCTGCCCGAGAGCTTGTAGGCCCTGACGATACGGCTCTTGCCGCTCTTGTCTTTGAAGGCAATATGTTGAAAGTCTACGCCCGTGTCCACGATGCCCAGGACTACGCCCTTGCCTGTGTATTGCTTGGTGAGTCCTAAGGCCTGTGCCATGGCGCTGTTGACTATGGCATCGCCCGCCTGTGTGGCTTGGCGCTGCCTGTCGTTGGACACCTTCAGCACTTCCGCCACCTCAATCTTCGTAACGTTGTCGAGGGCTGCCACCTCTTCAATCTTATCCACGGGGATGAGGGCTGCCACCAGTTTGTCGAACTTGCTCTGGACGACTGCTCCGAGCGCCTTGATAGCGGCGAAGTTGTTGTCGCTTAAGCCGATGAAGGCCGAAATCATCTCCTTGCTGTCCACCAGCTCCACCTCGGCGATAGGTCGTGTGGCTTGTGTCCTCATCTTGGCTAGGTCGCTGGCACCCACAGGTAGCATTGGCACCATGGTGCGACTCACTTTCGTCTTGCTGTTGGGTAATTGAACGTCGCCCCTGCGTTCGCTGAGGAACATCTGTGTGCTGTTTGAGTATTTGGATTCATACTGTGCCCATCCCCCCAATGCAAAACCAAGGAGGATGATCATTAAGAACAGTCGTCTCATAGGTGTTGTGGTTGTTATTCTGAAATTTGGTAAATGATTATTGTCGTTTCCGTTTTGTGTGAGCCCACGGCAGGACTTGGGTTAAAAAAAGTGCACAAAAGTAATGGAAAGTCTTTAGTCTGCGAAGAAAAAGGCGAAAAAAATAACGAATCGTAAGTAAAATGGGGTGAAAAGTTTGTGCATACAATATAAATTGCCGTACTTTGCAGTGCAATTTTACAGAACACAAAACGAAAACTACTATACTAATGAAAACAAAAAGGTTTCTCTTTGCATTGTTGATGCTTGTCTCTGTAGCCAAGGCTGGTGCTCAAGGTTTCGTCGTTCACCATGCCGACGGCACCATGTCCATCTTCCCTTCGGCTCAGGTTGACTCCATCACTATGGTGACGTCGGAGTACAGCTGTGTGCTCGGCACTTGGTATCTGGGCTTCTGGAAGAACGGCGACAGCGTGATTAAGTTCGACGGCACAGAATATATGGCCTTCGCCGGCGAGAAGCTCGTATGGGGAGGCAAGGGCGGCACGCCGGACGTCTACACTCTGAAGTTCGGCTCTACAGGCAAGACGTTTGTTGCGCGCCATGTCTCCAAGAACGAGACATTGCGCTGGACTATCTTCAAGCAGACCCCTAAACTGCTGGTGCTCCGCGACGGAGAGGCATACCGCTATTTCTATCCCACCAAGGAGCAGGCCGATAAAGCCATCATGGAGAAAGACCCGCCTGCCCACGCCGAAACGGCTAACATCAACAGAATCCTTAGCTTTGCCGGTGGAAAAACCAAGTCAAGCATCACGCCTATGGGCAAGCATTTCGAGAACCGCCACGTCACTACCGACGATGACCGCGCATGGCTTCTCAACCCCGCCAACGAGCCCGATATGGTGGCTGGTCTCACGCGCTGGGTCACTAAGTCTGTCAAGCTGTATCCATACACCGACCCCGTGCCGGCCGACGTCAACCAGCATGCCATCGGTGACTGCTGCGCTATGGCGGTGTTCGCTTCGCTGGCATATCTCTATCCCGATTTCATCAAGAGCATCATCACCGACAACGGTAACCGCACCTATACTGTAGAGATGTACGACCCGCAAGGGCAGCCGGTGGACGTGTGCGTGTCCAATAAGATTCTTTGCGACAACAGCGCCAACATAGGTCAGGTAACCGGTAAGAACAACGCCGTCACATGGGCAACCATCATGGAGAAAGCTCTTATGAAATGGGAGCAGATCTACCAGTGCAACGGCATCGAAGGCATAGGTACCGAACATGCAGCGCCGCCCTTCACCGGCAACGGAGAGAGCTTCTCTTTCTCGCCCAACTCCCTTTACACCTCCGAACTCAAGCTGGCCATTGAGCATTGCTTGGGTGAGGGCATGATTACCGTAGGCGGCTTCAACGTTCCCGACCTCCTTTGCGGCACGCTCAAGACCGTCACCGGTCACGCCTTCACCTTTATGCTAGCCGACGACGACAGCGCTATCTTCAATATGCGTAACCCCTGGGGCAATGGCGACCAGCACGAGGACGGACAGCTGCGCATCCCCGATGAGCGCGTAATAGTGCAGACCATCGATGCCCGTATCGTCAACCCCGGTGCCGCAGCACCATACCTGCGTGCCGACCTTAAGCCCTACACTCCGCCTCATTATGTGAAACTTAGCACTGACCTTGGCGTGTCGGAACGCTTGTTGCGCCGCCATATCACACACCCTAATTCTACAGAACTATGGTAAAACGACTTTTATCCATCACATGCCTTCTCTGCAGCATGCTGGCTGCAGAGGCACAGCAGACACTGAATATACACACCACTACGAATGGCGTGGTCAGTTTCGCCTTCGCATCGAAGCCTAAGGTCACGTTCTCTGAATCAGAGGTGCTGAAGGTAACCAGCGAGACGATGACCGTGGAGTTTCCCTATGCTGAGGTCGTCAAGCTCGATTTCTCTGATGTGCCTACTAAGGTTGAGAGCCTCACCGTGCGCGAGCACACCGACGGTGTCTATATTTACGACCTCACAGGCAAGCTCCTACGTCATACGCCTGCCAAGGACGGCGCTGCCACCGTCAACCTCTCTGATCTTCCTCCCGGTATTTACGTCGTCAAGGACGGACAGCGGAGCTACAAGGTACGTAAGCAGTAGCGCCTCATAATTGGTTTCTTTGTTATGGACAACCGGGGCTTCAAGAACGTAAAATCAAAGAAAAGAGCCTGCGTTATGTGGCGCAGGCTCTTTTGTATATAATGGTCTGTATAAACAAGCCTTGTTTAATAGACATGCTCGGCCTTCTCGATTTCCTCCTTGGTGATTTTCTTGGCATCAATGGCGCGCCAAGCGTAAACGATGTAGGCCAGCACGAAAGGAACGAGGAGTGAGACGTAGAACATGGTGCGGAGGGTGAACTCGCTGCTGCACGAGTTCTGCATCGTGAGCGACGACTGCAGGTCGGCGGTAGAAGGGTAGTAAGCCGTGTTGTTCCAAGCCGAACAGAGCAGCAGTGCGAGCACAGTCAGCACAGTGCCTATGCCTGCGGGCCAAATGCCGCCGATATAATTCTTTGAGATGATGGTTTTGCCGATACCATAGAGCACGAGCACCACGCCTATTAATAACAGAACGGCCAAGTACCACATATCCAGCAGGTTGTGCAGGTATTTAAGCGGCTCCATGAAGATGACGCCAGTGGCTGGGTCGTAGGCAAAGCCATCCTTAAGCAGCAAGTGAACGAGGTATGCTACGAAAAGGATTACGAAAGGCACAGCGGCACCGAGGAGACGCACACTGCCGCGCGAACGGATGTCCTCATCGTCGACATTGTTCATCACATAAAGGATGCCCAACGTGCGAGCAAGGAAAACCACGGCAAAGCCGAAGACGAGCACCCAAGGGTTGAGCAGGGCATCAAGACCATGCGAGGCATTAGCCCAATGACTGATGACTGGAGTGAGAGATGCGCCGTTGATGAGGTTCTCCTTTTCTACAATGAAGTTGCTGCCTTCAAAAAAAGTAGCTACGGCGCCGCCGAGGAGCAACGGGCCAAGTATGCCGTTTAAGGTGAGGCAGAACTGGAATGTCTTGGGACCGAGGAAATTACCAATCTTGTTTTGGAACTCGTAGCTCACCGCCTGTACCACGAAAGTGAAGAGGATTATCATCCAGAGCCAGTAGGCTCCGCCGAACGAGGTGCTGTAGAATAGCGGATACGAAGCAAAGAATGCGCCGCCGAAGGTGACGAGCGTGGTGAACGTGAACTCCCACTTGCGTCCAGTGGAGTTGTAGACGAGACGTCGCCCTTCCTGAGTATAGCCGAGGCTGCCGGCTACGGAATTAGCTCCCTGCACGAAGAGCAGAAACACGAGTATGGCACCGAGCAGAGCTACCACGAAGCACCAATAGTGCTGAAGAAAGGAATATGACATATTAAGTGAAAAGTGAATGAGTGAAAAGTGATAAATAAAAGTTACCTTCCATTAGGTCAATGATTTAGGATAATGCAGTCTTGATGTAAACTACTCTCCCTCTTGAGAAGTAACAGGGAAGGGTTCTCCCTTTTTAATCTGCTTGAGCATGATGCTTATCTCTACGGCAAGCATGGTGGTGAACAGTATGAGGAAAAGCCAGAAGGTGGTGGCGACGGCGCTGGAACTGATGTCTGACACCGAAGCGTTCACGGGCAGCATATCCTGAATGGTCCACGGCTGACGTCCGAATTCAGCCACAAGCCAGCCGCTTTCGGAGCAGATATATGCGCAGGGTAGCAGAATGATGGATAGCCAAAGGAGCCATTTCATTGATGCAACCTCCTTCTTGCGCCACTGAAGGAAAATGAGGAAAGCGAAATAGAGGATAAATAACGTGCCCAAACCTACCATTATGCGGAACGCCCAGAAGTTGATGGGAATGAAAGGCACCAACTCTGCCTCGTCCTTGATGAAACCGTAACCGAGGTACTGGATATTATCTTTCAGTATGGCCAGTTGCTGCTCTTTACGCTCTTTGAAATTCAAGTCGGGAGCCTCGCCGGCGAGAAATGCTTTCTCATCAGCTGCATCGCGACGATAGTTCTGTAGGGCTGCTATAGCCAGCAGTCCACGAGTCATCTTTTCGCGGGCCGAGAGTTCTACCGTGCCGTCCTCGCGCGTGTAACCTTTTAATATGTCGTTCACGCCAGGCACGAAACCATGCAACGAACGGGTGGCAAGGATGCTGAGGCCGTTTGGGATAGCGATGCGCAGGGGCGCTTCCTCCTCTTCGGCATAGTTGGGTTGCTTGAAGGGATTAACCCATGCCAGGGCCGTGAGGCTTTGGTCTGTGCCTCCGTTGTAAAGGGCTTCCATAGCGGCGAGTTTCATGGGCTGCACCTCAGCCACTTTATATGCACTCTCATCGCCGGTGATAGCAGCACCGATAGAGGCGATGAGGCCTACGATGGCACCTATGCGCAAGCTCTTCAGTGCCAGTTCGCGCTCGGCTTCGCGTTTCTTCAACAGATACCAGGCAGAAACGGCTGCCACGAAGACGGCGCCGATAATCCACGATGAGATGACGGTGTGACAGAACTTGTCGATGGCAAAGGGCGATAGGGCGACATCGAAGAAGGATGTCATCTCGTTGCGCATGGTGTCGGGGTTGAATTCACAACCCACGGGATATTGCATCCATGAGTTTGCAACCAGTATCCACCATGCCGAGATGGTGGCGCCTATCCACGTCAGCCACGTTGAAGCCAGGTGAAAGCCCTTTGACACCTTGTCCCAACCAAAGTACATCACAGCTACGAAGGTCGACTCCATGAAGAACGCCACTATACCCTCGACGGCAAGTGGAGCACCGAAGATGTCGCCGACGAACCAAGAGTAGTTGGACCAGTTGGTGCCGAACTCAAACTCAAGGATGATGCCAGTGGCTATGCCCATGGCGAAGTTGATGCCGAAAAGACGTTGCCAGAACTGTGTCGTGCGGCGCCAGAACTCGCTGCCCGTGCGGTAGTACTTGGTTTCCATGATGGACATGATGAGACCAAGGCCCAAGGTTAGCGGAACGAAGAGCCAATGGTAGATGGCGGTGAGGGCAAACTGTGCCCGTGCCCAGTCCACAGCATTCAGCAACTCTCCTCCCTGCTCGGGAAGCGAGGCTTGTAGCAGACTGATAATAGAAGTGATTGTTACCATATTATCAACTTATTAAACATACGTATCCTTTAATTAATGCTATGGGATAATTTCCTCATTAAGTCCAGCCGAAGGCTCCTCCTTCTTTGAAAGAGAAGGGGTTAAGGGATGAGTCTTCTCAGCCCTCTTTCCCAACTCCGTAGCTACGAATTCCGCTTCGTGCCCTTTACTGGCCTTTTGTTTCAAGAAGTTAGGGAAGAAGAATACCTTGAGGATGGCAAACATGATGAAGAGCTTTATGCCGATAATCAGCCACAGCGTCCGCCCAAGTGTCATTGAGCGGAAACCATCGTAATAGAACTGAAATACACGGCGTAGCGGGTTCATCGCAATCGTCTTTAACTCTTATCGAATAAAGCGAGTCTCTCTCGTTTAACGGAGAACTGGGAGCGAGGCTTTTAATCCTCTGCTAATGCGAAATCGAGCTGCTTCTTGTCGAGGTTGGCACGGGCCACCACGATACGTATTGGGTCGCCAAGCGTATATCGGCGATGGCGGCGACGGCCGAGCAGTTGGTAGTTGCGTTCGTCGAAGTCGTAATAGTCGTCGTCGAGATCGCGCAGCGGTACCATACCTTCACACTTCGATTCGTTGAGCTCGACGTAGATACCGAACTCGTTGATGCCCGAGATTATGCCGTCGAACTCCTGGCCTATCTTGTCGGCCATGAATTCCACCTGTTTGTATTTAATACTGGCTCGCTCGGCCAAAGCTGCCGTCTGTTCCATGTCGGAGCTCTGTTCACACAGCGCTTCGTACTTCTCTGGATTTGCCGAACGTCCGCCATCGGCATAACGAGTGAGCAGGCGGTGCACCATTAAGTCGGGATAACGACGTATGGGAGAAGTGAAATGTGTGTAGTAGTCGAAGGCCAAACCGTAGTGACCTATGTTTATGGTGGAGTATTTGGCCTTCATCATGGCACGCAGGGCCACCATTTCCACGAGATTTTGCTCTTTCTGTCCGTGCACGTCGTGCAGCAGTTTGTTCAGGTTGCGGCTTATCTCCTGTTTGCTACCGGTTGTCTTGAGCTTACGCCCGAACTTGGAAACGAACTGCGACAGGTTCATCAATTTGTCGGGGTCGGGCTGCTCGTGAATACGGTAGGGCAGCACCTTGGCTTTCTTACCTTTAGGCACACGTCCCACGCTCTCGGCCACGGTGCGGTTTGCCAGCAACATAAACTCTTCGATGAGTTTGTTGGCATCCTTGGCTACCTTATAATAAGTGCCGATAGGATGTCCCTTCTCATCAATGTCAAAGCGAACCTCTGGGCGGTCAAAGTCCACGGCACCGGCTGCGAAACGCCTCTCGCGCAGTATCTTGGCCAGGCGGTTCAGCGTGATAAGCTCGGTGGCGAAATCCTCGGTGGGCCGCAGGCTCTTGGCTTTGTCGCCGTCGAACTCAGCACCAGGTTGGGGTGCATGGTCGCCAGGTGCGTGGTAGTCCTCGGGACTGGCTTCGCCGCGTGCTTCCAATAGCGCCTGCACTTCTTCGTAGGTAAAGCGGCGGTCGCTACGTGTCACGGTGTGAGCCAAATGCCATTTCTTCACTTCCGCCTTCTCGTTCATTTCGAAGATGACGCTGTAAGTAAGCTTCTCTTCGTCGGGGCGGAGTGAACATATCTCATTGCAGAGACGTTCGGGTAGCATGGGAATGGTGCGGTCAACGAGGTAGACGGAGGTAGCGCGTTTCACGGCCTCCTTGTCGATGATGGAGCCCTCGGTAACGTAGTGACTGACATCGGCGATGTGAACTCCAATCTCGTAAAGTCCCTCTTTCAAGGTCTTAAAGCTCAGTGCATCATCAAAATCTTTGGCATCACGCGGGTCAATGGTAAATGTCACGCGGTCGCGGTAGTCCTCGCGGGCTGCGTAGTCGGCAGCGGTGATGGTGGCATCGAGGTGCCGTGCAGCATCTTCGGCGGCCTTGGGATAAGTGTAGGGTAGCCCGAACTCGGCCAGGATGGCATGCATCTCCGTTTCGTTCTCGCCAGCTTTGCCCAACACCTCCACGATGCGTCCGATAGGGTTCTTTGAGCCTTCGGGCCATTCCACAATCTTGGCTATAACCTTGTCGCCCGACTTGCCGCCTTTGAGCTGGCTTTTAGGGATGAAGATGTCGTTGGAGAGAGTACGGTCCTCGGTGAGTACGAAGGCAAAGTCGCGGCTTATGGAGAGTTTGCCTACGAACTGCTTGTCGGCACGTTGAAGGATATTCGTCACCTGTGCTTCGCGAACATGGCCACGACGACGTGCCAGCATCTGAATGCGCACGCGGTCGCCGTCCATGGCATGCATTGAATTACGCTCGGCAACGAGGATTGGCTCGCCGCCATCGTCGGGCAGGAAGGTGTTCTTGCCGTTAGGCTTACGTTGGAAGACGCCCTCCATCACTGATGTCTTGTCGGCCAGAGTGTAGCGCATCTGGGCTTGTTCCACAATAACATCGTCCATCAACAGATCGTCGAGCACATCCATGCACAGCAGTTTGGCGGGATGTGTTTTCAGGTGAAGTTCGCGGAAGATAGTCTTGATATCGACCAATTGGCCTGCATGAGTCTGAAAAAGAGCTACCACCTCCTCCGTCAAGCGGGCCTTGTTCATACGCGGCGAGGCTTGCTTATGTGATTTACTCATACTAAGAATGCTTTATGTTTTTGTTGTTAAGGATGTTTGTTCGAGGGCAAAGATATAAAAAGATTTAAGATTAAGGGTTAAAGACAATATTTTTTTCCCCATCCCTACATTTTTCTTAGTATTTGGCTCTAAAAAATGAATAAAAGGTAAGGTTGTGAGGTTTTAAGGTTGTTAGGTGTTTAGGTTTTAAGGTACCTTGCCGCATCATTAAACAAGTACTGGCTTATAGTCTAATTAGGTTAACCTTAAAGCTCAATTAGGTTGGCCTTAAAGCCCGTGTAGTTGAACCTAATAGCCAAATCAGCCAGACCTTGTAATGATCATGTTAGCTCATACATACGGTCACATTCGCAAACACGACCGGTCGTATTGCCAATTACGACCGTTTATATCGCCTTGCACGAACGGTCATGTAGTTTGTTCGGTCGCGACTGAACAAACGATGTCATTAGCCAAGGATCTCTAATCCTCAACCTCCCCTGTCCTTAACCTTTAATCAATTTGTAGATTCTCCTGATAATCTTGCCGAGCCAGGTGTAACGGATGCCCCAATCGGTTAGGGCTGCCTTCATCTGTGCTTCAATGCTTGGATTTATGGCAGGCTCTTGTGCAGTGACTTCAATAGGTCCGTCGTAGGGCAAACGATCGTATTCGTAGTGCTGAATCAATCGAGTAATCCATCGGGGCAGGTGGCCATAGTGAGTGCCGCCGTCAAGACCTATGTTGCGAACCAATGTGCGTGAAGGGTAGAGGCAGAGGCCGCCGGCCTTGCGGATTGCTAAACCCCAGCAAATGTCCCATGGTATTGGACGACGGTTTAGGTCTTTGAGACAAGGAAAGACACCATCGTATTCTATCGCTGTCAGCACCTCTGCAGGCACTCCCTCTAACGCCTCTTCACGCGACTGGAAATGCAAAAAATGCCCATTCCATCGGTCGCGCCATGTGCCCCAACCCCAGCCGGACATGAAGGGAGTGAAATACAGACCCCCTCCAAGCTTCCCCACTGGGGGGGAAGAAGAGGCGGTCTCCTGTATCCTTGTAAACCCTCCTACATGCATTACCCGTTGATCATCCTTGTAGATACGAAAGGCATCGTTCATGAATTGCAGGAAATGGGGCGACGTGACGATGTCGTCCTCAAGGACGATGATGGTGTCGTGCTGCTCAAAGACTTGATTGATGCCTTCAATGATGTTGCGCTCGAGGTAGTAGTTCACAGGGCGCTCCACGATGGTTATACTATTTAATGTTCGTGCGCGCGCGACCTCAGTCTCAACCTCGTGCAGCAGAGTCCGCACCTCGCGTACGGCTTGCCACGATGCCTCGTCCTTGCCACCGTCGGAGAAAACGTATAGCTCGGTCTCGGAAGCCAGGGTGTTGGCCATAAGTGCTTGCAATGTCTTTCGAGTGTTATCGGCTCGGTTATAAACGAATAATGCTACGGGAGATGCCATATAGATGTTCGTTTTGCGTATTCTTGCTGCAAAGATACTTTTTTTTTGCATTGCTTGATAATAAATGAGGCATAAAATGGAATAAATCGTAAAACGTAAAACGTGAAATCGCAAAATATGTATATCTTTGCCGTCGCAAAACTTGATAAACAGCCCCGCTTGAGGGTAAATAATAAAGATTGTATGGATTTCCTGACACTAACTAAGAATAGGTATAGCTGTCGCAGTTACAGTGCAGAAAAGGTGGAGAAGGAGAAGGTGGACTACATCATGGAATGTGTTCGCATGGCACCATCCGCCGTCAATCGCCAGCCTTGGCGCTTCCGTATCATTGTCGAAGAGGAGCAGCGGCATAAGCTGTGCCAGTGCTACAATCGTGAATGGTTTGCCTCGGCTCCGATGTATGTCATCGCCTCCATCCTCCACGATGAGGAATGGGTTCGTGCCGATGGCAAACATCATGGCGACATTGATATAGCCATTGCCGTGGAGCATCTCTGCCTGGCAGCAACCGAGCAAGGTTTAGGTACTTGCTGGGTGTGCAACTTCGATGCCTCTATGTGCCATTCGCTTTTTAACCTTGATACTAATGAGGAGGCGGCCGTGCTCATTCCTGTTGGCTACGCCGCCGACGAGGTTAGGGAGAAGAACCGTAAGGCTGCAGATGATATAGAGCAGTGGTTGTAATCTTCTCATTAAATATATGTTATTGAAGTCGTTGATTAGAACTAAACATTTTCAAGACATGGAACAGCAAGAGTCATTACGTATTACACCAAAGTGGATAACATCGTTGCAGAAGGACGAGGTGTTTGTCTTCGGCAGCAACATAAACGGCATGCATGGAGGCGGTGCGGCACGTGTGGCAATGGATAAGTTCGGCGCCATTTGGGGACAGGGCGAAGGTCTTCAAGGGCAGTCGTATGCTATCCCAACAATGGAGGGCCTGGCCAATATCCCTCCTGCTGTAGAACGCTTCATCGCTTTTGCCAAGGATCATCCGGAACTGAAGTTCTTCGTCACGCCTATCGGCTGTGGCATAGCTGGTTATACTGAGGATGAGATAGCACCGCTTTTCAAGGAGGCTACCAAACTCGACAATGTTTTTCTGCCGGCAGGCTTTTGGCAGATACTGGGGCAATAGATAATCAACGACTTATGAAACGCTTATTGATACTGCTTGCATGGCTGGCGGGCTCCTCTGCGGCCATAGCTCAAGGCTTGCCGCGTGTCTATAACGAGGACATCAATCCCATGGCGCAAATCGACAGTGCACTCGTCAAAGCCAAGGGCGAAGCCAAGTTCGTGGTGTGTCAGGTGGGCGGCAACTGGTGTCCGTGGTGCCTGCGCTTCGCCGATTTTATCAGTAAGGACAGCACCATCAGCCAAGTGATAGCCGACAACTTCGTGTACATTCATGTGAACTATAACCCACGACGTCCTTCTGAGAGTGCGGCAATGGTTCAACTGACGGCCGATATGATGCAACGTCTTGGCAATCCTGCCCGTTTCGGATTTCCCGTGTTCGTAGTGCTCGACGCTGCTGGTAAGGTTCTGCATACTCAAGATTCCAGTTTCCTCGAGGAAGGCGATGGCTACAACAAGGACAAGGTACTCCGTTTCTTCAAGGCTTGGACGCCAAGTGCAGTGGCTGGTAAGCAATAATTTGTAACTAATGAAATTGTAAAATTGTAGAATCGTAAAATGGAATATATGTCACAGGAGGGCTACGACAAGCTCGTAGAAGAACTCCGTTATTTGGAACAGGTGGAACTGCCGCGCGTGAAGGATGCAATCTCCGAAGCACGCGACAAGGGTGATTTGAGCGAGAACTTCGAGTACCACGCCGCTAAGCGTGAGCAGGCACGGCTGTTGGGCCGTATCCGTTTCAAGCAGCGTGTCTTGGAGTTTGCCCGTGTGATTGATATGTCGCGTCTCAACAGCGATGGTGTGGGTTTGCTAAGTCGCGTGGAGATGACCAATCTGGCCAATAACGCCAAGATGACTTATACAATAGCCAGCCCACACGAGGCCAACCTGCGCGAGGGCAAGATTTCTATCAAATCACCCATCGGGCAGGCGCTGCTCAACAAGCACGTAGGAGATGTGGTTGAGGTCAGCGTGCCTGCCGGCGTGATGAAGCTTCGCATAGAGAATATCACAGTGGAGGGATGAGCGGAATGTCCGCCATTCGTCCGTGTGTATTACCATTACAGGAAAAGGCTCCGCATTGGCGGAGCCTTTTGATATATGTCTTTGCTTGGTTACAACAATTTATTCTCTTCCGAACAGCCATTTCTTTAAGAAGGGGCTGACGCGAAGGACATGGCTGGTTAGGATTGAGAAGGCTGTGACGAGCAGCGCCACGGCCATGGCAGCGGTGCCCTCGAGAATGAAGTTCTCAGGATGAGCCTTGAACCACACGCCTACATCCGGGAGCTTCGGGATGAAGAAATAATGGATAAGGTAGATGTCGAGTGTGCGGACACCAATATATTGGAGCGTATAGCCTATTCGTGTTTCCTTAGTGAACCAAGAACTATAGTTGCGGAAGAAAGCCACGATAATCATTACCAACGAATACATTGCCAATGTGCGCGGCAGGTTGGCCCACTGCATGCGTAGGTGGTGCCACTTCAGGTAGTCGCCCGTGCCGATGAAGGCAATGGCAATGAGAAGGGGAAAGAACCATTTGCTGTCGAACAACTTCTGAACCTGTGCCCAATAACGATGTACAAGGTTGCCAAGCAGAAAGAAATGGAAGAACCGAGCCAACTCAGTGATACTCGTCACTTTCCAGAACTCGCCCTTGTACCAAGTGAACCATTTAGGCATGTAAAGCGTGGCATAAGCGAAGAGGGAGATGAGCCAGAGGATGATGAGAAGAGTGGCCTCACCACCTATCCCTCTCGTGAGGGGAGTAGATACCTTTGAGGGGGCTGGCTGTTCACTAAGTGACAAGTCTTGAGAGTTTATACTCTCATCTCCTTTTGGAGAGGGTACAGGAGTAAGGCTTTTCCCTACCCAACACACCGCATAGTACACCAAGAACATCTCCAATAGCACCATGGTGAACCAATAGCCGCCTTTCGTAGGGCTAGACCAAGCATATTCCATACGTTCCCAAAAGTGCTTGGCGGTGAGTGCTACATAGGCAGTCATGAAGACCACTGTAGGCACTATCTGCACGCGCAGCTTCTTAGCGATGAGCTGACTGGTGTCGCGCATATTCCATGAGAACGAGGCTTTGTAGGCGAGGAAGCCACTGATGAAGAAGAACAATGGCATACGGAATAGCAAGCACACCGACATGAACATGGAGTACTTGGTATTGGTGTCGAAGCCGAAGCCATAGATGTGATTCGTCACAACCATGAACATCGTGAAGCCGCGCAGAGCGTCGAGCCATTCGAGGCGTTGCTTTTGCATTTCTGTATGTTTTTTTAGTTCTTGAAGTGTCAAGCGTCCCTTTGGGCCGAACGGACAAGTTGTACAGTTGTCAAGTTGACAAGTTGTTACCTGTCTATTCGTCAACTTGTCTACTTTTTAAACGTTATGGCAGATGTGTGAGTCTGTATTTTGTCTATGTCTGGAAGGTGCTGCCAGTCACCATAGAGGCGACGCAGGTAGGCCTCAGGATTACGTGGCGCCATGAAATGATGCCCCTCAAATATGATATTCGATAGAGGAAAGAGTTCCTCGGGGTCGCGCACGCTCTCGAAAGGTATTCCGGGCGAGTAGTGAAGAAGGCGTGATGAGGACAAGCCCGAAAGCGCTCGCAGCACGGGAAAGATGTAGCGCTGATTGAAACGATAAATGGCGCTGGTGCGAAGCACCTGCTGCTGCCGGTTGTACTCAGGGTTCTTCATAACCTTATAGACGCGGCCAAAGGTGCGATTAGAAATCCAATGGAGAGAGGAGGGCATCGATTCGAAAGGGAAGAGGTCGAGGTAGATGCCGCGCAGGTCAAAGATGCTGTCGTAGCCAGTTTGCTCGGTGAGCACCGTCCGGCGGTCGCGCAGCTTAGCATAGATAAAGAAATAGCCGGGATCGGTCTCGTGAGTCTGAAGGGCATAGTCAGTAGAAGCGGTCTCCTGCTGCAAGACGTTGATAAGCTTTAAATAATCCTCGCGACGGAACTCGATGTCTACATCATCATCCCAGGGGATGAAGCCCCCGTGACGCATGGCCCCGAGCAACGTACCCGAACCAAGCCAATAAGGGATGCGGTGGCGACGGCAGACGCTATCGAGCCACACCATCATCTCCAGCATACGTTGTTGTTGGCGACGCAAGAGCGAACCTTCAGGCGCAAAACGCTCGCGTAGCGCCGAATTCTCTGAGGTTGAGATTGTCATCTTCTTTGTTTATTAGTCAACGAATAGACGCGTAAACAAGTATTTGTTGTTTACTTGACAAGTCACTCGTCAACTTGTCAATTCGTCAATTTTCCAACTCTTAATTATTGAATTTGGGTGCAAAGGTAAACATTTCCCACGTAAAACAGCCACAAAGTGGAATAAATTGTAAATTGTCAATCTTTAAATCCCAAAAAATATATACCTTTGCACCCGTAATCATCATCAACCGAGCATTCCCTATGCAAGCGATTATCTTGGCTGCCGGTATGGGTCGCCGATTGGGCGAACTCACCCGCACACAGACAAAATGCATGATTGAGGTAGGCGGCACACGACTCATCGACCGCCTGCTCACCCAACTGTCATCGCTGGCGCTCTCCCGTATCGTCATCGTCGTGGGTTATCAAGCCGATGGGCTCCAACAGCATATTGCTGAGCAGTTTCCTAATCTCAACATCGAATACGTAGTCAACGAAGTCTACGACCGAACCAATAATATCTATTCTCTAGCATTAGCCAAGCAGCAACTCATTGAGGATGACACGCTCCTAATCGAGAGCGACTTGATACTGGACGAACGCCTTTTCCCCTTGCTACTGGACAACGAATGGCCTAACGTGGCCCTCGTAGCCAAGTATGAGTCGTGGATGGACGGCACTATGGTACGCTTGGACGACGACGGCAGCATCACTAGCTTTGTCCCCAAGAGTTCGTTCCGCTACGAGGAATGCAAGCAGTATTACAAGACGGTGAACATCTACAAGTTCAGCCGTGAATTCCTGCGCGCTAAGTATATACCGTTCCTCGAGGTCTACGTGAAGACGATGGGCCAGAACGAGTACTACGAGCAGGTGCTGCGCGTGCTGACCTTTCTGGATCGTACCGAACTGAAGGCCTTGCCTATCGACGACTTGAAGTGGTACGAAATTGACGATATTCAGGACCTGGACATCGCCGAGACGCTCTTCGCCGAAGGCGAAGACCTATGGCGCAGCTATTCACGCCGGTTCGGAGGCTTCTGGCGTTTCCCCGGTATGCTGGACTTCAACTATCTGGTGAACCCTTATTTTCCGTCGGTACGGATGAAGCAGGAGCTGCTCTCGAACTTCGATACCCTGCTGACGCAGTATCCCTCAGGCATGCTAGTGAACTCGCTGCTGGCGGGCAAGTACTTCGGCATATCACAGGACTATGTTGTGCCAGGTAACGGCGCTGCCGAACTTATTAAAGTGGTAATGGAGCGCATACCCGGACGTCTGGGCGTCGTCTACCCCACCTTTGAGGAATATCCCAACCGCAAGCACCCCAAGGATCTGGTCATCTACCGCCCCGACAACGCTGACTTCGCCTACACGGCCGACGACCTGATGGCGTTCTTCGAGGACAAGGAACTGTCGATGCTGTTGCTCATCAATCCCGACAACCCGAGTGGCAACTATATCCCTCGAGCCGACGTGCTGCGATTGGCCACGTGGACAGAACAGCAAGGCATACGCCTGTTGGTGGACGAGTCGTTCGTGGACTTCGCCTCCTGCTATCCAGAGGGGACGCTATTTAGCGACGAGATCTTGGAATCGCATCCCACGATGATGGTCATGAAGAGCATCTCCAAGAGCTACGGAGTTCCCGGCCTGAGACTTGGCGTGCTTGCCACGGCCAACAGGGAACTCATCAAGGCCATTCGCCGTGAGGTAAGCATCTGGAACATCAACTCGTTCGGCGAGTACTATATGCAAATCTACGGCAAGTACGACGGCGACTATCGCCGTGCCTGCCAGTTGTTCCTGGAGGAACGCGCACGTTTCCATCGCGGACTGCGCACGATTCCGTTCCTTCGCGTCATCCCGTCTGAGGCCAACTACTTCCTCTGCGAGGTGACCGAACGCTTCACCTCGTCGGAACTGGCCATCATGCTCATCAAGCGCGAGAACATCCTCATCAAGGACTGCGGCTACAAGAAGGCCTTCGCCGGCAAGAACTATGTTCGCATCGCCGTGCGCGACACCGAGGATAACGACCGACTGCTGAAAGCTCTCAGAGAATTATGCTGAAGCTGGTGATTTGTGGAGGAGGCAACTTGGCCACTGTCTGTGCAGGGTTCCTCGCAGCTCAGGAAGGGGTGTCGGTGAGTGTACTCACACGCCATCCCGAAGGTTGGAGCATGGAACCTGTGGTGACGGCTCCGGGCGGGGCTTGTTTTAAAGGTCGTCTGAAAGCGGTAACCCACGAGCCGAAGGACATTATCCCACAGGCTGACGTCGTACTGCTTTGCCTGCCTGCATTTGCCATAGAAAGAGTCTTGATGCAGCTGCGGGCCGTCCTGTCTCCGTTGACTGCAGTAGGGTGTATTGTTGCCAACACTGGTTTTTTCTTTGCTGCCCACTCTTTGTTGCCTGCTTCGCAACCACTGTTTGGCTTTCAACGGGTTCCATTCATTGCCCGAACGAAAGTTTATGGACACGAAGCGCAATTGTGCGGCTACAAACCTCGGCTGCGTGTAGCAATAGAGAACGCCGCAGATGCTGATGCGCTCAGGATGCTGCTGGAAAAGCTTTTCCACACTCCGATACAGCTGCTCAACAATTTCTACGAAGCCAGCCTTAGCAACAGCAACCCCATTCTGCACACAGGTCGGCTCTACTCGATGTGGAAGAACTGGCAGGGCGAGGCTTATCCGAGGCCCATCCTATTCTATGATGAATGGACGGTCGAGGCTTCCGTGATGATTCTGCGGATGGATGGTGAGTTCATGGCGCTCACTCACCGTCTGGGGATTACGGAAGATGCAATACCTTCATTGCTTACATACTATGAATCAACGGATGCGGAATCGCTAACTCGCAAGATTCAAAGCATTGAGGCTTTTCATGGCATCGTGGCACCCATGAGAGAGACGCCACAAGGTTGGGTTCCAGATTTCGGAAGCCGTTATTTCACGGAGGATTTTCCCTTTGGCCTACGAATGATTCGTGATATGCTCAAATGCGAAGACATCAATGCCCCATTCATAGAACAGGCCTATCAATGGGGCATGAGTCGTGCTGAGCGTTGAGGCCTACAGATCCTCTTGGAACAGCGGGTCTTCGGGCATTACCATCGTGGGCTTCTGCTCGAACTCCTTCATGAGGGTGGCAGGAACGTATTCCTTATCTACGACCAGACGGAACATATATTCGCGGAACCAACGGGCGGACATGATGATGTAGCCGTTGGCGCCGGAGGCTGTGCCCCATGAGTTCTCGACCTTCCATTTCAAAGGCTTGCCATCGGCATCGAGGTCAACTGCGGTGAGCGTCATGGCATGCGTGGAGCCGCTGTCGAAGGTGGCGATGCGGTCGGCCTTGTTCATCGGGAAGCTGGTGCCCATGAGCGAGGCGTAGTCGAAGTTCTCGGTGTCGGCATAGCCGCGCTTGCGGTCGAGGAACTTGCCTACGTCATAGCTGCTGTAGAGCTTGCGACCGGCCTTCAGCTGGGCAATGGCCAACTGTTCGATGTCCTCCATCGGCAGGTTCAGGTACTTCCAGTTCGTGCCGTCGTAGGTGTGGCGGTCCCATTCCACCTCATAGGTCTTGTGGTATTCGCGGCGAGGGTCATTCATGACCATGATGAAGGAGCCTTCGAGCTGACGGCCACCGGTAATCTCGGCGTAGAACGACTGCGGCGTGTAGCGCTTGGCCTCGGTGCGCGTCTTGCCGTTCTTGTCGCGGAAGGCGTAGGTGAACTCCTTGATGGGCTCGCCCAGCGTCAGCACCAACATACGATAGACTTCGCTGAGCATCTCCGTCTTACGCTTGGCTATGGCATCTGCTTTCTTCTTATCGGTCACCATGCGACGCAGCTCGAGACCGAACTCGCGCAGCTTCGAAGTGATGAGCGCCCGCATCTTCGACGTGTTCTCGGCGGAGAAGGTCTCGGGGAACACTTCCGCAGGAACAAGACCGTACTTAGGAGCCAGGTCGGCAAGACCGCAGTAGGTGCCACCGTCACCAATGGGATGCTGGAAGAAGAAGCGTGCACGCTCGCTCTCCATCGGTTCCTTGGCTGTGTCGATGACACCCTGCAACATCAGGTTAGCCTTCTCCAATTGATCGTAGAAGAAAAGGTAATCCTGCGAGAACTCCACGGTAAGCGAGTCGTTGTGCTGGCGCGAGAAATCGGCACGCAGGACGTTCATAGCTGAGAACATCCAGCAGCGACCGCTTGACTTCTGGTCGGTGATGCTTTGCTTGGGTGTCTCCACACTGAACTGTGTGTCGATGGCGCCTGCATTGGCACGGTTCTTCGCCAGGTCGTCAATGGCGTTCGTGGCGATGGCGTTCGTCAATGCACGGTAAGCCGCATTACCCGTGTTGTTAGGCTGTGCCTTTTCGATGGTCGTGAGCATCTGCTGCGAGATGCCGCCGCCCGCCATCTTCTGGGCAGTGGCACTGGCTGTAGTCAGGATAAGTCCTAACAAAATAAGATTTCTTGTCTTCATTGTCGGTTCGTTTTATATAGATGTGATAGTCGTTTTGTGTAGATGAAATAGTAGTTTTGAACAGTTGAGTTATTCGTTTTATGCAGATGGGTCGTTAGATTCCCTTACTTGTTTTGTTTGCTTGATCATGATGCAGCAATTGCTTGATGATGATGAAGCAATTGCTTGATGATGATGAAGCAATTGTTTTTGCTGGTCATATTTGGCACAAATTATGGCAAAGGAGGTCCACGGAACCAGTGCCGTCGCGCTGAAGAATCGTTATCGGGACGTCGCCTAAGCAGGCGGCAATGGGCGAGAAAGTGGAGCCGGCAGAGCCGAAGATGTGGCGTGTGCGGCTGAGGGCATACATCTCCACGAGGGCATCGCGAATGCCATCAGTCGATTCGCGAGTGGCTTTGGCGTCGGACATGATGACACGCTTGCCATAACGCTTGCGCATGGCAGCCTTCGTGGCTTCGTCATCGGTGGCGAGATAGATGGAAGACCCACCCCCCGCCCTCCCTGTGAGGGAGGGAGCGGAATGTACTGAGCAGGCATCCGCTTTGCCTTTATCAAAGGTACTTGCTCCCTCCCTCACAGGGTGCGAGGAAGGCGGAATTATTAAGTGTTCCGGCTGGACTGGCTTGAGGGGTGGCTTTTCAAGTTCTTTGTCAATCGCCTCGAAGAAGAGTTCTATGGGGCTTTCGTCGATGGCTTGCTGATGGTCTGTGCGACGGATGTGAATGCCTAAGGTGTTGGGCGTGAAGTCAGCCGTGCGCTCATCGATGAGGCGCTGTACCTCTTCGTTCGGCTGGAAGAGGGTGCGCAGGTCGTCGCTTGTCCACGGACAGAAGTCGCGATAAGCCGTCATAAGCGTGCCGCCCTGATGGAACCAGGCCTCATAGTCGAAACCATCCTTATTCAGATACCATATTTGTGGTGCATAGATGATATGGCGATAGCAGAGGCGCTGGAGCAGACGCGGCGCGTGAAGGTTCTTAAGCGTAGGACGGGAAAAAAGGAAGCTGGAGGTGTCGCGGAGAGAAAAAGAAGCCTCAGCAGACCCAGCAGACCCTCCCCCCGAAGAGCCATTGGTAACCGCTCCCTCCCTTATAGTGAGGGCGGGGGGTGGGTCTGCTGGCGCTTTGAACAATTCGTCAAACCTGCATTGCATTCCCCATTGCTTTGTCCAAAGGACGCGAAAGGGGAATGGTGTGCCGTGGGCAGCGAGCTGCTTGGCCATCGCATAAGCGGCGGCTGCTACACGCATGCGGTTGCCTAAGCCACCTTCGAGTATGATTGTATTCATTTGACGATAACGATAACGAAAACGATAACTATAACGAAAGCATTATTTTATTCTTCATTCTTCACTCTGTCGTCAGATAGCCGATGTGTTTATTGCCTTTCTTCAGCAACTGACGGAGGTGAGATTTGAGAGAGGTTGTGGTAACTTGCTTGACGAAAGTGACGTCGTTGGCATCGATGACGATGTCGCCCAACTCGCGCGTCAAGTCGTAGTAGCGACTGCCGTAGTTGGTGTCGTTCACGTGCTTCTCACGCTCCTTGACATAGCTATCGATGAGGGCTTGGGTGATGAGATTGCCGTCGGCCATCTCGTGGACGAGGCGGTCAACATCGGCGGCTATGCGCTCACGCTGCGTCGGGTTGCAGGCAAACGATATGACGCAAGCCATTCGGTTCAGCGGCAACTGCTTGTCATCCACGCTGCAATTCACCGTATAGACATCGCTGTGCTCAATGCGCAACTTTTCGAGCAGCAGGGTGCAGAGCACGCTTTGCAGTACTTGATTGTGGGCGTGAGTTTCCTGTGAGAAGTGGTAGCCATTCTCCCACGTGTAGAACATCGCGCTCATGCAATAGGGCGTGGCATTCGTGATATGTTCCACGGCTATGGTGTCGGTGGTGCGGAAATGGTCGGAAGGCCAGACAGCGCGCTTCACGGGCTGGGGCTTTGACGGCAGCGCACCTATGTACTTGAGTACCAATGGCATGACGCTGTCGGTGGGGAACTGCCCCTTGACGATGAGGGTGGAGCCGTTGAAGTTCGAGAAGTAGTCCTTCACCAATCGTCGGAAGCCCTTGACGGACAGCGCCTTGACATCCTCCACGGAGGGTATAGCATTTCGCTTGCTTTGTACGTAAGGGAGGCTCTGCAGTTTGAGCTGTGCCTTCATAAGAGGCTCGTTAAATGCCACGGCAGTTGAGCGCAATTCAGTAATCTTCTCGTCGGCCTCCACGCTGTCCACCTCAGTCGTGGTCAGCGAAGCGTACATCATCTTCAGATAACATTCTAAATATTTCCAGAACGTGGCGCTGTTATTAGAAGAATAGGTGCCAATGTCTATCCTGTCGTAGTAAGGATCGAACTCCACGTCATTGCCTCCTCGGTCGATTTGAAACTTCCTTCGTCCGTTGAAGAGCAAGCTCTGATAGTGAAAGTCTTCGTCGGGCAGCGAAGCGTAGCCCAATGGCCGCCCAAACTTCAAGTCAATACTGTAAGGAATGCTGTCTTTTGGAAGGGATTTCCATAGCAGCACCTTCACGCCATTGGACAAGCGCAACTCGGTGATGCTGTCGTTGCGCATAGTGGTCTTGGTGATGGTGGCGGGTGTGAGGTCGAAATTGAGGGAATCCACTTGGAGTCGCTCTAACTTCTGCCCTTTCTTGACGTCCATCGCGGCCAGTTCCTCGTCAGTCATGGACTTGACGCGACGAATGATCTCATTGACTTCTTCCTCCGTAGGCAGGGTGGCGCTCGCCGGAAACATCTCAGCGACAAGCATGTTACGTCCTGTTGTTAATTCACAAAATGTCTCTAAGAGCTGCTCCTTGGTGATGGTGTTTTTAATGTGGTTCTTGCAAGTGTTCTCGCTTTTGAAGTCATTGATGACGGTGCCGAAGAAGAAGTTGTTGTAGCATTTGTCGGTCCATTCCGTGCTTCTGTGACTGCCGAAATCGCTTCCTGCGGTGTCGGACAGCAGGATGGCTGTGGAGTCGGCGTTGTAAGCACCTACATACCAGTTGCCGGGCTTCCGTTCGTAGTCCTTGAAACCGAAGCGGCGGGTGTGCTCAAGGGCTTTGAGGAGCGTCTCGAGAGTCTGTTTCCAATTGTCGGCGTTCGAGCTCATCTCGAGGACGATGTTTTTGCTGTCTTTGATGTCGCCCAACGGAAGGAACGAGGCCGAACCGTTGATGATTCCCTTGCCTTTGAGAGCTTCGAGCTTGTCCTTCATCAGGTCTTTCAGCTTGTCTTTGACCAAGTCCTTGCGCAGGGTGCCAATCAGGTGGTCGGTCAGCAGGTCCGGCACTCGGACGATGATGGAGCTACTGTGGCTCGATAGCCGCTGGTCTTGATAGAAACGGATGCGCGGTTGGTCGGCATCTGGTATTGTGGGCTGCGCTGGCACAAGGTTCTTGCCGCGCTTCAGCGAGCCGAACAGTTTCTGAATCTTCTCGACCATCGCATCAGGGTCGAAGTCGCCCATCACCACGATGGCTTGATTCTGTGGCTGATACCATCGCTTGTAGAAGTTGCGCACTACTTTTGGCGGACAGTTCCGGATGACCTCCATGTCACCGATGGACAGGCGTTGGGTGTATATGGAATTATTCAGGAGGTCGGCTATCAATTGCTGCCCGAAGGACACGGTATTCTTCAGTCGCCATTCCTCGACGATGATGCTGCGCTCGCTCTCGATGGCGCTGTCTGCCATCGTGGCCGCACACGCCCAGTCGTACATCAGCAACAGGCAAGAGTCCAGTTGTGCCACGTCGCCACAGGGGATGCCATTGAGCAGGTAGCGCACCGAATTGCAACCCGTGAAGGCATTGCTGTCGTGGCCGAAGGGGATGCCATTGCGGCGCATGAAGTTCATGACTTCCTGTTCCGGGAAGTGCTTGGTGCCGCGGAACAGCACGTGTTCCACGAAGTGAGCTACGCCCCGCTCGTCGTCCTTCTCGAGCACAGAACCAGCCTTGACAAACAGGCTGAAATCGGCTCTCTCCTTTGGATCCGTGCAGCGCCGCACGTAATAAGTAAGGCCATTCTTCAGCACACCCTTGCGCACCGAAGTATCGGCTGGTATTTCCTGACGGTCGATGACATCCAAGTGTGCCATCAGCAGCGAGTCATCCTGCTCTTGGGCGAAAGTTGAAACGCTGAATAGGGTAAGGAGTAGCGTGAAGAACAGTTTCATGTTTGGCCTAATGATAAACCTTATTCATAGTGTCTGATACGGACGTCGATGCCTTCGAGTTGGGCTGGGACGCTGCTCACGTCGGTCTGACCATAGTGATAGGGGAAGAGCACTTTAGGCTTCACTGTCTTGGCGGCCTTGACGAGTTGTTCCGTGGTCATCGTGTAAGGTTGATTACAGGGCATGAAGGCGATATCAATGTCCTTGATGGTAGTCATCTCGGGAATGTCCTCGGTGTCGCCTGCGATGTAGATGCGCAGGCCGTCGATGGTGAGGATATAACCGTTGTCGCGTCCTTTGGGATGGAACTGCTGTCGGCCTTCCGTCGTGTTGTAAGCGGGCACGGCCTCAACGGTGATGTCATCAGCGAGCTGCAGCTTATCGCCATTGACAATAGCTTTACCCTTGCCGAACATCTCGGCGCAGCGCTTGTTCATGACGAGCTGCGTCGTCTCGGCTGACAACTGCGTGAGAGCACCCTTGTCGAAATGGTCGCCGTGCTCGTGTGTCACGAAGATATAGTCGGCCTTCGGCATTGCCGTGTAGTCGATGGTTCGTTGTCCCAGTTTAGTCACGGGGTCAACCATGATCTCGCGTCCGTCATATTCGATACGAATGCTTGCATGAACGAGCGCATGGAACTTCACGGCCTTGCCGCTCTTGGTCTTGAACACATCGACTTCATAGGTATCAGTGGTCACAGACTTCTGGGCCTCTTTCCATGCCATGATTCCCCCCTTGAGGTTCACGCACTTGTAGCCCTCAGCCGCAAGTCGTCCTGCTGCGCTGGCAGAGCGACGGCCGCTGCGGCAATAGATGGCAATGGACTTATTTGGAGACAGCATAGCCTTTGCTTTCTCAATGAAATCGTCCTGCGCTTGATCGATGTGAATAGCCCCTTCGATATGACCTTCCTTGAACTCATCGGCCGAGCGGACATCGAGCAGAACGACATCAGGTTGTTCAATCAATGCTGAGAACTCTTTCACATCGACATTCTCGTAATTCTGTTGGCCGCAGGCAGAACCGAGTCCCAAGGCAGCCAGTAGGCAGGTAATAATCTTTTTCATTGTTCTATGAGTTTTATTTGTGTATGTCTGGACTGAACTTATTTATTCCTCTTGAATATGTATTCGATGCTTTCGTGGAGAATCTTGGCACGTGCTATCCATAGGCTGCCGACGTAGAGGACGACGGCGATGAGGATGCGAAGGAACATGCGAAGCCAAGAAATGGGAAGCGACTGGGTGGCAAAGTAGGCTGCAGCCATTACGGCGAAGGCGAAAACGAAGAAGGGTATGATGTCCTTGAAAGCGTGCCACCAGCGGAGTCCTATGAGACGGCGGGCGCAGGCTTGCCACACAAAAAGCCAGGCGATATTAAGGGTGATGTAGTAGATGACCATCTCCGTCAGGTTATACCCCCAAGCATGTAAAACGATGATGCCTCCCCATACGAGGGCGCAGTTGAGCAGGCCGATAACCATATTTATTGTGGAACGCCCGCGCGAGATGACAAGGTTGGAGTAGAGCGTTACTATTGGCGAAAAGGCTCCGTAGAAGCAGAGCATAGACAGCAGCAGAGCACTCTCATGCCATTTCTCGCCAACCAACAGCACGATGAAGTCCTCTGCTATCAATGCGAGGCCCAACAAGCATGGAAACGAGACGAAGCACGTAAAGCGAAGGAGTTTGCGGAAAGCAGGGACGATAAAGGACTCTCCCTTAGCCGCCTCCCTCAGCACAGGCTGTGCTACACCCTGAATCATACCGCCCATGGTAGCAATGGCCATATCGTCCCACTTGCGGGCATTGGAGTAAATGCCTGCGATGTGACCGCCAGGATAGAAACGGTTAAGAAGCACACCGAAGGCATTGTTGTTGAACTGGAAGGCGAGACTATTGACGAGGAGCTTCGAAGAAAAACCGAACATTTGCCACGCGGGGCGGAGGGTGGCGAAAAGAGCAGACTCTCCCCCTGCCCTCCCTGTTAGGGAGGGAGCGGCCACCTTTGAGGGCTGTAATCTTTCATCCTTTTTATTACATTCTGCTCCCTCCCTAACAGGGATGGCGGGGTTAGAGCCCGTATCCTGCTTTGCAGGCCATGATGGTCTCCAAGGGGAGAAATACCATGCGAAGGCGGTGACCGAGCCTACATAGACAAGGCTTTGAGCTGCCAGTCCCCAGTAAGCGAGTCCTGCATATGCCAAGCACACACCGACAATGCCCGAGATGGTGATGGAAGCCATCTGCATGATGCTCGTCTGTTTGACCATGAGATGACCGAAGAGGTAAGCACGCTGGGCGGTGCCGAAGCACGATAAGACGAAGCCGAGGAAGGCGAAACGACCTAAAGGACAGAGTATCGGCTCATGGTAGAAATCGGCAATGAACGGAGCCGCGAAGAAGAGTATAATGTAGAGCACAAGCCCAACAATCACGTTGAACCAAAAGACGGCGTTATACTCTTCGTGCGTAGGCTCTTGCTTATTGGCCAGCGCAGCGGTGAAGCCGCTCTCCTGAAGCACACTTGCGATATTGGAGAAGATGACCAGCGCCGCCATCTTGCCGTAGTCCTCTGGATCGAGGATGTTGAGTAGCCACAAGCCAAAGACTGCCCCCAGCAACTGAACCATGCCATTGCTGAAGCCTCCCCAGATGAGGCCTTGGGCGGTCTTGCGTTTCAGAGACAGACCAAAACCCCCTCCCCGCTCCCCCTCAAGGGGGAGGGTGGTATGTTTTTGAGAGGGAGACGTCTTTTTCACAAGGGGGATTGTGTTGGCTTTATAATCTATTCTTGAAAGTATCTGCTCCCTACCTAATAAGGGAAGGCGGGAAGGAGATTCTGGGTGCTGTTGGATTAGAGGGTCTTTATAGCAAACTCCATCCTTCTCAACACCTCCTCCTTGCCGAGGAAGGCGGCGAGGCCATACATGTCGGGGCCTTGGCCTTCGCCTACAAGGCAGACGCGCCAGGCGTTCCAAGGCTTGATACCTGTTTGCTCGACCCACGGATCCACGACAGTTTTCTGACCTTCAACGCTGAAATCGTCGATCGTGGCGAGGACGTCGTGCAGCTGTTGCATCTCGTTGGCTGTCTCAGGTTTCCAATTCTTCTTGATGAACTTATCCTCGGGATTGAATGACGTTGGTGCCACGAAGAAGAAGCGGCATAGGGGCCACAGGTCGCTGACGAACGAGATGTTGCGCTTCTTCGTGCCTTCCTTCGTCTCGTATTCGATGACCTTGGACTTCATCATGCCCACGACTTGAGCTGCACGTTCTTCGCTGCAATCGATGCCCTGCTCCTTCAACAGCTTGACGAAGGCCGGTGCCCACTCCTCATCGGTGAGCTTCATGAGGTAGTCGCGGTTGAACCAGAAGCCTTTGACGTAGTCGAAGCGTGCGCCGTTCTTGGAGCACTTCTCGAGGTTGAACTTCTGGATCATCTCGTCCATCGTCATGATCTCCTGATCGTCGCCGGGGTTCCAGCCGAGCAGAGCCAGGAAGTTGACCACGGCCTCGGGCAGATAACCCTTCTCGCGATAACCGCTGCTGACCTCGCCGCTCTTGGGGTCGTGCCATTCGAGCGGGAACACGGGGAAGCCCAATCGGTCGCCGTCGCGCTTCGAGAGCTTGCCTTTGCCGTCGGGTTTCAAGAGCAGTGGCAGATGAGCGAAACGAGGCATTGTGTCCTGCCAACCGAAAGCGCGGTAGAGCAGTACGTGCAGCGGTGCCGACGGCAGCCATTCCTCGCCGCGAATGACATGAGTCACTTCCATCAGGTGGTCATCGACGATGTTAGCCAAATGGTAGGTCGGCAGTTGGTCGGCGCTCTTCCACAGCACCTTGTCGTCGAGGATGCTGGAGTTGATGCAGACGTCGCCGCGGATAATGTCATCGACATGAACGTCTTCGCCCGGCTCGATGAGGAAGCGCACTACGTACGGGTGTCCTTCGGCGATGAGGCGTTCGGTCTCTTCTTTACCTAAAGTCAGCGAGTTGCGCATCTGTCCGCGGGTCGAGGCATCGTACTGGAAGTTCTCCACCGCCTCACGCTTGGCAGTCAGTTCCTCGGGGGTGTCGAAGGCGATGTAAGCGCGTCCGGCATCGAGGAGTTGCTTGACATATACCTTATATATTTCCTTGCGCTCGCTCTGGCGATAAGGACCGTGGTCGCCGCCGAAGCTGACGCCCTCGTCAAAGTGGATGCCCAACCAGCGGAACGATTCAAGGATATATTCCTCGGCACCGGGAACGAAGCGAGCCGAGTCGGTGTCCTCGATGCGGAAGATCATCTCGCCGCCGTGCTGACGGGCGAAGAGATAGTTGTACAAAGCGGTACGGACGCCACCTATGTGCAGCGGTCCTGTGGGTGATGGCGCGAAGCGAACGCGCACTTTCTTAGTGTCCATTTCGATTTAATTTATAAATTTTTGTGCAAAAATACGGAAAATATTGTAGACGGGCGAAAGATTTGTTGTATTTTTGCACATTCAATGTTTAATAATACCTATGAGCAGATACAATAAACCTTTTACGCATGGTTGGCGCGAGGTGCTCGCACAGGTGCTGATAGCTGCGGCTTTCATCGCCTTAGTGGTATGGTTCCAGCCTCGTGGCAGTCGTTCGCTGATGCATTTTGATGTAGGCCGACCTTGGCCCTATGGTCAGTTGATAGCACCTTTTGACTTCCCGATATTCAAGACTGATGCCCAGCTCGCACATGAACGTGACAGCGTTCGTAAACTCTATGAGCCTTATTTCGAACTGCAGCCGCAGACGGAAGCTGAACAGATGACGGCATTGCGTGCGGCATTGCGTTCGCAGAGCATGTCCGATTTGCCTTTAGCTTACCGTACTTTCATTGAGCGTCGTATTCACGAGATTTATGAAATAGGCATCATCAGTAATGAAGAGTTCCAGCGTTTGCGTGCCGACAGCATACAGAATATCCGCGTCTTTGCAGGCACAGAAGCTACGGCTCATCCAGTATGGCAAATGCTGAATCCCAAGGCAGCCTATGACTATCTATTCATGAATGCCGACAGCTTAGGACTCTCTCGGGCTAAGCTGACAAAACTTAACCTCAATGAGTTTATTGTTCCCAATCTAAGCTACGATGAATCAAAGTCGGACGCACATTGGAACGAGCTTCTTGGTTCTTTGTCGCCAAGCTCGGGCATGGTGCTTGCCGGCCAAGGTATCATAGACCGTGGTAACATAGTCACCGAGCATGATGCTCAGATTCTCGCAAGTTATGAACGCGCTGCAGTTGCTCGCAACAGCACAAGTCGTGAGAACAGCCTCATAGTCTTAGGCCAGTTCTTGTATGTGGCTGTCATAGTTATCTGCTTCGTCTTCTATTTCAATCTTTTCCGTCGCGACTATATCTCCAGCGGGCGTAGCGTTTCTCTGATCGTACTTCTGATGCTGGTATATCCGTTGCTGACAACCTTCCTTGTGCGTCATACCCTGTTGTCAGTATACCTTATTCCTTATGTAATGTTGCCTGTGTTCGTCCGTGTGTTCATGGATTCTCGCACAGCCTTCTTTACTCATGTATGCTCAGTACTGCTTTGTGCCGTATCACTCCGCTATCCTTTCGAGTTCATTGCCACGCAACTCATGGGCGGCTTGGTAGCCGTGTACACTCTCCGTGAGCTTTCGGAACGTTCTCAAATCTTCCGAACAGCCATATACTCTACGGCAACGATGCTTGTCGTTTATGCCAGCCTTGACTTCCTCCACGGCCGTCAGCTTTTGGGTGACACCAGCTTGACTCGTGTTGACTTTACCATCTACCAGCATATTGTAATCTCGGGCGTGCTCGTTGTCTTTGCATATCCGTTGATGTACCTCATTGAGCGTCTGTTCGGCTTTACCAGCAATGTCACGCTCGTTGAGCTTTCCAATGTCAACCGTCCGTTGTTGCGTCGCCTATCTGAGGTGGCACCTGGCACATTCCAGCATTCCATGCAGGTGGCAAATCTTTCTGCAGAGGTGGCTTTGAAGATAGGTGCCAAGGCACAGCTTGTGCGTACTGGAGCCCTTTATCACGATATAGGTAAGATGCTGAACGCCGCTTTCTTCACAGAGAACCAAGCAGGAGGTATCAACCCCCACGATAATTTAGACCTCAAGGAGAGTGCCCGCATCATCATCAGTCATGTTGCCGATGGCGAGACGCTTGCCGACCGTCATGAGTTGCCGCGTTTTATTCGCGATTTCATTTCGACTCACCATGGCAAGGGACTTGTTAAGTACTTTTATATCACGTACAAAAACCAGCACCCGGACGAGGTTATCGACTATTCTTCCTTCTCCTATGCAGGTCCTGACCCGTTTACTGCCGAGCAGGCTATCCTCATGATGACTGATGCCGTTGAGGCTTCGGCGCGCTCACTTAAGGAGTATACCGAGGAAAGCATTGCCGAACTTGTAGACCGAATCATTGATACGCAAGTGGCTGAAGGACACTTCGCCAATTGTCCCATCACGTTCCAGGACATCAGCACAGCCAAGGAAGTCTTTAAAGAAAAGCTCAAGACAATATATCACACTCGAATCAGTTATCCAAAGCTGCAAAACAGCGAGGAAAACACAAGCGAAACTACAGAACAAAAAGACGAAAAGAAACACAAGTCCAAGTCCTCGCTCTCGAAGTCCTAGATGTGCGGCCCATTATATACGGTCATATCAGTTGTTCGGTCGCGACCGAACAACCAATAAATACGGTCTTGTTTTTCTATATCTCTAATCTCATAAATTAATTCCTATGCCCGAGATAACCCCTATGATGAAGCAGTTCTTCGACTTGAAGAGCAAGCATCCTGATGCTATTCTGCTATTCCGTTGCGGAGACTTCTACGAAACCTATGCGCAGGATGCCATTGAAGCGGCTGACATCTTAGGCATAACCCTTACCAAACGTAATAACGGTCGTGAAAACGAGAGCACGGCAATGGCCGGTTTCCCGCATCACGCCCTCGACACTTACCTGCCCAAACTTGTGCGCGCCGGTCGTAGAGTGGCTATCTGCGACCAGTTGGAGGATCCAAAGCTCACAAAGAAACTGGTCAAGCGCGGTATCACCGAACTGGTCACGCCCGGTGTGGCACTTACCGACACGGTGCTCAACCATCGTGAGAACAACTTCCTCGCCGCCGTCCACTTTGCTAAGGAAGACCTCGTTGGCGTCAGTTTCCTTGATATCTCTACGGGCGAGTGGCTCGTAGCCGAAGGGCCAGCCGATTATGTGGACAAGCTCATGGGCAATTTCGTGCCTAAGGAGGTCCTTTTCGAACGAGGTCGCAAGGGCTTGTTTGAGGGCTGCTTCGGCACAAAGTATGTTACTTACCAGCTGGATGATTGGGTCTTTACTTCGCAGACCGCTCGCGACAAACTCACCAGGCACTTTCATGTCCGAAACCTAAAGGGCTTCGGAATCGATGATATGCGAGCTGCAGTCATTGCCGCCGGCGCAATCATGCAGTACCTTGAGCTGACGCAGCATACTCAGTTGTCGCATATCACGCGCATCACGCGCATAGAAGAGGAACGCTACGTGAGGCTTGACAAGTTCACGGTGCGCAACCTCGAGCTCCTGCAACCTTTGAACGATGGTGGTCGTTCGCTGCTAAATATCATCGACCGCACCACAACTCCCATGGGAGCACGCATGCTTTGTCGCTGGCTCGTATTCCCGTTGCGCGACATCGAAAAGATCAATGCCCGCCTGGATGTAGTGGAGCATTATTTCCGTAACCCGGAATTCCGAGATATATTGGTGGAGCAGTTGCACATGATTGGCGACCTTGAGCGCATTACGTCAAAGGTAAGCGTTGGACGTGTATCACCCCGCGACCTCGTGGCTCTGCGCGTGGCTCTGCAGGCTATAGAACCTATAAGGGAGGCATGCCTTGCTTCCGATGAGCCCAACCTGCAACAAATCGGTGAAAAGCTCAATCCTTGTGTTGACATACGCGAGCGCATAGCCTTGCAAATCATGCCAGATCCGCCTCTTACCTTGCAGAAAGGAGGCGTAATACGCGACGGCGTAAATGCCGAACTCGATCAATTACGTCGCATAGCCACAGGCGGAAAGGACTACCTCATCGAATTGCAGCAGCGTGAGGCTGAGCGAACGGGAATACAAAGTCTGAAGGTGGCCTACAACAACGTCTTCGGCTATTACCTCGAGGTCAGGAACACGTATAAGGACAAAGTGCCTGCCGACTGGATTCGCAAGCAGACGCTTGTCAATGCAGAAAGGTATATCACGCAGGAACTTAAGGAATACGAAGAGAAGATTCTGGGTGCAGAGGATAAGATATTAGCCCTCGAAAGTCAAATCTTTGCAGAACTCGTTACTGCCGTAGGGGCTTTCACACAGGAGTTTCAGCGCAACGCACACCTCGTCGCCGAGCTCGACTGTCTGCTTTCATTCGCCTTGACAGCGGCAGAAAACAGATACATTCGTCCAGTGGTTGATGACACCACGGACATAGACATACGTCAGGGTCGTCACCCCGTGATAGAATGTATGATGCCTCCGGGCGAGCGTTACATCGCCAACGACGTTCACCTTGACACAGCCAACCAGCAGATACTCATAATCACGGGGCCAAATATGGCAGGTAAGAGCGCTCTGCTGCGTCAGACCGCTCTCATCACTCTCATGGCACAGATAGGCAGCTTCGTGCCTGCGGAGAGTGCACGGATAGGCTGGGTCGACAAGATTTTCACGCGCGTAGGGGCATCGGATAATATAAGTGTAGGCGAGTCCACATTCATGGTCGAGATGAGCGAAGCCTCGAACATCCTCAACAATATCTCCGAGCGTTCGCTCGTGCTCTTCGATGAACTCGGACGAGGTACATCGACCTACGACGGCATATCAATAGCTTGGGCCATAGTGGAATTCCTGCACGAAGGGCCTCGAGGCCATGCACGCACTCTATTCGCTACGCATTATCACGAACTCAACGAGATGGAAAAGCATTTTGCACGCATCAAGAACTTCAATGTCAGCGTGCGTGAAGTGCGCGGCAAGGTTATCTTCGTGCGTAAACTCGAGCCTGGAGGCTCAGAGCATAGTTTCGGTATTCATGTGGCACGTCTTGCAGGTATGCCGCAGGATATAGTACGTCGTGCCGAAACGATTCTTCATCAGCTCGAACAGAGTGCCGACCGCGACGGCCTCGGCACAGGTGCCAAGATAGGCAACCTGCCCGAAGAAGGACATATGCAACTCTCGTTCTTCCAACTCGATGATCCTGTGCTCTCGCAGATACGCGACCAGATTCTCGGGCTCGACATCAATGCCCTAACGCCTATCGAAGCTCTTAACAAACTCGATGGTATCAAGCGTATACTTAAGGGAAAATAAATCTCTATGCAAAAAAATGAGATGTTAAGCATCTTTCAATGAAAAAATTATTACCTTTGTGGGCGAAATAGGAAACTAATAAACGTATAATCCTTTAATTTTTTAAATCGAACGACTATGAATCCTTATCTTAATTTCTCGCTCGAGGGAAAGGTCGCCCTCGTGACAGGTGCCAGCTACGGCATTGGATTCGCTATCGCCAGCGCATTCGCTGAGCAGGGAGCAACAATCTGTTTCAACGACATCAATCAGGAACTTGTCGACCGTGGCCTCAAGGCTTATGCCGAGAAGGGCATCAAGGTGCATGGCTATGTATGTGACGTTACCGATGAGCCGGCTGTTCAGGCACTGGTGAAGCGTATTAAGGAAGAGGTCGGTACAATTGACATTCTCGTCAACAACGCCGGCATCATCCGCCGAGTGCCTATGCATGAGATGGAGGCTGCCGACTTCCGTCGCGTCATCGACATCGACCTCAATGCTCCTTTCATAGTTTCCAAGGCTGTTCTGCCTGACATGATGGCCAAAGGTCATGGTAAAATCATCAATATCTGCTCCATGATGAGCGAACTCGGCCGCGAAACGGTGAGCGCTTACGCTGCAGCCAAGGGTGGTCTGAAGATGTTGACACGTAATATCTGCTCCGAGTATGGAGAGTACAATATCCAGTGTAATGGTATTGGCCCCGGTTACATTGCAACGCCTCAGACAGCTCCCCTGCGCGAGCGTCAGCCGGACGGCAGCCGTCATCCCTTCGACAGCTTTATCTGCGCCAAGACACCTGCAGGCCGCTGGCTCGACCCACAGGAACTTACCGGTCCTGCCGTGTTCCTTGCCTCCGAGGCTTCGAATGCAGTGAACGGTCATATCTTGTACGTGGATGGTGGTATCCTCGCCTACATTGGCAAACAGCCTAAATAAGGAAAAGTTATAAAACAAGCACAAAGGCCGCGGATCGAAAGTCCGCGGCCTTTGTGCTGCTCATCTGCAAGATTTTAGGTTTAGTTTAGCTTACAGGCAAATCTGTTCTGCAACAATCTCCTGACCGAGAAAAACCGTAGCGGCAGAGGCGAAGGTCTGAGCATCGTCGGTGGTCAGGAAACGAGCCATAGAACCTCGAGTCAGCCGCTGTTCCATGTCGGAGTGACGGCGGAGGTAGTCTGCAAGACTTCGTGCAACATACTCGCCCTGTGAAATCAGCTTCACGTGCGCGGGCGTGTACGCGTGTACCTTATTATATAATAACGGGAAGTGAGTGCAACCGAGGATTATGGTATCGATGGCAGGGTCGCGTGTGAGCAACGTTTCTATGTCGCGTCGCACGAAATAGTCGGCGCCAGGCCCGTCGAATTCATAGTTCTCGACAAGTGGCACCCACATAGGACAAGCCTGTGAGGTTACGACGATATCTGGATGCATTTTGGCCATCTCGAGTTCATAAGTCCTGCTGTTGGTGGTACCAGTAGTGGCCACGATGCCTACATGGCGTGTCTGTGTCAAGTCGCCAACAGCTTCTACGGTGGGACGAATCACGCCGAGAACGCGGCGCGAAGGATCTATCGACGGCAGATCATGTTGCTGAATAGTGCGAAGGGCTTTAGCTGAAGCAGTGTTGCATGCCAGAATGATTAGCGGGCATCCCATGTCGAAGAGGTGACGCACGGCTTGCAAGGTGAATTCGTAGACACGGTCAAAGGAGCGCGTGCCGTAGGGTGCGCGTGCATTGTCGCCTAAGTATATATAATCGTACTGAGGCAGTAGCTCGCGTATGGAACGCAGCACCGTCAGTCCGCCGTAACCGCTATCGAAGATGCCTATCATTGCTCGTTGGATTGTTGTTCAGCCTGAGCCTCCTGAGGCTTTTCGGCTTGCTCTTCCTTAATACCAAGCTTCTGCTTCACTGCTTCTGTTATATCCACCCCGACCTGAGGATGTACGAAAGGCACGGCATTGCCGTCGGTATTCAGGACATAGATCAGGCCTCGTTCGGCAGCTACCTCGTAGATGGCTTGGTTGAGCTGCGAGGCGATAGGAGCCTGCATGCGCGCTTCAGCTTCGGCGAGCAAGCGTGAAGACTCTTTGCGGAAAGCGATACTGCGATCCATGAGGTCCTGAAGCTCGGCCTGACGCTTGAGCATGATGCTCTGCGGGAAATCCTTCTGCCCGTTGAGGAACTCCGTAAACTTACGCTGGAACTCTTCCTCGGCACGGGTGGCCTCGGCATCATACTTGGCTTTGAGTGCAGCGAAGTCGGCTTGAGCCTGCTTGTATTCGGGCATACTCTGGAATACAGTATTATAGCTGAGATAGCCGAACTGCGGTACCCGTACCTGTTCCTGAGCGGAAACGGTGAATGGCAGCAGGGCAAAGAGTAGTGTTATTAACTGTTTCATGTTGTGAACAATAAACAAAAGAACGATGAGTCGTGAACGATGAACACACTGTTGCGGTTGTGCTCATCGTTCACTCGTTCATCGTTCCTAAAGGAATTAGATACCGAGGGCCTTCTTCAGCTCGGGAGTGACGTCGGTAGAAAGCTTTTCGCTGATATAGGGAATGCCAGCGGTGATGTCCATGATGTAAACATAGCCTCCCTCGTCGCCGATCTTCTTCACTGCGGCCGTTATCTTCTCGGAGATGGCTTGCATCTTTTCGGCCTGAGCCTTCTTGAAAGCCTGCTCGTTGTCGTCCCTGCTCTGTATAACACGCTGATAGAGGTCGTTGAGTTCTTGCTCGCGGCGTGCACGGACGTTTTCAAGCAGATTAGCCTGCTCTTTCTGGAACTCATCAGCCTTCTTCTGTAATTCATCTTGCATGCGTTTCAGGTCATCATCATACTGCTTTGCGAGTGTCTGGAGCTCGGTTTGAGCCGTTGTCCACTCTGGAAGGAGCTGTACTAATTCTGACGAGTTGAAGTGTCCGAACTTCTGTGCCATCATGCTCATAGGAGCGAGCAGGAGGGCGATGATCAATGCTTTTTTCATTTTCGTTTTAAAAGATTATTTGTTTTTTGAGTTTGATGTTTCTTTGTTGCTTAATAGCCGTAGCCGAGCTTTTGGAGCACCTCTGCAGATATATCAATCTTAGGTGATGCGAAGATTATACCGGCATCTGAGGCGCGGTCGAGGACGAGGCTGTATCCCTTGGCTTCGCAGATATCCTTCACAGCGGTGTAGATCTCGTCGTTGATAGGTGCCATCAGGCTTTCGCGCTTCTTGAAGAGTTCACCCTCCGGACCGAAATATTTCTTCTTCAGGTCGGCTGCTTCCTTCTCCTTGGCCACGATGGCAGCCTCGCGCTCTTTCTTCTGCTCGGCGCTGAGGAACACCGTTTCGCCCTGATAGGCTTTGTAAAGGTTCTGAGCTTCGGTGGCGAGGGCCTCAATCTCGGCTTGCCACTTGCGTGATACTTGATTCAGTTGCTCGTTAGCACGTTCATAGGCTGGTATGTTCTTGAGGATGTATTCCATGTCTACGAGCACGAACTTCTGAGCTGCAGCTGGTTGAGCCACACCGAGGGCGCAGGCTGCAAGTAAGATAGTGAATAACTTTTTCATTTTCTAAAGTGTGTTGATTGTTTTTGCTGTTATTGTTAGGGCTGCGATGTCGCAGTATCCGTGACATTTGTTGAGAGGAACCTTTGTACGTTGGATGGTTGTAACTCTTGAGGGTTTAAACGTTAAAGATTTATTATGAATTCAGGATTGACATTAGAACTCCTGTCCGAGGATGAAGTGGAACTGGCTGCCGCCGTATGTCTTACTGCCGAAGACGCGGTCGAAACCGTAAGCCCAGTCGATACCGAGCAGACCAACCATAGGCAACATTATACGTACGCCTACGCCTGCTGAACGCTTCATGTCGAAGGGGTTGAACTTCTTGATGTCGTTCCATGCATTACCTCCTTCGACGAAGGTGAGGCCATAGATGTTAGTAGAGTTGCCGAGGATGAACGGGTAGCGGAGCTCCACTGTGAAGCGGTCGTAGGCATAGCCTGTGTATCCGCGTGGCGTTAGCGAACCGTTGTCGTAGCCGCGCAGACCGATTGTTTCGGTAGCGTAGTTGTAGCTGTAGCCGCTCATGCCGTCGCCGCCGACGTAGAAGGTCTCGAAGGGCGAGCGCTTATGCTTATTGTAGTGCCCGAGGATACCGAACTCGATACGTGTCATTAGCACTGGACATTTGTTGTGGCCTGTGAGTGCTGTGAATGTGCGGGCCTTGAACTTCCACTTGTGATATTCAATCCACTGGTATTTGCTCTTAAGCTGATCCTGATAATTGCTGGCCTGAGGATTGTTAGCCAGATTAGCGTAGTCGCGGCCGTCGAAGAGCGAGTAAGGCGGCGTGAGGCTTGCCGAGAAGAGCACCTCTGAACCGCTGCGAGGGTATATCTGGTTGTCGGTGGATGTACGTGCAAGGTTGATGTTAAGGCTGACGTTGTTGCAGTTGCCGTTGGATATCATGAAGTACTCCCAGTCCTTAAGCGAGTAACGGGTGTAACTCAGGTCGGCCGACAACTGGAAATAGTCGTCAGGCCACGAGAGGCGCTTACCCCAGCCGAGTGTGAAGCCATAGACCTTGATGAACTTGTCGGGGTCGTAGAAATTCTCGTAGTAGTTGCCATAGCTGGAGCCGTAGCCGTAGAGGTAGTTGTAGTAGGAGTTGTAGTAAGCGGAGTTGTAGTAGCGGTCGCTCACGTCGGTCTGCTTTGAGAAGAAGGCCGAGAAATGCAGTGAGTTAGGCCGCTTGCCTCCGAACCAGGGATTGAGGTAGTTGATGGAGTAAGCCTGATAGTAGCGTCCGTTGGTCTGTCCGCTGATGCTGAACGTCTCGCCGTTGCCTTGGGGCATGATGCCGCGCCGCAGCCCATTCTTGGCGAAAAGGTTGGCGAGCGAGAAGTTGCTGAACTTGAGGCCTATCTTTCCTATCACACCCGTCTGACCATAACCGAGCGAGAACTCTACTTGGTCATTGCTCTTGGGCGTCAGATCCCATTCAAGGTCCACGGTACCATTGTCGAGGTCGGGCTTCAGGTCGTATTTGATGGCTTCAGGATCGAAATGTCCCATCGAAGCAATTTCACGGTATGAGCGTTCAAGAGCCGATTTGTTGAACAAGTCGCCAGGCTTGTTGCGCAGCTCACGGCGCACTACTTCCTCGTAAACACGGTCGTTGCCAGTGATGATTACTCGGTTGATGTAAGCCTGTTGGTTCTCTTCAATACGCATTTCCAGGTCTACACTGTCGCCTACGATGTTAACTTCCACAGGTGTGAGGTTGTAGAACAGGTAACCGTTGTTGTAGTAAAGGTTGCCGATAGCGTCGTCGTCGTCCTTGATGCGTTTCATCAAGTGCGTCTGATTGTAGACGTCGCCTTTCTTCATGCGCAATCTCTCTTGCAAGGCCTCGGTAGTGTAAATAGTGTTGCCGACCCAGTCGATGTTTCGGACATAGTACTTTTCCCCTTCTTCTACCTTGACGTAAATGTCCACTGATTTTTCGTCGTGAGGAACTACGCTGTCGGTCACGATGCGGGCATCGCGGTAGCCGAACTCATTGTATTTTGTGATGAGGCGGTCTTTATCTTCCTTCCATTTCTCATCGATGAATTTCTTGGAACGGAACCAACTACTCATGAGGCCTTTCTCGTGAGTCTTCTTGAACGCGCCGTTCTTGATGAGCGAGCCTTTGATTTGCTTCATTGTCAGGGCGCTGCTGCCATCGACAGTGATGCTGTTCACCTTTACCTTCTCTTTCTTGTCCACGTTGACATCGAGTATCACGCGCCCTTGGTCGCTTGGGTCGTCGTGCTGCTCGAAAAGGATTTCTGCGTTCTTGAAGCCCTTGTCTTCGAAATATTTCTTACCCCAGATGCGTGCACGGTCGAGCATGTTTGGAGTCAGTTGTGCTTCCTTCACCAGTCCGAGCTTTGTCTCAAGGTCTTCGCGCTCGCTTTTCTTCACGCCGTTGTAGTTGATCTGTGAGATACGGGGGCGTACGGCTAATTGGATATGCAGGTATGCCGAGTCGCCGACGAGGCTGTCTACGCTTATTGAGGCATTGCTGAAGAGCCCGTGTTTCCAATAGCGGCGAATGGCCTTACTGATTTCTTCGCCTGGGATGGTGATCCGTTGTCCTTTCGATAGTCCCGACAGGCCTATGAGTACGTAGTCGTCATAGCTCTTGACGCCGTCCACGGTGATGCCACCGATATAGTATTGTGCCGGTGTGCGAGCGTAGTCGATAGTGGGACGCACTATGTGTTCCTGGACTTGAGCGAAGAGCTTCTCTCCCGTTCCTTTGTTGAAGGGAGAGGGCAGTGCATACCAGAGTAGAAGAATGGTTAGGATTCTATATGGAAGGTGTTTATTCATTGTTTATTAACTATTGTAAAGAGAACTTACTCCTTTGAGGGAGCTTCTGGCTGGGCTTCAGCCTGTGATTGTACCTGTTCGCTGGTCTTCCCGTAGCGTCGCTCGCGTTGCTGGAAATCGGCAATGGCTGTGTGTAGTGCTGCCTCGTCGAAGTCAGGCCAGAAGGTGTCGCAGAAATAGAGCTCGGAATAAGCTATCTGCCAAAGCAGGTAATTGCTGATGCGCTGCTCGCCTCCAGTGCGTATGAGCAAGTCGGGGTCAGGCATGAAATATGTCTCAAGGTGTTGAGCGATAGTCTCTTCGTTGATTTCTTCCGGGTCGATGGTAGCCATCGTGAGGTTTGTCTTCTTCGTTTCCCAGATGATATCCTTGACGGCTTTTGTAATCTCCCAACGCGCACTGTAGCTTAGCGCCACTACCATTGTCATGGCATCGTTGTCGGCTGTGTGTTCCATCACCTGCCACAGGCGTTGCTGAACGTTTTCTGGCAAACGCTTGATGTCGCCGATGACGCGGAATCGCACATTGTTCTTCATGAAGATCTCCTCTTCGAGGTTCGAGAGCACGAGACCCATCAGGGCGCCTACCTCTTCTTCCGGACGGTTCCAGTTCTCGGTGGAGAAGGTGTACAACGTCAGGAACTTAACCCCGAGGCGCACACACTCTTCGGTGATGCGCTTCACGGCTTCTACGCCTTCCACGTGTCCTGCCGTGCGTGGCAGCCCGCGTTGTTTGGCCCAGCGCCCGTTGCCGTCCATGATAATGGCAATGTGCTGAGGTATTTTTTTGAGGTCGAGTTCCATCGTTGTATCAGTTATAGAAGTTTTTATTGTTATGAACCTTTAGTTGTTGCATTTCCGATATTTGGGCGATATGTCGTAGGTGAGGAACAGGAAAGTTCGTGTGAAGCAGTCCTTGTTCTTGAACATTCCGCTCTTGATGCCGTACGGGTCGGCGAGTTTCACGGGATCGGCGCTGTCGTCGAGGCGGTCCGAGGTGGTGAAATTGAAGCTCCACTCGAGGCCTATGTTAAGGCGCTGCCGCAGTTTGTAGCGAAATCCGAAGCCCAGTGGGATGTGTAGTGCTCCGGCTGCTGAGCCGCCTCCGCCAGTGGCCATTGTTGCTCCTGCTCCGGCTAACAGATATGGCGTCCAGCGGTGCAGGCCTTTGTATCCGGCTCCCATGCCGTAGCCAAGGAAGTTGAACTCAAACTGTGCCCCTACAGTTACCAGGCTTCTGTTGAAGCGAATGTCCGGTGCCGTCTGTCCGCCTTCGGGCGTGTGGCTGTGAGGGTCGGTCGGGAAGAAGTGGCCGTGGCTGTTGCCTCGTATCTTGCCAAAGCCTACGTCGGTGTGCACGACCATTCGGCTGTTGAGGTTGCGCCGCCAGATGAGTGTTCCCATCACGCCCGGACTCTTGAGCAGGCCGCCGCCTGCATCTCCGATGTAGCTCATCAGTCCTACGCCACCGCCTATCTCCTGCTGGTATTCCAGCAGCTCGCCGTCCTGCGCCTGAGCGCTGAGGACTGGTATCAAGGCCGAGAGCAAGGCTAATAGGTAACGCACTCTATTTTGTTTTATTGTTTATCAGTGTCTGTTTCTCAATCCTCGACGTTTCACTCGCTGTAGCTGCTGAGTCTGCCTTGCCACAGCTGGTCGTTGTTCAGGATGTATAAGTATTCGCCTTGGGCTACGGCCGAGCGCGGAGTGATATCATCAGCGGGCAAATTTATCTTGCTCTCGTCTTTCCAGTTGATACCATTGTCTTCGCTTATCAGTATGCCATCGGGGGTGAAGGCGATGAGCTGTTTGTTGTAGTACACGATATTCAGCGGTTCGGCATTCGTGAGGAGGTTGGTGTTGAGTTCATCGTCTGAGAATAGGGTCCAGCCCTCCTTGGTGCCTTCGAGCAGGCTCCATGTGTCAAGCGTGGCGCTGCCGTCGCGGGCAGTAGCGATGAGCACGCGCCGGTTGCCGTTGGGCTGGGTGTAAGCTGTCGAAGCTATCACCTTTCCCGCAAACGCCTTTTCTGTAGGCTGCTGTTGCCATGCGATGCCATCGGTTGAGCTTACCACTACGGCCCCTTCGTCGGATGCTGCAGAGGCGTAAAGGGCTGTTGCTGAGGCTGCAAAAAGAGTGGTGGAGGGACTTCCCTTCTTTTCTTCCTCATTCCAAATGATGCCGTTGGTCGAGCGGAAGAGGCGGCCGTCAGTGCTTGTCATCCAAAACTCGCCGTTGTAAGCCACGGCAGAATTGGCATCGGCATTAGCCGGCAGACCTTCGCATCGTGCTTCGCTCCAGTTTGCGGCAGCTTGGCTGGTTGCAGCTTCACTGCCGTTGGCCCTGGCTATATAGATGCCGTCATCAGTCGAACTGAATATCACGGGCTTCGCTCCAAGGCTCAGTATCTTGACCGTCTTGCGAGAGGTCAGGCCCTTTACGGTGGCGAGGGTGGTCCAGGTAAACTTGTCGGCATCGTCTTGTCTAACACTGAGGCTGACGTTGTAGTCGCGATAGCTGTCGCCGTCGGACGCAATCACACGGAAGATGTAGGGCTTAGAAAAGTCCAGCGTGTCCTTGGCATTAAACTGTGTCCACATCGTGGTGTCGTTGGCATGGGCATAAACTACCATGCCTTGCGACGTAACCGTGGAGGTCACGGCACTGATGTTTGTGCCAATGGGCAGCGGTGTGGCATTCTTGATGGTGCCTGCAACATGGTCTATGGCCATGGGGAACGCGGAACCGGTAAGTGTGACATTGTACACAGTGTCTCTGCCGTCCGATGTCGTGGAATGAATTGTGCGTGAAAGATTGCCCAGCACCATGGACTTAATATAGCAGTCGCTGCTGTATTCAACGTCGTCGTCGCTCTTGCATGCAACAAAAGTGGCTGCTATGGTAAACAGCGCGACTAGGGTATATGTTAGATGCTTCATTTATCGAAGGTATTATCAAAGTGGGTGCAAAGGTACATAAAAAGGTGACGCGCGCGAAGCAGTAAGTCTTAAAAAATCTTTTTTCTGCTATTTATTAGGCAAAATTAACGTGAACGGGGCGTCCTTTTAGGTCTCTTTTCAATTTCGGAGCCCTTACTCCGTCACCTAAGACCATGTCTGAGCGCTCAATATAGGCTTCGTCCCACAGGTCGGCATCGATGAACGATTGCAAAGTTTGAGCGCCGCCTTCAACCAAAATGGACTGGTAAGGAACAGCCTCATCACCAGGCTTACCCATAGACCCTCCCCAACTAGCGAGGGGAGTGGTTACTCTATGAAAAAGACTTTCCTCTTGCTTGTGGTATACACCCCCCTCGCCTTTTGGAGAGGGGCTGTGGGTGAGGCTTAGTATCAACCGTTCTGGACTCCGTCCCGGCCATTCCCTTGTGGTTAGGCTTGGGCGGTCGAGTTCCCAGGTCCTTCGTCCCACTAGAATTGCTTCGTGTGTGGCACGCAGGCGGTGCACCAACATTTGCGTCCAAGGTGTGGAGAAATGAACGGCGGGACCGTCGGCAAAGCTTTCGCGATGCCGGTCTATGAATCCGTCGGCACTCTCGGCCCATTTCAGCGTGATATATGGGCGGTGCAGACGATGGAAGGTCATGAACTTGCGGTTCAGCCATCGGCATTCGTCTTCGAGCACGCCAACAACGACCTCTATACCGGCCTCCTGCAGACGCTTGATGCCACGTCCAGCCACCTTCTCGTTAGGGTCGAGACTGCCGACGACGACACGGTTGAAGCCTTTCCTCACAAGCAGTTCGGCACATGGCGGTGTCTTACCCCAGTGTGAACAGGGCTCAAGGCTGACGTAGATGGTGGCTTCAGTCAGCAGCCGTTCGTCCTCGGGACGTACTGAAGCCACGGCGTTCACTTCGGCATGCGGACCTCCGTAACGGCGGTGCCAGCCCTCACCGATAATTCGCCCGTTGTGCACGATGACAGCTCCCACCATGGGGTTCGGCGCAGTGGTCAGCTCGCCGTGGCGTGCCAGCTGCAGGCATCTTGCCATATATTTCTCGTCGATAGTCATTCCTTTGATTAAAGCCCACGGTGGGCTATTATTTTTCCTTTTTTCTTTAATCTTTAATCTTTAATCCCTAAACTTTTCTTACCTTTGCACCATGAATCACGTCGAACTTATAAAGCTATTGACGCCGATCTATGGTGCTGGCGAGGCTCGTGCAGTGGTGCGGCTGGTCATGGAAGAGCGCTTCGGGCTCTCGCAAACCGACCTTTTGCTCGGCAAAGGTACTACTTTATCACGAGATGAGCGCAATGATTTCGAAAAAATTGCGGCCAGACTCGTGCAGGGCGAGCCCGTTCAGTATGTCTTGGGCTACGCCTCCTTCGGCGGTCACCGCTTCCGCGTTACGCCTGATGTTCTTATCCCTCGCCCTGAAACAGAGGATTTGGTCGGGCGCGTAGTGCAGAGTGCACGGGCGCAGAGTGCCTTCGGCTACGATGTCGAGCAGCCGTCGTTTAATGTCCTCGACCTCTGTACTGGTAGTGGCTGCATAGCCATTGCTGTGGCTCTGGCATTGCCTGCGGCTAATGTCGTCGGAGTGGATATAAGCCTGTCGGCGCTCACCGTGGCACGCGAGAACGCTCATGACTTAAGAGCTGACAATGTCAGTTTCCTTGAGGGCGACGTCCTTCAGCCAGACAAGGCCAAGCTAATCGCCGAATTAGGTCGGCCAAATAGCCCGATTAGGTCGGCTTTACAGCCCGATAAGCCTGACCTATTTTTCGATGTCCTCGTGTCCAACCCGCCGTATGTTCGTGAATGTGAGGCGGCAGAGATGAGTCGGCATGTCCTGGACCATGAGCCGGGCCTCGCCCTGTTTGTGCCCGACGATGATGCCCTTCTCTTTTATCACGCCATAGCTGATATCGGGCAGCGGTGCTTGAAATCAGGAGGCACCGTCCTCGTGGAAGTGAACACCGCCCTTGCTGGAGATACTCAACAGCTCTTCCTCAACAGCGGCTACACCGACGCCATTGTCTTCGACGATCAGTTCGACCGTCCTCGCATAGTCCAAGCCCGAAAATAAATTCTCCTTCCTTCTCACCACTGCAGAGCAGCTCTCACCAGAACAAAGTTCCCTTACCCCTTAACCGTCGCGCAGCGACATTCATTCCCCTATGCTCTCCCCATTCTCACGTCCTTTGTATGTCATGGCCAAACCCGTAGGCTCGGCATGCAACTTGCGCTGCAAGTATTGTTATTATCTTTCAAAACCGCAGAGCGTGATGTCTGACGAACTGCTTGAGGAGTTTATCAAGCAATATATCCAGCTGCAAACCACAGATAGCGTTCTCTTCACCTGGCATGGTGGCGAGCCTACTATGCGCGGTCTCGATTTCTATAAACGTGTGGTGAAACTGCAGCGACAATATGCAGGCGGTAGGCACATCGACAATTCCTTGCAGACCAATGGCACTCTGCTCAACGAGGACTGGTGCCGTTTCCTGCGCGATGAGGGCTGGCTAGTAGGTATAAGTATCGACGGCCCCGAGCATTTGCATGATGCCTATCGACGCGATGCCCAAGGTCGTGGCACACATGCTCAGGTGCTTCGCGGCATAGCATTGCTGAAACAGTTTGATGTCGAGTGGAACGCGATGGCAACCGTCAATCAGGCTACTGCCCTTGAGCCGGAAGCCTTCTACCACTTTTTCAAGGAGATAGGATGTCAGTACCTTCAGTTCACACCCGTCGTAGAGCGTGAAAACGGACAGGTCGCGCCTTACAGCGTCACGCCAGAGACTTGGGGCTCATTTCTCTGTACGCTCTTCGACGAATGGGTGCGTCATGATGTTGGCAAGGTCTTTGTTCAGATTTTTGATGCGACATTAGCCGGTTGGATGGATGTGGAGCCTGGCGTCTGCACTATGGCCCGCACGTGTGGTCATGCTGCGGCTATAGAGGCCGACGGCTCGGTTTTCTCTTGCGATCACTTCGTGTTCCCGGATTATCGCCTTGGCAATATTCGCGAAACGCCGTTGCTCACGCTGTTGAGCAGTGATCGCCAGCAGGCTTTCGGGCGCGATAAGCGCGATGCTCTGTCGCAGCGCTGCCGTAAGTGTCGCTGGCTCTTCGCCTGCCATGGTGAATGTCCACGTAACCGTTTCGTGACGGGTGCCGATGGCGATAAGCATCAAAACTACCTCTGCGAGGGCTACCAGCGTTATTTCGCTTATGTGGCGCCCGCTATGGATTTCATGCGCGGCGAGCTTCTCGCCCAACGCCCGCCCGCCAACGTCATGCATCTTTTCAACAGGTAGAAAGAGGAGTGGAAAAGCGACATCACTTACAAATTTTACGTCAACAAAAAAGGAGTGCGCCACAAATCGTGGCGCACTCCTTTTCTTTATTATAAAGCTCTTGAGCCTTACTTAACAACCTTTTTGCCGTTGAGGATGTAGATGCCCTTGCGGCTCATGTCGGCGCGACGGCCAGCGAGGTCATAAGCCTTGGCATCGCCTGTGGCAACGTCAATGGCCTTGACGCCGTCGTAGGTTTCCTTGTCCATGATGGTCAGGTTGAGGAGGATGCGCTTGAACTTACCTTCTTCGTACTCGTAGTCGAAGGCGAGCTTGCTCTTCACGGGCTGGCCTTCAAATGCCACAGAGCCTTCCTCAATAGTCAACGTCATAGTGTTGGGGTCCGAACCTACGTTAGGATAGATGAAGACGATTGATTCAGACAACGTAGCGCTTACATCCATGCCGCCGTTGGCTTTGATGCCGGCACCTTCCATTGTGGGCATCAGCTCGCTCCACTGGCCGTCCTCGAGGATGGCGCGGAGGTTAGTGCCCAGAAGGTCGCCTGCGCTCTCAAGCTCCATAGCAGCGAGTGCTTCGGTGAAGTCGACATCGATATCAGTGTTGTCGACGGGCACGTTGATGTCAATGCTCGCTACCTCTTCTACATTAGCAGCTTCGCCGAAAATGACGGTGAGGTTGATGGTGACATACTTACCATTGCTCTCGTTGACGAGGAAGCATTTGCCTTTCCATACAAAACCGTCCTGATGTCCATTAGGAATCTGATAGAAGTCGAATGTACCGTCGGCACCATAGCAGTAACCTACTTTGGGATCACCACCGGTATAGACTGTGCGATAGCCGTCGTCGGATGTCCAGAAACCGGGATATGGAGTGCAAGTGTAATCCTTCGTGAACTCAGTGCCGCTTTCTGTCAGGGCCAGAGCATAAAGTTTCGGTCTGGATGTTCCGATGAGGGACTCTAACTCATCAAGGTCTATGGACTGGTCATTAACAATTTCGTGGTCGCCACGAACCTCTGTCTGTGTTGAAACGTTCCATGTTGCAACACTTTCCCACTGATCCATAGGCACCGTTTCACCCTGATCTTCTGCCTTGATAGTAACCTTCAAGTTGATGGTAAAGTACTTATTACCATTGACAAGGAATATCTTGGTGGTGTAAACGGGATTAGCTGCGTTCTCTTGTTTGTCGGGGTGCTGACCTACAATCCATTCGCCCCAGCCGTACTGTGCAGTAGGACCGGCAAAGAAGTAGCCTGAGGCCCATTTACATACATAGCCCTCAGCGTTGAACCAGAAGCCGTCATTGGCAACGTCGTAGTCATCCGACATATTACCTTCGGCATCCGATAAAGCGTAAGACTTAATATCAGCAGCTTCGCACTCGAGCAGAGTGAGCACGGCATCCAAGTCGATGCTTATAGTGCCAAGCTCATAAGTTCCTCCGAGATAGTCAAACTCAGCATCAACGTCCTCTGAACCTACTTCCGTAAACTCGCTGGGATCTACGTAAGGCTTTTCGGTCATCGTCATAATATTAGTGATGTGATACGCCATAACTCCCTTTACCAAGTATAGGTCGAAGATGGTCTTGGTTCCTAATTCGAGGTTTGCATTCTCAAAGCCTGTGGTGAAGCTCAGTTTGTGCGTGGCAGCGTCATAGCTGAACTGCTCGGCATACATGGTGCGGAAAGCTGCGTGAGTTCCCCAAATGCAGCGTGCGGTTTGCTGAGAGAAAGCTTCGTTTTCGTCGTCCCAGACGGAAGCCAACCAGAAGCCTATGCCGTTTGCTGATGTCTCGTTGGTAACTTTACCATTCAGGTAAGGCTTTTGGCTTTCTTCTGTTTCGCCACGGAGTTCCATGGCACTTGTGTAGAGGTAGCTGCCGAGGTTCGCGGCAAGATCTTCATCGGTGGTGCCAATCATTGCGGCAATGCCAGTCAGGTCGATTTCCTGCTTCGTGCTAGAACCTTGATACTGAGGCAGGTTCACTGTGGCTTCGCTGAGCACGACAAGTGATGCGAGGTCGATTTCAGGGCTGGGCTTCTCAATTACCTTAAATGTGATGTCGAAGGTGGCCTTCTTTCCGTTGAAAGCCACCACCAGTGATGCATGACCTTCAGCACCGGCAGCAAGGGCGTCGGCGCGCTGCCCGATACCAACTGTAAAGGTACCTGCTTCGGCATCCCATGCGAAGTGATTGTAGATGCTTACCAACTGGTTGCCTGCTTCGTCTTTGTCGTCCCAAAGATGGGGTACACCATCGAGCGTCATCCAGAAACCGCGGTCGGCGGCTGCATAGTCGGCGAGCGATGTGGGAACGAAGTCGGAAGTCTGGTAGAGGAACTCCGTGGGAGCCTCTTCCTGCATCCAGGCATCGAGGCCGGCCACGAGTGTGGCGGCGTCAGTGCCAAGAGCGGTAGCTACCTCGGCAAGGCTGAAGTCATGGCCTTTCCAGCTCCAGTCGCTGGTGGGGTAGTCCTCAATCGTTGCGCTGAACTGCGCATTGGCATTCATGCTCACGCATAGGCAAGCGATGAGAGCCATGAAATGAGTAAATAACTTTTTCATAAGCGTTAATAATTGGTTGGTAATAATTATGATTTAGTATTTTGTTGTCAGTTAGCACGCTTACAACCTTCAAACTTAACACGATAAGGCCATTGAGCGTCGTTGCTGTCCTTCTCGTCCCAAGCGTGGCGGTTGTAGGTCTTGGGTGTCGGCACTACGAGCAGCGCCAGGCGTATAGTCTTGGCGGGCACAGTCCAGGTGAGCGTGCCGTCGGCCTCGATGTCCATAGGCTCCGACACCACCGTGTTGCCGCCTGTGGTGCCATCGGAGAGCACTGCCACGAAGGCTATGCGGAAGGCGCGGTCGGCAACCTTGCCTGCGGTGTTGTACTTCGTCACCTTGGTGTATTTGTTTGCATTTTCACTTGCTAAGGGGTCGCCGTTGAACGCCTTGCCGGGGTCTGAGGCGTGGAGCGCGTCGCCTGGCTTCAAGGCGTTGAAATGCACGGTTACCGGCTCGCCTTGTTTGTGGCCCGTCACCTGAATCAGGTTGAGGCCTGCCGTCTCCGGACAGCTGGCATAAGCTACCTGCCAGTAGTCATCGTCGCAGAGATACATTTGTGTCTTATAGTTGCGAGCGCCGTAATTAGATGTTATGTACTTGTGTATGTCGGCAAACTGGTAGTTCTGCAACTTCGTGCAGTAGTCAAAATAGTCGTCCCAAAATGCCTTCCAATCGCCGCCGCAGAAGAGACGAGTATAGGTCTCGAGCGGATCCTCGGGATAGCGGCTCTCGCGCCATAGGCGGCCGTAAGCATTATAGCCGTGTTTCTCGGTGAGGCTGTACTGCCACCAATACGAGGCGTAACGCATCCATTCGTGGCAGAAATGGCGGTGGTAGTTGGCCTGCCACACCGTTACGTCGTAGCCGAAAACCTGCGACGGATAGTCTTGGAAACCCTGCCATTGTGCACATTGCTCCCAGAAGGCGTTGCCGCCGCTGCCGTTGGCTCCGAAACCGTAGCGCCAGCCGCGCTGCGTATAGGCTCCTACGCCGTTGAGGCGGTGGTCGCATGCCACCTGATATTGGAACGAGTGACCTATCTCATGACCTATCGTGTGGCCTACGGGTTTACAGGTTGAGGGGTTCACCCACAGGGCGCCTATCTTATCATCATAGCCCGAGCCTGTTGCCAGCCACTCGGTCTGGTAGAGTATGTGAATGATGAGCTTGTAGTTGTCCACCTGCGACTCACCTTCGATAGCCATGCCCAGTTTGTTCACATTGGTGTCGTAGAACTTCTCTGCCTTCTGCAGCAGATCGTCCACATCCACGCGCAGGTTCGAGGGTACTGACGATGCATTGGGGTTGTCGCCGAACTGCTTGTCCCAGTACACTATGAAGTGCTCGCTCTCCTTCGAGTGTTTGAAGCTCCAGCGCGATTCGGGGTTGGTATAGTCGTTGTTGTACTGGTTGTCGCTTGTTGTCGGCTTCCATATCACGCGCTTGTTGGCGGGTTCTTCCAGAGTGAAGGCGAGGCTCGAGTCGGCATCGTTGGCCATTATCTTCTCGCGCGAATAAGTGTAACGGAGTGGACCTTCGGCGGTATAGATGAGCATTTGCGTGTTGCGAAACACTATCGAGTCTGCCTCGCTGATGTCGTAGCCTTTAGGCACAGTATAGCGGTCGGCGCCCTGTACCCAAATCTTTTGCGCTTGTGCAGCCACGGCCGTTACCACGGCAATGCAAAGTATTATCGTCTTTCTCATGGCTTCACTACTTTTTTGTGGTTAATGATATAAATACCCTTGCGCAGCGTTACCTGACCGCGGGCGTCGGTGCTCAGGCGTCGGCCACTGAGGTCGTAGACCGTGTTCGTAGCGGGACTTGTCGGCTCCACGCCGATGCCTTGCACGGCATCCACGATGTCTACGCCTTCGGGCAGTTCCTTGTATATGCGTATCTCCTGCAGGTCGTTGCGTTGATAGCTCACACCGTTTATCACCACGGCGTCGTCGGTCCATGTCATGCAGGCTGTCTGTTTGTTGTCCTCGCTAAGGTGATAGGCCGCCCGCTGTCCGTTCTTAAGTGTCACGACCAGCTCGCGTGCCGTAGCTGTCAATGGCATCACCGCCATCGTAGCCACCGCCAACATACTTAAATATCTTCTCATTCTTAATTGCTGCTTTGCAGCGGTTAGAGAGCCTTCGGCTCGGTTATGGGTTAGTGCTCTTAGGGTGGTTGGAGATGCTTCGCAACGGTTAGGATATTATTACCGCCTTTCATCCTCTGGGGGATTATAGGAGGCTACTCTCACCGCCTACCCTAAGCGGGCTATTCTTTATTTCACGCTCCACTCAAATATTCCAGCCGACTTATCCTCAGCCAGCTTTACCTCTATGCGCACGGCCGTCGTCTCTACGGGGTCGAAATTCACGGTGCAGGCAGCGCCCTTATCGGTAGGATATTTGTCGGGGTTGGGCACCGGCTTCCAGTCGCCGTTGGCATCGCGGTAGAGCAGGCGCCAGCTGTCTGGCACTTTACAGCCCTGCCACGGTTGGTCATCGTACCAATATACGGTGCTTGAGCTCACGGTGGCAGCCTGCGGGAAGGTGTACGAGAACCACTCCGTAGTGCCCTCTTTAGGCCACCAGTGGGTGTACGGCACGCTGCGGTCGTCGGCATTCTTCGGCACCAGACGATCGTTGAGGCTTGATATCGAGGGTACACGTGACGATGATTCCACCTTGCTCTCAGAGGCCAGTGTGGCAGGCAGGGCAGGCGTCGTGGCCAACAGGTCTTGTGCCAGCCACACCTGCATAGCGCCGCTGCCGCGGTGGCACCAGGCGTAATACGGTATCAGTGTCAAGTGGACGTCCTCCACCGTGAGGCGTCCGCTCTTGTCGAAGTTGAGCAGCTGGGCATCGGTGGTGATGGTTTTCACCGGTGTGTCTGCTATCTGTGCGTCGCCCAGTTCGAAACGGGGCTCCTGATTGATCAGCGAACCAGTGATGTCGAAGTGGTTGTCGGGGTGCTCTGCGCAGTACACAATAGGTCCACGCTCAATGCTTATCATACCGTGGTCGGCATCTACGCGGTGGTTGGCGCGCACTGTGCGCGGCTCCATGTCGAAGTGTACCAGCACGCGGTCGCCCTTCTTCCAGCGTCGGTCTATGGTGCAGTAGCCGTCAGGTGTCGGTGTGGCATCTACTTTCGTGCCGTTCACTGTCACGGAGTAAGCCAGCCGCTGGCCGTCGGTATATTCATACAGATCCGAAGGCACTACGCTGCCGCGCACCCACCCTGGGATGCGTATCTTCAGTGCAAACTGTCCTGCGGCGTTCTTCTCCACTTTGATGGCTATGTCGCCCGCCCACGGATATTCGGTGGTCTGCGTCAGGCTCACCGCCTTGCCGCCTACGCTTACCTCACCCGTGTTCGACATGAACAGGTTCACATACACATTATTATCCTTTACCGCGTATACGTAGCCCGGCAGCGATGGAATAAAGCGGCATATATTACTCGGACAGCAAGCGCAGCCAAACCATGCCTGACGCTGGTGCTGACCTATCGAGGCCAGTGGGTTGGGGTAGAAGAAACCGTCGCCTCCGAGCGATACGCCACTGATGAGGCCGTTGTACAGCGAGCGCTCCAGCACGTCGTAGTATTTCGATTCGCCGTGGAGCAGGAACAGGCGGTGGTTCACGTATACGTTGCCTATGGCAGCGCAAGTCTCGCAGTAAGCGCTCATATTAGGCAACTGATAGTTACGGCCGAAAGCCTCGCCGCTGCTAGTGGCACCTATGCCGCCTGTGATATACAGCTTCTTTCCTACAATATTCTCCCAGATGGCGTCGATGGCGTGTATGTAACCCTCGTCGCCCGTGAGGGCTGCCACATCGGCCATGCCGGCATACATATATGCTGCGCGCACGGCGTGACCTACTGCCTCATCCTGATCCACCACGGGTTTATGCGACTGTGAATAATCATTCTTTATGGTCGTCTTGCCGCGGTAGTCGAGCAGGAACTTAGCCTCGTCCAGGTACTTCTTGTCACCTGTCACCAGGTAGAGCTTGGCGAGAGCCATCTCCGCAATCTGGTGACCGGGCACCACGCAGGCCTGCCCCGGGTTGGGACCCACCTCACGGCAAACGCAGTCGGCATAGCGAATGGCAATGTCGAGAAAATTACGCTTGCCGGTAGCCTGGTAGTGGGCAATGGCACCCTCCACCATGTGACCCAGGTTATACAGCTCGTGCGACAAATCCTCCTCCTTCACCCAGCGGCGATCGCCTGCCCATTCGTGCGGGTGCTCGGGGTTTTGGGTGCGTGCCGTGTAAAGGTATCCGTCGGGCTCCTGTGCCGAACCTATGATGGTTATCACCGAGTCCAAATAGCGCTCCAGTTTCTTGTCCGGATAGGTCTGCAGCAGGTAGCTTGCTCCCTCGATGGTCTTATACGGGTCGGTATCGTCGAAACTGTAGCCGCTTACCTTGAACACCTTCGAAGGGTCCTTCATATGCGTGGCAGCATTCTCGAAATTCTTGTAGCGCCCAGTCTCCTCACATTTTGAGAAAGCCAGGGGAATGGTCACTTCGCGACTGGCCTTCAGACGCTGTCCCCAGAAGGAGTCCGTCACCTTCACGCTCGTGAAGGGAACAGGAGTGATGGGATAACCAGCCGACGTGGTCTTCACGTCCTTGGCTTGCACTGTGCCGAGGCTTGCCAGAGCGATGGCAATTGTCATGAGTATGCGCATAGTCAGAAACAAAGTTTAGTTAGTTATTTGGTGCAAAAATAACACTTATTCCTATTCCGCCAAAACAAAACCCGAAAATAATATCCTCCACCACCTATATTTTCCTCTTTTTAAGCACTTTTTGTCAACATTTATACTATTATGTATCAGACTGTCTCAACTTGTACAAGACTTTGACGGCTTAAAATATATTTTGTCGAAAAAGACTACAGACTTCAGTCATGATAAGTGCAGGGCTAAAATTGTGATAGTCGAGTCTTTATCAGCGAATAATATATAAATTAAGCCGGCTTTATAATGCTATAAGGCCGGCTTAATCTTGCTATATGACCAGTCGTATCTTGCTACACGACTGGTCATGTTAGGCTGTACGTATGGTCGTATCTGGTTACACGTCTGTATGTGTTGGAAAACGGTTAGTGATTGTTGTAGTCTATTCATCAGGTTGCTGCCCATCGTGAGCCTTCCACGCACATTCGGTAATCTTCATATCGGTGAAGAAGGCGGTGAAGGAGGATTCTTCGGGGGAGCAGGCGTAGATACCGAAGGTTATCTCGTTGGCTGCTGCCGACAAGTGGCAGACGCGCATCTGACTGAAGTCGATGCCGTTGGCGGAACATTCGATGCAGTAGTCGTCCTCGCGCCGCGAAAAACGGTACCACATAGTCTTGACATCGGCTGGGATGGCGGTGGTGGCCCAGTCGGAATAACCTTGGTTGGTGACTACGCTGCCGAGGTGTTGGAAAGCCTCGTTCTCATATTCCACGGAGCCTTTGAGCCAGTTCTCGCTGTCGAGATACATAACGATGCCGCACTGGTCGAAGCGGTGGTGGCTTTGGGTGAAGTCGGTCTTGACGACGAAGCTGAAGAATGGCTCGCGTGTGGTCATCTGCAGCACGGGGGCATTGTCGTTTTGGAAATGGTAGTAAGTGCGCTGCCAGAGGTCGGTGTGTGGGGCTGTGGTGATGGCGATGGTGTCGCCCTTGACTTCATAGGCGGCGGGCTCGCGGGTCCACTGGAGCCTGCTGAGGTCTATGGTGCCGCCGTCGGCGAGTGCGGTCTTTACGTCGTCAATATAGTCGTCCGACGACTGTTCGGCTCTGCCGGTGCAGCCGACGAGCGTGGCAGCTGCAAGGATGGTGAGGAGGATGTGTTTCATATTAGTGGATCCCTCTTATTTCGTTAAGCGGGCGCATGACAAAGTCTCGTTGGTGCATGCGTGGATGGGGGATGATGAGGTCGGGCTGGTTGATGTGCAGGTCGCCGTAGAGGAGAATGTCGATGTCAATGGGGCGGTCGTGGTAGGCGCCTCCCTCGCTTTTGGCGGTTCGTCCCAGTTGCTTCTCTATGTCCTGGGTGACGGCGAGCAGTTGGCGCGGCGACAGTTCTGTTTGCATGAGCACCACAGCGTTCATGAACTGGTGTTTACTTTGGAAGCCCCACGGCTCGGTCTCGATGAACGATGATGATGCCACGAGACGCCCTACACGCTCTATCAATGCTTCTATAGCTGACAGGAGTAGGGTGTGGCGGTCACCAAGGTTGCTGCCTAAACTAAGATAGATGTCTGCCATGATAGTTGACAGTTTATAGCGGCTTAGTCGCTCAATATCAGCATGGCATCGCCGTAGGTGCCGAAGCGGTAACGGTTGTCACGCAGGGCTTCCTTGTAGGCTGTCATCACGAGGTCGTAGTCGCCGAAGGCGCAGGTGAGCATGAGGAGTGTGGAGTAGGGCAGGTTGAAATTAGCTACCATGGCGTTGGCGATGCCGAAATCGTAGGGCGGGTAGATGAATTTATTTGTCCAGCCATCGAACTCCTTAAGGCGAAGGTCGGCACCAATGGCGGTCTCGATGGCACGTTGCACGGTGGTGCCTACGGCGCATATCCTATGGCCGGCATCCTTAGCGGCATTCACCATCTTGCACGCCTCGGCACCCACATGCATCTCCTCGCTCTCCATCTTGTGCTTGGAGAGGTCCTCGACATCGATATCGCGGAAATTACCGAGTCCGCAGTGGAGCGTGATATAGGTCATATCGATGCCCTTGATCTCCATACGCTTGAGCAGGTGCTTGGAGAAATGGAGTCCGGAGGCGGGTGCGGTGACGGCTCCCTCGTTTTTAGCGAAGACACATTGGAAATCCTCTATGTCCTGAGGCTCGGCCTTGCGTGTAATCATCTGACGGGGCAGGGGTGCCTCGCCCAAGGCGTAGAGCGCCTCTTTGAACTCCTCGTGGGGACCGTCATAGAGGAAGCGCAGAGTGCGGCCGCGGCTGGTGGTGTTGTCGATGACCTCGGCCACCATGCTCTCGTCCTCGCCGAAATAGAGCTTGTTGCCGATACGAATCTTGCGTGCGGGTTCCACGAGGACATCCCACAGGCGCATGGACGGGTTGAGTTCGCGCAGTAGGAAGACCTCTATCTTGGCGCCTGTCTTCTCTTTGTTGCCTTCAAGACGGGCGGGGAAGACCTTGGTGTCGTTGAACACGAAGACGTCGTGCTCGTCGAAGTAGTCGAGCAGGTCGTAGAAATGCTCGCGGTGCTCTATCACGCCACTCTTCTTGTGCAGGACCATCAGGCGACAATCGTCGCGGAAAGGCATAGGATACTGGGCAATGCGCTCCTGCGGGAGCTTGAATTTGAATTGGGAGAGCTTCATATTGGAAATTTGAGGGATTAACAATTTGACAATTTACGATTGAATTTACTTACAACAGAAGAGATCTACGGTTTATTGGTGAAATTAAATTCACTAGTTGACGGCTTGGGATTTTACAATGTCCTGTTGTTGTAGCCATTCAGGGAAAGTGTCCATGGGGAGACACTGATCCGCGGTGACACCGCCGACGCGTGTGCGGCGCAAAGCGGTGAGATGAGCTCCGCTGCCGAGGGCTTTGCCTATGTCACGGGCGAGGGCCCGTATGTAGGTGCCTTTGGAGCATACCACGCGTATGGTAATGCTGGGATAGGTGTCGGCTTCGGGCGCGTCGATGGGTGCCGTGAGGAAGGCTTTGTTGCGCATTCCGGTGCGGGGTATGGCTGAGAGTGAAGAGTGCAGATTCTCGGCTTCGCCTTGGAGTGAAGAGTAAGGGCTACCTTCAGAGGAAACAGGGGTATTATGTTCTTCATTCAACTTGCACTCCAGCAGTTCTATCTCGTCGATAACGAGGATTTTGGGTTTCAGTTCCACGTCCTTCTCCTTGCGCGCCAGGTCGTAGGCCCGCTTGCCATCGACCTTAACGGCAGAATATGTAGGGGGCACTTGCTCTATGCGTCCGAGGAATGTTTGAAGGACCTGTTCCACCTGTTCACGGGTGATATGGTCGGTGGGGAAGTAAGCGTCGATGGGATGTTCGAGGTCGAAGGAGGGGGTGGTGGCGCCCAGACGCAGTGTGGCGACATACTCTTTTGTCTGCGCCTGCAGCTCGTCGATGCGCTTGGTGGCGCGCCCCGTGCATACTATCATCACGCCGGTGGCCAAGGGGTCGAGGGTGCCTGCGTGCCCCACCTTGAGTTTCTTGGTCCCCAGGTGTCGGCAGAGCAGCCATCGAACTTTGTTCACCACGTCGAATGAAGTCCAGCGCAGCGGCTTGTCGATATAGAGTATTTCTCCTTCTACGAAATTCATAAGAGTGAATAGGCTATTACGGCAGCGCCTATGATGGCGCAGTAGATGCCGAAGTAGACGAGTTTGCCGCGACGCACAATGTTGATCATCCAGCGACAGGCCACGCAACCGCTGACGAAGGCGGCGAGGAATCCTATGGCCAGAGGCACGAGGCCTATGCCCGCTGTGGCAGCGTCGGTACCTTGGTGGGCGGCCTTGACGATGTCCAGGAGCGCTTCGCCCAAAATGGGCGGTATGACCATGAGGAAGCTGAACTGCGCCAGCGACTCCTTGCGGTTGCCCAACAGGAGACCGGTGGCTATGGTAGAGCCTGAGCGTGAAACGCCTGGAAGCACAGCCACGGCCTGTGCCAGGCCTATGACGAATGCGTCGCCGAGCGAAACGTGAGCTTTAGAACGGGGCTTGGCATAGTAGCTGAAGATGAGGAGGGCGGCCGTGACCAGCAGGCAACAGCCTACGACGAGCAGGCCTGCCCCGAAAATCTCCTCGACGTAGTCCTTGAAGAACACACCGACGATGCCCACGGGAATCATGGATACGAGGATGGCCAAGGCATAGCGCTGTTCGTTGTTGAGTGAGCCGTCCCATTTGAAGAGGCCCTTGAAGATCCATACTATCTCCTTCCACAGGATAACCAACGTGGACAACACCGTGGCAACATGAACGGCAATGGTGAAGGTGAGGTTCTGCTCGCCGTCAACACCGAAGAGTTCGGCGGCTATGGCGAGGTGACCGCTCGATGACACGGGCAGATATTCCGTAAGGCCTTGAAGCAGGCCCATGAACAAAGCTTCCAGACTATTCATTTGATGGTAGCTTTATGATTAGGCGTGACGGTGTCAGTCCGTTTCCTTTCGGGACTTGTACATGATGGCAAAGCCAATGAATACGAAGCCCAGGAAGCAGATGACGGGTGCCACTTTGATGCGTAATGCGGAGAATATCTCCGGGTTGAACTCTGTCTCGGTAGAACCGGAACCGGACATAAGAATGAATCCGAGGACCACGGCAATCACGCCGATGGCCAGCAAAATGAAGTTCATTCGTCCGAATGCAAAATTTTTCTTATCCATTGTATATAAAAAACGGGAGTTGTTGTATTTGGCTGTATTTACTCATACATTTCATTCTCCTTCATTCGCAGGAAGTGGCCGACGCTGAGCCAGGTGCATACGAAGGTGAGAAGGAGGCCGGCCAAGAGCACTGTGACAACCATGGCGATGACGGTTTCGCGTGTGATGATGGTGGCGATGTAAGAGTCTTGAGCCACAGCCCATTGCACGCCTGCGAGCAGCAGGGCAATGGCTATGATAGCTGCCACGAGTCCTATGCCGAGGCTGCGCTTGAGGAACGGCCAGCGGATAAAGCTCCATGAAGCTCCTACCAGACGCATGGTGTGTATGGTGTGGCGGCGTGAATAGACGCTGAGGCGCACGGTGTTGTTGATGAGAACCACCGAAATGATCATCAGCAGCACGGCCAGCGCTGCCAGCACGAGGGTGGCTTTGCGCAGCGTCTGATTGAGGCTGTCGATGATGTCGCGCTGATAGACGACGTCAGCCACCTGCCAGAGGCTCTTGAGCTGTCGGGTGATGGCGAGCAGACTGTCGGTGCAGGCGTAGTCGGCCATCACGTTCATCTCGATGCTGGCGGTGTATGGGTTGTCGCCACCGAGGAATTCGCTTGGGTCAGTACCCATGCGCTCGCTCTCCTCTTTCAAGGCTTGTTCGGCGGTGATGAGCGTGGTGGCGCGTGCGTAGGGCTGCGTGTCAAGTCGTTTTTGGAAGGCGCGCGCATCGGTCTCCTCGAGGTCGTCGTCGAGCAACAACGTTACGGTGAAGTTCTCCTTCACGCTCTTCGACAGCTCGCGTGCCGAAAGACCGAAGAGCACCACGAGGCCGAGGAGCAGCAATACCAGCGTGGTGCTGATGCATGAGGTGAGCCACTGCATGCGACCGAAGATTCTATGTTTTTTCTTTTTCATCGGTTATAGTTTTGGAAGGCGTTAGCTTTATACTTGTTAATTACATTCTGTGCCTTTGAGTGTTGCCGAACTGCTAGAGGTTATCTTCACGCGGACTCGGTCACCAATGTGGTGCTGTCCGCGGTCGAAGACCACGACGCGGTTCTGCTCAGTGCGGCCGAAGAGCTGGTCGCGCGAGCGTTTGCTATAGCCTTCAACGAGCACCTCCACCGTCTTGCCCACCTGCTCGGCATTGCGCTGAGCCGATATCTCGTTCTGCAGGGCGATGAGTTCGTTGAGGCGCCGCAGTTTCACCTCCTCGGGGATATCGTCGGGGAAATGCTTGGAGGCATAGGTCCCCGGGCGCTCGCTGTACTTGAACATAAAGGCCGAGTCGTAGCCCACCTCGCGCATCAGCGAGAGCGATAGCTGGTGGTCCTCTTCCGTCTCGCCGCAGTAGCCTACAAAGATATCGGTAGAGAGACCGCAGTCGGGGATGATGCGACGGATAGCCTCGACGCGCTCCAGATACCACTCGCGCGTGTACTTTCTATTCATACGCGCGAGCACGGCATCCGAACCGCTCTGCACTGGCAGGTGAATATGCCTGCATACGTTAGGTTCCTCGGCAATGACACGCAGCGTATCGTCGCTCATATCCTTGGGGTGACTGGTGGTGAAGCGTATGCGCATCTCCGGCACCTCGCGGGCAACGGCGCGCAGGAGGTCGGGAAAACGCAGACACCCTCCCTGCTCCCCCTTAAGGGGGTCAACTGTCCATTGTCCACTGAACAAGTAGCTGTTCACGTTCTGTCCTAGCAACGTTACCTCCTTGAAGCCGCGGTCGCGCAGGTCGCGCACTTCACGCAGGATGCTGTCCACGTCGCGACTGCGCTCGCGGCCGCGAGTGTATGGTACTATACAGTAGTGGCAGAAGTTGTTGCAGCCGCGCATAATGCTCACGAAGCCGCCGATGAGGTTGGCATGCAGGCGCTGCGGAACTACGTCGCGATATGTCTCTGTGGTCGACAACTCCACGTCGATGGCCTTATGTCCTAACTCAGCCTCGGCGATAAGCTCGGGCAGAGCCATATATGCATCAGGACCGCATACGAGGTCGGCACCGTAGCTGTCGAGCAACTCGTGTTGCACGCGCTCGGCCATACAACCCAGCACTCCGATTATGAGAGCCCCGTTGCGTTGGCGCCGAAGGGCGCTAAGAGCTTCCAAACGGTGTATAATCTTCTGTTCGGCATTGTCGCGCACCGAACACGTGTTGAGAAATACGGCATCGGCAGTTTCCAAGGTGGTTGTGATTTCATAGCCGGCCATCTGCATTACCGACGCCACCACCTCCGAGTCGGCCACATTCATTTGGCAGCCATACGTCTCTATATATAGTTTTTTCATTCGTTTTTAGCTAAACAGCTCAATTTCGGCTGCAAAGATACAACCTCAAAAAGGCTAAGTCAAGTAAAATGGCAATAATTTTGAAAAAAAACTCTTATCCTTAATCCCTAATCCCTAATCTTTTACTACCTTTGCGCCCGAAAATCCAACAATAGTAAAAAGTTTATTGTCAAATAGCAAATAAATTCGATGAATTTCGTAGAAGAACTCACATGGCGCGGTATGGTTCACCAGATGATGCCGGGAACCGAAGAACTGCTTCAGAAAGAACAAGTGACGGCCTACGTAGGCATTGACCCCACGGCCGACAGTCTCCACATAGGTCACCTCTGTGGCGTGATGATGCTGCGTCACCTGCAGCGCTGCGGGCACAAGCCCCTCGCACTCATCGGAGGCGCCACCGGCATGATCGGTGACCCCAGCGGCAAGAGCCAGGAGCGCAACCTCCTTGACGAGGAGACGCTGGCACATAACGTGGCTTGCATTAAGGCACAGCTGGCACATTTCCTCGATTTCGAGAGCGATGCTCCCAACCGTGCCGAGTTGGTGAACAACTACGATTGGATGAAGGACTTCACCTTCCTTGCTTTCGCCCGCGACGTAGGTAAGCACATCACCGTAAATTACATGATGGCTAAGGACAGCGTGCAGAAACGCCTCAACGGCGAAGCGCGCGACGGCCTGTCGTTCACCGAGTTCACCTATCAGCTGCTCCAAGGCTACGACTTCTACTATCTGAACACCCACAAGGGTTGCAAGCTGCAGATGGGCGGTAGCGACCAATGGGGTAATATCACCACTGGCACGGAGCTCATCCGTCGCATGGGCGGCGGCGAGGCTTACGCTTTGACTTGTCCTCTTATCACGAAGAGCGACGGCCGCAAGTTCGGCAAGACCGAGCAAGGTAATATATGGCTCGACCGCCGCTACACAAGCCCCTACCGCTTCTACCAGTTCTGGATCAACGTAGCCGACGAGGATGCTGAGCGCTATATCAAGATATTCACCAGCTTGCCCAAGGATGAGATAGAAGAGCTCATTGCACGACATCGCGAGGACCCAGGTCGCCGCGAATTGCAACGCCGTCTGGCCGAGGAGGTCACGAAGATGGTGCACAGCGAAGAGGACTTGCGTGCTGCTGAGGAAGCCTCGCAGATGCTCTTTGGCAAGTCGACCAAGGAAGCGCTGATGGCCCTTGACGAGCAAACGCTCCTCGATGTGTTCGACGGTGTGCCGCAGTTCCGCATCAGCCGCAGTCTGCTCGAAGGCGAAGGCGTGAAGGCCGTGGACCTCATGGCTGTGGAGACTCAGTGTTTCCCCAGCAAGGGCGAGATGCGTAAGATGGTGCAAGGCGGCGGCGTAAGCCTGAACAAAGAGAAACTTGCGCAGTTTGACCAGCCTGTGACCGTTGCCGACCTTATCGACGGCCGTTATCTGCTGGTGCAGCGCGGCAAGAAAAACTACTTCCTGCTCATCGCCGAGTAAGGAAGTAAGTGGGGCCCTGTAGTTCAACGGATAGAATAGAGGTTTCCTAAACCTTAGATAGGGGTTCGATTCCCCTCGGGGCTACATATAATAAATTAAGCAACCGCCACGAAGGCAGTGCTCTTGTTACTGAGCCAGGCCTACGTGGCGGTTGCTGTTGTCTTGCATCACGGCCAACACGATGTCGGAAACCATTTGTTTGAGCTCGCTGATGAAAGTGCGCGAGTCGTATTCGTGGCGTTCAATCTGGCGGAGCTTGCGTTCCCAGATGCCAGTGAGTTCGGCACTCTTGAGCAACTCTTCGTGGATGAGTCCTATAAGCTGCACCCCCGTAGGCGTGGGCGCCAGGCTCTTGCGCACGCGACGTATGTAGTTGCGCTTGAACAATGTCTCGATGATGGCAGCTCGGGTGGATGGGCGCCCAATACCGTTCTCCTTGAGCGCGTCGCGCAACTCATCGTCGTCGACGAGCTTGCCGGCCGTTTCCATAGCGCGAAGTAGTGTGGCCTCGGTGTAAGGCTTGGGCGGCGTGGTCTGCTTCTCGGTGAGGCTCGGCTCATGCGGTCCGCTCTCGCCTTTGCGGAAACTTGGCAGGGTGCGTTCCTGTACGTCTGTCGTATCGGCATTGTCCTGGTTGTCGGTGGAGTCAGGGTTGTCGGTGTTTCCTGTTGCGTCGGCGTTGGTTGCCGGTCTCTTCCTTTCCCATAGCACTCGCCAGGCAGGATCAATGATACGTTTGCCTGAAGCGCGGAAGGGGATAAAGTCGTCGAACGTACCGGCGCGTAGACCTTCGCTGCGCACTTCGCCCATGATGGTTGTCTGTTCGAACTTACATTCCGGATAGAAAGCCCCGATGAACCGACGTGCGATGAGGTCGTAGACGCGCTTCTCCATATCAGTGAGCGATGCAGATGTGACGGGCACGTTGGTGGGTATGATGGCATGGTGGTCGGTCACCTTGCTGTTGTCGAAGAACTTCGTACTTTTCTTCAGTTTCTTGCCGCCTTCGGTCAGGGGTTGTATGAAACCTGCATAAGGCGTCATATTAGCCAGTATCTGCGGGCATTTGGGGAAGACATCGTCAGGCAGAAAAGTGGTGTCGACGCGAGGATAGGTAGCCACTTTCTTCTCGTAAAGGCTTTGGATGAGCTGCAAGGTTTGTTCGGCGGAATAGCCGAATTTCTTGTTGCATTCCACCTGCAACGAGGTGAGGTCGAAGAGTCGTGGTGGTGCTTCCTTGCCTGCTTTCTTCTCTACGGAAGTCACCTCGAAGGGCAACTCGCGTATGGTGTCGAGGGCTTTACGGCCTTCCTCCTCGCTCTTGAAACCGCGGTCGCCCTCCTCCATCACGGCAGTGAACGTGGTGTCGCGGTACACTGTAGAGAGCACCCAGTAGGTCTCGGGCTTGAAATTGTCTATTTCATACTGGCGGTTCACGATGAGCGCCAGGGTGGGCGTCTGCACGCGGCCTATGGAAAGGACCTGACGATTGGAACCATATTTCAGGGTATACAGTCGCGTGGCGTTCATGCCGAGCATCCAATCGCCTATGGCACGACAGAGGCCTGCCTCGTAGAGGCTCTGGTACTCATCCTGATCCTTGAGCGTCTGGAAGCCCTCGCGGATAGCCTCCTCAGTAAGCGAGCTTATCCATAGGCGCTGCACGGGACAGCGTGCGCCGGCTTTCTGCATCACCCATCGCTGTATGAGTTCACCCTCCTGCCCGGCATCACCGCAATTGATAATCCTGTCGGCGGCCTGCATCAGTTTCTCGATAATAGCGAACTGGCGTTCCACACCCTTGTCCTCTTTCAGCCTGATGCCAAAGCGCGGCGGTACCATCGGCAACTGGGCCAGGCTCCACGACTGCCACATGGGGGTATAATCGCCCGGAGCCTTCAGTTCACAAAGGTGACCAAAGGTCCATGTTACCTGGTATCCTCCCCCTTCGAGGTATCCTCCGCAGTCGCGGTCGGCTCCCAGGATGCGTGCTATGTCGCGAGCCACCGACGGTTTCTCGGCAATACAAACTATCATTATCCTTTCGTTATATGGCCTGCAAAGGTATGAAAAAAGACTGATTAGGACGTGAAAACGTCAAAAAAACAAAAAAAACACGCCTGCACGACGTTTTTTTTGCGTATTCTCTTTTCTCTTTTCTCTTTTCTTCCTACCTTTGCAGCCGCTAAACAAAAGCAGCCGTCTGGAAAGGCGCTGCAAAATGGTGACTATAGTTCAGTTGGTTAGAGCGTCAGATTGTGGTTCTGAATGTCGTGGGTTCGAGTCCCACTAGTCACCCCTCCGACAATCACTCTTTTCACGACAATGCCTGCAGAGACGACAGTCCACGCGGGCATTTTTTTTCTTCATGACATCACAGGCAGCGCTCCTAAGAGAGTACATAGCTCAAGGCGAGCATCAGCAACAGGACTTTAAATATAAGATTGACGATGCGCCTAAACTCGCACGGTCAGTCTCGGCCTTCGCCAATACCGATGGCGGGCGTCTGTTGATTGGTGTGCGTGATGATGGTAGCGTGCATGGAGTGCGTTCCGAGGAGGAGATATTCATGATGCATGCTGCAGCACGTAAATATTGTACTCCGGTTCCGACTATACAATTTGAGACGTTGCAAGTGCCGACAGCCCCGCATGGTGGCAGGTTGCGCACCGTCGTCATCTGCACCGTGATGCCCAGTCGTCAACGCCCTGTGTTTGCCCTGGATGTGGATGATGAACAGTCAACGTCCCGCACAGCTTACATCCGAGTAGCCGATGAAAATATTGTAGCTTCGCCTATTCACCTCGCCATTTGGCGACAAGAACAACGCTTGCAGGGCGAGGCTTTCGCTGACACCGATGAGGAACGAACGCTGCTCAAGACTCTCAACGAGCATCCTCAAGGGCTTACATTAAACCAGTTGCTTAAGGCGGCGAAGCCAGCCGCCGTTCCACGGCCCTTGGCCATTACATTGCTCGCCCGTTTCATTCGTTTCGGCCTTGCAAGGATAATGCCTCGTGAACGCCAATGGATATTGTTCCCTAATGATTGAAGCAGTTGATCACTTGTAAAAAGTAATCCAGTTGGTGCGGTACTTAAACGTGGTTGCAGATTTGCTCTCGGGAAAACGCTCTTTTATCCTGCCGTCGTTATCACGATACCAGGCGTAGTTCCAACCGTAGCCCATGTCCAGATAGAGGGCATGTGTAACCTTGTAAGCGGTCAAGCATTTGACGAAGGACTCATAAGTCATGTACCTCTTCGATTCAACGACGCATAGTCTCCCATCCTTCTCGCACAGCGCCCTAAAGATATCCCTTTTCGTCTTCATCCTCGAGCCTATCGGCCGTGCGCTGCCATCCTTGACGATTAGCAACTGACAGAAGCCCATGGTCCAGCCGTTAGCAGATGTAGGGTAAGCTGCCTTGCGCATGAATTTCCATTTCCCTTTTCTCCAAACGAAACCGCCGGTGTTGGCCTTGCAGCGGTAGCCGCGTTTCATTTCCCCATTGCAAATGTGGTTGTCGGCAATGTTGGTGTGCTTGAACTCCTTCAGCAGCTCGCCTGTGAAAGCCGCTTCGCAACAGAACTCAACATCCTTATCCGCCACCTCAGGCATCTTTCCGCACACCAAGTCAATCCTCGAATAATCAGGATAGTATATGTTGAGGTTCGTTGTCGTCTCAACAGTCATGGCACGGCATGCAACCGACAGGAGCGCAAGGCTCACGATTAAAAATAGTTTTCTTGAAATCATTATCGTTTTCACCGTTTTTCAAAGACACGGAGATAGTCTACATACATCTCAGAGGTGTTGTTGTAGCGGTCGAGGTTTATTGTCCAACCGCTGGATCCGCCGATGGCGTAATTGATGAGAATGACGTGAGGCTGCCGATAAGAATAACTATTGGTAGGATGACTCCAAACCTCTTCATCGTCGAGGTAATACGTAGTTTTATCAGCTTCAATGAGTAGCCCGTAGGTGTGAAACGTCTGGCTCCATGATGTCCCCAGTCGGCGCTCTGTCATTTCTATTAGTTTCCCTGGATGTTTGAGTGGTTGGCCGTCGGTATCGGTCTGTTCCCAGAAATGCGATGTCACCCAATAGCCGGTGCTGTTTGGGTTGCCTTCGCCCCAACCGCCGTAGGCCTCTACTACATCCAATTCATCGCCCTTGCCGCGGTGTATGTTGGTAATAGTCCAAAAGGCAGGCCATGTACCGGGAGCCGACTGCGCCATTAATCGGCATTCCATATAGCAAGGAGGCTTAGCGCGGAAGCCGTTGCCGTCCATATCCACAGTAGCTATTAGTCCCGTGCTGGCACGATTGTCGTTGCCGGCTCCCTTGCGCGCGCGTATAATCAAATATGTGTCGCGTTGAACGAAGGGATTGCACTCGCCCTCAGGATCACTGAAAGGCCAGCCGCTGAAATCACCGAAGGTGGGTTTGTGAGCGTTGTAGCGTGCCCCCCTGCCGTCGCGTGAGATGGACAGCGGGCCGTCGAAATCATCGCTGTAGGCCAGCTGCATACCACGTGCTGCCGCTGGAATGGTATCAGGAATGCCGGCGGCAGTTCGTCGCTGGTCGCCGGTGCTGTTGTATAGCTGCAGCTCATATAAGTCACGTTCACCTTTAGGTCCTTCGCCAATAATCTGAACGGTCAACGGGCCGTGAGGCAAAGCCCGTGTGTTTATAGTGAATGTACCTATCCCTTCGTTGTTGAGCTTGATTCCCTTGGGTGTCAGTACCAGTTTCTGCGGCTTGGCATAAAGATTCTTACGATTTGGAACGAAGCACTGCGCTTGCAGGTGCGCCAGACCTTTTGCCTGTAGGCGTACTTTCACGCGGCCGCTGACGTCAGAACACGACAATGGCGAGAGCACGCGAATACTCTCTATCCATTGTGGCTTTGTATCCTGTGCAATCGTTGTTGAAACGATGCACATCAGTAAGATGATGCTGTAAATGCAGCCGCGCTTCATCCGAGACGATTATCTCTGTCTTCCTATGTATATCTTTCTGGAAGAGCCGTCGGGGCGTTGCTCAATGACGAGGCCACGAGGAGTGACGATGCGTCGTCCCTGCAGGTCGTAGTAAGAACGATTTAACAATTTGCTGGTTGTTGCCTGGGGAGCCTCGATGGCGTCCTCGTCGTGAGCGATCGTGAAGATAAAGGTGCCAAAGCTGCGCTCAGGCATGCTGATAATAATCTCCTTCACAGGCTCGGTAATCTCTATGTCGGTTTTCTTGCAGAGCTTCGTCGTCTCATTGCCGGTGGAAAGCCATTGTATGCCGCTCTTCACTTTATATGGTAGCTTGATTTTGAGGTTGTAGGCTGTAGCGGTAGTATCAATGGCCATGACGATAATTGAATCGCCCTTGATGTAGGCAGATGTCTCGAAGTAAGAGTTGGTGCCCGTGGCGACACTTGCTCTGGTGCCGAGACGAGTGGAGCCGGTGACGTTCTTTGCGAAGTGCGACATCACATAAGCGCGTGGCAGCAGTTTGTTCTTCACGTTGCCTGAACCATACTTGCTTTCGCCGGTACCTACGAAAGCCCAATGAGCGCGCATGTACCAATAGATGTAACCTGTGCAACCGGCCAGCATACACTCATTCAATTCCTCGGCGAAAATCAGTTGCTCGTGCCAGGTGGGCAGACGGTTGATATTGTCGGTGACCGAGTGCTCGGTCATCCACACTTCCTTGCCATACTTGGCTGCCAGCACAGCGGCATCCTTCATGTTGCCGTCATTCAAAGGCGGATGACCATAGAGGTGACCCGCGATGATGTCAATCTGCTCGCGAGCCACAGGGTCGTTCAATAGCGCATTTGAATAATTTTGGGTGAAACCTAAGGGCTCGGCACTGATCAGTCGCACACCTTTATATGTCTCGCGGTCGAGCATGTGAGCATAGTTCTTGACCAGGTTGAGTTGTTGCTGAGGTGTGTACAGGCAACCTGAGTAGTCAACCCACCAGTCGGGCTCGTTCTGAATGGACACGGCATCCACGGTGACGCCTTTCGACTTCATATACTTCAAGAAGGTGTTGAGCCAGGGAAAGAATTTATCGTAGCAGTCCTCGCGCAGTTCGCCGCGCTGGTTACCTTGGCTTTCATTGTGGCCACCTTGCGCCGTGCCGTTTGTCTTGTATTCGCCTGGAGGAGACCAAGGCGTGCCGAAGACGATGCCGCCGCGTGCCTTAACAAGCTTAGCCGAAGGAACGGAGCCTTGCCAGTCGTAGGGCGTGTCCCAGCCTATGTCTGCAGCGGTGATGTCTCCCTTGAAATTGGGCGAGATTTCCATGCGCATTATGTTAAGGCCGATTTTCGATGTCCGGCCATAAAGCAAACGCACAGGTTCAGTGTCAGTGCCAAACGGGCACATCGCTCCATCGCAACAAGCCGCGCCAAAGCCTGAGATTGTTTGATAACGCGTGCTATTCACTGTTACGGTGATGCTTTTAGCATACCCAAACGCAGCAAGAGTAAGTACAAAAAAGGAAGTAAGAATCCGTTTCATAGTTTCGTTAATAAGATGGCGCAAAGATAGTGAAAGATTTATATGGCGGTTTATATATTAGGCTTTTTTTAATAAAAATGAATGATGAATAGCGAAAAATAAAATAAAAGGATTACTTTTGCGGCATCTTACCCCGCAAAACAACCATATTAATAATATCAATTATCTATGAAACCGAGACACCTGATTCTATTATTGTGTGTGATGTGCTCGCTGAGCAGCTTTGCCTGGGAGCGTGAAACGATTTGGCCAAAAGGTAAGATGCCCGATGCGCAGCCTCATCAGATAGCTGCTATGACCGACGAGGCCGGCAGCAAGGATTTCAAGGCCGACAAACACCGCGTCGCCTACCTCGAGTGGTTCGATGCACCGGCCAAGGGCACTCCCGTGCAGGGCTGCATGATACTTATCTCCGGCGGTTCATATATGAATTGCTGCGATGTAGGTCTCGTCAAACAATGGCGTGAGAGGTTCACTCAGTTGGGATTCCAATGCGTGAACTTCGTTTATCGCACTCCGCGCCCTGAAGGTATTCCTATCTATCAATCGGCGTGGGAAGATGGTCAGCGTGCCGTGCGTATGGTCCGCAGCGAGGCCAAGAAACGCGGCTTTGATCCCGAACGCATCGGAGTCATCTCGATGTCGGCCGGCTCACATCTGGCAACGCTCTTGGCTACCAGTTCGCAGACGCCAGCCTACGCTCCCGTAGATAAACTGGACCAAGTGCCATGCCACATCAACTGGGCTATCATCAACGCCCCGGCCTACGTGACCACCGACGGGGACACGGGCACGCCCGCCATGCGTCAGGGCTACGGCACTGACGTGCACCTCTCTCCCATCTTCAAGTTCGACGACAAGACCTGCCCCGTAAGTCTGCACCACGGCGGCACAGACCCCTATACCCCAAACGGTTCCACGCTTATCTATCGTGAGCTGCGCAAACGCAAGGTGCCGGCAGAGCTGCACCTGTATCCCAACAAAGGCCACGGCGCCTTTGGACTGGAGCGAGGCATAGAATTCATGAGGCAGATGGGCTTCATGGGCGAACTCCAGCCCGAAGAAGACCTTATGAAACGCTATGCCAGCGATGACGCACGCAGGGACAAGACAACGGAAGATGTGTGGCCCGAAGGCAAGATGCCCGATTCACAGGAAGGGCAAGGCAAGCCCTATCTGGAATGGCACTTCCCCAAGGAGCTGAAGACCAAAGCCATACAGATCATATATTCAGGCGGCAGCTACCAAGGCAACGACCCCGACGGCTTCGAAGTGGCGCCCGCACGGCGTTACCTCAACGAGCGCGGCATGACGGTTGTCACTATGCGTTATCGCACACCGCGCCCCAAGAAAGGCCTGGCCAAGCATACAACCGCCTGGCAGGATCTGCAGCGCGCCATTCGTATTGTAAGGAGCAAGGCAGAATCTCTGGGCTTGGATCCCAATCAGATAGGTATCATGGGAAGTTCCGCAGGCGGTCATCTCACGCTTATGGGCGTGACATCGTCGATGCATCAGAGCTACCTTCCCATCGACAATATCGACCGACTGCCTTGCAACGTGCAATGGGGTATAGGTATATATCCTGCCTACGCTCTCACCGATGGTGCCGACGGTCACAATGCCAACGGCGGCAACCTTGACTCTGACCTGTTGGTGCCCGAGTTCAGTTTCGACCTCAAGACATCGCCCATGCTCTTTATCCACGGCGATGCCGACGGATATGCTTGCATGGGCTCTGTGAAAACATGGGAAAAGATGCGGGCAATGGGAATACAGAGCGAGCTTCACACCCTCGCCCTGCGTCCACATTGTTTCCAACGCACTGCATCACCAGGCACAGGCAGTTACACCTGGCTCGACCGCATCGGCGAATTCCTGCAGAATGTGATAAAATAAGATCCCTTACTTATGCACCAGGGTTCCGATATGCTCTCCGTCGATAACGCGGCGGAGGTTGCCCTTCACGTCCATATTAAACACGTAGATAGGCAGGTCGTTCTCCTTGCACATGGCGGTGGCGGTGAGGTCCATGACTTTTAAGCCGCGGTTGTAGACCTCGTCGAAGGTGATGTCGGAGAACTTCGTGGCAGTGGGGTCTTTCTCGGGGTCTGCAGTGTAAACCCCGTCTACGCGTGTGCCCTTGAGCATCACGTCGGCTTCGATTTCTATGCCGCGTAGCGAGGAGCCCGTATCGGTGGTGAAGTAAGGATTGCCAGTGCCGCCACTGAAGATAGCCACCTCGCCGCGCTCTAATGCCTCGATGGCTTTCCATTTGGTATAGAACTCACCTACGGGTTCCATGCGAATGGCTGTGAGCACGCGCGAGGGGACACCGGCAGCAGTGAGGAAACTGTTGAGGGCAAGCGAGTTGATGACCGTGGCAAGCATACCCATCTGATCGCCCTTGACGCGGTCGAAACCACGGCCTGAGCCGCTGAGGCCGCGGAAGATATTGCCGCCACCGATGACGATGCCTATCTCTACACCCAGATCGTGAATCTCTTTAATCTGTTCGGCATACTCGGCCAGTCGCTTCTCGTCGAGGCCGTAACGCTGTTCTCCCATCAGGCTCTCACCCGAGAGCTTGAGCAGTATTCTTTTGAATCTTACCATTTGTATTTAATTGATAGTTGATAATTTATAGGTTTTTGTTTTTGGTCAGTAGTTGATGCATTAGTTGTGCTGCATGTATAGGAGCGCCGGGAGCACCCAAACGAAGAGCCATTTCCTCATAGCCTTCAAGTTGCGCCTGACGTGCATCGCCGCCGGGTAGGATGGCGGCAAGGAGGCTGCGAGTACGCTCTACGGTCATCTCGGCAGCTACGAGTTCAGGCACTAACTGACGTCCTACGATAAGGTTTACAAGGGATATATACGGTGTTTTTATGATAAACCTGCGTGCGATATTTGCCAGCCAGCGTACTTGCATAAAGTAGCATACGACCTGAGGCACGCGGAAGAGGGCTGTTTCGAGTGTCGCGGTGCCGGAAGTGACGAGCGCGGCAGTGGCGTTGGAAAGGATATCATAAGTCTTGCCAAAGACTATCTCCACATCTGCATTGCCGATATATTGCTTGTAGAAGTCGGGGTCGATGCCTGGCGCACCGGCTATGACGAGGCGATAGCGGTGGGCAAAGGGTTTGGCAGCCTCGAGCATCCGCGGCAGATTGTCGCGTATCTCCTGTTTGCGACTGCCTGCCAGCAGGGCGATGATAGCGGTGTTTTCGCCTTCTAATTTACATTCTTCATTCCGAGCGAAGCGATATTCTTCATTCTTCATTCGCTTCCACTCCTCTACCTCGTCCACGGTGGGATTACCTATATAGTGGATGGGATAACCATGCTTGCCCTCGAAGAACTCCACTTCGAATGGGAGTATGGAGAACATCTCATCAACATTGCGACGAATGTTTTTAATACGGTATTCCTTCCATGCCCACAACTTGGGCGCTATATAGTAATACACTGGGCACAGACCGATGGAATGGACGAATTCGGCTATCTTGAGGTTGAAGCCAGGGTAGTCGACAAGAATCACGACATCGGGCTGCCACGCTACAATGTCATCCTTACATTGGCGTAGACCTTTCAAGATAGTGCGGAAGTGAAGAGCCACTGCTACAAACCCCATGAAAGCAAGGTCGCGGTAGTGGCGCACGAGCGTCATGCCGGCAGACTGCATCAGGTCACCTCCGAAGCCGCGGAACTCAGCATCGGAGTCTTCAGCCTGCAGGGCTGCTATCAAGTGTGAGGCATGGAGGTCGCCACTGGCCTCGCCCGCTATGAGGTAATATTTCATCCTTTGTTACGACCTTGGTCGTTTAGCATTTAACTTGTTAATGTGTTAACTTGTTAATTTGTTAACTTGTCAACTTGTTAATTTGTTAACGTGTTCCATGGCTCCGTAAGCCGTCATGTCGATAGTGGTTGGCACGATAGAGGCGAATCCGGCACGCAAGGCAGCGAAATCGGTATCGTCGGACTGCGGCTCCAAGTCGTTGAAGACGCCTGTGAGCCAGTAGGCCTTGACGCCATGAGGATTGGAAGCTGTCGCCCACTCTGCTTCCCAGCGGCCGCGAGCCTGACGGCACACCCTCCAGCCCTTGAAGACGTCGGAAACGGGTAGGTTGATATTCAGGCAGGTGTCAATGGGCAAGCCCTCAGTAATCACTTGTTCGCAGAGGCGCGCTATAGCGGCAAGCGTATCATCGCTGACAGGGTAATCCTCGTAGCGCTGACCTCGTTGCAGATAAAGTGATAAGCCAATGCTGGGGATGCCTTTCATACATCCCTCGAAGACGGCGCCCATGGTGCCGCTGTAGTGAGCACTTATGCTGGCGTTGTCGCCGTGGTTTATGCCGCTGAGCAGCAGGTCGGGACGGCGGGGCAGGATATTATCCCATGCCAGTTTTACACAATCAACAGGCGTGCCCGAGCAAGCAAAGAGACGTACTCCGGAAGGGTAATCGTTTTGTGCCTTAAGCTCACGATAGCTCACCGGCACGCTGCTTGTGATAGCGCAGGCGGCGCCTGAGCGAGCCCCGTCTGGAGCTACAACGTAGATGTCGGCGATATCGGCCACCGTTCTCGCCAGGGCTTTTATGCCCGCTGCTGCGTAACCGTCGTCGTTGGTTATGAGGATTAAAGGTTTATTGCACATAAATAATTCTTATTCTTTTTTATTCCTTGCCCACAGTAAGCTCTGCAGCTGGGGTGCTGGCACCGAACTCGGGAGCATACAGGCAGCGCAGGGTGACGAGGCCTGAGGTGTATGCGCCGTCGCGGTCGATGAAACAGGTCTCCTCAATCACATAGGTGCCTTTAGGCATGCGGTCGAAGAAATAATCGGTATGTGCATCGCGCACGGCCATGTAGTAGCCGAGCCCGCCTTGGTAGCGGTAACCGGAGGTCATCTCCGACGGTTCTGCACAAGCCGCCCTGGCAGCACGCAGGCATACATATTGGTAGTCGCGGTCGGCAGTGATGATGTATCGAGTCGTAAGTTTATCGCCTACCTTGAGTGAAGCGGAGCTTACTTCGCGACGAACTTTAAGGCCTGTGGATGAGGCTGAAGCATCTGACAAGGGAGTGAGGAAGGTCGCAAATACAGCTCCCCAAGCCTCGCTGTCGGTGTGGCGAGTCACGGTAATCGTCTTTGGCGCTTCACCATCAGTGAATTGTTTTTTGATGAAACCGAGACCTGCAATTGTGTTGTCTGCTTCCTGACGGGTGATATCCACCTGGCGTTTGGCGTAGTTAAGTTTGATGTCGTCGGGAACCGTAGCTTGGAGCTCGGCAGTGTTGCCTGTGAGCAGGGCATAGATGGCATCTGCAGTGCAAATGTTGGATTCCCACATCTGGGTACGCTTCTGTTGCAACAGCCATCTGCGAAGGCCGCGCTGCAGGTTCTTGTTCTGGGGCTCCATCACATTCACGGCTTCCATCGCTGCCACATGGTGGATAATCTTATGGCTTGTTGGCTCGAAACTGCCACCGGCATAGTCGAAGAAAGTGCCATGGTCGGCAGTCGTGGTGGCATGTTCGAGCAGCGATTCATAGTACTGACGTGCTTCAGCCTTGCGCCCTGCATGTTGCATAACAACGGCTGCCATGGCGCGTTCCCAGTTGTCCATCGAGGCAACGCTGCCTTTCATGTGGTCTAAGATATATGTCACGTCCTGTTGCTGACGTGCCGTGAGGCGGACATCTGCATGTTGAGTGGTATACACATAGGCGAGATAGGCGAGCGAGGCAGTGCTCACTTTCACTCCCTTGGCTTCAGCTTTCTTCAGTTCTTTGATACGCTCTGCCATCCTCGATGCGATGAAACCGACGTTCTTCGTCAGTATCTGTTTCACGCTGGTCTTGACGGAGGCAGGCAAACTGCTGAAGTCTTTAGTCATCACGCGCAGACGTGTCAGTTCAGAAGCCACCACGCGCGTCATCACCTCGCTGCTCTCCATGCCTGGGAACCAAGCAAACCCGCCATCGGGCTGCAGTCGCTTCTCCAGTCGGTCGGCTGTCGAGGTCAGGACGTTTTCCTGTCGGCTTATGTCAAACAGCTCGATGAGGCGTGCCTTGCGGTCGGCCTCGCTCTCGGCTTCACGCAGCCAAGGCGTCTCGTCCAAGATGATTTGCTTCAGCTCCTCGTCCTCGGCCAGACGGCTTGACAGTGCTGGTTGTCCCTGTGCTGCTTCGCGCTTCCATATTTCTACGAGTGTCTTCAGTCGGGGCGTGTTATTTGCAATATATGTCGAGAGAGCCTGAGCCTGTAAGGCTGTGCCCAGCGACACTACGTCATCGTGTTGCGGTTCTGCCAGCGAGGGCAGTGCCTGCAAGGCATACCAGATTGGATGCGCAGTGTATTCTATGGTAAGACGTCGATTGGTAGCCGTGGGACTGTTGTGGTTGAAGAGCGACGAGAGGTCCGTAGTGAATGTGCCGAGGCTGTCGGCGCGTATCTCCACACTTTCCGTCATGTAAGTCTTGCTTGGCAAGATGGGCAGATAGTGCTGTTCGCCGTCGCTGAAGGTAACTGCTTTCTTTTTCTTGCCTACGGGCTTCGTCTCGGCCATGAGGCGCACGGCCACAACGGGATAATCTTCGGTCGGTGTGAAGTCAAAGGTCAGTACGTCCTCGCCCTGAGCCTTGGTTGTGAAGGCTTTCTCGGCTTTGAGGATTAGCTTGTCGGTCTCGGGGTCGAACACCTCCAACGAGGCTGTGCCGCTCAACTCATTATCCGTGAGGTTCTGCACCGAAGCTCGCAGGCTTCCATGGTCGCCGGCGCGCAGGAAACGCGGCATGAAGAGTCGTGCCATCATCTCCTTGTGTGCTATGGCCTGTGCCTGGATATCAGCCGTCAGCATGTCTGACGTATGTGCAATGCCGAGCATCTGCCAGGTAGTGAGGCTCTCGGGCAGGGTGAACGACAGCGTCACCTCACCTGTCTTCGGGTTGGTGGCAAGACGCGGCATGAACGCCGCCGTCTCGTTGAAATTAGTGCGCAATGCCGGGGTAGCGGCCGACACCTGACCGCCTTCGCCTTCATCATAGCCTGAGGTTACGGAGGCATCAACGGCTTTCTCTTCTTCGGCATCAGCCATATCAAACTGTACCGACTGGTTGGCGGCCTTAGGTGCTGCGGCCATCATCATAGGGGCCTCGGCCATAGCCATCTCCTCTCTCACCATTCCTCTGGCTTGGGTGGATTTCAACATCCTTCCTCCGCCATAACCTATCATGTAGCGTCCGAATCCCAGGCCGTTCATCCATTTGTAGTCGAAAGCGTCGAAACTCAACCCTTTCACATCGCGCATCTTCATCTCGAAGAACAGATGCTGCATAGCGGAGCCTTCGCGGAAGATATCTCTCGACCGCCAGGGGATATATGTCAGTCGGTGGCTGCGGTTCACGGCTAAATGCCAGATATGAGGCGTCAGTTGGTCGAGCGAGGCATCGTATATGGCCGCCATGAGGTTGGCGTCGGCAGGCTTGCCGTCGGGACGTGTGAGTCGCAGTGTCCAAGTCTCGTGGTCGCCCGGATGCAGACGGTCGCGGAACGAAGTCCATTCCCATTGCAACTTGTTTTCCGGCATAGTCAGTTTTAGCGCTTGGCTCATAGTGTAGCATTTACCGCTCTTGACAAATGCGAAGTGAGCGGTCACGCCGTCGCCATAGTCGGGCAGATATGGAATCTCGAGTATCTGAAGCTCATTGGAGAGACGTATGAGCCGGTTCTCGATGAGACCGTCAGTACCTACGAGGGTGTAGAAGAGTGCTACGTCCTCGAAACTGCTACCTATTTGAATCCGTGCAGGGTGAGCTGCATCGAAGGTGTCGATGGGGCAGTAGAGCCAGCTTTCGGCGCGGCGCGGCAGTCGCTTGTCGGCCATCGAGAAGATATAGAAGGGTGCTTCGGCAGAGGCTGTGTCAGCGCCCGAACGGGCATCGGCACGCAGCAGATAGTCGCCCGAAGGCAGGGCGAGCAAAGCGTCCTTCAGACCTTTAGGTACTATATCCTTTACTAACGGTTCCTTGCTGCCGGCAGGCATGATGCTGCAACGAATGTCGCCCTCAGTGGGTTTTCCTGTAGAGGTGAGCAACTCGAAGACCGGGACTTGCAGACGGTCGCGGTCCTGCTGCTCGTTCATGGTGATGTTGAGGCGCAAGGGCGTCGTGCAGAGTGGTACATGCAGGCTCCCCTCGCGAGTCTCGCCGGCGGCGCTGAGCACCTCGACGCTGGTGCGGAGCAGGAGTCCGTACCGAAGGGCCTCGGCTGGGATGTCTTTGAGAGGTATCCTTACGCTGAAAACGCCCATTTCATCGGTCTGCACGCTGTCGAGAGGCATGAGGGGCGAATCTTCGTGATGGAACCACCATCTGTACGGATATGTAAACTGGTACTGGCCCGTCACGCGGCCGTCGCGAATAGGCACTCCGTTGTAGCCCATGGCCTTGCCCGTAAGGGTTATGCTATCCTGTGGCCACTGCAGCGCCGGAGCCTCGTCCATAGTCACTTCAAAGGTGGGGCGTTTGTACTCCTCGACGCGGAAGCTGACGTTGCAGTTGTCGGTCTGAATCTTGTAGACGCCAGGCAGACAGCCTTCCGGCAGCGTGAAATCGGCGGCGAGCACACCACGTTCGTCGGTCTTTACCACCTCGCGGGTCACATCCTTCCAGTTGGCATCGCGTAGCACTAACTCGTATTCTTTACCGGCTGCTACTTGCGCATCCCAATGCCGTTGGCTGTAGACAATGCCTCCGACATGTACGGTCTGTCCCGGACGGTAGATGGCGCGGTCGGTGTAGAGGTGCAGCTTGATATCTGTACGCTCGTCATAGGTCGATGGATCTCCGTTCCAGAACGTTTCTTCAGGCATGAAGATGTCGGAGCCTCTCACCGCTTCAAGCACCAGCCGCCTGCGGTTCTCGCGACTGATATCGTTGAACACGGTGCGGCCCTCGCCGTCAGAAGTCTGCGTGCCGAGTTTCTTGCGGTTGCTGGTGCGGTTATCCACAGCATAAAGCGTCACCTTCGAGCCGGCAAGCGGTTGGCCGCTTTCAGCGTCTACGGTTATAACCTCCAGCTGAGAATAGGTCAGGAAGTGGTTGATGGTCTTCAGCGACGTCACTTGGAAGAGCTGGTAGTGGTCCGTGACGCTCTTGCGCTGAGATTCCGACTCCGCCGTTGTGGCGGTGTAGACTATGGCATAACGTCCTGCCTCGGGAGCCGTCCATGCTATGCTGTCTTCGAAAGTAACGTGAGGTTCTCGCGCTTCGATGGAATGGTTGATTTCTTGCACCAGTTGGGCATTGCGACGGAAGAAATCACTGACCGACGCCTTACTTTGGTGTATCTGTTCCTCGCGGAAGTCCTTGCCCAGGCGATACACCTTCAGGTTTAGCGCTGTGGCGTTCTTAGTCCTTAGCTGCCACATGTACTGTTTGCCGGGATAGTATACCTCGTTGCCTGTCCATACCACGAAGGGTTGACGAAGGTTGTTGAGGATGTTCTTCACCTCGTTGATACGCTCATAGCGCGGGTACAGCCTCAAAGCCTCTTCAGCCCAAGCCACTTTCTGTTCATCGGTGGCATCGGTATAGAGCAGCTGAATGTACACCTCCGTGCAGAGGGGCAGGTCGGCATACTTCTCCTTCAGTTTGAGTAACTTCTCGCGTCTCTTGCTATAGTCAATGTCAAACAGGTCTTCGAGCAGGTCAAGCTCTACCAGCAGTTGGGCCTGGCGATTTCCTCGGCGGGCATATTCAGCACTTACGGCAGCACCCATCTCTTTGACATAGTTGCGCGAAGGCCCCCACGACACGGTGCGCTGCTCACTCAGTCGTTGCCAGAGGATGTGCAGCAGGTCATGGTGGAAGTATTCCGAATTGGTGTTCTGCACCACGAACGGCAGCCAGTCCTTGCTGCGGGCATCTGCCAACATGGGCAGATCGGCCAGCGACAGCTGCCAGTTCTTAAGTGCAGCATCAGCATATTGCTCACGTGTCCATTCTTTCATGTCATCGCTCTCCAAAGCCAGGTTTCTTGCCTGAGAGCGGTTGCGGTTGTCCTGATAGACTTCAGCAAGCACCGAGGCATACACAGCGCGTGCCTCGGCCGAGGTCTCAGCCTGGCGCAGCTGTTCCAACTCGGCCACGTCTGTGAAGAAACTGTCAGGTGCCCACTCCTGATGTAGGGCAGCAGACCGCAGGCGGGCACTCAACGCCTGACCTTTATGGCCTTCGGCGAGTGCCTTCTTCAGGATGGTCTGCACTGTCTTGTAGGCCGACTGCGGTTTGCCGTCAGCTTCCATCTGTTGCTCCGTCTTCCACAAGGCTTCGTAGGATTGTGAGGAGGCAAGAAGAGGAATTAAAGACATGATGGCGGAAAGAATGAACGACTTCATAAACAGATACTTATTATTTCTTGGGTATCTCGGCAAGCAACGTCTTCAGGAAAGTCCAGAAGCGGCCTACCGACGGGATATTGCAGCGCTCGTCGGGGGTGTGTGGCGAACGCAAGGTCGGACCAAAGGAGATGAGGTCCATTTTCGGGTAGACTTGTCCGATTAGGCTGCACTCCAAGCCTGCGTGTACCACTTCCACTTTGGCTGGTTTGTTCTCCAAACGTTCATAGAGAGCTGCCATCTGGGCTGCTATGGGCGAGTCGAAGTTGGGCTGCCAAGCGCCATATTCACCGCCATACTCAACCTTCATGCCGGCCATGCCGAACGTGCTCTCGAACATCTCCTGTTCCAGTTCAAGGTAGCTGTCGCACGACGAGCGGGCCAGGATGAGCACGCTGGCTTTGCCGCCGCCGATTTCTATGATTGCCATATTAGAACTGGTCTCCACCACATGAGGAATGCTGGGGATATTGCGTAGCACGCCGTCGTGGCAGGCGAGGATAGCGCTTACGAGGTTGTCCTGAACCTCTACGGGCACCTGCTTCTCGGGCAGTGCCACGCGTTCTACGGTTATCTCGATGCCTTCTTCCACACCGCGGAACTCAGCGGCGAAGGTGGTCTGACAGTATTCGGCCAACTCACGCAAGTCAGCCTCGTTCTCTGCCGGAATGGTCAGCACCACCTCTGCGGTGCGAGGAATGGCATTGCGCATATTGCCGCCTTTCCATGTAGCGAGGCGGGCATCATCGTCTTGAATGGCCTGACGCACGAGGCGGCAGAGCAGTTTGTTGGCATTGGCACGGCCTTCGTTGATTTCCAGACCGCTATGGCCGCCCTTCAAACCGCAGATAGCTACCTTCACGGCGATGTCGTCCTTGTCGGTCTCTACCTCTTTATATTCGAGCGAAGCGGTTACGTTGACGCCGCCGGCCGACCCGATGCAGAACTCGCCCTCGGTCTCGTTGTCGATATTAAGCAGGATATCACCATGCAGAGTATCGGCAGCCAGGTGATTCACACCCCACATGCAGGTCTCCTCGTCGGCGGTGATGAGGGCTTCCAGCGGACCGTGCTGCAATGAGTTGTCCTCAAACACAGCCATGATGGCAGCAACGCCCATACCGTCGTCAGAACCGAGTGTAGTGCCTTTAGCCTTCAGCCATTCACCGTCGATGTATGTCTCAATGGGGTCTGTCTCGAAGTTGTGGTTGCTCTCGTCAACCTTCTGCGGCACCATGTCCATGTGTGCCTGCATCACGCAAGCCTTGCGGTTTTCGAAGCCTGGGGTAGCAGGCTTGCGCATGACGATGTTGTCGCCGCCGTCCTTGAAGGCCTCAATACCACGTTCCTTAGCCCATTCGAGCAGGAACTGCTGGATTTTCTCGAGATGACCGCTTGGGCGCGGCACTTGTGTCAGCTTGTAGAAATTACCGAAGATAGCTTTCGGTTCTAAGTCATGAATTGTCATAGTTGGATTAGTTTATTAGTTTGTAAGTTTTTTGAGTTTATCAGTTTTGCCTGGGCTTTGTCATGCTCAACGCCGCTACCGACCACAGTCCGAGCACTGCCACGAGTAAAGTCTGGACCGTGTGCACGACAAGTGCAAACAAGGCTGCCGCATTGCCTGCAACGCCGTAGAGCACAAGCACGGTCTTCACGGCAAAGTGCCAGGGGCCGGCACCGTTAGGCGTAGGCACAAGCACTGCAAACGTTCCCACCACGAAAGCTACTAGCGCCACATCAAAGCCTAAAGCCTCTGTTTCCTTGAAGCAGAAAAAGGTGAGATAGAAATGTAGGAAGTAGCACACCCAGATGGCTACGCTGTTGAATAGGAAATAACCCACGCCGTCCACTTGGCGCACGCTCAACAGACCGTCCTTCAGGTCGTTAAGCACCGAGCGCGAACGTGTGAACAATTCGTAGCGCCGCAGCAGGAAGACGCCGGTCAGCACGATGAGCAATCCGCACAAGGCGGTGACTATCCAGCCTGTAGTGGTGAACTGACTTGCCAAGGCACTCATCGACACGCCCGTGCGAGCAAAGAAATCCATGAAGACAGGCAACTGCAGCAGGAACACCACTACCGACAACACGGCAATGATAAGCATATCCACTATGCGCTCCGTCACCACCGTGCCTACACCGCGAGTGAAGCTGACGCCATCGTAGCGCTTCAGCACACCGCAGCGCAGCACCTCGCCCGAACGAGGCACTACCAACGAACTGGCATAACTCAGGAATATGGCGTTCACGCATGTGGAAAGCCTGGGATGCTCGCCCAGCGGGCGAAGCACCTGGCGCCAGCGTATGCCACGAAATACCTGAGCCAAGATGCCGAATGGAAACGATAGCCACATCCAGGTCCAGTTCACATTGCTTGTGAATGCCGTTTGCAGCGTGGCCCAGTCGAAACCGCGGTACATCCACCACAAAATAGCCCCGCCCAGCATGAGCGGTAGCACAATCTGCATTATAGAACGTAAGCGCGGCATTTGTGTCCTTTGAATCAAAGATAAAAGCTAAAAGATGAAAGATTTATGCATTTTTTTCTTCTCTCTAAGCTCTAATCTCTAATCATTTATTATTTTTGCACCGCAAAGATATACAATTATTCCCGCCCATGCACACTGTTAAGCCAAAAAAATTCCTCGGACAACACTTCTTAACGGATTTAGACGTCGCAAGACGCATAGCCGACACTGTCGACGCCTGTGCCGACCTACCTATCCTTGAGGTAGGACCGGGAATGGGTGTCATGACGCAGTTCCTTATGCAAAAGCAGCGACCGCTCAAGGTCGTAGAGCTTGATTACGAGAGCGTTGAGTACCTGCGGCGCACATGGCCCCAGATGGAGGACGACATCATCGAGGACGACTTCCTGAAGATGCATCTTCACCGCACCTTCAACGGCCAACCCTTCGTGCTGACAGGCAACTACCCCTATAACATCTCTTCACAAATCTTTTTTAAGATGCTCGACAACCGCGACATCATTCCTTGTTGCACTGGAATGATTCAGAAAGAAGTTGCCGATCGTATCTGTGCCGTACCCGGTTCCAAGGCCTACGGTATCCTCTCCGTTCTTATCCAGGCCTGGTACACTCCTGAATACCTCTTCACCGTCGAGCCCAACGTGTTCAACCCGCCGCCCAAGGTGCGCTCGGCTGTCATTTGCCTGCGTCGCAACGATACGCAGACGCTTGCCTGCGACGAGGACCTCTTCCGCCGTGTCGTAAAGACCACCTTCAACCAGCGACGTAAGATGCTGCGCGTGAACCTACGGCCACTATTTGCTGAACTGGGACTGCTTGACGACGGCCACATCCCAGAGGCCCTAAGCCAAGCCATAGATCTCACACTCCGCCCCGAACAGCTCTCCCTCGCTCAATTCATCGAACTCACAAACAGCATCGCATCCCTCATCCCTCACCGTTAATTGATATACTGTTCACATAGAAAAAGAAACAGCCGAACCGCTTGAAAGGAAGTAGGCACAGACACATTTAAAACTGATTTCCAACTATGAATCCAAACGAAGAAAACAAAGTTGTCGATGCGCTTCAGCAGGGCGCTGCAGAAGCCGCTGCTAACGTAGAATCCAAAGCTGCCGAAGTTGTAGCATCAGCAAAAGAAGAAATAGCTGAAGTGAAGGCCGATGCCGAAGCTGCTGTCGAGGAAGCTAAGGAAACAGTCGCAGAAAAAGTTGACGAGGTCACCGACACCGTCTCCGAGAAATTCGAAGAGGTTAAGGAAGACGTTACTGAGAAGGTTGAAGAAGCTAAGGAAGCCGTTGCCGAGGAGGTTGATGAGGCTCAGGAAACTGTCGACGAGAAAGTGAAAGACTTCAAGGACGACATCACCGAGGCTGTTGACAGCGCCAAGGAGAAAGTCGCCGAGGCTGTCGACGCAATGAAGGACAAGGCTGAAGAACTGGCCAAGCAGTTCCAAGAGAACGAGACCGTGAAGGAGGCCCGCGAGAAACTCGATGAGGTTGCCGATGTGGTTGGTAAGAAAGCTCAGGAACTCTCTGAAGATGCCAACGAGGTGGTAGAGAAAGTGGCCAATGAGGTCAAGAAAAGCAGTTTCTTCCAAAAACTGAAATCCCTTTTCAACGGTAAGTAAAAAATTTTTTTTCACTCAAACACTCCGAACACTCCGCAGCCCGCTGTCATAACGGGCTGCGTGGGTGTTAATGATGCGGAGTGTTATCAACCCTTAAAGGTGTCGGCAAATTGTGTTAAGGGTGTGGGCGAAAACCCTTAAGGCTGTCGGCCTGAACCCTTAAGGGTGTGGTAGGACGGCGGCGGTCGTTGCTTCCAGAGTGTGTACTGCTTCATGGTGAATGTCTTAAATAACACGTCACAAACCTCTTTGTTTGCGAGTGCAAAAGTACTATATTCCCGCCCTTTAATTATGGGAAACGATGGGCACGCATGTGATTCGATAGTTTTCCATGTGATTCGATGTGTTTAACCTCACGCGTCGCGCGCGGGGGCACACCAGCGCGTGAGGTTGTTGTTGTCTCTTTTTCTTTTTTCTCTTCAACAACAACAACAGCCTTTCTTTCTTTACTTTCTTTGCTTCTTTCTTTCATTTCGTTCTTTGTTGAAGTTGTATCCGTTCTGAGTACTACGTATGATGTCCCCGCACACTGGGAACGAAAGCATCTTGTAATCTACGAAGTAAACACGTTTCCCGCTATAAACTTTTCTCAATAAAAATTCTTCTCTTTTTTTCACTTTTCTTTTTCTCTGTTCGTTTATTGTCCTATCTTTGCAGCGTGAAAAGCAAGAAAAAGAATGAAGAATCTATTCCATCACCTATTTTTATACTCCATTATCCTCTCATCATTCCTCCTCCTGGCAGCCTGCTCGGGTGGGCATCAGTACCGCACCATGCTCAATCGTGCTGACTCCCTGATGACTGTGCATCCCGATTCGGCTTACGCCATCATCACCTCTATTGATTCTGCCGACATACAAAAACAACGCAAGGCCGTCCGCATGCGCTACGAGCTCCTTCGTGCCGAAGCGCAAAACAAACTCTACATCCCCTTCACCACCGACTCCGTGCTGCGCCGCGTCGTCAGCTATTATGACCGCCACGGCTCCCACAACCAGCAGCTCAAGGCCCGCTACCTTCTCGGCTGCGCCTATCGTGACCTCCATGAAGCACCCATAGCTCTTCTCACATGGGAAGATGCCATCGCAGCAGCCGACACTACCGCGGCAGATTGCGACTATGCCACCCTTTTCCGAGTATATGGACAGATGGCTGAGATGTATATGTGGCAACGATTACCAGAAAAGCAATTGGATTGTGAAAGGTTATTTTGTAAATATGCCCTTGCAGCCAGAGACACACTTGCGTCATTACGTGGAAAACTACACAGCAACTCAGCCTATTTTGCCCTTGGTGATACAACTGCAATTATGTCCAATATTGAGAATGTCCGTCGGCAGTATCTGAATCTTGGAATATTCCAAGAATCGGTCAGGGTGTTTCCTTCTGCTATTGATATTGCGGTTGAAAGCGGACATTATGCAGAAGCACGACATATGATGGATGAATATGAACTTCACTCTGGCTTATTTGACGAAAAAGGGAATATTGTTAACTCTCGCATTAGATATCATTATATAAAAGGTCTTTATTATTTAGGCGTCAACGCTATAGACTCAGCCGAATTTCAATTTCGAAAGCTTCTATCAGACAGCCTCCATCTTGTAGATGCCTGTCGTGGTCTGTTCACTCTCTATCAAAATATACATGATACTGATTCAGCCTTCAAGTATGGTTGTTTTTATGAAGAGGCAATGAGCAGATTCCTCGATAATCAGAATGGCGAAGCCATCATTCAAGCACAAGCCATGTACGATTATCAACGTCAGGAAAAGATTGCTGCTAAAGAGCGCAAGAAAAGCCAGTTCCTCACTTCCATAACAGTGCTGCTCTGCCTTGCTGCAATCTTGTCTTTCCTATATTCACGACGAAAAAGGAAAGCGAAGGTTGAGGCAATGCGAAAACTAGAATTGGCTTTTGCACAAACAGAGGAAGACCTGGAAAGCACCAAGGCAGAACTGAGACTCCTGAGAAGCTGTGTTCAAGATGTAGAAGACCAGAACCTAATAATACAAAAACTGGAAGAGAGGATCCGTAGGCAAGAAAGCCAGTTGAAACATGATGCTCAAATACTTGGCAAATTAGATGTCATTGAACGTGATCAAAGGCTGATGAGCGACGAAACAGTGTTGCTATTCCAACGCATATGTCATCCACACAAAGAAACCCGTAATGGAAAAGCCGTTAAGAAATCTTCCCGTAAGGCATATAAAAAGGAATGGATTGAATTATTTAAAACAATAAAAAAGGAACATCTAAGCTGCTATATAGCCATAGAGGGCTGTGAATCCTTGTCACCACAAGAAAGACAAGTAGCATATCTTTCCAGAATTAATCTACAAACGCAAGAAATGGCCACCATCATTGGTTGTTTACCTCAAAGTATATCTAATTCAAGATCGGGCATCTCGCATAAGTTGTTCAAGTCGGATGATACTCTGAAAATCAATAAGAAGCTAAAAGAATTATAACCAATTAAATGTGGATGATAAACACATTTGGTGTATATAGGATAATAGACTCCTGTACACCTTGTGTAACTAACTTATTATCGAGGTGTTACCCCCACCTATTTCAATTGCTTTGATGTAACTATGATGTATCTTTTTCAAGATATTTGTTTGGATGTTGTTAGGTAAAATCAATAACTTTGCCACCGTTTTAACATCTAAACATTATTATCATTATGAAAAGGAAACTAACAATTCTGCTTGTAGCTTTAGCAAGGTGGTGGTGAGATGAGGGCCGCTTTGCGGCGTTGATAATCCGAAAAATAAAAATGTTTTTCAAAATTGACTTCACACTACACTGTAACCGCTTGATAATCAATGACGGCATCTGATAAAGATCTTACTTTCATTGCAGATTCTCAATAGCTCTTTTAAAAACAGAACCGCTGTTGTTATACATATCTAACAATTAAAGAAAATGAAAACGAAACACTTAATTATTACACTTCTAGCGTGTTGCTTATTCACCATTTCGTGTAAAGATGAAGAAAAGGATTCTGTAGTGCCTGAGACGGAAAAGCCCAGTGAAGATACGCCGGCAGTGAAGCCTGGGGATAAAATTGGCGAGGTCAACGCTGTCCAGGGAACAGTATACTATAATGAAAGCCTCCGTCTGTGGTTCATCTATGTCACAGAAAAGGGCACTATTGACTGCACAGAGTCTTATTTCCCGACGAATATATCCGACGATTTCAAGATCGACGGGCTGAGAGTTATATTCTCGGGCACCGTCTATGAAGTGGATGAAGCCCTTATGGCGAATATATCACAAGTGGTTAGTGCAGAATATTACGTTCTAACACTATCATCTATTGAAATAGATAAATGATGTCGAAGTGAATTTACCTAAAGTCACAAATAAATGATAATAATTACACCAATATCAAAAAAAAAGTATTTAACTTTGCAAAATAAAAATAACTTTTAATCTATATATATAGTTATGAAACGTTTATTTGTAATCACCATTTCTGCAATTTTATTATTGCTACCAACTTTCTTCCTCTCATGCACAGACGAAGACGGATTATCCCAACAGATTAAGAAGAACAGCGTGGTAGACACAGATTCAACTTTCGAAGGAGAATTGATTTGCCAATTGTTCGTCTCTTCCGTTGCTGATGGTAAAGCCTCTGGTACGGTCTATTCTACGCCTAAAAATGCTCCGCTAAAGATTGGTTCCCCTGTCCATTTCAGTACAGACCATTTGGGAAGCATTTCAAAAGGGGATATTGTGTTCGTAAATATTCAGAAGTATGAACGCATAACACCGACTCAGCTGAGTATGATGCCTGTTATATATTACTACGATTGTGAGGTGATTCCTGTTGAAGCTCCTTCTGTATACAATAACGAGACAATGAAGACCGTTGAAATTGACGGCCTGCATTACATGCTCTATGACGTTGATCCAAGTGCCAAATATAATATTAACATCACATATGTCGGAGAAGAGGGAATGATAGAAGCACGGATAAGTGACAACGATATCGAAGAAAATCTTGTAGTCATAGAATTTGACGCAAAAGATTTACAAGGAACTGCATTGCATCAAGGCGATATCTTTGACATTCACATACTGTCTGCCCGATACTGCAGCCCTCTTGAATCGGGTTCTCCCCTGCTGAACTATCAATACTTTAAAAAGATTTGTAGGGTGGGACATTGTAAATAATGATAATAATGGATTGATTGTCAATAGGGGCATTATTTTGAAGGCACAATCAAGGGTGTAATTGCATAAAAATTTTATGAATATCACCCTTGCTTCCACTTTTTGCCTGTTTTTGCCAGCTAATCGATTATGTCACTGCATATTACACCCAGTGGAGGCTGGTCCCGTAGCCTCCACTTTGCCTCCACTCCAATTTATCCCCGAATTACCCTTCTCTCTCCCCCTCAAGATTAAATAGAAAAAAGGTTAAATAACCCGATTTAATTTGTTCAAAAGATAAAACAACTTATCTTTGCGGCAGGAATCAACAAAATACACCTAAAGTTTCATTCATTATTCCATGGACTATGCGGGTAACATACGCTACCGATGGCAAAACTTGCATAATGTAGGCGATGTCTACAACTTCTGGTATCACTTCGACGACGGCTATCTTGCAGTGATGCCAGTCCGGACATCCCCGACAGCAATAATAATCCTTTCACACTGTGTATCATGAGATATAATTTCGTCATATTCTTTCTGCTCTTTAGCTTTTTAGTTAAGGCTCAAGAATCAATTGATGTAAGATTCGAGCAACCTTTTTTCAAAGAAGCACTCATTTGTGATGTCCTTATTCATACTGTTGGAGAAAAACAAGTTATTTCATGGATGAAGATGGGAAAAGGTACTCTTTTTGTTTGTGAGGTAGATACGTTGGGAAAGGTCCTTTCTATTAAGGAACGTAAAGCTTCTTTGGGCCTTTCCTCTAATCAATTGAACAAAATGAAGGCTTACATGAGTCAAAACGAAATACGTATTCCTTTTTTTGTCGGAGAGGAGGCATGTATCCAGAATGACAAAAGGTCTTTAGTAAGGAAAAAAATAGAACTGCGCCAAACAGCCAAGTATGGTCAACCCATATACATTTATGTTGTTTTTAATGATGAAATAATTCGAGGTTACCCACGATTACAGAAACAACATAAGGAATATACACTATCGAATCACCTCCAAAGTCAAATTAGCCGTTATTACAAAACAGTAAAATGAAATCTATGCGTATTGTTTCTGTCAGTGGCATGGCTCAAGACGAAAACAAAAGGCTTACGATAATCAAGTACGACTATCTCAGCCATCCAGTCCGCATACAGTTCTCAAACCGCAGCCTCATGGAATAAGACTATCCACAACTACAGCACAATAAAAGTATCCAATGCAGCGTAGAACCTGCCAGAAGGACGATATAGATTTGAGCAGGGCAGACTCATACAAACTGATTAGAGATATGTTTATGACCAATACATTAAAATTCATATTTGCAGAAGCCATTATTCTAAT
>JAEESE010000019.1 GCA_016286165.1 Bacteroidaceae bacterium | reverse complement strand
CTCCTACGTACCTACGGCACTTTATATACCTCCTGACATGATACAGGGGTTCCGTTCGCTTCGCTCACTCCACACCCTGCCTAAATTCCAACGCCCTTCCAGGGCTTATTTCCCTTTGAATAGGTCATCTCCTATATCATTGCCTTAATTATTTTCCCTGAAAAACACCTCAAACATGTCACCGCCCAGTCTGGATGCAGGCTGGGCGGTGGTGAGTGTGGTGACGGGTTGGCGCTTTTAGTCCTTTTTCTCAGATGCGAGAACGTATATGCGGTGGCTGCCGCGGCCCTGGGCTATTATGCCTGAGTGGTCGAGGTGGGCTGCCAGCTTCAGCTCGCGCTGCGCTACGCTGTACGAGAGGCCTGTAAGCTCGGCATAATCTGCCACACGCATGAAATGGTGCTCCTCAAGATAGGCACGGGCGCTGGCAAAACGATCCAGACGGTGAGCTTCCTTGGGTTGGTAGAGCGGAACAAAACCCATGTAGGGCGACTGCCTCAACTGTCCCTTGCCCCTCAGACGGGCCCTCACACTACCCAGCAGACGTTTGTCGCAACTGAAAGTGATATGGCTCACTTCCAGACTCTTGGCATTCAGCTCGTGCTCCTCTTCGTCGCCTGTTTCAGAGACAGCAGCCTGTTCCTCGTCGGTGCCCAAGCCCTGCCCCGTGGCCGTTGTCATGTCGCCCTTGTCGATAAGCCCTTTCGCGCGACCTTGCTTAGGCCTTATGCTCACGCTGAAAGTGCCGATGCCAGGCAACGTGACGCTGCCGGCCTCGGCCAGTCGCTCGTCGAGACAGGCCACCAGGTCGGTAAGCACGCCTTTTATCACACCCTCGCCCCACGAGGTATGTTCCGCCAGATGCTTCACAAAATGCTCTGCCGTATCACCCTTGCCCTTGACGATTTTGTACACCTCTCGCACTTTGCGCGACTCCGTGTTGCGCAAGTCGCGTATTTCCTGTTTGTAATAATCTAACATAGGTTGAAAAGTTTTGTAATACCGTGCAAAAATACTCTTTCTTCAGCTTATAAACAAATAATCGATCTTAAAGAAAGTTAACGTCACGTTGGGATTTCCACGAATTACGTTGTGACGCCTATAAATCGCGACGCGATTTGCAGAAATTGCGACGTGACGCACAGCTATTAACCTATTGATTGAACATTAATGAGCGGTCGTAAGAACGTTTTTGACCAATGGATAAAACGTTTGAAAAAGGCACAAACCGGACATCCTTCAAGGCGCGTAAGTCGTTGATTAAGGCCAAGATATAATTTCGTGAAAACTTGACAAAGGCCGAAAAATTTTGTATCTTTGCAGCCGAAATGTGAGCGGGCAGGCGTGCCTGCCTGGCAACTCAAGAACAACCTTAATTCAAGTTTCGCATGTTATGGAAGTTAAAGAACTCCTTTAACTCCATCACGAGCGAAGCGAGTCAGAAGATAACAACCCAACCTTTAAAAATAACTTTTTTACATGAACGATCTGATTCTTTCTGATTCGACTGGAAACAGTCGAGACGTCGAGCAGACACAAGGTGCCTGCCGACAAGTGCAGCTTCTGGCTGCAAATGTGAATGAGGCAGCTGCAATTCATACCGAGAATGCGCTGCTGCCTGCCGAAACCTTCCTGAGCGAAGGCTATGAGTTCCGCTATAACGTCCTCTCTAAAAAGATAGAGGTACGCGAGCGCGGGACAGAGACGTGGCGCCACATGGACCGCATGGCGTTCAACAGCATCGTGGTGGCTGCGCGCAAGGCGTTGCCCGATGAGCGGGGCCTGAAGGCCTTGCTCAACGACATCATCTACAGCGAAGCCACACCCCTGTGGAATCCTGCCACCTCGTGGCTCTTCACGCGGCCTAAGTGGGATGGGCTGGACCGCATCAGCTGGCTCCTCTCGCTCATCTACGGCATCACGGCCGAACAGGCCTACTGGGTTCACTTGTGGTGGCGCTCCGTAGTAGCCCATTGGCTGCAGATGGATGCTCTGCATGCCAACGAGGTGGTCGTTATGCTTATCGGCGAACAGGGTTGCGGTAAGTCCACTTTCTTTCTGCGCCTGTTGCCTCCTGAGCTGCGTGAGTACTACCTCGACCATGTCAACCTCACCAACAAGTTCGACAAGGAGATGGCGCTGACCAACAACCTGCTCATCAACATCGACGAGTTTGACCAGATCACGCCTTCGCAGCAGGCTATGCTGAAGCAGATGGTCTCGAAGGTTCGCGTGAACGGCCGACGTATCTTTGCCTCTGAGCAGACCGACAGTCCTCGCTATGCATCGTTTGTGGCCACGACCAACAACCGTCACCCCCTGCGCGACCGCACCGGTTCCCGCCGTTTCATCTGCATCGAAGTGGCGCCCGGTCACGAGATCGACAACAGCGTGGAGATTGACTACGACCAGCTCTATGCCCAGTTGATGGCGGAGTTGCATGGCGGGCAGCGCTACTGGTTCACACCGGAGGAGGTCCTAAGCATTCAGCGTGCTAATGTGCGATATATGAGTATCTTGGACCTGGAAACGATGATTGAGACGTGTTTCCGTCAGCCCGAGGAAGGCGAGTATGTCGAACCCCTCACCACGTCGGCCGTGATGGAAATACTGTTGCGCGAGTACCCCACACTCAAGGCCACACATTCCCTGCGTGTGCAGATAGGCATCGCCTTCACACACCTCGGTTTCGTCTGCCAGAAAAACAAGCACGGGCACCTCTACCAAGCCATTCCCATCCGCCGTCAGTAGCCAACCCGTCACCACACTCACCACCGCCCAGCCTGCATCCAGACTGGGCGGTGACATGTTTGAGGTGTTTTTTGAAAAAAAACTTGGATGTTGAGCTATCTGATGAACAAGAGCTCGCGGTACTTGGGAAGCGGCCAGAGGGCATCGTCGACGATGAGTTCGAGTTTGTCGATCTGACGACGGATGACGTCGAACATCGGGGCGATGGTGTCGTGATAGGCGATGGCTTTGGCGTGCTCGTCCTCTATCTTGTTGGCCACCTTACGTGCTGCCACGAGTTCCTCGACCTTTGTCTCGATGGTGGCTGTGCGCTGGGCAATCTCCTCGATGAGCTTGATGTTGCGGGCGGATAGTTCGTCGGCTTTCTCGATGGGGAAAACTGAACGCATGCGTTCCACATTCTTCAGGAGCTGCGCCTGGTAGTTGGTAGCCACGGGAATGATATGGTTCATGGAGAGGTCGCCGAGAACGCGGGCTTCGATTTGAATCTTCTTGGTATATGTCTCCCATTTCACCTCGTTGCGGGCCTCCAGTTCTTTCTTTGTCATCACACCGAGGCTCTCGAACATCTGTATGCTGTCGGGGTCGAGATAACGCTCGAAGATGACGGGGCATGATGTCTCCACGTCGAGTCCGCGGCGGGCTGCTTCAACCTTCCACTCATCACTGTAGCCGTTGCCGTCGAAGCGGATGGGCTTGCAGGTCTTGATGTCCTCGCGTAGCACGTCGATGATGGCGTGGTAGGTGGCGCTATGACCAGTGCCCGTAAGATTCTGCTCCAGCTCAGGGATGCGTGCATCCACCCTCTGCTTGAACGAGACAAGAGCCTCAGCCACAGCGGCGTTGAGTGTGAGCATGGCGCTTGCGCAGTTGGCCTCAGAGCCTACGGCACGGAATTCGAAACGGTTGCCGGTGAAGGCAAAGGGGCTGGTACGGTTGCGGTCGGTGTTGTCGATGAGCAGTTCGGGAATCTCGGGGATGTCCATCTTCATGCCCTGCTTGCCAGCCATCGAGAGTATGTCCTCCTTGTCGGCTTTTTCGATGTGGTCGAGCAGTTCGCTGACCTGCCGGCCGAGGAAAGAGGAGATGATGGCAGGGGGTGCCTCGTTGGCTCCGAGGCGATGGGCATTGGTGGCCGACATGATGCTGGCTTTGAGCAAGCCGTTGTGCTTGTACACACCCATGAGCGTTTCGACGATGAACACGGCGAAACGTAGGTTCTGCTCGGGTGTCTTGCCGGGAGCGTGAAGCAGCACGCCCGTGTCGGTGGAGAGGCTCCAGTTGTTGTGCTTGCCACTGCCATTGATGCCTGCGAAGGGCTTCTCGTGGAGGAGAACGCGGAAACCGTGTTTGCGAGCCACGCGTTTCATCAGCGACATCAGCAGCATGTTATGGTCCACGGCAAGATTAGTGTCCTCGAAGATGGGAGCCACCTCAAACTGGTTGGGTGCCACCTCGTTGTGACGTGTCTTGCAGGGTATGCCCAGCTCCAGCGCCTGAATCTCGAAGTCACGCATGAAGGCTGCCACGCGCTCGGGGATGGAACCGAAATAGTGGTCGTCCATCTGCTGGTTCTTGGCAGAGTCATGTCCCATGAGTGTGCGACCTGTCAGCAGTAGGTCAGGGCGTGCGGCGTATAATCCCTCATCGACAAGGAAGTATTCCTGCTCCCAGCCAAGGTTGCTGGTGACTTTCTTTACCGCGGGATCGAAATAATGGCACACCTCGGTGGCAGCCACATTAACCGCTTTCAATGCTCGCAGCAGCGGAGCCTTGTAGTCGAGCGCCTCACCGCTGTAGGAGATGAAGACGGTGGGGATGATGAGCGTATCATCGATGATGAAGACGGGGCTTGTGGGGTCCCATGCCGAGTAGCCGCGTGCTTCGAAAGTGGAGCGTATGCCACCGCTTGGGAAGCTGGATGCATCGGGCTCCTGCTGCACGAGCAGCTTGCCCGAGAACTCCTCAATCATACCACCCTTGCCGTCGTGTTCGATGAAGCTGTCGTGCTTTTCGGCGGTGCCTTCGGTGAGAGGCTGGAACCAATGGGTGTAATGCGTTACGCCGTTTTCCTTGGCCCACTGCATGATACCAGCAGCCACGGCATCTGCTACGCTGCGGTCGAGACGTGCGCCGTTGTCAATGACATCAATCATTTTCGCATAGACGTCCTTTGGCAGATACTTATACATTTTCTCGCGGTTGAAGACCTTCTTGCCAAAATACTCGCAAGGTCTTTCACTTGGTGCTTTTACATCGAGAGGCTTCTTCTTGAACGCCTCACCGACAACCTGAAATCTCAATTCGTTTGCCATGATTGTGTTTGTTAAAGGGTGAATGAAATTTACTATTTAACTATTTACGATTTACTATTTATTTACGATTGAGCTATTTGCTGCCTACGCTCTCGAGAAAACTGTTCACTCTCGCGGCCGTCTGAAGTCCTGAAGCAATGGCTCTCACCACAAGTGAGGCACCGCTGGCAGCATCGCCGCAGAGGAAGACGTTGTCCGGGTATTCGGGATGCTCGGGCTTGAGGAAGCCCATGGCCAGCAGGACGAGTTCGGCCTTGATGATTTCGGGCTCACCGGCTTCGACCATGAGGGGACGACCGCCTGCAGGGTTGGGCTTCCAGTCGATAGGTTGGACGCGGACGCCTGTGACGTGACCCTTCTCTCCCAGGAACTCGAGGGTGTTGATGTTCCATCGACGAGTGCAACCTTCTTCATGACTGCTTGTCGTCTTGAGGATGACGGGCCAGTTGGGCCAAGGGGTGGCGGGGTTGTGTCCCACGGGCGGTTTGGGCATAATCTCGATCTGCGTCACGCTCTTGGCTCCCTGACGATGGGCTGTGCCGATGCAGTCGCTTCCCGTGTCGCCGCCACCGATGACGAGTACATCCTTACCTTTGGCGGTGATGCGCTCATCTTTAGAGAACTCCATGCCAGCGAGGACACGATTCTGCTGCGACAGCAGTTCGAGAGCAAGATGCACGCCCTTGAGGTCGCGACCGGGGATATTGAGGTCGCGGGCGGTGGGAGTGCCGGTGGCAATGATGACTGCGTCGAAGGTGGCTGAGAGCTGCGATGAAATCGCAGCGGAAGAAACGGAACAATTATACTTGAACTCTACGCTTTCCTGCTTCATCACCTCGATGCGGCGGTCGATGATCTTCTTGTTCAGCTTGAAGTTGGGGATGCCGTAGCGTAGGAGGCCGCCAGCGGCTTCATTCTTCTCAAAGACGGTGACTTCGTAGCCCATGTAGTTGAGGGCTTGCGCGGCAGCAAGACCTGCAGGACCGCTACCGATGACGGCCACGCGCTTGCCGTTGCGCTCAGGATGCTCGATGGTGACATAGCCTTCGAGAAAGGCGCGTTCGGTGATAGCAGCTTCGTTCTCACGGTTGGTCACGGCCTCGCCCGTGGTGAGGTAGAGCACGCACGCTTTCTCGCAGAGCGCCGGGCAGATGCGCCCTGTGAACTCAGGGAACGGGTTGGTCTTCTTCAGGAGTTTGTAGGCCTGCTCCCACTCGCCGCGATAGAGTGCGTCGTTCCATTCAGGGTCTTTGTTGCCAAGCGGGCAGGCCCAATGGCAGAAAGGCACGCCGCAATCCATGCAACGGCTGGCCTGCTCCTGACGGTCGCGCGTGTTGAGCGTCTGTTCTACCTCACCAAAATCATGTATGCGGTCGTGAATAGGTCTGTATCCAGCCTCCTTGCGAGGCACTGTCAGAAATGCTTTCGGATTTCCCATCTCTATGATTTACTTTTAACGATTTACAATTTCCTCTTGCCAATTGTCCATTTGTAAATTGTCCAATTGTCAAATATATCAGTAGTCTCTTTGCACGTTATCGATTTTCTCTTTTAGCTTCGCCATCTTCTCCTCTTCGAGCACGCGCTTGTACTCGATAGGTGTCACCTGGATGAAGTCCTCTATGTAGCGGTGCCAGTCATCCAGCATGCGTCCGGCAAGGGCAGAGCCCGTGTGGAGGTAATGCTGGCGGATGAGTTCCAGCAGTTCCTTGCGCGAAATGCCGTCCTCGACCAGCGAGAGTTCCACCATATCCATGTTGCAGAAGTAGTCGAAGGTGTGGTCGGGATCATAGACATACGCCAGGCCACCGCTCATACCGGCGGCGAAGTTGCGCCCTGTCTTGCCAAGGACCACGACGCGTCCGCCTGTCATGTACTCACAGCAATGATCGCCAGCGCCTTCGATGACGGCTATGGCTCCGCTGTTGCGCACACCGAAGCGCTCGCCCACACGGCCGTTGACATAAAGCTCGCCGCTGGTGGCGCCATACAGGCCTGTGTTGCCGGCGATGATATTGTCCTCGGCGTGAAAGCCGCCGAGTACCATGGCGTGTGGGGGCAGTATGCTGATGCGTCCGCCTGAAAGCCCCTTGCCGAAGTAGTCGTTGGCCTCGCCTTCGAGACGCAGATTCAGTCCTTTCACGGCAAATGCTCCAAACGATTGTCCTGCAGCTCCCTTGAACTTGATATTGATAGTATCGTCGGGCAGACCGGCCTCGCCGTAGTTCTTGGCAATAACGCCTGAAAGCATCGTACCTACGGCACGGTCGGTGTTGCGGATGGTGTAGTCGAGCGTGATCTCTTCCTGACGTTCAATGGCGGGTTGGGCGGCCTTGATAATCTCTTCATCCATCACGCCGCAGACCTTTGTGAACTCGCCGCGGTCCCAATAGAGAGGTTTATCTGTGGCGGGCTTGTAGAGCAGGCGGGAGAAATCGATAGTGCGCCATTTGTAAGCAGCAGGATTCCCGACGGGGGAACCGTCGGGCACATTGACCTCGATGAGGTCTGTGCGGCCGATGATATCCTTCAATTTGCGGACGCCGATTTCAGCGAGGTACTCGCGTACCTGTTGGGCGAGGAAGGTGAAGAAGTTGACGACATATTCAGAGCGTCCCATGAAGCGGGCACGAAGACGCTCGTCCTGTGTGGCCACCCCCACGGGGCAGGTGTTGGTATTGCATTTGCGCATCATCACACAGCCGAGAACGATGAGCGGCAACGTGCCGAATGAGAACTCGTCGGCACCGAGCATCGCCATGATAATGACGTCCTTGGCGGTCTTCAGCTGGCCGTCGGTCTGCAGGCGCACCTGATTGCGGAGGCCGTTGCGGACGAGCGTCTGCTGCGTCTCGGCAAGCCCAATCTCAGGACTGATGCCAGCAAAGCGCATAGAACTGGCAGGGCTTGCCCCCGTACCGCCTTCGGCACCGCTGATGACGATGAGATCGGCCTTCGCCTTTGCCACACCAGCGGCAATGGTTCCCACGCCACTTTCGGCAACCAGTTTCACGCTGACGGCTGCCGTCGGGTTGATATTTTTCAGGTCGAAGATGAGCTGTGCCAGGTCTTCGATGCTGTAGATGTCGTGATGAGGCGGCGGAGAGATAAGCGAGATGCCTGGAATGGCGTTACGCGTCTTGGCAATAATCTCGTTCACCTTGAAACCGGGCAACTGACCGCCTTCGCCAGGCTTGGCACCCTGTGCCACTTTAATCTGTATCTCCTCTGCATTCACAAGGTACTCTGCCGTCACACCGAAACGACCAGAAGCAATCTGCTTGGTCTTGCTGGAGAGGCTGACGCCGTCCACGTCCGAGTGATAGCGGGCATTGTCCTCGCCACCTTCGCCGGTATTGCTTCGCGTGCCAAGTTTGTTCATCGCCAAAGCCAAAGCCTCATGTGCCTCGATGCTCAGAGCACCAAACGACATGGCACCCGTCACAAAGTGCCGGACGATGCTTTCCACGGGCTCGACTTCATCGATGGGGATAGAAGAGGCCTCACCCCCGGCCCCGGCCTCACCCCCGGCCCCTCTCCCAGAGGCGAGGGGAGCTTTAGAGGCGAGGGGAGTAGATACCTTCTTAAAGGTGAGGAAATCGCGCAGGAAGATAGGGGACTCCTTCTCATCCACAGTCTTCGCCCACTCCTTAAACTTCTCGTAGGATCCTGTGCGGCAAGCGATTTGCAGTTTTGCAATGGTCTCGGGGTTCCAGGCGTGCTTGATACCATCCTTGCGCCAGGAGAACTGACCATTGTTTCTGAGAGTTGACGAGTTAACAAGTTGACGAGTTGACGAGTTGTTACCATTATCACTTAACTCGTCAACTTGTTTACTTGTCAACTTGTCAACTTCAAAAGCCTCCTCGTAAAGGCGAATCGCATCGCGCGCTATCTCTTTCAGGCCGATACCGCCGATAGTGCTTACCTCTGTGCCAAAGTACCGCCTCAGCAAATCCTCGCTAAGTCCGATGCTCTCGAATATCTTTGCGCCACGATACGAGCGTATGGTCGAAATGCCCATCTTCGACATCACCTTCTTCAAGCCCTTATCAACGGCCTTGATGTAGTTGGCCTCAGCTGTAGCATACTCCTCCTGGATCTTGTGCTTCTTCACGAGGTCATCCAGAACAGCGAAAGTCATATAAGGACAGATGGCACTCGCACCGTAGCCCAGCAGCAGGGCCGCGTGCATCACCTCGCGAATCTCGCCGCTCTCAACGATAAGAGCCGTTTGCACACGTTTGCCGACGCTGATGAGATAGTGATGAACGGCCGAGACGGCCAGAAGGGAGGGGATAAAGAACCATGTTTCCCCGCCAGCCCCCTCTACGGCCCCCGAGGGGGCTTCGATAGTTTTATCGGTGAGGATGATGTAGTTCACGCCTTCATCAACACTGGCCTCTGCGTCCTTACACATTTTGTCAAGAGCTACCCGCAAAGCTTCTGCTGCCTTTTCTATAGTAGCCCCCTCGGGGGCTGAAGGGGGGGCCACTACCATGGGGAGCTTCTTTGTCCTGAACCCCTTATACCTTATGTTACAAAGGATGTCCAGTTGCGTGTTCGTGAGCACAGGCTGAGGCAAGCGTACCATCTTGCAATTCGAGGCGTCGGGCGTCAGGATGTTTGTGCCCACGGCGCCGATGTACTCTGTCAACGACATCACCAGTTCTTCGCGTATGGGATCGATGGCAGGGTTGGTGACCTGTGCAAATTGCTGACGGAAATAGTTGAAGAGTATCTGAGGACGGTCGCTGATGACGGCCAGCGGTGTGTCATTGCCCATCGCCGCAACCGGCTCCTGTCCTGCTGTGGCCATCGGGATGATGGTCTTGTCGATATCCTCCTGACCGAAGCCAAAGCAGATGAGCTTGCGCTCCAGATTGGACACGCTGTTCTCTACGTGACGACCGCTCTTCAGCTTCTCCAGCTGGATGCGGTTCGTTTGTAGCCACTCGCGATAGGGATGTGCCTTCGCCAGCTGTTCCTTGATCTCGCCGTCGTAGTAAATCTTGCCTTCCTGCGTGTCGATGAGCAATATCTTGCCCGGCTGCAAGCGCCCCTTGCTGACGACGTCGCTTGGCTCGAAGTCCATCACACCGACTTCTGAAGCCACGACCATCATGCCTTGACGAGTAATAGTATAGCGGCTGGGGCGAAGGCCGTTTCTGTCCAACATGCCGCCTGCAAAACGTCCGTCCGAAAACAGCAATGCAGCAGGGCCGTCCCAGGGCTCCATCAATATAGAGTGATATTCGTAGAAAGCCTTGAGGTCCTCAGAAATAGGGTTCTTGTCGTTGAAGCTCTCCGGCACAAGTACCGCCATGGCCTGCGGCAACGACAGTCCGCTCATCATCAGGAACTCGAAGACATTATCGAGCGAAGCTGAGTCGCTCATATTCGGCTGAACAATAGGGCGCAAGTCCGTGATATCGCCCAAAGCCTCGCTGTTGAGCACGCTCTCGCGGGCCTTCATCCACCCGCGATTGCCGCGAATGGTGTTGATCTCGCCGTTGTGCGCTAGCAGACGGAAGGGCTGAGCCAGCGACCATGTGGGGAACGTGTTGGTGGAGAAACGCGAGTGAACCAGCGCCAATCCGCTCGTGAAATAGGGGTTGGACAGGTCTGGGAAATAGCGGCGCAGCTGTCCGCTGGTCAACATACCTTTATAGATGAGATTCTTCGAGGAAAGAGAGCAGATGTAAAAATCATCGAAAGACCCTCCAACGGCAGACCCTCCCCCCTGCCCCTCCCTTGTAGGGCGGGGAGTTGATACTTTTGCCAATTCGCCAATCCTCCGTTCGATCCTCTTCCTTACCTTATAAAGTGTTCTTTCAAACGTGGTATTCTCATCTTGAAGGTAACCACTCCCCTGCGGGGGGGTGGGTCTGCTGTTTGTCACAAACACCTGCTTAATCTCCGGTTCCACTTCCCTTGCGGCTTCTCCCAACACCTCCGGACAGGTAGGAACCGTACGCACATGCATCAGCTGCAAGCCCTCGCGCTCAATCTCTTCGATCATCACGCTCAGTATCTGCTCCTGAGCCTTTTTATCCTTAGGCAGGAACACCAAGCCCGTGCCGTACTTACCCTTCTCAGGCACCGGGATGCCTTGCAGCAGGATAAATTCATGCGGAATCTGCAACATGATGCCGGCACCGTCGCCTGTCTTGTCGCGCGTCTCAGCGCCACGATGCTCCATGTTCTCCAGCACCTTCAAGGCATTGTCCACCAGATCGTGGCTCTTGCCTCCGTGAATGTTCACCACCATGCCCACGCCGCAGGCATCGTGTTCGTATGCCTCTTGATAAAGGGACTCTCCCCCCGCCCTCCCTTGTAGGGAGGGAGCAGTATGTATTTGACTAATTGCGTTTTTTTCTTTCATAATGAAATAAACTTGTTATATTGTCCTTTCTTGAATGGTAACCACTCCCTCCCTCGGAAGGGTCTGCCTTATTCTTTCTAATGCCTTTTCCGTATTCTCGTGTGTGCCGAATGCCGTCAGCCGCACGAAGCCTTCTCCTTGGCCTCCAAAGCCTGCACCTGGCGTGCACACCACATGAGCAGAATGCAACATCCAGTCGAAGAACTCCCATGAGGTCATGCCCTTGGGCGTGCTCACCCATAGGTAGGGTGAGTCCACACCACCATAGACTTTGAAGCCCATGACTGTCAAGGCCTCGCGCATCAGGCGTGCATTCCCCATATAATAGGCGATGGTAGCCTTTGTCTGAGCTTTGCCTTCGGGTGTATAGATGGCTTCGGCAGCCCTTTGAGACAGATAACTTGTGCCGTTGAATTTCGTTGACTGGCGTCGGTTCCAAAGGGCGTTCAAAAGCCCCTCTCTCGCTCCCCCCGTAGGGGGGAGAACATCCTCATCCTTTGATAACAATTGGCTGGCGGCTCTCCTCCCCACGGGAGGAGCGGGGAGAAGGGCCTTCGGTACCACCGTATAGCCACAGCGGATGCCCGTGAAGCCTGCCGTCTTGGAATAGCTGTGGAACTCCACTGCACACTGTTTGGCACCAGGTATCTCGTAGATGCTGTGCGGAACGTCTTTGCTCTGGATATAAGCCTCGTAAGCGGCATCGTAAAGAATAAGAGCCTCTTCGCTAATAGCATAATCCACCCACACCTTCAGCTGTTCTTTATTAAGTGTTGTGCCCGTCGGGTTGTTGGGGTAGCACAGGTAGATGACGTCAACGTGCTCGCTTGGCAGCTCCGGCACAAAACCATTCTCAGCCGTGCAGGGCAATGCCACTATCCTGCGTCCTGCCATCACGTTGGAATCCACATATACGGGATAGACAGGATCGGTGACGGCTACCACACACTCGGGCGACAGCAACTCTTGGAAATTACCAATATCGCTCTTGGCTCCGTCGCTGACGAACACCTCGTCTGCTTCAATGTCGATGCCGTGGGCACGGAAATCGTGTGTCACGATGGCTTCACGCAAGAAGTCATAACCGCGTTCAGGACCATAACCGCGGAACGTCGTCGCCGTAGCCATCTCGTCGGCCGCCTTGTGCAAAGCCTCGATAACAGCAGGAGCCAGCGGCTGCGTCACATCGCCTATGCCAAGTGAGATGACATCTGCATCTGGTGCCTGCATCTTGAACGCCTTAACCTTCTTGGCAATGTCTGCAAATAAATAGTTCTCAGACAACCCTGTAAAGTTTTCGTTAACCTTCATCGTTTATCTCTAATCTCTAATCTTTAATCTTCAATCTCCATCTCTCCTTCGAACACGAACTCCGCAGGTCCCGTCATGTACACGTGGCCGTCGCTTTCGCGCCATTCAATCTCAAGCACGCCGCCATCCATGATGATGCGGCTCTTGCGTCCTGCACGTCCAGTCTTGCAGGCAGCTACCGCCACGGCGCAAGCACCTGTTCCACAAGCTTGTGTTATACCACTTCCGCGTTCCCAGACGCGCACTCGAATGCCGTCAGGACGCATTTCGGCAAATTCGATGTTTGCGCGCTGGGGAAACGCGGGATGGTTTTCCAATCCCCGACCTTTCGACTCCACTTCATCAACGTTATCGGTGAAAATCACATAATGTGGGTTACCCATCGAAACAAAACAACCAGCAATCTCCATCTCGCCCCGTCGATATAGCCGCTCATCCTCAAACAAGGGCTCATCCATATCTACCGTCACGCTTTCCACCACATTATTATATACGTGGAACTGTAGCGTCTTAATACCAGAAAGAGTGAGGAGTTTTATTTGTGTTCGTGTTGTCAGCCCCCTTTCATAGACATATTTCCCAACGCATCGGCTCGCATTACCACACATCATCGCCTCCGAGCCGTCGGCATTGAAGATGCGCATCGCGAAGTCGGCCTCTGGAATGGGCGAGCGATCAATAAGAACAAGGCCGTCAGAACCGATGCCCTTATGCCGGTCGCTCCACATGATGGCTGCCGCCGATGGATCCTCTATAGGATATAAAGAGGTATCAACGTATATGTAGTCGTTGCCTGCTCCATGCATTTTAGAGAATCGAATCGCGTGTTTCATTTTGCACATTAATATATATAAATATTGTCGTTTTGTTTGTTTGACGATGCAAAGGTATGACATATTGATATAATTATCTCCAAATACACATCAAAAAGGAAGTAAATAGTATTCTTTATTGATACATGTCAATCTTTATAGCGTTTTGCATTTCTTTTTGCCTACAATATAGTGACTAATGTTTCATTTTGTCGTACCTTTGCAACGAAATCATTGCAATGTGACACAAAATAGGACGCTAACGTATTAATTAGTTTAAGGTATGAAGAAGATTGAAGCAATTATTCGCAAGACCAAGTTCGAAGATGTAAAGGAAGCCTTGCTTTCGTCCGACATCGACTGGTTTGAGTATCACGACGTACACGGCATCGGACAGAGCCGACAAGAACGCATCTATCGTGGCGTGCAGTACTCAACGGATGTCATCGAGCGCGTAGCGCTTACCATCGTCTGCCGCGACCACTTTGTGCAGCCCACCGTGAAGGTGATCATCGACACAGCGCACACGGGAGAGGTCGGCGACGGCCGTATCTTTGTCAGCGACATGATAGACACATGGAGCATCCGTACCGGCGAAAATGGTGATACGGTGCTAAGGGATAAGAAATAGACACATTATAAAAATTAACATCAAACACTATGACCCGTTAACGACCTCTCAAACACATTCTACTCCCTCCCTTTGAGGGAGGGTGAGGGGTGGGTCTATTTAATATTAATTATGAACGACATTGCACTTTCACTCGATACCGTATGGATGCTATTGGCAGCCATGTTGGTTTTCTGGATGCAGCCAGGCTTTGCGCTTTGCGAAGCAGGCTTCACACGCGGCAAGAACACCGCAAACATACTATTCAAGAACTTTGTAGATTTCATGTTCGGCTCGTTGCTGTTCTGGTTCGTGGGCTTCGGCTTAATGTTCGGTTCAGACGGGGCCGGCTTCATCGGCGCGCCCAACTGGGGCGACCTCTCCTTCTACCACGGCGAACTGCCTGTGGAAGGATTCCTGATGTTCGAGACGGTGTTCTGCGCTACCTCTGCCACCATCGTCAGCGGTGCCATGGCCGAGCGCACCAAATTCTCGATGTACGTCATCTACAGCGCTGTCATCACCTTACTCATTTACCCGGTCGAAGGTCATTGGACATGGGGCGGCGGTTGGCTCTGCAACGATGCCGCCGACTCGTTTATGATGCGCACTTTCGGCACGGTGTTCCACGACTTTGCAGGTTCTGCCATCGTACACAGCGTAGGCGGCGTATTGGCATTGATAGGAGCCATGGCCCTTGGTGCCCGCCGTGGTAAATACGCCAAGGACGGCAGCAGCCGTGCCATTCCCGGCCATTCGTTGACACTTGCTGCTTTGGGTGTGTTCATCCTCTGGCTCGGCTGGTTCGGTTTCAACCCCGGTTCGCAGTTGGCTGCGTCGGGCGAGGTCAACCGCACGGCCATCAGCCACGTCCTGCTGACCACCAACCTTGCAGCTGCATCAGGCGGCGTTGCCACGATGTTCCTCACGTGGTGGAAGTATGGCAAGCCCTCTTTCTCGTTGATGCTAAACGGCGTGCTGGCAGGTCTTGTGGGCATCACGGCAGGTTGTGATCTCGTCTCCCCCGTGGGAGCAGTCATCATCGGCCTCATCTGCGGCATAGTACTTGTCTATTCCATCGAGTTCATCGATCATGTCTTGCACATCGACGATCCTGTCGGCGCCAGCTCGGTTCATGGTGTCTGCGGTATCCTCGGCACATTGCTGACAGGTCTGCTCTCCACCACGAGCGGCGCTTTGTACGGCGGCGGTTGGGGTCTCTTCGGAGCCCAATGTTTCGGGACCCTTGTCATCGACCTTTGGGCAGCTGCCTGTGGGTTCCTTCTCTTCTTTGGTATTAAGAAAATGTACGGTCTACGAGTGGATGCACGCATCGAGGACGAAGGACTTGATGTGTATGAACATGGAGAGACTTGTTATAACTAAAAACACACTCATTATGAACACAAAACACATTATATATATATTATCCTTAACATCGATTCTGTCTATGCCCCTGTCCGCACAGGATACTACTCCCCTCCCTAAGGAGGGGCAGGGGGGTGGGTCTGCTGTTTCCTCTACCCTTGGCGTTGACCTTGTGAACCAATACATCTGGCGTGGTCAGGATTTGGGCGATGTGAGCCTGCAGCCGACCCTCGGTGTGGAGTGGAAAGGGTTGAGCCTTTCGGCGTGGGGCAGCGTAGGCATCAGCGACTTCTCCGACGACAAGGAACTTGATCTCACATTAGCTTACAGCACCGGAGGCTTCAATGTCGGCATCACCGACTACTGGTTCTCCGATGGTAGCTACTTCAAGTACAAAGCCCATAGGACCACTCACATCTGGGAAGCTAATATCGGCTACGACTTCGGTTTCCTCAGCGTACAGTGGTTCACCAACTTCGCGGGCAACGACGGCGTGAATAAAGATGGTAAACGCGCCTACAGCAGCTACTTCGAGTTGACAGCACCTTTCCGTCTCGGCGGTCTCGACTGGGAGGGCTCTATCGGCGCTGTTCCATGGCGTACCACTTTCTATGACACCAACGGTTTCGCTGTCACCAACATTTCGCTGCGTGCCACCAAGGACTTCGTCATCAAGGATAAGTATCATCTTCCTGTCTTTGCTGGATTGACGGCCAATCCTCGCTCCGAGAAGCTCTATCTCCTGATGGGCGTTTCGTTCCACCTATAAAAACTCATTGCACAATCATGATAAAGCAATTGCTGCATCATGATTGTGCAATTGCTGCATCATGATTAAGCAAACAAAACAAGTATGAATACAAAGTACATCTTCGTCACAGGCGGCGTCGTTTCCTCGTTGGGAAAGGGCATCATATCTGCCAGCATCGGCAAGTTGCTGCAGGCGCGCGGCTATAAGGTCACCATCCAGAAGTTCGATCCATACATCAACATCGACCCCGGTACGCTCAATCCCTACGAACACGGTGAGTGCTATGTGACGGCAGATGGCATGGAAACGGACTTGGACCTTGGGCATTACGAGCGTTTCACCGGCATACGCACAACTCGTCAAAATAGCATTACCACAGGGCGCATCTACAATACCGTCATCGACCGCGAACGCCGCGGTGACTATCTGGGCAAGACGATTCAGGTGGTGCCGCACATCACGGACGAAATCAAGAGGCGGATGCTTCGCGAAGAAGTTGACGAGTTGACAAGTAAACAAGTTCTTGAAGTATCAAGCGACCAAGGTCGAGCGGACGAGTTGAATCTTCAAGGCAAGCAACTTGTCAACTTGTCAACTAAAAACTCGTCAACCAAATATGACTTTGTTATCACCGAGGTCGGTGGTACGATCGGCGACATCGAGAGTGCGCCGTTCATGGAGGCTATCCGACAGCTGCGATGGCAACTGGGACGGGATGCGGTGTGTGTGCATCTGACGTATGTTCCTTATCTGAAAGCGGCTGACGAACTGAAGACTAAACCCACGCAACACAGCGTGAAGGAGTTGCAGAGTATGGGCATCCAGCCTGATATCCTTGTGCTGCGTACTGAGCGCCACCTCGATGATGCAATACGTCACAAGGTGGCATCGTTTTGCAATGTCGATTTGGAGTGTGTGGTGCAAAGCGAAGATATGCCCAGCATCTATGAGGTGCCGGTGAACATGCAACGTCAGGGCCTCGACGCCGCCATCTTGCGCAAGATAGGAGTTCCTGTCGGAGAGACGCCAGCCATGAAACTTTGGCACGATTTCTTGGACAAGCAACGTAAAGCCAGCAAGGAGGTACACATCGGGCTGGTAGGGAAATACGACTTGCAGGACGCTTACAAGAGCATCCGCGAGAGTTTGAACCTGGCCGGCATTTATAATGATGTGAAGGCAAAGATTCATTTTGTCAATAGCGAGGAGATTACGCCTGCTAACGTTTCCGAAAGGCTGGCCGGCATGGCTGGCATCATCATTTGTCCAGGCTTTGGCCAACGTGGCATTGAGGGAAAGATCTTAGCTGCAGAATACACACGGACTCATGACATTCCCACTTTTGGCATCTGTCTGGGGATGCAGATGATGGTGATTGAATTCGCACGAAATGTACTGGGCTATAAGGATGCCAACAGCACTGAGATGAATCCCGATACTTCTGCAGGCGTCATCGACCTCATGGAAGAGCAGAAAAGCATCAAACAAATGGGGGGCACAATGCGACTGGGGGCTTACGAGTGCGTACTAGTTGAAGGCAGTCGTGCATACGAAGCGTACGGCAATGAAATACACATCCAAGAAAGACACAGACACCGTTATGAGTTCAACAACAACTATCAAAAAGAGTATGAGGATGCAGGCATGAAGTGTGTAGGCATCAACCCTGACACTAACCTTGTAGAGATTGTGGAGGTTCCATCTCTGAGGTGGTACATCGGTACGCAGTTCCATCCCGAATACTCCTCTACGGTATTGCATCCGCATCCCCTGTTCATGTCGTTCATTAAAGCCTGTATTTGAAATGGAAGCGTTGAAGCATGAATGTGGTGTGGCTTTGGTGAGGCTCTTGAAGCCGAGAAGCTACTACGAGCAGAAGTACGGCACATCGTCATACGGTCTCAGCAAGCTCTATCTGATGATGGAGAAGCAGCATAACCGTGGTCAGGAGGGCGCCGGTATTGCTTGTGTGGACCTGAATGCGTCCGTTGGCACGGAGTACATGTTTCGCGAAAAGGCTTTAGGCAAAGACGCTATCACCGAAATCTTCGATAAGATATCCTCCCATTCGTCCCCTGAGGGGGACTCAAACGCCTCCCCTCGTGGAGGGTGGGAGGGGGCCTCTCTTTTCATGGGCCACCTCCGCTATTCTACGACAGGCAAGAGCGGCTTACAATATGTTCATCCATTCCTGCGACGCAACAACTGGCGTGCGAAGAACCTATGTCTTTGCGGCAACTTCAACATGACGAACATCAACGAGATATTCGCAAAGATGGTGGAACAGGGACAGTCGCCACGCATCTACAGCGACTCGTATATCACGCTGGAGCTGATGGGACACCGCCTGGACAGAGAAGTGGAGCGGCTGTTTGTAGAAGCTAAAGCGAAAGGAATGGAAGGCACAGCCATTACCCGGCACATAGAAGATCATGTTCAGATGGCAAATGTGTTGCGAACTACAATGGCAGACTACGACGGCGGTTACGTCATGTGCGGCATGACGGGCAGCGGCGAGATGTTTGCCATGCGCGACCCTTGGGGCATACGGCCCGCCTTCTACTATATAAACGATGAGGTGGTGGCCGTTGCCAGCGAGCGTGCCGTGCTGCAAACGACTTTTGACCTCATCTGCGAGGACGTGCATGAGTTGCCGGCAGGTGGAGCACTCATCGTACACAAAGACGGCAGCTCTGGTATAGAAAAGATTTTGGAGGCAAAGCGGCAGACCCGCTGTTCATTTGAACGTATCTATTTCAGCCGTGGTTCCGACCGCGACATCTATCATGAGCGCAAGCAGCTCGGGCAGCAGCTTACAGCCCCCATCCTCAGGGCCATCGACGGAGATACAGAGCACACCGTCTTCTCCTTTATCCCCAACACGGCCGAGGTAGCTTTCTACGGCATGATGGAGGGCTTGCGAAGTCAGGGGCTAAACGTGCGTAGCGAGAAGGTGGCGTGGAAGGACATCAAACTGCGCACCTTCATCACGGAAGCCGGCGCTCGCAACGACCTTGCCTCGCATGTCTATGATATCACCTACGGCTCCCTGCGGCCTTACGAGGACAACCTTGTCATCATCGACGACTCCATTGTTCGAGGCACGACGTTGAAGGAGAGCATCTTCAAGATACTCGACCGCCTGCATCCCAAAAAGATTGTGATGGTGAGCAGTTCACCGCAGATTCGCTACCCGGACTACTATGGCATCGACATGGCAAGACTGGAAGAGTTCTGCGCTTTTCGCGCCGCCATTGCCCTCATCGAAGAACGTGGCATGTGGCATTTAACGGGCGACGTCTATGGGGCTTGCCTTGCCGAACTCCGCAAGCCGACAGCAGAGCAGACCAATTGCATCAGCGCCATCTACGAACCTTTCAGCATTGAAGACATCAACCAGAAGATGGCTGAAATGCTTCGTCCTGCGGGGATGCAAGCACCTGTCGAGTTCGTCTTCCAGACTATCGAAGGCTTGCACGCCGCCTGTCCTGACCATCAAGGGGACTGGTATTTCACGGGGCATTATCCTACGCCAGGAGGCAACAGACAGGTCAATCGGGCTTTCGTGAATTACTTTGAACAAACATTAAAGGCAAAAGAATAAATCATGAAGAGAGAAGCAAGACTGATATTGGATGACGGCACGGTGTTCAGCGGCTGGTCGTTCGGAGCCGAACTGGACACGGTTGGCGAAGTAGTTTTCAATACCGCCATGACAGGTTATCCAGAGAGCCTCACCGACCCCAGCTATGCAGGGCAAATACTGGTGATGACTTATCCCTTAGTGGGGAACTATGGAGTGCCAGAGACCCCCTCCCCGCTCCCCCTCAAGGGGGAGAGCGGTCACCTGCCAGAATTCACGGAGAGCAACAGGATTCATGTGAAAGCGCTGGTTGTAGCGGATTATAGCGAGCAGTATAGTCATTGGAATGCCAAGGAGTCGCTCGCCGAATGGCTGAAACGGGAAAAGATTCCCGCCATCACGGGTATCGACACACGAAGGCTCACGAAGCGGCTCAGGGAGAGTGGCGTAATGAGGGGGAGAATTGTAATAAATGAAGAATTAAGAGTGAAGAATGAAGAATTTGCCACCTCTCGAGATGAGCATGAAGACTACGGAAGTGTGAACTGGGTGGAGAAGGTTTCATGCAAGGAGGTCATTCGCTATAATAAGGGAGCAGGCAAGCGTGTCGTCCTTGTCGATTGCGGTGTGAAGGCAAACATCATCCGCTGCCTCTTGCGGCGAGGTGTAGAAGTCATCCGTGTGCCCTGGGACTACGACTTCAATCTGCTGGATTTCGACGGTTTGTTTCTTGCCAACGGTCCTGGCGACCCTGAGCGATGCAGCAAGACCGTAGAGCACATTCGTACGTTCTTGCGAAATGAAGAATTAAGAATGAAGAGTGAAGAATTAGCTGTCGCTACTCCCCGTCCACTCATGGGCATCTGTCTCGGCAATCAGCTCCTGGCGCGTGCTGCCGGTGCCAAAACATACAAGCTGAAATACGGGCATCGCTCGCATAACCAGCCTGTAATGATGGTTAATGGTGCAGGGTTAATGGTGCACGAATCCTCAACCGTTAACCATGAACCATTACCCCAAAACCATAAATGTTTCATCACCTCGCAGAACCATGGTTATGCTGTCGATGACTCAACGTTGCCTGCCGACTGGGAACCGTTGTTCGTGAACATGAACGACGGGTCCAACGAAGGCATCCGCCATAAGACTTACCCCTGGTTCTCCGCACAGTTTCATCCCGAAGCCTGCTCGGGTCCAACAGACACGGAGTGGATGTTTGATGTGTTTGTGGGATTCCTTAACGCGGCCCCCCTTTCATCCCCCGAGGGGGATACGACACCTTTGCTATCTGCCAACAAAGGAAAAGTAGCCCCCTCGGGGGCCGAATGGGGGGCCGTCTCACCCTCTTCCGTCTTATTACTCGGCTCCGGTGCCCTGAAGATTGGTCAGGCGGGGGAGTTTGACTACAGCGGTGCGCAGGCGCTGAAAGCCCTGAAGGAAGAAGGCATTCGGTCTATTCTCATCAACCCCAATATCGCCACAGTGCAAACCTCCAAGGATGTGGCCGATAAGGTGTATTTCCAACCCGTCACGCCTGAGTTCGTGGAGCGCGTGATTGAGAAGGAACGCCCGGATGGCATCATGCTGAGCTTCGGCGGGCAAACGGCATTGAACTGTGGCGTGGAACTATATAAAAAAGGTATATTGGAGAAATACGGTGTGAAAGTGCTCGGCACTCCTGTCCAGGCCATCATCGACACCGAAGACCGCGATCTCTTTGTCAAGCGACTCGACGAGATAGACGTGAAGACCATCAAGAGCGAGGCTTGCAGCACTATTGAAGAGGTCCGCCGCGCGGCTGGCAAGCTGGGCTATCCTGTGATCCTGCGAGCAGCCTATGCCCTCGGCGGTTTGGGGTCTGGCTTCTGCGAGAATGATGCTGAGTTGGAGGCCCAGGCGGAGGAGGCCTTCTCGTTCTCCTCGCAGGTACTGGTGGAGAAGTCGCTGAAGGGATGGAAGGAGATAGAGTACGAAGTGGTGCGCGACCAATACGACAACTGCATCACCGTGTGCAACATGGAGAATTTCGACCCGCTGGGCATACACACCGGCGAGTCGATCGTAGTGGCTCCCTCGCAAACACTTTCCAATAGTGAATACCACAAGCTGCGTGCCATAGCCATCAAGATTATACGTCACATCGGCATCGTTGGCGAATGCAATGTGCAGTATGCTCTCGACCCTAATTCCGAGGATTATCGTGTCATCGAGGTCAACGCCCGCCTCAGCCGCTCGTCGGCGCTGGCAAGCAAAGCCACAGGCTATCCCCTGGCTTTCGTGGCTGCTAAGCTCGGGCTCGGTTATGGACTCTTCGAACTGAAGAACTCAGTCACCAAGACCACCAGCGCTTTCTTTGAGCCAGCGTTGGATTACGTTGTCTGCAAGCTGCCGCGCTGGGACCTCTCCAAGTTCCATGGCGTCAACCACGAACTGGGTTCCTCGATGAAGAGCGTAGGCGAAGTGATGGCCATCGGCCGCACGTTCGAGGAGGCCATGCAGAAAGGCTTGCGCATGATCGGTCAGGGCATGCATGGGTTTGTGGACAACAAAGCGCAGCATGTGACCGATATTCCCGCAGCCCTCCAGCATGCCACCGACACACGCATCTTCGTCATCGCCAAAGCCATGCTGATGGGTTACTCGGTGAAGCAGATTCATGGGTGGACGATGATCGACCGCTGGTTCCTTGAAAAACTCAGGCACATCATTCATATCAACGAACGTTTACAAGAAAACACCCACTTGGGGGAGATGGCCTCGTTCATGGAACCGCTGGAACTGATGGAATACGTCGAGGAACCTGCATTCGCTGCCTTGCTGCACGAAGCCAAGGTCTATGGCTTCTCCGATTTCCAGATTGCCCGTGCCATAGGGCTTGAGAACTGCATGAACACAGAACAGGCAACCCTCACCGTCCGTCAATGGCGCAAGGAACTGGGCATCGTCCCGAAGGTCAAGCAAATAGACACGCTTGCTGCCGAATACCCAGCCCAAACCAACTATCTATATCTCACATACCTTTAAAAAAGAAAAAGGTATTTAAATCTTTTTATTTGAAAATTTCTTTATGTGTGGAATCGTAGGTTACATTGGTGAAAAGAAAGCCTATCCTATTCTTATCAAGGGGCTCCAATGTCTAGAGTATCGCGGCTATGACAGCGCCGGCATAGCACTCATCAGTGAAAGCGGCAGCCTTAACGTCTATAAGGCAAAAGGCAAGGTTGCAGATCTCAAGGTCTTCTGTGAAGATAAAGACGTCACGGGAACTGCCGGCATCGCCCATACCCGCTGGGCAACGCACGGCGAGCCCAATAGCACAAACGCCCATCCTCACTATTCAGCATCTGGCCGTTTGGCGCTCATCCACAATGGTATTATCGAAAACTACCTGACGCTGAAAGAAAAACTCATAGCACGTGGTATATCATTCAAGAGCGTAACGGACACAGAGGTACTCGTGCAACTCATCGAGCATATCATGATCAGCAACGACATCACTCTGCTGGAAGCGGTACAAGTGGCCTTGCATCAGGTCATCGGAGCTTACGCGATTGCAATCCTTGACCGCAGACATCCCGATACCATTGTATGCGCACGCCAGAGCTCACCGCTCGTGGTGGGTTTAGGTGCCGAGGGCGACTACTATTTGGCCTCCGACGCTAGTCCTATTGCCGAATACACAGACCGTGTCGTCTATCTCAACGACGGTGACATCGCAGTGTTGCAATTAGGCAAGGCATTGAAAGTTGTAAACATAGACAACGAAACACAGCATCCAAATGTCAAGCAGATAGATGTGACACTCGGACAATTGGAAAAGGGTGGCTACCCATTCTTCATGCTCAAGGAGATTTTTGAACAGCCAGCTTGCTTACGTGATTGCATGCGAGGCCGCATCAATGTTGATGCAGACCGTATCACGCTCTCGGCTGTCATTGATTACTGCGAGAAGCTGGTCTCCGCACGACGAATCGTCATAGTGGCTTGTGGTACCAGTTGGCACGCAGGGCTTATCGGCAAACAGCTCATCGAAAGCCTCTGTCGTATACCTGTCGAAGTTGAATATGCCTCAGAGTTCCGCTACCGAGATCCGGTCATCTATCCCGATGACGTTGTAATTGCCATCTCGCAAAGCGGCGAGACAGCCGACACATTGGCGGCCATTGAGTTGGCACGGCAAGCCGGAGCTTTCGTCTTTGGTGTGTGCAATGCCATAGGAGCCAGCATACCACGTCAAACACAGACGGGTGTCTATATCCACGTGGGTCCGGAAATAGGTGTAGCTTCCACTAAGGCTTTCACTGGACAGGTTACCGTTCTCTCAATGCTCGCACTCTGTATGGCCAATGAACGGCACACGATTCCCGTTGAGCTGTACAAAGAGATGGTGCGTGAACTAACGTTGATACCAGCGAAAATGGAGAAAGCACTTAAGACCAACGAGCAGATTGAACGCCTGGCACCTATCTTCACCTACGCCCGGAACTGCCTCTACCTTGGACGAGGCTACAACTATCCCGTAGCGCTCGAAGGAGCATTGAAGTTGAAGGAAATCTCCTACATTCATGCCGAAGGCTATCCCGCGGCCGAGATGAAGCACGGCCCCATCGCACTCATCGACTCTGAGATGCCTGTCTTCGTTATTGCCACCCGCGACCGCCTCTACGAGAAGGTCATATCGAACATTCAGGAAGTGAGGGCGCGCGGAGGACGTGTGACGGCTATTGTCACCGAAGGCGACACGCAGATCCAGAAGTTTGCCGACCACATCATCACCCTACCCGACACGCTCGAATGCTTCCAACCCCTCATCGCAAGCATTCCCCTGCAACTGCTGGCCTACCACATCGCAGTGTGCAAAGGAAAGGATGTCGACCGCCCAAGGAACCTCGCCAAGAGCGTAACGGTGGAGTGAAAGCCCCCTATAATCCCCCGGCGGGGGATGTAAAAACGTAAATCATAAATCGTTAAATAGTAAATATCATTATGTGTGGAATCGTATCAATCTTCAACATTAAGCAGCAGACATCAGAGTTACGTCAGAAAGCGCTGCGCATGAGTCAGAAACTCCGTCATCGCGGCCCCGACTGGAGCGGCATTTATGTTGGCGGATCTGCCATCCTTGCCCACGAGCGACTAAGCATCGTGGATCCCGAGAGCGGTGGGCAGCCCTTGTTCTCGCCAGACAGGAAACAGGTGCTGGCCGTCAACGGCGAGATATACAACCATCAGGACATCCGCCGTCAGTTCGCCGGGCTGTACGACTTCCAGACCGGCAGCGACTGCGAAGTCATCCTCACCCTCTACCGCCAGTGGCGCCAGCAGGCCCCCTCCATTGGGGAGGGGTTAGGGGTGGGCTCCCTTCTGGAGCAACTCTCCGGCATCTTTGCCTTCGCCCTCTACGACGAGGAGCACGACGAGTTCCTCATAGCACGCGACCCCATCGGCGTCATACCTTTATATATAGGTTATGATGGAGACGGCACAATTTATGTCGCTTCAGAGCTGAAGGCACTCGAAGGCCAATGCGAACGTTATGAGCCGTTCTTGCCCGGACATTATTACTGGAGCAAAGAGCCGGGAATGAAGCGCTACTACCAACGCGACTGGATGGCCTACGAGGCGGTGAAGGACAATCCCGCCAGCGCAGAAGCCATCCGCGAGAGCCTCACCGCAGCCGTCAAGCGACAACTGATGTCGGATGTTCCCTACGGTGTGCTGCTCAGCGGCGGTCTCGACTCCAGCGTCATCTCCGCCTTGGCCGAGAAGTTCAGCGAGCATCGCATCGAGGACGACAGCAAGACGCGTGCCTACTGGCCACGTCTGCACTCATTTGCCGTAGGCTTGAAGGGTGCTCCCGACTTGGCAAAGGCTCGTCTTGTGGCCGACCACATCGGCACCGTTCACCATGAAATCAACTATACTATTCAGGAGGGCTTGGATGCCATCCGCGACGTCATCTATTTCATAGAAACCTACGACGTAACCACCGTGCGTGCCTCCACCCCGATGTACCTGCTGGCTCGCGTCATCAAGTCAATGGGCATAAAGATGGTGCTCAGCGGCGAAGGTGCCGACGAGATATTCGGCGGTTATCTGTACTTTCACAAGGCGCCCAATGCACAAGCCTTCCATGAAGAGACGGTGCGCAAGCTCTCCAAACTCTATCTCTACGACTGCCTCCGTGCCAACAAGAGCTTGTGTGCCTGGGGCGTAGAGGGCCGTGTCCCCTTCCTCGACAAGGAATTTCTTGATGTGGCAATGAGAACTAATCCCGAGGCAAAGATGGCAAGGCCCCTCTCTAGCTCCCCCCGTGGGGGGGAGGACTCTTTGTCCTATAGAGATGATAGAGTGATGGCAAGCGGTAATGCAGCTCTCCCCCCCACGGGGGGAGCGGGGAGAGGGGCCGCCATTGAGAAGTACATCCTCCGCGAGGCCTTTGCTGATATGCTGCCCGAAGAAATCGCATGGCGACAGAAGGAGCAATTCAGCGATGGCGTTGGCTACAGCTGGATCGACACGCTGAAACGGATAACGTCTGAGGCTGTCACCGACGAACAGATGGCACACGCCGCTGAGCGTTTCCCCGTCAATCCGCCACTCAACAAGGAAGAATACTACTATCGCTCGATCTTCGCCGAGCACTTTCCCAGCGATAGCGCCGCACGCACCGTGAATCAGGAAGCCAGCGTCGCCTGCTCCACAGCCATTGCCCTCGAATGGGACGCAGCCTTCAGGAATATGAATGACCCCAGCGGCCGCGCTGTTAAAGGTGTACATGAGCAAGCATACTGATTCATATACTAAAAAACAAAACACTCACCACCGCCCAGCCTGCATCCAGACTGGGCGGTGACGTGTTTGAGGTCTTTTTTGAAAAAAGTTGGGATTTATTGTTTTTCGACGAATCCTTCCATGATGGCGGTTGGGGCGGCTTTGCTGTTGAAGGCTCCGAGCTTGTAGCCTCCGGGCAGGCACTGCGGTTCCCAGTAGAAGACACCGCGGCAGCGGCTGTTGGTATCGCGGCGTGCCTCACGGATGACACGCTCGAGCTGACGACGGCCTTCCTCCATCTTCTCAGGATGCTGCTCATCCACTTCGAAGCCCGTCTCCACAATCATCACGTCGCATCCATACTTCTCGCTGCAATGGCGGATGTTGGCTATGCAGTCAGTGATGATGTCGTCGGCATTCAGCTCCGGATGCCCTTCCATAGCCCAGTAGGGGTAGAGCGACATGCCTATCATGTCGAACTTGCCGCCATATTTCAATACCGTGTCGAGGTTCCAGTCGTAGAGGCTCTGTTTGTGACCGCGGTCGAGATGCACGATGACGACGGCCTCGGGGAAGACCTCCTTCACGGCATCGTAGCCTGCACGGATAAAACCTGCGTACTGCTCGGGGTTCTGCTCGATATGTCCCATGGGCCACAGCAGGCCGTTGGCGGTCTCGTTGCCCACCTGCACCCACCGCGGTGCGATGCCATTATCCTTCAAGAGTGAGAGCACTTCCACGGTGTGGTCGCGCAAGTCCTGTTTCATCTGCTCAAACGAATGGCCTTGCCATGCCTTTGGGATAGGCTGCTTGGCGGGGTCAGCCCATGAGTCGGCATAATGGAAATCTACCATGAGGTCCATGCCCAGCGCCTTCACGCGTTTGGCCATGGCGAGGAGCGCAAACTTATCGCAGTCGCCGCCACGAGGATTCACCCATACGCGCATACGGATGGCCGACATCTGATAGTCGTTCTTCAGCAGTTCCAGGCACTCGCGCTCACGGCCGTTGCGGTCGTGGAATACCACGCCCCGCCGTTCCTGCCCTGTGAGGAAGCCCACGTCGGCTCCCTTCACGAAGTCGTAGTCTGCTTGCAGGAACTGCTCCAGTTGTTCCATTTCCTGCTGGAACTCATTGGGCTTGAAACCGTGGCCTGCACCAGGAATGATGTGCAGACGGGTGCCCGGACGATAGAGTTGTTGTGCACGGCGCGAATCATCCAACGAAACTACGCGGTCGGCATCGCCTTGGACAATGAGTACAGGGCCGCGGTACCGGCCGATGATGTCGAAGGCTGACATCTCGTGAATCTCCTCGAAGAAACGGCGCCCCATCTTCACGCCCCAGAGCTCGGTGACGTCCTGAATGTCCTCAACCCGCGGATAGCGCTGTCGCCAGTTGTCGGGGATACAAAGGGCAGGAAAGACCAGCACAAGTTGGCTCACCTCGTCCTTCAGCTCGGCAGCGGTGAGGGCCGAAACGAGTCCGCCCTGGCTCTCGCCGATGAGGACGATATGCTGATGGCCTTGCTTGCGGAAGTGATTGACGATAGCCTTCACATCGCTCACCTCGTCGAGGATTGACATGTTCAGCGTGTTGTTGTCGCTACGGCTGCGCACCGACCCGCAAGGGAAGTCGAACGTGTAGCAATGATAACCCTTGCGCCCCAGGACATCGAAATAGTTGCGGCCGAAATCGAAGGTGCCGTTGAAGCCGTGGGCAATGATTGCCACGGGGCCGTTTGCCTTGGCATTCTGCGGAGTGAACAGTTCGCCAAATATGCGGCGGCTGCCATTCTCAATCCACAACTCTTTGGTGTTCTGAGCCTTCGGGGCTTGTGCTTGTGCCGCTGCCGTGAATGCCAGCAGGAGCAACAATGAAATAAAAATCTTCTTCATCATCTTTTCGTTAGTTAATGCGCTGCAAAGATAAGAAAAATACTTTGCACATATATTTGGCGTTGAGATAGGATTAATAGTAGTCATTACCAGATGCTGCGGCTCAGCTTCATGAGCTCGCGGTCGTGATGCTGGCGCGGCTCACACTTGTTGTCGAGAATCATGTTCTAAGATATTTTCTCAAGGAATTCTATTTCCACGATGCGCAGTTCGTTCTTGGTGTCGCCGCCGTTCTTGGCTTTGAAGAGGTCGAGCTCGCCTGCGGCAGGTTCTGCCACCTCGACGATACCTCCGAAGGCATCCTCGTCCTTGCCGGCACCACGGAGACGGATGGTTATCTCGTCGGTCTTGACGCGCTTGAGGGGCGTGAGGTGCACGTACCCGAGGCTGCGACTGGTCTCGCCGCTCCATAAGAGCTCCTGACCGGCATATATCTCAAGGGGATAGCTGCGCAGGCGCCAGCCTGTGAGCTTCAGGCAGATGTCATCGACGAAGGCCTGCTCAGCCAGGCGGTAGGTAATCCAGGCGGTAGAGAGGCGGCCGTCGTTCTTCCATTCCGACAGCTCATTGTCGTCGAAGCTGCGGGCGGCGTGGTCGGCGTCATAGCCGGCGGTGGCAGAGAGGATTTCGATGCCGCGGGCTAATTGGCGAGGGAACGACGCTGACGCGTCGGTCGTGGCGGCCAAGGGGAGCAAGGGTGTCTCGCCTCGGTCGAGGCGGCCTTTGAGCGTCAGTTGGGGGAGGTGCTTCGCGATGTCAACGGCAGTGCTCGTCACCGTCGTTTCAGCTGGCAGCACGCCCTCGGCGGAGGCTTTGAGGCGGATGGCACCGGCTTGGGTGGTGGTGCGAACGAGGACGCGGTTTACGCCGCACTCCACGGGCAGCGACGTGGCACCGACGTAGTTGTCGGACACATTCTTCGTGGCAGCGGCATCGAGCAGCCCTTCGGGACGATTGGTGTCGGGGCGCTGCAGAGCCTGATTGTTGCGTGCTGCTATGCCGCCTATCCATTGTCCCTGGCCCTGTAGCTCGAAATGAACCGTGCGGTTGTCAAGCGGACAGCGGCGGCCTTGCTCGTCAACGACCTCCACCTGGAACAGCACCATATCGGCACCGTCGGCCTTAGTGCCCTCGGGGTTCTCGATGGCTTGGAGGCGCAGCTGACGGGGCTTGCCTGCCGTTTGCAGCTTGTAGCGACTGCCGTCGGAGCCTACAGCCTCCAACGTGCCGGGCTCGTAAGCGATGTTGTCGAAGGTGAAGAGGTAACGGTAATCCTGTTTTCCCTTGCCCAACGAGCGGCCGTTCAGCAACAGCTCCACCTCGTCAGCGGTGGAAACGACATAAACAGGCTTGACCACAGGCGATTCATAGCTCCAATGGCCGATGATATACGTCTGCGGCTGCTCAGGCTCCACCCATCCGTTCCACATCACCTGATGCACGAAGAAGGCATCCTTGGGTAAGCGCATGGCATCGGTGACGCCGCTGGTGCGGTAGTTGCTCTCGCCGCGGTGGTGGGTGTTGGTGTCGCTGAAGACAATCTTCACGCCACCTGAGGATACGCGCGTGCCTGTGCCGGGACGCTCACGCCAGTAGTCGTACCAGCGCCGCACCATCTCTATGGCAAACTGATCCATATTATGGTTGTACTCGCGAGCAGGATTGCCGCGATAGAGGGGGCCGTCGCCCTCCTTGTGGTAAGGAGGACTCCACTGGTCCCAATACTTGCGCAGACCTTCGTCGCGACAATATTCCATGGCCCACATGGGGTGCTTCTTGGACTTGTTGATATACAGCATCTCGCCGCCATACTCCGCCTCGTCGATATCCAGCATTTCACGGCTGCCTATAGCGCGTCCGCCATGGGGGTCATACAGGTCGCGGATAGCCTTCATCTCCAGCATGTGTTCGCGGCTGATGCTCTCGTTGCCACATTCGTAGAACAGAATCGAGGGGTTGTTGCGGTTGTAGATGATGGCATCGCGCATCAGAGCGGTGCGCTGCTGCCAGCGTGGGCCGTCCACGTCTTTCTCGGCATCGCCGGCGGGCATGGCCTGGGGCAGACCTACGCGGTCGCACGACTCGATGTCCTGTTTCCACGGCGTCACGTGCATCCAACGTACCATATTACCACCCGACTGCACCATCAGTCCGTTGCTGTAGTCGCTGAGCCAGGCGGGCACCGAGAGTCCCACGCCCGGCCACTCGTTGCTGGTGCGCTGGGCGTAGCCGTGGACCATCATCACGCGGTCGTTCAGCCATATCTTGCCTTCGCCGAAGTGTGTCTTGCGGAAACCGGTGCGGGTGGAAACCTTGTCACTCAAGATCAACGCCGGCACTTTGGCAGAACCGCCGTTCCTATGCTTAAGAATCAGTCCCTTGCCCTCATTTTTTTCTACGAGGGCGGTGGAGACCGTGTAGAGATAGCCATAGCCCCACGACCAGAAGTGCAGACCTTCGACAGCCTTTTCAGCAGCTACGATGGCGGTCTGGCCGGGTTGCAACGTGGTCGGTTCGCTGTCAAAGACTGCCAATGGCTGATCGCCAGCATCGATGACGGTGGTCCTGAGACGAAAGGTGTGAGCCCGTGTGTCCTCGTTCCTCACCTGACTCTCCACGTGCACGACGGCCTTGTGGTTTTGAATGTCGAAGTCGGTGGCATAGACGTAGGTGCCGGTAGTGCCGAGGTTGGAATACAGGGGCAGCGTCTGGTAGAGCTTGCCGGTGACGTGAAGCCATACGTTCTTAGGTATTCCGCCGTAGTTGGCGTTGAAATTGCGGTCGTTCCATTGATAGCGGCTGTTGAACTCACGTGAGCGATAGTTCCAGCTGTTGTCGCAACGAACGGCTAACACGTTGTTACCCTTACGGATATAAGGTGTCAGGTCGAAGCCGCACGCCATCACTCCGTTCTCGCTGAAACCTAAGTGATGACCGTTGAGGTAGAAGTCAGCCCCTTGGCGCACGCCCTCGAACTCGATGAAGTATTTAGCCCCCTCCAAACCTCCCCCCGAAGAGGAGGCTTTGAATACTTTTCTATACCAGACAATTGTGTCGGTCAGTTCAACGATATCCTTGCGGAAAGCCTCGTCGCCGTTGAAGGCGTATGGCAGCGTCACCTGTGGCCACTGGCTGTCGTCAAAGTCCATCTTCGCAGCCTCGGGGAAGTCGCCTACTTGCAACCTCCATTCGGCGTTGAAGTTCAGTTTCTGCCGCTCTACGGAGGCAGGCCGCGCTGCGGCGGTGAACGATGCCAGGAGCAGTAAGGCAATAGCGAATATTTGTTTCATAGTTATCAGTGATTTCATCGATTTGAATAAATTGCGCTGCAAAGATAAACAAAATACACAAAAGGCAGTTGCACAAATGTAACTTCTCTATGAAATTATGTATTTTTTCAGCACTTTTTTTGAGAAACTATATACAATTAGACGCATTCAAGTCGCCGACGGCCTACGCTCGGCCCCGCTCGGCTCGAAGAGACGCTCCACACTCGGCCTAAAGGGACGCTTCAGCGTTTTATTTTGGCAATGATATAGGAGTTGACCTGCAAACCCCGTAGGGGTGGTCAGAGCTTAGGCAGGGTGTGGAGCGAAGCGAGAACCCCTGTTCAACGAGGTAAGGTATATAGAGTGCCGTAGGTACGTAGGAGCATGCAAGATTGTTCCATCGCCCCTACAGGGCTCAAATATTTTGCTATCATGGAGCAGGGGTTTCACCCCTGCCTCTCCTCCGTCGCCAGAGGAGTTCTGGCTCCCCTCATCAGGCACGGATGGCCCAAGGGCAATCCTCTAAAGGCCTTCATCGCCTTCGTCCCTACGGGACTTAATCTCCGGCTTTGTGCCATCTCCTATATAATAGCCCATTAAAAAAAGGCTTAAGGTTGCCCTTAAGCCTTTGATGAATGATATTATTCTTGCAGAATGATTATTCCTCGCACTTCTCGCACTTCTTGCAGTCGCAGCCGATTATGCACCAGATGCAGGCAGCCAGGGCAGCGCCGATGAAGGGACCTACGATGAATACCCAGAGCTCGCTCAGAGCCTGACCTCCCTCGAAGAGAGCGGGACCGATGGAGCGTGCGGGATTGACGCTGGTGCCGGTGAAGTGGATACCCACGAGGTGGATGAGAATCAGCGACAGACCGATAGCCAGGCCTGCGAAGCTGCCTGCGCCCTTCTTCTCGTCGGTAGCGCCAAGCACTACGAGCACGAAGAAGCAAGTCAGAACGACCTCAACAAGCAGGCCGTTGCAAACGCCATAGGAACAAGCATTAGCACCTGTGGAAGTGGTGATGACGGCACCCTCGCCGGCGGTCGATACCACAGCGTAGAGTAAAGCAGCAGCGATGATAGCGCCGATAACCTGGAATACCATGTAACCGCAAGCATCCTTTGCAGTGATACGCTTCGTGAGCAGGCAGCCGAGTGTGATGGCGGGATTGATATGGCAACCGGAGATACCACCGATAGCATAAGCCATGGCCACTACTGAGAGACCGAATGCAACGGCAGTGCCTACGATTGAAGCGGTGTCAGAACCACAACCAAGAGCCACGGCCGTGCCACAACCAAGGAACGTAAGAGCAAACGTTCCCACCATTTCTGCTAAATACTTTTTCATAGATAGAGGGTTTAAAGGGTTAATAAAATGGGGTTATTAATGCTTTTTCGCCGTAAAATTAACGTGAAAACCGACACGAGCCAAATATTTTGCCATAAAAATCACGAACGGGGCTGCAATTTGTCACGAAGGAAGCGTCCTGTGTAACTCTGCTGACATGCCGCCACCTCTGCCGGAGTGCCTGCGCAAACCACGTTGCCACCTTCGGCTCCGCCTTCGGGCCCGAGGTCGATGATATGATCGGCACGGGCTATGACGTCGAGGTTGTGCTCAATGACCACGATGGTGTGGCCGCGCTCGATGAGGGCGTCGAACGAAGCGAGCAGACGGTGCACGTCGTGGTAGTGGAGTCCGGTGGTGGGCTCGTCGAAGATAAACATCGTCGGCACTTGGCGCTCGGTGCCTATGTAATAGGCCAGTTTCACGCGTTGGTTCTCGCCGCCCGAGAGCGTCGACGACGATTGTCCGAGCTGAATATATCCCAGCCCTACGTCCTTCAGGGGCTGCAGACGCCGCACTATCTTTTTCTCGCCGTGTTCGGCAAAGAATTCCATGGCCTCGTCGACGGTCATCAGCAGCACGTCATTTATGTTGCGGCCGTGGAAACGCACGTCCAGGATATCACGCTTGAAACGCTGTCCGTGGCACGACTCACATTCCAGCACGAGGTCGGCCATGAATTGCATTTCTATGGTCACGGTGCCTTCACCCTTACATTCCTCGCAGCGCCCGCCCTCGGTGTTGAACGAGAAATGGCTGGCGGTGAAGCCCATCTGCTTGGACAGGGGCTGTTCGGCAAACAGACGGCGAATCTCGTCGTAGGCCTTGACGTAGATGACGGGGTTTGAGCGCGAGCTCTTGCCTATGGGGTTCTGGTCTACGAACTCCACGGCCTTGATGGCGTCGAGGTCGCCTTCGAGGCCTATGAACTCGCCCGGGCGGTCGGCCACCTCGTCGAGCTGGCGCTTGAGGGCACGGAAGAGGATATCGCGCACCAGGCTGCTCTTGCCCGAACCCGACACACCGGTCACGCACGTCATCACGTTCAGCGGAAAACGCACGTCTATGCCGCGAAGGTTGTTGGCGCGGGCACCCTTGACGTCGATGAAACGGGTCCAAACCCTTCCATCGTGGGTGTGTCCTTCAGGGGTTGCCATCGTGTCCTGTCCCATGAGCCATTGCAGGGTGTGGGAACGCTCCAGAATATCTTGAGGAATACCTTTATTTGTTTGGTAATCACTCTCCTCGAGGGGCAGGGGGGTGGGTCTTCCCCTCCACACGACCTCTCCACCCAGACGTCCGGCATCGGGACCTATGTCTATGATGTAGTCGGCGGCTCGGATGATGTCCTCGTCGTGCTCTACCACTACCACCGTGTTGCCTAAATCCACCAACTGCCGAAGCACTCTGATGAGGCGGGCGGTGTCGCGTGGATGCAGGCCTATGCTGGGCTCGTCGAGGATATACAGTGAACCTACCAATGCCGAGCCGAGGCTCGTGGCAAGGTTGATGCGCTGGCTCTCGCCGCCCGAGAGGCTGTTGGACCTACGGCCAAGCGTAAGGTAGCCCAATCCCACGTCGATGAGGAATTGCAGACGGCTGCGTATCTCCACGAGCAGGCGTTCTGCCACGGCGGCATCGTGCTCGTCGAGTTGGAGGCCGTCGAACCACGCTTTCACTTGCACTACAGGCATATCCACCAGCTCGGTGATGGCCCGTCCGCCCACCTTGACATACGTTGCCTCAGGGCGCAGACGCGTGCCGTGGCAGTCGGGACACTCGGTTTTGCCGGTGTAGCGGGCAAGCATCACGCGGTTCTGTATTTTGTAGCGGCCTTCGCGAAGGTAGTCGAAGAAGAGGTCAATGCACACGTCGCCCAACTGCCAGCGCCGCTCGAGCGATTCGTTGGGGAAGCGCCCGTGCCACAGCAAATCACGCTCCTCGCGCGTCAGTTCATAATAAGGCTTGAAGATAGGGAAGCGTATTCCCTCGGCCATGCGTATGAATTCCGTCTTCCACTCGCTCATCTTCTCGCCGCGCCAGCATTGAACGCAGCCTTCGTAGATACTCTTTGACGAGTCGGGAACGACGAGGTGAGGGTCTATGCCGGTGACGCTGCCCCAGCCCTCGCACGTGGGACAAGCGCCCATGGGCGAGTTGAAGGCGAAGAGTTGGTCGGTAGGCTCGTCGAAGGCTATGCCGTCGGCCTCGAAGCGCATCGAGAAGACATGTTCTATGCCGGCAGGCAGGAACCGCAGCATCATCTCGCCGCCGCCCTCGTAGAACGCCGTTTCGGCAGAGTCCACCAGACGTGAGATGGCGGCCTTGGACTCGCTCGGCTCGCTGCCCGGCGCGGCGGAGTGCGTGCTGTCGTGTACGGGCACCGACATGCGGTCGATGACCAGATAAAGTCGTTGGGCTTCCGGGTGGCGGGCTTCCAGATAGTCCTCTATCCTCCAGATATTATCGGTGTGGGCGCCTTCCCCTGACGCCTGGGCTGCGGCGTTGTCGGCCGTCAGTATCCTGGTATATCCTTCCTGCAGGTAGGCTTTGAGTTGCTCTTCGAGCGTGCGGCCCTCGGTGATGCGTACGGGGCAGAGCACCAGGAAGCGTGTGCCGGGTGAATAGCCCAGCATGCATTGAACAACATCCTCGGTGGTATGTTTCTTCACTTCTACGCCGCTCACGGGACTGTACGTGCGACCTATCCGGGCATACAACAGGCGCAGGTATTCGTATATCTCGGTGCTCGTGCCTACGGTGGAGCGCGGGTTGCGGGATATCACCTTCTGCTCTATGGCTATGGCGGGCGGTATGCCGGTGATATAGTCGCATTCGGGCTTACTCATACGCCCGAGGAACTGACGGGCATAGGCGCTTAAGCTCTCGACATAGCGGCGCTGACCTTCGGCATACAGCGTGTCGAAGGCAAGCGACGACTTGCCCGAGCCCGAGACGCCGGTAATCACAACCAGCTTGTCGCGCGGGATGTCAAGCGTGATGCCCTTGAGGTTGTTGACGCGGGCGTTCTGTATGTGGATAGACTCACCCGCGCCGGTTGGGTTGTTGTTCAATGACATTTATTTTTTTGGGGGGAATATTTTTGGGGAGTTGTTATTTTTGGGGAGTTGTTATTTTGGGGGAGTTAAAGAAGTTAAAGGAGTTAAAGGAGTTAAGACGAATGTCTAGGCGTTGGGATTTTTGGGGAAGATTTGTTTTGGGGAAGTTGTTGTTTTTTGGAAATTATTGTTTTTTTTTGAAAGTTAAAGAAGTTAAGCAGTCAACTCTTCTTGATGGTATCGTCTTTAACTCCTTTAACTCCTTAACTTCTTTAACTCCTTAACTCCTTAACTCCTTTAACTCCTTAACTCCTTAATTTACAATTTCACCTTCTTTACCTTCGACTCATTCTGCATGCGGTCGAGGGCCGTGACTACGTAAGTGCACTTCTGCCCTATATCGCCGGCTGGGATGGCATAGAAGGTGTTCTGGGTTATGGCTACGAGGTGAGTAGGCCGGCTGATGTCGATGTGCTCGCCGTGGGCGAAGCGGTATACGGCGTAGGCCTTGGCCTTATCCATCTCCTTGCGCCCCTTGGGTGCTGTCCAGAACAGCACCGGTCCTTCGTCCATCGCCACGATCTTCGTCTTGCGCACTTTGCCGGGCGCTTTCTTGTCTATCCACGGCATGGCAGGCTGCAAGGCAGGCACGCGGTGGTACTGGGTTCGCAAAGCCGTGGCATAACCGCCTTTATCGTCCGCCACGGCGCGGGCATACCATTGGCACGAGCCGTTGATGCCCGGCAGTCCCGTCTGCAGAGCCATCTTACGGGCCATATCTCCATGGGCTACGGTGCGGTCTACGTCCTGACCAATATATAATGGTCGCGCGTGTGCATGTGTGCTCCACCAGTTGATGAGCTCGTGATAGTCGGCGGCGCGGTTGCCTATCTCCCAATAGATCTGCGGGATATTGTAGTCCACCCAGCCTTTGTCCAACCACAGCAGCACGTCGGCATAGAGGTCGTCGTAGTTCTGCATGCCGTTGGTGCGCGAGCCTTCGGGCCACGACCTCTGGTTGCGATAGATGCCGAAGGGCGACACGCCGAACTTCACCCACGGCTTCACCTTGCGTATGGCATCGTGCAGCTCGTGGATGAACTTATTCACGTTGTCGCGACGCCAGTCGCCGCGGTCGCGCCCCTGACCGTACACGGCGTAGCTCTGGTCGTCGGGGATGGGCACTCCTGCCACCGGATAGGGGTAGAAATAATCATCGATATGGAAGCCGTCAACATCGTAGCGTGCCACTATGTCCTGGGCTACATCGCAGATGAATTTGCGATTCTCGGGCAGTGCGGGGTCGAAGATCATCAGACCGTCGTATGAGAAACAACGCTCGGGATGTTGCACGGCATAGTGAGTGGTGGCCAGGGCCTGTGTGCCCTTGGTCTTGGCGCGGTAGGGGTTTATCCAGGCGTGCAGCTCCATGCCGCGGGCATGACATTGCTGCACCATCCACTCCAGCGGATCCCAGTAGGGCTGGGGCGGCGTGCCCTGCTGCCCGGTGAGGTAGCGGCTCCAGGGCTCGAGGCTGCTGGCATAGAGGGCGTCGCCCTCGACGCGGCATTGGAAGAGAATGGCATTGATGCCGCATGCCTGCAGGGCGTTCAACTCACGCGTGAGTTCCGCCTGCATGGCGTCGCGCCCTATTCCTTGCCACTGTCCGTTTACGGCCTGAATCCAGGCTCCACGAAATTCACGTTTAGGCATGTGAACGGGTTGCGCCCACATGCTCACGGCGTTAACCACAACGAAAGCCAACGCCAAAAGATGTTTGATGTTTCTCATTCTTACAAAAACTGATTTCGAGTGCAAAGATAAGACAAAATCACCAAAACCAACTATCTTTTTCGCGAAAAACAACGCGAAAGGCCAAAAAGGTATGCGGTATAGCGTTAAATAAACCTAAAACTTACCTTAAACCTTTGTCCCGCCAACCTTTTCATGTATTTTTGCACAAATATTTAACCACCATTTTATCACCAAAACATTAAGGAGTACATTTATGTTTAAGAAAATTCTCTTGGGCGCATTGTTCGCCCTCGTGGCCATGTCGGCCAATGCTCAGTTCGAAGCGGGTAAAAAGTACTTTAATCTCTCCACGAGCAGCCTCAGCCTCTCGTACAGCAAGAACGACAAGATGCGCCTCAACATAGGTGCCTTGGCAGGTGTCTTCGTTGCCGACGACTGGATGTTCTATGTTCAAGGCGAGTACAACCACAAGCGTCTGATGTACGACCGTCTGGTCAAGATAGGTCGCAAGATACATCAGGACGAGGTTCTCCTCGGCGTCGGCGGTCGCTACTACATCGAGCAGAACGGTATCTACCTCGGCCTGGCTGCTCAGTTTGCGCACCACGAACAGTCGTTCGACAACTTCTACCTCACGCCCGAGATAGGCTATGCCTTCTTCGTCAACCAATACATCACGCTCGAACCTGCCGTCTACTATCAGATGTCGCTCAACGACTTCTCCGATGCCAGCACGGTAGGCCTGAAGCTGGGCGTAGGTATCACCTTCTAAGACCCACCCCCAACCCCTCCCTTCTGAGGGAGGGGCGTATATACTTGCTGAATAAAAGATAAATGCTGCAAAGCGCAAACCCTCACAACTATAATGAACTGCGCAAGCGCGCCAGGGCACTTCGCACACAGCAGACGCCTGCCGAGAAGGTCTTATGGAACTATCTGCGACAGCGGCCTTGTGGTGTAAAGTTTCTTCGTCAGCATATTATTGCCAATTATATCGTTGATTTCTTTGCCTATGAAAAGGCATTAATCATAGAGGTCGACGGAGATTATCACAACAACCCTGAACAACAGGCCGCCGACAAAGCCCGGCAAGACTTTCTGGAACGTAATGGATATACTGTCCTACGTTTTACCAACGACCAAGTTGTCCACCACGCTCCACAGATTTATCTTCAAATAAAAGAATCCCTTTCAAACTAAAAAAAGACTAATTCTAACCAACGAGCATATGTACCTGCGCCCCTCCCTCGCTGAGGGAGGGGCTGGGGGAGAGTCCAGACTTAACCCTCTGACATTTTATAACAGCCCGCAAAAATCATCAAAAATTAATAACTACTAACAAATGTACCTACGCCCCTCCCTCGCTGAGGGAGGGGCTGGGGGAGAGTCCTATGAAGACAAATCTTAGTTCCCAAATCACCCTTGACCGCGTATCACCGCGCTACTACCGCCCCGACGGCAATATCGAACGTTCGGTGCTCACTCGTTTCGAAAAACTGCCTACCGACATCTATGCCACAGCCGAGGAGGGGGCTGCCGATGTGGCGCTGAAGATTGCAGCCACTATCCGTCAGCGTCAGCGCGAGATTCGCGCATGTATCATGGCATTCTCCGGCGGCGCCACGCTGACCGAAGTGTTCAATCATCTGGTGCGTATGCACGAGCAGGAAGGACTCAGCTTCTCCAATGTCGTCGTCTTCGTGACCTATGAGTACTACCCCCTGCCCACCGACAGCATCCAGTCCAACCTCAAGATCCTCAAGGATCAGTTCTTCGACCGCGTGGACATTCCCTCGCAGAACATCTATCCGCTCGACGGCACCACGCCGCAGGAGCGCGTCAACGAGCACTGCCAGGCCTACGAGAAGATGATCGAGCAGATGGGCGGCATCGACATCGCACTGCTCGGCATAGGACGCATGGGCAATATCGCCATGAACGTCACCGGCTCCCAGCGCAACAGCCACACACGCCTGGTGCTGCTCGATGCCACCAGCCGCGTCGAGGCCGTCAAGGTGTTCGGCTCCGAGCAGAATGTTCCCGTATGCGCCATCACCATGGGCATCTCCACTATCCGCAAGGCCAAGAAAATCTTCCTGCTGGCATGGGGCGATGAGAAAGCCGAGGTCATCAAGAATGCCGTCGAAGGCGAGATGACCGATGCTCAAAGCGCCACCTTCCTGCAGATGCACAACAACGTGCAGGTTGTCCTCGACCTCTCGTCGGCTGCCAACCTCACACGCATACGTCGCCCATGGCTCGTCACCTCATGCGACTGGGACGACAAACTCATACGCTCAGCCATCGTATGGCTCTGCCAGAAGACAGGCAAGCCCATCCTCAAGCTCACCAACAAGGACTACAACGAGCACGGCCTGGGCGAACTGCTCGCCATCTACGGCTCCGCCTACGATGTCAATATCAAGATCTTCAACGACCTCCAGCACACCATCACCGGTTGGCCCGGCGGTAAGCCCAATGCCGACGACAGCAACCGTCCCGAGCGTGCCAAGCCGGCGCAGAAGCGCATCATCATCTTCTCGCCGCACCCCGACGACGACGTCATCTCCATGGGCGGCACCCTCCAGCGTCTGGTCAAGCAGAAGCACGAGGTACACGTAGCCTACGAGACCAGCGGTAATATCGCCGTCGGCGACGAGGAGGTGTTCCGTTTCATGCACTTCATCAACGGCTTCAACGAGCTCTTCGACGAGGGTAAGAACGAAGTCATCAACGCCCGCTACAAGGAGTTCATCGACTTCATCAACAAGAAGAAACCCGAGGACTTCGACACACGCGATATCCTCGAGGTCAAAGGCCTTATCCGTCGCGGCGAGGCACGCATGGCGTCGATGTACAGCGGCATACCCCTCGAGCGCGTTCACTTCCTCAACCTGCCGTTCTACGAGACGGGCAAGATACAGAAGAACCCCATCTCCGAGGCCGATATCGAGATAGTACTCGCCCTGCTGCGCGAGGTGAAGCCCCATCAGATCTTCGTCGCAGGCGACCTCGCCGACCCCCACGGCACACACCGTGTATGCACCGATGCTGTGCTGGCAGCCATCGATATCGAGAAGGAAGCCGGTGCAGAGTGGCTCAAGAACTGCCGCATCTGGATGTACCGCGGAGCATGGGCAGAGTGGGAGATTGAGCACATCGAGATGGCTGTGCCCATCAGCCCCGAGGAGCTCCGCACCAAGCGCAACGCCATTCTCAAGCATGCCAGCCAGATGGAGTCCGCACCCTTCCTGGGCAACGACGAGCGCCTGTTCTGGCAGCGTGCCGAGGACCGCAACCACGCCACCGCCGAGCTCTACAACAGCCTCGGTCTGGCTGCCTACGAGGCCATGGAAGCCTTCGTGCAGTATCATCCCCTCTAACACATCATCCCCTGAGGTGCTGGCATCGCCTCAGCAGGCGTTGCCAGCATTAATATTATCAACATACACACGACAGACAATGACTACGAAACGACTCGTTGCTGCGTTTGCAGCTTTTGCCCTGGCTCTGAGCCTCCACGCCCAGGTCAACCTCTCTGGTCGTGTTTACCACAACCCCAATATCATGGCCGACGAGATCAACAGAGTGATGAAAAATGCAAGCAAAGAACTCGGCAAAGCAAAGCAAGATGCCGCGGCCAAGGCCGAGAAGGAGAAAGGGCGCAAGCTCACTGCCGAAGAGAAGAAAGAGGTCGACAAGAAGGTGGACGAGGGCATGAAACTCATGGAAGCGTTGACTAAAGGCATGAAGACAGAGGTCACTGTCACGTTCAAGTCCGACCGCGAGCTGGTAATGAAAATGGACACGAGCGTAAGCGACGATGTCCTCAAAGCTGCCGGAGTGGGCTGGGCCAAGCGCAAGGCCATGCAAGCGGCCCTTGCCGTGGCGCCATCAACAGAGAAAGCCAAGTACGTGGTCAAAGACAATCTCGTGATTATAAACGATGGCGAAGAGACCGACACCCTCACCCTCTCGCCCGACGGCAAGTACCTGTCGGGCCAGATGGACAAGAAAACGAAATTCAAGCTAACCCGAATCAAATAACAATTTAAAAAACATTCAACCATGCAACACAAGGAAATCCTTTCCGCAGCCATCATCGCTGCAGGCATCTGTGTCCTCGGCTGGTTCGTCAAGGCAGGCATCGACGATTTCGTCGACAAAGACCGTCGAGTCAGCGTCAAAGGCCTTGCCGAACAGGAAGTGCCGGCCGACAAAGTCACCTGGCCCATCGTCTCCAAGGAAGTGGGCAACGACCTCCCCGGCCTCTACGACCGCATCGGTGCCACCCAGGCCAAGATCAAGACCTTCCTCACCGCGGGCGGTATCCAGGCCGACGAGCTCACCGAGAACGCCCCGTCGGTCGTCGACCTCGGAGCGCGTGAATATGCCGACCACAACATGCGCTACCGCTACATCGTCACCTCCGTCATCACCGTCACCTCCAAGGACGTCGCCAAGGTGCGCGGCATCATGGCGCGTCAGGGCGATCTGCTCAAGGAGGGCGTCGCCATTGTCGACGGCGGCTATGAGAACCCCGTGAAATACGAGTTCGTAGCTTTCCGCGAGATGAAGCCCAAGATGATGCAGGAGGCCATTGCCAATGCCGAGAAGACAGCCGAGCAGTTTGCCGAGAACTCACATTCGCGCCTCAACAAAATCATCAGCGCCGACCAAGGTCAGTTCTCTATCGACGACCGCGACTCCAACACTCCCTGGATTAAGAAAGTCCGCGTCGTCACAACCATCACCTACTCGCTCAAGAACTAAAACAGTACAGAAGAAGGAGCGAAAGAAAAGGAAACAATATACAATTTGACACCAACGCCCCAACGGGGCAGCAGCATAACACAGAAAGGGCCGCGCTTCACAGCGCAGCCCTTTCTTCTTAAACTTATCAATGAAAAACAATCATGAATGACTCAATCTTCCTTTAAACATTTATTCCCTATTCTTTTTCCTCTTTTTTTAGTGTTGAAACAAAATAATCACTATCTTTGTGGCGGAAAAACTAATTAACCTCATTCCCTCAATATGCGTATTCGATTGAATATTAAGTATTTAGCTATTGGGGGGGTGATTTTGAGCCCTCTTCATCCAGCAATCATTGCGCGCTGACGCACAGGCGTAACGCGCTCGTTCCCTTCGTTTTAGTCTTATTCTTCTCGCTCTTCGCCGCGCCCGCCCTTGTCGGCTGCGACGATGATGAGCCGCGCACTCCCTCGACCTCTGCCAATACACGCGCACTGACTCACGAGGACAGCGTGCGGCTTGGACTTATATTGCATGCCGAAACGGACTGGGACGGCATCGACGAACACGACTTCTGATAATTGATTACCATAATATAATATTCAATTATGGCGAAGAAACAGACTAATACGACATCGATAGGTTTTGAGGAGACTATTTGGCGTGCTGCGGATAAACTGCGCGGCAACCTTGATGCAGCCGAGTACAAGAGCGTAGTGCTTGGCTTGATTTTCCTGAAGTTCATCAGCGACCGCTTCGAGGCTAAGTTCGCGGAGTTATCGGCCGACAAATATGCCGACCCCGAGGATAAGGACGAATACGCTGCCGAAAGCATCTTCTTCGTGCCGCAGAAGGCGCGCTGGAGCGTCATCAGCGAGGCGGCGCATACGCCCGAGATAGGCAAGGTCATCGACAGCGCGCTGGATGCCATAGAGGACGAGAACCTGAGCCTAAAGGGCGTGCTGCCCGGCAATTACGCGCGTCCTGAGCTGGACAAGCGGCGATTGGGCGACGTAGTGGACCTGTTCTCGAATATCAAGATGCTGGCTTCGGGCGACGAGAAAGACTTGCTGGGCCGCGTCTATGAATACTGCCTGCAGAAGTTCGCCTCTCAGGAGGGCAAGAACGCCGGCGAGTTCTACACGCCGAGCTGCATCGTAAGAACCATCGTGGAGGTGATTCAGCCCTACGAAGGCCGCGTCTATGATCCTTGCTGCGGCAGCGGCGGCATGTTTGTGCAGAGCGCCAAGTTCCTTCAGAACCATCAGAAATCGCTCACGGGCATTAGCATCTACGGTCAGGAGCTGAACTCCACGACGTGGAAGATGGCGCGCATGAACGTGGCCATCCGCGGTTTGGAAGCCAACCTGGGCACGTCGTATGCCGACACGTTCTTCGACGACCAGCACCCCCTCTTGAAGGCCGACTTCGTGATGGCGAATCCGCCGTTCAACCTCAGCGACTGGGGCGCCGACAAGCTGCAGCAAGACAAGCGGTGGGCATTCGGTCTGCCGCCAGCGGGCAACGCCAACTTCGCTTGGATGCAGCACATGATTCACCACCTCTCGCCCATAGGTCGCATCGGCCTCGTGTTGGCTAACGGCGCGCTGTCGTCGCAGACGGGCGGCGAAGGGCAGATACGTCAGCGCATCGTAGAAGCCGACTTGGTGGAAGGCATCGTAGCGCTGCCATCGCAGCTTTTCTACTCCACGGGCATTCCCGTGTCGCTGTGGTTCCTCTCGCGCGACAAGGCGCAGACTGGCAAGACGCTCTTCATCGACGCAAGGAATATGGGCGAAATGGTGACGCGCGCCGTGCGTGAGCTCAACGAGGCCGACATCCTGAAGATAGCCTCAACCTTCGACCAGTTCCGTGCCGGGACGCTTGAGGACGAGAAAGGCTTCTGCGCTGTCCGTTCCATTGAAGACATCGCCGCGCAGGACTTTATCCTCACGCCGGGTCGCTACGTCGGTATCGCAGAGCAGGAGGAGGACGGCGAGCCATTCGCCGAGAAAATGCAGCGCCTCACCTCCGAACTCAGCAGCCTCTTCGCCGAGAGCCACCGCTTGGAGGAGGAGATTAGGAAGCAGTTGGGAAGTATTGGATTTGAAATGGAGTAAGGCTATGAGTGAGTGGAAAGAATATAAAGCAAAGGAATTTTGCCAAAATGTTACTGATGGAACTCATGATAGTCCCAAGCCTCAAGAGTTTGGTCATTATCTAATCACATCAAAGCATTTAAAAGACAATATAATAGATTTCTCTTCTGCAAATTATATTTCAGAAGAGGATTATAATAAAGTGACTACTCGAAGCGCTGTCGATCAATATGACATACTCTTTAGCATGATAGGAACAATTGGGAATGTTGTACAAGTGAAAATGGAGTATATTGATTTCGCTGTTAAAAACATGGGGATTTTTAAATTTGGGAGAGACAAAGACAAGAGCACTTGGCTTTATTATTGGTTAAAAACGCCCCAAGTGAAGGAATACATCCATCAGAGATTAGCAGGATCTACACAGGCTTATTTAACCCTTAATTCGCTTCGGGAATTTCCAATTTTATATCCAGAACCCGATATAGCTAATAAGATTATATCTATTTTGTCCTCCCTCGATGATAAAATCGAGTTGAATCGTCGCATCAATGAGAATTTGGAGGCTCAGGCTCAGGCTTTGTTCAAGTCGTGGTTCGTCGATTTCGAGCCCTTCCGCGATGGCGAATTTGTCGAGAGTGAGCTGGGAATGATTCCAAAGGGGTGGAGAGTGGGCAGACTTTATGAAATAGCTTCTATTAATCCAACAAGGTCAATCAAGAAAGGTGATAAAGCTACTTATCTTGATATGAAGAATATGCCGACTTCTGGACCGTTCCCTCTATTATGCGAAACAAAAGAGTACACAGGAGGAATGAGATTTCAAAATCAAGACACGTTAATGGCTCGCATAACTCCATGCTTAGAAAATGGGAAAGTTGCATACGTTAACTTTCTTGAAGAGAAAGAAATTGCATTCGGCTCTACTGAATATATTGTTATGACTACTAAAGATGGCTTCTTGCCTGAACTGTTGTACTTTCTATGTAGAGATGAATATTTTAAAGGATATGCAACAAAGAACATGAATGGAAGCAGCGGCAGGCAGAGAGTATCAGGAGAAACAATTGGGAACTACAAAATACCCCTTCCTCCAAAGTCTTTGTTAGAGCCGATTGCCCCCTATTTTAAGAGTGTCATGGATACTATAAGGAATAATGGATTTGAATCTCGCCGCCTCGCAACCCTTCGCGACACCCTCTTGCCTCGCTTGATGTCAGGTGAGTTGAAAGTTAATGAATTGTAAGACAAATAATACTATCAAGATATGAAACAGTATAACCGAGTTATGTTAGGCAAGGGCGGCAAATATGCAAAGATGTGCCGCGAAGCTGGCTTTATAGGTAGTGAATTTGAGGTCAATGAGGATTTCTCAGATTCTCTCTTTGAGAACTGGCGCGACTTCAACAAGAAGTACATCCCCAAGTGGCAGAAACTGTTCCCTGAGAAATCGAAGACATCGGCAGGACTCATTTGCGGTTTCACGTGGACGATTGTCAAGGGGCTGAAGATAGGCGATACTGTTCTCTGCCCTTCAGGTGAAGGCTATTATTACGTAGGCACTATCAGCAGCGACTACTATTATGTGCCTAACAGCGAACTGCACCATCGCCGTAGGGTGGAATGGATGGATGTGACTATTCCTCGCAAGGCGATGCCTCAAAAGCTTCGCAATTCAGCTGGTTCTATCGGCACTTGTTGCGACCTCACTCGTTATGCTGAAATCATTGAAGAACTAATCAAAAATGCCGGCTCGGCACCTGTGCCGACACCAGCAGTTGTTACCAAACCGGCGGCCTCAAAGACCTATGACGAACGTTCTCTGCATAAGTTGTTCTGCAACTTCCTTCGAACAAGAGGCATTTATGCCAAGACAATTTTCCACGAGAAATCAAATCATCAAGTGGATAACGCTCAGAAATGGGTGCATCCTGATATCGTCGGCGTGCAGTTTGAAGAGTTCAAGAATGATGCAACGCTCTCGCTGCTGAAAGCTACCGAGCCCAAGGAAACGGTTCATATCTACTCGTATGAGATGAAGCGGAAGATAGAATCCGACTATCAGCTGAAGCAGTATTATTTCCAAGCCCTGTCGAATAGTAGTTGGGCAAACTTCGGTTATCTGGTAGCCTTTGAGATTTCCGATGGGCTGGAGGATGAGATGGAACGACTAAATAACGCTTTTGGTATAGGCATTATACTGATGCAGGCCACCGAAGCTACAATATTATATCCTGCACGCGAGAAGGCGTTGGACTATATCACCATAGAGAAACTGAATAATCTGAATTCGGATTTCTGCACTTTCATCACCAAGTTGTCCAAGGTGATGAACGCCTCCAAGGACTATACTTCCGATGCCCGCCTGTCCTTCGAGAAGATCTGCGACAAGGTCTTCGAGACGGACGATGAGATAGAAGCTTACTGCAAAGAACACAATATACCATTCTGATTATGGCAACCGACAACTTCACAGAAAACGATTACGAGCAGGCGTTGATAGAGCTGTTCACAGAGAAGCTGGGCTACGACCATGAGTGCGGCTACGACGTGGAGCGCGACTACCGCCAGCCGTGCTACGTGGCAGACTTAGAGGCCGCACTGCGGCGGCTGAATCCTGCGGCTTCTGCTGCGGTGCTCAGCGAGGCACAGCGCATGGTGACCTCCATCCACGAGGGCACGCTGGAGCAGCGCAACGAGACGCTGATGGACTACCTGCAGAGCGGCGTAGAGGTGAAGTATGCCGAGGACGGACGCTCGCGCACGGCGCTGGTGAAACTCATCGACTTCGAGAATGCCGTCAAGAACCGCTTCAAGGTGGTGAACCAGTGGTCGGTTGAGGAATACGGCAAGATACGCTGCGACTTGGTGGTGATGGTGAACGGCCTGCCGCTGGTGGTCGTGGAACTGAAATCGCCGACGAACGCGGGCGTGGAAGAGGACGATGCCTATCTGCAACTCAGGCAGTACCAGCAGAAATGCCCGAGCCTGTTCGTCTATAACGCGTTCTCGGTGACGAGCGATATGCTGTGCACGCGCGCAGGCACCATCACGGCACCGCAGAACCGATACATGGAATGGAAATCGAAGAACGGCGAATACAGTACCGACAAGGTGATTCCCTACGACACATTCTTCGAGGGCATCTTCCCGAAGGGTCGCCTGCTGGACATCCTGCGTAACTTCGTCTGCTTCGACCACAAGGAAGGCAAGGCGCGCAAGGTGATGGGCGCATACCACCAATATTTCGCTGTTAACAAAGCGCTGGCACGTGCCCGCGAGGCCTACGAGCGTCGCGACGGCAAGGGCGGCGTGTTCTGGCACACACAGGGCTCCGGCAAGTCGCTGTCGATGGTGTTCTTCGTGCACAAGCTGATGATGATGGTGCCGGGGCTGACGGTGGTGGTCGTGACCGACCGCAATGACCTGGACCAGCAGCTGTACGAGCAGTTTGCTGGATGCAGCAAGTTCGTGCGTCAGACGCCGCAGCGCGTAGGCTTCGAGCTGAATGCCAAAGGCAAGGAGACGAAAGCTGCCGAGGGCGGTCGTGCCGACCTGAAGACCAAGTTGAAGGACTTGGAAACGGGCGGCATCATCTTCACGACGATACAGAAGTTCGAGGAGGGCACGGGCTTGCTATCTGACCGCCGCAACATCGTCGTAATCACCGACGAGGCGCACCGCTCGCAGTACGGCGAGGAGCATTGGGACGAGAAGAGCGAGCGCATGAAGAAAGGCTTCGCGCGACTGATGCGCGAGGCGCTGCCCAACGCCGTGTTCGTGGGCTTCACGGGCACGCCCATCTCTGACCGCGACCGCGACACACAAGAGGTGTTCGGCAACTACATCGACGTATACGATATGACGCAGGCTGTAGCCGACGGCGCCACGCGCCCCGTCTATTACGAGAGCCGCGTCATCAACCTGAACCTCGACGAGGACAAGCTGCGGCAGTTGGACGAGGCTTTCGACGAGCTGGCCGACGAGGGCGCCACGCCCGAGCAGACCGCCAAGGCGAAGAACGACAACAGCGGCATAAAGGGACTGCTGTGCAGCGATGAGACAATACGGAGCCTGTGCGACGACATCGTTAGCCACTACGAGGAGAACCGCGCCAACGAACTGACTGGCAAGGCGATGATTGTGGCCTACAACAAGTTGGCGGCTTTCAAGATATACAAGAGGTTGATGGAGCTGCGCCCTGAGTGGAAAGAGAAAGTGCACGTGGTGGCAAGCCCCAGCAACAAGGACAAGGAGGAATGGCACCAGCTCATCAATGACCGCACAAACAAGGAATACGCGAAGCTTTTCAAGGACGACACGTCGCCGATGAAGATAGCCATCGTGGTGGATATGTGGCTGACGGGTTTCGACGTGCCGAGCCTTGCCACGATGTATGTCTATAAGCCTATGAAGGGTCACAACCTGATGCAGGCCATCGCACGCGTCAACCGCGTGTTCCCCGACAAGGAGGGCGGCTTGGTAGTGGACTACGTAGGTATCGCCAGCGCACTGCGTCAGGCAATGAAGGACTACACACAGCGCGACCGCAACCAATACGGCGACCCGAACATAAAGACCACGGCGCGCGTGAAATTCTTGGAGAAGCTGGAGGTGTGCCGCGACCTGATGCACGGCTACGACTACAGCGCGTTCTTCGACGGCGACAATGCCACAAGGGCGAAGATCATCAACGGCGGTGTGAACTTCATGCTCGACGCTCAACAGGAAGAACGCCTGAAGAACTTCATCAGCGAGAGCCAGCTGCTGCATAACGCGCTGACGCTGTGCCGCTCGCTGACCACCGAGCAAGAGCGTAAGGAAGTGACGTTCATGGACGCCGTGAGGGTGATGCTCGTTCGTTTCCGCCAGAAAGGCAAGGTGACGAAGCACGATATCAACGAACGCATCAGCCAGCTATTGGAACAGAGCATCAAGAGTCAGGGAGTTATCAACCTGTTCTCAGGCGTGGAGTTCTCGCTCTTCGACGAAAGCTTCATCAAAGAGATTCGGAGGATGAAGGAGAAAAACCTGGCGCTGCAGTTGTTGAAGAAACTGATGAACGACCGTCTGCGCTCGTTCGAACGCACTAACGTAGTGCAGAGCCAGCGCTTCTCGGAGATGATGAACCGCGCGCTGTCCAACTACCTGAAAGGTATGCTGACCAACGAGGAAGTTATCGAGGAGCTGCTGAAGATGGCCGAAGAGATACGCCGACAGGAAGAAGAGGGCAATGCGCTGGGACTGAACAAAGAAGAGAAAGCCTTCTACGACGCGCTTACTTCGCCCGAAGGCATACGGCAGGCCTACTCCGACGAGCAGTTTGTGGAGCTGACGAAAGAGCTGACCGAAGAGCTGCGACGCAACCGCACCATCGACTGGAACCGCAAGGAGTCGAGTCGCGCCAAGATGCGCGTGATGGTGAAGCGTCTGCTGAAGAAATACAACTACCCACCCGAAGGGCAAGAGCAGGCACTCGTAACTGTGATGGCTCAGTGCGACCGCTGGGCTGACGACGAAGAAAACTTGCAGCCGACAATAAATATCAACATCACTAACAACTTTTCTGGCGATATAGAGCAATATATTGCGCAGGAATGAGTTATATATATAGGCCGCTTGGCGTGCCTTGAAGTTCAACGAAAAAAGACTATCGATTAGGAAACAAGATAGAAACACAACATAACGTAGCGTAGAAAATCGCAATCTTTTCTAACCCCGAATTCTCAGTAAGCCACAGCGGCTTAAACCTGTAGGAAAGAGATATGCGACCATCGCATCGCGTGACCAGTTCACGGCGAGGGCGGCGGTTGTTTATGCATATCCTACAGGGGCCTGAGAATCCCGGGGTTAACGTGTATTTACTAACTCGTCTGCCCTTGCTTTTTGTATAATATTTTATTCAATCAAATCATCAAAAGTAAGGTTTTCAGACTATGAGACAACAAGAGAGAGTAAACAAGAGAGTGGTGAACAATTTCTACGGAAAAATCAACAACTACTACCAAGCTCCTGTAACATTTAACGCTCCCGTTCACAATACAGTAGGAAGTGACGGCGGTATAAAGCGAAACGAATACACCGACGAGCAGGTGGCGCGTGCCATTGAAGCTATCTGCGGCGAGGGCAAGCCCCTTGACACGAAAGTGAAATGGGCGGCGGTGTATTGGTATCTGCGTTGGCAGTGCAACTACCCTGTGAAGGGCTTGGAGTTTTGCGAACGGATTGCCAGCTTGCCGTTTACGAAGAAACTGGATCCTGAATGCGGCTACGAAAATATTCGAAAATTAGTGACGCTGTCGTTTATGAATCAGGATGCGCGACAGCTGGATAGGGTGAAACCAAGCCGTAGCGACGAGGCGGTGTACAAGCAGTGCCGAGCGGTAGTAATATCCCTATCTGAAGAGTTAGCGAAACAAAACGTCAATCTGGAATAGATAGCGATTCCCAAAACGTTCCCAAAACGTTCCCAAAAATTTCTCAATCGTTCCCAAACCATTCCCAAACCATTCCCAAAACGTTCCACAGCTTGTGGGACGTTTTTTTGTTGTCTACCTTTGCACTCGAAAGCTAGCTTCACAGGGTGCTAAAGCCTACTTTGGTCGCGAACAAAGCCTGCTTCGAAGCACCGCATGTCTAACCAAGTTAAAATTCACATTAATTATGTACAACGAAACAAAGTTTAACGAATTAAAGGAGCTGGTCGAGGACAACGCCAACCTTTTGTCCGAAATTGAGCTTGCTCAAAACAACCGTAATGAGTTGGAGAGCGCACAACTGCAAGACGGCGAATTCATCATGACGCAGGATAAAGTTCAAGAAATGTGCAAAGCAGCAACCCAAAAGGCTGATATTAAGGAAGTTCGCGTTATGTCTGCTTACTGCAAGCATTACTACGAGCTTGTGAAATACATGTCTGAGTGCTTGGATTACGATACACATCTTAGAAGGTTCGTAGAGCGAAGCATCTTCGAACTGTCATACAACCAGGAGAAGATTCAACAGATTTTAGCGGAGGATATCTTCGATTAAAGATTATTAACGTATGAAAAAGTTTCACACAACCGAACCACAAGGCACCCATCTCGAATGGGTGCCCACGTGGGAGGGCGTACTGAAGTACTGCCCCGACGATCTGAAGAACGATGTTCCCCTGCGGTTCTGGCACTGCTTCTATCATCGGCGCTATAAGCGTAAAGTGTGCGTCCAGCTAGAAGTAGCCTTAAACTATAACAAAAAAAGCAATCATCGCTGCAAGCCAAGAAGGGAGTTTAAGTTTCGGCATAAAGGGAAAATAGTGCACCTTTTATGCGCACCTCTTACCTACCTATGCATTTTCGGTTTCCGCCCTGCTGAAACACGGCTTTGGGTAGTGGACCATATCAATAACAATTCATTGGACGACCGCCCAAGCAACTTACAGCTGATTTCGCAAAAAGAAAACACCATAAGGAGTAGCAAGATTCAGGAAATGAATAAATTAGCGCCCATGCAAAGAAAGCAGAAACGTGCTCAGCGGCAGGCTGAGATAGACAAACTTCGGATGCAAATCATCGCTGCAATGCCGCCAGGTGCCACCCGTCTTGATGTTGAAGTGGAGCTGGCTCTGCAGCTGAACAGAATGGAAGGAGGTGAGCCGCAATGACACGTGAAGAGATTATCAGCCGTCTTGCATCGGGATTGTGCAAGATAAAATACCGGTACATCACCCAGGGCGCCAAGTGGCACTTCGACATGATGGTGACACGCAAACGGTCTCTAATCCCAAGGAAGGACAGGATTCAATACCGATTAGACCCGACACAGGACCCTATCCTGACCGTCTACTCAAGGACCGAGCGCCGTTGGCTGCTCCTGTTCTGGGATGAGCTCTATGAAGTAGTAAAAGTTAAACCCGCGAAAAAACTGAACAAATGGTAAAGAACAACAAACTCAATCACAGCTTGAACGCGCTTCTTACGAATCTACCAAATAAAGTAGTGCGTTTCTTCTACATGAAGACTAGCGGCGGCGAGCTCCGCGAAGCGATAGGCACCAAGAGCTGGGAGCATATTCCAGCTGATTACCGCCCTCGCGGCAATGGCAGCAAGACCTGCAAACCGCACCTCGTCAGGTACTTCGAATTCAATGCCGACGGCACTCCGCTCGGCTGGCGTAGCTTCTCCAAGTACGCGCTCATCGGGTGGTGCGACTATGTTCCCGGTCCCAATGAGGCGGAAATACTGCCGTATTCGGAGCCCGAAGACGATGATGAGGATGAGAATGTAAACAACGAGTAACTAACTAATTTTCAAGCAACAACGATTATGAAACAAAAGTTTTCAACAATGCAAAGTATTGCGAATAGTATAACTTTCCATGGAGATTGTCTTACCGGAAAGGACAAGGGACAGACAATTGTCGGTTTCGGCTTTAAGCGTATCCGAAACAAGGCATACGTCTATGGTAGTCGGGAAGACGAGAACGGTCATTGGACTAAAGACGCCTGGCACAGAATAGACCTCGATTCATTATGTATCGTGATAGCCAATTTTTGAGATGGAAAATTTTCAACGCAGAGGCGCCGAGGCGCAGAGGCTCTGGAGATAAGAGAGGACGCGAAGGCATAGCTATTGACGCTCTCGCGTGAGGACGCAGGGGCGCACGAACGGCGCAAGCGCCAAGCTTCGTGCTGTCCAGAGCTCGCAGAGAATTTCCCAGCCGGATGGCCTCTGCGTTCTCCACAATCACAGCCTCGCGAAGCGCTGTGATTATCCGCGAACTCACCGAAGGTCAGCTGCAATGAACTCCAAAACCTCAAAAAACTTCGCGGCTCAGCGCCTCTGCGTTGAAGAATAAAACAAGGTCTAATTAGTACCCTAAGAAAATGGCAAAATAAAAAAGAGAGGAAAAGAAAATGAAAAGAAAAAGAAGCAAAAAGAAAAGTATAAAAGAAAAGGCTGAGAAAAAAAACGATGATAATCATCGTTCTTGCGTTTCGTCAAATTCAACAAAAATGAACCTGAAGATTGACTGGGAGGCTTTCATCGTTTTCTTCAATAACACACTCAAGAAATATGGCAGTGTAATACAACCATTGAAGTATATTTCTCACGGCAAAAAATCACAATTGCAAGAGATAGTCAATGAATATGGCACAAAAGGCATCTTGGTTGACGCAGTTGTGAATATGGCACGAAGTGATTTATGTAATGGCAAGGTGAAAAGCAATAAGTTTCCGAATGGCCTGATTGGCTCTTTCGCTTGGCTGACAAGTAGCGAGAAGATTCTCGAAAAGGCTGTAAACGGCTATTACGACAACCCGCCCGAAATAGACCCGACCGAAGACGAAAAGCGGAAACAAGCCGAGGAACAACGGCAACGCGAGGCCGAAGAGCGGCGGCGCAGGAACAACGAGATAGACCAGCAAATCAAGGCCGAGCAGCGCAGAGCGCGTGAAGAAGCTCACGCCCATCGCGCCACACCTGAGCAGCTGGAAGAGATCTTCAAGAACTTCAAACTGCCACCACTAAAGAATGGCCCCTCCCCCAACCCCTCCCCTGTTAGGGAGGGGGGCTCAAATCCAACGAGGAACTAACTAATTAACAATTAACTAACAAACAGGCCAATCCCTTCTCCCCTCCCTAACAGGGGAGGGGTCGGGGGAGGGGCCAACCAACAAACGAGCTCTTTCCCCTCTCCCCTCCCTAACAGGGGAGGGGTCGGGGGAGGGGCCGTCCCAGCCCATTTTATTGTAAGTTGTTGATTATCAATACCAATTTCAATTTATGGTCGCCGAAAAGCACGATTTATTTTTAAAGCGTTGCTAAATTCGGCGACTTTTCGTACCTTTGCACAGTAAAACAAAATGGCACCAGCGGGTGCCGGTGAGAGCGGCTGAAGCCGCGGTTAGGGGTGAGGGCGGCTACGCCGCGGTTAGATGTTTGCCCTCAATATCCAACTCAGCGAAGCAACCCCGAGCCAAAGCAACGGCAACTCTCAAACTTGCAATCAATCAACACAACACAAACACAACCTTTAAAAAAAATCCCCCAAATCCCCTCGTGGAGAACATTCCACTCTCCCCCTAAAGGGGGAGCGGGGAGGGGGTCCTCATTTAGCTATGAAGCCTATTCAGTACAGCGTCGTAATGCTGCCCAATCCTCAGAAGCCTGAGGAAGCTAAGAAGGCTTACGCCTATCTTCAGCTGACCGGCAACATCGACATCAACGAGCTTGCAGCTCACATCATCAGCCACGGCAGCGTGTTCTCCAAGGGCACCATCGTCGGCGTGCTCACCGACCTCGTGGTCTGCACCAAGGAGCTCATCAGTCAGGGCTACAAGGTCAGCCTCGGTGACCTCGGCTCTTTCGAGCCCAGCATCAGCAGCACTGGCGCCAAGACCAAGGACGAGTTCACCGACGCCAACATCAAGGAGATCCGCGTGAACTTCAACAAGGGCACCGGCCTTCTCGACATTCGTCGCAATGTCGCCCTCCAGCGCACTTCCACCCGCGCCGCTCAGGCCGCCGCTCTCGCCGCCGAGAACGAAGGCAAGACCACGGCCGACTGGACTCCAGAAGTGGAGGAAGGTGACGAGCCTTAATGGCTGGCGGCCCCTCCCCCGACCCCTCCCCTGTTAGGGAGGGGAGGGAGGCAGAGGGGCTTTAGTCAACAAATCAAGACGAGTAATCAACAATTAAAATGAATGCCGATTCCCTTCTCCCCTCCCTAACAGGGGAGGGGTCGGGGGAGGGGCCCCTTATTATGAAAGAGAGTACCAAGAAAACCATTAAGACCATTCTCCAGTTCATCGTCACAGTCATCACTGCACTGCTGACCACCATCGGAGCGCATGCCGCTAACCTTGTCAAATGAATGAACTCAGATTTGACATCCTCTTCTTTGCCCTTCTCTGTGTCTTAGACCCCCTCCCTGCTCCCCCTCAAGGGGGCGGGAGGTTACCCTCAGGCGCAGAGAGGGGAGCTCAAATCATTAAATTAAACATTAAAGAAAAATCGAATGAATACCAATGCCAAGTCATTCAACTCTCCCCCTACAAGGGGGAGCGGGGAGGGGGTCCGGTTGTCGCCCCATTTCCAGCTGTCGGAATTCACGCGGAGTTCCACAGCGCGCCGATTAGGCATCAAGAACGAGGTGAACAGTCAGCAACTGGCGAACCTCACAAACCTCTGCCGATATGTCCTCGAACCACTGAGGAGGAGATTCGGGAAGCCCATATACGTCAACAGCGGCTATCGCTGTCAAGAGCTAAACAGAGCCGTTGGCGGTGCCGTTAAGAGCTACCACCTTTACGGGCGAGCGGCCGACATCAGAGCCGCCAAAATAGAGGACAACGAAACGTTGTTCCGCCTCATCAAGGAATTACGTCTGCCAGTTCACGAGCTGCTTCGCGAACAGGTAATAAAAGGAATACCTACGTGGGTGCACGTAGCAATATAGGATTATGCTGCTTTGCAGCGGTTAGAGCCCTTCGGGCGGTGAGGGGTTGTCGGCGGAGCCGAAGTGAAAAGTGAAAGAATGAAAAGTGAAAAATAAAAGTTTGCCAGGGGACGAGGCTTATGCTGCTTCGCAGCGGTTAGAAACAAGGAATTAGTTTTTCATGTCAGTTTAATAAGTTAGTTTAAGGTTTTTATTGATTAGTTGGGTTTTTCAATTTGTTTTTTTATTCATTGTGGTCCAATTCCTACTTCGTCGTGAGACGCGGTAGGAATTTTTTAGGTAATGATATAGGAGTTGACCTATTCAAAGGGAAATAAGCCCTGGAAGGGCGTTGGAATTTAGGCAGGCGGTGAAGTGAGCGAAGCGAACGAAACCCCTGTATCATGTCAGAAGGTATATAAAGTGCCGTAGGTACGCAGGAGCATGCAAGATTGTTCCGTCGCCCCTACAGGGCTCAAATATTTTGCTGTCATGGAGCAGGGGTTGCACCCCTGCCTAAAATCCATTGTCCCTATGGGACTTATTCTTGGGTTCTGTGCCATCTCCTATATTATTGCCGTTGTTTTTGGGAAGTTAAAGGAGTCCTTGAAGTACCGAAGTGGAAGATAAAGCCTATACATTCGTCTTAACTCCTTTAACTCCTTAACTCCTTTAACTCCTTTAACTTCCTCCCGGGTTATTTCACCATCACCTTCTTGCCGCCGATAATATAGATGCCGGCAGGCAGGCCTTGTGCGGCTTGCTCGCGATTGACGCTATTTCGAAGCAGCTGGCCGGAGGTGGTGTAGACATTGACCACAGCAGGCTCAGGCTTGGTCACGAGGTCCACTACGCCGGTCGGATCGTACTGCGGGTCGTTGGTGAAGAACATATCTTGGAAGTAGAGCGGCTTGTTAGCTTTGCTGCCGGTGAATGTCACCATGCGTATGCTCTTGCGGTTGAGTGCGCGGCCGTTACTGGTCTTTGACGTATATTTAGCGTCCTCAAGGTTGATGACAATCTGCTTCTCATCGCCAAACTTCTCGGAAGAGAAGCAAGCACCGTTGACATTTGTCGTTGTATAGATGTTCACGTGTGCGTCAGCTGTCTGTTTCGAGTAAAGCTGGATGACGAGGTACTTGAATTCTTCAACGTTAATGGCTTTTGAGAACACCCAACCGGCCTGACCTTCGGCGCTGAACTTGAAGATACCGTAGCGAGCGTTGCTGGTATAGGTGTTAGTGCCGGAAACGTTGGTGGTGATATATTGCGGATCCAGAGGGAAATATGTCGACTTGACCGTGAAGGCGGTGTCGAGAGCATTGCCGAATGGGTCGGTATAGGTGGCTTTCACGCGAGTGGTGCCTTGACCTACGCCTGTCATCTGTCCGTTGTTGAACTCCACTATGCCGGCCACGTCGGGTTCGTAGCTGGTTTGCGATGTCACGTTCTCCTTGTGGCGGTCTTGGAAGGTGGCAGTGATGCCTGGCGAGCACCAACCTCCAATCATCACTTCAAGGTTCTTCTTGGCCGGCACAATCTTTGTTGCAGTGAACATATTCGGATCCAAGGCAGACTCGAAGGCAGGATACAAGGTCTCCTCATCGAAAGAATCCTCGGTAGTGAACCAGTCGAAGTCAGCAGCACCGCCGCTGGTCTTGGTGGAATAATAGTAGAGGCCGAATCGGGCGCCAAAGAACACCGTGAGGCTGAAACCGTGGCTCGTCTCGCTGCCGAGGGCCGTCCAGCGTTTGTTGTCGAGAGAATAGTAGAACTTCGACTTGCCGGAAGAATAGTCGGCTGAAGCGCGCAGGTAAACGATGCTGTCGACATCGACATTCTTAACGGTTTCCTTCGGCGTGAAGTTGTCGTGCACGCGGAGCGTGTCCTGACGCCAGAAGAGCTGGTGCTTGCCGTCCTTCACCTCAACGCCTATCATGGCATACGGGTCTTGGAATACGCAGATGCCGGCGCGGTCGCCTTCTTGCATACGGCGCACATCAAGTCGGATAGTGCCATTCGTGGCCTTGTCCTTGTTGATGAAGATGCGTTGGGTGAGCATATTACGGGCTTGCGTGAGGCGGGTGACGACGTTAGTGGTCTTCAGACGCAGCCATCCGGGACGCTCAAACAGGCTCCATGCATCATTGTCAGGAGCGTGGTTCCATTCCCATTGCTGAGGCAGTGGGTAGTCGCGGAAGTTGTCGGTTGTGGGCAGGCGCTTCACCGAGTTGTCGCCTACGGCTTTGGGCTTCGTATAGCTCTCGTAGGGAACGCCGTTGTTGCCCACTATAGGCCAGTCGTCGGTCCATTTCACAGGCTGCAAGTTGGGGAAACGACCCAGGTAACCGAGGTCCTGCTGCATAATAGTCCACCACTTGCCGCTGCTATCCTCGATGAGTGAGCCTTGGTGAATGGTGTTGGGTGCTCCGTTGATGAACTTCTCCACCAGCATCTTCTCCTCGTAGGGACCGAAGGGATCCTCGGAGCGGAACACGGCCTGTCCGGAAGGCCAGCCGCCGTAGGTGGCGTAGATATAATAGTAGTTGCCTTTCTTGTAGAAATGGCAGCCCTCGAGGCCGTCCTTGCCGCTGATGACCGTCACTTCTTTCTTGCAATTGAAGTTGGCGTCCACCTCACATACTGAAATATTGCCGATACCTTGTGCCACATAAATCTTTCCGTCGTCGAAAAGCATTCCCGGGTCATAGTAGCTGCGCGAGAGTTTCTTGGCCGTCCATGTTCCTTCGGGATTCGTTGTCGTCAACAGCCAACCGTTCAGGTTCCAGCCGCCGATGGGGCGTTTCTCGTTGATGAGGAGGTAGAACTTACCGTCGTGATACTTCATTGAGGGCGCCCACATGCCGCAGGCGTATGCGTCCTTGCCGTTCTTCAGCTGGTAAGCCTCGTCTGACGATGTCAGCTGCTGCAATGGCTGGGCGCAGTACTCCCAGTTCACCATGTCGGTGGATTTCAGGATGGTGGCACCCGGGAAGAGGCTCATTGTTGTGGAAACCATATAATAGGTGTTGCCTACGCGGATGACATCGGGGTCGGGGAAGTCGGCACGCACAATGGGGTTCTGGTATTTGGCTCCCATATCGCTGTAGGGCACGCTGTTGAAATCGGGATGCGGATAGTTGACGGTGTAATACTCGGCATACCAATCCATACACGCCTTACCGCAGGCTTCTTCAAGGCCGTCGAAGGATGGCACTACTTTGTTTTTCTGTATCAGAGTGTCCACGTCGATGAGGCAGTGGCTGCCCGACAGTGTCATTGACACATTGCCGTAGTGGTCGTAGACGTTCTTGGTTATCGTGCCCCATACCGATGTTCGGCCGGTGGCCCAGGTGCCGTAGTTGGATTCCACCCATTCGTTGTGTTCGTTGTAGTGACCGCTGCCGGGCTTGAACGGACTCCAGTCAATCTCCGTAATGATGATGGGGTTAGTGTCCACCACGGGTACTTGGTTGTGGAACTGAGTGATTTTCCTTTGCGTAGCCGACTTGACATCGTTGACAGAGAGGTTCTTGTCATCGCAGCCATACCAGCCGTTGTAGTCGTGTACGGCATAACCGAAATTGACGTCCTCGATGGGGAAGGTGGCATAGTCGGCATACGAAGCCTGCCAACCTGCACCGGGCACCCAGATAATACCCTTGAAGCCGTTCTCGCGGATTTTATTGACTACGGGCTGGAAGAAGTCGCGCAGTGCGGCTTTGTCGCTCGCGCCCTGGGCATTCTTAACGCCTACGGGCTCATTAGCGAGCTCGATACTTATCTGTCCAGGATAGCGGCGGATAGAGTCGTTCTGTGTGAATATATCCCACACCTTAATCAGGTACTTCTGGTAGTAGTCGTCCACTCGGATCTCGCCCGGGCACACTCCCGGCGGGCGCACCACGACGTACAGGCCGTGGGCCATAGCCTTCTGCATGAGGGGGAAATAGAGCGATTTCAGATAGGTTTTAAGGCGGGCTTCGCTGAAGTGCGAGATATCGGCCTCGCCGCCTACCTCATGACCCAGCGGGTCGTAGGTCTTGCCGTCTTTCTTGGTGAAACCCTCGGCAGTGATACTGCCGTCGTTGGTCCATGCAGGCTCCAGGTGCAGGCGGAACACGGTGCAGTGAGCCTGTTCGAAAGCTGTGAACAATTTCTCGAAATAATCCAGGCAGCGCAGGCGTCCGGCATCGTCGTAGCTCCAGCCCCAGCGTCCGTTGTTAAACCATGCACTGGGCGTATCCATCACGCCGTGCAATACTACGGGGTTGCCGTAAGTGTCGACCAGTTGGCGACCGTCAACGTGTATGCTCGGCAGCGGCTTCATTTGCTGGGCCGTTGCAAAGGAAGCTGCCAGCAGGCATGCCGCCAGGCAGCAGAGTCTTAACATTTTCATCTTATATTTCATTTTGGTTATGTTTGGGGCGTAATATAGCAGTTGGCACATTCTTCTTTTTTGACAACTAATTATACGAATTAGACGAATTAGAATTTCTACATCGAAAGTCACGAAAATGTCTTATTGAAACGCGCTCGGCCGAAGGACGCTTCTTCGAGCAAAGCGAGTCTGAAGAAT
>JAEESE010000004.1 GCA_016286165.1 Bacteroidaceae bacterium | reverse complement strand
AGAGAAGTTAAGCCCGCTTGCGCCGATGGTACTGCACACCCGTGGGAGAGTAGGTAGCCGCCACTTTCAACCAAGAAGCCCCGAGCATCAGCAATGATACTCGGGGCTTTGTTCGTATATAGTATTTCATGCGTTATGGCAGGCAGCCTTTCGTCGCTTTAAAGATGCCCCGACGTCCGCGTGGATGTCGAGGCTTTTTGTTTTAATAAGCCTTTTTGAGAATAAAATGCTTATATTTTTAAAAAATGTGTCGTGATGATAGTATTGAATTGGATTTAATGTTTAAATTTGCAAAGCAAATACTATTTTCCCTTTAATCTTCACGACGGGTTAAAGGTCTAATGTTTATGGACAGACGAGAATTTTTAAAGAACTTAGGTTTTGCTGGTGCAGGAGCTTTGGCTTTGACCAGCCCGTGGCTATCAACCTTTGCGTCGGTAGACGATAGCGCCCACGAACGTTGCCGACTCGGCATGATAGGTCCAGGTTCACGAGGACGCTTTTTGCTGGAGTTCCTGTCGATGAACCCCAAATGCGAGATGGTGGCTTTCGCCGACATCTATCAGCCTTCGCTCGATGCCGCATTGGAAATGGTGCCGACAGCCAAGACCTACACCGACTACCACCAGCTGCTGGAAGATAAGAGCATTGACGGCGTTGTCATCGCTACGCCGCTGAACACTCATTATCAGATAGCTATGGATGCTTTCGATGCAGGCAAACATGTTTACTGCGAAAAAGCCATCGCCTACACGATGGAGGAGACGCTCGCTATCTACCGCAAGCACTTGGAAACAGGCCTTGTCTTCTTCACCGGCCAGCAGCGCCTCTTCGATCCTCGATATATAAAGGTGATGGACATGGTGCATCAGGGCGTGTTCGGCGACATCAATGCCGTGCATGCTTTTTGGAACCGCAACGGCGACTGGCGTCGTGAAGTGCCATCGCCTGAGTTGGAACGCCTAATCAACTGGCGCCTGTACAAGGAATCGTCGAAAGGCTTGATGACTGAGCTGGCCTGCCATCAGCTGCAGGTGGGAACGTGGGCACTGGGCAAACTGCCTGTGCGTGTCATGGGCACAGGAGCCATTACCCACTGGAAGGACGGGCGCGAGGTCTATGATAATGTCCATTGCATCTATGAGTTCGATGACGGACGTCAGATGACCTATGCCTCCGTCATCAGCAACAAGTTCTACGGTCTTGAAGAACAGATTCTAGGCAATACAGGCACGGTAGAACCAGAGCGCGGTAAGTTCTATTTCGAAGATTACGGTCCTGCACCCGCACCTGCTTTTGTGCAGATGTTGATGGAGTGGGAGGATAAGATATGGGGTGCAAATACCTTTGCCGGCAGCAGCTGGGATCCTGAGGTGGCGCGCAACAACCCTGGAGAATACATCCTTGGCAAATCTCCCGAAATGGACGGCTCGTCCTTGCTAACGGAAGCTTTCGTCGAAGCCGTCTGCACCAAGCGTCAGCCACCGCGCATTGCCGAAGAAGGCTATTATGCCACACAGCTCTGCCTCATAGGTCATGAAGCCATTGTGCAGGGCAAACCGCTGCCGTTCCCTGAGGCTATGAAGATAGAATACAAGCCGTATGGGACGAAGGAAGGGGAAAAGTGAGGCCTCTCTCCCCGCTCTCCCCCGTGGGGGAGAGTGCCTCGCTTCGCTCGTATTGCTGAGTCGTGACGAAAGTCAGCAAAGCTAAAAGTGAAAAATAAAAGTTACTTAGAACTTGAAGACGAAGACTAAAACTATACATTATTAAATATACATTACATAAGTCCATTATACATTATTCATTATACATTAAAATAATGCCTTATTTTTATATTCCTTCCCGCCGAATTCGCACCGAGTTGCTGTCGCTGCTCGTCTGCTTTATGATAGCCGTAGGCTTGAACGTCTATGCCATCATCCACTATAACTCACCGTTGAGCGAGTTGTGGACATCTATTCTTTATGTCCTGATGGCAACAGCAGTGCTCTATGCCGTATGGATAGTCTTGCGTTTACTTGTCTTTGGCATTGCCCGTCTGTTTGGATACAAACCAAAACGCAGTCATCGTTATCATTACCATCATAAATAGTAAATCCGTAAATATCAAGTTAATATGACCACTCGTAGATCCTTCCTTAAGACCATGAGCGCAGGTGTCGCCGGCATCGCCCTTAGCGGTGTGCCGGGCATAGCCTCAGCCGCTCCCCATTTAATGACCTCGCGTGAGGCCGCAGACACGAAAAAAGACAAAGTGAAAGTAGCTTTCATCGGTATCGGTAATCGCGGTGAACAGGACTTCGACGATTTCATGCGCACAGGCATGGTCGAAGTTACCGCCTTGTGCGATGTCGACCTCGACGGCAAGCAGTGCCAGAAGGTGCTGTCAAAGTTCCCCAATGTCAAGCGCTTCCGCGATTTCCGTGAGCTCTTCGAGAAAGCTGCCGGTGACTTTGAAGCCGTTGTAGCAGCAGTGCCTGACCACATTCATTTCCCCATCGCCATGATGGCTCTTGCCCACGGCAAGCACATCTATTTGGAGAAGCCGATGGTCCGTACTTTCCATGAGGCAGAACTGCTCATGCAGATGGCGCGCCGTCATCCTGAGCTCGCCACGCAGGTCGGCAACCAAGGGCACTCCGAGGCTAACTACTTCCAGTTCAAGGCCTGGCAGGAAGCTGGCATCATCAAGGACGTCACCGCCGTCACAGCACACATGAACAACAGCCGCCGCTGGCACCGCTTTGACCCGAATATCAAACATTTGCCAGAAGCAGAGCCCCTGCCGCAGAACATGGATTGGGACACCTGGCTCGGCGCTGCTCAATGGCACGACTATTCAGCCAAGTACCATCAGGGCGAGTGGCGTTCGTGGTATGATTTCGGTATGGGAGCCCTTGGTGACTGGGGCGCGCATATCCTGGACACCGTGCACGAGTTCCTCGACCTCGGCTTGCCTTACGAAGTGACGCTACTGAACCAAAAGGCGCACAACGACTTCTTCTTCCCCTATAGTTCAACGATTCTCTTCCGCTTCGGCGCCCGTGGAAATATGCCGCCAGTAGATATCACCTGGTACGACGGCCTCGACAACCTGCCGCCACTGCCCGCAGGTTACGGCGGCTCGGAATACAATGCCAATATCCCCTCGACGAATCAGGGCGACACGCCTCGTGCACAGCTCAATCCCGGCAAGATCATCTACACGCGCGACCTTATATTCAAAGGTGGCAGCCACGGCAGCACGCTCAGCATTATTCCGGAAGAGAAGGCCCGTGAGATGCAGAGCCGCCTGCCCGAAGTGCCCAAGAGCCCGAGCAACCATCAGGAGAACTTCCTCCTCGCCTGCATGGGCAAGGAAAAGACACGCTCGCCTTTCGAGATCAACGGTGTTCTCTCGCAGGTCTTCTGCCTCGGTGTTATTGCGCAGCGCTTGAACACCCAGTTGTTCTTCGACCCGCGCACCAAGCAGTTCACCAACAACGCTTTCGCCAACGCCCTCCTCGCCGGCGGTCTGCCTCCGCGCAAGGGATGGGAAGAGTTCTATAAGATTTAGCCCCCTCCTCACGGGGAAGGGTGGTCTCCTTCAAGGATAGTAATCATTTATAAATCAAACCACAATAATGAAAGCAATACATAAAATCTTATTAGTTTTCAGCCTCGCAATTGTACAAGCATCTGTTCTGTTTGCTCAGGAGAATGGATCCTTTACACCTCTTTTCAACGGCAAGAACCTAAGCGGTTGGACACAGCGCGGCGGTAAGGCAACTTACAAGGTAGCGAAAGGTGCCATCGTGGGTTACTCCAAGATGAACACTGATAACTCGTTTCTCTGCACCAATCAGGACTACAGCGATTTCATCCTCGAGTTCGAGTTCCTTGTTGACGACGCTCTCAACTCTGGCGTGCAGCTTCGCAGCCATAGCACCAAGGATTACCAGAACGGGCGTGTTCATGGCTATCAGTTTGAGATAGACCCCAGCGCACGCGCTTGGACAGGCGGCATTTACGATGAAGCCCGTCGTGGCTGGCTTTATCCTATGATAAAGAACGCTCCGGCGCAGAATGCTTTTAAGAACAACGAATGGAACAAAGTGCGAATCGAAGCTATCGGCAACCGTATTCGCACGTGGGTCAATGGCATCGCTTGTGCCGACCTCATCGACGATGTTGATGCCAGCGGTTTCATTGCGCTGCAAGTGCATGCTATCGGTAATGACAAAGCTAAGGAAGGCAAGACCATCTCTTGGCGTAATATCCGTATCTGCACGCAGGACGTAGCCCGCTTTGCTACTCCCGATCGTTCCTCTCAAAGAGGGGAGCGCTCCAACGCAGAGGAGGGAGGAAGAAGGTCCTTTGCTCCACAGGTGTTTGCTAAGGACAACACTCTTTCGCCCCGCGAGCAGGCTCAGGGCTGGAAGCTCCTTTGGGACGGCAAGACGACCGAGGGATGGCGTGGCGCACGCCTCGACCGTTTCCCCGAGAAGGGCTGGACCATCAAGAATGGTGAGCTCATCGTGCAGAAGGCCGGCGGCGGCGAGAGCACCAACGGCGGTGATATCGTCACCACACGTAAATACCGCAACTTCATGCTCAGCGTGGATTTCAAGATCACCAACGGCGCTAACAGCGGCATCAAATATTTCGTTGATCCCGACATGAACCAAGGCGCAGGCTCGGCCATCGGCTGTGAGTTCCAGATCCTCGACGACGAGCGTCACCCCGATGCCAAGCTCGGCGTGAAGGGCAACCGCAAGCTCGGCTCGCTCTACGACCTCATCCCCGCTCCCGACCAGAAGCCTTTCCACATCAGCGTGTGGAACACAGCCCTCGTCATTGTGCGCGGTCGCCACGTAGAGCACTGGCTCAACGGCACTAAGTTGCTTGAGTACAATCGCGACGACCAGGAATGGAACGCTCTCGTGGCCTATAGCAAATATAAGGACTGGCCTAACTTCGGCAACAGTGCTGAAGGCCATATTCTTCTGCAGGACCACGGCGACGAGGTTCATTTCAAGAACATCAAGATCCTCGAACTGCCCGACCAAGTCCAAGGCCAGCGAGGTCAGGGCAACGGCCAGCGTCAAGGTCAGCGCGGTCAGCGCCAGAATCGTGGCAACGGCCAGCGCCCCCAGCGTTGATTTTAAACAATGAGGCTGTGTCAACAAATGCTGACACAGCCTCCTTTCATTTTAAACAACGAATTAAACGAATTCTTTTCCCTTTCAACAGATTATAAATTTACAACCACAGCCCCCTTTTGTTTTAAACAACAAATTAAACGAATTAAACGAATTTTTCAAGTTACACGCGTTCTACGAATTAGTTGCGTTCTACGAATTCTTTTCCCCTGTCAGCAAGTCATATAGTTTCTTTCTCTAATGCCCCATCTCTTCCGTTCAGCTTCACATCAGAACCGCTACTACGCCTGGTTCGAAGCGCTGCACACGCGCATTGACCTGCTCATGCTTGGCTCGCTCACCGAAGCCGAGTTCGAGGCGGCAGAAGCTGCTGTGCGTGCCGAGCTAACTGCCGTGGAAAAGATGGGCAATCGCTTCAACCCCGACAGCGAGCTCTCACGGGCAGTAAAGGCTGCAGCAACAGGCCCTGTTGCCATCAGTTCGGAACTATATACATTGCTTGCCCGCTGCCTGCAAGCCAATTGCGATTCAGGCGGCCTCTTCGATATCACTGTCAACTCCCCTGACTTCCGTCCCGGCATCATTAACAGGGTGAAATTAACAGGTCCAACCGCTCCCATAGGGGAGGGTAGCGGCTGTGCATGGCTCTCCTTTTGTTCCCAAGAGGATTTGAGCTCCCTTCCCTTACGAGAAGGGCACGGTGGCGGAACTTCTATCATCATAGACCTTTCAGGCATCCTTAAGGGGTATGCCCTCGAACGCCTCCGTGTACTGCTGCCCACGTTCGGCATCCAAGATGCCCTCATCAATCTTGGCAATAGCTCTATCCTAAGTCTCGGCAAGAATCCGTCTGACATTCCTTCAGGTTATTGCCTGACCACTTCTGGCAACGCTACGCCCGACCGCCGCCACATCCGTAATCCTTTGACTGGCGAGTATGTTAGCGGCCAGCGCACAGTCAGCGTTACCACAGCTGATGCCATTGACGGTGAAATTCAATCAATCGTGGCTTTTCTGCGGACTTGAGGTTTTGAGTTATGGATTCACTAAAGGATACTGGTTGCAATATTCTTATGTGGTGATTAGATACAACCAATCATGCAGCGTGATATGAACGGACGTGTAGCGTGATATGAACGGACGTGTAGCGAGATACGAACGGACGTGCAGCGGGATACGAACGGACGTGCAGCAGGATACGAACGTACGTGCAGCGAGATACTACTAGTCATGCTTTGGAGCATTGCTGGACATACCTAAAAATTAGGCCGGCTTTACAGCCCAATTAAATAGGCCTAATAGCGGGATTAGGTTGGCTTAATTGCCTAATAAGGTTGGCCTAGTTTTGTATATTACTCGGCGATATATATTATCCAAACGAATCTGCTGCTCTATATGTTTAATTACCAGTAGATTACGATTGAGATTCCGGGCAAGGGCTGCTTGGTTGAGTTCGGATGAGTTTTAGGTTCAATAAAGGCACACAAATAAAGGCGAGTCCCGAATGGAACTCGCCTTTTCCCTTTGATTCTCTAATCAATTACTTGATCTGACCGCCATCGTGCTGTTCCACGGGAATGGGCTCGTCATCATCCTTGCAGGATGTAACCAGACATACGCTAACGAGAGCGACGATCATGGTGAGGGAGAAAAGAAACTTTTTCATTTTGCAAAATGTTAAAAAAAGTGGTTAATAAAGGGTTTATTTATTATCTCATTTGAAAGTGCCGTTGAGGATGCGCGATACATATTCTTGCACAAATGCCGGTTCCCAATAGTGGGCAGCGTGGTTCTGGTCGGGCTGTGTGTTGTATGTGAGTCCCATCCGTTCTTGTGTATATTTGAAGAATGAACTCATGCTGTATTCCATTGCGTAGTATTCAGGCAACCGTAACCTCAGGAAATGTGTCCGACGCTGTCGTTTACCTCCGAAGGGAATTGCGAAGTGGAAGCCCGCATTATGCTCGCCGCCTGTAAGAACGCCGTAGACGCCTATTGCATATTCTGCGAAATGGCGTGTAATGTCAAGTCGTCCGCCGTAGTCGCCATATGGGAATCGCCCTCCTTGCAACTCGAACTGCAGTTTAGAATGCGGCTCGTAGTAATCTGCCTTGACCATCACATCGGTTTGTTTCCATTTGCCGAAATGGATGCCGCCTTTATGCACATAGGTGTCACCTGTCTGTCCAGCTTCGAGCATGAGGTCGAGATTCCTTGTGGCATGATACGTCAGCCTTGCCTGTACACCCATTCTCTGGATATGGAAGAATCCCGCTGCAGCGCTTAATTGCCAGTGTTTGTTCGAGAAGAACTGCTGGCTGATATTGGTGCTGCCCATCTGCACGTAGTGCTTAGGATCGCCTTTGGTGAGTCGGTAGCTTATCGGCACTATCGGTTGGATGGTAATCCGTCCGCCCTTCCAGGGTGTTACTGCTATAGCTGGTGCTATTCGTACAGCATAGTCGAACAGGTGGTCGAGCTTATTGTTGACGAGCGATATCATTGGCACGACACTGATGTCGATTTTCCAGTTTGACCGCGCCTGTCGCTCTTGTTCAGCGAGCTGCTGCTCAATTGCTGCCATCTCCCTGTCTACTCTTACTGCCCATACCGAGTCCACGTGTTGCGCATGCAGAGCCAACTGGGGCATCTGATAGTCGGTGAGCAGAAGTTCGTAGTGAGTTATCTCGGGCTTTAGCTCGGCCACTTTGCGCAGTGCTACCGCAGCTCCGCGGAAGGTGCCACGATAGGCGTGATCCTCAATCTGTGCAAATAGAGTATCGGCTTTCAACGTCACTTTGATATCTTCAAATCCTTCATCAGTCCAAGCTTTAAGTATGCCTTGCGACGCTTCGTTTTGGCTCCATATAAAGTTTGGCGAGGCTGTACAACAGACGAGCGCAAGTATTATAACTTTAGCGAGTGTGTAGTTGTGTTTCACCTCTTTTGTTGGGTTGAAGTATCTAATTCGTTGCAAAATTACATTATTTATATGAAAGACTTAGATTTTTTTTGCACTTTAACGTTTGTTAATAGTGTTTTTGTCCATCACAAGTAGCTATTTCTAATGAAATAGACCTTAATGGAGCTCTAAAATCTGTTTTACCAATGGCAGCACGGTTCGTTTCAAGACAATGTCGTTGAGATAGTGTTCGCCGTCGAAAGTGGCGAAATGTGCCGTGCCGTAGGCTTTCTTGAACTGCGGCTGGCAGTTGACGCGTTTGTCGTGGTCTCCGAAGAGGCCGTAGACCAGTTCGCGTTCATCGGCTGTGATGCCCTCGAAGCAGTGCTTTTCCAATTCGCGGAACTGTGAAATCATTTCTTTGTCTACCTTGAAATCGCGGGCGCCGTCTTGTCGTGGATTGCGGAAAGGCTTGCGCCCCATGCCTCCGAAGGTAAGCAGGCGTGCCATGCAGAACGAAGGGTTAACTAAGATTCGCTTGTATCCCCTAAGCTGTTCGGCATACATGGCTCCCATGCTGGTCGCTACGATGAGGGCTGGTTGCACCTCTTCGACCTGCTGGCGAAGGAAAGGTAAGGCTTCAGCCGGCATCACGGGTATGTCAGGCGCTATCACCTGTATGCCATATTCGTAGAGGGCATTGCGCAGGCTGGTGGCAGTGCCTGTAGCTCCGCTGCTGGCGAAGCCGTGCAGATATAGTATTTTGGCAGTATTTGACAATTTGCGATTTGATGTTTTTACGTATCGAAGTTTTATTGAATAACGAATTTCACTTCAGCTTCGTCGTCATCGGTCTTGGCGCGTGCTATGTAAAGGCCGCGTGATAGGGTAGTGACGCTTACTGGAGCCGATTGGCGGATACGGGTTGTCAGCACGAGCTGTCCGGCAGTGTTGTAGATATCGAGACGTGCCGCTTCAGCTCCATGTAGAGCCAGGCTTGAGCCGTTGTATGCCAGCATGAGTTCTTGTTCAAATTCGTTGTTGCGTATAGCGTCAGGTTCGTGATACTCGATGACGGGCTCCTCCCAAGACGAAGCGAGAGTGGTCAGGATGTTTGTCTTGCCGATAGTGGGCCTTTCCATAACGTAAAGTTGTGAGGTGCCATCGGGGTACAATCCTACGGTGTGGTAGCCATCGTGGCGGCAGTACACAAGTGTATCAGCCCACGATTTATCTTCGGCCGTGAGCAGCACGAGGCTGTTGTCTTCGTTGTTAAGCTTGAAGCCGGCGTGCAGCTGTGTTCCGCTTTGATCCTTGTCGCACCAGATAACGAGGTGTCCGTGGGCAGGAATAATGGTTGAGAAGGTACCGTCGGACTCAGGAATCTGCCATTTCTCAGGCTCTTCGAGGTGGTCGGAGAGGTACATTCCTGCCACATCTATCTCGGCATCGGTGGTGTTGTACAGCTCTATCCAGTCGCTTTTCTTGAAGAGGTCGCTGACGTAGATGTCATTGTCGGCGCTCACCTCGTTGATTTTCACGGGATGATTGTCCCAGGCGTCAGCGTCCGTATCGTTCATCTTCTCGTAAATGGCAGTGAGCTTTATCGATGAAGTGCTGGAAGGAATATTGAAGGTGGTCTCCGTGGATGCGATGTCGCCAGCCGATTCTTTGTCGTAAATCAGGGCAGCGTCCCACATGACGTCGGTTGAGTTGGCTGCGTTGTTGTGCAGTTCCACGGCGATGGTGTTCACTCCGCGTTTGAACAAAGAGGCGTCGATGGTCATTGTGCCGGAATCTGGGTTGCCGTTGGCGTAAGTGGAGGCATAGGTGTTGAAACTGACATTGCCCGAAGGCATCAGGTAGCGCCCAGCTTCCGTGCCATTGACGTAAATGATGAAGCCGTCGTCGGCAATCCAATTGAGTGTGAAGCTTTCGCTGGCCTTGGGTGCAGCCGTGAGCGTTATCTGCTTGCGGAAGTAATAAGTCGGGAACTTGTTATTGTTGTCGCCGCCATAGTTGAGGAATGTCTTGTAGCCTCGGCCGTTGCTGCCGTCGGTGACGAAATATCCGAGCGGTGCATTGCCGTTGGACCATGAGCTGGAGTAGCCGGCGGCTGTCCAGTCTTCACCGTCGAGTGAGCCCTGATCGTAATAGTTCCAGTCGGTGCCATGGTCGAAGAGCGTGACGCCGGCCGTGGTTTGGTTCGACTGCCAACCTACGAAACGGTAGCCTGCAGGCGCTGCCGCCGTGACGGCAATAGGTGCAAAGAGCTTGCCAGAGAACTTCTTCGTTGGAACATTGAGCCCGTTGATGAGCAAGCCAGCCTCTGGAATGTTCGATGACAGCGTGACAGTGACAGGAGCATCGAGTCTGAAATAGTTGCGGATATTGCTGAATGTGGTATTCTGTCGGCTGGTGCTTATTTTGTTGATTACATCGTTGCCGGAGCCGCTGGCTGAGTGGCCGTTGTCTGCTAAGAGATTGATTATCTCAGTGATTACCTCACGTGCACGCGTCGGCTCGAATACGCTGCCAGTGACAATACAGCACTGGTCAACGAGCTGTTTCTTGAACTCTTCGTTCTGCAGCATGTTTTTGATGATGGTCACGAACTCAATCTCGCCGGAAATACGACTGCCGTACTTGGCAATGACCTGGGAACCATACAGCTGGTCGTAGGTCCAGTAGTTCGAGTTGTCGAAGAACCATGTGATGCCGTTGTTGGTATTGAAAGCGTGGTCGAGGTCGAAGAGTATGGCGCGGAAGCGGCTGTTCGATTCGCCTTCAGAGCGCTCGCGGAAGCTCTTGATATTGTTCTTGGGATAGTCGTTGCCGCCGAGGTAGAACTGCACAGAGAGATAGTTGCACATCTCCTCGATGTCCACGATTTGCTTGATGCGCTCGTAGACCAATGCATCGCCGGCATTCTGGGCAAGCGAGTACCATTCGTCGAACACATCCTTCGTGCCAACCTGCTGCACATAACCGCTGTCAGGGCTCATCTTCCACTGGTCCATCTCATCGTCATCGGTGCCGATACCATAGTTAGCGTAGCCGTAGTTCTTGTTGTTTGGCTCGCGCAGGTTGAGCACACCTATGTATCTTCCGTTCTGATACAAGTGCACGGGCTGGAACGATTGAGTCTCTACGTAAAGCTCAGCCGTTCTCACCACTTCCTGAATCGCACCGTCTTTGATACGCTGGCTGGTGTCGTTGCCGCCGTTGCGCACCTTCAGACCCTTGTGGCGAAGGAAGGGTTTGTTCTTGAAGAACTGGTAGTCCATACGGTTCACGCCTTCGTAAACCTTGTTGGCCTTGATGTTGAACGAATGGGGTGACCATGCTCTGCTCCAACCGCCGCTGGGCTCAATGCTCACTTCCTGATTGAACACGGAAGTGCCCGTCTCGTCGAAAAACTCTATGTTGGCAGGTCTGTCCCAATCCATGTTCCAGTTGCAGTTGGCACTCTGTCCGTTGCCAGGACGTCCGTTGCCGTTGCCTTGCACGAAGATGCCATAATCGGCACCTGTGAGATTCTTAGGATCTGATACGAGTGAGAGCACAGGCAACGTGTAGGAGCGAGTGCTCTTGATATATGAACGTGTGGTGACGGGGCTTGCCAGCTTGCCGTCCTGGAAGAAGCGCACGCGCAAGATGGCTGTTCCTGAAACGGGGAAACGACCATTAGTGCTTGTCTGTCCGTTGGTAAGCGTAGGTGTACTGCCGTCGGTGGTATAGCGCACAGTGGCTCCGCTGGGAATGTTTGTCACATTAGCTGTGAAGTTAGTCGAGAACAGGCCTCCTTCCTTGTCAATGACGGGTGCTTCCAATCGTACCTGTGCAAATGCCGACGAAGCGTTTGTTTCCCCAGGCGTAGGCTGGTCGGTATAGCCCCATTCGTTGCCGCCGTCGGTCTTTCGGGCATAAGATGTGCGTGCTAAAGCCGGTGGATAATTTAATTCTGAGAGCACTGTGCCCTGTTCATTGGTGATGGCAATATAGCCACCGTCGCAGTCGAGCTTGAAATTAACTGTCTTGGGTGTCCACCACGAGAAATGGTCGAACCACAGCGTCAGGAAGCTTTTGGCCGATAGCATGCCCTGCCTGCTGCTCGTCAGCGGCCAGCGATTTCCTTGATTGTCCTGCACGTAGAGTCCATCCACGACTACTGGGTCGTCGGTGCTGTTGTAGAGCTCTATCCATCCGCCGTAGTTGAACGAAGGGTCAATGAACATATCCACATTGGCTTGTTGAACCTCGTTGATAATCACCGCGTTGGGCTGAACTACGTTGGTAGTGATGGTTATGATGCATTTTCCACTTATCTCAGGGTATTTCTTTGATGTGGCAGTGATGGTCGTTATGCCAGGCTTCTTTGCCGTCACCAGTCCGTTCTCGTCAACAGATGCTGCATTTTCATTGCTGCTGGTCCACGTTATGCCTTTGAATGTGCTTGTCGAGGGGAATGGTGAAGCCTTCAGCTGCAGTTGATCACCCTGGCGTATCGTAGCAGATGTCTTGCTCATGGAGATGCGCGTCATCTTGCGCTCTGTGCCATACCAATAGAGTCGCACGTTGTCAAATGCCAGCCAGTTGGCAGTGGGATTTTCTGTTCGCACGCCAATGGTAATAGCTGTCTTGGTGGTTGTGAACTCCGTAGTGAAATGTTGAGGTGCCCCATTATCGGTGGCTATTTCCGTGGTGGCTTCATTGGTGCCGTCGGAAATGAAGAGCAGCACGCCTGTGACAGGGTTGTTCCTATAACCTTGGTCCACAGCTATAGCGTCTGCTTCCAAACGGTACTGTCCTGCAGGTACGGTAGTGAGAGCCTGTGTGATGGAACCGTTGCCCAAAACACCACCCGACATCCAGTCGTTGTTGTCGCGCCAGGCCTCGGCGAACAGCGAGATACTCACATCGCCATTTGAGTAGTTGGCGCCCATGTAGCCATGGTTCTGAGCGGAGCCGTCGAAGGCGTCAACCCAACCCTCGATATTGCCGTCGAAGTTAGGATTCACGACGAAGTCTTCAGTTACATCCATCCATTCCTGTGCCATCACCGTCGTCGCGACGGATATGAGTAAAGCAGCCAGTAAAGCAGTTCGTTTCATTCTAGTGTGTGTTAGCTAGTTAACAAAAAAGCGACGCAGATAATCTGCGCCGCAAAGGTAGTAAAAGTTTAGGGTTAAGAGTTTAAAGTTTAGAGTTTTTTTATCTCATAGGCTTAGAAAAGTGTTATTTTAACACTTCAATCATCAAAATCAATGATTTTCAACAAATAATCCCTAATCTTTATTCCCTAATCTTTATTCTCTAATCTTTATTCCTTAATCTTTAATAATCTTTAATCCTTAATATTCGGTTCCTCCAGGCCAATGCCCTTGCGCTTGTCCACTACCTTCAGCACCAGTCCGAGCACGAGAGCTGCTACGCCAAGACAGGCGAGCATTACGAGTGGAGCAGTGTAGTTGAACTGCGTCGGGTCAGTGACGCCTGGGTTAGTCTTGTCCAGCACCTTGCCGATGAGCAGGGGGAAGAGCCACAGACCTATGTTCTGAATCCAGAAGATAAGAGCGTAGGCAGAACCGATGACCTTGGCATCCACCAGCTTGGGAACGCTCGGCCAAAGGCTTGCAGGTACCAATGAGAAGCTTGAGCCCAGCACGAGAATTGTCAGGTAAGCTACGATGATACCTCCAACGGCATTACCCTTGAACAGAGGCAGCACGAAGGCAAATGTCAGGTGGCAGGCAATCAGCAGCAGGGAGCCAAGTACAAGCATTGAGGCTGCCTTACCTTTGTGGTCGACATAGCTGCCGAGGATGGGCGTGATGAGCACAGCGAGCAGTGGGAACACGGCAAATACCGTTTCTGCTGACTGGCGCATATATCCCATGTAGCAGTATACCACGAGAGCTGCAATGCTCAGGCCCAGCAGACCATACTTGGCAGCGGCTTTCTTCTGGAAGTTGCTGGCAAAGCCTGCAGCGGCCACAACAAGCATGATAACGTATTGGATGATAGTAACGCTGGAGCCTGCCCAGAACGAACCCTCGGCAGGAGGCGTCAGTGTGAGGTTGCACTGTAGCATGTTCACAGCATACTTCTGGAACGGGAAGATAGCGCTGTAGTAGAGCACGCACAGCAGTGCCACCAACCAGAAGCCGCTTGACGTGAGGATCTGACCTATGTCGCTGATGCGGAATGGGTCGTCCTTCTCCTCGGCCTCACCAGTCTGAGCGTCGAGCTTTTTATCCATGAAGAAATACACGATGGTCATCATCAGGGCTATGCACATAAGCACCACGCCGAAGGCCACTGAACGGCTCACGCTGACATGTCCGCCCAAGCGAGCGAAGAACGGTGAGAAGATCATACATGTGGCTACGCCCAGACGAGCCAGTGCCATTTCCGAACCCATAGCCAGAGCCATTTCGCGGCCCTTGAACCATTTCACGATACCACGGCTCACAGTGATACCTGCCATCTCGCAGCCGCAGCCGAAGATCATGAAGCCGCAGGCTGCAAACTTAGCCGATGCCGGCATGCCCTCGTAGAAGGGGCTCACGCCCAGCTCGTCGAATAGCGGGATATAGTTCAGGTGGTTGGTGAACCACGTCTCAAGGCCGCTGCCCATGAACGCCTCGCTCACGGCATACCATTTCACCACAGCTCCCACCAGCATCACTAATGCCGAGAGCACAGCGGTAAAACGCACGCCCATCTTGTCCAGAATGATACCCGCGAAGATAAGGAAGAAGGCAAACACGTTCAGGAACACCTCCGAGCCCTGCATAGTGCCAAAGGCCGTGGAGTCCCACCCGCGCGTTTCCTGCATCAGGTCCTTAATGGGTGAGAGGATGTCCATGAAGATGTAGCTGCAGAACATGGCCAATGCCAGCAGCAGCAACGCAGTCCAGCGCATTCCTGCGCTGTCGCGAAGAGTCTTTTGAATTGCTTGTGACATAAAGAATTTACTATTTTAACTATGTACTATTTACTGATTATGCACAATTTGGGTGCAAAGATATGTTATTTTAATGAAAAGAGGAAAGAGAATTGAAGAAAAGTGTTTTTTAAAGAGGAAAAACAACTACCTTTGCCGCGTAAAAACAAACATAGTATGCGCATACTTCCACATCTAGTGGCTTTAGCTACTGTGGCTGTCTGGGGCTCCACCTTCGTATATACTAAGCTCCTGCTGCTTGCCAGCCTGTCAGCTGCACAGATCTTCACGCTGCGTTTCATCATAGCGTATGTGCTGTTGCTCGCCTTCAGCTTACTGCAGAAACGGAGCACGCCGTTTCGTTTGCTGTCGGCATCGTGGCGCGACGAGTTGCTCATGGTGGCTTTGGGCGTCAGTGGCGGTTCTCTCTATTTCCTTACTGAGAACAGTTCCATGAACTACACCACTACTACAAACACCTCACTCATAGTGTGTATGTGTCCGCTTTTCGCTGCTGCACTAATAGGCCTTTTCTACAAGAATCAGCGACTCCATGGCCTGCAGATCCTGGGCTCTGTCATGGCTTCGTTAGGCGTCGTTATTGTAGTGCTTAACGGACGTTTCGTGCTCCATCTCTCGCCGTTGGGCGATACGCTTGCCTTCGTGGCTTGTTTGTGCTGGGCCGTTTACTCGTTGCTGATGATTCCTGCCAGTCAGCGCTACGACACGTTGTTCATCACCCGCAAAGTCTTTTTCTACGGCCTGATATCCTTGCTACCTTTTTATTTAGTATATCCGTCGTGGCCGCCTATAGCTCTTATCCTGCGTCCCGATATTCTTTTCAACCTTCTCTTCCTCGGTTGTGTGGCCTCTATGTTGTGCTTCCTGGCTTGGAACTGGGCTATTCGTCGTCTTGGTGCCGTCACCGTCACCAACTATGCCTACTTCAACCCTGTCGTCACCATGTTGTTTGCATGGGTTATCCTTTCAGAACGCATCACCATATACTTCGTTGTAGGCACAATCCTTATCCTTGTAGGTATGTACCTGACCAACAATCCCTCCTTCGCTCGTGGGCTGAAAGATAAAGGACTTATTTCCCGAGAATGACGTTCACCAGTGCTGTTACGTCGGCTATGGTGATGCTGCCGTCTGTGTTTACATCTGCAGCAGGGTGGTCGTACTGATAAGGCTCGACGTTGTCCTTGCCCAAAATGATGTTGACCAAGGCCGTGACATCGGCAATGGTTATGCTGCCGTCGCGATTGACGTCTCCACGAAGGCTGTTGCCAAGGTATTCCAGGCGTGCGTCCTCGAAAGCCACCCATGACGATGAGGTGCCTACGGCCCTTGCTCCTACGCGAAGTGTGCCGTCGGATACTAAGGTTACGACACTTGCTCGTGTGCCGTCGGCAGCGGCAGAGGCTGTTGAGGCATTGGCATAGAGATGGAAATTGGGGCGCGCTAAGGTTGTTGCAGAGAAGCGGTAGTACCCATCGGGCAGGCCATTGATTTCCTGATATATATCAGCGTCGCCTATGCCACCGGCAATCCAGCGCTCGATGTAATAGTCGCCGACTTTACCATCGAGGGCATCGTTGCTCTGCGCCCACCATTCATCACCTACGTATTTCCATCCTGCGGCTGAGCGGCGCTCACCGCCTGGGTTCTCGAGCACGTAGGTTATGTCGAGTGGGTTGTCGTTGGTGGCTACTTGATGGGCGTCGAAGCGACTGACGTAATCGCCCCGCAATATGGAAAAGATGTCGAAATGCCCTACGGCATTGCCGCTTTTGTTCAGGGCTGTCTCAGCATCATCTGCTATGATATTGTCCCATGGTCCCAAGTAGCCTTTGTCTGGGTACACTCCGTTTTGAATGGTCCAATATCCATCGGGCAGGTATTCGTATAGTGTGCGTCCCCAGGCGAGGTCGCCATTGCCGCCATTGTCGCTGCAGCGATAGTTCCAGCTGGCATTCCATTCTGTTTGGTACATATAGTCGGGATAGGTGGCGTTGGCGAGGACCTGATAGCCTGTTCCGTTCTGCTCGTGGTAGTCCATGGTCCAAAGAGTGGATTTGTCTGTCATGGGATTGACGTCGGCTTCATACCACATGGCTTTGCTACCACCCTGATGATTGGGGGCATTAGCTACGAGGGCGAGGTCCTGATCATGGTCGTAGAGCACGAAGAAATAGGGACTGTAGTCGTCGGGCAGGGCTGTGAGGCGTGTGAAGCCATTGGCAGCGAGCTGGTCCTTAAGCGACAGTACCTGGCCATCGGAGCCGAAATAATAAAGATGGAAGTTGTCGGCCATGGTCCAATAGTAACTGTTGGATACAGTACCTCTCAAACCTATGCGCAGGCTGCCTGCCGCGAACTGGCCTTGAAGGCTGTTGGTGTACTTGCCGGCTACGAAATAGTTGCTTCCTGCTTCCATGGTGTTGGGCACAAAGGTGTTGCCTGAGGTTGTAAATTCGCCATTGCTGATGGAGGTGGACTGTTGCTCGGTCATCAGATTAGCCACTTTCTGAGAAGTGGAGTTGATGTATAGTTCGGCGCTGACATCATCGGTACCTGATGTGAAGGCAGTGTATACGACTGCTGGTTCACCTGGGCGTTGGAAGGCATTGGCTGTAAGCTGATATGTTCCAGCTGGCATGTCTGGCAGAGTCTGGTAGAAATCGAAAGTAGTCTGGTAGAACTCTATTGCACCGTAGTTGTGGGTTGGGGCTATCGACCAGCCTTCGGTGCTATTGTTGAGATTGGCGTTCTGGATAAGGAAGGTGAGGTCGTAGGGCACACCGCCCGAGGGTTTAGTGTTGTTGAGGAAAGTGGTGCCTGCACTTTTTATGTCGCTGAGGTATTGAACGACCTGTTCCATTGTTACAGTGCCGCTAATGGCAGACTCGATGTTGGCGATGGTGGTGGCGAGTGCTGAAGTGGCTCCGTCTGTGACATCAGTATGTGCCACGTTCTTGCAGGCGTTGTAGCCATTAAGGTAGCGACGCAGTACGTCGAGCTGTATCTCAACGGCACCATATTCGAAGGCCGGCATGTCATCTTCAGAGAGAATAATCCAACGCTGCGTAGTGGCGTCGTCCCAGATTCTGAACGCAGTGGAGCCTGCCGTTCCCCCGGCTTTTGCTTCCATAGCCTGGCTGGAGGCATAGTCGATGAGATAGTATCCATTGTAGGTCTGCGAACCTACGCTGACATCCACCCTGCATTCCTTCATCTGTATGTCTGTGGCTGAAGCAGAGGCCTTGAAGCCAGTGTTGGAGTTGGCTGCCGAATAGGATAGGTAGTGGTTGGTGGAGGCGTTCTTGAAATGATAGCGTTGGCTGGCAGCATCGAAGGTGATGAACCAAGCAGCACGATTGTCCGATAGCTTGGCTTGGTCGGCAGTCAATGGTTTCCAACCCAGGGTGCCGTCGGCATTCTCTGCGAGATAGTGTGTCATGAGCCCACGGCTCTGATCCTCGCATTTCAGGTAGTAGCGTGTGTTGTCGTCCTGTGGAAAGGCGTAGTAGGGCAGCAGCCATTGGCTGTCGGTGAGCGGCAGGCCTCCTTCGCCAAGAGCCTCGCAAAGGAGCGCGTTGCCAATGTATAGTTGGTCAGTACCGTTGTCCTCATGAGCTCCGTTGATGCCGTATGGCCACATGTGCTGGCTGTCGCCCGAGAGCACGGCACTCTCATCGTTGTTCCAAAAACGCAGGGCATCCCACACGGGTGGCTGGTTGCGGTTGAAGTCGCCCTTGTCGTTGGTCCACATGGAATGTGTGCCTACGCCCACGCCATGGAGTGCCTCGTGCATGATTGTGCCTGCTTGCTGGTAAGAGGTGTTAGGTCCTATTCGCATCCAGCCTCCGTAGCTGCAGTCGGCTGTAGGGGTACCTGAAGCATAATGCAAGCTGGGGTAGAACGACGTCAGTTGTGTGAGGCTGCTCCAATAGTGGTCAAAAGCCAGAGCGGCGGCATTGGATATGCGTGTGTTTATGTCGTTGTCGCCTTCGTTGCCATAGCTCCAATGTATGTTGCCTTGCGGCAGAGTAGGCACTTTGACGATGTCGCCGTAGCCCACGGCATAGTCCTTGGTCATAGCGTAAGCACGAACATAATACATAGTGCCAGGCGTGAGGCCTTGCAGCCAGATGACCTTGCCTGAGGAATTGAGCCAGTCGGAGGTGTAATGGTCGTTGACAGTGGGGTTGGGTGAAGTGCTCCAGCAGAAGCCTTCTTCCACGACATTGCTGCCAGAGCGCTCCAGACGTCCGAAAATCCAGATGGAGCCACGGGCATGCCGTGGATGAGTGGTGACAGCAGGTGCTGAGCCGCTGGGATGACGCAAACGATAAGCGCGTTCGCCTGCTACCACAGCCTTGGCGGCACTGGCCACATTGGCAAGGTTGGCGCCGTTGACGGCAGTGGTCAGCGTAGTGATGAGGCTGTTGTAGTCGGCATCGCTGCCATAGGTGCTGACGAGATTGTTTGCGTAGTCCTTAACCGCATTGCCCACTGCCTTGATGTTGCTGGCTGTGTTTCCAACGTATGTGAGACTGAAATTGTCGCAGGCTACCCAGTTGCCCGATGCGCCGTCGGCCACGAAGCCTATGTCCGCAGTGCCGTCGGTGACTAAGAAATCAAGGGTGTAGGTGTTCCGAATGGTGACTGCCGTGCGCAATCCGTTGGCCACTATCCAGGCTCCCACTTGAGCAGCGCTCTCGTCGTTTTGCGAGATGTTCATTGCTGCTGCAGTAAGGCGATAGACGCCGTTCGTCAGTCCTGTCAGAGTCTGTATGGCCGAGGCTGTACCTACCAGTCCTGGCGCTGCAGTCCAGCGTTCAAGATAAGTGCTGCTGTCCTTAAGAGTGGACATGCCGTCGTTGGTCTGCAACTGCATTCTGGCCACTGTCCAGCCTGTAGTGCCGTTCTCGAAACTGGGGTTGGTGATTGTGATGGTCTGGGCTACAGCGTTGTAACTAATGAATAAGGTACACAGAAACAATAATAAACAATGACGTCGCACTATGGGTAAAAGTTTTATGAGTTAATGAGTTTTTTTAGTTCCTTAGTCTATGTGCTTTTGATAAACGCTTGGATTTGAGGGAGTAGGGCAGTGGCTGCTTCGCGGCCAAGTAGGTAGGTGGCGCGCATACGGCTGCGGCTGTGCGAGATGTGGCCTATGGGCAGTGTCTGCTTAGGGCATATAATTAATGTGTTGCCTGCAGCCGCCTGCTCAGCGATGTACTGCAGTTCAGCGTTGTACATCAGATGGCGGCGCTCCCAAGCTTCAACCAGAACAGGGTAGGGGCGTAGCAAGCGACGTATGAAACGCAGGTGACTTAGTGGCTGCTTCTGGTAGTTGGCAGGTTGGGTAAGGACTACAATATTGCGCTCGAAACCTTGTTGCTGAAAATAGTGCAGGGGTATGCTGTCGGCAATGCCGCCATCAAGGAGGCGCTGGCCGTTGATGTTGACTACGCGTGAAACGATGGGCATCGACGAGGATGCCAGTATCCAGTCGTAGATATCTTCAGTGAAATGGTCGAAGCTTCGGTATACGGCTTCGCCTGTATCAACATCAGTGCAGACGAGATGAAACTGCATGGGCGAGCGGTCGAAGGCTGCGGTATCGAAAACATCGAGCTCGCGAGGCAGGCGGTAATAGGCAAAACGTGCGCCGAAGATGCCGCCCGTGGTCAATAGCGACCATAGGCTGCAATAGCGTGGGTCGTGGGCATATCGCAGGTTGTAGCGCAGCACACGTCCCGGCTGATTGCTCTTGTAGTTGCAGCCGAAACAGGCTCCTGCCGACACGCCCACAACGCCGTCGAATTGCACACCGGCTTCCATGAGCACGTCCATGACGCCTGCTGTGAACAAACCACGCAAGGCGCCTCCTTCAAGAACTAAACCGGTCTTCATTTATCATTCGGAACGATTTCCTCTTCACTTTCTTGTGGCTCCTTCTTGTCCTTGAAACAAGCATTTACAATGCCTGCTACAGCTACACCAAGGAGCATGAAGGGCACGGCTACGAGAACGGCAGTAAGTGAACCTGCCAGATGTTTGGCATTAAGACGATTAGGAGACATAGGCATTTATTTAACCACAAACGGCATCACTTGCAGATCCTTGTCGAGCGACGAGGTGCCGCAGAGAATCTGGTAGCGGCCGGCACGTGGGCTGAGTTCATCGATGGCTTCGTCGTAGTACTCGAAGGCTTCGCTGTCGAGTGTGATGACGGCTTTCTGTGTTTCGCCCGGCTTGAGGCTGAGTTTCTTGAAACCTTTCAGCGCCTTGATGGGCGCTCCGGCATCGTCGAGGGCTTTCACATAGACCTGCACGGTCTCTGTGCCTTGGCATGAGCCGGTGTTGGTGACGGGAACGGTGACGGTGACCTTGCCGTTGATTTTCATCTGTTTGGCCGAGAGCTTGGCCTTGCCGAGCACGAAAGAGGTGTAGCTGAGGCCGTAGCCGAAGGCATACTGCGGCTGACCGGTGAAGTAGCGATAGGTGCGGTTCTTCATCGAATAGTCGAGGAAATCAGGCAGGTCGGCTGTGGAACGGTAGAAGGTGACGGGCAGTTTGCCGCCAGGGCTGTAGTTGCCGAAGAGCACGTCGGCCAGCGCCTTGGCGCCGCCCTGACCAGGATACCAGGCCTGAAGCAAAGCGTCGTACTGACCTTCGACGCTGCCGAAAGCGATAGCCGAACCAGAGCAGTTGACGAAAACGACTGGGCGGCCTGTTTCGTGCATGGCACGCACCAGCCGCTGCTGCACGCTGGGCAGTTCGATGTCCTGCTTGTCACCGCCCTCGCCTTCCATCTGGGGCGAGATTCCGCCTATGACGATGATGGCGTCAGCAGCCTTGACCTTAGTAGCCAGATCTGTAAAATCCACGAGTTTGCGCTCGCAGATGTCGCCACGAAGCATGGCGAAGTTGCCATCGCCGCGGCGATATTCGATGACGATGTCGTAGGTCTGACCTTGGGTGACGGGGAACGACTTATATTCCACACGACGGCGGAAACCGCCACGACGGCCGCCGCCCTGAGCCTCTTCAACCACGGCGCCATTGACTTTCAGCGTGTAGCCGTTGTCGGTGGAGATGGTGTATTTCATCTCGCCTGTGAAGGTGGCTGTGTACTTTCCACTGACGCGCACCGACAATGAGTCGTTGTTCACGCCTTCGGCAAAGCCCCAGGCTCCGAACGTAGAGAAGTTAAGCTCTTTGTAATAACCTGTCTTGGCTGGCTCGCCGCTGAGTGTCCTGTTGTTCCAGAATTCTACTAATACGCCCTGGCCGCCGTTGAAGTCCTGCAGGTGAGGCACCGTCTCGTAGTCGTCGTTGCGCTCGCATGCCTTGTCATAAATGATATTGACGCCAGGCAGGGCGGCACGGATACCTTCGAGCAGCGAGTGTTGATGCGCGCGGGTGGGTGTGCCGCCATAGTTGCCGTTGAGCAGCCCGACATCGTCGGCATTGGGGCCTACTACGGCCAGTGTGCGTATGTTCTTTGACAGCGGCAGCACGGGCTCTAATTGTCCGCTTTTCGCTTTTACCTTATTATTTTGAAGCAGCACCATGGATTCGCGTGCAGCCTGTGTGGCCAGTGCATCGTGCTCCTCGCTGCTGATGACGCTCTCGCCCATTGAGGCCCAAGGCAGGCGGTCGGCAGGGTCGAACATGCCCAGCTCGAAGCGCCCCATGAGCGTGCGACGCAGGTGCTGGTCGAGGTCGCTCTCCTTGATGAGGCCTTTCTCCAGACCCTGGGTGAGGCTCATGAACACCTTGCCGCACTCGAGGTCGGTGCCGTTCAACACGGCGTCCACGGATGCCGTGAGGCCGTCCTTGTGTGTCTCATGCTGTCCGCGATTGAAGAAGTTGTTGATGGCGTCGCAGTCGGTGACTACAAGTCCGTCGTAGCCCCATTTGTTGCGGAGGATGTCGATGAGGAGGCGGTCGCTGGTGCAGCAGGGCTTACCTTCGAAACGCTGGTAGGCGCACATCACTTCGCGCACGTTGGCTTTCTTCACCAGCGCCTTGAAAGCAGGCAGGTAGGTCTCCCACAGGTCGCGGTTCGAGGGCTCAACGTTCATCGAGTGACGCAGGGGCTCAGGTCCGCTGTGCACAGCATAGTGCTTGGCGCATGCATGTGTCTTCACGTATTTGGGATCGTTGCCTTGCATACCCAGCACGGTCTGCACGCCCAGCACGGCCATCAGGTAGGGATCTTCGCCGCAGGTTTCCTGTCCACGTCCCCAGCGGGGGTCGCGGAAGATATTGACGTTGGGGCACCAGAACGACAGCTCAGGATTGCCCGGGTAATAGACTTCGCCCATGCCAACGTGCTTGACGCTGTGGTCGGAGCGGTTCCAGTTGGCACGTGCCTCGTCGCTCACCTGCGAGAAGACATCGAACACCAGCTTCTCGCTGAAAGCGGCTGCCATGCCGATAGGCTGGGGATAGACGGTGTAGCCGCCCTGACGAACGCCGTGGCAGGCCTCGCTCCACCAGTTGTACGAGGGGATGCCGAGGCGCTCGATGGAGATGCTCTTGTTCATCATGAGGCCCACTTTTTCCTCCGGCGTCAGCATGCCGAGGAGGCTCTCGACACGCTCAGCGCGAGGCACACTGGGGTCTTGCCACTTATACTTTTCCTGCGCAGTAGCGCCCATGGTGGTAATGACGATGGCAACGGCCATCAGGAATTGTCTTTTCATAATCGTATCTTTTGATTTTTGTGCTTGTAAATCACTTGACAGCTATTTTCTTGCCATTGATGATGTAAATGCCGCGTGGCAACTTCGTGTCGGAGCTGCTGTTGGCTACTCGACGTCCGCTCAGGTCGTAGATTGTTTGAGGCTTGGTGGACGTGGCAATGTCCTCGACGCCTGTGTTGAGCGTGCATTTGAGCTCCACCTTGTCGATATTGCAGCTCGAGCCGGTTATGGTGATGCGGATGATCTGCGGCCCTGTCTCAAGCTGGCGAGAGAGGTTGCCCTTGACTACCTTGTAGGTGCCCCAGTCGTTGTTGCCTGTCTTGGGCACGGTTATGCGGGCTAATGTGGTGACCTGTTCGCCGTTGACAAGTCCGATGGTGAAGCCTGAGCCTGAGACGCCCGATGATACGGTGGCTTCGAAGGCATACTTGCCAGGCTCAGTGACGTTGACTGAGTATTCCAGCCATTCGTTGGTGTTAGTGTAGCCGATTACATAGCCGCCGTTGCCTTGGCCGATGTCCACTCCGCCGTTGTCGGAACGATAGTTGGTCTTGGCCTCGTCCTCGCTGTTGGAGTCATGGAAGGTAAAGCCCTCGCCGCCTTTGTCGAAGTTCTCGGCCTCGATGATGCCTGGAATGGTGATGGTACCCTTGAAGGGCGTGCGCTTGGGCTGCACCTTGAGCGTGTAGGTCGCTACAGGCGAGAGGCGGTCATCGGCATCGGTAGCTACGGCTTTGATGACGTAAGTGCCGGTAGCTGTGGGGCGATAGCGATAGTCGTAGGGTGCCGTGGAAGAGGTCTTGGCAAGAATGCCGTCGACGTAGTACTTGACGTTTTTGATGCCAAGGTCCTCTGGTGTGATGGCTACGGAGATGTTGGTGTAGGTGTTGACGGTAGCTGGTGCCGGATCGGCGCTGAGGGCTATGGCCATGTCATTGTTCACTTCAATGCGCTTGAACACGATGCGGTCTATGTCGAAGCCGCTGTGAACCACGGTGAAGCGTATGCGCTGCTCGCCTGCCTCCAGAGGAATGAGTGTGCGGCCGTGGATGGCTTTCAGGGTGTTCCAATTGCCTGTGTTGTGAATGGGAAGAACGTCGGAGATAGGTGTGAGCTTGCCGTCGCGGCTGAGGTCGAGGCGGAAGGTGCCGTCGTTGTTGTTGTCGCCGGCTGCAGCGTAGGCGTCGAACTCGTAGTAGCCTGCCTCTGCTACGTTGACTGTGTATTCGAGCCACTCGCCGGCATTGGTGTAGCCTATGGCGTAGCCGCCGTTCTTGCTCACTACATCCACGCCGCTACCGTCGTTGCGATAGGCTGAGGTGCCTTGGTTGTTGCTGTCGGAGTCGTGGTAGGCATCGCCTTCAGCTCCCATGTCGAAGTTCTCGCTCTGGATGGTGCCAGGCAGCGCGATGACGCCCTTGAAGGGTGAACGTGGGTTATACACTGTGATGCCCGACAGGCGTTCGTAGGTGCTGCCGTCGGTGGTGGTGACTACGGCTTTGAACTGTACCTTGCCTAAGGCCGATGGGGTGTATTCAGTCTCGTAGGGCGCCTCGGTGAAGGTCTTGATGATGGTATTGCCGGCGTAGAGGTCGATGCGCTCGATGGTCTTGGTACGCATGCGTGCACGTACATTAATACTGATGGGTTCATCTTTGGTGGCGTTGATGGTCGATGGCTTGACATAGACCGACGCTTCTTTCTTCATGCCCGGGAATGGGCTTTTGGCGGTCTTGGCCTTAGCGCTGGCCATGTAATCACGCAGCCACGTCATCGCCGGACGGTCAACGCCGTTGCGTATGATGCCTGAGGTGCCGTTGGTGACCCATGTGTGGCCGTAGATATATCCCCAGAAGGTGATGCCGGCACAATAATCGGCTTCCCACATGTAGGGTATCTGTTCCTTGTAGCGCTGCTCCTGCAGGGCATCGTCTTCGGTGCCGATATCGTACTCCGAACTGAACATGGGCATCTTCAGGGCGCTTTGGATCTCGTTCATTGCCGACTTGAAGTTTGTCACGTTCATGTCGGTGAGATCGTGTGACTGGCATCCGTAGGCGTCGATAGGTGCTCCGGCATTGCGCAGGATGCGAACGAGGTCAATGAATTCGGCGCGTTGCCACTGGAACGTGTTGAAGTCGTTGTAGATGAGGATGGCGTCGGGCCAGCGTTCGTAGGCCATCTCGAAAGCTTTGATAATCCAGTCGTAGCCTGTCTTGCCGTCGCCCCCGAGGGCGTCCTTGTAGGGCGCAGGGTTGTGACCTGGCACTGCCTCGTTGACCACGTCGATCAAGTCAATCGAGGGGTAACGGGCTTTTATGGCGTCCATCCATTCCTCGATGGCCTTGTACTGCTGAGCCGTGGAGAGGTTGTCGAGCCAGCCGGGGTACTGTTGGCCCCAGATCAGGCAGTGGAACTTGAATGGGAAATGGTGCTGTTTGGCGTAGTTGTAAGCCGCGTCGCAGCCGCTCCAGTTGAAACTGCCGCGCCGTGAACCTTCAATCGACGACCATTTGGACTCGTTCTCGGGTGTGATTTGGTTCCATAGTTGGTAGAATTTCTCAGCGCCGTAGTCCACCTGTCCGCTGGTGGTGATGTTGCCCAGGAATTTGTCCGGGTTCGTCGACAGCTGGGCTTGGCCTATTGAAGGCAACAGTGCCAATAGTACTGACAGGAAGATGCTCTGTAGTTTCATATCCGTTAGGTGTAAAAGTTTCGTTTTATTGTAGTGGTAATTTATTTAATTTAAGATACAGGATCTTGTTTATTGTAGTTGTATAGAATACGTTTTTATTGATGTTGTGCGCTGCAAAGATATCAATTTTTCTGTTTCCGTTCTAATCTTTTGCATTTTATTTCACTTTTCGTTTCAAGGGACCTCATTTTATTGCTTCTTTGCAAGGAGATTTTCATAACTCGGTGTCATTCTTTTACCGCAGCTATTTTGCAAATTAATATCATGGCACTCGTCCGGAAGCAGCGCTCACCTGCATAAGTTCTAATCACCATCAACTTGGGGTACATGTTAATTGAATCAGTATTGTAATTAACTCAAGTTTCGCATGTTATGGAAGTTAAATTAAGGTTTAGGTTTCTTGTTGGCCCGCACGTTCGTTCGTATTGCGCACTACGAGCGTTCGTGAGGTGCGCCGTGGCCTTTGGCGCGTGCCATTTTGAATTCATTGCAAAGGTACGGCATTCCGGCGAGGCGACCAAAAACGGGGTGCTGTGGCGTGTTAAAAAGTGTAAGGGGAGCCTGTGTCAAAAATCAACATATCCAGTACAATGTCAACTGTTCCGAAGTGATAGAGCGACAGGCATGCGGATTTCCGAATGTTAAAACAAAGACCGACAGAGGACGGGGAAAAATAACAATTAATATCAATAACAATTTGTTTTTCACATGGTGTGTTTAGGGTAAGAAGTAAGCCATTATTATATATATATATAATAATGAATTTTATGTTTGCTGTTTTCCGGCAGTGGGGTATGGGGGGCGGAATTTATTTGTTATTTGTTAGTTTTTGTTAGAGTGTCTTTCCCTCAGAAAGGTCTGACGGCTGATTAGAGAGATTTTTTCTTTCAGCACTGGACGCTTTCTTGGAGAGTCAAATGAAAAAAAACATTAGGTGTCTTACTTAATATTTGAGAATTTTTTAGAACTTTTGAGAAATTTGTTTTGCAGATTTGAGAATTTTGCTCATCTTTGTGTCGTAAAATCAAGTAGTTATGTTCAAAAGAGCGAAATGCGGTCTATGATGAACGCTATGCCCGATGAGGAGAACCGTAACTCATACGGCGACGGAGTGGCACTGCTCATTGGCCTTACAGGCCGCTCAATACTGGTTGCTCATACATCCGAAACTTAAAAATCTCATTCTTCACTCTTCGTTCTTCACTTCAAAAGTAACTCTGCTTCTTTACTTTTCACTCTTAAAAAACAAACAAAAGAAAATGAACATCAGACACATTTTAGGCATAGCACTGCTTGCCGTCAGCTCAGTTATCTGTGCACAGAGTACAAGTCCTAGTACAAGGTGGCATTGGGAAAAGGGAACTATCGTTGTGGACACACCACCCCGTCCTGCGGGGCAAGCGTCAGCCCTTCGGCTTACCGCGCCTAAACTGGAGACCGTCAGAATAGGATTTGCAGGCCTTGGAAGCCGTGGCCCTTGGGCCGTGAAGCGCTATTGCCACATCCCCGGCGTGCAGATTGTCGCTCTTTGTGATTATGAGGAAGAGCGTGCAAGGGATGCCCAAAAGTACTTGAGAGAGGCTGGTCTGCCTCCTGCTGACATCTATAGTGGAGAAACGGGATACGTTGACATGTGCAAGCGAAAGGATATCGACTTGATATATGTGGCTACAGACTGGGACCATCATTTCCCCGTGGCCAAGTGCGCTTTGGAGAACGGCAAGCATACTGCCATCGAGGTGCCTAGCGCCATGAACCTCGAGCAATGTTGGGAGCTTATTGACCTAAGCGAAAAGAACCGCTTGCATTGCATGATGCTGGAAAACTGTTGCTACGACTACTACGAGATGTGCGCCCTGAACATGGCTCAGCAGGCACTCTTTGGCGAGATAATTCGTGCCGAGGGTGCTTACATCCATACGCTGAACGAGGCAAATATCTGGACGGGATACTGGCATAATCCTGACGGCTCAGACCCCGAGAACCTGCATTGGCGACTGAAATACAACAAGGAGAATAGAGGCGATGTCTATGCCACTCACGGACTTGGCCCTATTGCTCAGGCTCTGAACATCCATCGAGGCGACCGCATCAAGACGCTTATCGCTATGGATACCAATCCCTTCTGCGGACGCGAAGGCTACAAGGAAGTGACCGGCAAGGAGTGCGACTCTTTCCGCAACGGCGACCACACCACAACGCTCATGCGCACCGAAAAGGGCAAGGTTTTGGAGATTCAGCACAACGTGATGAGTCCGCAGCCATACAACCGCATGTACAAACTGACGGGCATGACGGGCTTCTGCACCAAGTATCCCGATCCGAAGATATATATCAGTAAGAAGAGTGCAAGCAGCATGGGGCTTGCCGACATGGCAGGCAAGATATCTGGACACAACTTCCTGCCAAAGGAAGAGTATGATGCCTTGATGAAACAATACTACCATCCCATTCTGAAGAAGTTCGGCGACTTGGGTCGCGAGTTCGGACATGGCGGCATGGACTATACGATGGATGCCCGTCTGGTTTATTGTCTGCAGAACGGCTTGCCTCTCGACATTGATGTCTATGACTTGGCAGAATGGTGTGCCTTGGCAGAGCTTGGTGCCTTGAGCATGGACAACGGCTGTGCTGCTGTGTCTTTCCCTGATTTCACCCGTGGAGGATGGAACGAACAGCAAGGTTTCCGCCATGCTTATGCCTCTCCAGAAGAGGAGGCTGCCGCAGAGAAGGCTGCTCGCGAAAGTACTGCAAGACAGAAGGATATGGCGGCGAAGAAGAAACTTTGGGAAAAGTACGACAAGGCTCAGTCCCCGAAGCCTCGCAAGTAGTAATGAGCGGCCTGAAAGGCCAATGAGCAGTCAGCCCAGGCTGACTGCTTGATGGCTCGTTGGGGCGCTGCATAGCTGCGTATTCATACTTCCGAAACTTGAATTGAGGCTATATAAACGAGAAATAATCGGTATTTGAGCGATTGACTATCGATATTTCCTGATATTTCATCGTTCGTGTTGAAATAATGGCTATTTTTGTGCCGTGAAAGCGACAGCTCTGCCGACGTGTGAAACAAGATAAACGGACATTAAACCAGTAAAAAAGAAGATCATTATGTATAAGCAAAGTTCACTGCAAGGCCGGCATTGTAAGCCATTGATGTTGGCCTTATTATTGACTACGGCGGCACTGATTGCAGGCTGTGCCAGTTCTGAAGAGCGTGCAAGGTACAAGGCCATGACGCAGCAGGCGGTTATGGAAGGCCTGGCGCAACGGCATTTATGCATAAGTATCACATCGATGAGTTCGGCTCGCTATGGCACAAGGATGGTGTCGGGCGGGTTCAGCCTTGAGATAAAGGGCGACACAATAAACAGCTATCTGCCATACATAGGGCAGGTGTACCAGAGCATGGTGTATCCCACGCCGCAAGGCTTGAATTTCGAAGCCCCGATCCTCGCATTCAACCAGAGCCGTCAGAAGTCGGACCTCACCCGTATAGTGCTCGACACGAAGACGCAGGAGGATAATTACCGTTATGTAATAGATGTCTACGACTCGGGCAAGGCTTACATCCGTGTGCGAGGCCAGTTGCGCGATGCTATCAGCTTCGAGGGTGATGTCGACGTATCATTGCCCAAACATTAGCCACTCATTAAGCAATTATTGCATAGCCAGAGGCTATAAGAAGAGTTTAATTGTATATAGTTTCCACAAAAAAACACCCGCCGGAGAAGCCTCCGGCGGGTGCTTTGGATTATGTGTAGCTATCTTTTCAGATGCTTCCGGTGTTGACGATGGGCTGGGCGTTGTCTTCGCCGCAGAGCACAACGAGGAGGTTCGAGACCATCTGAGCCTTCTTGTCGTCGTCGAGGCGTACGATGTCCTGTTCCTTCAACTGGTCGAGGGCCATCTTCACCATTGACACTGCACCTTCCACAATCTTCTCGCGAGCTGCTATGATGGCTGTGGCCTGCTGGCGACGCAACATCACGGCGGCAATCTCAGGAGCATAGGCGAGGTAGTTGATGCGTGCTTCCACAACTTCGATACCAGCCATAGCCAGACGTTCGGTGAGCTTGGCTTCGAGCTGGTCGTTGATTTCCTCGCCGCCGCTGCGCAGGGTGATGTCCTCGGAGCGCGACTCTGTGTCGTCGTAGGCATACTGACCTGCCACCTGACGCAGGGCAGCATCGCTCTGTACGCGAACGAAACGCTCGAAGGCAGCCATCATCGACTTGACATCGGTGCCTACTTGGGCGTTGGTCGCAGCCATGGTCTGCGAGTCTATCTCGAACATAGCCTTATAAGTATCTTTCAGGCGCCATACAAGCACGAGACCTATCATCACGGGGTTGCCTTCCTTGTCGTTGACCTTGATGGGTTCAGCGTCGAGGTTGCGAGCACGCAGCGATAGTTTCTTAGTGGTGGTGAAGGGGTTGATCCAAAAGTAGCCAGTGCGAGTGAAGGTGCCGACATATTTGCCGAAGAACATCACGACGCGTGCCTCGCCAGGCTCGAGCATCATGAAACCAGCCCAGAGGAACAGCGACACAAGCAGCACCACGCCGCATCCTACTCCCCACTGCCACGACTCGTTCTCGATAGCGAATACGAACATCACGATGGCTGCAATGGTCAGAGCCAGATTCAGGAACAACATGAAGAAACCGCTCAATGTGGTTCCTTTGTAAGCAAATTCTTTCGTTTCCATAATTGAAATGTTTTTAAGGGGTTTCTTTACTCCTTTATGGAAGTAGCGAGGATTAGTGACCCTGAGGGGTGAGGCTTTTTTATTGTTTCAGCCAGCGCGCGAGCCAATCGAAATAGGTGCGTTGCCAGAGGATGCCGTTCTGGGGCTTGAGCACCCAGTGGTTCTCGTCGGGGTAGAGGAGCAGTTCGGCCTCGATGCCCTTCATGCGAGCAGCATTGAAGGCGCTCATGCCCTGTGTGGCATTGATGCGATAGTCCTTCTCTCCGTGGATGCAGAGGATGGGTGTGTCCCACTGGTCAACGAAACGATGGGGTGAGTTGTCGTAAGTCTTCTTGGCGTTGGCTGTCATGTCCTTGTTCCAGAAAGCGTCGTCGTACTCCCAGTTGCTGAACCAGTTCTCCTCGGTCTCGGTGTACATGGCTTCGAGGTTGAAGGCTCCGTCGTGGGAGATGAAGCACTTGAAACGCTTGTCGTGGTGGCCGGCGAGGTAGTAAACGCTGAAGCCGCCGAAGGAGGCACCGACGCAGCCGAGGCGGTCGCGGTCGACGTATGGCAGGTTGTCGCAGGCTTCGTCGATGGCAGAGAGGTAATCGTGCATGCACTGGCCTGTCCAGTCGCCTGATATTTCCTCAAGCCACTCCTGTCCGAAGCCGGGCAGGCCGCGGCGGTTAGGAGCTATGATGACATAGCCCTGCGAAGCCATGATGTAGAAGTTCCAGCGGTAGCTCCAGAACTGCGATACGGGCGACTGCGGGCCACCTTCGCAGAAGAGCAGGGTGGGGTACTTCTTCGAGGGGTCGAAGTGAGGGGGCTTGATAACCCAGTAGAGGAGCTGCTGCCCGTCGGTGGTGGGGCACCAGCGGGGCTCGGAGCTGCCAGGTGCAAGCTGCGAGAGGATGTGGTCGTTCTCGTGGGTGAGCTGGACTTCCTCGGCGACGGAATCGCCGAGAACACTAACGAGATAGAGGTCGGCGGGGTGGAAGAAGTCGTGGCGCTCCATGAGGAGGCGGGTGGGGGAACCCTCGGCTGACGCCGAGGGCACGGTGGCAAGTGCACCCCAGTCGGCTTGGTCGTTGGTGAGCTGCTTCACTTCACCCTTGAGGTTGGTACGATAGAGGTTGACGGTGGCGTGCCATACACCTATAAAATATAAGGTGTTGCTGTCGTCGCCCCAGACGAAGTCGTCGACGTTGGAGTCGAATTCCTCTGTTACATAGACTTTGGCTTCTGCCGAAGGCTCCTTGTCCAACTGCTGGAGGTCATAGACGCAGAGCCGCTGGCGGTCGGCCTCGTAACCGTCGCGCTCCATCGAGAGCCAGGCAACGTAGCGGCCGTCGGGCGAGAACTTGGGGTTCTGGTCGTAGCCTACTTGCAGATCAGAGCCGTAGTCTTTCTTGTTGATGGCTTGGTTCTTGAGCGTCTTGGTCGGATTGAGCAGGTTGTCGGTGTGGTAGGCCAAGCCCTCGTCGGGCACGACGTCAAACTCGCATCCGTTCTTGCAGAGGTTTCGGGTCTTGTCCATATCGCTGCTTTCCACGTCATAGAGGAAGATGTCGGAGTCTGTACTGATGCTGTAGTCGAGACCCGTCTTGCAGCGGCAGGTGAAGGCGATGTGCTTGGAATCAGGACTCCATGCCAACTGCTCGATGCCGCCGAAAGGCTCCATGGGGCATTCGTAAGGGAATCCTTCAAGAATATCGAATTCTTTGCCGCTCTTGATGTCTAAGACGAAGGGGTGCGGAATGCTCTCGACGTAATGGTCCCAGTGGCGGTACATGAGGTCGGTGATGACGCGGCCTTGCGAGAGTGGCAGGTCGGCAGGACGCTCCTTGATGATATCGTGGAAGGGAACGGCCTTGATGATGATGACTTTCTGCTGGTCAGGCGAGAAGAGGAAACCCTCGACGGCGCCACCGGTCTTGGTGAGCTGCTTGCGCGACTTACCCTTGGCATTCATCGTCCATATCTCGCCCTTGGAGGCGAAGGCCAACTTGTTGTTGTCGAGCCATACGGGGTCGCTGCCGGGGCCGAGGAATACCTCTTCGTTGGCAGTTGCGACAGAGTCGCTACATACTGGACGGATGTAGAGGATGGTGTTGCTGCGGTTCTCGGCAACGCTGTAATAGGTGACTTGGTAGGCAACGCGCTGGCCGTCGGGTGAGACGGCATAGGAGCCTATGCGTCCCATGGCCCAAAGGGCTTCGGGGGTGAGGGTGTCGCTGGCAAGCTGTATGTCGCTGCGCGTGATGATGACCTTAGTGTCTTGTTTGCAGGCGCTCATAGTGGCGATGACCAAAAGGATAAGGGCTAATCGTTTCATCGTATTATCGTTTTTGTTGTTGTCTTTGTTGCTCCTCGGCCATCTTCTGCAAGGCTTCGAGGCGTGCGGCCATGCCTGACGCTTTCTTGGGATTGTTGGCGTTCTTGGCTTTGTAGGCTTCCATCTGATCAAGGAGCTTCTTGTCGTCGGTGGTCTTGCGGAGGAACCACATGATGAGGATGGAGGTGAAGCCGGAGAGGAAGTAGTAGTAGTTGAGGCCTGAGCTGTAGGTGTTGAACATGAAGAAGAACATGATGGGCATGAGGTACATCATCCAGCGCATCATCTTCATCGACTGTTCTTGCTCTGGCGACATGACGGCGTTCTGCTGCTGTTTCATCGAGATCCATGTGTTGGCAATCTGCATGACACAGAAGAGCACACAGAAGATGCTGAGGTGGTCGCCGATGAGCCAGACATCCTTGCCCCAGCGGATGACGTCGTCGTAAGCTGAGAGGTCGTCGGCCCACAGGAAGCTCTGTCCGCGCAGCTCGATGGCGTTAGGTACGAAGTTGAAGAGGGCAATCCAGATAGGCATCTGTATGAGCATCGGCAAGCAGCCGCCCATAGGCGAGACGCCGTACTGGGAGTAGAGCTGCATCATCTCCTGCTGCTTCTTCATGGCGTCCTCCTGCTTGGGATATTTGGCGTTGAGGGCATCTATTTTGGGCTTGAGCACACGCATACGTGCGCTGGCCAGATAGCTCTTCTTGGTGGCAGGATATACGAGCGCCTTGACGATGAGTGTCAGGAGCAAGAGAACGAGTCCCATGTGGAGGCCGAAGCCCTTGAGCCAGTCGAAGACATAGATGATGAACCAACGGTTGATCCAACGCACGATAGGCCAACCGAGATAGACGAGGTCCTCGAGTTCGAGGTCCTTGCTGGTGTTGAGGCTCAGTTTGTTGTGGGCTTTCAGGGTGTGGAAATCGTTGGGACCGAAGTACATCTGAAGCTGCGTGGGTTGAGCGCCTGTGGGGTCAAAAGCGGTCTGCATCGTAGCCTCATAGTTCTTCAGGTAGCCCTGACCTTTCTTATAAACCTGCGATTTGAGGTGGGCATTGGTGATCTGCTGCTGGCTGATGAGCACGGCCGAGAAGAACTGGTTTTTGAAGGCTACCCAGTCGAGGGCTTCTTCGATGTCCTTCTCCTTGTCGGAGGTCTCGCTGAGGTTGTCTGTCGAGCCGTCGGCCTCATGGTAGCGGATGCAGGCATACCGCTGCTCGAAGTCAAAGCCTTTCTCTAACTGGCGGGCACGGTCGTTCCATGAGATGTCGAGAGTGCGCATCGAGGGCGCGAAGAGGTTCGAGATGCCGTTGGCACGGATAATCATGTCGACCATGTAGGCATCGGGACGCAGGGTGTAATCGATGTCGAGAGAGCCTGTTGCGAGGGGGAGGCGGAGGGTGAGGGATTGACCCGAAGCAGATGCTTCGGGCGCTGTGGCAGAGAGCTCTGCAGGCGCTGTGGCTGAGGGCTCAACGGGAGCTGTAGCAGAGGACTCTGCAGGCGCTGTGGCAGAGGGTTCCACAGCCTGGAAATAGAGGTTTGAGGTGATGATGTTCTCCTGCTTGGTGGCAAGGGAGAGCACCATGCGGGTGTCCTTGGCACTGACGAGGTGGATGTTTTCCTTCTGCTGGTCTTTATAGTTCTTGAGTTCTACGTCCTCGATCATGCCGCCGTGGGTGTTGATAGTAACCTTCACGAGGTCGTTCTCGAGGGTAAGGAGTTGTCCTGTGCCTTGCGATGCTGCGAAGAGGGCTGAGGTGGAGTCGAGGTTGAGGGAGTCGCCCTCAGTAGAAGCCTCAAAGGGTGTTAGTGGCGCTTCAGCTGCTTTTTCAGCCTCGGCGCGTTGAACAGCGGCGATGGAATCACGCTCGCGTTGTGCTTTCAATTGTTCCTCGCTGGGTCGGCTGTACCATGAGAAGAGGATGAGCACGAGGGCCATGAGGATAAATCCTGTTACTGTGTTTTTGTCCATATATTTATTTTAACGATTTGACAATCTGAGAATTTGCCTTTTTGTGAAGGTGCGAGTTAATCCTTTATGCAAGAATCGTGATTAAGTAACCTTTAAAGAAAGGCGGACTTATATATTATTATTGATTTCCCTGTTTATTTCCTCGATGTAGTTGAGCAGCTCGTCGCGGCCCTGACGCGTCTCAGAGGAGGTGATGAAATGGGGCGGGAGAGGTTCCCAATCCTCGGCGAGACGAGTAAGGTAGGCGTTGATGTTGTTTGCGAGGGCTTGCTTCGAGAGCTTGTCGGCCTTGGTGAAAACTATGCTGAATGGCACGCCGCTCTCGCCAAGCCACTGCATGAATTCTAGGTCCACTTGCTGTGGCGCATGGCGACTGTCGATGAGCACGAAGAGGTTTGTAAGCTGCTCGCGCTGAAGCACATAGCCGGCAATCATGTTCTCGAGCTTTTGGCGCTCCGTCTTGCTGCGCTTAGCAAAACCATAGCCTGGCAAGTCTACAAGATACCAAAGGCCGCTGTTTGCTGATTGCCGTGTGGCAACAGACTGAGCAGAGGGTTTGGAATGAATCTCGAAATGGTTGATAAGCAGCGTCTTACCTGGCGTGGCAGAGGTCTTGGCCAGACGCTTGTTGCCTGTGAGCATATTGATGAGGCTTGATTTGCCTACGTTGGAGCGCCCTATGAAGGCATACTCCGGACTGTGGTGCTCAGGACATTGGTCGAGAAGTGCGCTGCTCTTGAGATATGTGGCAGATTTTATTTCCATTATGATTTAGAAATCGTAGTTGAAACCAAGCGAGAGATATTCCTGGAACATCCAGTGCGTTTGGCGAGCGCTGTCGTCGGTGAGGTTGCCGTCGGCGTCCTTCTTGAGGTTGTAGTATCTGTTATCCTCGTAGCGTGGATATAGGAAGAGCTTGGCGCTGAGGTATTTGTTGATGGAGAAGTTGATGGTGTGCTCGTTCTCGATAAGGGTCGACTTGAAGTTGGAGAACCAGTACAGGCGCGACTGCCACGAGATGTTCTTTGCTATCTTATAGTTGAAGGTGAACTGGATATTCGGTCCCCAATCGTGCTTTGAGTTGTGGCCTTTGTGAATGCCGTAGCGTGTGACGCGGCTGTCAACGTGAACGTAGGTGATGACATACGAGAGCGGTGCCAGCTTGAGGGTTCCAGTGAAGCGTTTCTTGTTGATATTGTAGTCCATACCGATTGATGAACGAACGTAGAGAGGCGAGAGGAAGTCGGAGATGACATTCTTCGACGAACCCTGATAGCCACGGTAAGGCTGCGACTGCAGCTGCAGCTGTGCAGCGTAGTTCCAGTTGCCGATGGCCTTGATACCAAGGTTCGACGTGAAGCGCAGCAGGTTGTCGGTGGGGCGGAACTTGGGGATGTTGTTCTCGGCTGTCTGGAATCCCAGTCGTGCTTCAAAGCGGTTGCTTAGCTGAACCTTACGCTGGTTGTTGTAGTTGGCATCGAGCGTAATCATGCTGAGCAGAGTGTAACTGTTTAAACCGCCTTTGTACCAGTTTTTAGACACGTAGCTTTGGGTGAACTGCAATCCTCCGTTGCCCTTGAATGTCCAGAAGTTGGGGCGCTTCACCTCGGGCTCCACCTCTTCCACTTTCACGTCGGGTTCTTCGTTGACGACTTTCTCAGCCAGTTTCACTTCTTCTACGATGGCTTTCGAGATGTCGTCGCGCAGTCCGCCAGACTCGGTGAGCTGCTGCTGCGTGGCTGTAAAGAGCTGAGGATAAGAGGTGTAGGCGCGTGCAAGTTCATTATTAGATGCTTCCACAAGCAGCAGTTGCGTGTCGACCTTGGAACCAAGCGAGGGCAAAGTGGAACTTGATGCAAGTGTTTGCTGCTGAGCCATTTGCTGCGAAAGCACTGCGTTGTAAAGCGTTCCTTGCCCAATGAGAGGGAAGATGTATGGCGAGAAGACTACACGATGGGGTGGTGGCGCCACGCGTGTATCCACAATCGCAGCAAGGGAATCAAGGTAGTTCTGTACTATGGTGCTGTTCACGGAAGACGTCGGCAGGTCGTCAGCGTCTATGGATTTTGCTGCAAGATGCGTTGCACCCGCTGCAAGTGCGATTAGGAGTAATGTTTTTTTCATAATATTAATAGATATTTGGGGCAAAAATAATGAAAATGCGTCTATAATCGTGTGTTTTCGGGCGAAAAAAGAGCGCAAACAGAATCTTTTGTCTATTTTTGTAGGCATAATTATGCTTTTTAATCAGAAACTTCATAAAGAATCAAGAACATAATGAGCAAAGCAATGACTTTAGTTGCCGATAGCGGTTCCACCAAAACGGCCTGGCTGTTGAGGCGCCAGGGGCACGATGATATCAGCGTTGAGAGCGTGGGCATCAATCCCGTGCGCGATGCTGCAGATGACATCGAAAAGGTGGTGGCTGGCGTGGCTGCTACGATAGAGACTTATTTGGCTGTTGAACCTGATTTCCAAGCACATAGACAGTGGCAGAGGCATCTCTCGGTGTTCTTCTACGGAGCCGGTTGTATAGAGCCTTTCAAGGACTCTGTGGTAGAGGCTTTGAAGAAGTGCTTTGCAGGTAGCAAGGTGGCTGTTGAGAGCGATCTGCTGGGAGCTGCACGTGCGCTGTGCGGACATGCCGAGGGTATTGCATGTATCTTGGGAACGGGCTCAAATTCATGCCTTTACGATGGTGAAGAGATTGTCGCTAATGTGTCGCCATTGGGCTGGATTCTGGGCGATGAGGGCAGCGGTGCCGTGCTGGGCCGCAGGCTCGTAGGTGATATTTTGAAATGTCAGATGGGCGATGAGATGAAGGCTGCATTCTTTGAACGCTTCCAACTGACTCAATCTGAAATCATTGATCGCGTGTATCGTAGGCCTATGGCTAATCGCTTCCTGGCCTCGTTGGTGCCTTTTTTAGTGGAAAATCGCGCAGAAACATGCATTCACGAGCTCATTATCGACAGCTTTAGTTCATTTTTCAATAGAAATGTGAGAATTTATTCTCGCGAGGACTTGCCAGTGAATTTCGTGGGAGGTATTGCAGCCCAATTTGAAAGTGAATTACGTGAAGCCGCTGAAAATGAAGGCTTTGTCGTTGGTGAGATTGAACGCTCGCCAATCGCTAAGATGGTTTCTTTCCATTGTCCTTGAGGACGTGCAAACAAAGAAAAAAGCGAAAATATGTTGTATAACATATAGAATTGCGCTACAACTTATTGCATTCATGCTTAACTTTGTTGCCGTTATCCTGAAATAAACAATCTTTTTACCTTAAACGGACTAATACCTAAAGACTGAAGCAACAGGGTCGCTGTGAAGCGGCCCTTTTGTTGTTCTCATGAACCCCACGGAGGAATCGCAAGGCAAAGGAATGTGTGGTGCAGCCTCTTTGTGATAGTCTGCTTGGGCGTTGACGCTTCGGATTTCATTGACACAGATATATAAACGTACTTGATTTTGGGTATATTTGTGTCGTTTTCTTGGCTTTTTCATAGAAAAAGTGTACCTTTGTGGCGATTTTTTTAATGCAAGGACGCTCATATCATAATTCATTTGCATCATGAAACAGGGTTTTGACAACGAAAAATACCTCCGAATCCAGTCGGAGCACATCAAAGAACGCATCGCTCAGTTCGGCGATAAATTGTATATGGAGTTCGGAGGCAAGCTGTACGACGACTTCCATGCATCGCGTGTACTGCCTGGTTTTCAGCCTGATAGCAAGCTGAAGATGCTGATGCAGCTGAAGGACGATGTTGAGATTCTCATCGTGATCTCAGCCGAGGATATCGAGCGCAACAAGATTCGTGGTGACCTGGGAATCACCTACAATGAGGATGTGCTGCGTCTGCGCGATGTGTTTACGCAGCGTGGGTTGCTGGTTTCCTCTGTGGTCATCACGCATTTCAATGGTCAGGCCTCGGCTGTGGCTTTCCGCGAGCAGCTGGAACGTCTCGGGCGCGTGCGCGTGTACTACCATTATTTAATTGAAGGCTACCCCACGAATGTCGAGCTCATCGACTCGGAGGATGGCTTCGGCAAGAATGACTTCGTGGAGACTACACGTCCGCTGGTCGTGGTGACGGCTCCCGGGCCTGGCAGTGGCAAGATGGCTGTGTGTCTGAGCCAGTTGTGGGGTGAGAACCGCCGCGGCGTGAAAGCCGGTTATGCCAAGTTTGAGACCTTCCCCATCTGGTCAATACCCCTGAAACACCCTGTCAACGTGGCTTACGAGGCCGCTACTGCTGACCTCGACGATGTGAACATGATTGACCATTTCCACCTTGAGGCTTATGGCAAGACAACGGTCAATTATAATCGCGACATCGAGATTTTCCCTGTTCTGAACGCCATTTTCGAGGGTATTTACGGCGAAAGTCCATACAAATCTCCTACGGACATGGGTGTGAACATGGCAGGATTCTGCATATCGGATGATGAGGTGTGCTGCGAGGCCTCGAAACAGGAGATTATTCGCCGCTACTATGCAGCCTTGGGCGAGATGCTCGATGGCAAGAAGGGCAACGAGGAAGTGAACAAGATAGCCTTGTTAATGAAGCAGTTGAAGCTTACAACAGCTAATCGCCGCACCACTGTAGCCGCCTACGAACGGCGCCTGCAGAGCGGTACCCCATCGGCTGCTATCGAGCTTGAAGACGGCACCATAATCACGGCCGACACGAGCGATCTATTGGGCCCGTGTGCTGCTCTATTGCTCAATGCAACCAAGTATTTGGCAGGTATCGACCATGCGTTGAAACTGATTCCGCAGGACATGATTGTGCCCATTCAGCGCATGAAGACATCGATGTTGCATGGCAATAACCCTCGCTTGCACACAGATGAGGTGCTCATTGCCCTCGCTGTACTCAGTCAGCACGATGAGAATTGCCGTCGGGCACTCGATACGTTACCTCAGCTGGACGGCTGCCAGGTGCACGCCACAGTGATGCTTGGCGAGGTTGACCGCAAGATTTTCAAGAAGTTAGGTTGCGGATTGACGTGTGACCCTGTGAGGAAGGTGTAGACAAAATGTTGCAATGTTGCAATGTTGCAATGTTGCAATAAGGCCTTTTCAATGTGCAGAAAATAGGGAGAGTGGAATTTTAATTATATATATTAATATTATAATATTAATATATTATAATTAACCATATTTTTAGAGCCCTTTCGCAGGTCGAAGGTGCTTAATGCAACATTGCAACATTGCAACATTGCAACAAAACTGCAACCGGCACCTGCACCGATAATAATATGTTTACATATTTTAACGCACCACAGCACCCCGTATTTGGTCCCCTCGCCTAATTGCCGTACCTTTGCACTGTCAATCGATAGGTCTCGCGCGAGTTATCGCAGTGCGCAATGCGACAAGTTGCAGGAGGCTTTACGAAGAAACGAACAAGCCCACACGAGTGGTCGTGCAGGCTTGAACGAATGACAGTGTTCTTTGAAATGTTAGTTGTTAGAACGTATTTGTGCAGGCTGTTCAGAAGGTCTTGCCGAGAATGAAGTTCACCAGGGCAGTGACGTCGGCAATGGTGATTGTGCCGTCCTCGTTCACATCGGCAGCCTCATGGTTGTATAAATGCGGCTCCTCGTCGTCCTTGCCGAGGATGATATTTACCAAGGCTGTAACATCAGCAATGGTAACGGCATCGTCGAAGTTGATATCGCCAAGAATGAAAGTGATTGGGATGCGTTTGTAGAGTTGGATGGGTTGCATATTTGACGTAGAAGTATAAGAGCGAAGTCCGCCAGCAGAGTTGTATTTCAGCGTAAAGTCCCCATAGGAAAGGCTCACGTTTTCACCGCTTAGCGAAATGGAATAGGTGGTTGCGCTTGTACCTTCTGAGAATTTCTTCTCACCTGTCCAGTTCATATAATTCCCGCTTGGCAAAAGAATCTTGTATCCGCTTCCATTCGGACTGATGGTCACTACATAACTATTCGTTGTGGCATTGGATTCAATGGTGCCATTGCTGATGTTGACGCCACTGCAAAGTCCCCAATTGTTGTTGATTGAACCGTTGAACGCCACCTTACCTCCTTCATAGACAATCAGGTACTCTCCGCTCCAATCCGTAGGTGTGCTGGTCACTTTGACGAAGTCGCCCTTGCTGCTTGTGTCCCTAATGAAGGTGGCAGTGACAGTAACATCGCTGGCAGGCATCTCGAATGTGTTATCGAAGACCTGGACTGTCTCACCAGCAGCGTTAGTCACAGTCCAATGGTGGAACAGATAGCCTTCGTCGGGTGTGGCCGTGAGTTCGATGTCGGTATCTGCGGAAGCCGTGGTGGCGCTGGCGCTGATGGTGCCGTGAGCGGGTTGCACGAGGGTGATGTCGAACAGTTCGTTCCACAACGGGTAGAGTGTGATGTCTTCGAGCAGCGTCACCGTGGCGCAGTCGGCATAGAAAGTGCCATTATTGTCCTGCCAGCCATCAAATTCATAACCCTCGAGGGTGAAGGTATTTGGTATGAGCGCAGTAGGCACAAATTCTTCTACCTCCTGAGTGTACGTCTGACCATCGTTGTTCTGGAAGGTGATGGTGTGCATAACAGCTGGAGCTGGAGGCGCAGAGCGTTTGTAGAGTTGGATGGGCTGCATATTTGACGTAGAAGTATAAGAACGAAGTCCGCCAGCAGAGTTGTATTTTAGGACATAGCCGCCATTAGAGATGTTCACGTTGCCGCCACTAAACGAAATCGAATAGGTGGTTGCGCTTGTACCTTCTGAGAATTTCTTCTCACCTGTCCAGTTCATATATTTCCCGCTTGGCAATAGGAACTTGTATCCGCTTCCATTCGGGCTGATGGTCACGACATAACTATTTGTTGTGGCATTGGCTTCAATGGTGTAACTGCTAATTGTTACGCCGCTGCATCTGCCCCAATCGTTGGCGACCGTGCCGTTAAAAGCTACGTTGTTGCTTTCGCAAACAATCAGGTACTCACCGCTCCAGTCCGTGGGCTCGCTGGTCACCTTGACGAAGTCGCCAGTGCCGCCTGCACTACCTTCCTCTACGAATGTAGCGCTGACGGTGACGTTGAAGGAGGGCATCACGAACTTGTTGTTGTCGACAGCCACCGTAGTGTTTATATCGCTTGTCTTGTAGACGTGAATAGCATGGAGCACATAACCCTCGGCAGGCGTGGGTGTGAGCGTTATCTCAGTGCCCGAGAGAGCCGATGTGGCGCTGGCGCTGATGGTGCCGTTAGTCGTGTTGGAGAGTGTAATTGCATATTGAGTGTTGTCACGCTCGAACGTGGCGCTAACTGTGACGGGATAGCCTGGCATCGTGAAGGTGCCGTTGCTTGAGACCGTGACCTGCGTGGATGTGTCGCCCGTCTTCCAAGCGCTGTAACCCATAACTTTGTAGCCGGCATTAGGCGTGGCTGTGATGGCCACCGTAGTGCCCTCGATGGCAGAATAGGGAGCAGACACGGTTCCGCCGCTCAGATTCGTGGCGCTGGTAATGTTGTACGATGTGCCCGCTTGCCAGTTTTCATCCCAAATCATCTCGGCATACTCAGGGTGGTCGATGAATGGATTGCGATTGTGCTGGTAGCTGGCATAGATGACATTGTTGCGGTCAATCTCCTTCTGGCTCACAGGGTCTTGCTTGTGCCAATCAAGCAGCATCGTCATCGCCCAGGACTTTATCTCGCATTTGTTTGTCATCTCGCTTGAAGTCCACCCGCTGTCTTCGTTATAGTATCGGGTACTCATGTAGAAGAAACTACGCGCAATGTCGCCCTTATACTCGTCAATGGGTTCGAAAGCTGTACCTGAGTAACCTGAAGTAATGCTGGTGCCAAGCTTGGAACCATTGCTGGACGTGTAGGTTGGGTTTTTCACTATGGCATATGGAAAGTTCGAGCGTATGCCGTTCACTTTACCATCGGTGGGATAGACGTGGAAGAGGTCGCATCGAGGAGTGGATTGTTCATTGAACCAACTTTGTGGCCACGAATGTTCACGATTCCAACAATCGCCCTCTTTTTTATAGCTGCCGCATTCTTGCGAAGTTACGCCATATGTAAACGTGCAACTTGAATAGATGTCCCAGACGTGGCCATTACCATCATGATCGGTATAAGGATATGCGTCTAGCAACCCACCATATCCCACACTGTGATGTCCCTTGATAATCTCGTGCAGGGCAGCTCTCAGTTCCTGTCCCGTCTTGCCTTCAGCTCCATCGTAGTAGCCACTGGGAATCTGTGCCCAGAGGCTACTGGTGACGAGCAGAGCTGCGAACAGCATGAAGTGCTTGATTCGCATTACTAATTTTGTTTTCTGAATCACAGCTATCTTTATGATTTTTCGTTCTTCCCAGAGTGATTTGATTTGTTGAATTTACTTTGACATATAGATGTCAAGCGTACCGCCACGCATGATATCCTCGTGGTTGAGAATGAGTGCTCCCTCCTCGCCGCGACGAGGTTTGTCGAGGACCTGGCGTTGAATGGGCTGTCCGTTGAGCAGGGCTTTCTTGATGTAGTAAGCTTTCTCCGAAAGGCCGTGGGTGCGGATGGTGAAAGTCTTGCCGCCACCAACCTTGAGCACGGCTTCCTTGACCAACGGCGAGCCGAGCACATAGCGTCCGCCACAGGGCTCCACCTGATAGAAGCCGAGTGCAGAGAGCACGTACCAAGCCGACATCTGGCCTACGTCCTCGTTGCCACAGAGGCCTGCGGGCTGGTCGGTGTAGAGCTCTCGCTGGATTTGATGGACAAGCTTGGCGGTCTTGCGTGGCTGTCCCATGAGTGAGTACATATAAACGATGTGGTGCGACGGCTCATTGCCGTGGGCATATTGTCCGATGAGGCCGCTGATGTCGGGCTGTGCTTCTTCGTTCAGCTGGCTGTCGGCAATGAAGAGGCTGTCGAGGCGCTTCACAGCGATGTCGCGACCTCCGAGCATCTTAGTCAATCCCTCAACATCGTGAGGTACAAGCCATAGGTACTGCCAGGCGTTGCCTTCAGTGAAAGCGCGCGTCTGATGGTTGGGATTGAAGTCCTCGAGACCATCGAATGAGCCGTCGGAGTTCTTGCCGCGCATGAAGCCAACGCGCTTGTCGTAGAGCTGCGGATAGCTGTGGCAACGTTTGTCAAGGAAGTCAATGGTCTTGCTGAGTGCTTCTGCCTCTTGTGGCTTTAGCGATGAATGCTTGAGTACTGCTTTTCCTGCCTGCACAGCCGACCAGTCGGCCAAATAATATTCTAATGTACGCGAGAGGCTCTCACCGTGGTTGTCATTGCAGACGTAACCATACTTCTTCATGTCGTCCAACCCGCGTTCGTCCATGAGCAGGCTTGCCGTCATGGCTTTCACGGCTTCGAGGGAGTCCTTGACATAGCCTTTCAACAAGGCATCGGCCAGAATGGGCACTGCTGGGCAGCCCACCATGCAATTGGTCTCCTGCGACATCAGGTGCCACACAGGCAGCTTGCCTTGCTCGCGGAAGATGCGAAGGTATGTCTCAGCGATAGCCGGCATCATCTCAGGCAGAATGATGGTGGAGAGGGGTGCTGCAGCGCGATAAGTGTCCCAGAGGGAGAGTGTGGTGAGGTACTTGGAATTGCCGACAGGCGAACCGATGGAGGAACCATCGGCCACAGTAGCTCCTTCGCGAACGATTTCAGATTTCTTGGGAGCTGTTGGAGCGGAGGTGCGATAGACCTTGTTGTCGGCACCACGCCAGTCGCCATTGACATCGTCCCACGTCTGGGGAGCCACCATGAAATGGTACATGGCCGTGTAGAAGATGCGGCGATCGCGGTCGTTCTGGAAGGTGGCGTTGATACGACCAAGCTCGCGATTCCAGGCAGCATCAGCAGCCGCACGAACAGCTTCGAAATCCCAAATCTGAGAACTCTTATCCATAGCCTCGGCATTGAGGTTGGCCAAAGCATTAGCCTCAGACACAGGACTAAGGGCTATACGCACGAGCAGAGGTTCGTTGGAACTGGTGACTTGTAGGTGATAGATGGGCGAAGGACCTCCAGAGAGTTCGCTCTTCAAAGTTGATTGCTCATAGAGGCGGGCTTTATGGTTGAGACGCATCACGAAGTAGCAATGCTGCATGTATGCCCATCCGTGGCTGATGCGATAGCCTGCGAAGGTGTATGGGTCAATCTGCGTCAGGCGTCCCCAATACACACGGTCACCTACGCCGTTTTCGAGGTCGACATACAGGTGTCGCTGTGCCCCTTCAGGATAAGTGATGCGATAAAGGGCTGTACGTTGTGTGGCCGTAACCTCTGTGCGAATTCCGCTCTCAGGTAAAAGTACGCTGTAGTAACCAGGGCGCACTTGCTCGTTGTCGTGGCTGTAAGGGGTAGCCAGTCCTTCGCGCGAAAGTCGCAAGCCCTTGACTCCTGGCATGATGGACACGTCGCCGAGATCGGAGCAGCCTGTGCCACTCAAGTGAGTCTGAGCGAAGCCTATGATCTTGGTGCCGCTCTCGTGGTAGCCTGAACACCAGTCCCAACCTTCTTCTATCTGTGTAGGACCAGCATTAACCATTCCGAAGGGCACGTTAGCCCCAACGAAAACGTGGCCGTGGTCGCCCGTACCGATACGCGGATCGACGTACTGAGTAAAATTCTGTGCTGCTACTGCCATGGGCAGGAGGGCAACAAGTAAAAGCTTGATTTTCATATTCAATAGATATTTGTTATGTTAGAGTTTTTATAGTAATGCATTAAGATTTGCTCGTATGTATAGCCTTGCTCGCCCATAACGGCAGCACCAATCTGGCACATTCCTACACCATGTCCCCATCCGCGACCTGAGATAACGAAATGTTCTGGCAGGTTATTCTTGTCGATGCCTTCGCGTTCTACATCGAAGGCCGCACTCTTGAGGTGCGTAGGCGATAGTGCTCGTCTGATTTCCAATTCTTTGCCGATGGTGAATGTGCGCTTGGTGCCTATTATCTTCAGCTTGATGATACGATAGCCTGGACCACGCTCCACGGGGATGAGGTCCACTATGTCGCCCAGGTCCATCTTCAAGTGTTGGCTGATGAGCTCACTGACCTCTTTCTGCGAGAGTGTCACTTTCCAGCGGTAGAAATCCTTTGTCTCGCAGTCATAGTCGTTAAGTACTTGGTGGATGATGTGCTCATCGGTGGTGTCGCAGAATGGGTCTTCTATACTCTCCAGATAGGGATGATGTTCGTTTTCCCAGCATGTCTCGAAGGTTTCAGTACGTCCTCCGCAACATTTAGAGAAGCGTGCATCGCATACCTTGCCATCGTATGTAAGGATCTGTCCGCGAGTGGCTTCCACGGCAGCTTTCACTTCTGGACGTGAAGCTCGTGTGATGCCCTGATATCGTTGGCAGTGGTCATCAGCGCATACATCGAATATGGTATGATCCTCGCGGTCGTGCCAGCGTATGAGCTCGCTGTCTGTCTTTGTGAACGAGAAGAAGTTGTTGCCGCCTTGAGCCATCTTCTGCCGCTTCTCCATTTGGGCAAAAAGCCAACTGCGGCTGATAACGGCCGAAGCCTTAAGAAACTCAAGCGAACACGTAGCGTTCATCTCGCTACTGATGACGCTCTCGAGGTAGCGTTCAATGTCTATGTCGTTGATACATACAATATTCTCTTCATCAACAACCAAACGCAATGTGCCAAGGAAGGTCTGACGTTCTCGACGCTCCCAATGGAAATCTTTGCCTATAACTACGTCTTCCAAGGTGAAGCTTGATGACTCGTCAGCCGGACGGAAAGTGAGTTGGCGATACACTTGCCCGTTCCAAAGCAAGCCGCCGTCGCTATAGGTTACCTCCTGCTCTCCAGAGAGCGTGTTGCCCTTAGCTGTGAAAGAACCGTTGAGGTTGAATCGTACGGCAGAAGCAGAGAGAAGGCCGACAAGTAATGACCCGTTCCCAGCACTTCCAGCTGTGGTTTGTAGAAGGCCGTCGCTGTGTTCGGCAAACGAAGAGTGATTTTGAGATTCATGATTCTTTTCATTAGTCATGGGGTTGCCGCCCTCACTCTTGTTGGAGAGTGGAGAGGGCTGAAGTGGTCTGTCAGTAACCTCTTCAATGATAGGTTCCAACTCTTCCTTGGTCATCGTCACTTCTCTGAGGATCTTCACAGCCCATTCGGTTGTGATCTTCTTAAAGTCCTCTTCGCGAGGGGTAATTATGAGGCCGCCCATATCAAGAGCTCCAGGTGAAACTAAAAGAGAATCAGGCCCTTCCCCAACCATGTAACAATCTGGTCTGTGTTTCTTACGTGGAAACACTAATGTAACTATCTCGTCGCTTCGGCTCTCATTGCCTTGTTCGCGCCAGCAGATGACGTTCATTCGAGGTTCGTTCTCACCTTCTATTATAGGCAAGGCGCGATATAGGCGTTGGCAAAGCAAGCTGTCAGTTTCCTCGGGAAGAGATCTTATGACAAAAACTGGACATACGTAATTCTTCAAGAGGAACAGGCCGCAACGCTGGCTGGTGTTGCCACGATCCTCCATCTCCTGTGTCTCGCCGCCAGTCAACGGGTAAAGCTTTTCAAGCTGATTTTCGAAAAGACTCCAGTCGCGTTCAATGGGAAGAACGCCACGTGAGCCGGCTTGCAGATGCATATGGTCTGGGCACGAAGCTCCGCATACTGGTCCGTTGTAGAACACGATATGCCGAGGCATAGTCCATGCCAGATGACGCATGGTGCCAAAATGCTCCCAGATGCTTTGAGGCTTGTGGCGGCGTGTTGGTATTGTATAGTGCTCGGGTAGAATAGGGAAGGGGTTGATGAGCACTTGGTAGTGGTGCTCAATCATCAGTGAGTGCTGCTCCTTAGGACGGTTCTCGTCGCAGAGGAAGCATGGGCGGGCGGCTATGCTCGCCTTGTCTATCTTAGCACCTGTCGACACAATGCGGGCAGGATTCCATTGGGCTGTCATCGCGAAATCGTTGCTCATGGAAGGTGCAGAGCCTTCATCGTTCTTGGCGCTGCTAAGCTCGTTCAGCGGCAGGGCTTTCAGCTGTACATTAGCTTTAAGGGCTTCATAACGCTCACGTGCTTCAGGCCAGTCGTTCAGTTCCTGTTCGAAGAAAGCTTCCACTTCGTCCTCAGTCACCTCACGACGCCATTTGCGGTTCATAGCCTGTCGTGCAAGAATCTCGCTTGTGCGCAACTGATCCTTGTATAGGTTGTTCTTGTTTACCTTTTCGATGCTTAGGGCTGCATCGCTGTTGCCTTCCCAACGTCGGCATAGGTATAGTTCTTCGAAGATGCGTCCGATGCGATATCGCCGACCTATCATTAGTCCTAAGGCATAATCCTCGCCATAGCTTGTGTTGGGAATCTGAATTTTGCGTAACACTGGCGTGAAGAATGCGCGTGGAGCGCCTAAGCCATTGATGCGCAAGGCATTGTTGCGCCCGTTCTGAGGTGTCCACTCACGATGGTCGATGAGTCCTGGAGGCAAGGTGTTCAATTGGAAGTCCGTCATGCGATACGATCCGATGACCATCGCTGCCCGTTGCTCGCGGAACGCTTCCACGATGCGCTGTAAGGTGTCCTCGCCGCTGTAGAGGTCGTCGCTGTCCAGCTGCACCACGAATCGTCCGCATTGTGGATGATGCACAGCCAGATTCCAACAGCCGCCTATGCCCAAGTCATCGCGAGAAGGGACTAGATGAATAAGAGTGTTTTCGCCTACTGTTCCTGATTGAGCCTTGCATTGTTCTATGGCCTCCGACGTTCCGTCGTCGCTGTGATTATCAACCACAATCAAATTGAACGGGAACGTGGTTTTCTGCTTCAACACGCTGCGGATGGCATCTTCTATAGTTCTCACACGGTTGCGTACGGGAATAACGACGGTAGCCTCTACAGGAAAGTCTTCCTCGTCGAACTTTATCTCGTCGAATTCATCTGGCGCCAATAGTGCTCCTATTTCCTTGAGATGACGTGTGCAAGCACGTTCCATTTCTATTTGGCGTGCCCTGTTGCGAGGATCAACATAATCGAACTGCTTTTGCCCGGAGAGGCGCGTGTCTGTTTCCACTTCAGTGTAAAGAGGTTCGCTGACATGCACAGGCAACATCTTACGCGACAGGAAGAGACGCAAGTCGTATAATCCGGCAAATTGGTATTCGCGTATGTGCTCCTGGGCAAAGTACTCTTTGACGTCCTCAGAACGAAGCAGGAGCACAGAACCTAAATCAAAGTCGTCGCGCACTGAACCTAGTTGATAATCAATGAGAGGGCGCATCTGCACCTCGCCTGATGGTAGTTGCTGACGGTGGTCGGCATACAGCATCGAGGCGCCAGTGTCGTCGGCAATGGTAATGAGGCGCGTCAACGCTTGATATCCTAATTGTAGGTCAAACTGCTTGGTATATAATAGAATGTATTCCGTTGCAACTTCGCCGGCTATTTGGCGGAGCGTCTTAGTCTGAAAAGGGTTGTCGATAAGGCTAACGCTTGCCACATTAGTGTCAGCTTTCAGTGTATCAATAGTAAAACGCCCTTCCTGCTCGTTGGCGAAAGGCAGAAAACAGCTAATTTGAGGCATTAGTGATAAGTTTTTTAAAAAATTTGCCACAAAGATAGGCATTTTTCATCTTTTCATACTATCTTTGCACCAAAATAATCAAACTTTATTGAAAAAACTAACTCAAAAACAATCATGAAAAAGCTTTTGACACTTGCTGCAGTCCTCGTCATGTCGTTGGCAGCCAGCGCACAATCGCTCTCAGTAACCGACAAAGATTGGCACTGGGACAAAGGAACAATAGTCATTAACGCACCTGCACGTGCTGCAGGACAAACCGATGTCTTGCAGTTGACAGCCCCTAAGCTCGAGACCGTTCGCGTGGCTTTCGTCGGCCTGGGCATGCGTGGTCCAGGTGCTGTGGCCCGTTGGACATACATCCCAGGTGTACAGATTGTAGCTCTCTGCGACTATGTTGAGGCACGTGCAGAGGCTTGTCAGAAGTACCTGCGCGACGCAGGACTGCCCCCTGCCGCTATCTACAGCGGCGAGAAAGGCTACGAAGAATTGTGCCGTCGTCCTGATATCGACCTCGTTTATGTAGCCACCGACTGGGATCACCACTTCCCTGTTGCCAAATGTGCTCTTGAGAATGGTAAGCACACCGCTATCGAAGTGCCGTCGGCAATGAATCTGGCTCAGTGCTGGGAACTCATTGATCTTAGCGAACGTACTCGTAAGCACTGCATGATTCTTGAGAACTGCTGCTACGACTGGTATGAGCTCAACGCTATGAATATGGCTCAGCACGGAGTATTCGGCGAGATTCTGCGTGGCGAAGGCGCTTATATCCACAACCTTGATGACTTCTGGGATTACTACTGGAAGAATCCTAACGGCAGCGATCCTGATCAACTCGGATGGCGCATGAAGTACAATATGGAGAATCGTGGCGACGTCTATGCTACTCACGGCTTAGGCCCTGTGGCACTTACGATGAACATCCATCGTGGCGACCGCTTCACCACACTCGTGGCTATGGACACCAAGGCCGTGCATGGTCCTGACTACGTTGAGGCTAAGACTGGCAAGCGCCCTGCCAACTACCGCAATGGCGACCAGACTACCACCCTCATGCGCACTGCCGAAGGTAAGGTCGTAGAAATTCAGCACAACGTCATGAATCCTCAACCTTATAACCGTTTGTTCAAGCTTACTGGCACAAAGGGCTATGCCACCAAGTACCCCGAACAGCACTTCGCTCTCGACAAGAGCCAGCTTAGCGCAAGCGGCGTTGCACCTAAGGTCGACGATCTCTCAAGCCATGGCTTCCTGCCCAAGGCAGAGCACGATGCTCTCGTGGCTAAGTACACCCACCCCATTATCAAGAAGTATGGTGAGATGGCACAGAAAGTAGGCGGCCACGGCGGTATGGACTTCTTCATGGATGCACGTCTTGTGTATTGCCTACAGAATGGACTTCCTCTTGATATGGATGTCTACGACCTTGCTGAATGGTGCTGCTTGGCTGAATTAGGTGCTTTGTCCATGGACAACAACTGCGCCAGCGTCGCCTTCCCCGACTTCACCCGTGGTGCATGGAACAAGGTTCAGGGCTTCCAGTTCGCTTGGGCTGATCCTACAGCTGAAGCAGCAGCCGAGGCCGCTGCATTAAAGAGCACTGAGGCTCAGAAAGCTCTCTGCGCTAAGAAGAAACTCTGGGACAAGTACGACAAGGAGAAAATCAAGAAGACTAAGAAAGTTCACCCTAAAAAGTGATAAAAAAACATAAAGATGTAGGTCAGGGATAAGCATTTGGCATACATCTTGCAAGGTAATAAGAGGGCGCGGATGTCCGTGCCCTCTTTTTTAACAGGTAAAATCATTATGAAAGACTACATCGAAATTCAAGATCACTACGACCGTGGCGAGGGAATGAGCACCACTACTTCCCGCAGTATCGGCTTTTCCGGCATTATGACGCGTGTCTATATGTGGATGACGGCCGCCCTGTTGCTCACGGCTGGCACAGCGTTCTTCACAGCTAATTCTCCAGCCATGTTGCAACTTATCTATGGCAACAACGCAGCCATTTGGATACTATGCATCATTGAACTGGGCCTTGTGATGGGCGTGTCGTGGGGCATCAATCGTTTGTCGCCGGCTCAAGCCACGGCACTGTTCCTGCTGTACTCCGTGGTCAACGGCCTTACATTGGCCAGCATCTTCTTTGCCTACTCCATAGGCACTATCTATCAGGCCTTTGCAGCCTCGGCGCTGACCTTCGGAGCCATGAGCATCTTCGGCTACACCACCAAACGCGACCTCTCTAGCCTTGGCGGCATCCTGCTGATGGCTTTGATAGGACTTATCGTAGCCTCGTTGGTGAACATCTTCTGGGCAAACTCTACATTTGATGCAATCATCACTTACTTAGGTGTATTCATCTTCGTAGGTCTCACTGTTTACGACACTCAACGCATCAAGGCCATGAGCGAGGCAGCCGAAGTCTATGGCGATGCAGCCGCTCCACGCCGCGTAGCTATACTCGGAGCATTGTCGCTTTACCTCGACTTCATCAACCTTTTCCTCTACATCTTGCGTCTGTTTGGGCGTAGTAGAGATTAAAATTACTGCCATTTTGGCATAAAATTTATTAAATGCTTTGCCGTTCAAGCGGCTTTGCGTACATTTGCAGCGCAGTAGGCGTCATTGAGGTGGCATCTGCTGCGTTGCTATCGTCTTGCCAATGTGAGACGAAGTAACATATTTAAATTTATGCGCGCGTGCGCGAGGCAAGACAATAAAGATGGAAATGAGTACTACAACGACACCCAAACCTGTTCTCCTGGGCATGACGCCTGAGGAGCTGAAGACTGTTGTCTTGGAGCTCGGCATGCCAGCCTTCTCAGCCAAGCAGCTGGCTCAATGGATATACCAAAAGGGTGAGGGCGATATTCAACGCATGAGCAATATCAGTGTGGCAGCACGTAAGAAGCTTGCCGAGCACTACGATGTAGGTTTCTCGGCACCTCTGGCTGAGCAACATAGTGCTGATGGCACTTCGAAATACCTGTTTGGCACGCTCGACGGACACACAGTGGAGACCGTGTTCATCCCCGATGATGATCGTGGCACTGTGTGCGTCAGTTGTCAGGTGGGCTGTCGCATGGCTTGCAGTTTCTGCATGACTGGTCGTCAGGGCTTCCAAGGTCAGCTTTCTGTGGCTGATATTCTCAATCAGATATATTCCCTGCCTGAGCGCGAGCGGTTGACGAACATAGTGTTCATGGGGCAAGGAGAGCCTCTCGACAACCTCGATGCCGTGCTTGCTGCCACACGTCATTTGATGGCCGATTATGGTTGGGCATGGAGTCCGCGTCGCATCACCGTGTCTACAGCAGGTTTGCGCAAGGGCTTGAAGCGTTTTCTCGACGAGAGTCCGTGCCATCTGGCCATTAGCTTGCACAATCCCTTCCCCGAAGAGCGTGCTGCCATCATGCCCGCCGAACGGAGCTATTCGCTCACAGAGATGCTGGAATTGCTGCATGAATACGATTGGACCGGCCAAAGACGCCTATCGTTTGAATACATCGTTTTCGGAGGCCAAAACGACAGCAACCGCTACGCGCGCGAGCTCGTGCGCCTGCTTAGTGGATTGGAGTGCCGCGTGAACCTTATCCGCTGGCACGCCTTGCCCGATGAAGACCGATTCCGTGAGGCAGACCCAGTGCGAATGGCTGCTTTCCGCGATTACCTGACGCATCGCAATGTCCGTTGCACCATACGTGCTTCGCGTGGTCAGGATATTGACGCAGCTTGTGGGTTGCTTAATACTAAAGAGCAGAATATCCAGCCCTCGGCTCCTGCATTGTAGGTAGGATAGTAAATATACATCAAGATAGAATCCATTTTAAACCATGACATAATGAATATAAGTAATACAAGTTTTACCAACATGCAAAAACATATATTCCCATCATTAGGATGGAGGGGTTGGAGAGTAGGCTTCCTTCTCCTTGTCACTTTCCTTTTTGCTTCCTGCAAGAAAGAATTTGTGGTGCCGCGTGCCAGCGGACGGCCATACGAGGTGATGGTGGTGATGAGCGATCGCGACTGGGAGGCAAAGCAGGGCCGTGCTCTCTTTGCCGTGCTCGACACTGATATCCCTGGCCTCCCTCAGCCTGAGCGTTCGTTCCATATCTCGCACGTTGAGCCCTGGCACTTTGATCATGTGTTAAACATCTTCCGCAACATCATCCTCGTGGATATCAACAAACAAATATACACGAAGACGTCGATGAAATTCACACGTGACAAGTATGCCATCGACCAGATAGTTCTTACAATACAAAGCCCTACGCCAGAGGAGTTTGCTGATTTCTGTTTTGACCACGGACAGGATATCATTGATTTCCTGACGAAGATGGAGATGAACCGCCTCGTCAAAGAACTTAAGGACAAGTATTCCAAGAAAACTGCTGAGTTGGCCAAGGAAATCTTCGACTGCGAATTCCATGCTCCTGACGAGATAAAGAGTTACAAGAAAGGCGAAAACTTCTTCTGGACAAGTTCCAACGGGGCTTCTGGCATGGTGAACATCTGCATGTACAGCTATCCGTACGAAGGTCCGCAAACCTTCAACAAACAATATGTTCTGGCAAAGCGCGACAGCGTTATGGCAGCGAACATCCCAGGCACACTGCCTACCATGCACATGGCTACAGACACCTTGTGCACAACTGTCAAGCCCATCGTCGTACACAATCAGTATGCCATGGAAGCCCGCGGCCTGTGGTATATGGAGAACGATGGTATGGGCGGCCCGTTCGTCAGTCATTCACGCGTCGATACTACTCGCAATATCGTCATCGTGGTCGAAGGCTTCGTCTTTGCTCCCGAAAAGATGAAACGAGGTCTGATGCGCCGCCTCGAAGGCTCGCTCTACACACTCAATCTGCCTGATGAGCAGACCTCGCCCATCGTCACCACAATGGAGGAGGTCGCCGTCACTGCAGAGGATCGTAAGGCGGCACGTCAACGCAAGTAAAGCCATTCACGTTAGGACGTGGGCTGCAACACGACCGGTCATATCGGTCGTTCGGTCGCGACCGAACAATTTACATCCCCAACCTAATCGGCCTGCATCCCCAACCTAATTGGCCTGCATCCCCAACCTAATTTGCCTGCATCCCTGGCTTAGTTGGCCTAAACCTTTGATGGTCTATGATCCAAGCCTTAATTGCCCTTCGCTGCATGGCTGTGGCCTTTACGGCAGTGGATAGGTGAGAAAAGGTTAAATGAAATGAATATCAACCACTTACAAATATATAACTTTAATGGAAAAACTTAAAATAGGCATCACTCACGGCGACCCCAATGGCATCAGCTATGAGATTATCCTTAAGACTTTTGCCGATCCTACGATGTTCGAGCTTTGCACACCCATCGTCTACGGCTCGCCTAAGCTGGCAAGCTACCATCGCAAGACGTTGGATTTGCAGACCAATTACAACACCATCAGCTCGCCAAACGATACAATAGACGGAGTCTTAAACCTCATTCATTGTACGGCTGACGAGGTTAAGATTGACCTCGGACAGCCAACGGAAGAGGCTGGACGCGCAGCTTTCGTAGCCCTTGAGCGCGCCATGAAGGACTGGCAGGCCGGCCTTCTTGACGCTGTGGTCACAGCTCCCATCAACAAGGCTACTATCCAGAACGACTCATTCCGCTTTCCAGGTCATACGGAGTACATCCAAAACAGAGTTGGGCGCGAAGGCCAGCAAGTGCTTATGATGCTTGTTTGCGAGCGCCTGCGTGTGGCTCTCGTGACTACTCACAAGCCCATTGCCAAGGTGGCAGAGGGCATCACTGAGGAACGTGTGCTGGCACGCCTGCGCACCCTTCATGCATCGCTCTGCCGTGATTTCGGAATCTCCAATCCTCGTATCGCCGTATTGGCGCTCAATCCTCATTCTGGCGACAGCGGTTTGCTGGGCAACGAGGAGCAGACAGTAATTATTCCCGCTATAGCTAAGGCTGAGGAAGAAGGTATCGTAACCTACGGACCATTTGCTGCTGACGGTTTCTTCGGCACGAGAGCATATGAGCACTACGACGCTGTGCTTGCCATGTACCACGACCAGGGACTCGTACCCTTCAAGATGTTGGCTATGGAATCTGGTGTCAATGTAACAGCGGGTCTCGACATAGTTCGCACTTCGCCTGACCATGGCACAGGCTACGACATCGCAGGCAAAGGTGTTGCCGATGAGAATTCATTCCGTCAGGCTGTGTATACAGCTATCGACATCTGCCGCAACCGCCGGGCTTGGGACACGGCTCATGCCAATCCCCTTGAGAAACTCTACGTTGACAAGCGCGACCGCAGTGAGCGTGGGTAGTTGTCATAAGGATTAAGGAATAAGGATTAAGGAATAGAGTTTAGGGATTAGAAAAAAACTATATTATTAGGTGGACGCAAAAGACCTTCAACCCATAAAACAACGCTACGGCATCGTGGGCAACTGCGAAGCCTTGAACCATGCCATCGACACCGCCTTGCAAGTGGCTAAGACGGATCTATCAGTGCTTATAACTGGCGAGAGCGGCGTGGGTAAGGAGATTATTCCTCGACTTATCCACGACAACAGCTTACGCCGCACGCGTAAATACTTCGCCATAAACTGTGGAAGCATACCCGAAGGTACTATCGATAGCGAACTGTTCGGCCACGAGAAAGGAGCTTTCACGGGCGCCATAGGCGAGCATGAGGGCTATTTCGGAGCAGCCGACGGAGGCACGCTCTTCCTTGATGAGGTGGGTGAATTGCCGTTGAGCACTCAGGCACGCCTGCTGCGTGTGCTTGAGAATGGCGAGTACATCCGAGTCGGTTCAAGCGAGGTCCGCAAGACCAATGTGCGTGTTGTGGCGGCTACTAATGTCAATATCCAGATGGCAATACGCGAAGGACGTTTCCGCGAGGACCTCTTCTATCGTCTCAACACCATCCCCATCAAGATGCCACCGTTGCGTGAACGCGGTGATGATATACTGCTGCTCTTCAAGAAATTTGCCATGGAGATAGCAGCCAAGTACCAGATGCCAGAGCGTATCACCCTCTCGCCCGAGGCTGAAGAGGTGATGAAACGGTATAAATGGCCAGGCAACATACGTCAGCTTAAGAACTTGACTGAGCAAATGTCCATTCTCATGCGTGACTCGCGTGTTGTAACGCCCGAAGTGCTTTCCGACTACGAGATATGGCCGACTATTGAGGAAAACGGAGGACTCGTGCGCGTTAGTCAAGCTCAGGGCGGCACTCACTCCTATGATAACGAACGTGAGATGCTTTTCCAGATGATAAACGCTCTGCATCGTGAAGTCAGTGACCTGAAGCAGCAACTCTCGACAATGCACCAACCCACGGTGGTGGCCGGCTCTGGCGTAGCCGTTTCGCCTACCGTACCTTTGACAGATGCTGAGGTGGTGCCCATCGTGAGCCATCAGCATATGCACACAAGCGGAGTGGACGAGCATAATGCGCATATCCATGCCGACTCTACGCCTTATGCCGAGGAATATGTCGAGGAATCTCTTTCCATCGAAGATCAGGAGAAACGCCTCATAATCAAAGCTCTTGAGAAGAATCGTGGGCGACGCAAGAAAGCTGCTGAGGAACTGCATATCAGTGAGCGTACTTTGTATCGTAAAATCAAGGAATATGGACTCGAAGAAATATAAACTGCTGGTATGGATGGGGAGCTTAGTCCTCCTTCTCTCATCTTGCGCCATTTCCTACAAGTTCAATGGTGCAAGCATCGACTATACCAAGACCAAGACCATTCAGATTGACCAGTTCCCAATACGTTCGGCCTATGTCTGGGCGCCTATGCAGTCGATCTTCAACAATAAACTCACCGATATCTTCGCCCAACAAACCAAACTGCAGCAGGTGAAGCGTGGCGGAGACCTCGTGATATCTGGCGAGATAACAGGCTTCGACCAGTTCAACAAGGGCGTTGGCAGCGACGGCTACAGCTCGCAGGTGCAGCTGAAGATGACGGTCAACGTGCGCTTTACTAACAATAAGAACCATAAGGAGGACTTCGAACGCCAGTTCTCGGCTACCACGGAATACGATGCTACTCAGCAACTTGTCAACGTACAGGAAGAGCTCGTGACGCAGATGACCAAGGACATTACCGACCAGATCTTCAATGCCACCGTGGCCAATTGGTAGCTCAAGTTCATCTGTTTAATTCATTAATCTTTAAGTGCTTAGGTTATCGTTAAGTGCACATAGCATACAGCTTTTAGCTCAAAGTTAATCGTAATGCAATCCATAACTACTTACATAAAGAATCCTGAACTCATTGATGCAGCCGTTGTCGATGAACTTTACGAGTTGGTAGAACAATACCCATCGTTCCAGGCAGCCCGTCTGTTGCTTCTGCGCGGTCTTTATCAACTGCAGGATAAGCGCTTTGGCAAGGAACTGAGCCGTGCTGCAGTCTGCATGCCCGACCGCCAACGTCTTTTCGAACTCTTCGAAACCGATGTTCTGCAGGCTGCCATAACTGCTGACACGGCCGTGGCAGCAGTGAAGCAGGGCTCCGCACCTCAGCAGCCGGCCGATCGCACCATCTCGCTCATCGACACCTTCCTTGGCCAGCAGCCTCAACCGCAACCTAAGCAGCGGCGCCCCAGACCGGCCGAAGCAGCTGTCGACTATACAGCCTACCTGCTTCAGCTTGACGATGCGCAGCCCATGGCCGATGAACATGAAGAGCCGAAAGTCATCCCAACGGAACCTGTCAAGCTCGTCAAACCTGTCGAACAGTCACCTCAGAAGATAGAAGAAAGTGCCGATGACGAAGTCGACGACGTAGAAGAACAAAACGACACTTCCGACACCTATTTTACTGAGACTTTGGCACGAATTTACATCAAACAAGGCAAATATGCTAAGGCAATTGAAATAATTCGGCGAATAAGTTTGCTTTATCCACAAAAAAACCGTTACTTTGCAGACCAAATCCGGTTCCTTGAGAAATTATTGGTCAATGAAAGCCATAAAACAGAGGAATAACGGCCTACGAAACAACGAGAATAATAATCAAATAATAGTTAAACAAAATGTACAATCTACTTGTAATCCTTGTGGTCATCGCATCAATCTTCATGTGCCTCATCGTACTCGTCCAGGAGTCCAAGGGAGGCGGTCTCGCCAGCGGCTTTGCTAGCGGCAACCAAGTGATGGGCGTGCGCAAGACCACCGACGTCATTGAGAAACTCACATGGGGACTGGCAGCTGCAATGGTAGTGTTCAGCGTAGCTTCAGTATTCTTTATTCCTCGCGCAGGCAGCGACGCCTCCGTTATGGAGAATGCAGCCACCGAGCAGAAAGCCACAGCTCCTACCAATCTGCCTGGCATTCCTGCCACAGACGTGCAGGAGACCCCCGCAGCTGATGCGCCTGCCGCAGAAGCTCCCGCAGAGGCACCTGCTAACTAAGCCATGCGCTTCATGACAGGTTCTACAATGCAACGTACAGCCTCGACAATAGTCGTGGCCATGATAGCGCTGACCATGCAGGCCAGCGCTTTCGTTTTACGTTATGCCGCTCCGACCAAGGCATCGGTCAGTGCCGATGAGGAGGCTGTGGTACTCACTGCAGTTGATATGCTGCAGGGTGATGTACAGCGCGTGCTAGGCATTAATCTGGAGATAACCGACCACGACGCCAGCATCATCATTGGCACTATGGGAGGCTCCAATGCCAAGCGCATTGCACGTTCGGGCATTAATCTCGACTACCTAGTAGGTCGTAAGCAGGCCTTTGTCATGGCGGTTGATGCCGATGGACATCTTGTGATTGCAGGCAGCGACGCTGCTGGCACAGCCTATGGTATTATCGAGCTGACGCGCCAACTTGGTGTGTCGCCTTGGGAGTGGTGGGCAGATGTGGAACCGGAGTTGCGTCAGGAATTTACCTTGCCTGAAGGCTTTCACACGCAGCAGTCCCCTGACGTTTTATTTCGCGGCATCTTTATCAACGACGAGGATTTCGGCTTCCTTCCATGGGTTGTGTTCAACTACGAGCCAAATGAATTGGGCGCAATAGGCCCTCGCACCACCGAGCGTATCTTCCAGCTGATGCTTCGTTTGCGCGCTAACCTCTACTGGCCTCCTATGCACGAGCAGACGCTGCCTTTCTTCCTGACGGCAGGAAATGCTGAGCTTGCCAGTCGCTATGGCATCTATCTCGGCTCAAGCCACTGTGAGCCTCTGGCTTGTGACGTAGCAGGCGAATGGCCGCGACGCGGACAGGGCGACTACAACTGGGCCACCAACAGCAATGCCGTGACAGCTTTCTGGGAGCGGCGAGTGGCTGAAACGGCGAATCTGCCAATGGTCTACACCCTTGGTATGCGAGGTGTGCACGACGGAGCTATGCAGGGCTACGAAGATGCTGATGAGAGCCGCCGTGCCCTCGAACAAGTCATTACTACCCAGCGCGGTATCCTCGGAAAGTATATCACCAAGTCGCTGTACATGGTGCCCCAGGTGTTCATACCCTATAAAGAGGTGATGGACCAGTACAAGGCCGGTCTGCATGTGCCTGACGACGTGACGCTGATGTGGACCGACGACAACTACGGTTACATACGTCATTTCCCTAACGAACGCGAGCGCGCACGCTCAGGCGGCAATGGTGTTTACTACCATATATCCTATTGGGGCCGTCCGCACGACTACCTGTGGTTGGGCACAGCAAGCCCGTTCCTTATGTTCCAGCAGTTGTCAGAGGCAGCCTATCATGGGGCTTCGCGCATGTGGGTGCTCAATGTGGGCGATATCAAGCCTTCAGAGTATCAGATCTCGCTATTCATGGACATGGCTTGGAATTTGGAAGCCGTACGCGAGCTCTCAGTGGGCAAGCATATCGAGGAGTTTATGGCCATGAACGTTGGTCGTGATGTGGCCCGACTGCTGTCGATATACCTCAAGGAACACTATCATCTCGCTTTCCAGCGCAAGCCGGAACACTTGGCTGGCACGCGCGTAGAGGAGCCGGCAGGAGGCAATGTCAACTGGTCGGCCATACGCGACTTGCCTTGGAGCGAGAAGAAGCTTCGTCATCGTCTGACTCGCTACGATCTCATGCAGCGCAACGTGCGTTGGTTGGCCGATAGTGTGCGCAAGGCTCATCCTGCCCGCTATGATGCTTTCTTCCAATTGGTGGAATATCCTATAATGTGTGCTGCCCTTCAGAACGAGAAGTTTGCTTGTGCCCAGCTCGCCCGCCATGGCATCAGCTACCTCTCGCGCGAGAGTGTTCAGCAGACGTGGCAGCGCAGCGACAATGCACACAATCGCATACAGCAACTCACCATACAATACAATGCCCAGCGTGGTGGTAAGTGGCAGGGAATCATGAATTCCAATCCACGTGCTCTGTCGGTGTTCCAGCCCGTTCCACACGTGGCAGTGCCTGATCCTATGCCTGTCGATCGTCCTACGATAGCCACCTTCTATGGTGCTTCGTACAACAACTCATCGTTCTCAGGCAACTCTGTCCTCGATCCTGTGTTGGGCCTTGGCGCCAGCATACGTGCCATGCCAGTGCCTAAGGATTGCAACCTCACATATAGTTTCCAGTATGCCTTCCCTGCTTCGCAGCAGCGTGTTGAGGTAGAGGTGCATATGCTGCCTACTCATCCTATCGAGGAGCGCCAGCGTTTCACACTCTCTCTCGACGGCTCGTCGCCTATGATGTTTGTCTACAACACTGAAGGGCGCAGCGAGCAATGGAAGCAGAACGTACTGCAGAACTATGCCGTAGTGCGTGCCTACCTGCCTGTGTCTAAGCGCACTGGCAGCCATGACATTGTGTTTGCAGCCATGGACGACGGTGTCGTCGTGGACGAGGTTATTGTATTGAAATAACTTTGAACTCTCAATTATAAACAGCCGTGTTTGAAAATTTATCAGAACGCCTTGAACGCTCATTCAAGATACTGAAGGGTGAAGGCAAAATCACAGAGATCAACGTCGCCGAGACACTTAAGGACGTACGCCGCGCCCTTCTCGATGCCGACGTCAACTATAAAGTAGCCAAACAGTTCACTGACACTGTCAAGCAGAAAGCACTCGGTCAGAACGTGCTTACAGCCGTGAAGCCGCAGCAGATGATGGTGAAGATAGTGCACGACGAGCTCGCGCTGCTCATGGGTGGCGAGACGTCCGAACTGGACCTCAAGAGTCGCCCTGCTGTCATTTTGATGGCTGGCTTGAATGGTGCCGGTAAGACCACTTTCGCTGCCAAGCTTGCTAATATGCTCAAGAACAAGCGCCAGCGTCGTCCGTTGCTTGCTGCATGTGATGTCTATCGTCCTGCTGCTGTCGAGCAGTTGCGCGTGCTGGGTGAGCAGATCGACGTGCCGGTGTATATGGAGCTTGATTCGCAGGATCCTGTACAGATAGCACTGAACGCCATCCACGAGGCCAAGGCTAAGAGCTACGACACTGTCATCGTGGATACCGCCGGCCGCTTGGCCATCGACGAGAAGCTGATGCAGGAGATTGCCGCCATAAAGCAGGCCATTGAGCCTGATGAAACGCTCTTCGTGGTTGATGCCATGACAGGTCAGGATGCTGTCAACACTGCCAAAGAATTCAACGATCGCCTCGACTATACGGGCGTAGTGCTCACCAAACTCGACGGTGATACACGTGGCGGTGCTGCCCTCTCAATCCGAACCGTAGTCGACAAGCCCATCAAATTTGTGGGCACAGGCGAGAAGATGGAGGCCATAGATCCCTTCCATCCGGCTCGTATGGCCGACCGTATTTTGGGTATGGGTGATATCGTCAGCCTCGTTGAGCGCGCTCAGGAGCAGTACGATGAGGAAGAAGCTCGTCGTTTGGAGAAGAAGATTCGCAAGAACCAGTTCGATTTCAACGACTTCTACTCCCAGATACAGCAAATCAAGAAGATGGGCAACATCAAGGATCTGGCCTCCATGATACCTGGTGTGGGCAAGGCCCTGAAGGATATCGATATCGACGACGATGCCTTCAAGAGCATCGAAGCCATCATCCTCTCGATGACACCCAAGGAGCGCAGTCACCCTGATTTGCTCAACACCTCACGCCGCCGTCGCATAGCAGCCGGTTCAGGCACTGACATTCAGGCCGTCAATCGTCTTATCAAGCAGTTCGACCAGACTCGCAAGATGATGAAGATGGTCACAGACCCGAAGATGGCTCAGATGATGGCAAAGATGCCGAGGAGATAGCACGCCCCGTGAACTGCGCGAAGTTTATAGTTTGAGGTTTATAGTTTATTGTAGATACCTTAGACTATAGACAACGCGAAGAGCAGAGGTTTTTTACATTAAACATTAATTATTAAACATTAAACTAATGACGTTAATCGACGGAAAAGCCACAGCTGCTACTATTAAGGCAGAAATCAAGCAGGAAGTGGAGCGCATAGTGGCCGCAGGCGGCAAGCGCCCTCATCTTGCAGCCATACTCGTCGGCCACGACGGAGGCTCTGAGACATACGTAAATAATAAGGTACGCGCGTGCGAGGAGTGCGGCTTCCGCAGCACACTGCTTCGCTTCGAGGACGACATAACCGAGGCTGACCTGTTGGCAGAGGTCGACAAGCTCAATGCCAATGCCGACATCGACGGTTTCATCGTTCAGCTGCCCCTGCCGCGACATATAGACGAGCAGAAGGTCATTGAGGCTATTGACTATCACAAGGACGTCGACGGCTTCCATCCCATCAACGTGGGTCGCATGGCTATCGGCCTGCCGGCTTTCGTATCGGCCACGCCTAAGGGCATTCTTGAGCTGTTGCGCCGCTACGAGGTGAAGACATCTGGCGCCAAGTGCGTTATACTCGGCCGCTCAAACATCGTGGGCAAACCCATGTCGCAGTTGATGATGCAGAAAGGCGTCGATGCTACAGTGACCGTGTGCCACTCACGTTCGAAGACGTTGAAGGAAGAGTGTCGTCAGGCCGACATCATCATCGCTGCAATAGGCCAGCCGGCCTTTGTCACTGCCGATATGGTAAAGCCTGGTGCTGTGATCATCGATGTAGGCACCACTCGCGTGCCTGATGCTTCACGCAAGAGCGGTTTCCGTCTTCAGGGCGATGTCGACTTCCAGAGCGTGGCGCCCATTGCATCGCAGATAACCCCCGTGCCAGGCGGCGTAGGTCCCATGACTATCTGCATGCTTATGCAGAACACACTGGCCGCTGCCCGTCACGAATATTACGATTAACACATTCACATCATACAAGCCTCACCATTATCCTTTAGGAACTGATAGTGAGGCTTTTACTTTTTATGATTATGAAACGTATTCTCCTAATCTTCGTAGCCTGCATAGTGGCTGCCGTGCCATCGTGGGCTGTGCTCAAGGAGCGCGACTTGGCACGCACGCTGGGCGTGCTGCGTGCCGAGCTGCAAGCCGACTACCGACGTCAGCAAGCCTTTATGGCGCGCTATGAGCAGCAAGGCGCTGCCCAGCACGAGCAGCTGGTGTGGTACATGAACCAATGCGAGCAGATCGGGTTGATGATCTATTCTCAAACGCTCGACAACACCTTCGACATGGCATATGCCTGTCAGCAGGCCGTCAACCTCTATCGCCAGCTCGACAACCGCAGCGGCCGCTCACTGCCTTACGACAAGGTCATAGCCCTCATGCGCAGCGAAATAGAGCGTTACGACTCTCTCATCACGTCGCTCAACAGCATTCCGCCTGTGCTCAACCTCGACTCGCTTTCTGAGAGCGATAGCCACTTGCTGGGAGCCATCGACTCGCTCGAGGCTAAGGTGGACACATCCAAGTCTGCGCTGCCCGATGACGAGGCACGTCCGCTCACCGACGAGTTGCCGGAGGAAGGTCTCGACGAGCCGCTCTTCCTCACGGGCCAACAGCTGAAGGACCGTGCCGCCTGTTTGCATTATGCCCAGGTGCTGCGCGATAACATGGAACATTTCCTCGAGAGTATGGAGGCCGAGAGCAGCTACTACCAGAGCGTGCAGCAGAAAGTGCGTGAACTCGGCACCTTCGCGCAGTCGCGCTATAAGATGCTGCAGGACAATATATATCGCAACGGCGGCCCCAACTATTTCTCCATTATATCGCGCCTGCCCGCCTTCATGCAGCAGGCTCGTCGTTCTGCCGCCACCAAGTATGCTCCCTTCAAGGGCCATAGCAGCCTATACTCGGAATGGCGCGGTGTGCCTGTGTTGTTCATCAGCCTCTTCGTGCTCATCTATCTTGCCGGTGCTTTGTTGCTGAGCTATGTCATACTCCATTGGCTGCTGCCGCGTCGCTGGCGCAAGCCCGAGAACAAGCAGCGCCGTCAGGTGCTCACCTTCGTCATAGGCATAGCGCTCTTCGCCATCGCCGTCATGGTGGTGCGCCACTTTGTCGAGCGCAACTTCATACAGATGAGCACGGCCTTGATTATCACCATGGCATGGCTGCTTGAGGTCATCTTCCTCTCCATCTTCATCCGCCTCAAGGGCGATCAGATGCGCCACGCAGCGCTTATCTACACTCCCCTGATGGTGCTCTCGTCTCTGGTGATTATGCTGCGCGTGGTGCTGGTGCCCAACAGCATTCTCAACCTCGTGTTTCCCCCTGTGCTGCTGGCCTTTACCTTGTGGCAGTGGTTCATGGTGCGCCGCCATCGTCGTGCTCTGCCGTTATCTGATGTCATTTATTCGCATATTACCACGTTCGTCATGGTGGTGTCGTGCATAGCTTCATGGGTGGGCTACACGCTGCTGTCCGTCCAGGTGCTGGTGTGGTGGATGTTCCAGTTAGCAGCCATCATGACTGTCACCTGCCTCTATGACATCATGTCGATGTTTGAAAACCGCTATATGCTGGCGCGCCTCAAGCCCGAACTGCGCCCTCGCATCCTTGCCGGCGAAGATGTTGAAGCCGAGGCAGCCCCACTGCTCAAGGCCATGGAACAGGGCAAGTTCATCACCACCACTTGGGTCTACGACTTCTGCCGTCTCACGCTGGTGCCCATCCTTGCTGTTGCCTCAGTACTGGTGAGCATCTATTGGAGCGCCGACATCTTCGAGATGACCAGTATCTGCGAGAAGGCCTTCTTCAAGAACTTCATCGACCAGAAGGACCTCGTGCAGATTTCCCTTGCCAAGCTCTGTCTGGTGGCTGCCCTGTGGTTCGTTTTCCGATATCTCAATTACGCCATCCGTAGCTTCTACGTCTATTTCCGCAAGCACACAGGGCAGGATGAATCCATCAACACCACGCTGGCGCGCAACATAATAGCCATCGTATGTTGGGGCCTCTACATCATCACTGTGTTCGTAATCCTTAACGTACCTAAGAGCGGCATATCCATCGTCACGGCAGGTCTGGCCACTGGTCTCGGTTTTGCTATGCAGGACCTCATCGAGAATTTCTTCTATGGTCTCTCGCTCATGACGGGACGTCTGCGCGTAGGCGACTATATCGAGTGCGACGGCATCACAGGTAAGGTCGAGAGCATTACCTACCAGAGTACGCAGGTTGTCACCCTCGACGGCTATGTCATCTCGTTCCTCAACAAAGCCTTGTTCAACGGTAACTTCAAGAACATGACGCGCAACCACAGCTATGCCTTCGTCAAGGTGCCCGTGGGTGTGGCTTATGGCACCGATGTGGCTCGTGTGCGCAGCCTCCTCATCGAGGCCTTGAAGCCTCTTGCCCAAGAGCGTAACGCTGCCGACAAGCACATCATAGACCCTGTCCGCAAGGTCGACGTCATCTTCTCCGACTTCGGTGATAGTAGCGTAGATCTCTATGTTGCCCTATGGATGCTTGTCGAAGAGCGCACCATGCTTCTGGGCCGTGTCAAGGAAATCATCTATCAAACCCTCACCGCCAACGGCATCGAGATCCCGTTCCCGCAGCGCGAAGTCAAGATCGTGCAAGGTTGAACGGACATAGGATATAGGTGAAAGAGAAAACCTTTGACCGCAAATAATGATATAAAAGGAATCCGCTACTCCATTATAGGAAGTAGCGGATTATTTCTTTTGTGGTCTTGTAAGACGGAGCCGTTCTTATTTTGTAAGCTCAAAGCCTACGCGAGCACCATTGGCACTCTTGGCGAGCTGGCTAACCGCTTGAACGGCAGCAGTGTTGCTCACCTTCCCTTCTTTCTGAAGTATGTTGGCCATCTGTTTGGCGTCAAACATCAGACCCATTCCCTTCTGGGTCTTTGTTACGTTGCCTTTAATGGTCTCGGTAGCAGTCTTGAGTGTTATCTCGCCGTTCTGTTGGTTATAGGCATAGGTCCCGCTGAATGGGATGCCGTTTACCTTGGCCGAGAACTTGTTTCCGGCAAGGAACGAGAAGGAAGTGTTGTTGCGATTGATGCCGATGTTGCTGTAGTTGCTTGCCAGCGATGAAGACATGTTGGCAACAGTGGCAGAACCTCCAGCCTTTGCCAGAGCCTGCTGGGTAGTGAAGGCGGCGCTTGGAGCATTGTAGTTCCAGCTGCCAAGAAGCCCCGACTGGTCAAAGGTCATTCCGCCCAACAACACTTGGCCCAATACTGCGCCAAGAACATTCGTCAGTACACTGCCTGTAGAATTATTGCCGGCAGTATTACCGTATCCCGTTGAGAAGCAGCTCGACAGCATCAGTGTCATGGCTGCGAGAAGTGGCAAAAATGTTTTCTTCATAAAGCTTTAGGTATTAAAAAGTGAATATCGTGTTTAAGATTCCGAGGCAAAGTAATAGAAAAAAAAATAAGTGCCAAAGAATTTTCAAACAACATTATATTTTTAACCGTTTTTTGTCAATTGATGAAAATCGTTTGTTATGATGAGTTCCTATCGCGCCTATCTCGCAACTCTTCCATACGTCGCGACTCTTCCCTCACCTTGCGGTCATGGGCTTCTTCTTCGGCCGTGCGGATGATGCCGCTATGCAAGAAGCCAAAGGCGGTAGCTGCCCAGATAACCATCTGCCAGAAAACCTTCAGTAATGCCATGATGAAAGCGTATGCCGCCAACAGGAAACCCAGGATATAAACGATGGTAAAGAAGGTTACTGCGGCACCCCAGCCAAAGCCAAACTGCTCGAAATTACGCTTGCCGAAAATCAGGAAGAGCACGGCCAACGTGATGAAGCCGATTGCAATGTTCAGCGTGTTCCCCTGCAGCCCTATGCGGTCGGCTACTCCGGCGAGTACTACAACCAGCAGGAGCCACAGGAAACTCTTCGCCTTCGGCTTCAGCGAGATGGAGCCGTGCGGGTCGTTGAGCAACTTGGGGCCAAAGATGAAATTCTGATACGCAAAGAAACTATGGAACTGGAGTGCCAGGATCAGCACGAACGGGAACAGACGAATGAGTGCACTGAAGAACCCAACCCCGTCCATGTCGCACCACCACACCACATGGTCTTTCCCCAATTTGCTGAAGAGCGTGAGTTCCATGAACCCGGCTACCAGCAGAAGAGCGGGGATGCCTACGACGGAGAGGCGGCGCATGGCATTGCTGCGCCAAGGAATATAACAGGCAACAGTAGCAACAATCAGCAGGATTGCAATGATAAAGAAAGGCGTCATCGTGCCCCAGAACCATTCGGGAAGTGAAGTGATGGCTTCGGCTGTAGTCGTTTCCATATAAACAGTTTTATTGGTTTCTCGTCGGCAAAAATAGTGAGAATTATTGAATCAGCAAAAAAAATGCCGACTATTTCACACACCGCATCCATTTTCCCCCTTTCCTCTTTTTTCCATTTTCGCGTCAATACCTTTATGCGTTTCCCTCGAGATGCTTTACTCCTTACCAGTTCAGAGTTTGCCCTTCGGTAAATAAATAATGTGACAATGAATAAAGAAAGCGCTCGTTACCTAAGGTTGCGGGCGCTTTTACATGGGCTGAATTTTCAGCTGATGTTCAGCGAGGTAAGAATCGGCAACGTTGCTGTTCGCAGAGACCGGTGGATTGCGCATATCCATCGTCAACATTGGAAAAAACGTCCCATTTCCCATCGTCCCACCGTCCCATTAAGGAATGAAAAGCCCCGCCTACGGACTTGAGAGCCGTGGGCGGGAGCTTATTTAATTTAGAATTAATAATTAATAATGAATAAGTGGAAATTCAGAATTAATTAATAGTCAATGGATTAATACATGTTGACAATGGCCTCGTAGAGCTCCTGCTTGCCGCTGGTCTGCTTGGGCTCGCCGACCTTCTTGCCGTACTCGTAAGCCTCTTCGAGAGTCATCTTACCTTCTTCGAACTTCTTGCCTTCGCCTGCGTCGAAACTGGAGTAACGCTCCTTGACCATTGCGCAGAGGGGTGAGTTCTCGATGATGTCGGCTGCGGAGAGCAGGGCGTGAGCCATAGCGTCCATGGCAGCGATGTGAGCGATGAAGATGTCGTCGAGATCGGTAGAGTTGCGACGTGTCTTGGCGTCGAAGTTGGTGCCGCCGTCCTTGAAACCGCCATTGCGGATGATCTGCAGCATAGCCTGCACGAGCTCGAAGTGGTCGATGGGGAACTGGTCGGTGTCCCAGCCGTTCTGGTAGTCACCGCGGTTGGCATCGATACTACCGAGCATGCCGGCGTCAACTGCGCAAGCCAACTCGTGCTCGAAGGTGTGACCTGCGAGGGTGGCGTGGTTGACCTCGATGTTTACCTTAAAGTCCTTGTCGAGGTTGTGAGCCTTCAGGAAACCGATAACAGTCTCGGTGTCGACGTCGTACTGGTGCTTGGAGGGTTCCATGGGTTTGGGTTCAATGAGGAAGGTGCCCTTGAAGCCCTTGGCACGAGCGTAGTCGCGGGCCATGGTGAGCATGGTAGCCATGTGCTCCTTCTCACGCTTCATGTCGGTGTTGAGGAGGCTCATGTAGCCTTCGCGACCGCCCCAGAAGACGTAGTTGGTGCCGCCGAGCTCGATGGTGGCGTCGATGGCATTCTTGATCTGAACGATGGCGCGAGCCACGACGTCGAAGTCGGGGTTGGTGCTGGCACCGTTCATGTAACGCTTGTGACCGAAGACATTAGCTGTGCCCCAAAGGAGCTTGATGCCTGTCTCGGCTTGCTTCTGCTTCAGGTAAGCAACGACTTCCTTGAGATTCTTCTCGTATTCCTCAACGGTAGCAGCCTCGTCAACGAGGTCGATGTCGTGGAAGCAGTAGTACTCGATGCCGAGTTTCTGCATAATCTCGAAGCCTGCGTCGGCCTTGTCCTTAGCAGCCTGTACGGGGTCGGCAGCTGTCTTCCAGGGGAAGGTCTTGGTGCCACCACCGAACTGGTCACCGCCCTCAGCGCAGAGGGTGTGCCACCACGCCATAGCGAACTTGAACCATTCGCTCATCTTCTTGCCCATGACTACTCGATCCTTGTCGTAGTAGCGATAGGCCAACGGATTCTTGCTCTCAACGCCTTCAAACTTAATGGCGGAGATTTCAGGGAAATACTGTTTCATTGTTGTTTATTGATTTATGGGGTTATGGGTTGTTGTTTTACTTCCTAGATGCCCTAGAGATTATAGACTTCTAGATCTTTTCCTTCCAACGCTCGTAGGCCTCACGATAGGCGGGCTGGTCCTTGGCCACGGGTTCGATGACCTGTAGTTTCTTGAGGGTGGCAAAGGCTTCGCGGTGGTCGGCATAGATCTTGGCGCCCATGCCGGCTCCACGTGCAGCACCCACGGAACCGTCGGTGTCGCACAGCTCGATGGTGGCTCCAGTGACGCCTGCCAGCGTGTCGCGGAAGATGGGGCTGAGGAACATGTTGGCCTTGCCGGCACGGATTGTCTTGAGGTCCATGCCCATGGCATTCATCACTTCCATACCATAGGCGAACGAGAAGACGATGCCTTCCTGTACGGCACGGAGGAGGTGAGCCTGAGTGTGTATATTGAAGTTGATGCCATGGATGCTGGCGCCCACTTCACGGTTGCAGAGTACGCGTTCAGCGCCGTTGCCGAAGGGTAGGATGCTGAGGCCTGCAGCGCCGATGGGGGCTTGGGCGGCCAAGTCGTTCATCTCGGAATAGCCGATACCTGTGGGCGCTACGTTGCGGCGAGCCCAGGAGTTGAGGATGCCTGTGCCATTGATGCAAAGCAGCACACCGAGGCGGGTGGCTGATGCCTGATGGTTGACGTGAGCGAAGGTGTTGACGCGGCTCTGGGGGTCGTAGCCCACGCGGTCGATGACACCATATACAACGCCGGATGTGCCTGCCGTGGTAGCTGCCTCGCCTGGTTCGAAGACGTCGAGCGAAAGGGCATTGTTAGGCTGATCACCGGCACGATAGGTAATAGGTGTGCCTTCGGCAAGTCCCAGTTCAGCAGCAGCGGCAGCGTTTACTTCACCCTGAAGGCCGAAGGTGGGCACGCGGTCGGCCAGCATATCGGCAGGTATGCCGAAGTAGTCAAGCAAGAACTGTGCGGGCTTGTCCTCGACGAAATCCCACATGATGCCTTCGGAGAGGCCGCTGACGGTGGTGGCTGCAGTGCCTGAGAGGCGTGCGGCGATGTAGTCGCCAGGCAGCATCACCTTGTAAATCTTGGCAAAGAGGTCTGGCTCGTTTTCACGTACCCAAGCAAGCTTGGCGGCTGTGAAGTTGCCAGGCGAATTGAGAAGGTGGCTGAGACAGCGCTCGCTGCCCAATGCCTCGAAGGCGCGCTGACCATAAGGCACGGCACGCGAGTCGCACCAGATGATGGCGTCGCGCAGGGGCTTCAAGTCCTTGTCCACACATACGAGGCCGTGCATCTGATACGAGATACCTATGGCCTTAATGTCGGCTTTGTCGGCATGGCTCTGGGCGAGCACGTCGGCTGTGGCATCCTTCAGATACTGCCACCAGGCATCGGGTGCCTGTTCTGCCCATCCTGCCTGCACGGCCTTGATGGGTGCTTCACTCTTTGGGTAGAACGCAGATGCTACGCACTGCCCGCTTTGGGCATCTACCAGCGACGCCTTGACGCTGGATGAGCCTATGTCATAACCTAAGAGAAACATGATGGTAATTTACGATTTTACGATTTACTATGTTAGGTTTCACGCTGCAAAAGTAGTTGTTTGCAGGCATATGTTCTTGCTCTTATGTTGCAAAAGTTTTAGCGAATGTATCATTCTGCGTTTGAAACATGTCGAAAAGCCCTATTTGTTGGCATTCCGGGCAAAAGCAAACAACTCAAGGGGCAGGTGACAATAGCCGTCGGGGTTCTTGTCGAGGTAATCCTGATGACGCTCGTCGGCAGTGAAGAAGTTCTTCAGTGGGAGGCGTTCCACCACGAGGGGCTCTTCGAATTTGGCCTGTTGCTCATCGAACACCTTGTCAATGACGGGGCGGTCTATCGGGTCGGTGTAATAGATGCCGGTGCGGTAGCGTGTACCTTCGTCGTGCCCTTGTTTGTTGAGGCTGGTGGGGTCTATGGCCACGAAGAAGAGCTCCAGCAGGCGTTCGAGGCTGACGATAGTGGCATCGTAGCGCACGTGCACAGCCTCGGCGTAGCCGGTGAGGTCTGTGTATACTTCTTCGTAGGTGGGATTGTCGGTGTTGCCGTTGGCAAAGCCTACCTCTGTGTCGACAACGCCGTTGATCTGCTTCAGGAAATGCTCTGCGCCCCAGAAACATCCGCCTGCGAGATAGACATCCTTGAGGGTGCCGGCAGGTTTGGAGTCGGAACTGAGCTGGCTCATCTGTTGCTGCAGTAGGCGATGCTGGTCGAGCAGGTTCCACAGGCCGTCCTCCGAGAGCACGCCTCGTGGCAAATCCTTGGGCAGCTTTCCAGCTTCGTCAGCATCAAAGTCAAGGCGCCAGAGGTCGCTGCCATAGTAGCTGTCGAGGGCTTCTATGTCGGGCTTGACGGTTTCATATTGCGCCATGGATTCCCTCAGTGTTTTGAGGCTGGCTTCGACTCGTGCGAAGCGCTGTTCCATCAGGCTTATGCGCTTTATCTGTTGGTCTGTGTCCATTGTTGTGAGTGGGAGGCAAACACTACAGAGGTGCTTGCCTCCCATTGTCGGTTATCAGGTGGAGTGGTTATTCGCGCTGTCCGTTGAGTGAGTAGAGATAGGGCGTTACAGATTCGCCGTCAATCTTGCCATTGAAGGTTTCAGGGATGATGTTGCCATCCTTGTCCTTGTACTTGGTCAGGCGTGCGCATACCACTACTTGGTCGCCAACCTCGATTTGCTTGTCGCCTTCAACCCACTTGCGGTTGCCGAGGTAAAGGGTGCGGAAGACGTAGAACTGCTCGTTGGCAGGGTCGTCGTCATCGGCGATGTAGAACGAGGCATTACCATACTTCTCGTTAAAGAAGTCGCTTTCCTTGGCCACTTTCACTATCTCACCAGCAATGTAGTATTCATCTTCGGAGATTTCGCCTTCAGCGAGGTTCTTCATGATGAAGTCGTTGGCTTCGTCGGCAGTGAAGGGATGTAGACGCGAACCGGGGCCTGCCTTCTTGATAGAGTGGATGTAAGCCTGCTTGGAGGCTGTCTCAGGTGTGTTGCCGTTGTAGTTGACAAGCTTGCCGCGAACCACCACCTCGTCGCCAAGTTCTATCTGCTGGTCGCCATCCTTCCATGGTTGGTTGTTGAAATAGTAGCAGCTGTAGATCTGGAACTGCTCGCTCTCTGGGCTACCGTCCTCGGAGATGAAGAAGGTGGCTGTGCCATAGGCCGCGCTGAAGGTGTATTTGATAGCGCAGATGACGCCGGTCACGCAGTAGTCGACATCAGTAACCTTACCAGCTTCAAGGCCTGCCACGAAGGCGAGAGCCTCGGGTACAGTGTATGGATCATCGACAGTTTGTCCGTGAGGCAGCACGAAGGCATCCTGCTTGAGCGTCCATGCTATGACGCTTTCGCTCTCGGCATTGCTTGAGCTGAACTGAATGACAGCCTTACGTGCGAGACCTGTGTTCTGAGCCACGCGCAGGTGAACTACGGCTGTGTCAGCTGGATTAGGTTCGAAGAGAGTGGCCTGGCCGGCCTTGTAGTCGGTGCCTGTGATGGTTGCCCAATCGCAGTCGGCGGGCAGTTGGGCATAGGCTCCGCTGCCCTTGTATGCGAGCACTACGTCGATGTCGCCGCCTTCGATGCCTACGGTTTGTTCCGGAGTGATTACCTTGAGCAGCGATTTCTTCACTTCAATGACCGTAGCGTCGACAATCTCCACGGTGGAGCCATAGAGCTGCTTGGGACCTTCCAGGGTGACGATGTCGCCCACTTCGATACCCCATCCGTCGGCACCGTCGATAGGATTGTTGCCCTTCTTGCCTTCCTTGTCGTAAATACCATATATGTATATTTGGCCAGTGCCATCGTCGAGATAGAAGTTGCCGTATAGGGTGTTGGCAATGGAGGTAACGGCACCTGTGACGCGGAAGTTCTTGCCATCGGGGCCTGCGATGACGTCGGCACAGGTGGCGTCGGAGGCTTCGAGCGAGCCTTGGCGCACGAGGATGAACTGTTTGCGGTTGTTCATGGCGATGCACACTTCAGCCTCGCGGCCGCCTTCAGTGGCATCAGCATGGAAGGTGATGGTGGTCTCACCGGCTTCGCCTGCTATGCGGTCGGCCGTGAGCCATGCTGGACTATTGGGTAGCGGAGTGTAGGTGGTGTCGCGCGAGCCGTCGTCGTTCTTGGTAATCTTCTGGTAGAGTTCGTGTAGTGCCCAAGCCTCTGCAGCTCGTACCGTTACGGTGACGTCGCCGCCCTCGACAGGCAGGCTGACGAAGGTCTTGTCGACGGTGATGTCTGTGAACGTGCCTAAAGCCTCGTCGTCAGAGCATCCTACGACAAGCAGTGCGGCCAAAGCCATACTGAAAATATGTTTGAGTTTCATAATGATAACGAATTATGAATGGTGAAAGATGAATTAGTTGAAGATGTAGCGGATGCCTATGCTTGCGTACCAGCACTGGCCGATGTTGCCCTTGTAGGGAACGAAGGTCTTGATGTCGGTACCGACGGCTTTAGGCGTAGAGAATACGGGGTAGCCTTGGGCATCGGTGTTCTCGTACTTGAGGATGCGTCCCTCGTTGAGGGCGGGGTTCATGTACTTGCTCACGCCCCAGCTGGAGTTGAACAGGTTCAGGACGTTCTTGATGTCGAAGCCCAGCTGCAGGGTGTTCTTGGTCTTGCCGGCCTTGACAGTGAAGTCGTGCTTGTAGCCTACGTCTACGCGATGTACCCACGGGCTGTAGATGCTGTAAGCCTCGGCATATTCGCCTTGATGGTTGTTCAGATAGCTGTCGCCGTGCACGTAGTTCATGAAACGCTCTTGGTCGCCTGCTGAAGCAAAGCGGAAAGCACCGCTCTCGACTTCAGCATCTGTCGGCACGTACAGGGCATCGTAGCTGTAGCCGTCGCCGTTCATATCGTTGGCCAGCATATAAGAGTAGTTGTAGCCTCCGCGCCAGGTCTCGTAGAACAGGCTGTAGTGGTTGCCGCTACGGTCGTGCACGGTGGCATTGGCAATGAAGCGGTCTGGTGTTACGTTGTAAGCGTTGTGGAGCTTCAGATTGTTGGGACCAGCCACTGCGGGCACGTAAGTGAAGGCGCTCTCGGCATTGGAGCCGGGCAAACTGGTGAGTTCCTTACGCACGGTGTGTGTGTAGGCAGCCATGAGGCTTATCCATTTAGCAGGCTCAGCGCTCAGGGTGATATTGGCCAGCCAGTTGTAACCCTTGTGGGTGTTGCCGAGCACGAAGGCCTTTGTGCCGCTGCGGAAGTCGGCAGGGAAGATGGGACGGTTGTCGGCGCCGTTCCAACGTGCATAGCCTTCGGCGGGCAGCATGCTCCAGTCGCTCATGGTGGTAGCGTTGAGCGTCTTCTCAAAGAGGCCTTCTACCGTTACAGTGAATGGGAAACTGACAGGCAGCTGATAGTCGAGTGCAAGTGAGGTCTTCCATACCTGCGGCATCTTGAAATGGTCATCGACGGCTGAGATGGAGCTTGGCACTGTGCCGTCCTCAGGACGCACTGTCTGCGGGAAGCCCATCTCAAACAGCTTGTTCTGCAGGGCTGCAATGTTGGCGTGACCGTTGGCATCGGTTACAAGACCGCCTGCAAACTGGCTCATGACCTGGCCCATGTCGGAGTATTTGGCACGAACGTCGGCAGGCAGGTTCTTGTACTTGGTCGAGGGACCGAGCTGTGCCTGGTACTGCACGAGACCGCCGTTGGTAGGCATATTGGTGAAGAACACGAGGGGCAGACGACCTGAGAAAAGGCCAGTGCCGCCGCGGACCTTAAGGCTCTTATTGCCAAAGACATCCCATGTGAAGCCTACGCGCGGTGAGAAGATGATGTTGGCATTCGGCCATTTGCCTGTGTCGATATTGCGCAGGTCACCGTCCTGATCGTAGTAGTCGAGCGCTTTGATTGCTGCGTTGGTCAGCAGGTCGCCGTTGTTGAAGAACAGACCGTCGATGCGCAGGCCATAGGTGAGCTTGAAGCGGTCGGTGATATTCCAGTCGTCCTGAGCATAGACACCGAGTTTGTTGTAGCGTACGCGTGCTGCAGGCTTCGTCTCGCCGTCGTAGCCATAGGTGAGGCAGACCACTTCAGGTGTAGCACCATTCATGAAATCCTCGACGCTGCCATAGCGGTAATAGCCTGTTCCGTTGCGCATATACTGGTTGTCGTCCATCTGGTATTCGTAGCTCACACCTGCCATAATCTTGTGGGCACCAAGGTAGTAGTTGATATCGTCCTTGATGTTCAGCGAAGTGGAGTGCACTGCGTTGTTCCATGTGAATAGCTCATAGCCCAGCGACATGTATTGTATGTTGTTGCCCGTGCCGTCCTGGATATCGATGAACGGGAACTCAGATGAATTGCTCGAACGGATATCATCCTTCTTGGCAAAGGCTACGAGGAACTGGTTCGACAGGTTGTCGGCCAGACGGCTGTTCAAGTCGATTGATGCCGAGTGGACGAGGTTGTCCATGCCATACATCGAATTGGCAAAAGCCATGGAGTACTGCGACATACGGCTGTAGGGCGAACGTGTGCCGCCGTCCATAGACGAGGCATTGGGCGATACCCAATAATTGTTCTTCGTATAGTTGTAGCGGGCTGCCAGATGGTGGCGGTCGGTGATGTTATAGTCGATACGTGCCAGTATCTTATAATTGCTTTGGTCGGCAGGGAAGTTCTTGTACGAGCCTGTGTTGTAGCCGTATTTCTGGCTTACGAAGTCCGAAACGCGCTGCATATCGGTCTCCGTAGTGCGCGAGATGAAATTGTCGGCATCAGCAACGCCGTCAGCGGAGGCACGCCAGCGATTGACCACGGTAGGCGTCTTTACCATCTCACCGTTGACGAAGAAGAAGAGCTTGTCCTTGATGATGGGGCCGCCGAGGGTGAAACCATACGTGGTGGTGCGGTCCTTGTCGCGGGCTGTAGCTATCTGTTCGTGGTCTACGGCCGAGCCGCGCATATTTTCGTTGCGGTGGTATATGTAGGCCGAACCCTTGAACGTGTTGGTACCCGATTTGGTGATGGCGTTCACGCCGCCGCCGATGAAGTTGGTCTGGCGCACATCATAAGGTGAAATGACCACTTGCAACTCCTCGATAGCGTCGATGGAAATCGGGTTTCCGCCACCAGGCAGATTGGCCGAGAGGCCGAAGTCGTTGTTGAAGTTGGCACCGTCCACGGTGAAGTTTCCCAGACGACCGTCACTGCCGGCAAAGCTCATGCCGCTGCCGCCATAGGGCGAGAGGCGTGTGATGTCGGTGATGGAACGGCTGATGGTGGGCAGGCTCATCATCTGGTCGTTGGAGATGTTTGTCGAGGCTCCCGTGCGCTCGGCCGAGAACTTCGATGCTTTCTCTGTGATGACCACCTCGGTGAGCTCGCTGGCATTCTCTTCGAGCCATACGGCGAGGTTGTAGGTTTCGCCCAGCACCAACTGTATGCCGCTGAGGCGTTTGGATTGGAAACCGATGTAGGACACGGTTACGGCATAGGGACCGCCAGGGCGCATACCCTGCATGTTGAAGCGTCCATCGGCATTGGTGACGGCCTGATAGCGCGTGCCCGACGGCTCGTGCGTAGCAACGACGTTAGCGCCTATCACGCTCTCGCCCTTGGCATCGTCCAGCGTCACGCGGCCGCTCATGCCTGACGTGGTTACCTGAGCCACAGCACTGGTACATGCCAGCACCACGGCAGCAATCAGAAAGAATAGTCTTTTCTGCATAATTTTGGTAAATAGAAAAAAAGGTGAATAAATGTATGATTTCGTCTGCAAAGGTAGTTAATAAAATGTAATGAAAAAAGTGAAAAGTAAAAAATATTTTAATGAGAAGAAAAAACATATTCTCTATCTCAACTTGCTCTCTGTTTTTTCATATCTTTGCCACTGCCTAATAGATAAATAATGCGATATGAAGACGTGCAACAACCTCCTACAATTCATGACAATAGCTCTCTTTGTCATGGCTTTGGCAGCGTGCGGCGGACGGGAAAAGGCAGAATCCGGTGATGGAGTAGGGCACAAGCCTGCCTCGCGTGGGCTGCCTTTCGAGATGGTAGTAATAGTGCCGGAAAAGGCTTACGAAGGCGAGCTGAGCGATTCCATCGATGCTGTGCTGAGAGCTTCTACGCCCGTGCTGCCGCAGCACGAGCCTATGTTCCGTCTCAATGTCGTTTGGGCCGACGGCAACCTCACTCCCTTCCGCACTTTCCGTCAGCGTTTCATAGCCAGGATTAATCCACGGGTGGCCAAGGCATCCATAGGAGTGGCACGCGATGTAGTAGCTGTGCCGCAGATCGAGGTCAAGGCAGAGGCACCTTCGGTTCATGAACTGGCGCAACTCATAGGCCGTGAGCGTCAGCGCATCACCGACCTCTTCGTTGAGCACGAACTCGACTACATGGCTGAATCGCTGCAGCGCAAGCACAACGCCGCCACATCTAAGGCCTTCCACGAACTGACGGGCCACACCATTTGTGTGCCACCAGCTCTGAAAGCCTCCAAACGTGCAAAGGACTTCCTCTGGACAGGTACCAACCTCAACGACCGCGACCAGAACTTCGTGTACTACTCCTACCCATGGGACGGCCAGCCGCTCACGCCAGAACAGTTTGTGGCCAAACGTGATAGTGCCCTTAAGACCAATATCCCTGGTTCCACGCCTAACCAATGGATGCAGACCGCAAGAATGAAAGCCGGCAGCGGTGATGCAGCCAATGAAAGGGGTGGGGCAGAGGTTCCACTCATCGTCACGCGCGCGCGTACCTTAAATAATCTGTATGTCCACGAGGTGCATGGCCTCTGGGAAATGCACAACGGCGCCTTGGGTGGAGCTTTCGTATCGCTTGAGCGTATTGACACAGCCAATAGCCGTGTCCTCGTCACCGAAGGCTTCATCTATTCACCCCACTCGCCCAAGCGCTCTATTCTTCGCGAGATGGAGGCCGCACTCCGCACATTCAAATAGCCTCTCAACAACTTTTGTGTACCCCTTAAAGATTCCTTGTTTTCTGCTTCTAACACGAATTCCCACGAATTCTCCATTAATTATCACAAATTAAATCTGTATCTAAGCCTCTTCGCTCCCCTAACGAAGAGGCTTTTCTTTTTTCATCGTCATTCTTTTTTCATCTTTTTTTTGCGACACTTCGCAAAAAAGTACTACCTTTGCCCCCAGAAAACCTCAAAAGCCTATATGACAACTGATATTAACATCTCTGTTGACGTGCCTCGAAGCTACAACATAGCTAAACTGAAACAACAATTGTTGGAGTACGCCCAGCATTTAATTGCATTAGCTAATCCTAAACACGATGTAGAAGTCATTTCTTCTCCTCGAAAAGTTGAGATTAGCAGCAAGATACGTAATTTGTCTGGTAGATATCCCGTACCTGAAGATTTTGATTATAAGACCCTTCTTGCCAGTGAGCGGGAAGCTGATTACTATAAACAAGAAACCAAATGAAAGTCTTTTTAGATACAAATATTCTCATTGATTTCATTTCCGGTCGTAAACCATTTGCAGACGATTCAATGGTGTTTTTCCAACTTGCTTACGATGGAGAGATTGAGTTGATGGTCTCAGATTTAACAATAGTAAACACGATCTATATTTTACATCGACTTCATTATTCTCAGACTGATATTTATGAGACTTTAGAAGAGATCAACGCTTTTCTGACTATCACTCCTATTGGTGCTGAAACAATTAATTATTGTTTGCGAGGCCGATACCATGATTTCGAAGATGCCGTACAGTATTATTCTGCTTTGAAGGCCGGAGCTGATTACGTCATAACTAGAAACGGTAAAGACTTCCCTCATGATGCGACCAATGTCTTATCCCCATTAGACTTTTTCAGGAAAAACAATATCACGTTTTAGGTTTAACTGAACATCAGCGCTATATCTAAGCCTCTTCGCCTTCTAGCGAAGAGGCTTTTCTTTGCCCTTTTGATAACGTTTTTATCTTAAAGCTTAAAAATTCTTCACTCTTCATTCTTCACTTTTAAGTTTATTTCCTATCTTTGCACCGATTCCGAGAACAATAAGGATGGTTGATCCTTTGTCCCGAGAATCTTGACATAGTAAGAGCTTAAAAATGAAATGATGTAAATAAAAACCATAATGAAAACTAATCATCTTTTGCTCCCCATCCTCCTCGGACTGGTTGTAGCAATCCCTATTTCGGCCCAATCTGCCGAGCGGAACACACTGTTTGTATTCTTGAACTCATCCAGCACTCCGAGACCTTTCTCCTTGGAGACGTTGGATAAGATTACGTTTACAAACCACAGCATGAAGATGCATGAGGCCGCGAAGGTGACAGAACTGGAGTTCTCCAGTTTCAGTTTCATGTCCTTGGATGCAAACATCACTCCCACAACGGACATTCGCAGTTTGTCAGCAGGCGATGATGCTAACATTCAGTATTATATGGATGGCAGTACTGTTGTTGTTGAAAGCAACACACGGCTTGACGGCATTGCCATCTATGACCTCCAAGGACGACTGGTTACGAAAGACAATCATGCAGCCGAATCATACAGCCTCTCTGTGCCAAACGTCCCTCGTGGTGTTTTCGTTGTGCAGGTTTCCTGTGGAGGAAAGATGATGTCAAAGAAGATGGTGAAATAACATAAAGACTGATGCCTTATGAAAAAGATACTTTTACTCTTATCCATACTCTCTTGTGCTGCAACGGTAAACGCCCAGAAATACCTCGAAGTGTATAAAGGCCGTGATGTTATCGGCAGCATGATGTCCACGGATATCGACAGTGTTCGCATTACTGGCAACAATGCTTCCACTCGTCAGATAAACTTCTATTCGGCAGGCGTAAACAGAAGTTTTGCAGTTACTGAGGTTGACAGCATCAAGATAGTACATTCTAGTGATGATTCTTTTGCGTATCTCGGTATTGTAGGTTTCAACCAAGAACTCTACGATATGCCCATTGGTATTTTAGCCACCAGCACCAGCAGTCGTTATAGTTCTTTTGTTAGTAATCTAATTCGTCGGGATGGTACTTTATTATATTATGGTGTTGAACATGCCCTGAACCTACTTACTCAATACAACTTCACCACCCCCTTGAGTAGCGTCAATCTTATCACATTCACCGATGGCTTAGACCAAGGTTCGATGATGATGAGCAGTGTTTATACTACTGAAGAAGCCTACCTTAATGCATTGAATCGGCAAATTGTTTCGAGTAAGGTTAAGGGATTGCCCATTACCGCTTATTCACTCGGTCTTCGGGGCAACGACGTAAGCGACTACAATCAGTTTCGAACTAATCTACAACAGTTGGCAACCTCTGTCGATAAGGCCATTGAGGTCAGCAGTATGAGTGACGTTCAGAAACGTCTTCAGGAGATTGCCGACCTAATAATCAGTGTCAGCAACCGCCAGACCGTAAGCGTTAAGATCCCAGGTGTGAGCAATGGCACTCGCATCCGTTTCACATTCGATGGCAATTCACCGGAATACAGTACGATGTACATTGAAGGTACGTTCAATCTTGCTGACCGTTCACTGCGCAACGTCACTTATCATGGTATGCGGGCCACCAGCGGCAGCACCCTACAAGGAGTTCAAGATGGTATCTTCGTAACTTATAAGTTTACAGGACTCCAGCGCACCGATGGCAATGGCCTTATACCAATGGGCTATATTCGTCAATATAACAAAGCCGTTACTTCTGACACTTGGCAGCGCAACTCCGAGTTCACGCCCGATAATAACACACAGACGACTATCACCCACGCAGGCACGGCCATCATGCTTGTCCTCGACTGCTCCAGTTCGCTTGGCTCGCAGTTCAGCAATATGCAGAGTTACGCTCGCGATTTCATCTCACGTGTGGCCAATAATGCAGCGCCATATGAAATAAAGGCGCCCACGAACGTTGTGGCTTCATTGGACGAACAACACAATTTTGTTAATGTCACTTGGAATGCTGTTAAGAATGCTCAGAGTTACGATGTCTATAGAAATGGTTCTATCGTTCAGGAGGATGTAAGGACAACCCAGTGGACGGATAAATCTCCTTTGCGTACAAATGTATATAGTATAGTGGCAAAAGGCTATGGAATGACAAGTGAGAAGAGTTCGCCTTCAAATCGTGTGGGCACCTACTCTACAAGTGGCATCACTATTGATGTCAATGGCGTCAAGTTCAATATGATTAAAGTAGAAAGTGGCACGTTCCAGATGGGAAGCACCTCTGGTGGTGATAGTAATGAACGTCCTGTTCATCAGGTTACTTTGACCAATGACTACTATATCGGTGAGACGGAAGTGACGCAGGAGTTGTGGACGGCAGTGATGGGCTCAAATCCTTCATCCTTCAAGAGTTCCGACCAATTGCCTGTGGAAAAGGTTTCTTGGAATGACTGCCAGACATTCATCACAAAACTGAATGAGCTTACAGGTCGTACCTTCCGCCTGCCAACTGAAGCTGAATGGGAGTTCGCAGCCCTTGGTGGTAACGCATCTGAGGGTTATACCTTTAGCGGCAGCAATACCGTTGGCGACGTTGCTTGGTATGACAGCAATAGTGGTTCCAAGACACATGAGGTCGCAACCAAAGCACCCAATGAACTTGGCATCTATGACATGAGTGGTAATGTTTGGGAATGGTGTCAGGATTGGTACGGCAATTACAACATCGGTGCACAGACCAATCCCACAGGTCCCACCTCGGGCTCTTACCGCGTGAGCCGTGGTGGCGGCTGGGTCAACAGCGACAACAGCTGCCGCGTGGCGAATCGGCTCGACCGCTCGCCCGACTACGGGTACATCAGCGGCGGCTTCCGCCTTGCCCTGTAGTTCATACCCTCAAAAGACAACAATCGACTCTTGTCTTGTCTTTGCTCAAAAGGCGGCCGAAAAAGAAAGGCCGCAAAAGAGCAAATACAAGACAAGGTCGCAATGATAAATATCCGCGCGAAGCGCGGTTGGTTATAATCATATCAATATGCAAGTAAAGACTTTTGTGCTACCAGTTATGTCATCTGAACACAGCGAGGATGAATTGAATAAGTTCCTGCGTGGGCACCGTGTTCTGCAGATGGAACGTCATTTTTGTGCCGAAAACGGTGGTTTTTGGGCTGTACTTGTAGAGTATGTTGAAGGAGACCCTATGGAGAGCGTTCCTCCCGCTCATCGACGCGACAGGCAGGATGCAGCTCAAGGGCTTTCGGAAGAAGAACGAAAGCGCTTTGAGTACTTCAAACAGGTCCGCCGCCGTCTGGCCACGGAGAATGCTATTCCTGCCATTCATCAGGCTTTTTGAATAATAGCGGGGCTGGATGTTGAATAAAAAGGCAATATTATAGCACTTGGCACATTTCTTCCTTTTGACAACTAATTATACGAATTAAACGAATTTACGCATGCGTCGCGGCTATGCAAAGATAGGGCTATAGGACAAGAAAGAATTCGTTTAATTCGTATAATTAGTTGTATTATAAAAACATCTTCTGTGCCATCTTCTATATCATTGCAATAATTATTTTTTGTGCAAAACACTCCGACATCCCGAATTGCGCATTGGCAGAGGGCTTGAGGTTCGTTAGTGACGCGGAGTGTTTCAACTGCTTCCCGATTATTAAGCGTTTTTATTAGGCAAATATATACTATTTGCCCCAAACGCCTAGCTGAAACATTCCTTTTTTTCAACGCAGAGACGCCGAGGCGCAGAGACTCTGGAGAATATCAGAGGACGCGAAGGCATAGCCATTGACGCACCCGCGTGAGGCCGCAGAAGGCGCACGAAGGGCGCAAGCGCCAGGCTTCGTGCTCTCTAGAGTTCGCAGAGAATTGCCCCGCCGGACGGCCTCTCTTCTCCTCCGTCGCCAGAGGAGTTCTGGCTCCCCTCATCGGGCACGGATGGCCCAAGGGCAATCCTCTAAAGGCCCTCTTCGCCTCCATAATCACAGCCTTGCGAAGCGCTGTGATTATCCGCGAACTCACCGAAGGTCAATTGCAATGAATTAAAAATCTCAAAAAACTTCGCGGCTCTGCGCCTCTGCGTTGAAAAATAAAACAATACCGCCCTGTAGGTGCGGTCTGCTCACCTTTGAAAATTGCTTTTGGTCTTGACATAGGATAATATTGGTGCACAGAAGGTGTATTTTTGTGCATTATGTTTGGCCGTTTCAAGCTTTATGTTTACCTTTGCAGCGGTTTAGAAAAGAAAAGTACACATTTTATCCAATAAAAGGTAAACTAATGAAGACAAAACAACTCATTGCGCTGGCCACCTTGGCGCTGGCTTCAACCTCGGCAATGGCCGGCGGCTATCTCACAAACACAAACCAGAATGCAGCCTTCGGCCGCAACCTCTCACAGGAGGCTATGATCGATGTCATGGCTACTTATGCTAACCCTGCAGGCGTAGGTTTCCTCGCCCCCGGCTGGCATTTCGCTTTCTCCAACCAGAGCGCTTTCCAGACTCGTACTGCTGAGTCATGGTTCGTACACCCAGAACAGGGTCCGTTTGCTTTAGGTTATGTCAACGGCATTAAGAATACCGCTGCTACCAAGAAGTACAAAGGTACTGCCAAAGCACCCATCATTCCTTCCGTTGACCTGGCTTATGTGCAGGACCGTTGGAGCCTCGCTTTCCACTTCGGTGTTGTTGGCGGCGGTGGCAAATGTGAGTTTAAGGACGGCCTCGGCTCATTCGAGAGCAAGGTGGCTTTGCTGCCTGCCGTCATGAACGCTTTCGCTGGTCAGCCCGCAGCCACAGGCTATGCCATGGAGACCTACATGCGTGGCAAGCAGTACTACTTCGGTGGTCAGTTGAACGGTTCTTACAAGGTTACCGATAACTTGAACCTCGCCCTTGGTCTGCGTGCCGTCTATGCCTCGAGCAACTATTATGGTTATGTGCGCGATATGAAGGTAGTAACACCCGCTGGCGCTCAGGTGCCCGTGAAGGATGCTATGGCACCCATGGTGACGCAGTTGGCTACCGCCGTGCCCCAGTTGGCACCCGTAATGGAAGGTATTGCCGGCGTTGCTGGCGACGTGAACCTCAACTGCGACCAGAAGGGTTGGGGCGTGACGCCCATCATCGGTGTCGACTGGCGCATCAACGACCATTGGAACCTTGCTGCCAAGTACGAGTTCAAGACGCGTATGCGCCTCGAGAACGAGAGTGGCGAGAGTAAGAGCGCATCAGCCCTTGCACAGCTCGACGAGTATGAGGACGGCAAGAAAGTGGCTGCCGACCTGCCCGCTATCCTTTACCTGGGTGCTCAGTATAGCCCCATCGAGAAGGTCCGTATCAACGCCGGTGCTCACGTCTTCTTCGACAAGCAGGCTACTCAGTATGGTCATCGCGAGAAGACTCTCGACGGTCAGACGTGGGAACTGACAGCAGGTGCCGAGTACGACATCAACGACCTCGTCACCGTCAGTGCCGGTTGGCAGTCGACCAACTATGGTCTGGGCGAGAACAGCCGCTATATCACCGATATGAGTTTCGTCTGCAGTTCCAACAGCGTAGGTCTTGGCGCACGCTTCCACCTCTCGAAGAAGGTAGCGCTCGACGTCTCCTACTTCAAGACGCTCTACAAGCACTACGACAAGTCTCAGGCCGACTACAACGGCATCAAGGCCAATTTCGGCAGCATCCTCACAGGCGTGAAGACTCAGGTCGAGGCCGTTGCTCAAGAGATTGTGGCTGAGGACATGAAGGCAGGCATCAACCCGCAGGAAGATCCCCGTATGGCTGTGTTCCAGCAGCTCAATGGTGCCACCGAGACCATCGCAGCAGCCCAGACTCCTGGTCACGACCGCCTGCACCGCACCAACGACGTCTTCGGCGTAGCCGTCAGCGTCAGCTTCTAAAGCTATTCTTCACACATACAAGTCATAGGCGAGGCTGTGTCATGAGACACAGCCTCGCTTTTTCATGAACCATGCCCCTCATACGTCTGATTTGTATTATTCGTAGCAAAGCAAAATCATCTGAAAAGCTTCGTCGTGCGAAAAAAATCTTCATTCTTCGTTCTTCATTCCTCATTTCTTTGTACCTTTGTGCACATTTAAAGTAATACCTATATGAAACAACATTCATTCAAGGATTGGGTTCTGGCCACACGTCCGTGGTCGTTCCCTGCATCGTCGATGCCAGTAGTAGTCACCATAGCGTGGACGTGGGCACAAGGTATCAACGTGAACTGGTGGTTCGCCCTCTGGGCGCTGATTAACATTATCTTCGTGCATGCTGCAGGCAACGTGTGGAGTGATATCGCCGACTATCGCAAGGGCGTAGATGCCGAGGACACCTTTGGCGTTCACACTCTTGTGGATAAGCAGTTCACGGTGGATGAATACCGCCGTTTGTCGCTCATTCTCAATGCTATAGCTGTTATCGGTGGTTTGGCTCTTGTGGCTCTTACCGGTTGGCCGCTCCTCGTCATCGGCGCCATAGGCATAGCCCTGTCCTTTCTCTATCCGCGCCTGAAGTACATGGCTTTGGGCGACCTCGTCATCGCGCTTTGCTATTCAGTCCTGCCTATGACGGGAACATCGTTCATCGTCTCAGGCTCTATCCATTGGAACGTGTTGTGGCTGGCTGTGCCTGTAGGACTCATCACGGTGGCCATCCTTCATGCCAATAATGTTCGTGATATCGAGACCGACAGTCGCGCCGGCATCTCCACCTTCCCCATGTTCACAGGCCGTTCAGTGGGCGCCAAGCTCTATGCCTTCGAGGTCCTTTTCCCCTTCCTTTGGCTTTTCGGACTCATGGCTTTCCGCATCGAGCCCTGGTGGTTGCTCATCGCTTTCGCCGCCCTGCCCGTGGCGTTCGGTAATGCCCGCACAATACTCGATTATGAGCAAGGCGGCAAGGAATCGTATGCCAATCTCGACGAGCGCACGGCCAAGCTCCAGCTCCTTTTCAGTTTGCTCTTGACAATCGCTCTCGTGATATCAAAGTTCTTCTGAGGCTCATTCCTATACCTATGAAGCGTCTGATATTCTCCGTGCTTCTCGCAGCCGTGTTCTGGTTCGTGATGTTCTTCCCATACTCTCCTTTCCCTATGGGGGCGGGGGAGAGGCCTAACTTTTGGCTCATGATGACCTGCGCATCGCTCACGCTGACCACGCTTGCCATCGTTTTTGGCGGCTGGCCACGCTTGGCCTTCAAGGTCAAGGATAACTTTGGGGCTTATTCAGGTTGCAGCATGCGGCTCGAGTGGCGTGAGTTTGTGCTTGGCGCAGTCATCGCCGCTGTGCTTTGGGGTGTCTTTTGGCTGGGTGATAAGTGTTCGCAACAGCTCTTCGACTTCGCCCGTCCGCAGGTTGATTTGATCTATGGCATCAAGTCCGGCACATCGTCAACGCTTGTCGGCCTCCTGCTCCTGCTTATCATAGGTCCAGGCGAGGAGATTTTCTGGCGAGGCTATGTGCAGGAACACCTGTCGAAGCGCTTCTCGCCGAATGTGGGCTTTCTGCTCGCAACGGCAGCTTACACTCTCATACACGTTTCCTCGCTCAATTTCATGCTCGTGATGGCAGCCCTTGTCTGTGGCATTGCCTGGGGCGGCCTGTATAGATTGATACCCAATCACTTCACAGCCATCATCGTAAGCCACGCTCTATGGGACGCTGCCGCGTTTGTGTGGTTCCCGCTGTGACGGATTAACGGGTTATTTCGTTATTTCGTTATTTCGTTATCACGTTATTCCGTTATTTCGTTATCACGTTATTTCGTTATCACGTTATTCCGAAATCACTTTAGCATTTCGCTTCGCTACCTATTATTCTTCATTCTTAATTCTTCATTCTTCACTCTTCATTCCCCATGCCCTTCCCGCCCCTGAACCTTCCTCCTGCTGAGCTCAACATCATTACCGACGACAAAGGTAATGCGACGGTGCTTGACACGTTGCGGAGGCGGCGTGTGCGGTTGACTCCGGAGGAATGGGTGAGGCAGCATTTCACTCATTATCTTATCGAGCATAAGGGCTATCCCGCTGGACTGCTCGGCAATGAGGTAACTGTGGAACTGAATGGCTTGAAGAGGCGCTGCGACACGGTGCTCTATGGGCTCGACCGTCAACCGCGAATGATTGTGGAATATAAAGCGCCCACGGTCTCGTTGACGCAAAAGGTTTTCGACCAGGTATGGCGCTACAATACGCGACTACGCGTCGAATGGCTCATTGTGTCCAACGGCCTGAACCACGTAGTATGCCATCTTGACAAAGGCGCCAATACCTACACGTTCCTCGCTGAGGTGCCGGATTATAGTATCATTTGTCCTTAGAAAAGAATAAATCACATGAATAAGTTGACTCTTGCAGTTGCTATAGTTGTGTCCCTGTTCGCTATGCCTGCTCCCATTGCAGCGCGCTCGCTTACGGCGCAGAAGGCACAGAAGATAGCCCGAAAACTCATCGGCGAATGGACTGATTCTGTGCGAAAAGCCACGGCTGAGGTTTACCAAAGTAAGAAGATGACCATTGATGGGCACACCATGCCTTTGGCTTGGAGCGCCGACAGCACCAAGGGGGCGCATAAGATGCCTCTTTATATCTCGCTGCACGGCGGAGGCGGAGCACCGGCAGAACTCAACGACCAGCAGTGGCGCAACCAGCAGGTTATCTACAAGACCGATGGCGTTTACCTATGCCCGCGAGCGCCTTTCAACACATGGGACCTTCATTTCCACCCTGAGTCAGATACCTTCTATCGCCGCATCATAGCCATGATGGTAGCGTGGCTGGACGTAGACCCCAACCGCGTCTACCTGATGGGTTATTCCGCAGGTGGCGACGGCGTGTGGCGCCTGGCACCACGAATGGCCGACACGTGGGCTGCTGCCTCTATGATGGCAGGGCATCCGGGTGATGTGCGGCTTGAGAATCTCTACAACCTGCCTTTCATGATTTGGTGTGGAGGCAATGATGCTGCCTACGACCGCAATAATCAATGTCGCCAGCGTATCGCACAGATGGACTCGCTCCATCGTGTACATCCCGATGGTTACCGTTTTGAAGGACATATCATCGAGGGCAAGGGACATTGGATGGACCGTGTCGACACAGCGGCTGTGAGTTGGATGGCACAGTACGAACGTAATCCCTTCCCCAGCGTCATCGTGTGGCGGCAGTCGGATGTCCAGAAACCGTATTTCTATTGGATTAGTGTGCCAACCGACGAGTTGGCTCGAGACAAGGAACTGCGCCTGCATGCCAGCGGCAACACCATTGACATCGACCACTCAGACTATTCGCAGATCACACTTTGGCTTAGCGACCAATTGTTTGACCTCGACAACCCCATCATTGTCCGTCATCGCGGCCGCACACTCTTCCAAGGCCGTGTCCGTCGCAGCGCCGCCACCCTCCGCCACACCCTCTTCCAGCGCAACGATCCATCGTATATGTGTCCAGCCCAGCTGACGCTGCAACTCGCAAGATAAACATAATCCCCATCATCTACACCCCAGCCTTTCCGTGAGCGGAAAACCATCCTGACATTAAACGAACAACATTAAAAAAAATCCTGTTATCCAGATGTCCGCCAAGCAATTCCTCACCTGCCTTTGGGCTTCCTTCGTGCCTGCCATCCTTGCATGGGCACAGGGGCCAAACGAAACAGGCACCTACTATGAAGCAGCTAACGGTAAGAGTGGTGCGGCTCTGAAGACCGCATTCTTTGAGATTATCAACGGCAGCTATCAAGACAACAAGTTCCAACAAATCCAATACGGATCGGGACAGCTGAAAGGTATCTGGGGTGCTTTCCAGACGACGGACGTGCTCGACGATGGTGTGACCATTCGCGACCGCTACTCCAACATCACGGCCTATCAGGTTGGTGTGGACCAGCAAGGCCTCAACGGAACGCATACGAATAGTCAGGAAGGCGGCACAGACGACAATCACGTCTATTCACGCGAACACTCTATGCCAAAGAGTTGGTTCGGAGGCGGCACGGATGTGGCCCCAGCACCGACATTTTCCACATCTATCCCGTGGACTCGTACATGAATTCCATGCGCAACAATCATCCCTTTGGCGAGAACGACGGCGAGATGAACCACTCTGAAGGATATTACAGTAAACTGGGCAAATGCACTTTCGAAGGGTACACGGGCACCTGCTTTGAGCCAAATGACGAGTGGAAGGGTGATTTCGCCCGGACTTACTTCTACATGGTCACGTGCTACGAGACGAGCTTGCCCACTTGGTTTTCAGATAACTCAGGATCTTATGAAGGCTGCAGGGCCACGTTCGATGGCAATACATACCCCGGCCTTTCGGAGTGGCAGCTGGCAATGCTGCTGAAGTGGAGTCGTCAGGATCCCGTAGACTCAATAGAACTGGCTCGCAACGAAGCCGTATGCAGCATTCAGCACAACCGCAACCCATTCATCGATTACCCAGGCCTGGAGGAATACGTATGGGGCACCAAAACAGCGGAAGCCTTCATTTACGACAGTTATGGTATTCCCGACACAATCGTCACACCTCAGCCTGTCAGGAAGTATCTCTATCGTAAGACGCTCATTATCACCGCCGGCAAGCGCTATCTCATAGTTGCCGATAACAGCGGCCAACTGCGAATGGCACAGCCTTTGGCAACGCCCTACGGATACATACAAGCCCAGGATGTTACGGCCGTGGACGATATCATCACCCTGGAAGACACCGTTAGCGCCTTCACATTCCTTGCTGCCGACGGTGGGAACTTCTACATCAAGGATTCCTCCGACAGGTTTGTCTATCAGACCGAAAACTACAATTCATTCAACGTGTCAGCTGATATGCCGGAGAGCGGTGCCGAGTGGACCGTCCAGGCTACTGACAATGCCTTCACCATTACCAACGTCGAGAAGCAGAAATACGTGCAATACAGCACTCGCTATAAATCCTTCGGCTGCTATGCCAACCAGCAGGGGCTTTTGCCTACGCTCTACGAAGAAGTGCTCATGGGTGACGTGAACCGCGACGGATACATCACGATAGCCGACGTGACAGCCCTCGTGAACATCATCTTGGGTAAGGCTACATTGGAGAACGATGCCGACAAATACGACTTTGATGCTGCTGATGTGAACCAAGACAGCAACGTTACCATTGCCGATGTGACTGCACTTGTGAATATCATCTTAGGGAAGACTAATTAATAGTAATCAGTTATCCCGCGAATAGTCTTTTTCGCAAAACACCTCAAACATGTCACCGCCCTTTGTGGCAGCGGGCCCAGCAGTGGTGAGGGCGGTGACATGTTTGAGGTGTTTTCGTGATTTTCTTTTTTCAAAACAGACTTCAGACTTCAGCCGACAGGCTGTGGAGAATACAAACGGTCATGCAGGCAAATACATACGGTCATGCAAGCAAGTATGTACGTTCATGCAGGCAAATACGACCGGTCATGTAGGCGAATTAGGTTGGCCTTGCATACAGATTAGGTTGGCTTTGCATGCAGATTAGGTTGGGCATATAAGCAGGTATGGCTGGATGAGCATTTTAACGGACTATAGAGAGCCCGCTAAGTCTCTATAGAGGGCTGTCAAAGTCTCTATAGAGTGTCTGTAAAGTCTCCCTAATGTGTCAACGAGTACTCCTAAGGGTTTTCACGAATTCTCATTGAAGTGTTTTCTTGGACAACTTGGAGCGTTTGGGGGAGGGTAGAGAGTGAAAGATGGAGGCTTGTGTTCTTGTTTTTATCTGTTTTTTGTAAAAAACTTCAATCTTTAATCTTTAATCTCTAATCTTTTCTTACCTTTGCAGGCAGATAAACCAAAGAAAACATGAAAACAAAGCAAGAAATCGTTGCAAATTGGCTACCGCGCTATACAAAACACCCGCTTGAGGACTTCTCGAAGCTGGTGCTGCTGACCAATTTCAACAACTACGTAGACCTCTTCTGTGAACATTTTGGCATTGAGGCACCTGCTTACGACGCTAATATGCGCATGGCAACTGCCGACGGCATCACGATGATTAATTTCGGAATGGGCTCGCCCAATGCAGCCATCATCATGGACCTCTTGAGTGCCATAGAACCTAAGGCATGCCTGTTTTTGGGCAAGTGCGGAGGTATCCCGGCCAAGGTGAAGATGGGCGACCTGATACTGCCGTTGGCCGGCATACGTGGCGAAGGAACGTCGAACGACTACTATCCGCCCGAGGTGCCTGCGCTGCCTGCATTTATGTTGCAGCGTGCTGTAAGTTCAGCCATTCGCGATGCAGGCCTCGATTACTGGACGGGTACTGTGTACACCACCAACCGCCGCATTTGGGAGCACGACGAGCACTTCAAGGACTACCTGCGCACCACACGTGCAATGGCAGTGGATATGGAAACCGCCACGCTCTTCACCACCGGTTTTGCTAATCATATTCCTACCGGCGCGCTGTTGTTGGTGTCCGACAATCCCATGACGCCCGAGGGCGTTAAGACGGCGGCCAGCGATCAGAAGGTTACCTCGAACTTCGTCAGCAACCACGTGCTCATCGGTATCCAGAGTCTTGAAAAGATAAAGAAAGAGGATAAGACGGTGAAGCACCTGAAGTTCGACTGGTGATGCATTTTATGGTCAAATAAAGTTGTAGGTAATGGCCAAGAAGCAGACAGGTGTTACATACGAGGATATAGTGCGCCAGGTGCAGAACGGCGACTTCAAGCCCATATATTATCTTATGGGCGAGGAGGGGTATTATATCGATAAGATATCGGATTTTATCGTAGAAAAGGCCTTGAACGAGGATGAGCGCGATTTCAATCTTACCATCTTATACGGTCCCCAGACTACTGGCGAAGAGGTCGTGAACGCAGCTAAGCGCTATCCCATGATGGCCGAGAGGCAGGTAGTGGTCGTTCGCGAAGCTCAGAACCTCCCGCACAAGGAGGTGCTTGCGTTCTACGCCCAGAAACCTATGCCTTCGACCGTGCTTGTCCTTTGCCATAAAAACGGCAAATTGGACATGCGCACAAACGTTGCCAAGGAGATCCAGAAGTCTGGAATAGTCTTTGAATCCGCCAGATTAAAAGACTATCAACTGCCTGGTTTTGTTAGGAGTTACGTCAAACGTAAGCGCCTTGAGATTGAGCCAGACGCGTGCGAGATACTTTGCGAACACGTAGGCGCGGATCTCAGCCGCCTGGCGAGCGAGCTGGATAAGGTGGTGATGGCTATAGGGGAGGGCAGCAGCATCAACGCTCAAGCCATCCAGGACTATGTGGGCATAAGCAAGGAGTTCAATTCGTTTGAACTGCAGGCCGCTCTGGCAGAGCATGATATTATGAAGGCTGCGCGTATTGTGAATTATTTTGACAGTAATCCCAAGAACTTCGCCATACAGCCAACATTGGCCACTCTCTTCAAATTCTTCTCGGATCTTATGCTTGCATATTATTCTCCGGTGAAGACGGAGGAGGGTATAGCAGGCTGGCTCAACCAGTCGACATGGCAGGTTCGCAAGAACATAATTCCAGCCATGCGAACCTTCACTGCAAATAAAGTGTATCAAATAATAGGTGAAATACGTCGAACAGATGGTGCCTCAAAGGGGGTAGGAGGGCAAAAAACTACCGATGGTGGCCTTCTGAAAGAGCTCGTTTACTTCATCCTTCACTGATTTTGTAGCTATTTTCACTCAAAATAGAAACAGGATTTTTTGGCCCTAGTGTGTTTGAATAAAGCACTTTAGGGCTTTTTTGTATGCTCTGAGAATCGCGTGAAATCTCTTCTTTTGCCGCTTGTTGGCAGCCAGACGATTCACGAAAAATTCAGGAGGGGAGGGTCTGGAATTACAAACTTTCACATTTGCAAACGCGAACGATTTGTATATTTGAATTTGCAAATCAAAACACAAAGGCTGATAAAATAGCATATTCGCACATGTAAATCCGTATTTAGAATCCGCGAATTCGGGATTTGTATTTCCAAATTTTGCGTTTTGAATATATGAATAAATATATATTCTTGCAATTATTCCTTGTTTAATTAATTAAAAACCAGGGATTAAGGTTGAATATTCGCATTTTGGATTCTTTCAGGTGTCAGATAATTCGAATATCTGGCCTTCGGGACGTTCTTCTTCCAATTATTTGACTTTTATGTATATGATAGTCAGTTAGTTTAAGGATGTTGGTTAAAGTATATTCTTTAAACGTACGGAAATACAAACCTGATAATTCGTGTTTGCGTTTCCGAATCTACGCAAACACGAATTCAAATTTACGAAGTTCGAAATTGCAAACACGTCGAAAATATAAATTTGAAGATTTTTCTTTAAAAATTTGGAGGTTTAAATTCTTTTTTCTTACTTTGCAGCGCCAAATCACCATAGGGAGTAGTCTATGGCCTAATATTTGAAGATAAAGTTAACGATGAAAGAGCGTATCTATCAGATAATGCAAAGTGAGAACCTGACTCAGCGAGAGTTCGCTCAAGCGCTCGGTATCTCCCCTTCATCGCTCTCGAGCATCTTCAATGGTCACACTTCCCCTACTAATTATACAGTACAGGCAATCCATAAGAAGTTCCCTTCGATCAACGTTGCCTGGTTGATGTTTGGCGAAGGTGATATGTTCGTGCAAACTGGTGCGGCAGATGCTGACCAGTCAGGTGCAAGCACTGAACCTTCAACAGAGCCGGTCGCTGCTCCGGCAAAAGAAGTTGCGACATCACAGTCCATACCTGCAGCGGCAGGTACACCCGAGCAAGTGATAATCAGGGAGACTGTGAAATATGTTGACAAGCCGCAACGAAGGATTACAGAGATTCACGTGTTCTACGACGACGGAACCTTCGAGACCTTCTCCGGAAAGCGCGACTGAACCTAAAAACGAATTCTGTTAAAACGCATATCATATATCACTTTTACCCAAGAATGCTGGCCGCAATCCTCTTTTCTACTCCTTATTTTCTTAAAGCGGCCTAAAAAAAGGAGCTCCACCCGTGAGGGCATGAGCTCCTTTTTTGATTTATAGATACTGTAGTTTTAAATCTTGTTTTCCGCTTCGATTGTCACTCGCTCTGCGCTTACTTTGTTTCCGATTTATTGGTTACCTAAAAGACTTCGGTAACCGTCATCTCCTATTTACAAATACGCTATTATTTACTCGCTAAGCTCCTCTACCCATGCGCTGAGGTCCTCGAAAGTGATGTCGTTGAGCAATCGGCCGTCGGCGATATCAAGCGTAGGATAGTCGGCACGCAGGGCCTCTGTGGCGGGCTCTATAAGACTTCCTCCAGAGGTGGCAAAGGGTATGATGGTCTTGCCCTGCAGGTTGGCAGCCTCGATGAAGGTATTGACGATATGAGGTGCTACGCCCCACCAGATGGGGAATCCTATGAAAACTGTCTCGTATTGTGTAAGGTCTGCAGGCGGTGTCTTGAGTTCAGGACGTGAAGAAGTGGTGCGCATCTCAACGCTTGAACGTGACAGGCTGTCGCGCCAGTTAAGGTCTGATTCGGTGTATAGGTCTTTGGGCTCAATTTCCAGGAGATCGGCGTTGGCAGCCTGTGCCAGCAGCTGTGCCACGGCTTCCGTTGTCCCTGTGGCTGAGAAATACGTTACGAGAGTGGTCTTTTGGTCGTCGGCGCCCTCTTCTCCTTTGTTTGCTACGGGCTTGCAGCTTATGAATGCCAGAGCTGCCAAAGCTATAAACAGAAATTTCTTCATTGTGAGTTATGATTTGTGTGTTAAGGGTTTCGCTTTGAGAATGATACGAAGCTCTAAAGTTCATCAGCAAGTAATTCCACTACATGTCCCTCGCGACAAACAACAAGTGTATTGTGGAAGAGACGTGAGCGCTCAACGAGGCGCTGCTGTGCAAGCACGATGCCTTGATCAATGCGTTGCTGCATAATATGTATATCCTTGTCACTCATGATCTTCCGATTTAGCATATTGGTTGTAAAGGAATTCGTACTTGGTGTGGTCCTCAATGTTCACACGGCCATCGCGCCATCCGCAGGCTATCTTCTCGCCTGGTATGGTCGAATTATCGTAGAGCGTCCAATAGTCCACGATAGGAGTGTAGAGTTGGAAGAGGTTCTCAAGCCCTGCGTCGTAGCGCCGCAAGATGACATCGGTGGGTATGTTGTGCCCTCCGAGGCTTACGCGCTTTGCCACACGTGCCACGGCCTGCTCTGGCGACGAAAGCGAGAAGAAAAGCAGCGTGACGAAGTAACCGCGCTTTTGGGCTCGCTGGATGAGCTTGACATAAGTGCGTGTGGCAAGGGTGGTTTCAAAGGCGAATGTCTGTCCTTCCTTGAGCAGGTGTATGATACGGTCTATCATGAGTCGTCCGGCCTGTATGGCAACGCCTTCGGGGTTGAAGGGCGAGAGGCCCTTGGCAATCTCGTCGGCATTGACGAACTCGCGGCAGCCCAGCATCTCAGGCAAGACGGTAAACGATGCTGTGGTCTTGCCCGCACCATTGCATCCTGCAATGATGTAGAGTCGCATTTTGTCTTTATCGGCCATTTGCTTGGTCTTTTATTTGCCGTGCCATTAAATGCACAGCAAACTATTATGGGCACAAAGTTAGACTTTTCTTTTGAAACGTGTAACGTTTTAGCAATTATTAACGCATTTATTTCTTGCCTTCCAATAAGTCGGGGCGCAGTCGTCGTGTGCGTTCAAGGCTTTGCTGCAGTTCCCATTCCTTGATTTTAGCCTCGTGTCCGGACAGCAGGATGTCCGGGACGCGCCAGCCCTTGTATTCAGCAGGTCTGGTGTAGACGGGAGCTGCAAGGAGGTTATCTTGGAATGAGTCGGAGAGTGCGCTCTGCTCATCACCTATGACGCCAGGGATGATGCGCACGATGGCATCGGCCATTACTGCTGCAGCAAGCTCGCCGCCAGTGAGGACGTAGTCGCCTATTGATACCTCCTTGGTAATCATATGTTCGCGGATGCGGTAGTCTATGCCTTTGTAATGACCGCAAAGGATTATTATGTTCTCGCACAGCGACAGTTCATTGGCCATGGGCTGGTCAAACTGTTCGCCGTCGGGTGTGGTGAAGATAATCTGGTCGTAATGGCGCTCGGTGGTGAGGGCGCTGATACACCGGTCGATAGGCTCGCACTGCATCACCATGCCTGCGAAGCCGCCGAAGGGGTAATCGTCAATGCGCCTGTCTTTGCGAACGGCGTAATCGCGCAGGTTGTGCAGATGAATCTCCACGAGCCCTTTTTTCTGGGCCCTGCCGAGAATGCTCTCCTGAAGGAAGCCCTCGATAAGCTGGGGAATAACGCTTATGATATCTATGCGCATGTTAGTTTAAAGTTTAAGGTTTAAAGTTTAAACATTCTGCATTTGACATTGTGCTCAAACAACTACCATTGATTAGACAGCATATCGAGCATGTCTTGTGATGTGAGTTTATAGTTCTGGTCGGCGCCTTCAAGGATGCCGTCGGATATGGCAAGCTTCGAAGCGTGTAGGCGCTTGATCTTTTCCTCGATAGTATGGTGGCTGATGAGGTGGTACACGGTGACGGCCTGTGTCTGCCCTATACGATAGGCTCGGTCGGTGGCCTGTTGCTCGATGGCGGGATTCCACCAAGGATCGAGGTGTATGACGTAGTTGGCTGCCGTGAGGTTGAGACCTACGCCGCCGGCCTTGAGACTGATAAGGAAGATAGGAGCCTTGCCTCGTTGGAATTCGTTCACGAGCTGCTCGCGTTGCTTGATGCCTATGCTACCGTCGAGATAGAGGTATGGCATATGGGCTTCCTTCAGAGCGCGTGCCACAATCTTCAGGAACGAAGTGAACTGGCTGAATACCAGCACGCTGTTGCCGCCTTCGACGATGCCTGTGGCCAATTCCATGAAAGCATCCACTTTGCTCGAACCTGATATCCACGACGGGTCGGCAATCTCGGCTGAGCAAGCTGTCTGGCGCAAGCGTGTTAGCTCGCTCAGGGCGTTGACGCTCAGTTTGTCGCCTGCTTCCTTGAAACGTTGTTCGGCCTGACGGCGAATCACTTCGTAGAATGCCATCTCGTCCTCAGAAAGCTCCACGTCGAGTGTGATCTCGGTCTTGTCGGGCAGTTCCTTAGCCACAGCTTTCTTGGTGCGACGCAGCATGAATGGTGCCACGAGGGCTTGCAGCTGTTGCTGGCGTTCGCTGTCCATCTGTTGCTCGATGGGTGTAATGTATTTGAGGCTGAATTGCTCGTAGCTTCCAAGCAGTCCTGGGTTGATGAACTGGAAGAGGTTCCACAACTCGCCCAAATGGTTCTGCACAGGCGTACCGGTAAGAATGATGCGGTAGTATCCTTGAAGCGACATGCATGCAGCGCTGGTCTTGGTTCCACGGTTCTTGATGTTGTGTGCTTCGTCGAGGCAGATTGTGGTCCATTGCTTAGCCGATAGCGTGTCTTGAAGTGGAAAGAGCAGACCGTAGGTGATGAGAATGACATCGTTCTCGCCGGCTTGTTCAATAGCGACTTTGCGGTCGGCCTGTTCGGTGATAAGCATCACATTGAGCGATGGCCCAAAACGGTTTATTTCGTTGCGCCAATTCGGTACTACGCTGGCGGGCGCCACCACAAGGGCTGCTCCTTCATGTGCGTGAGCAAGCATAAAGGCTATTGTCTGCACTGTCTTACCAAGACCCATATCATCGGCCAGACATGCTCCAGCTCCCCAAGCAGCGAGGCGCATCATCCACTGATATCCTTCAGTCTGGTAGGGGCGCAGGGTGGCTTTGAGGTTTGCAGGCGTCTCGGGCACAGCTTCCTCGGCTTTTTCTATACGATTTCTCAGTTTGAAGAATTCTTCATCGTGTTGTATGTCTATCTCGCCGTTTACGATGTCGGCCAGCAAACCCGTTTGGAACGTAGAGATGGCAGGGTGATTGTTCTCTGTGGTGGATAGTCCTTCGAGAGCATCAAGCTGACGACGTAGGCGCTGACTTAGCCACAGGTAGTCGCCGTTGTCGAGCTGTACGTAACCTCCGTGGCTTGTTGCCAAGGCCTGTAGCAGTTGCTGTGCGCTGATGACGGAGTTCTCGTTCAAACGCACTTCGCCCTCAATCTCAAACCATCGTCCGCGGTGGGTAAGCGATATGTTCCAATCGCCTTTCTTGGGGGCATGCATGCGCAGACGTTCTCCCTCGGGCCACTCCACGGCACATATGTCGGTGTGGTTTGTTACGAAGGACAATAAATCAAGCACCTGAGGTGTTGTTAAATGAGAGTTGAGTGTGGAGGTGAACTGTATGTCATGTTCCGTGCAGAACTCAACAAGCGTTTGAAGGTTGCGGGCTTCGGTTTCCATGTCTCGCTGTATGCGTATGCGACGCGAAGTATCGGTCTGGTCAATGATGACACTGTCGCCCTGAGCGGGAGGCATAGCCATCTTGCCACCGAGCAGAGGTCGCACCAGTACATAGGCGTCGAACATGGTCTGTGCTGTGGGATCAGGTGTGAGGCGTATGATTATCGTTGTCTGCGGCTCTGTGCACACTTCTTCCTCTTCCTCAGCTAACAGGCTGCTGTGGATATCGGTGGATGAGGCTATCAGGGGCAGCAGTTGTGTGAGTTTCTCCTCGGCTTCGGCTGGGTAGTCGGTCACCGAGAGCAGATCGGTGAGAATGGCCCGTTCGCGCTCCGACATTGGGAAATAGATATAGTGCATCGCATCCTCGCGGTGGTAGATGCTCGTCTGCGAGATCATGTCCTGGAATGACACATTCGACTGCAGGTGAAAACCTCCTTCGGCAGTGCGCTCGATGATTACGTATGGCTTTTGCTCATCTATTACCACGCGGCGATATGGCGTCTGCTCGCCTGTGTATACGCGGTCGGAACCAACGAGGTGAGGCAGTATGATACCTAATGTCAAGCGTGAAAGGCCGAGGAAACGAATATCGGCCAGAATGGCTTGGTCTGTACGGTCCATGAAAGGTTCCATACCACCAATGAAACGGTTCCATGGCAGTTGCTTGCCTGTGCCCCAACGACCGTCCTTCAGGCGGTTCTGTTCGCGCAACTCCACACTCTCGCCATCACTGAGGATGGTGTACATCACACGATGCTCGCCTTCGTCGGTTTCCTCGCTGTGCTGACTCTCAGTGGCGATGAGGCGGTCAAGCATCACCTCCCATGGTTCCTTGGTTTTTGCCAGAACTGAAATGGGCTTGCTGCCGAAAGACTTCGTCAGCTGCTTCTTCTCAAACTTATTCAGGGTGATGAACTCTGCTGCCTCATGACGAAGGAAAGCTGCCTTGGGGGCAAAGTCATCAGATTTCAGGCCCGTTAAGCGCAGAGCCAGCAACATAGACATCTGTTGCTGCAGTGCAAACTCGCGTTCTGCCAGCGTGTCGGGGTTGATGAGGCGCGAGAGAAGGTCTGTGTCTACGCGTTGTATTGGACTTGATAATGTGTCTGCCAACAACACTGCAGCGCCTACGCGTCGTAGGTTGTTTTCCTTGGCGTGGGCCACAAAGGCAGCCAGACGCGTGCGTGCATCGCTGGGTTTGGATGTCCATATTGCAATGACCCAGTAGAAAGCTGCTATGCCGTCGGTGAGGAAAGGCTCGGGCTCTTTGTTCTTGCCAGCCTGTGAGTTGAGAGCTTCGCCAAAGATCTTCAGAGCCAGGTCGCTCTTGCCCTGCGACATGGCATGTACACCCTTTGAAAGGTAGTCGGGATAGGTAAGGCGTATGCTCGTGGGGGGCTCGTAGATGCCTTGCATCACGAATTTATAGTAGGATACCAGTGCCTTCATACGGCGGATGTCTGGGTCGGTGGCATCAAACTTACGCATATCCATCTGCCGTCGTAAGATATCCTCGGGGTCAGCAAAATCTTCCTTCATCCACTTGGTGAGCACAGCCGAGATGAAAGGCACGAAATCGATGTCGCGAATCATGGTCAGCATAGGAACGAAGCAGTTCTCGTGGGCAAGGCCTATGAGATAAGGTGGGAGAGGACTGTCGAGCACCATGGGCTGAGGACGCTTTCCTGCATGACAGCGGCGTATGGCCTGCTGCAATTCATAGAAAGCCTGGTAGCGTGTGAGCGGCCATGAGTCGAATTCCTCAAACCAATCGGGGTGCTCTTCGAGAACAAAGCAGAGCACCTCGCCATAGAAACGTGGACGTATGACGTTTTGTGCCGGGGCAAAATGTGTGGCGGCCATGTGCACAACATATCCTTCACGTATGAGTTCGTCGGTGAGGAGTTGCAGCTCACCCATCATACAGGTGCCGTGCACCGAGAGCTGCACGAGGTCGTCCTCTTTGACGTCCTGTCCTATGTAGGCATAAAGTGCAGCCGTTTTCTGTGTGGCCGGTTTAAGTGTTTTCAGGTGTTGTCTTATGAAATTCATTACGCGTGCGCTTAGAATATTAATGTGTATTATCTTCCGCTTTTGACTATAGCGTTGCAATTTGGCGGCAAAGGTAATAAAAAAGAATGAAAACTGAAAAGTGAAAAGAGAAAAAAATAAGGCATGAAAAGCAAAATATTTTTTACTTTGCAACTGCAACATACAACTTTTTACTACCTTTGTAGCGCATAGCCATTAATACACAATAAATTCCGGGTTAAGCCCGCCTAAGATATGACAGATCAGCAACGCATACAGCAGCTGCGCACCGAACTGCACCGCCACAACCACAACTATTACGTGCTCAATTCGCCCACTATCAGCGATCAGGAGTTTGATGCGTTGTTGCGCGAACTGCAGGACCTCGAAGCGCACCATCCAGAACTTTTCGACCCAAACTCGCCCACACAACGTGTGGGAAGCGACCTCAGTAATGAGTTTGAAAGCGTAGAACACCAATATCCAATGCTCTCATTGGCAAATACCTACAACCGCGAGGAGGTGCAACAGTTCTACGAACGTGTGCAGGAAGGGTTGGCAGGCGAGCCGTTTGAAATATGTTGTGAATTGAAATTCGACGGACTCAGCATCTCACTTATCTATGAGGATGGGCGACTCCAACGGGCTGTGACGCGAGGTGATGGCGTGCGTGGCGATGACGTCACCGCTAACATACGCACCATACGGTCTATCCCTTTGCAACTGGAAACCCCTACGGAGTCTTCCCCAGACGCCTCTCACAAACGTGGCGGTGAAAACACATATGCACTTTCACCGCAAAAGGGAGGAGATGGCCAGTTTGATCTATTTGGCTTCGCTGATGAATCACAGTCGCCTCAATCTCCTTCACACGAGGGATCTTTAGGCAGCCTTCCGCCCTCTAAGTTCGAGATACGTGGTGAGGTGTTGATGCCCTGGACCTCTTTCGAAGCCCTTAACCGTGAGCGCGAGGCAGAGGAGGAACCGCTTTTCGCTAACCCTCGCAACGCTGCCAGCGGCACGCTTAAGAGCAAACAACCTTCTGTAGTGGCAAAACGTAAACTCGATGCATATCTCTATTACCTTCTTGGCGAACAGCTGCCTGCTGATGGGCATTATGAGAATATGCTTGCTGCACGCTCATGGGGTTTCAAGGTTAGCCAGCACATGCGCAAAGCCTCAACGCTCGACGAGGTGTTTGCCTTTATCGACTACTGGGATGTAGAACGCAAGAACCTGCCCGTAGCCACAGATGGCGTAGTGCTGAAAGTGAATAGCCTACGACAGCAGCAGCGATTGGGCATGACGGCCAAGAGTCCACGCTGGGCTATAGCCTATAAGTTCCAGGCGGAGCAGGCCTCTACTATATTGCACGAGGTAACCTATCAGGTAGGACGAACTGGTGCTGTAACTCCTGTGGCAAATATGGAACCTGTTCAACTCTCGGGCACTATGGTCAAGCGGGCCACGCTCCACAATGCCGATTTCATGGCACAGTTGGACCTTCACATCGGCGATCATGTTCTTGTGGAGAAAGGTGGCGAGATAATTCCTAAGATAGTGTCTGTCGACGAGGCATTCATTACCGATCATCGAGGCCCCAAGGTGGAATTTATCACTCGCTGCCCTGAGTGCGGAGCAGAACTGGTGCGCTACGAAGGAGAGGCCGCTTGGTACTGCCCCAACGACACAGGCTGTCCGCCGCAGATCAAAGGGCGCATCGAACATTTCGTTAGCCGACGTGCAATGAATATCGATACTCTCGGACCTGAGACAATTGATGATTTCTATGCCCGGGGACTCATACACAACTACGCAGACCTCTACGAACTTCAGGTAGACCAGCTGAGTGGTGCTAACGACAGTCGTATACGTTCCGCACGCAAGACAATACAGGCAATAGCCGATTCTCGGCAAGTGCCTTTCGAACGCGTTCTCTTTGCACTCGGCATTCGTTTTGTGGGCGAGAACGTAGCAAAGACTCTGGCTCGTAGTTTCAAGTCCATAGATACGCTTGCACAGGCCTCGTTGGACGATTTCCTGCAGATAAACAGTATTGGTGCTGCTATAGCCGAAAGCGTGATAGAATGGTTCCGCAACGACGAGAATCAGGCCATCGTGCAGCGGCTGCGCGGCTATGGTGTGCAGTTACAACTCTCCGAGGAATCCCTTGCACAGCAAAGCGACCGTCTGGCGGGCCACACCATAGTCATCAGCGGTGTTTTCCAACAGCATTCGCGCGACGAATACAAAGCGCTCATCGAACAGCACGGGGGCAAGAACACTGGTAGTATCTCTGCCAAGACAACCTTCGTGCTCGCAGGCGACAATATGGGACCTGCCAAACTTGAGAAGGCCCAGAAACTCGGCGTGCCTATCGTCAGCGAAGAGGAGTTCTTGCAGATGATAAAGTAAATCACGCCAAAGCATTATCATGTAGATAATAAACGCTTTCATAACTGTATAAAACCTAATTCTATATAATCGAAATGAATGATTTAAGCAAAATAAAGATAGCAGTAGCGGGTACAGGATACGTTGGGCTCTCAATTGCCACCCTGCTTGCGCAGCATAACGAAGTGGTAGCTGTGGATGTAATACCTGAAAAGGTAGATAAGATCAACCGGCGTCAGAGTCCTATTCAGGACGAATACATCGAGAAATACCTGGCAGAGAAGGACCTTAATCTTATAGCCACACTCGATGGACGGGCTGCATACAAGGACGCCGACTTCGTGGTGATTGCCGCCCCCACTAACTACGATTCCGTCAAGAACTTCTTTGATACCCATAATATAGAAGATGTCATTGAACTGGTCCTAAGCGTCAATCCCAATGCCGTCATGGTTATCAAGAGCACCATTCCCGTTGGCTATACGTCAAGCATACGACAGAGATACACTTGCCGCGAGCGCCTTGCCGATGGCTCTTTTCAGGAGGTGAAACCAAAGATTGTTTTTGCGCCTGAGTTCCTCCGTGAGTCCAAGGCTCTCTACGATAACCTCTATCCCTCACGCATCATTATGGGCTATGACGACGCCACTCTGGAAGAAGCCGCCCATACCTTCGCCTCCCTCCTCCTCCAAGGCGCAATCAAGGACGATGTGCCGGTGTTGTTTATGGGAACAACCGAGGCAGAGGCTGTGAAGCTTTTTGCAAACACCTATCTTGCCCTGCGTGTATCATATTTCAATGAACTCGACACCTATGCTGAGATGAAGGGACTGGATACGCAGGCCATTATTGAAGGTGTATGTCTCGACCCTCGCATAGGCAGCCACTACAACAACCCAAGTTTCGGTTACGGCGGCTATTGTCTCCCGAAGGACACCAAACAATTGCTGGCCAACTATGCCTCTGTACCGCAGAACATGATGTCTGCTATCGTAGAGTCAAACCGCACGCGCAAGGATTTCATAGCCGATCAAGTGCTAAAGAAAGCGGGCTATTACGACTATTACAACCGCGGTGAATTTGATGCTTCGGCCGAACGGGAGTGTGTGATAGGAGTGTACCGCCTCACGATGAAGTCAAGTTCCGACAACTTCCGACAGAGCGCCATACAAGGCATCATGAAACGTATCAAGGCAAAAGGAGCCAAGGTTATTATTTACGAGCCGACTCTTGCCGATGGCAGTACCTTCTTCGGGTCATTGGTGGTAAATGACCTTGCAGCCTTCAAGTCCCAAAGCGACACCATCATCGCCAACCGCTACGATGCCGTCCTTGACGATGTCCAGGACAAAGTATACACACGCGACCTCTTCCGTCGTGATTAACCGTTAATCCCATTCCTGCTTTCAATAGATGAAAAGTATAAGACTAAAAAGGTTACTGTTTACGGGAGTGACAAGTCTAATGGTGTTGTCAGCTCAGGCTTTGCCAACAACGGAGTCATATGTCGTAAACTATGACCGCTCTACGGCACGGACACGTAATGACAGGCTGTTGTCGGCCCTCATGCTGGGCTCGACATCGGTGGCTCTGGATAACCGTTATGTGATGTATGCTGATTTGACACCACAGTATTTTACCGTTCACCCGGGCGAGACTGTGGTGCCGTCGATAATCTTCAAGGGGCAGTGGATGCAGACTTATGTCTATGTGGACTGGAATCGCAACGGACAGTTTGATGTTCTGCAGCCTGGGGCGCAGGGACAGCTTACGCCGGATAACGAGCTCGTTAGCTTCAGCGGCCTGACGATAGACGGAGAGAAGTATAATAGTGCGGGGCAGAGCCTTGATGACCTTAACGCTTTGCAGCCCCCTCAGTTTACCATCCCTGTTGACGCCGAGGAGGGTATTTATGTCATGCGTTGGAAGATTGACTGGGACAGCAGCGATCCTGGTGGGAGGGTTGACGAAGCCAACTCCATCATAGCCAACGGCGGCATCATAGTGGATGTACTGCTTAAGGTGACTGCAGATACCGAGGAGAAGGATTATGAGATGGTATTTGCTGATGAGTTCGATCAGGCAGACGGTAGTCGCCCCGACCCCTTGAAATGGCGCGTTAGCAACCGAGAGGGAGCTACGTGGAACCGATGGATTAGTGCATCGCCTGACGTAGCATATATTCAGGACGGCGCGCTTGTGTGCCGTGCCATACCTAATCCAGATAAATCGACCGATGCGGCTGATATGCTGACAGGGGCTGTGGAGACACGGGGCCTGTTCTCATTTACCTATGGCAAGGTAGAGGTGCGCCTTCGCACTAATCGTCACGTTGGTAATTTCCCTGCTGCATGGATGATGCCACAACCGCCATGCGAGGGTTGGCCTAAGGCTGGCGAGATAGATATCTTCGAAACGATAGACGAGCAGAATACCGCCTATCATACCATCCATTCCAACTGGACATATAATCTTGGCAAGAAGAATGATCCCCAGCACTCTTTCTCTGAGCCTATGACCGTAGAAGAATGGCATGTATATGGTGTGGAATGGCTTGAGAGCATGCTTATCTTCACAGTAGACGGCCAGGTTATGGGGACATATCCACGGTCGACTGTTGAGGAGAAGCTTGCTAACGGACAATGGCCTTTCAACCATCCGTTCTATATCATCCTGAACCAAAGTGTGGGCAACGGTTCGTGGGCTAAGGCAGCAGACACGAGTCACGTCTACGAGACGCATTTCGACTATGTTCATGTCTATCAGCGCCAACCTCTGACAGATGGCATCAATGATGTGAATACCGAGGCAGGAATGGCGAAAGGTAAGTCAACGAATGGCATATGTTATGACTTGGCAGGGCGGCGAATCACAATAGACAGCCGTGGCCAACAGAAAGCCTTGCGCCGTGGACTATATATCATCAATGGACGTTTAATATCTAACCCCTAATATCAGATATGGAGACAAACGAAAAGCCTAAGAAGGAGCAGCGCACATATAGGTGCAACGACTGCGGTGGCGTGATATACCGCCATGAGGTGTTCTGTTCGCAATGCGGAAAACTGCTAGACCACTACGATTTTGAAGACTAACGAATGATGTTATGAAGGTTGTGATTCTTGACGGATATTCCGTGGTGCAGGACGACCTCAGCTGGGACGCCCTGCGTGACTTGCCGGACGTAGACGTAGTGGCTTTCGACCGTACACGTCCTGAGGAAACGGTGACAAGATGTGAGGGCGTCGAGGCTGTGCTTACGAATAAGGTGCTGATGACGGCAGATGTCATAGCAGCCCTGCCAAAGCTCAGATATATCGGTGTGTTGGCAACGGGCTATAATGTCGTCGACTGTGAGGCGGCTCGCGAGCGTGGTATTGTGGTGACCAACATACCGGCCTATAGCACCGCCTCTGTGGCACAGTTGGTATTCGCACATCTATTGAATATCACCAATAGTGTGGCGCATTATGCCGAAGCCAACCACCAGAAATGCGACAGCGCGATGCAGATTATCGGTGGCAAAGCCTCACGATGGACCACGTCGGCCGATTTCCTGTGGATGGATACGCCACTTACTGAACTTGCCGGGAAGACGTTCTGCGTATATGGCCTTGGAAATATCGGCAAGGCCGTGGCACGCATAGCTCTGGCTTTCGGGATGCGTGTAACGGCTGTTACGAGACGTGAGGCGAAGGCTCTGCCAGAGGGCGTGGAGAAGGTGACGTGGGAACGGGCTCTCGCAGAGGCTGACGTTCTCTCGTTGCATTGTCCGCTCACTCCTGATACACACCATATGATCAACGCTGAGTCGCTTGGCTGTATGAAACGCACGGCAATACTCATCAACACAGGTCGTGGACCGCTTGTGGATGAGGAGGCAGTGGCAACCGCACTCACTAAGGGACGCCTTGGGGCTTACTGTGCCGATGTTGTGGCAACCGAACCTCCACGTGCCGATAATCCCTTGTTGGCTGCTCCGCGCTGTTACCTTACCCCTCATATAGGTTGGGCCACGCATGAGGCTCGCAGACGTCTTATCAACATAGCTGTAGCCAACATACAAGCGTTTGCTGAAGGCAGGCCGCAGAATGTGGTGTAGGTATAAGGTAATTAAAAAAGAACAAGAGCGCAAATTTGCGCTCTTGTTTTGTTTTATCTTATTTCCAGAAGATTTGGGCGGTGACGATGGATTCGCCGGCGGGCTTGTCGACAGCTCCGACGTTCTTGCGTATCTCGATTTGGGTGGAAATGGGAGTACCGTCAGACAGAATGTCCGTTGAAGGCTCGCCGACGAAGGTTAGCGGTTCGCCCATGAAAGCCTCGGCCTTGTAAGCTATCTCAAAACGATGGATAGCGTGTTGCTCGAACTGTTGGCGTGGGAAGAGGTCGAGGATATGCTCAATGTACTTCACGGAATTGATATGGCCGTTGATATCCACGTCGCTGTAGTGCGTATCTATGGTGCGCAGAGGTTGAGCGACAGATGACAGACGCACACGTCCATGCTTGGCGATAGGACAGGGCTTCTCGTCGGCCGTCAGGACATAATGTAGTATATCGCCGTCCTTAAGTGCTATGAGGTCTGAAGGCTGGCGTGTGGCTGTGTCTATCATTGCCCATATGGAACGTGCATAGCCGTAGATACGGCCGTCTTTGGCGTTGCGTATGAGGAAGTTACGTTCGGTGAACAGTTTCATGACACTTTCCACCCATGTCTCCACTTCCACCTGCTCGTACTGCGCAGGCATCTCATTCAGCTCGATACTTAGACGCGAGAGCACCCAAGTGTAGTGATTCTCGTTCAGCTGGTCAATGCCCCAGCCGCGGTTGTGAGAGTGCCTGCCGGCTGCGTTGAGCAGATGATTGCCCAGCACGCCCATGAAGAGGTGTCCCGTGAAGTCCACGTGGAAAGGCTCCACGGTGAAGCGATAAGTTTCTATCTTTTCCATCAAATAATTGGGGAGTTAACTTACTTAACTTCGTTATCTTCTTGATTATCACAATTTATATTGTCCTTACTTCTTCTCATGAACCGGAGGAACCAAATGGCGAGGCTGATGGCTGCGACGAAGCCTACGACGAGGGAGATGGTCTGAGGCAGACGGAAGCCTTCGGGAGCTGCCAGGATGTAACTTGTGATGACAACCGTCATGAACACCGCAGGCAGGAATGCTATCCACGCATTACGTCCATGACGATGGAGCCAAACGGCCGCCGTCCACAGGAAACACGTTGCCAGCGTTTGGTTAGTCCAAGCGAAATAGCGCCACAGTACGTCGAAGTCAACGAAAACCAACGCAGCTGAAATGGCGAAGATGGGGCAGGCGAGCACAAGACGATTGACTATCTTATGTTGGTTAAGGTGCAGGAAATCTGCCACAATAAGTCGAGCCGAGCGATAGGCTGTGTCACCACTTGTGATGGGGGCTGCCACTACGCCGAGTACGGCCAGCAGAGCTCCGATACGGCCCATCCATGTCGTGCAAATTAGATTGACAAGAAGTGCGGGATTAGTGCTGCCGTTCGAGCTCAGGATGGCTGACAGGGCTTGGTAAGGAACGTTGGCTTTTGACGCAAGGGGAGGGTCAGCGACAGATTGGGACGCCGCAAATTTAATAGCTGCCGCAGCCCATATCATGGCAACAATGCCCTCGGTAATCATCGCGCCATAGAACACGAAGCGCCCGCGCCGCTCATTTTCCAGACAACGGGCCATCAAAGGCGACTGTGTGGCATGGAAACCGCTTATGGCGCCGCAGGCAATGGTGATGCACAGGAAGGGGAAGATAGGCAGACCTTTCGGGTGGTGACTGACGAACGGAGCGTGGGTAATCTCAGGAATCCAGCCGTCGCGTGTGACAATGCCGTAGCCCACGCCTATTGCCATGATGAGCAATGCTGCTCCAAAGATAGGGTAGAGGCGCCCAATTAACGTGTCGATGGGCAGCAAGGTGGCCAGGATACAGTAGACAAACACAAGGCCAATCCATATCCAGCGCCAGCTGGCGAGGTCGAATCCCCAAGTACCATGCGTCATCGTGGCCAGCAGTCCGGCGGCTGTGGTCACGAAGACGGTGCCCACAAGCACCAGCAACAACAGCGACAGGCCACGCATAGCCTGACGTGCTCCCTGGCCGAGTTCGTTGCCAACCATCTCCGGCAGCGAGGCTCCGTCCTGACGTATGGAGATCATGCCGCAGAGGTAGTCGTGCACGGCGCCCATGAAGATACAGCCGCCCACTATCCAAATGTAGGCCGACGGTCCGAAGAGGATACCCATGATGGCGCCGAAGATGGGCCCCGTGCCTGCTATGTTCAGGAATTGGATAAGGTATACGCGCCAGGTCGGCATTGCCACGTAGTCCACGCCATCGGCCAACCGGTGTGAAGGAGTTGCTCGTTCAGGCTCCACGCCAAACACTTTTTCCACAAAGACTCCATAGAGGAGATAGCCCAGAACGAGAGCTACGAGGCATACAAAGAAGGTGATCATTTTTTTTCGTTTAACGTTTAACGATTAACGTTTAAGGTTATGCTTTTATTCGTTCAGCGATTAACGTTTAACGTTTAGTTATTTAAGGTTTAATGTTTTCTCTTCTTGAGGTTTTCGTCTTTTGCTCGGCCGGCGGGACGCTTGACACTTCAAGGACTTCAGCCGGTAGGGCGAGCTGGGCGATAGCTTCTTTAACTTCCTGAATTTACCGCTTAAAGTCAATTGTTCCTGCGTTTATGAGGTAGGCATCAAGAATAACCATTGCTGCCATAGCTTCCACGATGGGCACAGCGCGCGGCAAGACACAAGGATCGTGGCGGCCACGCGGGTTAACGGTGACGGTGTTGTCGTGAATATCGACCGTCTGTTGTGGCTGCAGGAGCGTAGCTACTGGCTTGAAAGCCACGCGGAAGGTGATGGGTTGTCCGTTGCTTATGCCACCTTGAATGCCGCCTGAGTGGTTGGAGAGGAAGTTGCCGCCTGGCACTTGCCTGTCTGCCACCTCGCTTCCGCGCTTACTCACGCCGTCGAAGCCCTCGCCATATTCAAAACCTTTCACGGCGTTTATTGAGAGCATGGCGCTGCCTAATAGGGAGTGCAGTTTGCCGAATACAGGTTCGCCAAGGCCTGCCGGACAGCCTGTGACGACGCCGGCCACGATGCCTCCGATGGTGTCGCCTTCGCTCTTGACGCTCATGATAAGGTCTTCCATCTGACGTGCTTTCTCGAGGTCTGGGCAGCGCACGGCGGTGTCCTCTATCTTGTTGAGGTCCAGGCGAGTCCAGTCGCGCTCGCAGGCTATATCACCCACTTGCGCAGTCCATGCCTTGATGTCGATGCCTACTTGTTTCAGCACTTGCTTGGCAATGGCACCGGCCACTACACGACTAATCGTCTCGCGTGCCGAGGCCCGTCCTCCGCCACGATGGTCGCGAATACCGTACTTGGCATAGTAGGTGTAGTCGGCATGTGAAGGCCGGAAGATGTCGCGAAGGTCATCGTAGTCGGACGAATGATGGTCGGCATTTCGAACTATGAAGCCTATGGGTGTGCCTGTGGTGAGTTTGATATTTGCCTTCGTGTCGCCATCGGCAGACGTTGGGGCATCGAGCAAACCTGACAGGAATTCCACGCTGTCTGCCTCCTTGCGGGCAGTGGTGAGGCGGCTTTGGCCGGGTCTGCGGCGATTGAGTTCCGTTTGTATAAGGTCCAAGTCAAGCTCCAAGCCGGCAGGACAGCCGTCGACGACACCGCCGATGGCCGCTCCATGACTCTCGCCGAACGAGGTTAAGCGGAAAAGGTTACCGAATGTATTCAAGGGGATGGTGGATTAATGATTCGGAATAAAGGATTAAAGGGCCTCTCTGCCCGATCTCCTCTAGGGGGAAGAGGGCTTAGCTTCGCTCGTGGAAGCGATGGAGCCGAGCGGAAATTTGAGGATTGACAGTTGGGCTGAAATTATAGAATTATTGCTTGCATCCGCTGCAGCCGCCGCAGTCTTCGCTGTCGCCACAGCCACCGCAGCCTCCGCAACCACCGCATTCTCCGCTGAGGATTTTGGCGGTTTGTTCAATCTCCTGCAGCGTAGCTTCGCGGTTCTCGTGCACCGTTCCCGTGAACTGCAAGGCTTTGCCTGCGAGCGGGTTGTTGAGGTCGACGGTTACTTCGGAGTCTGTAATCTTGACGATTGTGCCGTAGAAATGATTGCCTTCGCTATCCATGAGCGGCACTTCTGCACCGGGGAAGATGTGCTCGTTGTCAAACTTGCCGTCGATCTCGAAAATCTTACGTGCCACAGGGCGCACTAAGGACTCGTCGCGCTCGCCGAAAGCCTCGGACGGTTGCAGGGTGAAGTCGAACTGCTCGCCGGAAGGAACCTCGGTGAGTCGTTGTTCGAAGGCTTCAATCATCAGGCCCATGTCCGTGACAAATGCCGCCGGGCGCGAAGCTTCGGTTTCGTAGAGCAGCTTGTGCGAAGAGGCTGTGTTGGTGAACATCTGGTAGCTCACCTTGAGATATCTCTGTGCCATGTTTGCTGTGTATAAAATAATTAATGTGTAAATTCGACTGCAAAAGTAGCAATAAATGACCAAACGATTGCAAAGGAGAGCGATGTTTTATTGATAAAAAGTGCATAAAGACCATTTTCTGCCATGGAAAAGTACGTATTTTTGTGCACAAGACCTTATCTTTGCAAACGAAAAAGATGATGATGACAACGTCGAAGCCTACATTCCTGCATCCTTTGGACACGGCTCATGATGCCTTGCCTAAGGCTTTCACGTTCCCTTTTCGCTATACTCCGCATCCGTTGTGCCTGCGTGCTGCTGAGATAGTGAAGGATTATCTTGACCGCGAAGGCTTGACAGCTGAGGGCAAGATGTACGGCGTTTTGGTGGTTGAAGGCGGTTTCCTGGCGGCTTATTCCGGGCAGTTGTGCGGCACTTATGCGCATCCGTGGTTTGTGCCGCCCGTGTTTGATTACCTCAATCCTGAGAGTTATTTTCAGAAAGAACAGGCTGAAATCGTGGGTTTGAGCAAGGCCATCGAAGCGTCTGATAATCAATCCGCTGCGATAGAATGTAGGAAGCAGATTGACACATTGGAGGAAGAGCGCCGCGAAGCTGTGGAAACAGCCAAAGATGTTTATGAACGCGGAAAAAAGGCTCGGGCTGCTCAGCGATTGATGTTAAGCGATGATTCGCCAGAGGCAAGGTCGCTGGCAGCAGAAATGGAGCGCGAGAGTCAATACCAAAAGGCTGAGATTAGGCGTGCAAAGCTAAAGAATGATGCCGCCATAAAGGCTTTGGAAGTTAGGTTGGGCGAGCTTGAAACCAAGATTCGTCGGGCAAAAGATGAGCGGCGCCAGCGCAGCGAAGCTCTGCAGCAATGGCTCTTTGAGCAGTTTCATTTCCGCAATGGGCGAGGGGAGCAGCGTAGTCTGCCCGAGATATTCGGCACGTATCATGCTGATAACAAGGTCGCTATCCCATCGGGAGCGGGTGAGTGTTGTGCACCGAAATTGCTTAATGCAGCCTTTGCCTTGGGACTGAAACCGCTGGCAATGGCCGAATTCTGGTGGGGCCCAGCGCCTGCAGACGCTTATCGCCGGACAGGTGTGTTCTATCCGGCGTGCAACCGCAAATGCAGGCCAATCCTCTCGTTTATGTTGCAGGGACTTGATGTGGAACCAGATCCGGCTCGACATTACGAACGGGCGGTCGGCGAAGTACAGGTGTTGTGGGAAGATGCGTGGATGGCCGTTGTGGCAAAGCCCGCTGGCTGGTTGAGTGTGCCGGGGAAAACGGACTTGCCCGATGTGCAGCAATGGGCGCGTAGCCATTGGAGCGGTCTGGCAGGACCTGTTGTGGTGCACCGCCTGGACCAGGATACGTCGGGTTTGATGATTTTGGCCAAGACACAGATGAGCTATGGTTGGCTGCAGCGTATGTTTGAGCTCAGGCAGGTGCACAAACGTTATGTAGCATTGCTCGAAGGGCATTGGCAACGTGAGGAGATGAACGGCACGATTAGTCTGCCTCTTGCGCCCGACTATGACGATTTACCCCGTCAACGTGTGGATCGTGAACGGGGTCTTGAAGCTGTGACGCGTTATGAAGTGCTTGGAAATGAGGCGTTAAGAGAGGATGATGAACGGCCAGTCACGCGCGTGGCCTTTTTCCCATTGACAGGCAGGACGCATCAGTTGCGCATGCATGCCTCATCGCCCGAGGGCTTGGGTATGCCCATCGTGGGCGACAGGTTATACGGACAGTTGGCCAGGCGCCTGTATCTGCATGCCGAAGCTCTTGATTTTGTGCATCCTGCTACCGGCGAGAAGATGCATTTTGAGCTGCCGGCGCCTTTCGCAAATAATGGCGCCAAGCGTAGAGAGGACGTTTCTTGAGGTAGTCCCGCTCTGCCTGGTGGAGGTAAGCCTCACGCTCGAATGAAACGTTGAAATAAGCCCTGAGCAGGCTGCGGTACTGGATGAGGCGCACCAGCCACTCGCCGAAATAAACGATGTAGAACGGAATAAACAGCAACTCGCGCATCTGCCGCGTGTGGATAAGCTCGTGGCGCAGGTCTGCCTCGGTGAACTTGTAGCCTTTCTTGACGAAGATGAGGCCGAAGATGTTCACGGCGGCAAAGGTCCTGAATGGGATGTAGCGGTTGACTATGGGCATAAGTAGTGGAAAATACGTCCAGACGTATGAGCTGATACGAACGTACGTGTAAGCGTTTACGTCCGTATGTGTAAGCGTTTATGACCGTACGTGCAGGCGCACGTGACCGTGCGTGTTTTTATAGATGTGTCAGCTCAGTTCAAGTTTAAAAGCTTTTCCGAGGCTTATGAGTGCCGGGTTTTGTGAGCAGAAATACTTAAGCTGTTCGCGCTTGTCGTAGACTCGTTTGGGCTGTTCGGTGGGCTCGGTGATGTCAACGGACAGCGTGAATTTTGAGTTGTGAAGGGCCTTGCGGATGAATGCCAGCAGTTGAGGCTGAATGCGAGTGAGCATGGCTGCCACGTCTTCGTTGTCGACGCTGACGGTGGCTTGCGTGCCTTGTTCGTCGAGCATTGGAGTCATGATGCGCATGTTCTGTGCAAGAGCCGTATGCTCGACCGTCAACGTGTTGATGAAGGCCTGCCATTGCAGGTTCAGGTCGCCTTGGGTGAAGGGCTTGTCCTCGAGTTGTTCGGCAGGCGTTGCTGAAGGGGCAGCGCCTTCTTTGCCGGCCTCCTTTGTGGGTGATGCAGAAGAGCTGCGAAGGCTCATTCCTATGCTGGGCCCGAGTGAGCCCAACCTAAGAGGCTTTTTAGGTCGGCTTTGTTGGCCATTTAGGCCTACTTTATCGGGCTGTAAGCCTGGGCTTGTTTTCGGGCTTGCCTGGCTTGATGGTTTTGCGGCCTCAGGAGCTTGTTGTTCGTTTGCGGTTGCTTTGGGCACAACGGTCTGCTGCGGCTGGGGTACAGCTGCAGAGTCAGCCTTCGCGGCAGCTGCTGCCAGAAGGTTGAATATTGGTTTGAGAATACGATGTACAGGGCGGCGCCCCGCACCAGGATCATCGTCGGTTGCCTGGGCTGCCTCGATAAGCGTCAGCTCCACTTGCAGGCGTTTGTTGCGACTTGTGCGGTAAGCCTGGTCGCAGTCGTTGCACAGACGAATGGCATGGTATAGCCACTGAGGCTTGCATCGCGCTGCCTGCTCGGCATAACGGCTGCGAATATCGTCGCTGGCTTCGAGCAGCTGTGTCGTTTGGGCATCGCGACTTACGAGCAGGTCGCGCAGATGAGTGGCCAGGCCGCTGATGAACGGTCCGCCTTCGAACCCTTTTGCCAACACCTCGTTGAAGAGCAACAGGCTCTCGCTTATCTTCTTCTCGAGGAGATAGTCGACGAGGCGGAAGTAGTATTCGTAGTCGAGGACATTTAGGTTCTCGATGGTGCGGGCATAGGTGATTTGTCCTCCCGTGTAGCTTGCCACTTGGTCGAAGATGGAGAGGGCATCGCGCATGCCGCCGTCGGCCTTTTGTGCTATGACGTTTAATGCCGCCGGCTCGAATGAATAGCCTTCCTTCTGTGCCACTTCAGCCAGATGTCTGACAATATTCTCCACGCTCATGCGCTGGAAATCATAGGTTTGGCAGCGCGATAGGATAGTGGGCAGAATCTTATGTTTCTCGGTTGTGGCAAGGATAAAGATGGCATGGGCGGGCGGTTCCTCGAGGGTCTTGAGGAAGGCATTGAAGGCGTTGGTCGAGAGCATGTGCACCTCATCGATGATGAACACCTTGTATTTGCCTATCTGAGGCGGTATTCGAACCTGATCTATTAAAGTACGAATATCTTCGACCGAGTTGTTGGATGCAGCATCAAGCTCGTGAATATTCAGCGAACGCCCTTCGTTGAATGCCATGCATGACTCGCACTCGCCGCATGCTTCGCCGTCCTGGCGAGGATTCAAGCAGTTGATGGTCTTGGCGAAGATGCGTGCGCAAGTTGTCTTGCCTACGCCGCGCGGGCCGCAGAAGAGGTATGCGTGCGCCAGCTTGTCAGCCTGAATGGCATTTTTGAGCGTAGTGGCAATAGCACCTTGGCCTACGACGGTGTCGAAGGTCATAGGGCGGTATTTGCGTGCAGAAACTATGTATTCGCTCATTAGTGTAAGGATTTAAACCTCTCTCTTCGCTCTTCCCCGTAAGGGAGAGTGCCTCGCTTAGCCCGTTTTGAGGCTGCAGAGGTTGTTTGTGAGGTTATGTTTTTTTGAATTTATTAGTTCTTGATACTTTGGTAGTTATTTGTCTGGATTATGCAGTTTTAGATGTGTTAAGGAGATGAAAAGGTAGTGATTTCAGCTTCTTTTGCCCGCAAAATTAATAAAAAAGAATGAAAAAACAGGTTTTGACGAAAAAAACTTTGCAGTTAGGGCGTTAAACTCTGAACTTTTTCCTAACTTCGCAGCCAGAAAAGTAAGGAAACGAGAAAATAAGGATAATCATATGGGACGTCTTTTGTCTTTTTGGAATCGGTATATTCGCCGCTACAAATATGCTGTGGCCTTTGTGTTGTTTTTGCTTGTCATAGGCGTGTTTGATGAGAACAGTCTGTTGGTGCGCTATCATCGCAGAATGGACATCAGCAACCTGAAGAGCGAAATCAACAAATACCAACAACAGTACGACGAAGAGTCGGCGCGCCTGCAGTCGCTCATGAACAACCCTGAGGCTGTGGAAAAACTGGCTCGCGAGAAATATCTAATGAAGAGGGCCGACGAAGATGTCTTCGTGATAGTCGACTCGACCTCGACGGATAATAACTGACACAGTAGATGAACGAACTAACTCCTGGTCAGCTCATGGCACAGCAAGTGGGTGCTGTCCTGATGCTTATTGGCGCCGCCGCTTTCATGTGGTTGCCGTTGTGGGCTACGGTAGCGTTTACCGTGGGCGCCCTGTTGTTTGCTCCGCTTCAGATGCTGCAGCGCTATGAGGGCCGCAGCTTCACTATACGCCGCCTTCGTCGGCAGCAACTGCTCGGCGCATTGGCTTTGCTGGTCACGGCCTGCTTGATGATCATGCAGGTCTGCCAAGTCGGCTTTGCCCGCAGAAACGAATGGGTAGTGGCCTTGGCCATAGCCTGTGTGCTTGAGCTGTATACCGCATTCCGTATTCCGGCGGAACTGAAGAAAGAGGAATAAGAGCCGGACAGACTGGATAGAACGGAAGTACCTGATATTCCGGCAGATCCGGAATACCCGGATAAACCGGGAAACCCGTAACCTCCGGGACAGGCTGGCAAAGCCGGCAACCGGTTCTGTATTAAAGATTAAGCTTTATGAAGTGGATATATCGTCTATACCAATTGCTCATCTCGCCAGTACTGATAGTGTTGACGGTGCTGACGGCTTTGGCTACCATCATAGGCTGCTCGCTTTTCAATGCCTCGTGGTGGAGCTATTGGCCTGGTCGTCTGTGGTCGCGAGCCTTCATTCGTCTGCTTCTGCTGCCTGTTAAGATTGAGGGCCGCGAGCATCTGGCTGAAGGTCAGAGCTTTGTCATCGTGCCCAACCATCAGGGCGCATTCGATATCTTCCTTATCTACGGCTTCCTTGGTCGCCATTTCAAGTGGATGATGAAGTCGGAGTTGCGCAATATGCCGCTTGTGGGCAAGGCTTGCGAGAGCGCCGGTTTCATCTTCGTAGACCAACATGGCGGTCCCAAGGCTATGCAGGCTACACACGACAGGGCTCGCCAGGTGTTGCGCGAAGGCATATCGTTGGTGGTGTTCCCCGAGGGAGCTCGCACGATGGACGGCCGTATGCGTCCCTTCAAGCGCGGAGCCTTCCAGCTTGCCGATGAGTTACAGTTGCCGTTGCTGCCCGTAACAATCAACGGCTCGTATGAAGTGCTTTCGCGTAAGCGAGGGTTTAATTTCGTGAACTGGCATCGTCTGAGCCTCACTATCCACGAGCCGATAGCACCTCCTTCAGGGGACTGGCGCGACGAGCGTGCCGTGATGACAGAGGCCCATGACATCGTAGAATCGGCTTTGGACAAGAAGTATAAAGCAACAAAAGAATAATCAATAGAAAGTAATGAATAGAATCAAGTATCTTTCAGTAAGCGTAGTTGTAGTGGCGGCAGCGGTTGTGACCTCGTTGCTTGCCGGATGCAAGAAGCCTGTTGCCGTAGAAGGCACCACCACAATCCCGGCCTTGGAGGGCCGCCTGCTTTCGCTTCGCGTATATTCGGGTGGCGACATGGTGGCATTGGATTCCTCGCGCGTCATTCACGGGCGTTTCTCGTTCAATGTTCCGGCTGATTCAGTAGTCATGGCCAGCCTGTTTTTGGGCGACGAGAGCGTGATGCCCGTGGTGCTCGACGGCGGAACCGTGACAATCAGTCTCGGCGAGGACGAGAACCGGGTATCCGGCACGGCGCTCAACGATTCTCTTTATGCTTTCATCCGTCAGAAACGTGAGATAGATGCTCAGCTATCCGAACTTCCTCATCGCGAGAGTCAGATGATTCTCGAGGGCTTGGATCATGATGAGATTCTTGCACAGCTCAATAGTGAAGCTGCCGTGCTCGGAGCTCAGAGCGATGCTTTGGTGACTAAGTTCATTAAGGCTCACATGAACGATATCTTGGGCCCGGGCGTTTTTATGATAGCCACGAGCAGCTTCCCTTATCCTTACCTCACGCCACAGATAGAGGAAATCATCACGTTGGCCTCGGACGAATTCAAGGCAAATGCCTACGTCCAGGACTTCGTGCGAATGGCTCGCGAGAACGCTGAGAAGGAGAGTGACAAAAGTTTAGGTGAGTAACATAAAACGCTCAGCGCCGGGCGCTGAACGTTAAGGCACAGGCGTGTTCGTTGGTTTCGGCGAACGCGCCTTTGTCGTAGATGAGGCGCCCGTTGCAGTAGGTCTGTTCTACGCGCCAGTTGAAACGGCGACCTTCGAGCGGGCTCCATCCGCAGCGGCTTACCACATCATCGGCAGTAAGCGTCCAAGGTCTGCGCCTGACGAGTGCCAGGTCTGCCTTCATGCCTTCGCGAATGAAGCCGCGGCCTTCGATGGCAAAGAGGCGTGCCGGATTATGGCACATCAGTTCTGCAAGACGCGGCAGGGTGACAACGCCTTCGTCGACAAGCTGGAGCATAGCGATGAGCGAGAATTGAACCATTGGCATTCCCGAGGCGGCACGGGCGCAACCGCCCTGTTTCTCGCTCAGGAGATGAGGCGCATGGTCGGTAGCCACTACGAATATACGTCCGTCGGCAAGCGCCTGGCGCAACGCGTTGCGGTCCTCAGCCGTTTTCACGGCGGGATTGCATTTGATACGAGTGCCAAGGCTGGCATAGTCGTCGGAAGTAAAGAGCAGATGCGGCAGGCAGGCTTCGAGCGTTACGGCTGCAGTTCCGCCTTCGGCGACGGACTGTAAGTTAAGTTCCTCTTTAGTAGTAATATGTGCTATATGAAGGCGTGCGCCCGTTTCGCGAGCCAGCTGCACGGCGAGGGTTGATGATGCTATGCAGGCTTCGCGGCTGCGAATCTCGGGATGATGAACGACGTCGGGGTCGTCGCCGGAGAGTTGCTTGGCGCGTTGCATGTTCTGTGCTATGATGGCAGAGTCCTCGCAATGCACCATGATGGGCAGCGGTGAGCGCTCGAATACGGCGCGAAGGGCATCGCCATGGTCCACGAGCATGCCTCCTGTAGAACTTCCCATGAACAGCTTCACGGCCGGCACGCGCGTGGTGTCGAGCTGTGGCAGTAGGTGAGCATTGCTGTTTGTGGCGCCGAAGTGGAACGCGTAGTTGACGAAGGCGTGTGCAGCGCCCATGGCCTGACGCTCGCGGAGAGCCTCGAGCGACGTGGTCTGAGGCACTACGTTAGGCATATCCATAACAGACGTCACGCCGCCGGCAGCAGCGGCGCGCGTCTCGCTGCAGAGGTCGCCTTTGTGTGTCAGGCCCGGCTCGCGCGTATGAACGTGGTCATCTATTACTCCCGGCAAAAGCAGACGGTCTATGCCTTCGGCATTAGCCAGTTCTTCCTTGTCGGTGATACTGGTTATGATGCCGTCCTCTACAATGATGTCTGCCCGGCGGATATGCCCGTCGTTGACGTAGGTTATGTCGTGGAAACGTGTTGAATCTGCCATGAGGCTTTATGTGCAAAAAAACACCCTCGGCAGCCCGTGTGGGAGCAGACGAGGGTGCACGCTTGTGATTTATTCCTTGTATTTTGGATAGTGCTTGAACCATCCGTCCCAGCGTAGGCGTATTACGCCGAAGGCTGCTTCGGAGAAGATGCCGCCGGACATCTTGCTTGTGCCCAGCTCTCGGTTTACGAACACTACCGGCACTTCTTTGATCTTGAATCCGCACTTCGAGGCTGTGAACTTCATCTCGATCTGGAAAGCGTAGCCCTTGAAGCGCACGGCGTCGAGGTCAATCGTCTCGAGCACGCGCCGGCGGTAGCAGACGAAGCCTGCGGTAGTGTCGTGAATGTCAAGTCCCGTGATGAGGCGGACATATTTCGATGCGAAATAGGACATCAGTACGCGGCTCATAGGCCAGTTGACAACGTTGACGCCCGTGATGTAGCGCGAACCGATGGACATATCGTAGCCTTCGTCCTTGCATGCTGCCAGCAGTCGCGGCAGGTCGGCAGGTGCGTGACTGAAGTCGGCATCCATCTCGAAGATGTATTCGTATCCGTGGTCCAGAGCCCATTTGAAACCGGCGATATATGCCGTGCCCAAGCCCAGCTTGCCTTCGCGCTCAACGAGGAACACTCGTCCGTTGAGTTCTCCGTTCATCAGCCCGCGCACAATCTCGGCGGTGCCGTCGGGCGAGCCGTCGTCGATGACGAGGATGTTGAAAGTATGTTCTTTGAGGCTTGTTACGGCGCGTATTATGTTCTCGATATTCTCGCGCTCATTATACGTGGGAATGATTACGATGCAATCTGTTTGCATGGGGGGACTTTAGTTGTTAGTTTTCTTGGTGCAAAGGTAGGTATAATAGAGAAAAGAGAAAAGAAAAAGGGCGAAAAAATAACGGAAAAGCGGATAAAAAGATAAAGCGATGACATAGAAAGCATACAAAAAGCCAACCTCACATAGAGGCGAGGCTGGCTTATGGGTTATTTGCCGAGGTCGGGGCGAGCTCTCAGCAACCGCTCTTTGTTCAGAGAACCACGGCGGTGCCGCTGGTGGATACCATGAGCATGGAGCCCGACTGCCCTACGGTCTCGTAGTCGATGTCGATGCCTATGATAGCGTTAGCGCCCATGGCCATGGCTCGTTGCATCATCTCCTTCATTGCCGTGTCTTTGGCTTCGATGAGCACTTTCTCGTATGAGCCGCTACGACCGCCGAAGAAGTCGGTGAGGCCGGCCATGAAATCCTTGAAAACGTTGGCGCCGATGATGGTTTCGCCAGTTACTACGCCTTTGTATTCGCGTACGGGATGTCCCTCGATGGTTGGTGTTGTTGTCAGTATCATTGTTGTAATGTATAAGGGTTAATAAATGCCTTTGTTTACCCTTTATGCGGCAATGTATAAGATGTGACCCATTTGTGGCGTGAAAAAATCAATATTTCTGAATAACTCTCCTTTCGCCGTTTTTGCTTACCACATAGATACCGCGCGGCAACTGCCGCCAGGCACTCTCGCTGGGGGCTCCGATGAGTACACATCGGCCTGCCAGATCGTATACGCCGTCTGCGCAGGCGGCATTTTGCGTTTCCTTAGTCTCCTCCGCAAGTTCGCCGATGCCTGTCTCTTCGCCACCACTACGCAGCGGGCAGAGCATCCATTGACGATGGGTAGGCGTATCTGTGTCGGCCGTGTATTGCCAAGTGCATACGGTTGTTCCCGCATTGCTGTTGGCGTTGTTGAGGTCAAGGGCGTAGCTGCGATGGCGGGCGGGAGATATCTTGCAGTAGGGTAGGTCGATAGCATCAACGTAGAACTGCTGTTCAGAAGATGTCGAGGTCTGTGCTGTAAGTTTCGACGAACCGGATGCTCGGAAAGATGTCAGTCGCTGGCCGTTGGCATTTTCGAGGACGAAGGGCCCTGTGCTGTTTAATGTAGAGCCGTCGGCCGCTTTGAGTTTCCAGCGCTGATTCTCGCCATACGTGGTGTTCTCTATGGTCACCGCTCCGTTTGCTGCAGCCGTTAGGGCTGCGGTCAGGTTGTGGCGCGGCACTATGATGTATTCCATATCTTCCTCAAACTGCTCTCCGGTTGTGATGCCGCCCACGGGCAGAACGAGCGTTGTGATGCTCTGTGTGGGGAGCTTGACCAGTAGCGAGAAGTCCTCGAGCTTGAAGTCCCTCACGCTCTTCAGGTTTTCTGTCGACGATGTGCGATAGGCTTTGACGGCGCTGGCATTGGGCATGCCGGCAAACTGCGACAGATCTACGTGGTGATAGGCCAGGCTGCCCTCGTTCAGCAGTACCAGCACGAGCGTGTCCTGAGCCTCGTTCATGGCGGCCAGCGACTGGTCGTTGAGCGACGCTACGATATTGTAGCCGCTCTTGATGAAGCGTGAACATTGCTGCCGCACGTAGAAGTTCTTCACCTTGGAGTAGGTCTGCTCTTTGAAACTGCCCCGGATGGTGCACCATTGGTCGTTAGCTTCTTCCATATACTGCCAGTCGATCCACGTCTCGGGCTGCAGATAACGCATATCGTCGAACAGTTTCTGCGTCAGGCTCAGATTGCCGCCTATGCCGTTGCCGCCGGCTCCTACTTCGCTCATCCATAGCGGAATATTGTCCTGATGAGCCAGGAACGCCATGTGCACGCGGTCGGCATTGCTGCCTGAATATGTGTGCGTGTTCCATTGTCCTATCTTCGAGAGCACACCACCCTGCTTGTAGGCTTTGTAACCGTTTACGGCCAACCCCACGTTTGTCTCATCGGATGCCGAGATTACGGTCGATAGTCCCGCCTCGTCGAGAATTGGCTTCAGTACCTTAATGAACTTCACCTGCGAGGCGTAGTCGAAGTGGCAGCCCTCTTGCGGACCGTTGGCGAACCAGAAACCTGTTACCGACTCGTTGAACGGTTCCAGCGTCTTGAACTCTATTCCGTATTCATCTTTGTAATGTTTGCAAACGTCTACCAGATAGTGGGCAAACTCCTCGTAGTACTCGGGCTTCAGGTTGTCCTTGCCGCCGTCGGCATTTCCGCTCACGCAGCCGCTATAGGTCATGTAGTACGGGCATGAATTGCTGAACGCCTCGAACACGGCATCGGGACGCTTCTCGCGTATCTTCAGCATAATCTTGCGCTGAGCCTCATCGCGGTCCCAATGGTATTCGTCGCCCGAGAAATCCTTGAAGCCCTCCATCTCAGCCCGCAGACCTTTGCCGCTGCCCATGTGGTGAGGTGTGCAGTTCTTGTTCTCGGGGTCGTCGCCGCCGCCGATATTGTAGCGGAAATATTTGTAGTTCAAGCCCGTAGGACTGGTCATCCACGTCACTATTTCATCAATCTTCTTGTCTGTCCATTTCCCGCATTGGCCGGCCCACCAGCATAGCGAGACGCCCCATCCGTCGAACTTCTGACGTACTATCGAGGGGAATACGGCATACGAGAGCGTGTCGACAGGTATGGTGCCGTTTGCCTTTTCGCTGAAGAACCAGAAGTGCTTCATGTCTGAGCCGTTCTTGTCGGAAAACACCTTGGTGCCGGCATCGTTGCTGTCGGTTCCTATGCATTGCCCGTTGCCCTTGCAGCGTATGCGGATATAAGCTCCCTGAGCCTGCTCAAACGTGAATCTGGCATTGTCCGTGGCTGAGTCGGTGACAAACGACGTATTCCATGTGTTGACCTTCGACAGGTAGCGCTTGCCCGTAGCCGTTCGGATGTAATAGTAGCCATTGCCGTCGGGCACTATGGTCATCTTCTGGGCATTGGCGGCATTGGCAGCCTCCAGCTGTCCGCTGTAGTCGCTCGCCATCTTCAGATGGTTGCCGCTGCTGTGCATCACGAACAAAGTCGTGGGTTCAGTAAAACTCGTCTGAGCCATGGCGGTAATAACTACGACCAAGCCCAAGAGTGTAAGGAACAGACGTTTATGTTTAAGGCAATTCATATCTCATCATATTATTGTTGTCGCACGAAAGCCCCTTGTGGAACTCTGTGCTGCAAAATTACGTTTTTTTTCCCGAAGGCAAAAGGAAAATGCCCATTTCTTTGCTTTTCGCTCACTTATTCGTACACCGGAAATGACCGAAGGCTGCTGTATGGGGTACAATAAATAGCGTGAAGACGAAAAAAACTTTAATCTTTAATCTCTAATCTCTAATCTTTTCCTATCTTTGCACCTGATATTTTAATCCTTTATGGAGATACAAGAATTACAGAAGCTCTATGCCCGCCATCCGCAGGTTAGAGCTCTTCGGCGTGTGCTCGCAGACGAACGCCGGCGCCGTGTCGTGCTCTCAGGTTTGCACGGCAGCGCAGCCGCCATGGCTTTTGCAGCAGCCTATCAGGCGCAGACAGATCATCTTGCCTCTTCGGCCCAGAGCGCAACGGGCGGCGGCTTTGCTCCTGTTCTTTTCGTGCTCGACGATGAGGAATCGGCGGGTTATTTCTACCACGACCTGGTGCAGGTGATGGGCGAGGAGCAGGTGCTGTATTTCCCGTCGTCGTTTCGCAGGGCGGTGAAGTTCGGGCAGCGCGATTCCTCGAGCGAGATATTGCGCACGGAGGTGCTGGCGCGCTTTACCTCAGGCCGCACTACACCTTATATAGTAGCTTATCCCGAGGCCCTTGCCGAGCGTGTAGTGTCGAAAACGGCATTAGACGAGCGCACGCTGGAGATTAGGGTAGGGGAGCAGGTTGACTTGAAGTTCATCGAACAGACGCTTTTCGAGTTCGGCTTCCAGCGCACCGATTATGTCTACGAGCCCGGTCAGTTTGCCGTTCGCGGTTCGCTCATCGACGTCTATTCATTCTCGCACGAACTGCCTTATCGCATCGATTTCTTCGGCGACGAGGTGGACAGTATCCGCACCTTTGAAGTGGAGAGCCAGCTTAGCCGCAGCCGACGCGAAGCGGTGACCTTGGTGCCCGAACTTAGCGGTGCCGGTTCCACTCTCATTCCCGTTACAGAACTCCTGCCGCCGAACATCATCATCGTGAGTAGCAACCTCGTGTATATTGCTGAGCGTATAGGACAGATTTGGGATGAAGGCTTCAGTCAGCAGGCGCAGATAACACAGGCCGCAAGCCAACGAGAAAGCGCCGTTTCGCGCGACGAACCGCCCGTCCTGCAAAAGGAAACGTTGCTCATCGACGCTCCTACTTTCGAGCACGGTTTCTCCGCCTTCCGACACATCGAACTGCGGCCTGCCTCGAGCGAAACGAGCCCCTCTACACTCAATTTCTCCATCACCCCTCAGCCTATATTCCACAAGAACTTCGACCTCGTGGCATCGACCTTTGCCGACTATCTCGCGCGCGGGTACAGATTATATATCTTAGCCGACTCATCTAAGCAGACCGACCGCTTGAAGGCTATCTTCGAGAGCGAGGGGGACATCGTCTTCACGCCCGTTTCCAAGACTCTCCATGAGGGCTTTGCCGACAACGACTTGAAGATATGCCTGTTCACCGACCATCAGATATTCGACCGCTTCCACAAGTATCACCTGCGGAGCGAGCGGGCTCGTTCGGGCAAGGTGGCTCTGTCGTTGAAGGAGTTGCGCGAGTTCCAGGTGGGCGACTTCGTGGTGCATGTGGACCACGGCATCGGACGCTTTGGCGGCCTCGTGCGCGTGCCCCAGCCTGACGGAGCCATGCAGGAGATGATTAAGATCACCTACGAGCACGACGATGTCGTCTACGTGTCTATCCATGCCCTGCACAAGGTGTCGAAGTACAAGGGCAAGGATGGCGAGCCACCCCGTATCAGCCGCCTTGGCACGGGCGCCTGGGAACGGATGAAGGAGCGCACGAAGAAGAAAATCAAGGACATAGCACGCGACCTCATCAAGTTGTACAGTCGCCGCTTGGAGGAGAAAGGCTTCAAGTTCTCGCCCGACAGCTACCTGCAGCACGAGCTCGAGGCCAGCTTCATCTACGAGGACACGCCCGATCAGCTGAAGGCTACAACCGACGTGAAAGCCGATATGGAACGCTCCCGCCCTATGGACCGCCTGGTATGCGGCGACGTAGGTTTCGGCAAGACCGAGGTGGCCGTGCGCGCCGCTTTCAAGGCAGCTGTCGACGGCAAGCAGACAGCCGTACTGGTACCTACCACGGTGCTTGCCTACCAGCATTTCAATACTTTCTCCGACAGGTTGAAGAACCTCCCCGTGCGCGTGGATTATCTCACCCGAGCACGCACGGCTAAGCAGACCAAGGAGTTGCTTGCCGACCTTGCGGCAGGCAAGATAGACATTCTCGTGGGCACTCACAAGCTCATCGGCAAGAACGTGAAGTTCAAGGACTTAGGACTGCTCATCATCGACGAGGAACAGAAGTTCGGCGTAGCCACTAAAGAGAAGTTGCGCCAGATGAAGGTGAACGTAGACACGCTCACCCTGACGGCCACCCCCATTCCCCGCACACTCCAGTTCTCGCTCATGGGCGCGCGCGACCTCAGCGTCATCCAGACGCCTCCGCCCAACCGCTATCCCATCCAAACCGAGGTGCACACCTTCTCGCCTGAGGTCATTGCCGAAGCCATCAACTTCGAGATGAGCCGCAACGGGCAGGTCTTCATCGTCAACAACCGCATTTCGGGCCTGCCCGAACTGGAACAGCTGGTGCACAAGTACGTGCCCGATGCCCGCGTGGCTGTAGGCCATGGACAGATGCACCCCGAGGATTTGGAACGCACAATAATGTCCTTTGCCACATACGATTACGATGTCCTCATTTCTACCACTATCATCGAGAGCGGCTTGGATATCCCCAACGCCAACACCATAATCATCTGCAATGCCCACAACTTCGGCCTCAGCGATCTGCATCAGATGCGCGGACGCGTAGGACGTAGCAATAAGAAAGCCTTCTGCTACCTATTGGCGCCCCCCTTGGGAGCCTTGCCGCAGGAGAGCCGTCGGCGTTTGCAGGCCATCGAGAACTTCTCCGACCTGGGCAGCGGCATACATATAGCCATGCAGGACCTCGACATCCGTGGGGCGGGCAACCTGCTGGGTGCCGAGCAGAGCGGTTTTATTGCCGATTTGGGTTATGAGACATACCAGAAGATACTTGCCGAGGCTGTCAAGGAACTGAAGAACGATGAGTTCAAGGACCTGTATGCCGAGCGCGTGGCGTCGGGCGAAGTCACCTCCGGCGATGCTTTCGTCGACGAGTGCCAACTGGAGAGCGACCTTCAGATGTCGTTCCCCGAGGCGTTTGTCCCCGGCTCAGCCGAGCGCATACTCCTCTACCGCGAGCTCGACGGTCTCGAGAGCGAACAGGCCATAGAGGATTTCCGCCGACGCCTCACCGACCGCTTCGGTCCCATCCCCGAGACTGCCCAGGAGCTTATCCGCGTGGTGCGCCTCCGTCGTCTGGGCAAGTACTTCGGCGCCGAGCGCATCATGTTGAAGAACAAGCGCATGCGCCTCTATTTCGTCCACGACGACGATTCGCCGTTCTTCCAGTCGCAGGCCTTCGGCCAATGTATAGCCTATGCCACGCTTCACGTTGCCGACTGCCAGCTGCAGGAGGTGGGCGGGCGCCGCAGCATGCTCATCCAGGGTGTCACATCAGTCAAATCCGCCTGCCAGATACTCGAGGACATGCAGAATATCGTCCCCAACGTCTGATTTCCCCATTTTTTTACGCTTTTCCTTTGTAGCAATTCATTTCTGGACTATCTTTGCAGAGCACAAACTATAAAAACCTATGAAACAGAAAGCCTCTTTTATCCTTTCAGTCATGCTTCTCTCTGTTTCATCTGCTGCCGTCACAGCGCAGGAGGTGAATGAAGCCAGTCATTTAACTTTGCGCTATCGCAAACCTGCCGTGCAATGGGTTGAAGCGTTGCCCGTGGGCAATGGCCATATGGGTGCCATGGTCTATGGCGGCACAACGCACGAGGAGATACAACTCAACGAGGGCTCCTTCTGGGGCGGCGGACCGCATAGAAACGATTCGCCCACAGCCCTTGAGAACCTGCCCCGTGTGCGCGAGCTCATCTTCAACGACAGAACCATGGAAGCGCAGCGCCTCATGGAACGCACCTTCATGACTCCCCGCAACGGCATGCCCTATCAGACGCTCGGCAGCCTCCATATCGACGCCCTGCCGCAGGGCGGCAACGCCTTGGCCGACAGCCTCACCGCTTACGAGCGCACGCTCACGCTGACCGACGCTACAACCCGCACCGTGTGGACCGATGCCCGCGGCATCACATTCACACGCGAGGTTATCGCATCCCTGCCCACACGAGCCGTGGTCGTACGCATCACAGCCTCGCAGCCTAAGGCTCTCAACTTCCGGCTTCGCTACACATCGCCACTCGACATCACCCGCACCCACCTGGGCAAGGAGCTCGTCATGAGCGGCCGCGGTCGCGACCACGAGGGCGTGAAAGGCGTCGTGGAGATGCAGACGCGTACTGCCGTGCGCCTTACCGACGGCCGCCAGCAGATAACCGATTCCACTCTTACCGTGCAGGACGCTACCGAGGCCATTATCTACATAGCCGCAGCCACTAATTTCGTCAACTATGCCGATGTATCGGCCAATCCCGCCAAGCGTGCCGAGGCCATCATGAAGGCCGCCATGCGGCAGAAGTGGCAGCAGCTCACCGCCGACCACGTAGCAGCCTATCGCCACTTCTTCGACCGCGTGAGCCTGCGCCTCGAAGGCGGTCCAGCTCGGGTCGACACCATGGAGACCGACCAGCGCGTGCGCCGTTTCTCGCGCGGCGAGACAGACCCCGGTCTTGCAGCCCTTATGTTCAACTACGGCCGCTACCTCCTCATCTCATCGTCGCAGCCCGGCGGGCAGGCTGCCGGCTTGCAAGGCCTTTGGAACCGCGACCTGCTGGCACCCTGGGACGGTAAGTACACCATCAATATCAACGCCGAGATGAACTACTGGCCCGCCGAAGTGTGCAACCTCAGCGAGATGGCAGATCCCCTCTTCGGCCTCGTCCGCGACCTCAGTCAGACCGGTCGCGAGACGGCCCGCGTCATGTACGGTGCCCGCGGTTGGGTGGCTCATCACAACACCGATATATGGCGCTCCACAGGCATCGTCGACGGCCCCTTCTGGGGCGCATGGCCCATGGGCGGCGCGTGGCTTACCACCCATCTGTGGGAACACTACCTCTTCACCCTCGACCGCGATTTCCTCGACCGCCACTACGAAGTCATGCGCGGCGCAGCCGAGTTCTTCATGAGCTACCTCGTGCCCCATCCCAAGTACGGTTGGCTCGTCACCTGCCCATCAGTATCGCCTGAGCACGGCCCCGGTCAGGGCGAGGGCGGCGCTTCCCTTTGCGCAGGTCCCACCATGGACATACAAATCGTTCACGACCTGTTCACCCAGACCATAGCTGCAGCCGGCGTGCTCGGACGCGATGCCGCCTTTGCCGATTCCCTGCGCGTGGCCCTCGGCAAGCTGCCGCCCATGCAGATAGGCCGCTACGGACAGCTGCAGGAATGGCTCGAGGACCTCGACGCCATCGACGACCACCATCGCCACGTATCGCACGTCTACGGCCTCTATCCCAGCGGTCAGATCACAGCCTCTGCCACCCCCGACCTCTTCCGCGCATGCCGCGCCACCTTGCAGTTCCGCGGCGACGATGCCACCGGCTGGAGCATAGGATGGAAGCTCAACCTGTGGGCACGCCTCCTCGACGGCGACCACGCCTACACCATGATACGCACCCTCCTCAGCCTCGTCGACAGCGGTGGCGGCCGTGGCCGTCAGTTCTCCGCCGGGCGCGTCTATCCCAACCTCTTCGACGCCCATCCGCCTTTCCAGATCGACGGTAACTTTGGCTTCACAGCCGGCGTAGCCGAGATGCTCGTGCAGAGCCACGAAGGCTTCATACGTCTGCTGCCCGCCCTGCCCGTGTTCTGGCCCGAGGGCGAAGTCCGCGGATTGCGTGCCCGTGGCGGCTTCGAGGTGAGCATACGCTGGGCCAAGGGCAAGCTCACGGGAGCCACCGTCAAGAGCCTCCGTGGCGGCGACTGCCGCATCCTCGTGGGCGATGAGATGCGCACTATCCATACCACCGCCGGCAACGAGTACGAGATAACACCTTAATCCCCCTCGCGCACACCCAGTATGAACATAACTCCCGCCCTGCGCCGCTATGTCGAGCAGAACGTCATTCCCCGCTACGACCATTTCGACGCAGCCCATCGGCGCGACCACGTGTTGATGGTCATTAGTCAGAGCCTCGAGATAGCCGCACGCCTTGACGAGCCCCTTCGTGCCGATATGGTCTATGCCATAGCCGCCTGCCACGACCTCGGCCTCTGCGAAGGGCGTGAGCACCACCACGAGGTGTCGGCCCGCATCATCAGGGAGGACCCTCAGCTGCGCCAATGGTTCAGCCCGTCGGAGATAGACGTAATGGCCGATGCTGCCGAGGACCATCGCGCCTCAGCCGCCCATGCTCCCCGCACCATCTATGGCCGTATCGTAGCCGAAGCCGACCGCTTCATCGACCCTGAGACCATCGTCCGCCGCACCATACAGTACGGCCTCGACCACTATCCCGACCTCAGTCGCGACGGCCACTACCGCCGCATGCTCGACCACCTGCACGAGAAATACGGCCGTGGCGGTTACCTCCACCTCTGGTTTCCCAATTCCCCCAATGCCGAGCGCCTCGAGCACCTCCGCCAACTCATCGACGACGAACCCACCCTACACCAACTCTTCGAGACAATCTATGACACGTTAACAGGTTAACAGGTTAAGTTAAGGTTAGCGTTAAGGTTAAGGATAAGGTTAAAGTTAAGGTTTGAAAGGGCCTCTTCACCCCTGCCTAAATTCCTACGCCCCTCCTTGCACAAACAACGCGTCAATCTTTGCACGCCATCGTTGCCGTTTTTGGGCGTTATATACCTGTGTTAATGATGAGTACAGGCGTTTGACGCCGAATAATTCGTTGAGGCTCTCCTCGGGGAAGTTCTCGCCGGCGTTGCCGTTGACGGTGTGTTTGTAGTTGTAAACGCGTCCCCGGAAATAGGCCAGTTGAATCGCTTGCAAAATTACATCTTTTTTTGTCTATCAGCCCCACTATTAGGGGAGACTTGTCGGTCCTCTGTCATCACAAAAGGGCAGCACCTCAAAAAAAGCGCTGCCCTTTATTCGTAATAATGTGAATGGCCGGAACTGATGGAAAAGATCCTTCACACCTCGTAGTTCATGTATTTGTAGCGCTTGATGCTGCGCTTGGGTGTCTTCTCGAACTCTTCGGGTACGAGCTTGATGGCGTGGAGGCGGGCATAGGCGGGCACGATGCGGTTGAGCTGCTGACGGTTTTCCTCCATCTGTGCCTCGAGCATGGCGTCGGAGAGGGCAGCGGCCTTGACTTCGTCGGGGTCTGAGTAGACGAGGCCGTAGAGGTGCTCGCCTTTCTGTATGACTACGCACTCGCTGACGAAGGGTAGTGAGCCGAGCTTGTCCTCGATTTCCTCGGGGTAGATGTTCTGTCCGTTGGCTCCGAGGAGCATGTTCTTGATGCGGCCTTTGATGAAGATGTTCTGGTCGGCATCCATCACGCCGAGGTCGCCGGTGTGGTACCAGCCGTCCTTGTCGAGGGCTGCCTCGGTGGCTTCGGGGTTCTTGTAGTAGCCGAGCATGACGTTCATGCCGCGCACGAGTATCTCGCCGGGTTCGTTCTGGGGATCGTTGCTGTTGATGCGCACTTCCATGCGTTCTACGGGCCGTCCGCAGGAGCCGGGCTTGAAGGTCTCCCATGGTGAATAGCCTACGATGGGGGCGCACTCGGTGGTGCCGTAGCCTACGGTGTAGTTGAAGTTGATGTCGTGGAGCACAGCTTCGATGTCCTGACTGAATGCTGCTCCGCCTACGATTATCTCGATGAAGTTGCCGCCGAAGGCTTGCTGGAGTTTGTTGCGCACCTCTGCCAGCACGCGGTCGCGGAGGAAGGGTGTGTGGAGGGCTATCTTGATGGCTGTGGTCTGCAGCTTTGGTATGACGGCCTTGCGCACTATCTTCTCGATGATGAGTGGTACGGCTACGATGAGCTTGGGCTTGATGTCGGCGAAGGCTCCGAGGAGTACGGCGGGCGAGGGTGTCTTGGCCAGGAAATAGACGGTGGCTCCGCTGAGGAACTCGAAGATGAATTCGAAGGCCATGCCGTAGGTGTGGGCCATGGGGAGCATGGATAGGACTTTGTCGCCAGGTCCCATGATGTGCCCGAGTTCATGCACGGCGAAGGCGTAGTTGCTCCAGATGGCGCGGTAGGGTATCATGACGCCCTTGGAGTTGGATGTGGTGCCGCTGGTGTAGTTGATGATGGCGAGCTCGTCGGGGCTGTCCTTGTAGTAGTTGATATCGTTGGGTCTGAAGTTGCGCGGGTAGCGCTCGCCGAAGAGTCGGTTGAGGTTTTCGCGCGCGTACTTCACTTTCTCCGTACGGCCGAGGAGGAGGGAGAATTCCTCGTTGTTGTTGCCTATGATGCCTTCGAGGGCGGGCATGCGGTCGGCATTGAGCTTGGGCCATACCTGGTCTCCTACGAAGAGTAGCTTGGCTTCGGAGTGGTTGACGATGTCGTGGATCTGCTCGGGCATGAACTCATGCAGGATGGGCACGGCTACGGCTCCGTAGGTGAGGGTGGCGAAGAATGCCATGCCCCATCGTGCGCTGTTGCGACCGCAGATGGCCACTTTGTCGCCGGGCTTTATTCCTGACGCCTCGAATACGATGTGCAGTTTTTCGATGACGCGCGCTACATCCTTGAACTGGAATGTCTGCACGCCGTAGTCGCTGAGGCCGTCGAGGTTCCAGAATTTCTGCAGGCTCTGCTGCACGCATGTGTTGAAACTTTGGGGAAGGGGTTCTTCACACTTCATAGTTCATGTATTTGTATCGTTTAATACTCTTCTTGGGCGTTTTCTCGAATTCTTCGGGCACCATCTTGAGGGCTGTGAGGCGTGCGTAGACGGGAATGATGGTGTTGAGCTCCTGTAGGTTGGCATCCATCTGGCGGCTGAGGGCTTCGGCTGAGAGTCCTCCCTTGCGCACCTCGTCGGGGTCTGAGTAGACGAGGCCGTAGAGTTTGTCGCCCTTCTGTATGACGACGCACTCGCTGACGTAGGGCAGCGACGAGAGCTTGTCCTCGATTTCCTCGGGGTATATGTTCTGCCCGTTGGCTCCGAGGAGCATGTTCTTGGAGCGTCCCTTGATGAACACATTGCCTTCGGCATCTATCACGCCGAGGTCGCCCGTGTGGTACCATCCCTCGGCATCGAGTGTTGCAGCTGTGGCCTCGTCGTTCTTGTAGTAGCCGAGCATGACGTTCATGCCGCGTGCGAGTATCTCGCCGGGCACGTTCTGCGGGTCGCGGCTATTGATGCGCACTTCCATGCGGGGTGCTGCCTTGCCGCATGAGCCCTGGCGGAACTCGTTCCATGGTGCGTAGCAGATGATAGGTGCACATTCGGTGGCTCCGTAGCCTATGGTGTAGTTGAAGCCGATGCCTTTGAGGAACACTTCGATGTCGTGGTTCATGGCTGCTCCGCCTACGATTATCTCGAAGAAGTTGTCGCCGAAGGCTTTCTGCATCTTGCGGCGTATCTGCATCTTGATGCGGTCGCGAAGGAGGGGCGTCATGAGTGCCAGGCGTATGGCGGGTGCCTTGATCTTCGGGAAGATGGCCTTGCGCACTATCTTCTCGATGAGCAGGGGCACGGCGATGACCACCTTGGGCTTGAGGTCGGCGAAGGCTTTGAGCATGACGGTGGGGGAGGGTGTCTTGCCCAGGAAGGTGACGTGTGCTCCGCGTGTCATCTCATACAGGAATTCGAAGGCCATACCGTACATGTGTGCCGTGGGCAGTATGCTGACGATATTGTCGCCGGGCTGTACGTGGTCGTCGTATACCTGATGTGCGAATTCCACGTTGCTCCACAGGGCGCGGTAGGGTATCATGACACCCTTGGAGTTGGATGTGGTGCCGCTGGTGTAGTTGAGCACGGCGAGTTCGTCGGGGCTGTCCTTGTAGTAGTTGATATCCTTTGCGCGGAAGTTCATGGGGAAGCGCTCGCCGAAGAGGCGGTTGAGGTTCTCGCGCGCGTACCTTACTTTTTCTGTGCGCGCGACGAGGATTTTGTATTCGTCGGAGCTGTTGGAGAACACGCCCTCGAGGCCCGGCATCTTGTCGGGGTCGATCTTGGGCCATACCTGGTCGCCCACGAAGAGCAGTTTGGCCTCGGAGTGGTTCACGAGGTCATGTATCTGTTCGGGGTGAAACTCATGCAATATGGGCACGGCTACGGCACCATAGGTGAGCGTTGCCAGGAATGCTATGCCCCAGCGTGCTGTGTTGCGTCCGCAGATAGCCACTTTGTCGCCCTGCTGCACGCCCGACGCTTCGAGTATGATATGTACCTTTTCTATGATACGTGCTACGTCCTTGTAGCGGAAGGTTTGGGCGTCGTAGTCGGTAAGGGCGTCAAGGTCCCAGTGTTCTTCAATGCTTTTCTGTAGGCAGAGGTTAAATGATTGAACCATGATTTTAATTTACTATTTAGCAATTTACGATTTACAATTTATTGTGTAATTTTCGATTTGGCAATTTACTATTGACAATTGATTTTGTTATTTGGTAATTTGTCAACTTATTCAGGGATTTACTATTTGAATGCGTTTTGAAATTTGACTATTTATCCACTATTTGACAAATGATAATTTGCAATCGAAGAATATTCTGCGATTTTCAATCGATGATTTGACAAAAATGAATAGAAAAATGGGGTAAGTATTTGCACAAATCCCAAAATTCTGTGCAAAGGTACGCGCTTTTATGCACACTTGCAAATAATTTGAGCAAAAAAGTGAGCTTATTGGTGGAAAAGCCCAAGCAAGTGGAGAGATTGAACAATATGACAGGGTGACGGAAAGGTTTGGTCACATCAGTTCCGAGGCGGCGAAAATCACGTAAACGTAGGGATTTTTTATGGTGATTAGTTAGCCCAAGGGACTTATTCTGGGACTTTGTGCCATCTCCTTCATTATTGCCTGAATTATTGCTTTTTCAGAAATAATTAGGGACTAAATAGCGGGGATTGTGATTTTTTGCTTACCTTTGCAGGCAGAGGAACAAAAAAGCACAGGTTATTATGACTGAGAAAGAGAAGATGCTGGCAGGCGAGATATATTCTGCCGTAGACCCCGAGCTTATCAGGGAGCTCAACGCCACCAAGGACCGTCTGCAGGTGTACAACGCCCTGCGTGCGACCGATTTGGAAGGCCGCCGTGCTATGTTGAACGAACTGCTGGGACAAGTTGCCGACGGCGCGGCCTTCATCAATCAGCCTTTCTACTGCGATTACGGGAGCCACATCAGCGTGGGCCGCCGCTTCTTCGCTAACTTCTGTTGGACGGTGCTCGACGAGGCGCATGTCACTATCGGCGACGACTGTTTCATAGGTCCCAACGTCAGCATTTACACAGCTTGCCACAGTACCGACCCTGTGGAGCGCAACACCCGTCGCGAATGGGCGCGCCCCGTGACGATAGGCGACAACGTGTGGATAGGCGGTTCGGTGACTATCCTGCCAGGCGTTACAATTGGTGACAACGTGACGATAGGGGCGGGTAGTGTTGTCACCCGCGATATCCCATCAAATACGGTGGCAGCCGGCAATCCGTGTCGTGTGATTAGGCAGTTGGCGGATTCTTAATCTTCTGATACGCCAGCCGCTCGTCGCCCGAAGCCAGGTAGATGATGCCGCAATAGGTGAAGCCGTGCTTCAGGATGAGGTGCTGCATTATGGTGTTGTCGCGATGCGTATCGATTCGGATGTTTGGGTCGTGGGCAAAGCAGAACGACATTACCTCGGCGAAAATGCCGTGGTTGTCGGGGTAGCTGGCTATGCGATGAACCACATGGTAAGGCCGTTCGTCGTCGAGCCATTGACCTTCGTATATCTTATCGTAGGTTGGCTCGGGCGACTTGAGAAAAGCGAAGTAAGCCACTATGCGTCCGTCCTCTTCTACGACGAAAGCGCCGCCCCTCTCCATGTCGGACAAGATTACGGCCTCCGATGGGTAGCCCTTGACCCATTGTAGCATATTACCCGACTGCCGCATAATCGTTTTGGCGGCAGCCATCACCGGCATGATGGCGGCAATATCCGTAGGCGCAGCCTGGCGTACAGTTCTGTTCATGGCCTCTCTTTTTATTTCAACAACTTGATAATCTGACGCTCTGAGGCTGCAGGCAGGATGGCTTTGAAGTGCGCGAGCAGCCGTTGCAACGATTCTTCGGGCGTACGTTGGCAGGTGCAGGCCTCGTGACCGTAGAGCCGTTCGGGCGTGGACAGGAGCGACCATCCCCAGCCGTATGGCCTGTTGTGACGGTCGCGCGGATATACGAAATCCTCGGTCACGATGCGCGTGGCCATCTGTAGCCGTGTGACGAAAGCATCGAAGCGTCCGCGCATCTTAGGTCCCGTAAAGCCGCAGGCGGCACGTAGCTCACGAGTGATGAGGCTGCCGTGCTCCTCTAATGTCATCACGATGCTCTCCTCTATAGACCCTTCCTCGGGGGCGGGGCGCAGGCTGCGCCGGTAGTTGCAGAAATCGGGCCACCACTCGCGGCTAATGAAGCACGCCTTGCCGTCGAAGAACTTGCCGTAGACGCAGTTGCCTTCGGTGACGATGGTGCCTTTCCACTTCCACAGAGGCCAGTCCCAGCCTCCGTCGGGGTAAACGACGTAGCGACACTCGTCGTCCACAGCCTCTTCGGCCGAGAAGCCGCGGATGCCGCTACTCAGCAAGGGTAGGAAGCCGATGGCGGAGATATAATCCATCAGTTCGGAGTCGCTATGAATACTGTTGTTTATCATTGACGCCGCAAAAATAGTGTTTTTTTCAATAATAATTCTTCGTCAAAATAAAAAATTACTAACTTTGTGCCCGAAATCATCAATCAAAGCAATCTTTTGACAGCTATGAAGAAGACATTTACCTTTTGTATCGCGTGCCTGATGATTGGCTTCACCTCAGCCATGGCAGCAGTAAACATCATCCCAAAACCTACGTCGGTGGTTGAGCGTCAAGGCGCTTTCCAACTGCGCAACGGCCTCACCATAGGCTACAACGATGCGAGCCTACAACCTGCAGCCGCATATCTGCAGGACATGCTCACGCGTGCCACAGCCCTGCGCATCAAGACCGGCAAGAAAGGACGCATACAGTTGACACTCTTAGCCCCCGACCCCGACAACGAGGACTATGAACTCGTCAGCGACAAATCGGGTGTACTCATTACCGCCCACAGCTATCGCGGCATTATCAACGGCATAGCCACCTTGCGCCAACTGCTCCCCGACGAGATTGAGAGCGCATCGCACGTTCAAGGCGTGGCATGGAGCGTACCTGCCGTGAGCATCAAGGACGGTCCTAATTTCCATTGGCGCGGCCTTATGCTTGACCCCGTCCGCCACTTCTTCTCCGTCGACGAGACCAAGGCGCTGCTCGACCAGATGGCCCTGTACAAACTCAATAAGTTCCATTGGCACCTCTCCGACAACGAAGGCTTCCGCATGCAGGTGAAAGCCTACCCAGGCCTAACGTCAGACACCGTGGCCTGGCGCCACTTCAACGGTCACGACCGTCAATGCCTGGACCGTGCAGCCAAGGAGAACAATCCCGCCATGCTCATCCCCTGGAAATTCTTCAAGGAAGTGGAGGGCTATGGCGAGCTCTATGGCGGTTATTATTCACAGGATGAGATTCGCGACGTAGTGGCTTACGCGGCTGTGCGCGGCATCGATATCATTCCCGAGATAGACATGCCTGGCCACAACGGAGCAGCATGCTACTGCTACCGCTGGCTCAGCTGTACTCAGAACGGCGTGGAGCCTCTCTGTCTTGGGCGGCAGTCTACGATTGAATTTGCCGAGAAAGTGTACGATGAGGTGTTCAGCCTCTTCCCTTATGAATATGTGAGCATAGGCGGCGACGAAGTTAACCGCCGCAGATGGTCGGAATGTGAAGAATGTCAGCGACGCATTCGGGAAGAAGGTCTGAAGGACGTGAGCGAACTGCAGGCTTGGTTCACCAAACGCATGGAACGGTACTTCAACGCCCACGGCCGTCGCATCCTCGGTTGGGATGAGATTCTTGAGGGAGGACTCTCCAAAACGGCCACAGTACATTGGTGGCGCGGCGACCATCCCGACGTAACACAGCGTTCAACAACCATGGGCAACGAAGTGGTGCTTTGTCCATTCACGTTCCTTTATTTCGACTATGCTCAGGACGATGCCACTCTGCGTAAGATATACGACGGCGACATAGTGCCCGTCGACCTCACGCCCCAGCAGCTTCGCCTCATCAAAGGTATGCAGGCCAATATTTGGTGCGAGCGTATTCCTACCGAGGCTCGTATGCAATGGATGGTGTATCCCCGTGCCCTGGCGCTGGCCGAGAAGGCTTGGACACCGCGTCCGCAGCAGCATTGGAACGATTTCCTGACGCGTCTCCAAAGTCATCTGGAGCGCCTCGAAGCAATGGGTATCCAATATCGTCCGTTGCACACCAAGAGACCGTAGCTGCTCATATCTTTATCACAGGTTACGTTTCACACGTTTTTTAGAGGGGCAATAGTAAAAGCTTTTGCCCCTTTATTGTGCTTTGTGCCTAATTGAAAAATATGTATTTTTGTAATAAGCACAACATGTCTCTTTTTTCTTAATGAAAGTCGTGGAGTAAAAAAAATGATGTACGATGGAAATAATCTGAGAAAAAGCGCTTGCGTTATTAAAGAAATGTATACCTTTGCACCCGAAACAAGGCAATCGTGGGCCCGAGTGTCCTCGATGCAAGGGAATCCGGTGAGAATCCGGGGCTGTTCCTGCAGCTGTAATCCCCCATAGAAAGCGCCTGTCCATATAACGCCACTGGCTGCAAGCTGGGAAGGTAGGACAGGCGGGGGAAAGCCAGAAGACCTGCCGAAGTTTCGTTCATTTAAGCGGCGTCCAGGAATAGGCGCGAGCGAGTTCGATGAAACATCTGTTTACTGCAGCGGCGGCATTCGTGTGCCTCGCTATCCCTTCCACAGCACAGGACTCTCTACATACGAACCGTATGGAAGAAGTAGTCGTTACCGGTACTGGCACTCAGCACCGGCTGAAGGACGTGCCCGTGCAGACGGAGGTCATCACGCGCCGCGAACTGGAGCAGTACGGGGGGCGCAGCATCGAGGATATCCTCGCCGGGCTGACCGCCAGCTTCGCTTTCAACGAGGACGATATGGGCAGCCAGATGCAGATGAACGGCCTTGGCAACGCCTATATACTTATATTAATAGACGGCAAACGGCTGCACGGCGACAATGGCGGGCAGAACGACTTGGGGCTCATCGACCCTGCCCGTATCGAGCGTATCGAGATTGTCAAAGGTGCGGCGTCGGCGCTCTACGGCTCGGATGCCATAGCGGGCGTGGTGAACATCATCACCCGCAAGTACGACCGCGACGGCCTGCTCATCGAGAACACCACGCGCGGCGGCAGCTACAATGACTGGCGTCAGCACAATAGCGTAGGCTTTGCTATCGGCAAGGTGTCGTCGCTCACCAATTTCCAGTTGCAGCACAGCGACGGCTGGCAGAACACGTCGCACGAAGACCCCCGTCAGACCGAATTTCCCATCTACGACTCGCGCAACATGACCGTGAACCGCCACACCAACTGGCAGGTGGCGGAGCGGCTGACATACTCCCCAACCCCCAACCTCGATTTCTACGCCGAGGGCAGCATCTATCGCAAGCGCATCTACCGTCCGTCGGGCAAATACGCCGCCGTGGACGTGAAGACCTACGACCTCGCCTATCGCAACGCCTCGGCAGCGGTGGGCGGCAAATGGACCATGGACAAGGGTGTGGTGACGCTGGACGTGGACTGGAACCGCCATGCCTACGAATACGTGTTTACGGACACGACGCTCGTTGACGGCTACGACCCCTACGGCCACTTCACACACTACTTCCCTTATTTCCCCGAACAACGCAACCTGCAGAGCGACCAGCGGCGCACGATGGCTCACCTGAAAGGCGTCTTCGAACTGCCCGCCAACAACCGTCTGAGCGCCGGCGTGGAGATGCGCTTCGACTGGCTGCACGCTCCGATGCGCGTGGATCATGGCGGCACGGTGACCGATAACACCGAAGCGCTCTATGCGCAGGACGAGTACAGCCCCTTGCGATGGCTGCAGCTGACGGGCGGCCTGCGCCTCGACCGCAACCAGCAGTTCGGCTTGCACCTGACACCGAAGCTGTCGGCCATGGTCTCGCCCACGGACTGGCTGCGCCTGCGAGCCGCCTGGTCACAGGGCTTCAAGACGCCGACGCCCAAGGAAAAGCACTACCGCTACGTCCGCGAGATGAACGGCACATACCTCTATCTTGGCAATGCCGACCTGCGCCCGCAAACCAGCAACTACGGCTCGGTGAGCGCCGAGGTCAACGTGGGTGGCTTGTCGATGAGCGTCACGGGTTATATTAATAAGGTAGAGGATATGATCAATCTCGTGACCATACCCAACTACCGTGCCCCCGAGGAGTATCAGACGCAATACGAGCTGCATAAGACGCGGCAGTATCAGAACCTCGAGGATGCCCGTACCGTAGGCGTGGACTTCAACGTGCGCTATGCCGTGAAGGAATTTGCCGTGGGCGGCTCCTATAGCTACCTCGACACCGATGCCCACCAGTACGATAGCGACCACGAGCGCATGACGGAGGTCGTCATCGACGGCATGGCGCATCACAAAGCCAACTGGTTCGGGACATGGAACCACCGCTTCCGCCGCCCGTATCGTCTCGGCCTTGGTATCTACGGCCGTGCCTCGTCAAAGCGTTATTACCAGCTCAACGGCAACGGCAAAGCCTACCACATTTGGCGCCTGACCACAACGCACGACCTCCTGTGCCGTGCTATTCAGTCGCGCGGTCTCACCCTCCGCTTGGAGGCTGGCGTGGACAACCTCTTCAACTACATCGATCGCACGCCCCATGGCCTGCACCTCGGCACCACCACGCCCGGCACCACCGTATATGCCTCCGTGACCCTTCGCTTCAATCAAGGAAAATATAAGTTCCAATCATTTATAACCAATTCAAAACAAAGTTACAATGAAGAAGATTAAGTTCTTTATGATGGCTCTCGCAGCTATCGCCCTGTCGGCAGGCTTCGTCGCTTGCGACAATGATGATGATGAAACAGGCAACTGGCAGAAATACCAGAATGCTGTGACCAAGAACATCAAGGCCAACAAGAAACAGAGCAAGGCTATCCTGCTCGTGGCCTTCGGTTCCACTTGGCAGCAGGCTTACGATGCCTTCGACGGCACCGTCACGGCCTACAAGCAGAAGTTCCCCGGCTACGACGTATTCCTCTCTTTCTCGTCAGCCATCTGCATCAACCGTGCAGCTGCCGGCGAGAACGTTGACCCCCGCAACTTCTATGCTCCTAACTTCTGGCTCAATGCCTTCGCAGCCGAGGGTGTGCGCTACAGCGAGATCGTCGTGCAGAGCCTCCAGGTGATTCCCGGCGAGGAATATACACGCGTGATCAACTATATCAAGGACTTCGCTAACAACGCCAACGGCGACCTCGACGACGAGTACCTCTCGAAGGTTGTTGTGAAGCTCGGTGTGCCCCTCCTCCAGGACAAGGACAAGGACGTGCCCGAAGTGGCCAAACAGCTCAATGCCCTCTACAAGGACAAGGCAGCTCAGGGCGTAGTGGCCTTCATGGGCCATGGCAACCCCGACAGCTACGACACCTACAAGGCTAACGTGCGCTACACCGAACTCGAAGAGGCGCTGCAGACCTATAGCAAGAACTACTTCGTCGGTACCGTAGATATGATGGAGAACTTCAAGACAAACGTCCTCGAGCGTATGCAGGCTGCCGGCATCACCAGCGGTAAGGTGTTCTGTCACCCGCTGATGTCTATTGACGGTGACCATGGTCACAACGACATGGCTGGCGATGACGACGCTTGGGACAACGGCTTCGAAGCCAACGAAGAAGGTGAGGTGGAGGACACCTCATGGAAGATGTTCTTCCACCACATGGGCTACGAGTGCAACAACTCCACCATGATTGAGAAGGGCTTACTCGAACTGCCCACTATCCGCAACGTGTGGATGCAGCATACGCAGGACGCCATCAACGGCGAACCGCTCGACTACTACCACTCCAAGAATCCTGAGGAGTAAACAAGATCCATGAATCACACCATAAATACTATCTGCTTATTGACGGTGCTCCTCGCGATGGGGAGCACCGCCTTTGCGCAAAGCACCGAGCGCTCTTCCCGTTCGGATTCCCTTTCAACGTCACACGATCTCAACCCCGTTGTCATCACAGGCACAGGCACTTACCACCGCGCCGACAACTCGCCCGTTGCCGTAAAAGTCATCACCGCTAAAGAGTTGAAGGACGCACAGGTGACGACCCTTCAGGATGCCCTGACCAAACTGACCACCACCATCACCACCCACACCAACGGCATGGGAACCTTCGTCAACTTCAACGGCGTGAGCGACGACTATATCGTCATCCTCGAGAATGGCAAACGCGTAAGCGGCGATGACCGTTGGAGCCGTATTAACATGAACAATGTGCGACGCATAGAGGTCTATAGCGGTGCGGCCTCGGCACTCTATGGCAGCGATGCCATAGCCGGCGTCATCAATATCATCACCGACGATGGCCGCGAGCCCGTCTCAGCCTCTTCGTTCACCAAACTGATGAACCACGGCCGCTTTGACGAGGAAGTCAACGTGGACGTCAATGCCGGCAAGCTGACGTCGCAGACGTCCTACGCCCATCATCAGGCTGACAACTGGCAGGTGAACCATTACCAGGCCTTCGACGAGGACGGCACAGAGGTGCTGAAGCTCACAGGGCGCCCCATGTCCACCGGCTTCCACGGCAACAATATCAGCGAGCGCCTCGAATGGAAGTTCGACAGCCGCTGGTCCGCCTACATCCGCGGTTCCTACTACGACAACCTCACCGACCGCCCCCAAACCGCCTCCTACTTTACCCAAAAAAAATCTAAGGCCACCGTGCCCGACGGTTCCCCGTCGGGTTCCACCTACACCTACACCCCCAAGGCCGCCTATACCTACGACCTCCATCACACCTCCTACACTTACGGCGGCGGCGCCCGCTGGACGCCCAATGCCCGCATCCACGTTTACCTCGACGTCTTCAGCGACAATTTCTCCTCGAAATACGACTATTGGCAGACTGCCGACAAAGAAGCCTACGACGAGACGCGCAAGCGCACCCACTACGTCAACGAGACGCTCCGCGGCATCTTCCGTCTTGCCGATTGGAACAAACTCTCAGCTGGAGCTGAATTTGTACAGGAGAGCCTCAGCAGCCAGAGCGACAACATCGATTTCGAGACCACCAACACCTACAATCTCTTCGCACAGGATGAGCTGAACATCGTGAAAGGCCTGGATGCCGTCGTCGGCCTGCGCTATACGCAGAATGACCATTTCGGCGCTGCCTTCACCCCCAACGCCGGTCTCTTCTATCATATCGGCGGCTTCCGTCTGCGTGCCAGCTATGCAGGCGGCTATCGCACGCCCACGCTCTCGCAGCTCTATGCCACCGACCAAGCTAAGACTGCCGCACGCTATACGCTCTACAACAAGGACTTGAAACCCGAGAAGAATCATTTCTTCAACCTCAATGCCGAGTACAGCAACCGATGGATGAGCATCAGCGTCACAGGCTTTATGAATAAGATTCGCGATATGATCAACTATCGCACGATGACCGACGACGAGATTGCCGCCGACGCTAATCTCAGCGCCCAGCAGGCCGACGGCTGGTCCACCATTCGTCAACGCGACAATATCGACCGTGCCACGCTCCGCGGCATCAGCGCCTCGGTCAAGTTCCTCCTGCCTGCCGGCTTCACCATTGGCGGCGGTTATACCTTCACCGATTCCGAGGCTGAGACGCAGACCCTTGACAAGAAAGCCCAGCAGTACGTCATCACCACATCGCCCGTGGACAAGAGTGTCAAGCACGTTGGCAACGTCCTCGCTTCGTGGGATCACACCTGGGGCGACTATCATTTGAACGTGTCCCTCAACGGTCACCTGCAAGGTGAGCGCTACAGCAGCACCTACGGTTATGCCGACGGCTTCAGCCAATGGGACCTGACCACGCGCCACACTATCGTTCTCAATCATTTCACGCTGGAGCCTGGCCTCGGCATCGAGAACCTCTTCAACCAGCGCGACAATTCGTATTGGAACTCCAATTTCTCTACAATTAATCCCGGACGCTCATTTATTGTGAGTCTGAGGATGAAGTATTAAAAAGTATTGTTATCTTTGTGCCCGAAAACCAAAGGTTATGAGGAAGATTATTGTTGCGGGCCTCGGCCCTGGCAACCCCGAAGATATGACACCTGCCGTGCTTGACGCTGTCCGTCAGGCAGATGTCATCGTTGGCTACAAGTATTATTTCCGATTCATTGAGCCGTACTTGCGCGAGGGCTGCGAATGCGTCGATACAGGCATGAAGCACGAGCGTGAACGTGCCGAACAGGCTTTCACCCTGGCCGAAGAGGGCAAAACCGTTGTCGTCATCTCCTCCGGCGATGCCGGCATCTACGGCATGGCGCCGCTCATCTACGAAATGTGCCGCGAGCGTTCCCTCGGTTCTTCACCTTTGGAGATTGCCGTCATCCCCGGCATCAGCGCCTTCCAGAAGGCGGCCTCGTTGCTCGGCGCTCCCATCGGCCACGACCTCTGCATCATTTCGCTTTCTGACCTGATGACCCCTTGGGCGCTCATCGAGAAACGCATCCGAGCCGCTGCTGTCGGCGATTTCGTCACGGCGGTCTATAATCCTAAGTCGCATGGTCGCTATTGGCAGCTCTATCGTCTGCGTGAGCTCTTCCTTGTGGAAGGACGCAGCGAGAGTACGCCCGTAGGCATCGTGCGCCAGGCAGGACGTTCCGAACAGGAAGTCACGCTCACCACCCTCGGTGCGCTCGATCCCGAACAAGTCGATATGTTCTGTGTCCTCATCATCGGTAACTCGCAGAGTTATGAATGGCAAGGCAAGTTCATCACGCCGAGGGGGTACTATAGAAGCGTACCCGGGGGTGGGTCTTCTATTGGCCAGTCCATCATGAACGAATCCTTCCGCACCATCCTCTCCGAGATGAAGAATCCAGAGGTGCCGAATTGGCGCTTGTGGCCTTTGCTCCATGCCATACACACGACCGTCGATTTCGGCATGGAAAAGATCCTTTGGATGGACGAGCGTGCCACGGAACTCATCTATAACAAGATAGCCGACGGCAGTCTACGCCACATCGTCACCGATGTGACCATGGCGGCCAGCGGAATACGCAAGGGAGCATTGGAAAGGCTTGGCATCGAAGTTCATTGTTATATCAACGACCAACGAAGTAAACAGATGGCCGATGAGCGCAACATCACCCGTAGCCAGGCTGCTATGCAACTGGCCGCAGAGGAGCATCCCGACGCGCTCTATGTGGTAGGTAATGCCCCGACAGCCCTCTTCGAGATTTGCGACCTCGTGCGTAAGGGCAAGTTGCATCCAGCAGGCATCATTGCTGCGCCTGTAGGTTTCGTTCATGTCTGCGAGAGCAAGCACGCCGTCAAGACGTTGACGCAGATTCCAAAGATTATCGTTGAGGGGCGCAAGGGAGGCTCCAATATCGCTGCTACTCTCGTCAACGCCATACTCACCTACGACGATGCCGAACTACTTAAACCCGGGCGCGACCTGTGATTTAGAACATTGAACTATTGAATTATGTTGCGTTTCATCGTCATAGGCATCACCGATCATCCTCATCCTTGGTTTCCGCCTGAGGTGATGGAGATTATTTGCTCCGGCAAGGTCTTCTCCGGCGGCAAACGCCATCATGAGATTATAGCTCCCTTGCTGCCCGAGGACGCGGAGTGGATAGATATCATCGTGCCGTTGGGAAGCGTCTTCGAGAGGTATAAGACTCACTCTCTTCCTTGCCCAGAGGAAGGCCTTCCCATCATTGTCTTTGCCTCCGGCGATCCCCTCTTCTTCGGCTTTGCCGTGACCTTACAGCGCGAGTTCCCGGATGCAGACATTCGTGTCTTCCCCTCGTTCAACTCCCTTCAGATGCTCGCCCATCGTCTCCTGCTTCCATACCATGACATGCGTATTGTCTCGCTCACCGGTCGCCCGTGGCAGGAGTTCGACCGTGCCCTCATCGAACGCATTTCCAAGATAGGCATCCTCACGGACAAGGAGCATACCCCTGCCGCCATCGCCCTGCGCATGCTCGAATACGGCTATGACAACTACATCATTCACGTCGGCGAGCATCTTGGCAATCCCGACAAAGAACGCGTCACCACCATCACACTCGAGCAAGCCTCCTCTCAATCTTTCGCGATGCCGAATTGCTTAATCCTTGAAGGTAATCGCTCCCTCCCTAAAACGGAGGGCGGGGGGAGGGTTCGCTCTGCATTCGGCCTCCCCGACAACTCCTTTGCGCTCCTCGATGGTCGCAAGAAGATGATCACGAAGATGCAGATTCGGTTGCTCACGCTACAGGCCCTCGACCTCCCTCGCCGCCATGTCTTCTGGGATATCGGAGCCTGCACAGGTAGCGTCAGCATCGAGGCACGCCTCCTCTTTCCTCACCTCCACATCGAAGCCTTCGAGATACGTCCTGAGTGCGAAGCCATCATCCGCGAGAACTGCCGTCGCCACGGCGCTCCAGGCATAGAGGTACATATCGGGGACTTCTTGGAGGCCCCAGATGGGTATCCTTCTCCCGATGCTGTCTTCATCGGCGGCCACGGCGGTCGTCTCAAGGAAATCATGGAGAAGGTACTGACGGTTTTAGCCCCAGACGGTGTCATCGTGATGAATAGCGTCGTGGCTCCCAAGGTCACCACCGACAGCCATCGCCTGTGGGATGAGGCTTGCGATGCGTTAGGGCTCCATCAAGATCCGCCCATAAGAATACAACTCAATGACAATCACCCCATAACGATACTACGATGCCGAAGATAGCTATCATACAAATCAGCCAAGCCGGCAGCACGGCAGCCTCCATGCTGATTAACCAGTTGGGTGCCCATAAGCTCCAGCGCGAAGACGTCCACAACCATTGGCACGACTTCGATGCCTTCGTCTTCATCGGCGCCATGGGCATCTGCGTCCGCACCATAGCCCCGCTTATCGAGGACAAACACACCGATCCTGCCGTCCTCTGTGTTGACTCTTTGTGTCAACATGTCATCCCCGTGCTTTCCGGCCACGTTGGCGGTGCCAACGCCCTCGCTGAGGTCCTTGCAGATTTACTCGGTGCCAAGGCTGTCATCACCACCCAGAGCGACCTCGCAGGACTTTGGGCGCTTGATACTCTCTATGAGAACTATGATTGGCACATGAGTTATGTGGGCGACCTCAATACGGCGATAAGTAAGTTCGTCAATCGGGAGCCTGTGGCTCTTCTGCTTGATATTCGCGACGAGGGCACCGATTATCTCGAACGCACTTGTCCCCAACATGTGACTATAGTTCATTCTGTTGATGAAATTATGGAGGGAAACTACACTTTAGCCATTATAGTGTCTCCTTTCATCTACTCTTTACCATCTGATTTATTGGTCGTTCAGTATACCCCACAAGTGTTGGATTTGGGCATCGGACTTGCTCATCAAGCACCCGTCGATGCTTATGAGGATATCCAACAACTGCTCGCTGAACACGATGTTTATCTCTGGTCTGAATGTATCCGCGATATCTGTACCATTGATATCAAAGCAGAGGAACCTGTTATCCAGAGGTTCCAAGAAGAGCGATACGGGCTTGAACTTAAACTCTATACTGCCGATGAATTGGCCGCGGTAGATGTCCCCACGCCCAGCGAAACTGTAGAGAAACATGTGGGTACGCCCAGCGTCTGTGAAGCAGCTGCCATGTTGGCTTCCAATCATGGGAAACTGCTATTGCCGAAGGTGAAGGGAAAGGACTTCACACTTGCCGTAGCCATTGACCATAAGTATTTGCGGGAGGGCCACATCGAGATTGTGGGTGCCGGTCCGGGTGATCCTGACCTCGTTTCCGTGCGAGGTCGCAAGATGTTGGAACGGGCAGACCTGATTCTCTATGCTGGCAGCCTTGTACCTAAAGCCCTGACGGAATGTCATAAGCCGGGCGCTGTGGTGCGTTCGTCGGCCGACATGAATCTTGAGGAACAATGTGAACTGATGAAGCAGTTCTACGACCAGGGTAAGTACATCGTTCGTCTGCATACGGGCGACCCCTGTATCTTCGGAGCCATTCAGGAACAGATGGCGTTCTTCGATGCTCATGGTATGCATTATCACATCACGCCTGGTATCTCCTCGTTCCTCGCCGCCGCTGCCGAACTGCGCTCTCAGTTCACCATCCCCGAACGCACGCAGACCATCATTCTCACTCGTGGCGAAGGCTGGACACCGATGCCCGAACGCGAGCAGCTCCACCTCCTCGCCCGCTCGCAGTCCACAATGTGTATCTTCCTCAGCGCAGCCATCGTCGATGATGTGCAGCGCGAACTTCTCATGGAGTACCCCGAGGACACACCCGTGGCGGCCTGCTACCACCTCACCTGGCCCGACCAGCACATCTATCGAGGTGTGTTGAAAGACCTCGCCAAGATTGTCCACGACAACCACCTCACCCTCACAACCATGCTCGTCGTGGGTGAAGCCATCGACAACCGCCAAGGCCTCTCGGAGTTGTATAACAAAAACTTCACACATCTATTCAGAAAAGGTAAAGCATGAAACGTACCGCTTCATTCCTCTTCCTCATCCTCTTGATCCTCTCCCTCTTCATCCTCAATCTCCTGTTGGGCACGGTGAAGATTCCTGTGGGTGAAGTCATTGGAATCCTTTTCTCCCCGCCCACAGCAGGAGGGGACGGAGCCTATATTTTTCACAATATCATCTGGAGTTCCCGCGTGCCTCAGGCGCTGACGGCGTTGATGGCAGGTGCAGGTTTGGCCGTCAGCGGTTTGCAGATGCAGACTGTGTTCCGCAATCCCTTGGCCGGTCCTTCTGTGCTCGGTATCTCCAATGGCGCATCCTTAGGTGTGGCATTGGTTGTGCTGATGTCGGGTTCGCTGGGCGGCGTTGCCTTGAGCCGTTTGGGTTATCTTGGCGATGTGGCGATGTCTTTAGCGGCCATCGTGGGCGCCTTGGCCGTGATGACGCTTATCGTGTGGGTGGCCCGGCGTGTAGAGTCTGGTGTTACGCTGTTAATCATCGGTGTGATGATCGGTTATTTGGCCAACGCTATCATCGGTGTATTGAAATTCTTCTCCAACGAGGAGGACATCAAGGCTTATGTCGTCTGGGGTCTGGGCTCTTTTGCCCGTGTATCCGGCGATCAGATGGTGCTCTTCGTGGTATTGATGGCCTTCCTCCTGCCGCTGAGTATGCTGCTCGTGAAGACCATGAACCTGCTGATGCTGGGCGATGCCTATGCCCGAAACCTCGGCCTCAACATACAGCGCGCTCGCACGTTGGTTATCCTATCCTCGGGCGTCCTCGTGGCCATCATCACCGCCTACTGCGGTCCTATCATGTTCATCGGCTTAGCTGTGCCTCATCTGGCTCGCGCCCTGTTCCGCACCAGCGACCATCGCATCCTCATGCCAGCCACGCTCCTTTGTGGTGCAGCCCTCGCCCTGCTCTGCAACCTCATTGCCCGCATGCCCGGCTTCGAGGGAGCCCTGCCGGTCAATAGTGTCACAGCCCTCGTGGGTGCTCCCGTGATAGCGGCGGTGCTGTTTAGGAGGAAAGAGTAGGGAGAATACCCTCCTCTTGAAGACCCACCCCCCAGCCCCTCCCTAGGGAGGGGAGTAGATACCTACAAGAAAAGATAACTGTTTCATTATGAATATAAAATCGTTATTTCTTAGCTTTATTGCAATTCCTCTTTTGCTTGCCTGTGGCAACAACAATCGTTCCTCGAGTCAATCGGATTCTACTCCCCTCCCAACAAGGGAGGGGCTGGGGGGTGGGTCTTCAAGTAGTGGGTCTTCCCTTACCCTTTCCTACGCCAAAGGCTTCACCGTTCGTACCCTTGACAACGGTATCCGCCTCGTTGACATCGCCGACCCGCAGAAAGATGAGGATAAGATGCCTGTGAGCTATCATTTCGCATTGGTGCCAAAAAAGACCCACCCCCAACCCTTACCGTCGGGGAGGGGAGAGGCTGTGCCTGCTTCTTATACCATTGTCCCCGTTCCCGTGGACCGCACCATTGTGATGACGATGTTACAGCTCTCGAATTTCACGACCTTAGATGCCCTCGATGTGGTGAAAGGTATCACGGGTACGAAGAACCTTTTTAACAAAGAGGTACGAGAGCGCGTAGAGGATGGACGAATCGTTAAAATAGGCATGGAGGGTAATTTCGATACGGAGCTCATCCTTGCTGCCAACCCCGAGGTCATCTTTATATCCCCCTTCAAACGCGGCGGTTACGATGTCATCAAGGAGACCGGCATCACCCTTATCCCTCACCTCGGTTACAAGGAGCTCCATCCGCTTGGTCAGGCCGAATGGATAAAGTTCGTAGGTCTCTTCCTCGGCAAGGAAGCTGAGGCCGACAGTATCTTTTCGGGCATAGAGGAAAGGTATAATACCCTAAAACAGAAAGCTGACGCAAAGGATGCAAGCGGAAAAGGAAGTCTCTCCTCACAGGGAAATTCAGGAGGGTCTCCCAAGGTCTTCTCCGGCGAAATGCACGGAGGCAACTGGTATGCTGTAGGCGGGAAGAGCACCCTTGCACAGCTTTTCCGCGATGCAGGCGCAGAGTATGTCATCAATGACGACAACACGGGCGGCGTGAATATCGAGTTTGAGCAGCTTTACGCCATGGCCGCAGATGCTGACTACTGGCGCATTCTCAATAGTTTTCCCGGCGAATTCTCATACGAAGCCTTGAAGGCAAGCGAGCCGCGCAACGAGCTCTTCCGTGCCTTCCGCGAGAAGAAGGTCATCTATTGCAACATGAAGCAGACGCCTTACTACGAGCTTGCTCCCGTGGCTCCCGACCTCATCCTCGCCGACTTCATCGCCATCTTCCATCCCGAACTTATGCCCAAGGATTATCAACCTACGTTTTATCGCTTGCTTAAATGATTATCATCTTCGGAGGAACGACAGAAGGCCGTAGAGCCGTGGATGTGTTGGAACAGGCCGGCAAGCCTTATTTCTACAGCACACGCAGCGGTGAGCAGGAAGTGCCATTAGTGCACGGCCAGCGTCTTGCGGGGGCTATGGATGAGGAGGCAATGGTGGCCTTCTGCCGCGACCATGGCATACGTCTGATTGTGGATGCCGCACATCCTTTTGCCAAGGAATTGCACCACAACCTCTGTCGTGTGGCCGAAGAGCTGGCCATTCCGCTCGTGCGTTTCGAACGCATCTTTCCTCCTCGCGAAGCTGATATCACGTGGATAGATGATTACTCTCAAGTGCCGACGGATATCCACACCCTCCTTGCTACCACCGGGGTGCAGAGCATCAGCAAGCTGAAGTATTTGGAGGCTGAAGGCATAAAGGTGTTTTATCGTATTCTCCATCGTGAGAGTTCCATCGCATTGGCTAAAGCACAAGGGGCAGACGAAAGCCAGCTGTGTTACTACGAAGACGACAACACTATCGATATTGATGCCGATGCCATCCTGCTCAAGGAGAGCGGTGAGAGCGGTGGATTCAGCGAAAAGGTTAAAGCGGCGAGAGCGAAAGGCATGAGAATCATTGTGCTGAAACGACCAGAATTAGGTATGAAGAACTGCGTCAACGGCCCTCATGGCTTACGGCGAATGATAGAACAACTGCTGCCCGATTTCTTCCCTTTGAAGAGCGGTCTGACAACGGGCACATGTGCTACCGCTGCCGTGAAAGCGGCTCTGCTGTCGCTGCAAGGCGAAGAGGAGGAGGCTGTATGGGTACAATTGCCCGACGGCGAGAGCGTACTCGTGGACATCGAGAGCGTTGGGTTTGGGGAAGCCACTGTGGTCAAGGATTTTAGCGATGACCCAGATGTGACGCGCGGGTGCAGGATAAAAGCTATGGTAAAGACTCGTTTACAGTCTTCTGGGGATAAGTCCGGCAAAGAAGTGGAGTCCTCTATCCGATTTCTCCAAGGCGAGGGTGTGGGACGCGTGACATTGCCAGGCTTAGGCATCCCTGTGGGTGAGCCCGCCATCAATCCTGTGCCACGACAGATGATTGAGAGTGAGGTGCGAGCGTTGACAGATGCAGCCGTTGATATAACCATCTCGGTGGAAGGTGGACGTGAGTTGGCCAAACGAACATTCAACGAGCGCGTGGGCGTGGTCGACGGCATCAGCATAATCGGCACATCAGGTATCGTGCATCCGCTAAGTAACGAAGCTTTCATCCAAAGCATAAGCCGCGAGATGGAAGTGGCGCGCGCCATGGGCTTCAAGACCATCGGCCTGGCTTCAGGAAAGCGAGGCGAGGAGGCTCTTGTGGCAAGTGAGCCAGAGCTGCGTGTGATTCATTATGGCAATTTTATTGGTGCTGCCCTTCAACGAGCTTATGAGCTTGGATTCAGCCGTGTCGTGCTCGGCATCATGATAGGCAAAGCCGTGAAGCTGGCTGAAGGACACATGGATACGCATTCTCATAAAGTGCTCATGAACAAGACCTTCCTCGCGGAGGTGGCTGCACAAGCAGGAGTGAAAGATGCTGCAAAGATTCTCGACGGCGTTAGTATGGCACGCGAACTATGGGCACTCATGCCTCCCGCTTTCTTCAAACGGCTCCAAGACCTTTGCTACGAGCATTGCCGCAAGGTGTTTCCTAAAGGGGAGTTGGAGATAACATTGAAAAGTGAAAGAGTGAAAAGTGAAAAATAAAAGTTACTTGAAACTTGAAACTAAAGATATGTCAAGATATAATCTGTTAATCGGTGCCACTTCATCGGGCTGTGGTAAGACCACATTCACGATGGGCTTGCTGATGGCCTTGCGAGAACGGGGTTTGAAGGTGCAGCCCTTCAAGTGCGGTCCCGATTATATCGATACGAAATTCCATGAACGCGTATGTGGTCGTCCGAGCATCAACCTCGACACGTTTATGGCTACGCCAGAACATGTGCATGAGTTGTTTCTCCGTTATGGCTACGATGCCGATATTTGTGTGGTGGAAGGAATGATGGGGCTGTTCGACGGCTACGACCGCGACCATGGTTCCTCGGCAGAGATAGCCCGCGTACTGGATATTCCTGTGGTGCTGGTTGTTGATGCTAAATCTGCAGCTTATTCCACGGCAGCCTTGCTTCAGGGATTTGTTCATTTTCGCGAAGACATACGTGTAGCTGGGGTGGTGTTCAACCGAGTAGGCTCTGAACGTCATCGCCAGATGCTCCAACAGGTGTGCGATGATTTGCGGATAACATGTTTTGGCTATCTGCCTAAGACGCAGGCGCTGGAACAGGGCTCGCGCTACTTAGGTTTGGATTTCTCTGAAGAAACGTCTGTAAGCGAATTGATGACTATGGTGGAGGAACATGTAGATATTGAAAAGCTTTTGTCTGTCATTTCCAGACAATCTGTGGGCTCTGTAGCATCTGTAGAATCTATTAATCCTATTGATTCTAATCTCTCCATCCTGGTCGCCCGCAATGCCGAGTCTTTCTCTTTCATGTATCAGGAGAACCTCGACCGCTATCGCAAAATAGCTTTCTTCGACCCTGAAACGGAGGTGCCGCAGTTCGAAGGCATAGACCTGCTCTACTTGCCTGGCGGTTACCCCGAAAAGCATTTGGAAGCATTGGTGAGTAACGAGGCCTGTCGCAAGGCGATTAAGGATTTCGCAGAACGAGGAGGCCGTATTATTGCTGAATGTGGAGGAATGATGTACCTTTGCCAAAGCATCGTGACCGACGAAGGCGAATACCCAATGTGCGGAGTGTTACCTTTTGTTATCACGGCTCGTATGGCCGACCGTAAACTCTCCTTAGGCTATCGTCGCTTTGAGCTTGATGGTCGTGAGTATCGTGGTCATGAGTTCCATTATACCCGTTTTGCCGAAGTGACGCCGTCGTCAGCGACTCAGGTCTTTGATGCCAAGGGCAATGCCGTTGACACACCTGTCTTCAGGTATAAGAATGTCTTAGCCAGTTACACACATTTGTATAACGTTTAATTATAAACCCTAAATTGACTGAACGTAAAATACTTAGTCCCGTAATGCTCGCAGGCACGGGCAGCGACGTTGGTAAAAGCGTCATCGCCACGGCACTCTGCCGTATCTTCCTGCAGGACGGCTACCATCCCGCTCCCTTCAAGGCGCAGAACATGGCGCTGAACTCATACGCCACACCTGAAGGCTTGGAGATAGGACGCGCACAGGCGGTGCAGGCCGAGGCAGCCGGCATCCCTTGCCACACGGATATGAATCCGCTCCTTCTGAAACCCAACTCGGATCATACCAGTCAAGTGGTGCTGCACGGCAAGCCCATAGGCAACAAGGATGCGTATGATTTCTGGAGAAAACCCACCACCGACCCCTCCCGTCAGGGTGGGGGAACCTACGGCTTGAATGAGAGCCCCGATTTCCGTGCCGAGGTGTGTGCTGCCTTTGACAGGCTGGCTGTAAAGTACAACCCTATCGTCATGGAAGGCGCAGGGAGCATCTCCGAGCTTAACCTGCGCGACCACGACCTTGTGAATATGCCTATGGCACGTCATGCCAACGCCAAGGTCATCCTCGTGGCCGACATCGACCGCGGGGGTGTCTTCGCCTCGGCCTATGGTAGTATTATGTTGCAGAAGCCAGAGGATCAGCAGCACATCAAGGGCATCATCATCAATAAGTTCCGTGGCGACCTTCGTCTGTTCGACGATGGCCGCCGCTTGCTCGAGGATATCTGCGGTGTGCCCGTACTCGGCGTAGTACCTTATTATAAAGACATTTATATCGACGAAGAGGATTCCGTGGCGTTGGAAAGAAAAAAGACGTCAAGAGGGCAGGGCGGGACTGTAGATATAGCCGTCGTGCTCCTTCGTCATATCAGCAATTTCACGGATTTCAACACGCTGGAGCGTGACTCGCGCGCGAACCTCTTTTATGCCAACAACGTTGCCGACATAGAGAAAGCTGATATCATTATCCTGCCTGGAACTAAGAGTACTATGGATGACCTCCTGGAACTGCGTCGCAATGGCTGTGCACAAGCCATCCAACGTGCTCATCGCGACGGCAAGATGGTGGTAGGAATCTGCGGGGGCTACCAGATGTTGGGGCAGACCATCGATGACCCCGATGGCATCGAAGGCTCCGTGGCTTCGCTGCCTGGACTCGGGCTGCTGCCCATCCACACCGTCATGGCTCATGAGAAGACCACACGACAAGTGGCCTTTCAGTTCAACGGTCAGGAGTGCCAGGGCTATGAGATTCATCAAGGAGTCTGCGACACCGATGAGGCCATCCTCGAAACCGATCACTGTATCGGCACCTATATCCACGGCTTTCTCGACAACGTACCCGTCATAGAGCACTTGCTTGGGAAGTGCAAAGTTGGGAGTTCTGCAATCAAAGTTGAAAGTTACGCAGAGTTTAAGGAAGAACAGTACAATCGTTTGGCCGCTCACGTGCGTCGATACGTTGATATTCCGCGCCTTTACGAAATACTTTCTTCGGATTAGAACATCGAAGCCCTACAATCTTTTAATCGTTAATCAGTAAGAAACAATATGATAGAAGGACACGGCGATGATGCCTACCGTTATTCGCAGATTATCAGCGATTTCTCGTCGAATATCTGTGCTCATTCCACCCACGAGGCCTTGATGGCTCATTTGGCGGAGCGACCAGCCTTGCTCGACCATTATCCCGAGCCGGAAGCGTGGTCGTTGGAACGTCGGATAGCCGAGCGCCTTGGCGTAGATCCACGAAATGTTATCGTTACCAGCGGGGCTACAGAGGCTATTTACCTGATAGCGGAAAGTGTGTGCAAACGGTTGCCGAAAGCCATTGTTCTGGAACCTACGTTCAGTGAATATACCGATGCCTGTAATAAGGCCGGCCTAATCGTGCTACAAGCCCTATTTAATTCGCGAATTAGGTTAGGGATACAAGCTTGTAAGCCTGGGTTTGTTGAAAATGCTTCCTTATGGCTCTGCAATCCCAACAATCCAACGGGTGCCGTCATGAGCCGAAAGCAGATAGGTGAACTGCTGAAAGCCTATAAGCTCGTGGTCATAGACCAGTCCTACGAGAAATACACTTCTGTGTCATTGATGACGGCAAAAACAGCTGTGCGCCTCGGCAACGTAGTGCAGATTCATTCCATGACCAAGGACTATGGCGTCCCAGGACTTAGGTTAGGGTATATCGTTACCAGTCTGCGTCTGGCTCGCCAGATTCGTAGTCGTCTGCGGCCGTGGTCTGTATCGTCGTTGGCTATTGAAGCAGGCAAGTATCTGCTCGAGCACGATGAACTCGAATGCCGTCCCGATTTGTCTGAAGCACAGCGACTCCGTCAAAACCTCACTGCTATCGATGGTGTGCAGGTCATGCCTTCGCAGACAAATTTCATGCTCTGCAAATTGGCCGTTGGCACAGCTGCCGCCCTGAAGGATTACCTTGCACGCAAGCATGGAATTCTCATCCGTGACGCCTCTAATTTCCGTGGGCTCACGTCCCGCCATTTTCGTATCGCTGCCCAAACGCCAGCCGAGAACGATGCCCTCGTATCGGCGATCAAGGAGTTTGTGAACAGCTTTCAAATGAAATAGTTATGTACGATATGCCTGATTGGACATTTGTCATAGTGCCTTTGTTTGCCGGCTGGTTGCTCGACCTTTGTTTGGGTGATCCTATGTGGTTGCCTCACCCTGTTGTCGGCTTTGGCAAATGGATAGCTTTTTGGGAGCGCCGCTTGAATCGTGGCGGAAACAGAAAGCTGAAAGGGGCAGTCCTGGCCGTAGTGAGCATCGCCTTGGTCTTCGGCTTGGTATGGCTTGTTTTCCATTATCTGAATCCCTCGTCGCTGAATGACTCTGCGCCTCAAGCCTTTTGGGGTGGGGTAGTGGGCGAGGTGCTGATGGCGATAGTGGTGTTTTACTGTCTCGCAGGCACAACCCTTTTTCGCGAGGTTCGTGATGTGTTCTTTGCTTTGGACCGCAGTTTGGATGAAGGCCGACAGCAGGTGGCTCGCATCGTAGGACGCGACACCAGCCAGCTAACAGCGCAGGAAGTGCGGACGGCAGCTCTCGAGACTTTGGCTGAAAACCTTAGCGACGGTGTCGTAGCGCCCCTCTTCTGGTTCGCTTTGCTTGGCGCGCCAGGCATGCTTGCCTACAAGATGGTCAATACCCTTGACTCTATGATAGGCTATCGCACCGAGCGTTACCGCGATTTCGGCTGTTGGGCTGCCCGTATCGACGATGTTGCCAACTATATCCCTGCCCGCCTGACTGCCCTGCTGATGATTATTTCAAAGGCCCTAATCCCGGTCTCTCGTGAAAGTAGAAACCTTGATAAGCTCGACAGTAGCACGGAATCATCAGGCAATAAGCCCAAGAAAAAGGTTTCTCTCTTGAGATTTGTCCGAAAGTTTGGGCGTTGTCATGCATCGCCCAACAGCGGCTACCCCGAGGCGGCGCTAGCAGGCATCCTAGATTGTAGGTTTGGAGGTCCTCATATCTATTTCGGCGAACTCATTGATAAACCTTATATCGGCACCAACGATCGACCGCTGACCACCGCCGACCTTCGCACCAGCCTCCGCATTTGCTTCCTTGCTGAATATCTCGCCGTGGCAGCCGTTTTTCTCTTTGAACTCCTCAAAACATTATAACCCAAAAGCCATATAGCCTCACAACCACGCTCCAAATACCTATTTTCTATTATACTCATCATGCTTTCTAATGCTCCACTAATCAATTTTAGGTATTGCTAATTACCCGATTTTGGGGATTGTGAGTTGTTGAAATTATTCCTATCTTTGCACCCGAATTATAAAACATATTCAGGTTTATGCAAAGATTGTTTTTTTCATTATTAATTTTGGCTGTGTGTGCGACTGGTCATGCCCAGGAAAACGCCGACAGCACAAAGCTGGCGCGCTTTGCGTCGCGCCTGACCGTGGGAGGTTATGGCGAAGTGGCCTACTCACGTAATTTCTTTAGCGACCACGTAAGTCGATATAGTCAACCCGAGGAGCACCGCAACGATCCAAGCCATGGCCGTTTTGATATTCCTCATGCTGTAATCTATCTTGGGTACGACTTCGGCAAAGGTTGGAGTTTCGGTACTGAGATAGAGTTTGAGCACGGCGGCGCTGGCATAGCCTACGAAAAGGAAGACGAGGAAGGTGGTGAGTGGGAACAGGAGACCGAGCATGGCGGCGAGGTCGCCTTGGAACAGTTCTGGCTGCAGAAGTCCTTTGCTCGTTGGGCTAATATCCGTGCCGGTCACATTATAGTACCAGTAGGCCTTAACAACGCGCATCACGAGCCTCTGAACTTCTTCACCGTCTATCGTCCTGAGGGCGAGAACACGATTCTGCCTTCGACCTGGCACCAGACGGGTCTTTCGTTTTGGGGACGGTACAAAGATTTCCGTTATGAGGCACAGCTCATCGCCGGCCTGAACGCCGATAATTTCACCAATATCGGTTGGATAAACCGTGGTCCTGCTTCGCCGCTGGAATTTGATGTTGCCAACAAGTATGGCACAGCGCTTCGCATTGACAACTACTCGGTGCCTGGACTGCGTATAGGACTGAGCGGTTACTATGGTCATAGTATAGGAAATACTTATCCCAACGACGCTAACGGAGCGGGCGCCACGTATAAGGGGCAGGTAGCCATAGGTGCCTTGGACTTCACTTACAATGCCCACAACTGGATTGTTCGCGGACAGGCTGATTATGGCTATTTGGGTGATGCGGCACAACTGAAATACATGTACAACCGTTTGAGCTCCAAATCACCGTACAAGCACTCCGCTTTCGTCAGCAGTCATGCATATGCTGTAGGCATAGAGGCAGGCTATGATATATTCTCGCAGATTCACAGCTTGCGTCAGCGCAGTCAACGTATGTTCCTTTTCGGACGCTTTGAGACCTACAATCCTTATGCAAGCAATACGAATGGGGTGAGCTATGATTATACCGCCGTGAAACGTATGGCCGTAGGTTTCAACTACCATCCGATACGTCAGATTGTCATAAAGGGAGAATACTCTAAACGTTTCTTGAAAAGCATTTACAACGACGAGCCGTCGGTGAACATCGGCATTGCCTACGAAGGATTCTTTTTGTAGAGACTGATTTAAGGATTAATGGTTCGAGATTAAAAGAGAAAACATACATTTAATAATTAAAGCCAATCAACGATGAAAAAACAGATTTATGCAATGGCAGCCCTCTTGATGGGACTTGCATTCGTTGCCTGCGACAACGACAACGAAGAAAACGAAGAGAACGACAATCAGTTCAATGTGGTTACCACAACTCCTTTGGTTGATCAGGACAGTTATCCACTCAACACCGACGCTGCCAGCTACAGCAACCGTCAGTTCGGGCAGCTTGCCATAGACAACTGCCTGAAACTAAACAGCGAACTGGAAAAAGCTAACTCCACCATTGCCGCTGCAAAGCTTAGCGAAGCACAGGAATCGTACTTGCGCAAGGTGCTTGAGAACGTGGTGGCAAACGTCATCGTACCTACTTATAAGCAACTGGCCGACGATGTGGAGGACTTGGAAAAGACGCTGCACGGCCTCACTGTGAACACTATCACACAGGCTCAGATCGACAAGGCATGTCAGGACTTCAAGGCCGCCCGCAAGAACTGGGAACGCTCGGAAGCCTTCCTTGGCGGCGCAGCCTCCGACTTTGACATTGACCCCACTATCGACTCGTGGCCTCTGAACCGCTCTCTGCTGTTGAACTACTTCAACAATGGCATGAACGATGAAATGTTAGAGGATGCCAGCATTCTCGGCTTCCATGCCTTGGAGTTTATCCTCTTCCGCAACGGTCAGAACCGCAAAGTTGCAGAACTGCAGGGCAATGATACTTATGTTAACTTCGAGAAGATTACCGGTGCACAGGAACTGGCTTACGCTCAGACTATCTGCACTCTGCTCAAGCAGCGATGCTACCAGCTTCAGGTGGCGTGGGAAGGCGAAACGGCCTCCAATGCCAACCGCATGGCTGTGGTCAAAGCCGCCGGCTTGGATTACAGAACGGCCAGCGGCCTGTCCTATGGCGACAATCTGACAAAGGCCGGCATCAGTGGCAGCAAGAGCACTTTCCCGATGCTGAAGGCAGCTATTGCCCAAGTGCTTAGCGACGATGAAGGTTCTTGCCTGGCCATCTGCAACGAAGTAGGCACCGCCAAGATTGCCAACCCGTTCTCTGCAGGTGATATTGCCTATGTCGAGTCGCCCTACAGCTACAACTCCATCACCGACTTCCGCGACAATATCCGTTCGATACGTAATATTTGGCTCGGCTCAACCGACAAGACTGCAAACACCTACAGCTTCCACACCTTCTTTGCCAGCGTGAATGCCGACAAGGTGAACTCGGCTGTCGAGGGTGCTTACGTCAGCGCCATAGAGCGCATCAGCTATATGCCGTCGCCTTTCGTGAAGTACTGCAGCGTGATTTGGGGCAAGGACTTCAACGAACCCGACAATTGGGATTCCATCACAGAATAAAGCCAATGTTCCACTTGGATTTATTTGTTGTGGTATTATTGAAAGAAAGAAATATTTTGTAACAACTAATAGATTATGAACAAGTTATCAAAACCGTTTATCATGAGCCTGTTGGCAGTTGGGCTGTTAACGTCGTGTCTTGACGATGACACTCCGATAGGTCTTGGCGACCTGACGCCTGACGAGGAGGTGTTCGGTAAGGCTACAGGCAATTTCACCGCCGATGAGTGGTTCCCCGGCGGACAGCTCGGCACTACCGATAAGGCCAGCTATTCGGCACCGGCACCTGCCGTGACCAACGTAGCCGGCATGGAAGAGGACTTCACCACCGGCGAGGACTTCTTCGAGCACCTCTATACCTTTGAGCAAGAGCCCCGCAAGGGCCTTGGCCCCGCCTGGGTGCGCAACTCATGTATTGCTTGTCACCCCAGCTACGGCCACGGCAAGCGTCAGACCGAGTATCGCGCCAACCAGATTGGCAACGGCTATCTGCTCGTCATCTATCATCCCGACAACAACGCCTACATCAGCGAGGTGACAGGTATGCCTCAGACACAAGCCATGTCGCCCTTCAAGGCGCCTATCGACGAGACACAGATTAATATAGAGTGGAAAAACGTTACGGCCATGGAGAGCGGCCTGCCGATGCAGTTTGAGGATGGCGAGCGGTACGAGCTCATCTATCCCGAGGTCACCATTCCCCAGTCAGCCTTCAACACTAATCCCAAGCCTACCAACTACGAGGTACGATTGGAATCCACCATCGGCATCTACGGCACAGGCTTGCTCGACGCCCTCACCGACGAGGATATCGAGGCTCAATGGCTGGCCGAGTCGAAATACGTGGAACTCAATCCCGCCATGTGGGATAAGGAAGCCGGCAGATTCAAGCCTTCGGCTTACTATGCAGCGGGCTACAACGATACCGGCAAGCATCACGGCGACCACGGTCCGCTCAAGCGTTTCACTTATGCTATGACGCGCGGCACTCTTCAGGACGGCGCCGGTGCTAATGCCATTTGGAATATTACCAACGTGACGCGTTCCGACCGTCATTGGCTTTACAGCACTCCCGCTTGGGCTAAGGCTCAGAGCGAGGATGCCGAGGTCATTGACTATATCAAACAGCACGGCGCTTCGCCGTGGAGCATCCTGCATCCTTACTATGCCGACGGCACCGAGGAGGGCATAGCCGCTCGCGTCAATGAGATTCTGAGCTGTTCATCGATAGCCAAGAAAGAGACGTTCGACAACTACCTCTTCAACGGCGCGCCGTACAACGGAAAGGAAGAGATGACCGACAAGCAGTACTATCAGTTCATGGTATGGCACCGTGGATTGGCTGTGCCGGCAGCTCGTAACCTCGACGACGCACTTGTACAGCGCGGCAAGGAACTGTTCACGCAGATGGGCTGTGCTCAATGTCATCGTCCGTCGTGGAAGACCGGTAACGACCGTATGTGGGTTGACGCTGCCACCAAGGCCTACGCCCAGAGCGTTGGTAAGGATGCATCGCAGATGCTGCCCCGTTTCCCCAACCAGACCATATGGCCATATACCGATATGGTTCAGCACCGTCTCTTCATGAAAAACGATATCCGCACAGGCTGGTGCCGCACCACGCCGCTGTGGGGCCGTGGCCTCTCGCTGCAGCTCACGGGTGCCGACGACCGTTTGCACGACTGCCGTGCTCGCACGGTGCTCGAAGCCATAATGTGGCATGGCTATTCCAAGGAGTCTGACGCCTACGGATCAACAGAGAAATTCTATCGTTTGAAGAAAGAAGACCGCGATGCCGTGATAAAATTCATCGAAGCTATATAATAAAGGCTTATGCCTTTACGTTAATAAAGTATGAAGCGCATCGTAATCATACTATACATCGTGGTGGTTGTCGTTTTGGCAGCCGCCACGATTGTTGAGAAATACCATGGCACATCCTACGTTGCCGACAATATCTATGGCGCCTGGTGGTTCTCGGCGCTATGGGCTATGCTTGTAGCCGTTGCCGCCTTTTATTTTATCAAACGTAAGGTGCGGAGGCCGTCGGTAGAGGCTCTTCACCTCTCGTTCGTGATTATCCTGGCAGGCGCCCTGCTCACACATCTCACGTCTGTTCGGGGCATGGTGCACCTCCGTCAGGGCGAACCCACTACCCGCTACATCACAAAGGACATGCGAGTACATCAGTTGCCGTTTGCCGTTACCTTGGATCGTTTCGAGATAAAGTACTATGAAGGCACACAGGCTCCTGCCGACTACCTGTCCTACGTCACCCTCGACAGTCAGCCTGCCACCATTTCCATGAACCACATAGCCACTCATCGTGGCTGCCGTTTCATTCAGAGCAGTTACGACGAAGACCTTCAAGGCAGCATCCTCGCCATGAACAGCGACCCGTGGGGTATCCCTGTCACTTATGCCGGCTACGCCCTGCTCTTTGTATCCCTCGTCTGGATGCTCATAGACCCCCGTGGCTCCTTCCGCCAACTGCTGCGCCGTGCTTCGGCTGTTGCCGTGCTTTGTGTGTTTGGTGTCGTAGCCCATGCCGCTTCGCCCGCTCCCCGCGTGTTGCCTGCCGAAACGGCTGAGCAGTTCGGTCGCCTCTTCATCGTATACAACGACCGTGTCTGCCCCGTTCAGACCTTTGCCCTCGACTTCACCAAGAAACTCTACGGCAGTCGCCACTACGGACGTTATACAGCCGAGCAAGTGCTCACAGGCTTCATCTTCTACTACGACGATTGGGTGAACGAGCCCCTCAAGCAGGACAAGAAACCAATGAAGATGCAGGAGAAGCAGATGCTCATCACGCAGTTGCATCAAGGCACGCTCCTAAAACTGTTCCCTTACGATACAGATGGTCAGATCACATGGTATGCTCCCACCGGCACGCTGCCTGAAACAATGGATGCCGAGCATCAGAAATACATTCGCGACGTTTTCACCCATCTCAATGGCGAGGTTCAGGCAGCCCGTTTCGGTGTTGCCGATCAGTACATCTCTCGCATGTATCTCTATCAGAGAACCTTCGGTCAGGGCTCGTTGCCCAGCGCCTTGCGCATTAGGGCAGAGCGTATCTACAATAAGGTGCCTTTTGCCACCATTCTGTTCATGGCTTGCCTCACGCTCGGTTTTGTACTGTTCTTCATCGGCATCATTCGACCTAAGGCGATGAGTGAACCATCCTCCTCCCCCTTCATTCCTCATTCTTCATTCTTCACTCTTCATTCTTCATTCTTCACCCCCCGCCGGGGGATTATAGGGAGCTTCTCCCTCTTCCGCTTCGCTTTGTTTCTGGCCCTGTGCGCCTTAACCATTTGCCTTGTACTGCGTTGTATAGTTACAGGCACTGTGCCCATGTCCAATGGCTATGAGACGATGCTCGTTCTGGCTTGGTGCATAATGCTGCTGGCGTTGTTCATGAGCCGTAGGTTCCCGTTGATGCTCACCTTCGGTTTCCTGCTCTCAGGCTTCCTGCTACTCGTGAGCCACATCTCGCAGATGGATCCTCAGATGACACCGCTGATGCCTGTGCTCAATTCGCCGCTGCTCACCATCCATGTGTCGGTGATAATGATGGCTTATGCCCTCTTGTCGCTCACTTTCGTAAGTTCGCTCACAGCACTTCTTGTGCGCAGCAAGGCCGAAGAGATGACGTTGCTGTCGCAGCTTATGCTCTATCCCGCTCTCACCTTCCTTGGCTTTGGCATCTTCATAGGCGCTATTTGGGCAAACCTGTCGTGGGGGACCTACTGGTCGTGGGACCCGAAGGAGACTTGGGCGCTCATCACATTTATGATATACGCCGCACCGGCCCATAACTCATTCCATCCCCGAAGACATGAGTCCCCCTCCCGGGAGGGGATAGGGGTAGGCTCCTCCCCCTTATTCTACCATCTTTATATGACCTTCGCATTCCTCAGTATCCTGATGACATATTTCGGCGTCAACTATATCCTGGGCGGTATGCATAGCTATGCTTGATTGTTTCTTCTGCAGTTTTTCAAAAAAAACACTTCCAAAGCAATAGTTATTTCGCAACTATTACTAAATTTGCAGCGCCTAATCAAAAAAATACAATTACTCAAGTTTCGCATGATAACTAACGCCTAGACATTCGTCTTAACCTATTTAACTTCCTTAACTCCTTTAACTTCCTAAAAATGGATATGTGTAAGAAATATGTATTGTTGTGCATCTGCATGCTCATGGCTATGGGCACCAGTGCACAAGACCCTAATTCCACATCAGGCGCCGAACAGCAGCAGGCAACACCCGAGAACCGTCTTATCGCCCTTCGTCATCAGATGAGCCAGACCACCGATGCCCGACAGCAACGAGCACTCATCACTCAGATGGGTCAGACGGGCACCTTCGTGGCTATGACAACCATAGCCCAAAGCCTTGGCGATAAAGCTTTGCAGCGCGATGCCGCACGGGCCGTGGCTGATATAGCCCTCGCACACCCCGACTACGACGGTTATCTCACGCGTCACCTTCTTGCCCGCACCCTGCCTTTCCTTGGCGGCAAGCAACGCAAGGCGGTCTATGCTTATTTGGCAAAAGATCCCGTTGAGGGATTCGTGAGTCATTTCAACGGTCGCGACCTCGCAGGTTGGAAGGGACTGGTGGAAAATCCCATTGCCCGCGAGAAAATGACGCCTCTTGAGTTGGCCGAGAAGCAAAAAGCTGCAGACCAGCGCATGCACGAAAACTGGCGAGTAGAGAACGGGCTTCTGGCATATTTCGGCAACGGCTTCGATAATATTTGTACCGAGGAGCAATACCGCGACTTTGAGATGCTCGTTGACTGGCGCCTCGACCCCGCAGGCAAGGAACCTGATGCCGGCATTTACCTGCGCGGAACGCCTCAGGTGCAGATATGGGATATAGCACGCGTCAACGTAGGTGCACAGGTAGGCTCGGGCGGGCTCTACAACAACCAAAAGAACCGCAGCACACCACTTTGTGTGGCCGACAACCCGTTGGGCGAGTGGAACTCGTTCTACATCAAGATGGTCGGCGATCGCGTCACCGTGCGTTTGAACGGCGTCCTCGTCGTAGATGCAGTACCGCTCGAGAACTATTGGGACCGCGCACGCCCCATCTTCCCCATCGAGCAGATAGAGTTGCAGGCTCACGGCAGCAAGGTCTATTACCGCGACATATATATCCGTCGGCTTTAGGGGTATGTAAAAACACGACCGGTCGTATCGTCACCTACGACCGGTCGTGTTGCCAATTATGACCGGTCGTGTAGCCACTTACGTCCGTTCGTGTATATTACCGCCTCTTATAGTAGAATCTCTTGCCTGCTCCCGAGATATTTAACCCGACACAACAAACACAAAACCAACAAACAACACTTATGAAAGTAGGAATAATAGCTACCGGATGGATTGCCGAAAAAGCAGCCCAAACATTGAACGGCCTTAGTGATATAGAAGCTTTTGCCGTAGGTTCTCGCCAGCAGGACACGGCAGACGCTTTCGCTCGTAAAATGGGCATCCCCAAGGCCTACGGTTCATACTCAGAACTCATAGCCGACCCCGACGTCAACCTGGTATATGTCGCTACCCCGCATTCTCATCACTTCGATGTAACACGTCAGGCTCTTATGGCCGGCAAGGCTTGCCTCGTGGAGAAAGCCTTCATGGCTAATGCCCGGCAAACCAAAGAGATTATAGACCTTGCTCACCAGCGAAAGGTGTTTCTCGCCGAGGCCATCTGGACACGTTATCAACCGGCTGTCGGTATAATACGAGGACTCCTCGACCAAAACCGTATAGGCACGCCAAAACTCATTACCGCCACCCTAGGCTATTCCATGGGCGACAAGCCACGAATCATGCGCCCCGATCTTTGCGGCGGAGCATTGCTTGACCTCGGTATCTATGCGTTGAATTTCATGAGAATGTTCAACGATGCCATCATACTTGCCATCGACGGCAATTGCGTCAAAAGCACAACAGGTATGGATCTGACCAACACCATTACCGCCGTTCTCGACAACGGAGTGGTGGCTAACCTCCAGTCATCAGCACAATGCGTTGGAGATAATATTGGAGTAATAGCAGGCACCGAGGGTAATATCATCGTCGACAATATAAACAATCCGCAGACAATAACCGTCAATGGCCCCGACCGTACATTCGTGGAAACAATCCACGTGCCACAGCAGATAACGGGCTATGAATATCAGTTTATAGCATGCAAGAAAGCTATCGAGGAGGGCTTGCTGGAACCGCGTGAGATGCCCCACGCGGAAACCCTCTATATCATGCAGCTCATGGATGGCCTGCGCAGCAAGTGGAATGTGCGCTATCCCATGGACGACATCTATTAACCCCTGACGCTACTTGCCAAGGAATTTTGTGTCAACGTATGCTTGTAGGTTGTCTTTGTACAAGTCGCCTATGGGCAGTTCGGTGTTTAAGTCCAGCGTCACACGGTTCTTGTTCACCTCTTGTATCTTGTTGAGGTTGATGATGTATGACCTGTGTATGCGCATGAAATAATCGGGCAGGCGCTCCTCCATCTTCTTCATTGACAGCAGAGTGATGACGGGTTTTGGCTGGCCGTCTATCCACACCTTCAGGTATTCGCTCATAGCTTCCACGTAGCGGATATCCGGGATGCTCACTTTTACAACACGATGGTCGGTCTTGAGGAATATTACCGAGTCATCTTCCCCGGCAACAGGAGCTGTTACCGATAGTCTCTCTCGCAACCTATTGGCAGCCCGCTGGAACTTTTGAAGTCCGAAAGGCTTCAGCAAGTAGTCCACGGCATTCACGTTGAAGCCCTCAACAGCATATTCCGAGTAGGCTGTAGTAAACACCACAAGCGGCGGCGCGGTGAGCGATTCCACAAAATCCATGCCGTTGAGGTCGGGCATATTGATGTCGCAGAAGATGGCATCCACGGAGTTCTGCTCAAGGAAATCCCGAGCCTCCAAGGCACTCTGACATTGGGCTGCGAGCTCGAGAAACGGCACTTGGCGGATATACGCGACGAGCTGTTGGAGTGCCAGCGGCTCATCATCAATGGCTATACAACGGATCATATCTTTTTGAGGGGGATTATTAGTTCTACATCGTAGGTCTTTTCGTTGTCGCTGATGTTCAGAGTGTAGTTGCCTTCGTACAGCAAGTCCAAGCGTTTGCGGACGTTAGCCAGACCGATGCCTCCCTTGTCGGTGTTGTTGCTGCTGCTGATGTTTGCGGAACTGACCTTGGAATTGCTACAAGTGAACAGCAGTTTGTCGTTGTCGGCATCTACCTTGGCCTCGATGAACGAGTTCTGGCGGTAGCTCACGCCGTGCTTGAAGGCATTCTCAATGAACGTGATGAGAATCAAAGGCGGCACCTGTCGGTCGGGTACTGATTCGGGCAGTTGTATGTTGAGCCTCACTTTGTCGGTATATCGCAACTGCATGAGCGCCACATAATGGCTTATGAATTCCAGCTCGCGCGAAAGCGGGACGCTCTCTTTATTGCCTTCGTAGAGCACAAAGCGCATCAGCAACGACAACTCCTCGATGGTTTCCTTCGCCTTCTCAGAATCAATGTCCACGAGGGCGTGGATATTGTTGAGCGTGTTCATGAAGAAGTGAGGATTGATTTGGTAGCGTAGGTATTGCAGCTGCTGCTCCAGATTCTCGCGCTCCAGCTCGGCCAGTCGCTTCTCATCGTCGCGACTGCGGAAATAACCCTTTATGCCCAGGTTGGCGCCAAACAATAGCAGCAGCACCACGATGCCCAGGATGTCGTGCTCGCCTACGAAGGGTGGTGGGGTTTCCTTTTCGTGCATCCTTTGCGGTGGACGATTGTTGAAATGAGGCTGCTCACCACCAGGCAGCGGTGGCCGCTCAGCCTCAAAGCCCATTGGCGGCTCAGCGAAAGGCGGATGTTGGTCGGTGCGTTCTACGTGGTGTCTGTGTCTTTGAGGTCCTCTCTTAGGCTGGGTGCATTGCCATAGTGTGAAGGCGGCAATAATCACAGCCAGAACGGAGAAGTAGGCCACACGTTTGTGACGATATATCAGCAAAGGCGCCAGCAGGAAGTTGTGAACTAGAAACAACAGAAGATAGACGGCGAATTTCCGCCACACCATAAATACCTCTGCCCAGTCGAAGACGATGTTGCTGTCGTTCATCGTACGTACATACAGACTCAGTATGGGGGCTGCAAAGAGCAATCCCCACGCGCACAGATAGATGATGTTTTCCTGTCGCGACTGCTTCATGAAGTATGGCCTTTTCATTATTATAACGAATGAGATAGCAGAATATTGTTAATGTGTTAACCCGTTAACATGTTAACTTGTCAATTCCGTTGCAAAGATAAATCTTTTATTGGCAACCAGCCAAATCATTTCAACGAAACATAGGTATCATTCAGCGAACGGCTCGTATGGCATTTATCTTAATAATTCTTATAAAATAATGTGTGATAAGTTGTTGTTAACGGAAAATCATTATATTTGCAGGCGGAAGACAAACAACCCAACAAACACAATACGATTATGAAGAGAATGATTCTTAGCCTCACGGCAATGTTCATGGTGCTGGCATTAGCCGCACAAAGCGTTTATGATTTCAAGGTAAAGGATGCTGGCGGTCAGGACGTGTCGCTCGCCGACTACAAAGGCAAGGTGCTGCTTATTGTGAACACCGCTACCCGATGCGGCTTCACGCCGCAGTACAAGGAGTTGGAGGCTATTTACGAGAAGTTCCATGCCCAAGGCCTCGAGATACTGGACTTCCCCTGCAACCAGTTCGGACAGCAGGCGCCCGGCTCCATAGAGGAGATACATCAGTTCTGCACAGCCAACTACGATATTCATTTCCCTCAGTTCGACAAGATAGAGGTCAACGGTCTTGGCGAGCACCCGCTCTACACTTTCCTGAAGTCGCAGCAGGGCTTTGGCGGTTTCGATGTCAACGACCAACGTGGCAAGATGATGGACGGCATGCTTCGCCGTTCGGATGCCGACTACGACAAGAAGGCCGATATCAAATGGAACTTCACCAAGTTCCTCGTTGATACTAACGGTCGTGTCGTAAAGCGTTATGAACCGACAGATAAGATGACGGATATAGAGGCCGATATCGCCTTGGCTACCAACCCCGTGCTCGCCACCATCATGGCGCGTCGCTCCGTGCGCAAGTACCTCGACAAACCCGTTGAGCACGAGAAACTCCAGATTATAGCCCAATGCGGCATCAATGCACCAAGCGGAATGAACCGTCAGCCGTGGATAGTACGCGTGGTAGAGGATCAGAAGCTTATTGCAGATGTTACGGAGGTTTACAAGAAGGAGAATGCCGAACAGGTGACTCGCGACAAGGACTTCAAGAATATGTTCCGCAACGCGCCTAACATCATCTGCGTATGCACGCCCGCTGCTGGCGGCGGCGAACTCGACGCAGGCCTTCTGGGCGAGAATATGATGCTCGCCGCGCAGGCCATGGGACTTGGCACATGCTGCCTCGGCGGTCCCGTGCGCTTCCTACTCTCCAACGACAAATGCAAGTTCTTCATCGAGCGCCTGCAAATACCTGCCGACTATCGTCTCAACTACATCATTGCCGTAGGCTACCCCGACGAAAAGCCTGAGGCCAAGCCTCGTGACGCGGAAAAGGTGAAGTTCATCAAATAAACATCACTCCCTCAACAATGAAAATCTCATCCCTGCTGCTCCTCGCCTCCGCCATTGCCATGGCGGCATGCAAGCCTAATCAAGTAGTGTCCGATCCCCTTTCACTCACCACCCCCGGCAATCCTTACCTCCCCCTCTGGGAGCACATCCCCGACGGCGAGCCATACGTGTTTGAAGACCCAGACAATCCAGGGCACTTTCGCGTGTATATCTATGGTTCACACGATAGTATGAAATCCGGCTACTGCGGTCGCGAGCAGGTGGTATGGTCGGCAGCCATTGATAGCCTCACGGCGTGGCGCTACGACGGTGAGATCTTCAGCGTGTGTCAGGGTGCCGACGGTAGTCCGCTTGATGCCGAAGGACGATGCGATGTGCTCTACGCACCGGATGTGGCCCTCCGAATCGCCTCTTCCACTCCCTCTTCCACTCCCTCTTCCACCAAGACCTACTACCTCTATCCCAATAACCAGGGCGGTGGCCGCAACACCATGGTGTGTCGGAGTACGCGTCCCGACGGACCTTTTGAGGTGTGCAATTGGAGTCCGCATAATCCCGCTGCCACCGAAGGAGTGCTGGGCTTTGACCCCGCCGTATTTGTCGACGACGATGGCCGCGCCTACGCTTATTGGGGCTTTGAACGCAGCTACGCTGCCGAACTCGACACCGCTACCATGGCCAGCGTCAAGCCTGGCACGCAGATTGTCGAGGACATGATCTCAGGCCGTTATCAGCCTGGCCCGTTCCGTTTCTTCGAGGCTTCGTCGATACGCAAGATTCAGGACAAGTACGTCTTCATCTACAGCCGCTTCACCGAGGATGGCGAATTCGGCCTGCCCACTTCCAACTACACGCTGGCCTACGCCTACGCCGACAGTCCTCTGGGACCTTTCACCTACGGCGGCACCATCATCGACGCACGTGCCCGAGGCGTTGACGAACAAGGCAATACCATTGCCACCGCCTATGTCGACGGCAATACACACGGCAGTATCTGCGAGATTGGCGGACAATGGTACGTGTTCTACCACCGCCAGACAGGTACCGACGAATATGCGCGTCAGGCCATGGTAGCTCCCATCGATGTCATGGTGGAAAAAGGTGCTGGGGGCAAGGTAGAGATTAGCGAGGGTGAATATACCTCCGAGGGCTTTGCTCTCGAAGGCCTCAACCCGCTGGAACCTCATCCCGCAGCTATCGCCTGCTGGCTGACGGGCCCAAAACCGATGGAACATGAATGGCCCAACTACCGACACTACGGCTCATATATCGCCGCGTCTTATGGCACCGACGACCGTTTCGCGGCACCCTATGACCTGCGCAATAACGTGAATCCCGTGGTCAACAATACCTCAGGATCCATTGTGGGTTATAAGTACTTTAATTTCGATAAAACTAACCGTCGGGATTTGACTCTGGACATCACACTTACACCCGAAGGTGTCGACGGTTCAATACGCATCATGGCAGATAGCCCATGGTATTCGCGCGGAGGCATTTGTCTGGGCACTCTTCAACTGCAAGCATCTATGCCCCAGACTTCTACGCAACTTTCCGTGCCGCTGTCCACGGCCTCACTCACAGGTAAGCATGCCATCTTCTTCGTCTTCGAAGTAGCGGAAGAAGCCCGCTCGCTATGCACCCTACATAGCTTCGTGTTCGAAGTTCCTATGAGCGGCCGTTAGTATTCCGTTGTAACGGTTGTTGCCTTCCGTAGGGTGATGGCTGCTACGAATTAATAGCTGCTTGGCATTACTCACCATCGCGCTGAGTCTCTCCTTGCGCCTTAGGCTCCTTGCTCGCGCGTCTCGGATTCTTTGGGAACCAGCCTTTCTCCACTCGTTTCTTCTGGTGGAATAGTTCGCCAATGCCCCATAGCGCCGAGGCTCCGAACACTCCCACGATGGCTGAGATGAGTGTGTTCTCGATAAACAGGGCTGCCCCTATGGAGGCCAGTCCAATCACCAGATACACAACCCATGCGCGTGTGCCCCAGTAGTATTCTGTTTTTATGACGATAGGGTGCCAGATGCCTATGGTTAGGAACGTGCAAATGGCTATGATGATACCTGTAAAATGCATATCTGTTGTTGCTCGTTGATGGTCTGATAATATAAAGAATCCTAAAATCGAGTGCAAAGATAACGATATTTCCGCATTTATCCTTATTTTTGCAAAGGATTCATCATTCATAATGGCTTTTTTTCGTTCCTCATTACCCTACAACTATCAACTGTCAATTATCAACTGTCAACTAAATAAATGCTTATTGAATCATATTTGGAAAAACCCTATTGGGTGATAGATATTCTTCCAAAGCAAGTGCCCGCGAACAGCCGGGGGCAGTACTTCGCTGTTGAGCGCCACTTTCTCGAGCATCCCAAGGTAGATGAACTCTACCGGAAGTTTACTGATATACTGCTCAAACTCAACTGCTACGAGGACTTCGATGTCAGTCCCGACGGCGAGCAATGGCTTACGAATCCCGAACCCAAGGTCCTCGAGGCTTTGGTGTCGAAGTGTATGTTTCAGCTGAGCATGCTCTATATCAGTTTGCCGACAGCCGATGCTATGATAACCCTCAGCGGCGATGATACGAATATGACTGTTTACAATCTATCGGACGCCACGTTGGAGCTATTACGTCCCATCGTCTCATCCGAATGCCTGTTCATCTGGAAACCATGAAGTCAAGATTGTTACTATACATTATTCTTATCTTTGCCTCCACATCGATGGCTCAGCAAAAGTCGGTGGGGCATATAAGCATCAAGGCTGCCACGGAACTGAATGCCCGCGAGAAAGTGGCGGCTCGCATGACTACCGACGGCTACGACGGTCCCATAGGCATCAAACTGCGTGGTAACAGTTCTTTGGGCTTTGCACAAAAGAAATACACGCTGGAGACGTGGGATGCAGATGCAGCCGAACGACCGGTGAGCCTTCTTGGAATGCCCGCCCACAGCGACTGGGTACTGCTGGCTCCCTACAACGACGTTTCCATGTTGCGCGACCCTTTGGCCTTCCAGCTATGGCGCGAAATGGGCCATTGGGCGCCCCGAACACGCTTTGTGGAACTGACATTTAATGGCGACTACCGAGGCATTTATATCCTTGCCGAAGCCATCAAACAGGGTGCCGACCGTGTAAACATCAGTCGTATGACGACAACCGACACCTGTGGGCGCAACCTTACTGGAGGCTACCTGCTGCGCATCGACACGTTCAACGAGGACGATGCCACGTTTGCCTCCTCCGTGCCCGGGATAGGGGAGGGTAGCATGACCAGCGAAGTCATTTGGTCGTGCATCTACCCTAAGAAAAAGAAGCTGATGCCCGAGCAGTTAGAGTATATCCAAAGCTTTGTCGACACCGTGGAGCAGGTCATTCAGTCCGACCTCTTTGCCGACCGTCAGAAGGGCTATGCCCGCTATATCGATGTTCCTTCGTTTGTCGACTATTTCATTCATACTGAGCTCAGTCTCAATGCCGACGGCTACAAACGTAGTGCATATTTCTACAAGGAACGGCAGCGTCCCGACGGCAGCGGTGGCCGCCTCGTAGCAGGTCCCGTATGGGATTATAATCTGGCCTATGGCAACTGTAATTTCGCTAATGCCAACAATCTTGAAGCCTGGTGTTTCGAGGGCGCGAGCAACAATCCTACGCCTGCCATGTGGCAACGCTTGTTGCAAGACCCCGCGTTCCGCAAGGCAGTAAAGAAACGATATTTCGAACTCCGGAAGAGTGTGCTCAGCAACAAATCCATCAACGCTTATATCGACTGTCAGGCCCAACTGCTCTCAGAGGCCGCCAACCGCCATTTTGCCGTTTATCCGGAACTACTTGTGAGCGAGGAGCAGAAACAACAGCTGGCCGACCAGCGGCAGCAGATGGGTGCGCCTCCTTTCGGCGGCTTCCCCGGCATGAGTGGTGGCTTCCCTCCACAAGGTGGCTTCCCCGTCATGGGCGTTCCCCCCTTCGGCGCTTTTCCCCGCATGGGTGGCTTTCCCGGAATGGGCGGTTTTCCACGTATGGGTGGTTTTCCCCGCATGGATGAGTTCCCTCCGCAGATGGGTGAGATTCCCGAAGGCGGTTTCCCTGATATGGGCGAGTTCCATTTCGATGCCGTTGGCATGTTTGCCGCCTACCGCGTCAGCAGCTACGATGAGGAGATACAGACGTTGAAGCAATGGCTTGCCGACCGTCTGGTCTTTCTCGATACCAACATCGACCGCTTCGATAGCGATTGGCAACCACGCATTCAACCGCTTGTAGAAAAGAAAAGGCAATTCCCTTGGTAATCAACAAAATACATAAAAGATATCAACCATGATGAAACGTTTCTTCTTATCGTTGTTGACAATGGCCATAGCAGCCGTCATGACAACAGTTTCTGCACGCACCCGCCAGTTCTTCGACAGCGGCTGGCAGTTCACACGCAATGGCAAAACCATCGCCGTGAATTTGCCCCACGACTGGGACATCTACGAGGCTCCCGACCCTTCGTCAGGTGCCACAGGCACAGGCGGCGGCTGGTTCCAGGGCGGCGTGGCCGAATATAGCAAGACCTTCGTGCTCAAGCGTTTGGCTCCCCATACCGAACTCTACTTCGAGGGCGTGTATGAGCGTGCTGATATCTACGTGAACGGTAATCAAGCCGGGCACCACGACTACGGATACACCTCGTTTGCTGTGGACATCACACCGTATCTGGTGCTGGGACGTAATGAGGTGGTTGTGAACGTGGATAACTCCCACCAGCCCAACTGTCGCTGGTATTCGGGCTCCGGCATCTATCGCCACGTGTGGCTTGAGGAGAGTAGCGACGTTCATTTTGCTCCCCATCAGGGCCCGGGCATCAGCGTCGTCACCCTGGGCGTGGCCGACGGCAAGGCGCAGTTGCGCATCAAGGCTACGATGGTGAATGAGAAGGGCGGTTTTCGCGACGGGCTGGTGTTTACCGCTCGCGTGGGCGACCAGTCGAAGCAAGTGAATATCAAGTTCTTGGACCAGTACCGGCGGATGTCGCCTGTAGCATTCCTCTACATTGCCCAGCCACGTTTGTGGACGCCGGAGAAGCCGGAGATGTACACCGCCCATCTGACATTGGCAAAGGACGACGGCACCGTTCTCGACGAGATGGACGTGCCCTTTGGCATACGTACTATAGAATATGATGCCAAGCAGGGCTTCCGTCTCAACGGACAGTCCACCCTCATCAACGGCGCCTGCCTTCACCACGACGACGGCGTCCTCGGCGCCATGGCGTTTGATGATGCTGAAGTGCGTAAGGTACGTTTGATGAAAGAGGCTGGTTTCAACCTAATCCGCACCTCTCACAACCCGCCCTCGCCAGCCTTCCTCGCAGCCTGCGACACCTTGGGCATGCTGGTCATCGACGAGGCGTTTGACGGATGGCGGTCTGAGAAGAATCCCCACGATTTCCACCTCTTCTTCGACGCGCAGGCCGAGCAGGAGGTGCATGCCATGGTGCGGCGCGACGTCAACCACCCCAGCATCATAGCCTGGAGCATAGGCAACGAGGTCATCGAGCGTAAGGACCTGCGCGTCGTCACCACAGCCCGACGCCTCAAGGCCGCCGCGCGCAGCATCGACACCTCGCGTCCCGTCACCGAAGCCCTCTGCGCCTGGGACAACGACTGGGAGATCTACGATCCCCATGCCGAGGTGCTTGATATCGTAGGCTACAACTATATGATTCACAAACACGCCTCCGATCACAAGCGCGATCCGCAGCGTGTGATGTGGCAGACCGAGAGCTATCCCCGCGACGCCTTCAACAACTGGGCGCTCGTCCACGACCACCCATACATCATCGGCGATATCGTGTGGACAGGTCTCGATTATCTTGGAGAATCAGGTATCGGCCGCTACTACTACGAAGGTGAACGGCCAGGCGAGCACTACGTCGCCGGCGGGCAACCCGACTGGCACGGAGCCTACTGCGGCGATGTCGACACACCGGCTGGCGCAAGCCTATAAGCCACTACCGCCAAATCCTCTGGCAGACCTCCCCAAGTCTTTATATGGCTGTGCGCGAGCCCAATGGCTACCGCGGTACCATCAAGGAGACGGCCTGGAGCGTATGGCCCACATGGGAGTCATGGACATGGAGCGGGTGGGAAGGCAAGCCCATCGACGTCGAGATATACACCAAGGCTCCAGAGGTGAAGCTCTATCTCAATGAACGCCTTGTCGATACGAAGACGGTGAACCGCGATACGCAGTTCAAAGCCGTATTCACCTTGCCCTATCAGTCAGGCATCCTGCGCGCTGAAGCAGGAGGCAAGACCGTCACCCTTGCCACGGCAGGTGCTCCTGCATGTCTGCGCCTGACAGCCGACCGCAAGGTCATGACACCCGATGGTCAGTCGCTGGCATTCATCGTCGTTGAGGTCGTGGACAAGGATGGGAACGTCTGCCCCGAGGCTGCTGTGCCCTGCGAGGTGGCTGTCAATGGCCAAGGCACTCTCCTGGCTGCTGCCTCAGCTGACCTAAAGGACGCCGAGCCCGCAACGTCGTCGCACGTCACCACGTGGAAAGGCCGCGCCATCGTTGTCGTTCGTAGCACCACAAAAGCCGGTAAAGCCGCCCTCGCCGTGAAGCCCCAAGGCCTCCCCACGGCAAAACTCAGTATCACGGCTAAATATATGTAGACCAAATTATTATAAGAGTATGAAAAGGAACGTTTTTACGATATTGTCGCTGCTGCTATGCACAGCCGTTCTCACATGTTGCAAGCCCGTTGCCGCTGCCGTTGGCGACGGCCCGATACCTTTTGAAGTGGCTCGAAACTACTTCTTCAAGAACAACCAGCAGATTCCTGCAAGTCCGAAGATAAGCACTCAGGAGCAGTTCAGTCAGCTCTTCGGCATGGCCACCACCATGGGCCCCGAGGGCAAGCCTACGGATATCGATTTCTCCAAGCAGTTTGTGCTGGCCGTGGTGTTGCCCCCTACGGATATCACCACAGAGATTCATCCGCAGCGTGTTGAGGTTAAGGGCGATTCGCTCTTCTACTCTTATGATGTCAGCCTCGGCGAGCAGCAGTCATTCCGCAGTCAGCCCCTGTCCATCATTATTCTTGACCGCGACTACGAGGGCAAGCAAGTGGTGCTCGTCTGCAATCAGGACGAAAGCAGCGCTGCGGCCCTCAACGGCAAATGACGTTTTTTCTTCGGAAATAAACATCGGAAAAAGAACTTCAAAGGTGCGAATTGTTTTCAGCAGTCCGCTGCCTTTGCTGTTTCAGTATTTATTCTTACATACGACACAAAAAAACAGACGTAATATTTTGTCATTCAACATTTAAGTCGTTTCTTTGCGTCTGATAAGATATTTATTGTCGTATTAATAAGAATGAATATGAAACTTGCCAGTAAAGTATGGACCATATTGACGGCCCTTTGCCTCACGATGGCGATGGTGGCTTGTAGCGAAAAAGAGGACAAGCCCGAACCTTCAACCCCTGATACTCCCGTTGTACCGGTTGAGCCAGACAAGCCAAAGATACCAACTTTAGGTGAGGACGAAGCATCAGCCAGCCTGGCAGAACTCATGTCGAGGTGTATGATGGCTGCCATAGACCCTGATGCCAAGTGCAATGATGCCGAACGGCTATGGGAGCTTATTCGCACGGTCTACTATCAGCCCCAGACGCGAGGCGTGTGGTCCACGGCCGTGGGACTGGTCAAGTTCAAGCAAGCCATCAACAACGCCAATGCTTTGTACCGAGCCACCCTCCTTGGTGCTATGATAGAGACCGGTCAGATAGGACCTGAAGCTCGTCAGCAGATTTGGCGCATCATCATGGCCGCACCGGCTTATGGTAGCCAGAATCTGCCTGATTCCTACCGCGTAGGGTGCGAGGATTTCTGGACGTCGTTCTCACGTGGTGAATTCGATGATGCTGCGGTATTCATCTACACGGCTGTAATATCCGAACGTCGATCGTCGACCTCTACTCCGGCCGAGCAAGTGGCCAACTATCTCGATGAGCATGACCTTTATGAAATCAAGATGATGCTCCGCTGCGCAGGACCTATCATTGAGCAGGGTTGCAACATTGTGTTTGCCTCGGGCGACGATCTCATCTCTTGGGGGCAGACGGCCTACGATTTCGTTAACAACAACGGCAATGTAGTGCTCGAAGTGTGCAAGGGTAACCTCAGCGCAGAGACCTGCCTCGACGCTATCAATTCCAATCTCAAACTGCTGACAAACGGCCTGAAGGACGTGCTGCCCGACGGCACGGATCTGGCCGGTGTGCTTTCCGACTTCACCACCGCGCAGGTCAAGGAGTTCAACAAAGCCGTGCAGGAAGCCCTCAACACAGCCGGTGCCACCAAACTCAGCCCCGACGATGTCACCTGGTTCGTGACACAAGTGCAGGACATTATGGGCGTGAGCAATCCGCAAGCGTTTGTCGACGAGGTATTCTTCAACGACAACGACATGACACAACTCAGCATCGAGTCGCGCGACGGGCATGCTTATCAGTTCTTCTACACCGACCGACACGGCAACGTCCTCATGGAAGGCAAATGCTCTGTCAACAGCAGGACCATTTCGCTGCTTGTTGACGAGGACAATACCGACGCTCATTGCGACCTGTTGCCTTCTAGCGGCATCCCTGCAAACGGTATTGTTGTCATACCTTATCATATGGTCAACGCTGCCACCTTGGTGCTTTGGTACAACTCGTCCAATCCCAGGCAGAAGTACTTTAGCATCATGAACGACGAAGACTCCGAAGACCTCTTCGACCAGATTACTCTCGGCCTTTGGGTGACGGGAGGCAAGGAAGGCACATCGACCTCAGAAGTGTTACGGGCCACCCGAAGCAACGGGGCTGTGTTCGACAAGGACGATATCAGCACCTCGTTCTACGGCGACGGCCTCTGGGTGCGTGCACTCAAGGATTTCGAGATGTCCGACGGCACTACCTTACGCCACAAGATAGAGTTCCTGCTTGAAAACAACGACATCATCAACCTCTCCAATGCCCGCCGCTTCTCCTACTCCTGCTGGGAGATCGACCGCCAAGGCCGCAAGACATCCTACTGGACCATGTATTCGCCCGAAGTGCCTTTGACGGAAAACAGCCGAAGCAAAGTCGTCTGGTTTGTTGAGGGGCAGAACATGAACGTGAGCCACCTCAACTACAGGGACAATAAACGTACCATCTGCGACACCTATCTGGCTTCAGGCGGCGACAACCGCATAGAAATCAACGTCAGCAAGGGTGAAACACCCCAGCAACTTTTCGTTAGTCCCAAGGAACTGTCGTTCAATACCGAAGCCAGCCAGCAGACATTAACCGTGAAAAGAGGCGCATACCGATTCTTCGGGTGCAACATTGACGGCGGCGAAGTCGATTGGCTGAGCACATCGCTTGATACAGACTCCACTGTCACCGTGAAAGTCACGGCCAACAGCACAGGCAAGGAACGCAAGGCAACCATCGTGGTGTGGGCGGCAAACAAGTCCGACTTCAAGGATGTTGACCAGGACAATGAGCTCTTCGAAACCATCAAAATCAACGTGGTGCAGAAGGGCAGGGCCATGGAACCTCGCGTTACCAAGGTCTCCCTCGGCGGTATCGAGTTCAACCCATTGCCCTTTGAAGATTATGAAACCGAATCAAAGAACAGCTTCGGCTTCCCTATCCACAAGAAAGGAGTAGTCAAGACGGAGAAAGTGGGGAAAGGCTTACGTATCACAGCTATTGCAGAATCCGTGACGGAGACGCATACGAAACCAGATGTCACCATCAACGAAATCACGATAGTCATTCCAGACTGCACAGGCGACAAATTCTCGGATATCTCGGAATTACACTTCCGCAGGACATCAAAGATGGATTATCCGTTGTGGGGCGACACATACGAATATTTCACCCAATATACAGACATAACTGTCCGAAACATCGCCGTCACAAGGACTTGGATGGGCTCCTCGACTAATCCCAATGACAATCGCGTCTTAGGCAATTGGGAGTCCTATTATCCCAACTTCACCCTCGTCTCTTATGAGCGTGATTACGTCAGTCACGACAGCGGGAACCCTGAACTCCTTCACGAGTCAGGTAAGACGCTGACCGAAAAGGATAATGTAAGCGTTTCCATCGAAGGCGTAGACCTCATCTTCGACGCTGAATAGCAATCCAAGTATTTTACATCTTTTTTCGACCAGTCAAGTTGGCTGATACGACGGCTCGAGTATGCAGATGCGACGTGTCGAATATGCAGATGCGACGGCTCGAGTATGCTGATACGACGGCTCGAGTATGCTGATACGACGTGTCGAATATGCTGATGCGACGGATTGTACAGACGGAATTTGTGACAAATAGACTCTTCGTGGGCTCGTTGCTGTTGCCCCTCACGGGTTTTGGGGTCAAATTGTATATAGTTTCCTTATTTTAAGAAACCAACCACTATTTGCCATTCCTCAATTCTCAATTCTGTTCGGCTGCAGGCTCTGGCGGTACTCGCTGGGTGATAGGCCGAGGTGCTTGGTGCAGTAGCGGCTGAAGTAGGATAGGGAGGTGAAATGCATGCGGTCGGCTATCTGGGTGAGCGACAGACGTTCGTCATCCAGATAGCTTTTTAATATAGGTATGGTGTGGCGGTCGATGTAGGAGGTTACGCTATGTCCGGTCACGCGCTTGATAGTGGCCGAGAGGTACTTAGGCGAGACATTGAGGCGGCGTGCATAGTAGCCGACGTCGCGCTCGGTGGCGCTGATGCCGGTGGCGAGGAGACCCATCAACTGCTTGACGATGAAGGCGGTGCGGTCGGTATGAGGGGTGGTGGCCTCGTTCTGGGCATGGGCTTCGAAGATATCGTACATCATCGTCAGGCAGAGGCTACCCATGAGTTCGCGGTAGAACTGGAGGTGACTATCTGCCATACGGACGCGCAAACGATGAAAGTCATCCTGCAGATGGCGCGCCTGTTCTTCTGTAAGTCGTATGACGGGGTCTTGGTTGAGTGCGATGCTGCCCCCGATGCTGTAGTTGTTCGATGGCAGCAGGTTCTGCAGGAACTTGTAGTCGGCTGCAAACCATTCCACCTGTAGGTCGGAATGGGCGGCGAGATTCTTGACGCGGTGTGGCATGGGGATGACCACGAGGTCGTTCTTCGCGATGTGATAGCAGCGTTCATTGAACACAAAACTCCCCTCCCCGGCCAGACAAAGCATGTGCATACAGGTGTGGCTTAACTCACGGGCGTTTATCCCGTAGAAATCGGTGGAATAAAAGAAATCGGACTTCATCGTACAATGATTCTCACGCAAGGAAAAAATAGGAAAGCAGGCGCTACTACGCATATTCTATTCGCTCGCAAACTGCACACAAACAGCCCGACTGACGCTAATGTCCTTGTGGGTATCGGTAAGCAGTCCCGTCTTTGTGTCGCGACGGAAAACCTGAATCTTATTGCTGTCGCGGCAGCAGCAGAGCAGGAATCGGCCGTTGGGCGTAATATTGAACTGGCGGGGATGAGCGCCTGTGGGCTGATATCCTATGCGAGTGAGCAAGCCCGAAGCAGCGTCAATGGAGAAGATGGCAATGCCCTCGTCCTTCAGACGATTACTGGAGTAGAGGAATCGGCCGTCGGGACTCAGGTGGACATCGGCACCGCCGCGAGCGCCCACGCTATCTGATACAATCTCCTGAATGCTCTCCAAACGACCTTGTGAATAACGGAACGCAGTCACCTTGCCCGACAGCTCGCTCATCAGATAGGCAAAGCGGCCATCACGGCTGAACGTGAGATGACGCGGGCCAGAGTCTGCACTAACTTGCGCTGCCACGCCATTTGCCACAAGGCGCTGACCTGCAATGCGATAAGAGAGTATTCGGTCGGCACTAAAGTCGGTAGCCAGCACGTATCTGCCATCGGGAGTGAAGCAGGCACAATGTACATGGGGCACGTACTGCCGCGAGCGGTCTGGGCCGCCAGTTGCCCCAAGGAATCGCGTGGCGAGGTTCGCCTCATCGCCTTTCGTGGACAGACTAAACACGCTCATCGAACCGCCAGAGTAATTGGCCGTTAGGGCAAGCGGACCTCTCACCGCTACATAGCAAGGGTCGGCACCTTCGGTAGCAGCCGATGACAGCAATTGCATGCTACCGTTACGACCTAAGTTGATGACGTTAAGCGATGCTTTATCGTCATTGGTCTCGCTGACGGCATAAACCCTGCGGCCATCGCTGGTGAGGGTCAGGTACGATGGATTCTTCAAGGCAAGGGAATCCAAGGCTCGTGCTTCGCCAGTCATCTGGTTGAACCGATAGGAATAGACGCCGTGGCTGCCGCCGTCGGTATAGGTGCCCACGAGCATCGTCAAATTGTCCTGCGCCTGAACGCAGAAAAGGCTGCATAAGAGCATACAAGAAAAAACGTTGAATCTCATAAATGGTCACTATTTTGGGGGCGAAGATACTCATTATTTTATATATAAACGAACGAATCCTGCAAAAAGTGAAAATCATGACGCTTTTTGTGAAACTAAACGAACAAAATATCGCCGTACCTTTGCAGCGGAAAACCAAACAACATACGATTATGAATCTTAAAAGTATTATCACCGTTGCCGTAGCATTGCTCATATCGACAGCTTGCAGCGGCAGCGCAAACCAAGAGAAAGGTATGGCAAAGGAAGGTAAAAAATTGGTGGTGTTCTTCTCGCATGCAGGAGACAACTACGCAGTAGGTAACATCGAAGTGGGCAACACGAAGATTGTAGCCGACTATATTAAGGAACTAACGGGTGCAGAGCAATTCGAGATTGTCACGCACAAGTATGATGGGATGGCTTATACGCCGCTTATCCAGTTGGCAAAGGAAGAAACGCGAAAGGGCGAACTGCCCGAGTATGAGGGAGATGTGAACCTTGCGCCCTACGACACCGTATTCATCGGTGGTCCCGTCTGGTGGGGCACCTATCCGCAGGTGATGTTCACCTTCTTCAAAAAACATGCTAACGACCTGAAAGGCAAGACCGTCATCCCATTCACTACACACGAGGGCAGCGGACTGGCCAACTGCGTGGAGGACGTGAAGAAGGCGTTCCCCGGCGCCAACGTGCAGAAGGGTTTCAGCATCTACGGTCATGAGGTGCGTACGGAGAAAGCGAAAGTTGAAAAATGGATTAATGGATTGAAATAATATGGAGTACATTAAATTATCAAACGGTGTTCAGATGCCAACTTTGGGCTATGGCGTGTTTCTCGTAAGCCCCAACGAGTGTGAGCGTTGTGTAACGGATGCATTGAGCGTAGGCTATCGACTGATAGATACGGCACAGGCTTACCAGAATGAGGAAGGCGTGGGCAATGCCTTGGGCAAGAGCGGCATCAAACGCGAAGACTTGTTCCTTGTGACAAAGGTATGGATTTCTAATGCTGGCGAGGAAAAGGCTGCCAAGAGCATCGACGAGAGTCTGCGCAAGTTGCAGACGGAATATATCGACCTGCTTCTCATCCATCAGGCTTACGGCGACGTGTTCGGCACATGGCGGGCTATGGAGAAAGCCTATCGTGCTGGCAAGGTGCGTGCCATCGGTGTGAGCAACTTTCAGGCAGGCCGTTTCTTCGACTTCGCCCATTATGTAGAGCTGAAGCCGATGGTGAACCAGCTGGAGTGCAACGCGCTCTCTCAGCAGACAGGCATCGAACCGATTCTCGACGAGTTTGGCACAAAGATGATGGCCTGGTATCCGCTCGGTGGACAGGGCACGGACAGTATCGTGAAGAGCAACTTGCTGGCTGCTATCGGCGCCAAGTACAACAAGACTGCCGCCCAGGTAGCCCTTCGTTGGCTCACCCAGCGTGGCATCGTGGCTATTCCCAAGTCGAGCCATAAGGAGCGCATGGCGCAGAATATCGACATCTTCGACTTCACTATGACCGATGAGGAAATGACTCAGATAGCCGCTATGAACCAGCACGACGCAGGTACCAGGAATTTCGGCGACCCGCAGTTTGTGAAGTACTTGATAGAGACTTACGGGTGATGAAACAAGTATCGGTATTAGTAGGTGCAGGTAGTATCGGACAGGCGATTATCCGCCGTGTGTCAGCCGGTAAGCACGTCGTGCTGGCTGACTACTCCATAGAGAATGCTCAGCGAGCTGCAAAGACGCTGGAGAATGCTGGCTTTGAGTGCTCTACTATCCAATGCGACCTCGGATCAAAAGAAGACATCATGAAATTGGTGGAGTTTGCCACCAGCAAAGGCGAGGTTACAAACTTGGTGAATGCTGCTGGTGTATCGCCCTCACAGGCGCCAGTAGCAGAGATTCTTCGTGTTGACTTATACGGAACAAGCTCATTGTTGGAGGAATTCGGAAAGGTGATTGCAGAGGGTGGTTCAGGTGTGATTATCTCTTCGCAGAGTGGTCATCGCCTGCCAGCTTTGTCAAAAGAACAGAACGAGGCATTGGCTACAAGTCCCGTGGATGAACTGTTGGATTTGCCGTTCCTGAAGGAAATCAAAGATACGTTGAAAGCCTATCAGTATTCAAAGCGGTGCAATGTGCTCCGGGTGATGTTCGAGGCTACCCGCTGGGGACGACATGGTGCTACCATCAACTCGATTTCACCAGGCATTATCATCACGCCATTGGCTAATGATGAATTGCATGGCCCGCGCAAGGAAGGCTATCTGAAAATGATTGAGGGAATGCCAGCCCGTCGTGCCGGAACACCCGACGAAGTGGGCGACCTCGCCGAGTTCCTAATGTCTTCTCGCGGGCGTTTCATCAGCGGTGCCGACTTCTTGATTGACGGTGGCTGCACGGCTTCCTATTGGTATGGTGATTTGCAATACCTCAAAGCGACACACTAAACAGTCACCCACTTCCGTTATTTTGAAAAACAAATAGTAGTTATGGAAAATACTTACGGATGCTATCTGATTAACACGAAGCGTGACGGACGACAACTTACAGAGTTCGTCGGCAAGTATCATGTACACATCCTAGTGCGACAGGGACAGATGACGTTCTCCGATGGTAAGAACTCATTCACTTCCCGGCAGGGCGACCTCGCCATCTGGCAGATGTCGAACACGATTCAGCGCGTTGAGTGCTCGGATAATTTCGAGGCCGACGTGCTTTTGTTGTCAGGGCAATTCCTCCAGCAGTACAATCCTGAAATGGTGTGGGCATCGAAAGGCTTTGTATTCATCCGTATCAATCCGTCAATCCATCTCGATGAAGAGGCTCTGAGGCTAATTGATGATGACTTCGCGCTGCTCCGCAACCGTCTGTTGATGCCCGATACGGGTTTCAAACGCGAGATATTAGGCCGTGTGATGCAGATATTCATTTATGATTTGTGGATAGTCTGCCAACATGGGTTATCGCAGATGGACACGAATGACAATACCGCACGGATTTTCCTACGCTTCCTGGCCTTGGCTCAACAGAATGCCAGAACGGAGCGCGAGGTGGCATATTATGCAGATATACTTTGTATCACACCAAAGTATTTGTCTCAGGTAAGTCGCACCATTACGGGACTGCCAGCCTCACAATGGATACAGTTCTATGCTTCATTCGAACTGGTGTCGCTGTTGAATGACACGACGAAGACACTGACCGAGGTGTCAGACTTGATGCACTTCGAAAACGTATCACATTTCTCGCGCTATGTAAAGAAAACGCTTGGGAAATCACCGAGCGAGTACCGAAATAAGTAACCTTCTGTAAAATGTGAAAGTTATGAGGCAATTCGTGTAAAGACGGATTGCCTTTTTCGTTGTACCTTTGCATCAGAATTTAAAACGTACAACTAAAATGGATATTTTCGAGCAATTAAGATCAGGGGCTGATGTCGATATGGCAACACCCGAGTATGCGAAGGCCATCAAGCACATGACCGACTGCGCCAACATTTGTTTTAAAATCAATACAACGGCTCCACAGCCTGAGCAGATTCGTCCGTTAGAGGAGCAACTCTTTGGCGGTAATCTCGACCAGACGAGCTATCTGATGCCTCCGCTACAGATTGACTTTGCCTGTCAGATGAAGATTGGCAAAGGCGTGTTCGTGAATCACTCGCTGACCTGCATGGCTGCTGGCGGCATTACCATCGACGACGGCGTGATGATTGGCCCTAATGTACGCATTGTTACAGATAACCACGACTTTGCGAACCGCATGGTGCTGCGCTGCAAACCCGTCCACATCGGACGTAACGCTTGGATTGGTGTTGGAGCAATCATCTTACCAGGTGTTACTATTGGCGAGAATGCCGTTGTGGCCGCCGGTGCCGTGGTTACAAAGGATGTGGCCCCGAACACCATCGTGGGTGGCAATCCTGCTAAGCTCATCAAAACAATAAAATAAAACAGGTATAGGTATGAAGAAAGTTTTTATGACATGGATGACCCTCTGCCTCACGGTTGTTGCTTTTGCTTGCGGGAGCAATGACCCTGAGGAGGACGGAGTGACAAGTATCAACGAACAGAATGGTAATGGCTCAGCGACAGGTAAGCGGTCGCTGGTGATATTCTTTTCAAGAGCCGGTGAAAACTGGCAAGTTGGAAACGTGGAGCGTGGCAACACAGCCATCATGGTTGACTATATTCAAGAGTATGCCAATGTGGATGTGTTCGAGATTATTCCCGAAACACCCTATCCATCGAACTACATGGAGTGTGTGAATTATGTAAACGATGTGGAGATCCCGCAGAATCTGCGTCCAGCATACAAGGGGGACATCGAGAACATTGCCGATTACGACAACATCTTTATTGGCGGACCCATCTGGTGTGGCCAGCCTCCCTACATCTTCCGCACTTTCTTCGAGAAACATGCTGGAGAATTGAACAGCAAGACAGTTATTCCCTTCGGCACGCATGGCGGTAGTGGCGTAGGCAGTTACACTTCCCTTATAAAGGAATACTATCCTAATGCTACCGTGCTTGAATCTCTCGGCATTAGTGGTAGCAGCATTCGCAATGAGTCGTCTAAGACGACCGTCAAGAACTGGCTGAATCGGCTGGGCTTTGACAAACAATCAACGGCAGTCCGCAGCATCAGCACTCGTAATGCCAACGACGGTGTTTCCTATACCCTGACAGGTCAACATCACAACGGACAGCAAGGGATTTATATCAAGAACGGCAAAAAGTATATCCAATGAAAAAGGTTTTAGCATCTATAGCACTGCTGTGTACGGCCTGCCTGAACGTGCAGTGCCAGAAAACAGAGATTCACATGAACGATGGCACGACCGTAGAGATACCTGTTGAAGATATTGACAGCATCACATTCAGTATGACAAATCCATTCAATTTTGAGACCCGCACAGTAAAACTAAACAACGGTTATGAAATGCCCATCATCGGCATCGGAACATTCTATCTCTCTACTGCCCAGGCAGAAGAGTCAGTCTATAACGCGCTGAAAGTCGGCATGCGACTCATAGATACTGCTGACATCTACGGCAATGAGGTGGGTGTGGGTCGTGGCATCCGTCGCGCTATGCAGGACTTCGGCATCAAGCGTGAGGAGATCTTCGTCACCTCGAAGCTTTGGACTTCATCGTTCAATAACGCCGACTATGAAGTGGATGAGCGGCTGGAACGTCTCGGACTCGACTACATCGACCTGCTCCTGCTGCATCATACTGCGGCCTACGATGAAGAAGCCTATCAGGCCATGGAGCGTGGCGTCCGTGATGGGAAGATTCGCAGCATCGGACTCTCGAACTTCTATGAGGAAGATATTGACCGCATGATGAAGATTGCAACCATCAAGCCTGCCGTGTTGCAGAACGAGACACATCCATACCATCAGAGCCGCAGCGTGAAAGCTCACATTGCCAAGATGGGGACTATTCTCGAAGCATGGTTTCCGCTTGGCGGTCGTGGAACAGGCATTAAAACGCTCTCTGAGCACGAGGTCATCACCAGTATTGCCCTGGCTCACAACAAATCTGCCTATCAGGTCTTGCTCCGATGGCATTTGCAATGCGGAACCATTGCCATCCCCGGTTCATCAAATGCAGCACATATAGCTGAGGACTACGACATCTTCGACTTCGAACTGACGCCCGACGAGATGAATCGCATCAATGCCCTGGAGTGTAACCACCGTTTTGCATCGTATTAATATGAATAAACTGCTTACTACAATAAGTTGTATGCTGCTGGTCTGTGCCTGCGAGGCGCAGACTATGCGGGTGTGGATGAAGGATGGCTCGGAACGCCAGTTTGTCGTGAGCGAGATTGAGAGTGTGACATTTAGCGAAGAGGGAACAAGCATGGAACAACTGAAGAAAGAGATAGAGCAGTTCCTGGACGACTGGAACGATGCGATGATTGCGGCAGACACCGTGCGTTTGGGAGCCATGATGGACGACGGCATCATCCTGCGCCACATCACGGGCATGACACAGACAAAACGTGAGTGGCTGGAAGAGGTGGCTAGCGGCTCAATGAAGTATCATAAGATTGAGAAGCGAGACGTCGTGGTGACCTCAAACAGCGATGGCTCAGCCAGCGTTTCATTCACATCGGTCATCACCGCCACCATCTGGGGCAGTTACGGAACATGGACGCTCAGCGGCACTATGCGATTAGTGAAACGCAATGGACGCTGGATAAGAGTT
>JAEESE010000035.1 GCA_016286165.1 Bacteroidaceae bacterium | reverse complement strand
GTGATCTCCACGTTGTCACCAGGCATCACCATCTCGGTGCCTTCGGGGAGGTGAATCTCACCCGTGCAGTCCATGGTGCGGAGGTAGAACTGAGGACGATACTTGTTGCCGAACGGAGTGTGACGGCCACCCTCTTCCTTCTTCAGGACGTAGATAGAAGCCTTGAAGTTCTTGTGGGGCTTGATAACACCCGGGTGGGTGATAACCATACCGCGCTTCACTTCGTTCTTGTCGATACCACGGAGGAGCAGACCTACGTTATCGCCAGCCTCACCCTCGTCGAGGATCTTGCGGAACATTTCAACACCGGTGATGACGGACTTCTTGTCCTCACCAAGACCGAGGATCTGAACTTCGTCGCCAACCTTGACAACGCCAGTCTCGATACGGCCGGTAGCCACAGTACCACGACCTGTGATAGAGAACACGTCCTCAACAGGCATCAGGAAGGGCTTATCAACGTCGCGCTGGGGCTCCTGAATCCAAGTGTCGCAAGCGTCCATGAGCTCCATAACCTTGTCTTCCCATTCGGGCACACCGTTGAGTGCACCAAGAGCGGAACCGCGGATGATAGGAGTCTCAGGCTCGAACTGGTAAGCAGCGAGCAGCTCCTGCATTTCCATCTCAACGAGCTCGAGCATTTCCTCGTCGTCGACCATGTCGCACTTGTTGAGGAATACAACCAGACGGGGAACGTTTACCTGACGGGCGAGCAGGATGTGCTCACGGGTCTGAGGCATAGGACCGTCGGTAGCAGCTACTACGATGATAGCACCGTCCATCTGGGCAGCACCAGTTACCATGTTCTTCACATAGTCGGCGTGACCCGGGCAGTCCACGTGAGCGTAGTGACGCTTTTCGGTCTCGTACTCAACGTGAGCGGTGTTGATAGTGATACCACGCTCCTTCTCCTCGGGTGCGTTATCGATAGCGTCGAAGCTCTTCACCTTGTCGGCGTTACCTGCGATGCGCTTTGACAGCACGAGAGTGATGGCAGCGGTGAGGGTTGTCTTACCATGGTCAACGTGGCCGATAGTGCCGATGTTGACATGTGGTTTGGTTCTTTCGAATTTTTCTTTAGCCATGGCTTAAGTCTATTTTATATAAAATAATAAATGTGTTGTCGTTTGTTTTACGATGTCTCGTGGAGCTGTTGACGAGGATTGAACTCGTGACCTCTTCCTTACCAAGGAAGTGCTCTACCACTGAGCTACAACAGCAAGACACGATTCGGGAACTCATAGAGAGCGGAAGACGGGGCTCAAACCCGCGACCCCCAGCTTGGAAGGCTAGTGCTCTATCGACTGAGCTACTTCCGCAGGTTCGTATGAGGTCTGTTTCCCTTGGGCTTCAGCTTGTTGCTTTGGCCTTTGTGAGGCCTTTGCAGCCGCCTCAGAGACAGCAGACTATCTCGAAACGGCGGCAAAGGTACACATTATTTTCGAATCGCAAAAACTTTTTACGTTTTTTTTATCGATTCTGACTTTTTTCTTTATTTTTCTGCAACTGCCGTAGCAATGCATCAACACAATTGTCTATTGCTTCTTCAAAAGTGTCGCAAACCTTCTCGGCGTAGAGCTCGGCTCCGGCGTTCACGCGCAAGGCCACCTCTTTGTTCATTGCCGTCTCTGGTTTGACGACCTTCATTGACACCTCTACCTTTCTTATTTCGTCACTGAATTTAGCGAGCTTGCCCACTTTCTTGTGGACGAAGTCCTGCAGACGTTCTGTAGGCTCAAATCTGATTGCCTGAATGTTGATCTCCATAGTTACCTCCTTTTTTGTAGGTTTAAGAAGTTGGGTTAATTATCTTTGCCTGCGCTCCCGGCCCGCGGATGGGCTTTGGCGTAGACCTGTTTTAGTTCCTCGAATGTAGTGTGGGTGTAGATTTCCGTTGTCTGCAACCGCTCGTGCCCGAGCAGTTCCTTCACGGATTGCAGGTCGGCATGGTGGTTGAGCATCGTAGTGGCGAAAGTGTGCCTGAGCACGTGCGGACTTCGCTTGCGTTGCGTAGTCACCAGTCCGAGCTTGGCCTTTACCATGTTGCGCACCTGGGGTCCTGTCATGCGCCGCCCTTTCGCCGTGATGAAGAAAGCGGCGGTATCTGTTACCGGCAGGGTGGCCCGTTCTCCTATATATATATTAATAATGTGTAGGAGTCGGTTACCGAAAGGCACGATTCGCTGCTTGTTGCCCTTACCGGTGACGCGTATCGTCTGTGCCGCCAGGTTCACGCTGTCAACGTTGAGCCCTGTCAATTCGCTCAGACGGAGGCCTGTCTCATAAAAGAGTTCTATGATCAGGCGGTCGCGCCGGCCTTCAAAGGTATCGTCGAACATACCGTCCTGATCAAGCAGGCGCTGCATTTCATCATCACGGATGAAAGCCGGCAGCACGCGCTCTTTCTTAGGCGAGGCCAGGTTGCGCACCGGATCGTGCTCCACCATTCCCCTTTTCATCAGGAAACGGTAACACGACCTTAAGGCGGAGAGGCGCCGCTGCACGGAGCTGGCCTTATTGCCATTCTCCATCATCCGCACCACCCACTCACGTGCCACGTCAGTGTCTACACTGTTCCATGTGAGGTTGCCATCAAGACTTTTGAAAAACGTCTCGAACGCCTTCAAGTCGTCACGATACTCGTCTATGGTGCGCTCAGAGAGAGCTCGTTCATAGCGCAAGTAGTCGATAAAAGCCTTAATTAGCATCTAAATCCTCCCTTTTTCTCGGTTTACGGAGGCGAAAATAGAGTTTTTTTTTCAGACTACCAAATAAATTCAGTAAAATTCACTTTTTTAGTCTTCAACTCGGCGAAGCTGCTGCACATAGATGGCACGCTCCTTAGCCAAACGCTTCAGTACTGAAGGCTTGTCGAACTGCTGGCGACGACGGAGTTCCTTCACGATGCCAGTCTTCTCAAACTTACGCTTGAACTTTTTGAGGGCGCGTTCGATGTTCTCGCCTTCCTTAACAGGTACTACAATCATTTGATTTAGTTTTGATTAAGTGGTTAATAATGTTCGTTTTGCCTCGACGGGAGTCGAAAAGCGGGGCAAAAGTACTGCTTTTCTGCGAACTGACCAAAAAAAATGCCAAGAAAAAGCTTTTTAGTGCCTCAGAATCCGAAAGATAACAAGGATGAAGCTTATGCTATGAAGCTCATACGCACGCGTGCGCAAATAATTTAATGTGTCCCCTCCATCCCTTTTCCTCTTCTTTCACCATCGGCGGTAAATAGCCGAAAAATATTTTCTCCTTCCTCACCGCCACGAGACTGCTCTATCCCCTAACCCCTCACCACTAACCACTAACCACTAACCACTACAAACTACCCACTATAAACTTCCCCCTTCTCTCTCCCCCTCAAGATTAAATAGAAAAAAGGTTAAATAACCCGTTTTAATTTGTTGAAAAGATAAAACAACTTATCTTTGCGGCAGAAATCAACAAAATACACCTAAAGTTTCATTCATTATTCCATGGACTATGCGGGTAACATACGCTACCGATGGCTGAACTTGCATAATGTAGGCGATGTCTGCAACTTCTGGTATCATTTCGACGACGGATATCTTGCCGTGATGCCAGCCCAGACATCCCCGACGGCATACCACTACATCCCTTCCTACCACTATCAGGTCCGCGACCATCAGGGGAACATACGCGTGATGGTGGATGAAGTAGGAAACCTTGGGTATGTGGCCTACTCTACGGAGGTGCAAATGCCTAATGAAAATAATGTATACATACAAAACCAGACTTTTACTTCAAACGCAACCATTGTGGGTGATAATATTTACATAGGAAGGGATGTGGATCTCACACAGCAAACGGGAGACGTTATCGTTAACAATGGTACCTTGAATGTTCAAGGGAATAATAAGGTTGTCATTAAAAATGGCTTCAAAGTAAATTTAGGTGCAAATCTTAAAATAAATTGATTGGTTTCACGTTATTTGAATAAAATTATATATAAAAATTATATTTATGGTAAACATCAATTTCCAATCTTGTGTTGGCATTCTTCTCGCTCTTTCTTTCTTGAGTTGCACCGTAGACGACATCGTTGTTCCCGACAACGAAAGGGTGGTGCCAGAGGATTATTTGCCTTTTACAGAAGAGGGAAAGGTATGGGTATATGCTGGAGAAAAAGTCAATAGCATCATCCCTACTGAACTTTATCGGTACTTAATCAAGGGTGACACAGTATTGAGTGGCAAGCAATATAAAAAGATGTATTTGCTCGAGTCGGCATCAGTTACGGAAGGCCAATACCGCTATATCGGAGCTGTAAGGGACACGCTCATGAAAGTTCTGTTTATAGATTCAAGCAAACGCAATGAAAGACTTATCTACGACTTCGGGCTACAGGATGGGAATCAGATGCGTTGGTGCGGATACACGTTGATGGCCGGTGATGCTTATCAAAAGGTGGTGCACGGATCTACGCGTAGAGTCTTACCTGTTTGTTCATCTAATCATGCATTTAACGATACTTGGATTGAAGGCATCGGCTGTGCCAGTGGCGGATGCTACACTTCATTTGATCCTATCTTGAAAAGGAAAAGTGTACTGATGAAGTGTAACTATTCAGAAGGCTGTTGCTATGACTATGAAACCGATAATGAATTATACGAATAGGCCATGAAGAAGTTTATTATTATCATTGCGTTGATGCTCTCTTGCGCTGATATGGTTGCTCAGGATGAAAACTCAGGCCGTTTTTATCGTCATGAGATTGCTGTCGGCACGGGCTACCTCAGCTTCGCTACAATAGCATATTCTCATTATTGGGGCGTATGGAATTGGGATGAGGGTTTGGAAGCCAGCCACCCCATCCCAATACCTGTTTCGGTGCACTACTTCTACCACCTGAATAAAAACTGGGCATTTGGGGCGACGGCTCATTATGAACAGTATGGCAAAAGGGAGTTTTACTTTGGTTTCATGCCGCAAGCGAAGTGGAGCTGGCTGCACCGCAAGAACGTAAGCTTGTATTCCAGGGTTGCGGCCGGAGCCATGTATGCATACTACATCAACGATGATAATCGATTCGTTCCAGACTTTCAGTTCTCACCATTCGGTATCGAAGTCGGAAGGATGCATTGGCGTGGCTTTATCGACATTGGTGTTGGCACACAAGACTTCGTGCAAGGCGGCGTTATATATAGATTCTGATTGGGATGTAATAGATTGCAGTGTGCACGGTGCGAAAGAACTCTGGACACTTCAAGAATTACCTCGCGGAGTATATATCATCGATGGGAAGAAGGTGGTGGTGAGATGAGGGCTGCTTTGTGGCAGCGAGAAGCCGAAAATAAAAATGTTTTTCAAATTTGACTTCACACTTCACTGTAAGTGATTGATTTTCAATAGTGGTGTTTTTTAGAGGCCACAATCAAGGGTATAATAGCATAAAAACTTTATGAATATCACCCCTGCTTCCACTTTTTGCCACTTTTTGCCATCTAACCGATTATAACACTGCATATTACACCCAGTGGAGGCTGTTCATTTTGCCTCCACTTTGCCTCCACTCCAATTTATCCCCAAATTACCCTTCATCCCTGGGCACAAAGGGCATAGAAAAAGGGCGGATTTGGGCACCAAAAATAAGCCTTTGTTGATTATCAGGCAGTTACAGTGTAGTATGAAGTCAATTTTGAAAAACATTTTATTTTTTCCTTTATCTGTGCTAAGAATGCAGAGGAGGGGCGATATTCTACGTCAATCTGTCCGTCTATCTTTTATGTTAGAGGCTCACACAGAAATCACAGAAAACACAGAAAACGGCTGTTTGTGACACTTAATGAGATAGCCGTCAATCTTTACATTCAATACACTCTGACTGATTACGGACTATGGCCAGACGTGTGGGCAGATATGAACGGTCGTGCGTGCAGATACGACCGGTCATGCAGGCAAATTAGGCCTGCCTTATTGCTCGATAAGCCCGTATTTATTTTGGGTCCACAGCCCCAGAGGGGCGTCGGAATTTAGGCAGGGGTAAAACCCCTGATCAACGAGTTAAGGTATATAGAGTGCCGTAGGTACGATGGAGTTACCAAAGATTGTTCCGTCGCCCCTACAGGGCTCAAATATTTTATTATCATGGAGCAGGGGTTCCACCCCTGCCTAATATCCATCGTCCCTGCGGGACTTTTTATGGGACTTTGTGCCATCTCCTATATTATTGCCTTATATTGTTACCCTCTATAGAGTCTGCCAGGGCGAGTGTATATCAAGATAAGGAGTCGCTGCTAAATAAAAGTATGGCTTTTCTTTGGCTGGATAAAGGAAAAAGGATATCTTTGCAGCACGAAAAAAGTACACGAAAGAAATAAGAAGTAAAGAGTTAACAAACTACATACTAATGAATAGGATTAAATTGGTGGCAGTGATGCTGATGACTGCCACGATGGTTATGTCGCAGACAACAAAGAAGAGTTTTACGCTTAACGACCTCCTCGGAGGAGGCAGCACGTATTGGAATCTGCAACCCAAGTATATGTTCACAGCCTGGTGGGGTGAACAGCCCTTGGAACTGAGCGTGGACAAGGCGGAGTGCATCACAGCCAACGGCTCACGCGGCCGTGTGCTCTTCACCACCGACGACCTCAACGCCATCTTGGGTTCGAAGGTAGTGCGCTCGTGCACGGGACTCACCTTCCCCTATGCCGAACAGAGCGTGGTAAAGGTGCAGACTTCAAAAGAGATTATCCTTGTTGATTTCGAGAAGAAGGCAGTGACCTGGCGCGCCGGAATCCCTGAGGGCGCCAGCGAACTGACGTGGAGCAAGGATAGCCGTGCCCTGGCTTACTGCGTAGGCAGCAATGTCTTCGTGCAGACTGCCGACGGCCAGCGCCGCCAGCTGACCAGCGACGGCAACGACGACATCGTGTACGGCCACAGCGTCAGCCGCGATGAGTTCGGCATCTCCAACGGTCTGTTCTGGAGCCCCGACGGCCAGCGACTGGCTTTCTATAAGAAGGACCAGAGCCGCATACCAAGCTATCCGCAGGTGGACATCACGCAGCGCATTGCCGCTACTACAGTGGACAAATACCCTATGGCAGGCGAGGAAACGGAAGATGTCAGCGTGGCCGTGTACGACTGCACCGCTGATAAAACGGTGTGGCTGAACAACCCGAAGCCTAAGACCGACTACATGACCAACCTCTCGTGGGCGCCCGACAGCAAGAAGCTTTATGTGTTTGAGCTCAACCGCGACCAGAACTTCATGCAGATCTTCGGCTATGACGCCGCCACGGGCGTGAAAGACAACGAACCTATCATAGAGGAGAAGCACCCGAAATACGTGGAACCGCTCAACACGCTCGTCTTCCTGCCTTGGGATGCGACGAAAGCCATCATGCAAACCCGTCGCGACAACTGGAACCACCTGTGGCTCATCGACCTAAAGAAGAAGATGTACCCCGAATGGCACGAGGCCGATGGGGGCGGCACCACTTGCGACCACGTGAAGACTACGCTGCTTACACCTGGCGAGTTTGAGGTGCGCGACTTCCTCGGCTTCAACCAAAAGGAGAAGACCGCCCTGTTCATCGGCAATGTGACGCATCCTCTGCACCACACTATTCACGCCGTGAAAGTGAAGAGTGATAAAGTGAAAAGTGAAAAATGCAAGTTAATCTCTGCCGGCGAGGGTGTTCACAGCGCTACGCTCAGCGCCAACGGTTCGCAGCTTTTCGACACCTACAGCTCGCCAACGGTGACACGTAAGGTGGAACTGATTCAGACGAAGGATGCCAAGAGCTTGAATCTCCTCACTGCCGAAGACCCGTGGAAGGACTACAACGCTCCTGAAATCACAGGCGGCAGCATTAAGGCAGCCGACGGCGTGACCGACCTCTACTACCGCCTGATCAAGCCCGTCAACTTTGATGCCTCGAAAAAATATCCTGCCGTGGTCTACGTCTATGGCGGCCCGCATGCCCACAACATTCAGGCCTCGCGAGGCTATTATTTCCGCGGTTGGGAGATATACATGGCACAGCTGGGCTACGTAATCTTTGTGCTTGACAACCGCGGTTCACAATATCGCGGCCTGAAGTTCGAGCAGGCCACCTTCCGCCATCTGGGTGATGAAGAGATGAAGGACCAGATCTGCGGCGTGGAGTTCCTGAAGTCGCTGCCCTATGTCGATGCCGACCGCCTCGGCGTGCACGGCTGGAGCTTCGGCGGCTTCATGACCACCAACCTTATGTGCTCGTATCCTGATGTGTTCAAGGTAGGCGTAGCCGGCGGTCCCGTCATCGACTGGAAGTACTACGAGGTGATGTATGGCGAGCGTTACATGGACCGCCCCGACGAGAATGCCGAGGGCTATGCCTCGTCGAGCCTGCTGCCCAAGGCCAAGAACCTGAAAGGTCGCCTGCAAATCATCTTCGGATACAACGACCCCACTTGCGTGCCGCAGCACACATTATCTTTCATACGCGCGTGCATAGATGCCGGCACGCAACCCGACCTCTTCACCTATCCGGGCGACGGGCACAATATGTTCGGCACCGACCAAGTGCACCTCCACGAGCGTATCACCCGCTATTTCGAGGACTATCTGAAGTGATTTTGGTTAAAGAATATTAAAAAGAAGACCGTGAACGTGATATTCGCGGTCTTTTCGGTTATATAAAGTAGAAAGCCCATCAGAGGCATACCCACAAAGTACTCAATGCAAGCAGACGAACGAGAACTCATACAGGACATCCTCAGCGGACGAACGGAAGCGTTCGGCCAGCTGGTCAGGCAGCACGGCGGTGCACTGACGAGCTTCGTCGCCAGCTTCGTCAGCCAGCAGGCTGATGTGGAGGAAGTGGTGCAGCAAGCGTTTGTGGCAGCCTTCGAGCACCTTGGACAGTACGACGCCAATCGAGCCAGTTTCCAGACCTGGCTCTGGCGCATCGCTCATCACACAGCACTCAAGCATCTGACACGCCGACGGCAGTTTTTCATCGAGGAGCATGAACAGGCGGCACAGAACCTGACCGACGATGACGACGGCAGTATGTTCGAGCAGGCTACCGACAGCCGTGTAAGACTATTGGAATATGCTACCGACCAACTCCCGCCCGACGACCAACTGCTCCTCCACCTCTACTACGCCGAGGAACGCTCGCTGAACGATATCGCCTATATCCTCGACTCCAATGCCAACGCACTCTCTTCGCGCCTCTACCGTATTCGCCAACGCCTGGCACAACTCATAAAACATTTCGAACATGAAGACGAATGACAACATATCTACAGAAGATGCCCTGCGAAAAGCCATGCAACGCAGGGCTCAGCGGCGGTCGGCAGAATGTCCGGCACCAGCTGATCTCGAAGACCTCGTGATGCAGCGAATTACAAGTACGGTCAAATCGCCTCTTCCCACCGGTGGGAAAAGCCATCATGACCGGTCGTATCGCCTCATCATCCCGGTCGTATCTGCAGCTGCGGCTGTGCTTATAGGTTTTCTGCTCTGGCAGCATAAGGAATCGCCCACTGCCATCACCCCGGAAACTGACGCTGCGAAATCTCCTTCGTTGGCAACCCAAGAAATGCCAAAGCAGCAAGGGAATGAGAAGGAGGCTCAACCCGTGACGGTGGAACAAGCGAGTCAAGAACACCTTTTAGCCGTCAAACAGAAGGAAAATGTCGTCTCTCAAAAAAGTGAAACAGAGCCTTTGGAACAAAAGATTGCAGGCTTGACTATCGTTCCGACATCGGCAGACTTAGGACCTGGGGTTACGATGCGACTTGGAGGGTCCGCGGATACGCTTGCTCATAAAGGTGTTGATGAGCCTTTGGAGCAAAAGATTGCAAGCTTGACTGTCGTTCCGACACCGGCAGACTTAGGGCCTGGGGTTACGATGCGACTTGGAAAGCCTTGTCCCATAACAGCCGGAGTAGAGCCACTTCAGGAAGAGGAGGTCTCTCCTATCCCTGCCGACAAGCAAGCCCTCGCTGAACTCTATCTCGCTGAGGAGGCGCTGCAAGTGGCCTACGAACGACGGGCTGTGCGGGAAGCCGTACGCGCTTACACAGCCGGCATCAAAGGCGAAAAATTGCCGAAACCGGTCATTGCTTTCTGAAAGGAAGGTTCGTTATTTCGTTATCACGTTATTTCGTTATTTCGTTATTACGATAGTTTGATATCACGTTATCACGACAAATAAACAATAAAAAACTCATGCAATTATGAAAACGATAATGAAAAGCTTAATAGCGGCAGGCCTGCTATTCGCTGCCACCGCTGCTTCCGCTCAAAGCGTGAAGTTGGAGGAAAGGATGAACGAACTTATCAACGAATACGGCGAAGAGCTTTGCACTAACAAGACGGTCAATGAGACACGCGACCCAGCGAAGGCAGGACGCCCGTTTAAATCGAAGTGCGAAATCTATTATTTCACCATCAAGAAGAAAAAAATGGACCAACGGGAGTTGCTGCAAGAGATGCTCCGCGCGATGGAAACCATTGGCCGAACAGATCCGAACTGCTACTCTGTCAACAGCATGAACGGCCGCGAAAACGGCGATGCCAGCCGTCGGCAGCTGATGATTGGCGAGAACACGGAGAACTACATTGAGATAGGCAAGGACTACGATAACTACTGGAACGTGAATGCCATAGACACCGCCGATGCGACCAAGAGCCATCGCTATGCCTATGCCGTAGAGTGGAGCGATAAGGGAAAGAAGATAGACCTCCGCTACATCGTCACCTATGCCAAGATACCCTCTGCCACCTCCACCATCATTCGGCAGGACTGGCCCTATCTCGAGATAGGCCCTTCGCGCATTCCCAATGACGGTCCTATCCAGGCGCCGAACAAAGCGCGGGTGTTCTACCTCGGAAAAGAATACTCCGTACAGCAGCTCGACAGTGTCATTGACGAGGCTCAAAAACGTGAAGCCGAGACCTTTAAGAAGGTTAAGGAAGATATGAAGCGTGAAGCGGAGACCTATAAGAAGGTTAAGGAAGCTATACAGCGCCAAGAGGAAGTTGCTAAGCACATGAAAACTTATGTCGTTTGGGCAGACTCCCTGCACCACGACACCGACCCTGTGACAGCTGTCGTCCTTGACCTGCAACAGGGCAAGAACATCACAGCCGACGACCTCCTATGCAACGACAATATCCTGCTCATCTTCGCTCAGCTGAAGAAACAGTATCTGGCTGGGCAGAACACGGAATTCAACGCCATCTCCATCTACAACCTCTGCAAGCAAGCCCACGAGTACGGCTTCTTCACCGGTAAAAACTCAAAAGAGGAGTTGAAGCAACTGAAGCAGGAAATAACCGATCTGATAGACAAGACCCCGAAAACCGACGAAGGCACAAACGTTGATCAGCGCATCTATCTCGGACTGGCGCTGTCGCACCTCGAGAAGATTGAATGATGACGGACAATAATTACAGGCGTTGCTCGTTATAATAAAAGAAGAAGCAAACAAGCAATGAAACAAGCCATCATCACGGTACTCGCCTTAATACTCAGCACGCTGACCGCCAGCGCCGATGTCCTCAAAGGGCGCATCATCGATGCCGAGACCAAAGAGCCGTTGCCCGAAGCAGAGCTCAAATTGGAGCAGACAGTGGAGTACAACGGTCACACAATCTCATTTGTCATGAGCAGCAACACGGACTCGATAGGCTGCTTCAACATGCGACTGATGGGGCGCGGCACGCTGTCGGCCTCCATGCTGGGCTACTACACGAAGACGAAGGTGGTGATGGGTTTCTCGGAGAACACCAAGGACACCGTCGACGTGGGCGACATAGCGCTGAAACCGTCAGAAACATTGATGAAGATGGTTGAGGTGAAAGGTCGGGCGCGGCGCTTCACGGTGAAGGGCGACACCATCGTGTTCAACCCCGAAGCTTTTCATCTTGAAGAGGGTGCGCGGCTAGACGAGCTTATCCGCCAACTGCCGGGCGTGGAAGTGTCCGAAGACGGCAGCCTGACGTGGAACGGCAAGCCCATCCGCATCACTATGGACGGCGAGAAACTCTTCGGCGGCGACGGCATCATCAACCAACTGCCCGTCGAGGCCGTGGAGAGCATCAAGGCCTACAACAAAGCCTCGAAGTTCAGCGAACGCACGGGCAAGGACGACGGCGGCGAGGACATGGTGCTCGACCTGACCATCAAACCCGGCTTCCTCGACCGCTGGTACGGCGACGTGGCAGGAACCTATCAGACCCCCAAGCACTACAATGCTGATTTGAACATGAACCGCCTGTCGAAGACCGACCCGATGATGGTGAACGCCTACGCCAATAATATGGCCCGCGAAGGGGCGCGCACTATGCGCGGCGGGTGGGGCTCTTGGGGCAACAACTACGGGCAGAGCCAAGGTGCATCAGCCGGCTATCAGCATAACATCCGCGAGAAGGAAGGCACGCAGGAGATGCGCAGCTCTTATAGCGTGAGCGGCGGACTCACACATACAGACAACTGGCGCACCAGCTACACCGAAACGCTCAACCTCATGGAGGACGCTGACACCAAGCGCACCTACACCGAGGATTACAACCGCAACCACAAGCTCAATCCCTACTTCAACTTCGACTGGATGTGGGACATCGACTCGCTCAACACCATTTATGGCGACATTGACGTCAATCACCGCCAAACGCGCTCCAACGGCCACCGCGATATGCGGCAGGACGACCTGTTGCAGCAGCTTACGCGCTCGACGGGTGAAGGCCGCGAAACCAATATCAGCGCGAATGCCCATTGGTATCATTTCGTTGACGAGGACAACGCCTTCGGTGCCAGCTTCGACATACGATACACCGACGGCAAGAACGAGTCGTGGATGGAAAGAGAAATAAACAGCCTCTCCCCCGCCCCCTCGGAGGGGAGTGAAGTTACTACTGACGGCAATGAGTCCCCCCTCCCTAACAGGGGAGGGGTCGGGGGAGAGGCTTCCCTTTTATCCCAGCACTCCCACACCCCCACCAGCACCTTCCGGACCTCTGCCGATGCCTTCTATAAGCGGTGGCTCGCCAAGCGGTGGCTCCTCGACGCAGACTACAGTTTTGGATATGCCCGTCAGCAGAGTCAGCAAGAGTTTGAGACCAACGGCCTCACGGATGCCTCCAACAGCTACCGCGACAATAACTACTCTACAAGTAATGCTCTGAACCTGAGTTCCACCATCGACCTCTCGCCCGTGAAGATTATGCCAGCCTTCAATGCGAAATGGTTGAGCGAGAAGCAGGACTACCAGCGTGGACAACTTGACACCGTAGCCACCCGTAGCCGCATGATTCTGAACCCGCGTATGCGCATCACCTGGAAAGTGAACAAGACCATCGGCATGGACCTCAACTACAGCCTCGCCACCAACCAGCCTTCGCTCATCAGCACGCTGGCCTACCGCGACCTGACCGACCCCTTGTACATCACCGAGGGTAACCCCAACCTGAAGGACACGCACACCAACGACCTCTCGCTCAACTTCAACTCCATGCTCGCAAAGCAGCAGCTTTCGCTCAGCGCCACCGTTGGCTACACGCACAACGACCGCATGACTCGTAATGCCCTCACTTATCAGCCCTCCACCGGCATCTACACCAGTAGGCCGGAGAACGTGCCCGGCGGCCACACATGGAACTTCCGGCTGAGCTACGACCAAGGCTTCGGCGATGTGGTGCGCCTGCGCAACAACTTCCGCCTCACTGCCGAACAGAGCTACGCATTTCTCACACAGCTTGTCACCACAGCGCAGCCTCTCCCCTCCCTGACGGGAGGGGTCGGGGGTGGGTCTGTTGGGTCTGCTTCCCTCAACCGTCAGAGCCAGCTTAATCCCTTTGATAACCTCACCGTCAGCTTGGACTGGACGTGGCTGAAGGTGTCAGTCTATGGCGAGCTCAACGCCAACCGCCTGCGCTACTCCGACGCCGCGGAGCAGAACACTACCCAGTGGAACAACCGCTTCGGCGCGGAAGGTGAGCTCACGCGCGGTCATTTCGTAGTCAAGACGCAGATTTACGAGCAGATTTATCGCGGCTACACCATCGAGTCGATGAACCGCAATATGCTCGTCTGGGACGCTTCCGTAACTTGGAAGATATTGAAGAACAAGGCAAAGCTCACACTGGAAGTTGACGACATCTTAAACAACAAGGACCACAAATACTATAGCCAGACGGCCTATCAGCAGACCACCTCGTGGAGTGACTTCCGCCACCACTACGCCAGCCTCACGTTCACTTATCACTTAGATGCCAAACAGAAAGATTAGGCATGCTCGGAAGTTAAAGAAGTTCTTGAAGTGTCTAGCGTCGCAAGCGCCGAGCAAAAGACGAATGTCTTGCAAATAGCTTTCACTTTGAGACTCCTGATGAGCCTAGGATGATAACAGTTCTTGAAACTATCGTCTTAACTCCTTTAACTTCTTAACTCCTTAACTCCTAAAAAACAACTTCTTTAACTTCCAAGCAAGCGGAGCTTGCTAAAATTAAGTTATTTATAATCCTCGCCGTTGAGCACTATTTGTGTGTTCTCTGGGTTGCGGTCGGATTCACGATACCAGTCGGAATAATCTATGTAGTGGGCGGCGAATGTCTTGTTTAGGGCTTGCGCCTGTTCCGGATCTACGCGTTTTATGAATTTGGCCGGCACACCTCCCCATAGCTCACCATCAGGTATATGAGTGTTCGACAGCACGAGTGCACCGGCAGCCACTATGGCTCCGCGGCCTACTACAGCGTGGTCGAGCACCGTGGCTCCCATACCTATGAGAGCTCCGTCGAGAATGGTGCAGCCGTGCAACGTCACGCTATGCCCTACTGTCACATCATCACCAATCTCAACAGGAGCTGTGCCATTGAGCGTGTGGACGCATGAGTTGTCCTGAATATTGCTGCGGTTGCCAATCTTAATGTAATGCACATCGCCGCGCAGTACAGCACAAGGCCAGATTGTTACGTCATCGCCGAGCTCTACTTCACCTATTATCACGGCCCCGTCGGCAAGGTAACAATGCTTGCCGAACTTAGGTTTAAGGCCTTTTACAGTTTTTACAATAGCCATATTATCTATCCTAATTCATCGAGTATTTCAGAAGGTGTGAACCCTCTGGCGGCAGCGAAACGAATGAGTTTGGCTCGCCGTGTGTATTCATCCTCGTCGCCTAATGAACGCGCTTTCTGCTGAAGCGTGGCCTGCAGAGCAGAAAGATATTCATCGGCAGGCAGGTTGTCGATTGCTTCCTTGATATCGCTTTGTGGCAATCCCTTCATGCGCAGAGCCTGCTGTATTTTCACTCGTCCCCAATGGGCAAAGCGAAGTCGGTCATGCGCAAAAGCGCGACAGTATCGAGAGGTATTAATGTAATCTTCATCGTACAGGCGGTCTATTATCTTCTGTACTTCTACATCAGACAAGGCGGCCTTTTGCAGTCGCTCGCGAATGTCGCTCTCGGCGTGTTCGCTAAGGCTGCAAAGGGCCGCCATTTTGTTATAGGCTGCTTCTGGAGTAACCTCTTTCATGTTTACTCTAGCTAGCTCGCTAGTCAACCTGTTAATGTGTTAACCTGTTAACGTGTTAATGTGTTAATGTGTTAACTTGTCAACGTGTCTTTACTCTTCAGCAGAAAAGTCTTCCTTACCTACTCCGCAGATGGGGCATACCCAATCTTCGGGCAGATCTTCAAATGCGGTGCCGGGGGCTATACCGTTGTCGGGATCACCCAGTTCGGGATCATAAACATATCCGCAAGGATCGCACACATACTTTTTCATAATGGTCGCGTGTTTAAAGGATTAATAATAGGTTTAACTATCTTTCTTATTGTTCAGCTCAAAATAGCTTCTGCAAGCGCTTCGAGCTGCGGTATGTCGGAGTCTTTCATGCGTCCGCGCAGAGTGACGACAGGCTCTACCACCTCCACCTGCTTCATGCCTTCGAGCATGGCGCGCATGGCCTTGGCAGCACTGGGAGCCCACGAACCGTTCTCTATCAAGGCTACGCGGCGGCGCTGATAAGCCTTAATATCAAGGTGATGCAGGAAATCGTACATAGGCGGGAAGACGCCTGCATCGTAGCTTGAAGCCATACACACCATCTTTCCATAGCGGAAGGCATCTTCGATGGCCTCGCCCAGATCGTCGCGGCAGAGGTCGGTGATGGCCACCTTCGGGCATCCCTTTGCTTTGAGTATCTCCACAAGGCGTTCGGCAGCCTGGGCTGTATTACCATGAATGCTGGCATGAGCTATGAACACGCCCTCGGTTTCCACATCATAAGCGCTCCAAATGGTATAGAGGCGCACTGCCTCAGCCATCTTCTCGCCTTCGAGCACGGGGCCGTGAAGCGGAAGAATCTTATCTATATCGAGCGCCGCAGCTTTCTTCAAGAGAGTACTCACGGGTCCACCATACTTGCCACAAATATTAAAATAGTAGCGTCGAGCCTCGCAAGCCCAGTCGTCGGCATCGGCGTCGTATACTCCAAACTTACCGAAACCATCGGCCGAGAAGAGCAAGCGGTCTGCATCGTCGTAAGTGACCATTACCTCAGGCCAGTGTACCATAGGAGCCATGACAAAATGCAGGGTATGGCGTCCCAATGCGAGCGTGTCGCCCTCCTTGACGGTAATGACGCGAGCCTCAAGAGCGGTGTCCTCAAAATACTGAGGCATCATCTGCTTGGCCTTGGCCGAACAGACGATTTGCATATTGGAATAGAGCGCACACACTTCGGCTATACCGCTGGCATGGTCAGGTTCAAGGTGGTGCACTACGAGATAGTCGGGCTGACGGCCGTTGAGAGCAGCAGCGAGGTTCTGCTTCCACTCGTCGAGAGTGCGGCTGTCGCTTGTATCCATGACGGCCACTTTGTCATCGAGTATTACATAAGAATTATAGCACATGCCTTCGGGCGTGTGGTACTGGCTCTCGAAGAGCTGTTGGGTTGGATCATCGACGCCGATGTAGAGGACGTCCTTGCTTATTTCCTTGGTCATATTTGTTTTTATCTTTATTCCTTAATCTTTTATTCTTTAATCCTTAGTCCTTAATCTCTATTCTTTAATCTTTAATCCTTAATCGGCTGCAAAGTTATGTAAAAACTTTTAAACGCTATGGCATAAGTTAGTAAAAAAGTTGTATAAGAGTGCGCTGATAATAGAATTTAAGTTAAAAGTTAGGGCTACAGAGCACCGAAATCATAGTTTTGATGTACTTTTGCCGCGGTTTTAAATACATCTATTGATTTACACACGCATGAAAGGTCGCTATGCTCTTCTCTGCCTCGGGCTTTGTTTTGCAGCCTGTGCCCCGTTGTCGGCACAGGACGCTTGGCCGTCGGAGGAGGATTTCGACCGTCCGGGCATTGATGAAATGCCAGGGCTCATCAAGCTGCAGTTCTACCGCTCCAAGCGCCCAGTCATCATCGACGGCGAGCCCGTGTGGGACTATCTCATGCCTGAGTTGCCTGTGTATAAACCCATGATCTTCAAGAGCGAGCGCGAGCGGCAGCAGTTCAACCGCATGGTCAATAATATCAAGCGTGTGCTGCCTTTGGCGCGCAAAGCCAATCTGATGCTCACCGAGACATATCAAGTGCTCGAAACGCTGCCCACGAAACAGGCCAAGGATCAACATATCAAGGCCGTGGAACGTGATATAAAAGCGCAGTACACGCCCGAGATGAAGAAGCTAACCTATTCGCAGGGCAAACTGCTCATCAAGCTCATCGACCGTGAATGCAACCAGCAAGCCTTCGAGATTGTGCAGGCTTTCCTCGGTCCTGCACGAGCCACTTTCTATCAGGTCTTTGCCTGGACTTTCAAAGCAAGCCTCAAAAAGGAATACGACCCAGATGGCGACGACCGCCTCATCGAGCGTATCGTAAGGCAGATAGAGGTTGGGCAACTTTAGTTTTGGATTAAGGATTAGAGATTAGGGATTAAGGATTAGGGATTAGGGATTAAGGATTAGAGATTAGGGATTAGAGATTAAGGTTGGTTTATGTCAGCGTTCTTTGCTTTACTTGAGTCTTGGGGATATTGGGGTCTGCTCGTGGCGGCTTTCATAGCCGGCAGTGTATTCCCTTTCTCGAGCGAGGCAGTGCTCACGGCGCTGCAACTGGCCGGACTCGATCCCGTGCGTCTTTTCGTAGCCGCAACGGTTGGCAACACCGCAGGCTCAATGTTCAACTACTGGATAGGCACCCTCGGCCGCATGGAATGGATTGAAAAATACCTCCATGTCTCGCGCCAAAAGGTGGAGAACACCGCCCGATGGATGAAACGCTACGGCGCGTGGATAGGCGTGTTGTGTTTCCTGCCCATCATAGGCAGCGTGATAGCCGTTACGCTGGGCTTCACGCGAGCTAACCCATGGCTCTCCTTCCTTACTATCACCATAGGCAAGGCTGCCCGTTATGCTCTGATAATCTTTGCTGTAAGTATGATATGAAACCACAATTAGCCTACATCGTTTTCCTCGTGATGCTGACGTCCTCGCTGGCCGCTGGCATCGACAGTATGCTACGCGCCGAGCGACAGGCACAGCAGAGCGTGGACCTCGCCCTGGCCATGACCTTGCGCGAGTGTGAACCCGACCGCATAGATGCCGACACCATTCGTGTCTATCGCAGCCATATCGCTCTTACCGAGTTGCGCGACACTGCTTACCTTTCACTCGCCATTGCCGACGACGAACGGCAGCAGGCCACTATGCTCCGTGCTAACACCGGCCTCACCCTACCCCGCCTGTGGCGCCTCTCCGACCAACGTGCATCAGGCTTCCTTGCAGCTTTAGCCGCTATGTGGCTTGCCACGAGCTTATTCATCATGCGCAGGCAAGGCAATCTTCAAGTTGTGGCTGCAACGACCTCCGTCGGTCTCGGCCAATTGACCTACGATGCACAAAGTCGCCGTTTCAGCGTTAGCGGCCGTGAACTCAACCTCACGCCAATGCAGCACGATCTCCTGCAACTCTTCATTGAGGCTCCGGACCACCGACTGCTGCAACAGGACATCTGCAAACGTCTTTGGCCCAAGAAGCCTGATGCATCAGCAACGCTATATACCTTAGTACGACGATTAAAACACACTCTCTCTGAAACGACAGACCTTCAGGTTGAATGCGACCGCGGTCAAGCCTATAGGCTGTTGTAAGATTCAAAGTTGCCAGCCACATCACACATTAAATAAAAAAGGCAATAATATAGGAGATGGCACAGAAGATGTTTTATAAGACAACGAATTTTACGAATTTTACGAATTCTTTCTTGTCCTATAGCCCTAACTTTGCATGGCCACGATGAAGTGTAAATTCGATTAATTCGTATAATTCTTCAGACTCGCTTTGCTCGAAGAAGCGTCCTTCGGCCGAGCGCGTTTCAATAAGACATTTTCGTGACTTTCGATGTAGAAATTCTAATTCGTCTAATTCGTATAATTAGTTGTCAAAAAAGAA
>JAEESE010000018.1 GCA_016286165.1 Bacteroidaceae bacterium | reverse complement strand
TGCACCTTCCATGTTCGACTGCACGAAGCAGAGGAAGATGTAGAAATTAGGATCTACGGCAGCCGTAGCGCGTGAGGCAACGGCCAGCAAGAAGTACGAAACAACAAATAGAAAACGTTTCATTGCAGTTTGGTTTAGTTAGCACGGCGCGAGGCCGCAGTTTATAAATCGATGTGTTGTGTTGTGTGATTTCGAGCACAAAGTAAATACAAAATCACGTCATGGTTTTTATTTTGTGTTACATGATTTTTTATTTATGTAACTTTCTTTTGGTCACACCAATAAAAAGGGCTATATTTGCAAAGGTTTTGTTACAAATCCGATAGTTATGCAATTAAAATACCTGCCTTTTCTTGTCTTTTTATTCATCTGCAGCAGAGCCGAAGCACAGATGGGCAAGTTGTTCAACACCGACAACCAGCTGTCGAGCAACCAGGCCACACAGGTGTTTCAGGACCGCGACGGATTCATATGGATAGCTACGCACAACGGCTTGAACCGCTACGACGGCTACCAGTTTCATATCTTCAAGCGCGAGGACGAGGCCTCGGGCCTGCAGAGCAACTACATCAACTGCATCACCCAGAGCCGCAGCGGCATCATACTCATAGGCAGCAACCAGAACGTACAGGCTTTCGACGGAGCCCGTTTCCACGACTTCGACCTGACGGGCGCCGACGGCAAGCAGGTAAACACATACATTAATTATATTACCGAGAGCAGCGAGGGCTACCTGCTGGCCTGCACCTCGGGCTACGGCATCTTCCGCCTCGACGAGAACAGCTCCACGGGCACGTTCGACTCCACGCTGACGGCCGACAACCTGTATGTACGTTTTCTGCTCGAGGACACGTTCGGCCGGCATTGGATAGTGACCGAGACAGACGGCCTGGTGCTTGCCGAAGGCCAGCGGCGCACCGCTTTCTTCACCGAAGAGGACTGCCGTGCCCAGCTGCGCGAGATTCGTCAGGACTACAAAGGCAATATATACGCCGCCGTGCGCGGAAAAGGCGTGTATGTGTACGACGATGTGCACCGCTCGTTCCGCTTCCTCGACAAGACACGCGCGCTGCCGGTCAACACCCTGTGCCCGTGCCGCGACGGCCGACTGCTCATAGGCTGCGACGGCTGCGGCGTGGTGGTGTATGACCCGCAGACCGATTCGCTCGTCGACAATCCCTTCTTCAGCCGCGAGCTGAACCTGGCAAAGAGCAAGACCTATTCCATCCTCGAGGACCGCAACGGCAATATATGGATGTGCCTGCTGCAGAAAGGCATCTTCATGCAGCCCAAGGCGAAGATGGATTTCGGGTACCTCGGCTACCGCCTTGGCGACCGCAACGTGATAGGCACCAACTGCGTTTCCAGCACATTAATCGACAGCCACGGGCGCGTATGGGTAGGCACCGACAAGGACGGCCTCTACCTCATAGACAAGGACGATTTCAGCCGCGCCCGCCACTTCACCGCCTGCCCCTCGACAATCCTCTCGATGGCCGAGGACGCCAAGGGCAATATATGGCTCGGCTCCTACGGCGAAGGCTGCGGATGGCTCGACCCGCAGTCGGGGCAATGGCACCCCGCCAACCTGTCGCCCGGCAGCAGCGCCAACGTGTTCGGCCTGGCAGCTGACGCTTCGGGCGACGTATGGATAGCCACCATGGGCAGCGGACTGGTGCGCTACAACGTCCTCAGCGGCAATCAGACGACCTTCAAGATGCACGACGGGGCCGACACCTGCCGCACGGTGAACAGCCTGCCCAACAACTACCTCTCGAAGCTATGCCTGGCACCCGACGGCAAACGCCTGTTCATAGCGTGCCCCGTAGGCCTCTGCTGCTACGATATCGAGCACGACAGCTGGGTGAAGACCTTCGGCAGCAACTGCCCCAACTACGGCACCTTCTCGCGCGACGTGTATGTGGACCGGCGCGACCGCGTCTGGCTCGGCACCGTCGACGGCCTCTACTGCTATGACCTCCGCTCGGGCAAGGAGAGCCGCTACACCTCGGCCGACGGACTGCCTGCCGACGGCATAGCATCAGTAATCGACGACCTTCAAGGCAACCTATGGCTCGGCACCGACCACGGCCTGTGCTGCTTCAATCCCACACGCGGGACGTCGGACAACTACTATGTCGACAACGGCCTTCAGGGCAGCGAGTTCTCCGATGGTGCCGTAAGCATGAGCGAGCGCGGGGCGCTGCTCTTCGGCGGCACGGGCGGCATCAACTGGTTCAATCCCGCCGACGTGAAACCGCAGGAGTGGAAAGCCAACGTCTGCCTCACAGGCTTCATACTCGGTCATACGCCTGTCACCCCGGGCGTGAAATCGGGCATGTACACCGTAACGGACACCACCGTGATCAACGCCGACCGCTTCGACCTGAGCAGCGACGCCGGCGCATTCATACTCCAGCTCTCAACCTTCACCTACGACAACCCCGAACATATAACATACCTCTACAGCATCAACGGAGGCGAGTGGATTCGCCTGCAGACGGGCGTCAACGAGATAACCTTCAACGGCATGGCACCCGGCACCTACCGTTTCCGCGTGAAGGCCATCAACAACCAGCAGGAAACCGATGTGCGGCAGTTCACCCTCAAGATTCACTCGCCCTGGTATGCCTCCGTGTGGGCGTGGATATTCTATCTCCTGCTCGGAGTCTTGGGCGTATGGCTGTTGCTGCTCAACCGCCGCCGCAAGGAGCGCCACCACCTGCAGCTTCAGGAACATATCCATGCCGAGCAGATGGCCGATGCCAAGTTGCGGTTCTTCATGAACATAAGTCATGAGATTCGCACACCTATGACGCTCATTGTCACGCCCTTGCAATCGCTCATCAAGAAGGACAACGACCCACAGCGCCGCGGCGTGTACGAGACCATGCGTCGCAATGCCCAGCGTATCCTAAGCCTCATCAACCAGATGATGGACCTGCGGAAAATCGACAAGGGACAGATGTTCATGCGCATGTGCGAGACCGACCTCATCGGCTTCGTGGATGATATCTACGCCATGTTTGCCTTGCAGGCCAAGACCAAGAACATACATTTCACCTTCCTCCACGACGACGATACGCTGCCCGTGTGGATAGACCGCAGCAATTTCGACAAGGTAATCGTCAACATACTCTCAAACGCTTTCAAGTTCACATCTCCCGGCGGCGAGATACGCATTAGCGTAAGCCACGACGACAGCCAGGCACGCATAGCCGTCTACGACAACGGCAATAGCATCCCCGACGATGTGATGCCGCATATCTTCGAGCGTTTCTACCAGCAGCCGTCGAACTCGTCCGACAGCCATGTCGGCACAGGCATAGGCCTCGACCTGACACGAGCACTTGTGGAACTGCACCACGGCAATATCAGCGTGCACAACAACGCCGACGGCCCCGGCTGCGAATTCGTTGTGGTGATACCTCTGGGCAATGCCCATCTCACCGCCGACGAGATGATAACACCTGCGCAGGCAGCCGTAGCGGAAGTGGTCATCGACGACGGGGAAGAGAAGGCCGAGGAGCCCGTCAACGAGCTTCCCAACCCCGGCCGACGCCATTCGCTGGTCATCGTCGAGGACGACTACGAGATACGCGAAGCGCTAGCTGCCGAACTGCGCGACGACTATGATGTCACGGCCTGCGAGAACGGCATGGAGGGCCTGAAGCAGATTGTCACCACGCCGCCCGACCTCGTCATCTCCGATGTGATGATGCCCGAGATGGACGGCAACGCCCTGTGCTCCAAGATAAAAGCCAACCCCGCCACAAACCATATTCCCGTGATACTCGTCACGGCAAAGAACAGCGACGAGGACCAGCTCGAAGGCCTCGAGACAGGTGCCGATGCATATATCGTGAAGCCTTACAACATGGATATCCTACGCCGAACAGTCATCAACCTGCTCAACCGCAACGATTTGCTACGCATGAAATACGGGCGTACAGACCAGCTGGAGGAACAAGTGGACGACCTGAAGGTGAAATCGCCCGACGATAAGTTGCTCGACCGCATCATGGCCGTGATAAACAAGAACATAGGCAACGACGAGCTAAGCGTGGACCGTATCGCCAACGAAGTGGGCATCAGTCGCGTTCACCTCCACCGCAAGATGAAGGAACTCACGGGGCAGACGCCTCACGAATTCATACTGAGCATTCGTCTGAAGCAAGCCGCACAGCTCCTCGCCAACCAGGGCATGAACATCACCGAGGTGATGTATGCTTGCGGCTTCAACAACTCCGCCTCGTTCTCCACCATCTTCAAGCGCTTCTACGGCGTTTCGCCGCGCGAATACATGCGTGAACATCAGAAAAAAGCCAAGAACTGACACATCATAATAATTAGAATTACTATGCAAGACTTTAAATTCTATGCACCCACAGAGGTGGCGTTTGGCCGTCAGGCCGAGGAGCAGGTAGCTCCGTTAGTGAAAAAATACGGTGGCACCAAGGTGCTTGTACACTATGGCGGCCAGAGCGCCATCCGCTCAGGCTTGCTCGACAAGATCTGCGGCCTGCTCGACGAAGGCGGCATACCGTTTGTCAAGCTTGGCGGCGTAGTGCCCAATCCGCGCCTGTCGCTGGCTAAGAAAGGCATCGACCTGTGCCGTAGCGAAGGCGTAGACTTCATCCTTGCCGTAGGCGGCGGCAGCGTCATCGACTCCGCCAAGTGCATAGCCTACGGCCTGTGCATGGACGGCGACGTGTGGGACATATACCTTGGCAAGGTCAAACCTACGGCTATGGTGCCCGTGGCAAGCGTCCTCACCATACCTGCTGCCGGCAGCGAGATGAGCTGGTCGAGCGTCATCACCAACGAGGACGGCGACGTGAAGCTGGGCTATTCCGACGATATCTCGCGCCCGAAGTTTGCCATCATGAACCCCGAGCGCACCTTCACTCTCCCACCCTATCAGACGGCTGCCGGCGTGACCGATATGATGATGCACACCATGGAGCGCTACTTCACCAAGGACGACGACATGGACATCACCACCGACCTGGCTGAAGCGCTGCTGCGCTCGATGAAGAACGCCGTGTTTGCCGTGCTCAAGAATCCCGAGGACTACCGCTACAGGGCACAGATAATGTGGGGCGGAAGCCTGATGCACAACGGCCTCACGGGCTGCGGCATCAGCGACGACTGGGCCACGCACCAGCTGGAACATGAGCTGAGCGGAATGTTCGACGTTACCCATGGTGCCGGGCTTGCTGCCGTATGGCCGAGCTGGGCGCGGTATGTGATGCACGAGAACCTGAGCCGCTTCGTAAGGTTTGCCGTAAACGTGATGGACGTGCCCAACGACTTCACCGACCCCGAAGCCACGGCGCTGAAGGGCATCGAGGCCATGGAGCGTTTCTACCACGACATAGGCATGCCTATCAACATACGCGAACTCATCGGCCGCGAAATTACCGATGATGAGATACGCGAGATGGTGCGTAAGTGCAGCCGCAACTACAAGTCCACCTGTGGGCGCCTCAAGGTGCTACACGCCGAGGACATGGAGGCCATCTACCACATGGCGAAAGGGTAGCTGAAGACACACCTTTAAATCACAAACACATTCACGACAATGAAACGGAAAAGCTTTCTCACCCTCTTAGCGGTTGCCGTGACTGCGCAAGCACAAGACCTGCGATTGAACAACCTTGAATACTTTGAACGTCAGGGCGTTAACGTGCTTGTGTTCAACAACAGCTTCAATGGAGGTTTCAACGACGAGAAGAACTCGGGCATAGAGATTATCCACCACGGAGTGAGGACCGTGCAGGGCGGTGCCGTGCGCCTGAACAACACTCCCGAGCAATGGGATTTGGTGCCCGCGATGACAAGCCGCACGGTGGACCGCGACCACGGAACCATAGAGGTGGCCATGCGCTATGCCGACTACGATTTCGACAGCCGCGTCGTGGTAACCGCCAAAGGGCAGGCCGTGGAGATAGCCGTTTGGCTGGACAAGCCCGTGCCCGAGAAACTGGTGGGCGAGGCCGGCTTCAACCTTGAGTTCCTGCCTTCGCAGTACTGGCTTAAGACTTACATGGCCGACGGCCGTCTGGGACGCCTGCCGCGCTACGCCACGAGCCAGACCATCACTCGTCCCAACGCCCAGAAGCCCCGTCAGTTCAAGGGCTTCCGCACATACGACGACCGCGGCACAGGCCGTTTCGTAGATCCGTTGCCTTTGGATTCAGGGCATACCATAGCCCTGGCTACCGACGACCCGGAACGCTTGATCCGCGTGAGCAGCAACGATGCCCAGCTACGCCTCTACGATGGGCGTATCCTGGCGCAGAACGGGTGGTTTGTGTTGCGAAGCCTCCTGCCCGCAGGGCGCACGGGAAAAGTGGTCACATGGACCGTGGAGCCTCACGCCATCCCCGGTTGGATTCGCGAGCCAAACATAGGTTTCTCGCAGGTGGGTTATATGCCGCAGTTGCCTAAGGTGGCCGTCATCGAGCTCGACAAGAACGATGCCGTGAAGCCAACCGCTTCGCTGCTGCGCATCAGCGACGACGGCACACGCTCCGTGGCCTACCAAGGCGCCGTGGAGACGTGGGGACCGTTCTACAAGTACAACTACGCGAAATTCGATTTCTCGAAGGTCACCCAGCCCGGCGTGTACTGCATAGAATACGGAACTACGCGAACCAACGACTTCATCATCGACGACCACGTCTACGACCGCATCACCGATGCCACCACCGACGTTTGGGTGCCTATTCACATGAATCATATGTATGTGACCGAGGGCTACCGAACATGGCACGGCGAGCCCTTCAAGGAGGGTTACCTTCAGGCTCCCGAGAGCGACCATTTCGACCTGCACCGTCAGGGCCCGCGCACCGATACCAAGTACAAGCCTCTGGAGCTTATCCCGGGCTTGAACGTAGGCGGCTACTTCGATGCCGGCGACTTCGACATCGAGACGGGCTCGAACATAAGCGTAGTGCATAATTTCATTCGCACGTGGGAGCTCTTCCATCCACAACGCGACGAGACATTCGTCAGCGAGGAGCAGCGCTACGTGGAACTGCACCGCCCCGACGGCGTGCCTGACGTGCTGCAGTTTATCGAACACGGCTTGCTGAACATGCTCGCACAGGCCGAGAACATAGGGCATATGGCTTCTACCCTATCCAATTCGGTGCTCGACAACTACCACCACCTCGGCGACGCCGCGTCAATCACCGACGGACTCCACTACGACCCCACACTCAAGCCCTACGAGGTCAGCGCCGACGGCCGCAGCAGCGGCACGCCCGATGACATGTGGGCTTTCACCACCCGTAACCCGGGCCTCGACCTTCAGGCAGCAGATATGTTCACAGCAGCAGCCCGCGTGATGAAGGGCTACAACGATGCCCTCGCCGACCGCGCCCTCACCCAGGCCAACCGTCTGCGCCAGGAAGCCTCGGCGCTGCAGGCCGCTCGTCCGTCGCGCATGGCACGCCAAGGCCGCGGCCGACAAAACGGCTCCATTTGGGATGCCCTCGAACGCAACGTGGCTTCTGCTATGCAACGCGCCCTGGACTCCATTCCTCTGAAGGATGAAGCCTACCGCCAGCGCTTGCGCCCCTATGTGCAACGTTATGCCGCCTATGCCGACAGCCTGGCGCGCCAGAACCCTTACGGCGTGCCTATCGGCCTCGGCAACTGGGCTGGCGGCGGCCAGGTGCTTAGCTTTGGCACCACGGTATGCCTGGCCCGTAGGTTCTTCCCTGACATCATCAGCCTCGAGACCGTGGTCCGTACTGCCGACTGGTTGTTCGGCTGCCATCCCTACCACAACTACTCTTTCGTAGCCGTCGTAGGCGCAGCCCGCCCCAAGCAGGTGTTCTACGGCAACAACCGTGCCGACTTCTCGTTCATCCCCGGCAACGTGGCTCCGGGACTGCTGTTCCGCAAGCCCGACCACTTCGAGAACTTCGACGACTGGCCTTTCCTGTGGGGGCAGAACGAAGGCACCATCGCCGGCAACACTCAATACGTCATCTTCGGCTCAGCGTTCAAGGAGATAGTGACGGCGAAGTAGCTTTTTCTCTTAAACAACGAATTAAGCGAATTAAACGAAACATATTCTCTACAGACTACAGATCTTTTTTGGACACGAATTACCATAATAGACAATAATCTTAACTACCCACTCTTAACTCTTAACTCTTAATTCTTAACTCCCAGGGGCTTCCCTAAAAACAATAATCACTATGAAACGTAAATCTCTTGCATTAATGCTTTGTCAGTTGTTGCTCTGCGCCACCGCAACAGCTCAAATCCGGTCGGGTGAGCTATGGCCCGACGACAACGGTCAGCACATCAACGCCCATGGCGGCGGTATCCTCAAGTACGGCGATACCTACTATTGGTTTGGTGAGCATAAGTCCGACCACACCTCCGATGCCCTCGTCGGCGTCACCTGTTACTCGTCCAAGGACCTCGTGAACTGGCACAACTGCGGCACGGCGCTCAGCGTGAGCGACGAGCGGGGCTCGGATATCGAGCGGGGCTGCATACTGGAGCGCCCGAAGGTCATCTACAACCCCGTGACCAAAAGGTTCTGCATGTGGTTTCACCTCGAACTGAAAGGACGCGGGTATAACGCGGCGCGCTACGGCGTGGCAGTAGCCCGGAGACCTGAAGGCCCGTATCAGTTCCTCTATTCCCAACGTGCCAACCCGGGCACCTGGCCTGTGGAGTTCCTGACCGAACGGGCTGTGGCAGCGCCCCTGAAGGCTGATACCAAGGCTGTGCTCGACACGCTCGATGCCGCCCATTTCCGTGAGTCCTGGACGCCCGCCTGGCTGAAGGCTGTGGGCGAAGGACTCTTCGTGAAACGCGACTTCGGCACAGGTCAGATGTCACGCGATATGACGCTTTATGTCGACGACGACGGCCGCGCTTATCATATATTCTCGTCGGAGGAAAACCTTACGTTGCACATCGCGGAGCTCACCAACGACTACCTCCACCACACAGGCCGCTACACGCGTGTGGCACCGGCCGGTCACAACGAGGCACCGGCCATCTTCAAGCACGAAGGCACTTATTGGATGATAACCTCGGGCTGCACAGGGTGGGCGCCCAACGAGGCCCGCATGTTCTCGGCGCCCAGCATCTGGGGCCCGTGGACTCAGCATCCTAATCCGTGTCGCGGTCCCAAGCAGGAGCTTACCTTCGGCGGCCAAAGCACGTATATCCTCACGCTCGACGCGCCCCTCACCACCGTCAAATCCCGCTATATTTTCATGGCCGACATCTGGCGCCCCCGTCATCCGAGCGATGCGCGTTATATTTGGTTGCCGATAGAGTTTGAGGACGGTAAGCCGGTAGTGCGCTGGCGCGACACTTGGGACGTGAAGTAGCCCACGCCAAGTTCTCCCCTAAAACTAATTACGCTCATTTCACCCCGGTAATGTTTTTTTCAACAACGAATTATTCGAATTAAACGAATTATATTCAACCACAAAGTTAACACGGTTTTTGGGGACACGAATTAGCGTAATTATCATAATTCCCTATGCTTTTACAGGAATTACCAAGAATTGAACATTAACGACCACAAACCATCAGCTGAAGTATATTATATTGACGAAGATTGACGGTAAGATTGACGAAGATTGACGGCTCAAAAAAACTCTTTGCTAAGTGAACGAGTATTCCACGTCCAAGAGATATTCACGTCAATCTTCGTCAATCTATTCGTCAATCTTCGTCAATCTACTTTTCAAACAGTTAAGGTTAAGGTCAAAGTTAAGGTCAAGAATTACGCTAATTCGTGTCCATAATACATTTAGAACTCTTACGGCTCCAAATATAGCAATAAATTTTAACCTTGTATGCAAATCATTAAACTTTCTTGCTTTTTTGTGTATTTTTTCCCCTTTCTCTTCTTACTTTTAATTATTTATTTTAACTTTGCACTCGGAAACCGAAAAGAAATGCATATAGTAATAGCTGGAAATATAGGTAGCGGAAAAACCACACTCACGAACATGCTCGCACAGCACTACGGCTGGAAAGCACAGTTCGAGGCCGTGGACTATAACCCGTATCTCGAGGACTACTACAAAGACATAGCACGATGGTCGTTCAACCTGGAGGTGTACTTCCTGAAGCAGCGCTTCAAGGACCTGGTGGAGCTGGCCAAGAGCAACGAGACAATCATTCAGGACCGCAGTATATACGAGGGCGTGTACGTGTTCACCACCAACAACCACCTCATGGGCAACCTCTCGGACCGCGACTTCGAGACTTATATGGAGCTCTTCGAGCAGATGACGGACATACTGCGCTACCCCGACCTGATGATATACCTGAGGGCTTCGGTGCCACATCTGGTGGCCAACATTCAGAAACGGGGGCGCGACTACGAGCAGAGCATGCCCATCGACTACCTGCGCAACCTGAACCACCTCTACGAGGATTTCATCTACGAGAAATACCGGGGCCGCATTCTGCCCATCGATGTCGACAACCTCGATTTCCAGCACCGCCCCGAAGACTTCGCCCACATAATAGATAAAATCGACCACACTCTATTCAACCTGTTCCCGGAATAGCCCGGGGCTTACATTTAACTTATAAAGCATGCACATCGCTATCGCCGGCAATATAGGTTCCGGCAAAACAACACTGACAAAGCTGCTGGCTGCCCACTACGGGTGGACGGCACGGTTTGAACCTGTAGACTTCAACCCATATCTCGACGATTTCTACAAGGATATGGGGCGCTGGTCATTCAACCTACAGATATACTTCCTGAACAAACGGTTCAAGGACGTGGTGGAGATAGCCAAGAGCACCGAGACGATAGTGCAGGACCGCACTATTTTCGAGGATGCACGTATCTTCGCACCCAACCTGCATGCCCAGGGATATATGAGCGACCGCGACTTCGAGAACTACACCGACCTGTTCGACCTGATGATGTCGCTGGTGAAACTGCCCGACCTGATGATTTATATCCGCTCGAGCATTCCCACGCTCATAGCTCAGATTCAGAAGCGCGGCCGCGAGTTCGAGCAGAGCATCCGTATCGACTACCTCCAGGGCCTGAGCGAGCGCTACGAAGAGTGGATAAAGACATATACCGGCAACCTCATAATCATCGACGGCGACAACTGCAAGTTCGGCGAAGATCCACAAGCCTTCCAACAGGTGACGAACATGATCGACGCAGAGCTCTACGGCCTGTTCCCGCTGGAGGTGTAAGCGCCACTGCCCCGCCCCACCACCGTGCGGAAAAGTAAGAAAAAGCATATTTAGCAAAAAAACTTTATGCTTTAGTCGCCATTCTCCAAACTTTTGATTATCTTTGCAGCGAAAAGCAGTAAGAGCATGAAACTAATCCTCTTGTCAACAGCTGATTTCTTCGTAGAGGAAGACACTATCATAAATGCACTCTTCGAGGAAGGGCTGGATTTGCTGCACCTGCGCAAGCCCGGCACAGAGCCCGTGTACTCCGAGCGCCTGCTGACGCTGCTGCCCGAGCAGTGGCACAACCAAATCGTGGTGCACGAGCACTTCTACCTCAAAGAAGAATTCAACCTGCGAGGCATACACCTCAACCGCGCCAATCCCGAACCGCCACAAAACTACCACGGGCAGATAAGCCGCTCGTGCCACAGCATAGACGAGCTGAGGGAGCATCGCCCCGATTTCGACTACCTGTTCCTCTCGCCTGTGTTCAACAGCATAACATACCCCGACCGCAACGCCGCCTTCACACCTGAGATGCTCAGCTCCGCCACTCATGCCGGACTCATCGACCGCAAGGTGATGGCTGCCGGCGGCGTCAACAGCGACACGTTGCCGCTGCTCAAGGACTACGGCTTCGGCGGCGCCGTGATACTGGGCGACCTCTGGACACGTTTCAATATCCACTCGGGCCTCGACTACAAAGAGGTCATAGCCCACTTCCGCAAACTGAGGAAGGCAGCGGGATAAGAGTGACGTAAGTGAAAAGTGAAAAGTGAAAAGTGAAAAATGAAAAGTGAACTTTCAGAGCAGCGAGAGCAATCAAGCTTGCATGAAAAGTCAGCGAAGCTAAAAATAAGAATTACCAAACATAAACTCTTAACTCATAACTCTTAACTCTTAACTAAAAAGCGCGGCTTTCAGCCGTAACACCTATGAATAAATTCCTTGTTTTCTCCGGCACTGCTACACGCTATCTCACAGAGAAGATATGCCTGAGCCTGGGCGTGCCTATGGGTAATATCACAGTGACTCACTTCGCCGACGGAGAATTCTCGGTCTGCTACGACGAAACGGTGCGCGGACGCGACGTGTTCCTCGTGCAGAGCACATTCCCCAACAGCGACAACCTGATGGAACTGCTGCTGATGATCGATGCCGCAAAGCGCGCCTCGGCAAGAACCATCAACGCCGTAATACCCTACTTCGGATGGGCGCGTCAGGACCGCAAGGACCAGCCCCGCGTGGCCATCGGCGCCAAGCTGGTGGCTGATATGCTCTCGGTGGCAGGCATCAACCGCGTCATCACCATGGACCTGCATGCCGACCAGGAACAGGGATTCTTCGATGTGCCGGTAGACCACCTCTACGCCTCAAGCGTGATGCTGCCCTACATACAGAGCCTCAACCTCGAGAACCTCGTGATAGCCACGCCCGACGTGGGCGGTTCCAAGCGCGCCTCTACCTATGCCAAGTACCTGGGCTGCCCACTCGTGCTCTGCAACAAAGTGCGACGCCGCCCCAACGAAGTGGCTTCGATGCAGATTATCGGCGACGTGACCGACGCCAACGTGGTGCTCGTTGATGACATGGTCGACACCGCCGGCACCATCACCAAGGCTGCCGACCTTATGATAGTGAACGGCGCGCGCTCCGTCAGAGCCATTGCCAGCCATTGTGTGATGAGCGGTCCCGCTAGCGAGCGTGTGCAGGCAAGCAAGCTCACCGAAATGGTATTCACCGACTCCATCCCCTACACCGACCGCTGCGCCAAGGTGAAGCAAATCTCCATCGCCGACCTCATCGCCGAAACTATTCGCCGAGTGGAGGACAACGAGAGCATCAGCAGTCAGTACTTGATTTAGTTGACGAGTTGACAGTTGACGAGTTGACAGTTGATAGTTGACAGTTGATAGTTGACAGGTGACAGTTGACAGGTGACAGGTGACAGGTGACAGTTGACAGGTTATTTAGTTGACAGTTGACAGGTGACAGGTGATAGTTGACAGGTGATAGTTGACAGTTGAGGGCTTCGCTCGAAGTACGGACCTGAAACGATAAACGTTAAACGATAAACGACAAACTGAGTCAAAACTTAGAGTTTGGACGAAAGTATACAACCAAGAGTATTAACATTAACCAAATTAAATTTCAAGACAATGAAGAAAATGTTCATCCTTGCTTTCGCCATGGCAATGACCATGACCGTAAGCGCTAACACAGTAAGCGACGACCACGACAGCGCCCTCCTGATTGAACAGGCTAACGCTACCATCAAGCAGCAAAAGGAAGTTGTCCGCGACGCCGAGAAGAAAGTGCGTGACCTCAACAGCGCCCTGAAGGACCAGAAGGAGATCATCAAGAACGCTAAGGCTGAGATCAAGAAGGCTAACGCAGTGCTCAAGGCCGAGAAGGCTAAGGCTAAGGCCCTGAAGAAGGCTGCTGAAGCTGCTACTGAATTCAAGAACTAAACCGCACACGCAAGGCTGTTCGTCAGCCTGCACATCACCCAAGAGGCTGTGTCACCCGACACAGCCTCTTCTCGTAAGCTCACCCCGAGCCTTTGAACCGGTATTTCCGGGATATCCGGCTTTTCCGGTCTTTCCGGTGTTTCCGGGATTCAAGTTATAGAAACGAGAAAAGGCTGTGCCGGATAGCACAGCCTCTATTTGAGCGAAGCGAAGCCCTCCCCTGCGGGGGAGCGGGGAGAGGGTCTTTCTTTCCCCTTAGAACTTGAACCCGAGAGTGAAAGTCACGTTGTGACGATCGAGCTTCACGTCAGTAGCCGTGAGATCGCCGGGGTCGGTGATGAACTGTGATTCAGGAGCCACAGCCGTCTGATAACGGTCGTCGAAGGCATAGAAATCACCGTGCTGGCGGCGATACTTGTAAGCCACGTCGGCATAGAAAATCTTGCCGCGATAACCCATACCGAACGAGAAGATGTTGGCAGCCTTCAGGTTCATGTAATCCGTGCCCGTGACAAAGTTCATGTAGTACGAATCGATGGTCTGGTCGAAACGGCCATTGTCCTTCATAGGAGCGCTGAAGAAGTTGTAACCGGCACGAACGGCAAACTTAGGAGCGGGCTTGTATTCAAGACCTGCGCGGAGGTTGTGCACACCGTTGATGGTGTTCTTCGTCAGAGCATTCATAGCCTTGTCGCTGTCCATTCCCACGCTCTGGTCGTCCCAGCCGCTGCTCTCCTGACGCGGATAGCCCATGGTGGCGCGGTTGTTCATCGAATACTCATACTCTACGTCCCATGCCAGGAAGTCTTCAACCGTTGAGCCGAGGCTGAGACGGAACTTCCAAGGTGAGTGGAGGTTGAACTCCAGGTAGTTGGCATCGGGGCTGTCGTACTGGTGATACTGTCCATCATCGTAATTGTAGGTATAGTCGTAGGATTTGGCCTGCTCGTTCCAGCCGTTGTTCTGCCACTTGGTGTAGAAGGTGAAGTAGCTGTCCTCCTGCTTAAGTGTGTACCATGTCGGAGTCTCGATGGCGATACCGAAGCGGAAGGGGCTGTCCTCGATGGGACGGATGATGGTTCCGGCCTTGATGTTGAAACCGGCACCGCTCACGTCGTGCTGAGCATCGAGTGTGTAGTCCTGAATTTTGTAAGCAGGAAGGGGCTTGTCCTCATAGTAACCGTCGCGCATCTCAAGATAAGAGGTGTTGCTATTGTAGTTGAGGAAGTTCACACCGAAGGTAGCACCCCAGAAGACACGGTCCTGCACACCACCGGACACGTTCATGTCGAGGCCGTAGAGGTTGCCGCTGGAGGTGCGGTAGAACGAGTTCTTGTTGGCCAAATACTGCATCTGACCGCCGTCGCCGGCAAACACATCGTAGATACCTACTCCAAAAGCCTGGTTCATAAGCGAGCCTGAGTTCTTGCTGTAGTCCTGACCGAAGTCGGTCATCAGACCTGCCATCTGCGCAGCCTGCGAGAGGCCATGCAAAACGCCGTTCTCGGCTATCATAGAACCGCGGAAATCAATCTTCTTCTGCAGGTTCACACCGATGTTCACGTTGTTGCCGTTGGAGTTGTTGAAAGCAGCCACGAAGCCTATCTGGTCGAAGCTGTAGTGACCGCGGGCATCGCCGTCGATAGCATCGGCGTCCTGAATCATGGCGCCCATGCCTATGCTGATGTCGTTGCGGCGGAACAGTCCGATACCGGCAGGGTTATTGCTGATGACCGAGATATCTCCGCCCAGGGCTCCCATAGCGCCGCCCATTGCCACGTAACGAGCCGTTCCGTGAACGTCGGAAGTGTTGGTGATGCGGTCGTTGGTATATGTGTCCTGAGCCTGCACAGCGGCAAAGCCCATGACAGCGAAAGCAAATACAATTATCTTTTTCATAGTTGTCTGTATAGAGTTGCGCAAAGCGCTTTGTAAGATGAATGACTGATGATTAGCTTATTCATTTATACCATTAGGGTAAGCCTTAGCGGCCACGACCGCCTCCGCCGCCACCACGGCTGCCACCGGTGAAACCGCCGCCACCGCCGCCGCCAGAGAAGCCACCGCTACGGGAGCTGCTGGAGCTGCCGCTCGAGAAGCCGCCGCTGCGCGAGCTGCTGGAGCTGGAGCTGGTGCCGAAGCTGCTGCTGCGCGATGCGCTGGATGAGCTGGAAGAGGTTGAACGGTTGGTGCCGAATGAGCTTACGCGGTTGGTGCTATTGGTCACTGTGCCACGGTTGTAGGTACCCGTGTTGGCCGAACGGCTGGTAGTGGACTGCTGCGTGCCGAAGGAACGGGTTCTACCGCTGTTGATTACGGTGCCGGAGCTGTTCACGGTGCCGCGACCACGGTTGTAACCTGCCGAGCGGCCCGTGTCGCCACGGTAGCGGGAAGTGTGGGAACCGTCGGTGCGGGAGTTATGTGGACGACCGTAATAGCCGCGGTAGTAGCCGCCATAGCCCCAGTAGGAGGGATAGTAACCCCAGCCATAGTAGGAATAGTAGGGATAATAGCCGCCATACCAGTAGGGATCATAGCCCCAGTAGCCGCGATAGCCCCAGTAGGGACGGGTCCAGCCATAGTAGCCGTAGCTCCAGTAGGGATCATACCAGTAGGAATCCCAGTAGAAAGGATCGTCGTAGTAGTTGTAGCCATAGCCGAAGCGGTTGATACGGCGTGTGAGAGCGTAGTCCTCACCGTCCTGATAGCCTTCGTTGTAGCCCTGTGAATAGGCGTCGTTGGCCAGCGAACGGGAAGTGACGGCCGTGGAGTCGGGCATGATATATAATGTATCGTTGCCGGGCACCTGATAGCTGAAAGTGCCATCGGGATTCTCCACCATCATGCTCTGACGGCCGTAGCTGCCGCGACGATTGTACTCGTCGACATCGCGCTTCGAGCCGCTCACGTTCACTGCTTCGTCATCGTCGGCGTAAATGATTTCCACTGGAGTGTAGTGAGTTGTCGGCTGCTGGGTAGCAGCTTTAACTTCAGTAGCTGCCTTCTTCGTCTTCTTACCAACGAAGTAGACATCGTCCTGAGCCACCGTCATCGAGAGTGGCACGAAGAGCAGCGCCAGGGCTGCCAACAGATTCTTTGTGTACTTCATTTGCGTATAAAATTAATTGGTTCTTTTTGCTTGTTTACGTCGGTTGATTTCTTAAGTCGGTGCAAAGTTACTGCGAGTTTCGGAGCTTCAAAGGGGAAAAATCCTAATTCGTAGGAGAAAATCCCTAAACGTTAGCTTCAGCCTTGCAAGTCAGGCTCTCGCACCACTTAATCATCACTTTTGTACGTTTTCGAGCACAAAAGTAAGGTTTAAAGGCCATTTGCACAAACAAAGCACGTTAAAAATAAGGAAAAACCGAAAAAAAGAGTGTAAAGACGAAAAAATTAACTAATTTTGCAACCGATATACGCGTTTACATTAATAAGGACGCGCGTGCGTGAGCTCAAAGCGAGCACAAAACAGAATATTCAACTAAAACAATAACTCAAGAAATGAAAGCATTTGTATTCCCCGGTCAGGGTGCCCAGTTCTCAGGTATGGGCAAAGACCTCTACGAGAGCAACGCCGAAGCGAAGGCTCTGTTCGACAAAGCAAACGAAATCCTCGGTTTCGAGATTACCAAAATAATGTTCGAAGGCACGGCCGACGAGCTCAAGCAGACTAAGGTGACGCAGCCTGCCGTGTTCCTGCACTCTGTGATTACAGCCATCTGCCTGGGCGACAAATTCCAGCCCGATATGGTAGGCGGCCATTCGCTCGGTGAGTTCAGCGCATTGGTAGCTGCCGGCGCCCTCTCGTTCGAGGACGGTCTGAAACTGGTCAGCGCCCGTGCTCAGGCTATGCAGAAAGCCTGCGAGGCTCAGCCCTCGACCATGGCTGCCATCATCGGCCTCGACGATGAAACCGTCGAAAACATCTGTGCTGAAGTGGCTGCCGAAGGCGGCGTCTGCGTGCCCGCCAACTACAACAATCCCGGACAGCTGGTCATCAGCGGCACCATTGAAGCCATCAATGCCGCATGCGAGAAGCTGAAGGCTGCAGGCGCTAAGCGTGCACTGCCCCTGCCTGTGGGCGGAGCCTTCCACAGCCCGCTGATGCAACCCGCCAAGGACGAGCTCCAGGCTGCCATCGAGGCCACCGAGTTCCACACTCCCAAATGTCCCATCTATCAGAACGTAGACGGCAAGGCTCACACCGAGCCCGAAGAGATCAAGGCAAACCTCATAGCTCAGCTCACCGCCAGCGTGCGATGGACTCAGGAAGTGCAGGCCATGGTGGCCGCCGGCGCTACCGAGTTCACCGAATGTGGACCGGGCAAGGCCCTGCAGGGCATGATTGCCAAGATAGCCAAAGGCGTCGAAGGCCTTGTGGTGCGCGGAGCTACGGAACTGTAATAGTATCCGTCTTATGAAAAAGACATTATTCAAAAACCTAATTGTGCAAGCTTGCATCGGGCTCCTGGCGGGTCTGACGCAAGCTTGCTCGTTCAACAGCGAACCTGTAGAAATGCAGAAACCAGTAATATATCAAGTGTTTACGCGTCTGTTCGGCAACGACGTAAACGTGAACGAGCACAATGGCGACAAGGCGGTGAACGGCTGTGGCACCATGGCAGCCTTCACGCCCAAGGCCTTGGAAGAGATACGCAAGCTCGGCGCTACACATATCTGGTACACGGGCATCATAGAGCATGCCACACAGACCGATTACACGGCCTATGGCTTTGCCCATGACCACCGTGCCATAGTCAAGGGCAAGGCCGGCTCGGCTTATGCCATCAAGGACTACTACGATGTCGACCCCGATATCGCCACCAGTGTGCTGGCGCGCATGCAGGAGTTTGAAGCCTTGGTGCAGCGCTCTCACGAGGCTGGCCTGAAGGTTATCATCGATTTCGTACCCAACCACGTGGCCCGTCAGTACCACAGCGACGTCTGCCCCGAAGGCACCGAGGACCTCGGCGCTTCCGACGATACTACTACACATTTCTCGCCGCGCAACAACTTCTACTATTTCCCCGGCGAGCAGCTTCAGGCTGATTTCGACCTCAAGGCCGACGAACCCGAGCCCTACGTGGAGCAGCCCGCCCGCGCCACCGGCAACGACGTGTTCTCGGCTTTCGCCCACAAGGACGACTGGTATGAAACCGTGAAGCTGAACTACGGCGTAGACTATACTGCAGGACGCGTCAATCACTTCGACCCGGTGCCCTCGACATGGGAAAAGATGCTCAACATCCTGCAATTCTGGGCAGGCAAGGGCATCGACGGCTTCCGCTGCGATATGGCGGAAATGGTGCCATGCGAGTTCTGGGGCTGGGCTATCCCCAAGGTCAAGGAGGCTCATCCCGAACTGGTGTTCATTGCTGAGATCTACGGTCCCGACGCCTATCGCCGCTATATCCACGAAGGCGGTTTCGACTATCTCTATGATAAGGTAGGCCTTTATGACACACTCCGCGCAGTAACCTGCGGCAATGCCAACGCCGCCGCCATTACCTCGTGCTGGCAGGCTGTGGATGATATCCGCCCACACATGCTCTCGTTCCTCGAGAACCACGACGAGCAGCGCATCGCATCCGACTTCTTTGCCGGCGACGGCGAGCGTGGACGTGCTCCGATGATTGTGGCTGCAACTTATAGCACAGGTCCCGTGATGATGTATTTCGGTCAGGAACTGGGCGAGCGCGCCATGGACGACGAAGGCTTCAGCGGGCGCGACGGCCGCACCACTATCTTCGACTACTGGACCGTGAACACCATTTACCGCTGGCGCAACAAAGGTAAGTTCAACGGCAAGCAGCTCACACCGCAAGAGGTTGAGCTTCAAGGCTTTTATGCCAAGCTCTTAAACCTCTGCTCCACCGAGCGTGCCATCAGCGAAGGCGACTTCTTCGACCTCATGTACGTCAACCAGCAGGGCGGTTCGTTTAATCCGCATCGCCACTACGCCTACCTACGCCGCGCAGGCAAAGAGGTGCTGCTGTGCGTAGCAAATTTCGATGATAAACCGGCCGAAGTGGATATAAATATCCCTGACTCGGTATTCCAGATCTACGGCCTCAAGCCCAAAGCCAAGGCTAAAGCCACCGACCTGCTCACCGACCAGGCTACAACCATAGCCTTCACGCCCGAGAAGCCTGCCCATGTCAGCCTGCCTGCCCTGGGCGGTGTAATCCTGAAAATGAAATAAAACACATAGACGTAACTCGTTTACAATCATGTCTTTCCCGATAATATATGTTGCTGCGATATTGGTATTCATGCTGGTGGCTTTGATGCGTGAATGCCTGCGCCCCGGCCTGATACTGTTCACGGCCGTGGTGCTGCTGCTTGTGGCAGGCATCATCAACCCCGAAGAGGCGCTGAAAGGTTTTTCCAACAAGGGCATGATCACGGTGGCGCTGCTCTACCTCGTCAGCGAAGGCGTGCGTAAGAGCGGTATTTTGGAACGGATTATCTTCCGCGTGCTGCCCAAGAAAAACGCTACGGTGACCTCTGCAGGCCTGCGCTTCTACCCTATCGTGACGCTTATCTCGGCCTTCTTCAACAATACGCCCGTGGTGGTCATCTTCGCTCCGATGATTAAGAACTGGGCACGTAAGATGAAGCTGCCGCCCACGAAATTCCTCATTCCGCTGTCCTACGCCACCGTCATCGGCGGTATCTGCACCTTGATAGGTACCACAACCAACCTTGTGCTGCACGGTATGCTGCTGCAGGAGGCCAAGGACGAGGCACTCGCCGTGGAGGAAGGCGGCGCTCCGGGACTGCTGATGAACTACGGCATCGATGGTATGTCGATGTTCGAGCTCTCGAAGGTCGGTATCTTCATCGCCATCACAGGCCTTATCTACTTGATTTTCTTCTCCAAGTACTTCCTGCCCGACAACCGCCGTTCCGAGGAAGAAGCGGCCGAACAGGACTTGGCACCGGGCATGACGCGCCACGAGGTGCTCCTCGGCAACCGTTTCCCCGGCCTCGGCAAGACCTTGCACGAGTTTGATTTCTATCGTCACTACGGCGCTCATGTCCGTGCTATCTCGCGCGGCGGTTCCATCGTCGAAGGCGACTTCATGAATATGCGTCTCACCCACGAGGATACTCTTATCATCGACGCCGACGACTCGTTTATGAAAGCCTGGGGCGACAGCCGTGTGTTCTGGATGATCAACCGCGTAGGCGACTACGAGCCTCCTATGGGACAGAAGAAACGCTGGTTTGCATTGGTGCTGCTCATACTGATGATTATCGGCGCCACCGTAGGCGAGCTCGAACCGGTGAAGCAGTATCTGGCGCAGTCGGAATTTGTGCAGGCTCACATGCCGGGCTTGAAGCTGGATATGTTCTTCTTCGTCTGCATCACGGTCATCATCATGGCCTGGACGCGAATGTTCTCGCCCCGTAAGTACACCAAGTTCTTCTCGTGGGACGTGCTGATAACCATTGCCTGCGCCTTCGCCATATCCACGGCGATGACCAAGAGCGGCTTCGCCGACTTCATAGCAGGATATATTATCTCGCTCACCGATATCGTCAAAGGATCGGAGTACGGCATCTTCATCATCCTGGCCGCCCTGTTCCTCATCACGAATATCTTCACCGAACTGATAACGAACAACGCAGCAGCTGCTCTCGCCTTCCCGTTGGCACTGGCAGTAAGCGAGAAGCTGGGAATGAATCCTATGCCCTTCGTCGTATGCATCTGCTTCGCTGCCAGCTCGGCATTCTCCACGCCTATCGGCTACCAGACAAACCTCATCGTGCAAGGCGTGGGCGGTTACAAGTTCAAGGACTTCGTCAAGGTAGGCCTGCCTATGAACCTCATCGTGTTTGTGCTCAGCGTCCTGCTCATTCCGTTCTTCTATAACATGATTTAGTCTCACCCTGAAGGATGCCCCGTGCCACTCCCGTCAGGGAGGGGGAGGCAAAGCCACCTTCAAGAAACACACATTTCTGATTAGAACATCAACATTAATATGACTACAGACGAAAATACATCGCGCCAGCCTATAACCTCCCAAAAGGGAGGAGCTGGGGGCGGAGCTGACATATATCCCGTCACTACCCTGCCCCGCTCTGCTCGTGAGCAGTTGCTCCATCAGCGCGGCATGATGATTTGGTTCACAGGCCTCAGCGGTTCGGGCAAATCGACCATTGCCCTCGGTGTGGAACGTGAGCTGCACCAGCGCGGCCTACTCTGTCGAATCCTCGACGGCGACAATATCCGTTCGGGCATCAATGCAGGCCTTGGCTTCTCGGCCGAAGACCGCCGCGAGAACATACGCCGTATTGCCGAAGTGGGCAAGCTGTTTGTAGATACCGGCATCATCACCCTTGCCGCCTTTGTCTCGCCAACAAACGAATACCGCCAGATGGCACGCGAGATAATCGGCGACAACGACTTCTTCGAGGTCTACGTTTCAACGCCCCTTGAGGAATGTGAGCGGCGCGATGTGAAAGGACTCTATGCCCGGGCACGCCGAGGAGAAGTGAAGGATTTCACAGGCATCAGCGCACCATTTGAGGTGCCCGAGCACCCTGCACTCGACATCGACACCAGCAAACAGCCCTTGGAAACAAGCGTCCAACAGGTGGTTGACCTGGTGCTCAAGCTAAACAAATAGGTCTACAAAAACTGACCTTCAGCACGTCAACGCCCACACGTTTAGCCACAAAGCCTACACATACTGACGTAAAGGTCTACACATACTGACGTAAAGGCTTACACATACTGACGTAAAGGCTTACACAAACGGTCGAATAAGCCTTTCCCACCAATGGGAAAAACTCAGTCCTCGCAAGAGGCTCCAACATAAGAAAACAAGATAAACTACATTATGAATAACTACCATCTTTCACATCTTCAGGAACTTGAGGCCGAAAGTATTCACATCATACGCGAAGTGGCGGCCGAATTCGAGAACCCCGTTATGCTCTACAGTATAGGTAAGGACAGCTCCGTAATGGTGCGACTGGCTGAAAAAGCCTTCGCACCCGGCAAGGTACCCTTCCCGCTGATGCACATCGACTCGAAATGGAAGTTCAAGGAGATGATTCAGTTCCGCGACGAATACGCCAAGAAATATGGTTGGAACCTCATCGTGGAGTCCAACATGGAGGCGTTCAATGCCGGCGTAGGACCTTTCACCCACGGTTCAAAGGTTCACACCGATTTGATGAAGACCAAAGCCCTGCTCGATGCGCTGAACAAACATAAGTTCGACGCCGCCTTCGGCGGTGCCCGTCGCGACGAGGAGAAGAGCCGTGCCAAGGAACGCATCTTCTCGTTCCGCGACCAGTTCCAGCAGTGGGACCCCAAGAACCAGCGCCCTGAGCTGTGGGACATCTACAATGCCCGAATCCACAAAGGCGAGAGCATCCGCGTGTTCCCGCTGTCCAACTGGACGGAGCTTGATATCTGGCAGTATATCCGCCTCGAGAAGATTCCCATCGTGCCGCTCTACTATGCCAAGGAACGTCCTTGTGTGGAAATCGACGGCAACCTAATCATGGCCGACGACGATCGTCTGCCCGAGAAATATCGCCCATTGATCAAGCCCCGCATGGTCCGTTTCCGCACCCTCGGCTGCTGGCCGCTGACCGGAGCCGTTGAGAGCAACGCCACCACCATCGAGGAGATTGTGGAGGAGATGATGACCACCACCAAGAGCGAGCGCACTACCCGTGTCATCGACTTCGACCAGGAAGCGTCGATGGAGCAGAAGAAACGCGAAGGTTACTTCTAAACAAGTCCTGTTTGTTGCGACTCTGTCGCAACACAAAAACCAACAGCCCTATGACAGACGACAACACTATGCCAACCATACCTGAGGCTTCCACACCGGGCCCCATCACCACCATGCCCGAGGGTTCTTCGCATAGCGAAGCGGCAAAGCCAAGCACTCCCGAGGCCTCCCAAGCCTCGTCAATCGATGCCGCAGAGGAAGCCGCTTTGCAAATCGATGAGCGCCAGCTCACACGCCAAGCCCTCTGGGAGCGCAAGCTTTTGGACTTCAGCCTGCGCAACAACCTGCTGAACACGCGCCTCGGCAAGCGCGCCGTGCAGTTCATCTCCTTCGAGGTGAACAAGATGGAAGACCTCTTGCAGACAGGCGAGAACTACACTGTTCAGCCGTGGCCCGAAGGTCGCAAGAAGCTCGAGACGGCCGACGGTATCTTCCATTCAGCCTCTCAAGCCGCCGAGCTCAAACCGCAGTTCGACGAGGATATCAAAGCACACAAGCTGTTGACATATCTCAGCGCGACCGAGCTGAAGCCCGTGCTTACGAACCTCTATCGAGGTGCCCGCACAGCACTCGAGGAAAACGGTGCCAACTCTCTTTTCATAGCCATCGGCATGCTCAAATGGTTTGTAACCGAGAAGAGCGACCAGCCGCGTTACGCGCCTATCCTCCTTTTACCGGTCGACATAGTGCGCAACGGCGGCGGCTACATAGTCCGACTGCGCGACGAGGAGACAATTATGAACATCACTCTCGTAGAATTCCTACGTCAGCAGTTCAAGCTCTTAGTACCGTCGTTCGATACCCTGCCCACTGACGAGAGCGGAGTAGATGTGTCGGCCGTTTTTGCAGCGCTGCGCAAGGCCATTGAGCAGCACCAGCGTTGGGAAGTGCTCGACGAAAGCATGCTCGGCCTCTTCTCGTTCAATAAGTTCGTGATGTGGAATGATATCCACACCAATGCCGAGAAACTGCAGCAGAGTCCTGTGGTACAGAGCCTCGTGGAACGCCGGTTGACGTTTGCCGACGACGGCACAGGCACTGATGTACACCAGTTCGACCTCACCGCCAAGCCCGCAGACATCGCTACGCCTATCAGCGTGGACAGCTCACAGTTGGAAGCCGTTATCGAGAGCGGCGAAGGCAAGAGCTTCATCCTCTACGGCCCTCCGGGAACGGGTAAGAGCCAGACCATTACCAATATGATTGCCAACGCCCTCTACCAGGGCAAGCGCGTGCTCTTCGTTGCCGAGAAGATGGCTGCTTTGAGCGTCGTGCAGAAGCGCTTGGCAAAGATAGGATTAGACCCGTTCTGCCTGGAGCTGCATTCGAACAAAGTGACCAAAACGCACTTCCTGGAACAGCTGCAACAGGCACTCGATGTGACTCACGGTCATGTGAGCGAGGATTTCGAGAAACGGTCGGCAGAGCTCTTTGCCCTGCGCCAGCAGCTGAACGGATATATGCAAGCCGTGCACAAGAACGGCGCCTGCGGTTTATCGGTTTACGACTGCATCGAGCGTTACCTGGCATGCAACGAGGCTGAGCCCGTTGACACAGCCATGAACTACGCCAGCACAAAGACTGCTGCCGAACTAGAGGACGTGAGCAAGGAGCTCACGCAGCTGGACGCCATCTTCCAAGTGACGGGACATCCCCACGGACATCAGCTCGCCGGCTTGGCACCGAGCAGCGACAGGCGCGAAAGCCTCGCGCAACTGGAAACGCTGCTGCGGCAGTTGCAGACGACCAACGAGCAGCCCGCCAGCCTCATCAGCGAATGGCAGGCCATCAGCAAGAAATGGTTCCTGCCCAGATTCTTTGCCAAAAACAGCTTCGTGAAGCGGTTGCAGAAGATTGACCCATCGCTCAATAAGGCCAAGGCCGACGCTTTCGTCGAAAGCCTGAAACAGGTCAGCGACACCGCCTCATCCTTCAACCCCGCCGCATGGCTGGCAAATAAGGAACAGTGGCGCGAGTGGTTCCAATGGTCGAGCCGCCGTGCTCAGCTCATCGCCGAAGGCTGGCAGCCTGCCGTGGACTACATCGAAGCCGGACATACTGGCGCAGAAACAGCCAATGCCCTCGCGCGGGTACTTTATAAAGAATGGTCGCTGACAATGATCGACGCAGACGACGAACTGCGCCAGTTCAGCGGAATGGTGTTCGAAGATGTCATCAACCGCTATCGGCAGCTTACCGAGCACTTCCAGGAACTGACCAAGAAAGAGCTCTACTGCCGTTTGGCAGCACGAATCCCAAATATCACCATCGAAGCCGCCAAGGGCGAGGTGACAAACCTCAAACGCTATATCGCCAACGGCGGCAGAGGCACCAGCATACGTCGCATCATAGACCAGATACCGAACCTGATGCCCAAGCTCTGCCCATGCATGTTGATGAGTCCCATCAGCGTGGCACAGTTCATCGATTTGGATCAGCCTAAGTTTGACCTCGTCATCTTCGACGAAGCATCGCAGATGCCTACCTCGGAGGCCGTAGGAGCCATAGGGCGCGGCAAGGCGCTCATCGTGGTGGGCGACAACAAACAGATGCCGCCGACCAGCTTCTTTGATACTCAGCAAGTGGACGACGAAGATGCCGAACTCGACGACCTCGACAGCATCCTCGACGATTGCCAGGCGCTGACCATACCCGGCCATTACCTCGCATTCCACTACCGTTCGAAGCACGAGTCGCTCATTGCCTTCTCCAATCAGGAGTACTACGAAGGCCGTCTCTTCACCTTCCCGTCGGCCGACGACCGCCTGCAGAAGGTGTCGCTCGTGAAGGTCGAGGGTACATACGACAAAGGCGGCAAGCGCAGCAACCGCGCCGAAGCCGATGCTGTGGTAAAGGAAATTCTGCGCCGGTTGTCCGACGATGAATTGTCGAAGCGAAGCATTGGCGTGGTGGCCTTCTCCATGGCACAGCAGAACCTCATCGAAGATGTGCTGATGGACGAACTGGCCAAGTACCCCGACCTCGAAGGCAAGGCCTTCCAAGTGGAAGAACCTATCTTCATCAAGAACCTCGAGAACGTACAGGGCGATGAGCGCGACGTCATTCTGTTCAGCGTAGGCTACGGTCCCGACAAGGACGGCAACGTAAGTATGAACTTCGGACCGCTTAACAACCGCGGCGGTGAACGCCGGCTGAACGTGGCCGTGTCGCGTGCCCGCTATGAGATGATTGTCTATTCCACGCTCCGCGCCGAGCAGATTGACTTACGCCGTTCGAAGGCGCTGGGCGTTGAGGGACTGCAGAAATTCCTGAAATATGCCGAGACGGGGCAGCTCATCAAGAGCGATGCTTCAGGCAACGCCGCAGGCTCTGCCAGCGACGCCGTAGCTGAGGACATAGCCGCCACCATCAAGGCCATGGGCTATGAGACCACTACAGCCGTCGGACGTTCATTGTTCAAAGTTGACGTGGCGGTAGTTGATCCATCCGACAGCGAGCGCTACTTGCTCGGCATACTCATCGACAACCCGGCACGTAATGCCACGAAGATAGCCCGCGACCGCGAACTCACCCAACCGTCGGTACTTCAAGGCCTCGGGTGGAAAGTGCTCCGCGTGTGGAGTGTAGATTGGATGCAGAACCGCCAGCGCGTCATCGACGCCATCGTGGCAGCCATAGAAGGCAACGGCCCTGCTAAGCCGCAGGCGGCTCCGCTCAGCCTGGCTGCTCCGACCATCGTGGCCGAGAAGACTAAAGTGCCAAAGCCCATAGCCGTAAAGGCCTCGACGGGCGAGAAGCGCGATATCGATGAAATCCCCGAGGATAAGATCGACGCTGTGGTGCTGCAGGTGATTAAGGAACAGCTGTCGCTGTCGCTCGACGACATCAAGCTGGCTGCCAATCGCGTTTTAGGCTACACACGCCGCACGACACGTATCGACAACGCCATCACCCGTAGCGTGGCACGCCTGATCAGCAGCAAGCAAATCATTCGCGACGGCGAGAACCTAAAAATTAACAATTAATGCCGTTATCACGCTAATTCATTCGTTATCACGTTATTTCGTTATCACGCCAACTCTTTCGTTATCACGTTATCACGTTATTTCGTTATTACGCTTAATCTTTCGTTATCACGCCAAAATCATATCACATGAGTTCACAACTTGATATTAAAGCCTATCTCGACGCAGACGAACAGAAAGACCTGTTGCGCCTGCTGACAGCAGGAAGCGTCGACGATGGAAAATCGACGCTTATCGGACGTCTGCTCTTCGACTCCAAGAAACTCTACGACGACCAGCTCACAGCCCTTGAACGCGACAGCAAACGCGTGGGCAACGCCGGCGACAGCATAGACTATGCCCTGTTGCTCGACGGCCTTAAGGCAGAACGCGAGGAAGGTATCACCATCGACGTGGCCTACCGCTATTTCTCGACAAACAAACGTAAGTTCATCATTGCCGACACTCCGGGACACGAGCAGTACACCCGAAACATGATCACGGGCGGCTCCACGGCCAACCTTGCCATTATCCTCATCGATGCACGCAAGGGCGTCATCACACAAACGCGCCGCCACACTTTCCTCGTATCGCTGCTCGGCATCAAGCATATCGTGCTGGCTGTGAATAAGATGGACCTCGTGAATTTCGACAAGAAGGTCTTCGATGCCATCGTCAACGACTATCTCATGCTCACCGACCACCTCGGCATTGAGGACGTGACATGCTTCCCGCTTTCAGCTCGCGACGGCGACAACGTAGTGGAGAAGAGCGAACGCACGCCCTGGTACAACGGCCCTGCCCTACTCGACTTCCTCGAGACGGTGCCTATCCATGCCGACCGCAACTACAAGGACTTCCGCTATCCTGTGCAGTATGTCCTGCGCCCCGACCTTAACTTCCGCGGCTTCTGCGGTAAGGTGGCAAGCGGCATAGTCAAGGTGGGCGACGAGGTGATGGCTCTGCCCTCGATGAAAAAGAGCAAGGTAAAGAGCATCGTCACCTACGAAGGTGAGCTGAAGGAGGCTTTCCCGCCGCAGAGCGTGACCATCACCCTCGAGGACGAAATAGACATCAGTCGCGGAGAGATGATTGTGCACCCCGACAACCTTCCGCATATCGGTCGTCATTTCACTACGATGCTGGTATGGATGGACGAAGAGCCTATGGACACCTCCAAGCAGTTCTTCCTCAAACACAACACCAATACCACGCGAGCTACAATTGCCGCCATACGTCATCGCATCGATGTGAACACCTTGGCACGCAAGGAAGGAGAAGCCTTCCAACTCAACGAGATTGGCCAGGTGGATATTCTCACCGCCAAGACGCTCTTCTTCGACGCTTACACTGAGAACCGTCAGACTGGAGCCTTCATCCTCATTGACCCGATTACCAACAACACATCTGCCGTAGGCATGATCTTGAAGCCTCTTGACGAGAGCGCCCTCGAGAACGACCTTGTGCCAGTCCTCGACCTCAATAAACTCGGTATCGCCAAGGAGCACCACGAAGCTATTGAGACCGCTGTCAAAGAGTTAGCTCGCCAAGGCTTGGAAATAAAGATTATAAAGTAGAAAATGGGACTTTTAAAATTCGAAGACCTTCCTGTCAACCCGCTCGTCGGAGCCGACTGGAAAACGTTCAAAGAAATGACTGCCGGACGACCTATCGATAAAGGTTTCCGGACTAAATACTATCTTACGAAGAGCATCTGCCGACTATTGTCAACGCTGACGCCAATCCAAGAACATCGCTACAGGAAACTGTTGGCCGACAAGCCTTTGGAGCACGATCCATTGTTCATCCTTGGTCACTGGCGGTCGGGAACGACTTTCGTTCACAACATCTTTGCCAAGGACGAGCACTTCGGGCACACGACGACCTACCAGACCGTGTTCCCACACTTGATGATGTTTGGGCAACCGTTCTTCAAATTCATGATGAACGTCTTCATTCCCAACCGCCGACCTACCGACGGCATGGAGCTGACGCCTGATACGCCGCAGGAAGAGGAGTTTGCACTGAACAATACCATGCCCTACTCCTACTACGATTTCTGGTACTTCCCCAAATCGATGCTCGAATACTGCGACCGCTGGCTTACTTTCGAGAAGATTACGCCCGAAGAGAAGCGCGCATATCAAGAGGCTTTCATGAAGATTGTAAAGATCTCGCTTTGGAACACAGGCGGCACTCAGTATCTCTCGAAGAATCCACCTCACACGGGACATGTAAAAGCGCTGGTAGAACTGTTCCCCAACGCGAAGTTTATCTACCTCATGCGCAATCCGTACACGGTATTCGAATCCACCCGCTCGTTCTTTACACAGACTTGTGCACCTCTGCGACTGCAGGACGTCAGCGATGACCAGATTGAGGAATTCGCCATTGAGGTGTACCCACGTTTGTACAAAGCATATCAGGAGCAGAAGAAGTTCATCCCCGAAGGCAACCTCTACGAGGTTAAGTTTGAGGAGTTTGAACGTGATGCCTATGGCACTACCAAGGATATCTACTCCAAGTTAGGACTGCCCGGCTGGGAAGAATCGGAAGCAGCCATTCGTGCCTATCTTGAAAGCAAACGCGGCTACAAGAAGAACGAATACGAGTACAAGCCCCGCACTATCCAACTCGTCAACGAGCACTGGGGACAGGCCATCGACGACTGGGGCTACGACAGACGAGGATAAAATCGTCGTGAATAAGAACGTGTATTAAACAAGGATTATCATGCAGTCCCTTCGTGAATTATACAGAATAGGAACGGGGCCTTCGAGCAGCCATACCATGGGGCCGCAAGCTGCTGCCCGTCAGTATCTTGAGCGCCACCCCGAAGCAACGGCCTTTGACGTTACACTCTATGGCTCGCTTGCCGCTACAGGCAAGGGGCATATGACCGACGTTGCCATCCTGCGTGTGCTTGAAGCTCAGGCTCCAGTCGATTTACATTGGAAGCCTACGGTCTTTCTGCCGTTTCATCCTAATGGGATGAAGTTTGCTGTGCGTAAGGCCGACGGCTTGCTCGAGGACGAATGGACTGTGTATAGTATCGGCGGCGGAGCTTTGTCAGAGGGAAATGTCACCGAACCATCAAGCCAGGAAAGCGCACAGGTATACCCTTTGACAACCATGAAGGAAATCATGCACTGGTGTCAGGAAACGGGCCACGCCTTCTGGGAATACGTAGAACAATGTGAGGGCAAGGAGATATGGGATTTCCTCAGAGAGGTATGGCTCGTGATGCAAGCCGCCGTGGAACGCGGCATTGACCACGAAGGTATTCTGCCCGGCCCATTGGGACTGCAGCGCAAGGCACCTATCTATTACACCAAGGCCAAGGGGTACAAGGCAAACCTTCAGAGCTCGGGCTTGGTATATGCCTATGCGTTGGCCGTCAGCGAGGAGAATGCCTCAGGAGGAGTCATCGTCACAGCTCCTACTTGCGGTTCTTGCGGTGTGCTGCCAGCGGTGCTTTATCACTTAGGTCACAACCACGCCTTCTCGGAGGAGCGTATTCTTCACGCCTTAGCCACAGCCGGACTAATCGGCAACTTGGTTAAGTTCAATGCCAGCATCAGCGGCGCCGACGTAGGCTGTCAGGGTGAGGTCGGCGTAGCCAGCGCCATGGCTTCAGCAGCAGCCTGCCAACTCTTCGGCGGTTCGGTGGCTCAGATAGAATACGCTGCGGAAATGGGCTTGGAGCACCACCTCGGCATGACCTGCGACCCCGTGTGCGGACTCGTGCAGATTCCTTGCATTGAACGCAATGCCTTTGCGGCAGCCCGTGCCCTCGATGCCAACTTCTATGCTTCGCTTTCCGATGGTCAGCATCGGGTAAGCTTCGACCGGGTAGTCCGCGTGATGAAACAAACCGGCCACGACCTGCCTTCGCTTTACAAAGAGACAAGCGAAGGCGGCCTGGCCAAGCATTTAGAGGATTAAACTCTTATCGTTCTGCCCTCATCGGGTTATTCAAAAAGTCGGCATAAGCAAGGCGGATGCCGTCCTCAAGTTCCGTGCGATAAGTCCAACCGAGAGCTGTTGCCTTGCTGACGTCAAGCAGCTTGCGTGGCGTGCCGTTGGGACGAGTAGTGTCCCACTCTACCCTACCTTCATATCCTACCACCTTGGCAACGAGTTCGGTAAGGGCTTTTATCGTAAGTTCCTTACCTGTGCCGGCATTGACGGTCTCGTTGCCGCTGTAGTTGTTCATCAGGAACACACAGAGGTTAGCCAGATCGTCGACATAGAGGAACTCGCGCAGGGGACTGCCGTCGCCCCAGCAGACTACAGATTCAGCACCACTCACCTTGGCTTCGTGGAAACGACGAATGAGAGCAGGCAGCACATGGGAATGCTCGGGATGATAGTTGTCGTTGGGGCCGTATAAGTTAGTGGGCATGACGGAGATGTAGTCAGTGCCGTACTGACGATTAAGGAACTCGCAGTACTTCAAGCCGCTAATCTTTGCAAGGGCATATGCCTCGTTTGTCTTCTCGAGTTCGCCGGTCAGGAGGCACGACTCCGTCATCGGCTGCGGTGCCAATCGAGGATAGATGCACGATGAACCGAGGAACTCAAGTTTCTTGCAGCCGTTCTTCCAGGCTGCATGAATGACGTTCATCTCAAGGATCATGTTGTCGTACATGAAGTCGGCCAAGGCGTTTTGATTGGCAACAATACCGCCCACCTTGGCAGCAGCAAGAAAGACATACTCAGGTTTCTCCTGGGCAAAGAATGCCTCAACGTCGACCTGGCGCGTCAAGTCCAGTTCAGCGTGAGTACGAGTGATGATATTAGTATATCCTTGGCGTTGCAGCTCGCGAACTATGGCACTTCCCACCATACCGCGATGACCGGCAACATATATCTTTGACGATAGTTCCATCTGTTGTTAATGAAAAATGAAAAGTGAAAAATGAAAAGTGAAAAGTGAAAAATGAAAGGTGAAAAGTGAAAGGTGAAAAGTGAAAAAGGAGATGGATTAGTCTTCGAGTTGTGAACGAAGATAGAGCTTGCGCACTTTCTTCATGTCGTGCTGTACCATGATCTTGACAAGGTCCTCGAATGAGGTCTTGTGAGGATTCCAACCCAGCACCTGCTTAGCTTTCGACGGGTCACCGAGGAGTTGGTCCACCTCGGCAGGACGGAAGTATTTGGGATCCACCTCGACCAGCACCTTACCCGTTGCTATATCTATTCCTTTTTCCTCGACGCCTTCACCTTCCCAGCGAAGTTCAATGCCCACCTCCTTGAAGGCCAGCGTGCAGAACTCGCGCACGGAATGGTACTCGCCGGTGGCTATCACGTAATCATCGGGCTGTTGCTGCTGCAGGATAAGCCACATACATTCCACATAATCTTTTGCGTAACCCCAGTCGCGAAGGGCATTGAGATTGCCGAGATAGAGCTTATCCTGAAAACCTTGTGCTATACGTGCTGCGGCAAGGGTTATCTTACGTGTCACGAAGGTCTCGCCACGGCGCTCGCTCTCGTGGTTGAAAAGGATGCCATTGCAACAATACATGCCGTAGCTCTCGCGGTAGTTCTTCATAATCCAATAGCCGTAGAGCTTAGCAACGCCATAAGGCGAGCGGGGATAGAAGGGTGTTGTTTCCTTCTGCGGCACTTCCTGCACGAGTCCGAACAGCTCGGATGTTGAAGCCTGATAAATACGGCATTTCTTTGCCAGACCTGCAATGCGCACTGCTTCAAGAAGACGCAGAACGCCCATAGCATCAGCCTCAGCCGTAAACTCAGGAACATCGAACGACACCTTGACGTGGCTCTGTGCTGCCAAGTTATATATCTCATCAGGCTGTACCTCAGAGATAATACGAATAAGCGAAGAACTGTCGGTCATATCACCCCAGTGGAGGTTAACGAGACGTTTCTTCTTCATATCGCGAACCCATTCGTCAAGGTAGAGGTGCTCGATGCGACCTGTGTTGAAAGATGAACTGCGACGAAGGATGCCGTGCACTTCATAACCTTTCTCTATAAGAAATTCGGCAAGGAAAGAACCGTCCTGGCCTGTGATACCTGTGATTAAAGCGGTCATGTTTATAGTTGAGAGTTTAGAGTTAAATGTTGAGAGTTAGATTATCTGAATCAGAAATCGAAGTCAAGGCAGAAACGAACGCCATGTTTCTTTACTCCCGGATAGTGGAGATAGTTGAGACGACGGACGTAATCAATGCGTATGACCTTGAGGATATTATGCAAACCGATATTCATCTCCATATAAGGCACTGAATTCATGGGATGCACTATGCAGACACCTTCGCGCGAAGGCATTTCAAAGAGGACGTCGGACATAGCGTTGCGCGGAGCAAACGGGTCGTTCTTGCTGCTAAGATGTCCATATAAAGCCTTGAAGCCTATCACCTCGCGAAGCTTGAGGTGCTTGAGCAGCGGTATACGATTAAGCACCTTACCCGAAAGGTCCCATTCCGCCATAAATGAGGCGTAGCGGTCGTTGACAAACTCGAGGTTGTTGATCATCGAGAACATGTTACGCGTGATGATATAGCTGTTGTTTGCCACTGGCATGATGAGTAGTGGGAATGGTACACGGTTCCACTGCACACCGCCTCGAACGCTGATGTCAATACGTCCGTATGAGTTCAGCCATATGCGTTCGTAGGCTGTAAGTTCGGTGAGGTTGTAATGGTAACGATTGTTCAACACGCCCTTAAGGCCAACGGTATGAGCAAGCGAAAAGACTGGATTGTTGTGGTTCACAACATGACGACGCTGCTTGGTGTTGATTACTTCCTCACCGGGAGCCCATCGGAGCGATGTGGTAATATCTGCCATATGGAAACTATTGACACACTCACCGTTGAGTTGCCGATAGAAAAGTGAGCCGCGTGGATTCAACTCAGAAGCCTTGAACTGAAGTTTAAGGTCGAGATGGGCATTGGTCTCCAACTCATACCGGGCTGTCCACTGACGGTTGAGCATCAGGTGGTCTACGGTCTGCGTTTTGAAAGATATCCATACGTTATCCTTGTCGCGACCGTTCTGCCACATGAAATCTGCCGGCGAGAAGACGTCTTTCTGATAGGAAGCCATAACCGAATGGCGGGGCCATTCGCCCGAAGAATATTTCTTGCGAAGGAACGAGTACTCCACTTCAGCCAGACCATACCATTCCTTGCTACTTAGGCCGTAAGCGGCATAACCTTTCAGGAAGAGATGTGGATGTAGGTTTGCCGTGGTTTGTCCACCCAACCGCAGACGATAGCCGTCGATGAAGTTGTGCGATACGGTGCTCATGAGCGGCCCGATATCAAACGGACTGCGCTTGGGATTGAGGCTCGTTGGTACGAAATTGCTCACTGCGCTACGCACAATGAACATAGGAAAGCTACGAAGGGACCGAGCCTGCAGCTGCGCCGTCGTGGAAGCGAGATTTGCCTCAGCCGTGGACAGACTATCGGCACGACGGGCCTGCCAGAACGTTTCATCATCGGTCTCTGCACTACCCTCTCGTCGCACGTCACTGGGCATGAAATAGATATCAGGTATGCTGTCGGTCTGGTAACCGCTGTATTGCGTAGCACGATGAAGCATCGCCAAGCGCTGCTTCTTCACAACGCCGAACTCTGCGAAGAGGTCGTCGGTGCGGAGCACGCGCTGGCCGTTGGGCAAATCAATAAAACGCTGTTCTATAACCAGATTTGAAACGAAATTCACACTCGAGCGAAGCGGCAGATGCAAAGTACATTGTTGTACCCGGTAGGTGCTATCATCCAACACATTGAGATAGCCAGAGAAACCAAAGTCCTGCGGATTCTGAGGCACAAAGTTCAAGCGTATAACGCGTTCTTTGTCTATCTCGCACGTGTCGAGGATGAAGAATTGGAAGAACGAGATTGCAGCGCGCGACGACAGAGGGCTCGTGAACTTACGTTCGAAAAGTGTGATGACATCGTCGTAGACGTTGACGTCGGTAAAGATGCTCTGCAATACCGTATTCACCATATCACCTTCGGCAAACATATCCGTAACACCTTCAGTATGAGTACCTAAGATATAGTTACGTTCACGCTTTGGCTGGCGGCTACGCAAATGTTGTGAGGCTGTTTCGGTATAGCCGAACGGCAATATATACTTACCTGTTTGCGGGCAATACTCTATCTGCCTTTTCAGCAGAGGGCGCTGAAAGAGAGCCAAGGAGTCCTTCGCGCGCGAACTTATATTATTATAAGCATATGTCAGGCGTTGGTATTTGTTGTAACGGACATAGTCGTTGTGCGAGAGGTCGTGATCTGCCTTGGCGGCTATTACCTTACGCATAAGTTCTACCGCCGGATTACCCTTACGTTTGTATCGCTGACGCTTGGGCTTTACCGTCACCTGCTCAAGGTCGCGCTCGCGAACGTCATGCTCCGCCTGACCCCATGCCAAAGGACATAGTGTCAAGAATAGGAAGACAAATGCGAGGCGACGTAGCATTAGCAAGCCTTGAAGCTCATGTCAAGCCCCTTGACGCTGTGCGTAAGGGCACCTACAGAGATGAAGTCGACGCCACACTCAGCGTAGTCGCGCAGGTTATCGATTGTTATGCCACCGCTCGATTCCGTCTCAAAACGATGATTGATGATTTCCACCGCTTTCTTGGTATTGGCAGGTGTGAAGTTGTCGAGCATGATACGGTCTACTCCACCGATGGCCAGCACCTGGTTTAATTCATCGAAATTGCGCACTTCGATCTCTATCTTCAGATCCTTTCCTTTTGCCTTCAGGTATTCGTGGCATCGATTGATGGCATTTGCTATACCACCGGCAAAATCCACATGGTTGTCCTTGAGGAGAATCATATCGAAAAGACCTATACGATGGTTCACACCACCGCCTATCTTCACGGCTTCCTTCTCCAGAATACGCATTCCCGGCGTGGTCTTGCGCGTATCAAGGACACGGGTGCCAGTACCTTCGAGACGCTCGACATATTTGTGAGTCATAGTAGCTATTCCCGACATACGCTGCATGATGTTCAGCATCAGACGCTCTGTCTGCAGAAGGCTCTGCACACGGCCGGTTACAATCATAGCGATATCGCCTGGCTTGACGTGAGATCCATCGGGGATGAACACCTCTACTTGCATCTCAGGGTCAAACCGATGGAAGACCTCCTTGGCCACATCAATACCGGCGAGGATGCCCTCTTCCTTGATCAGCAATTTGCTCTTGCCCATCGCATCAGCGGGGATGCAACATAAAGTGGTATGATCACCGTCGCCGATGTCTTCGGCAAAAGCCAGGTCTATTAACCTATCAATGAGTGAAGCCTCTTTCTCTGTCCTTCCCGCAAGGATGGACGTATTCTCTATTGACAGTTGGTTTTCCTTGTTCATAATTCAATAAAACGCTTTATATTAATGGTTAGCAATGTTTTGCTTTCATTACTCGAACCTCATAACCCTGGCAGGATGAATCCTGGATACGAGATAAGTAGGAATTATGAGGGTGAGCACTGAGATAATCAGTGAGGCAACGACAAGAATTATCAGCAAAGGCCATGAGAACTCAATAGGCACAGTGTCGATATAATATGTCGAGGCATCAAGACGAACCAAATGGAAGTACTTTTGCAGGAAGGCCAGGCCAAGACCTAAGACCAGTCCGAGAGCTACGCCCCGTAGCACCAGACGTGTTGCAAAGTGGAGGAAGATACGGCGTATCTGTCCGTTCGTGGCTCCCATACTCTTCATCACGGCAATGAAATTCGTTCGCTCGAGAATAATTATGAGCAGACCCGACACCATCGTAAACAGACTAAGCACCAGCATCAAGGCTAAGATGACGTAGACATTGGTGTCGATAAGGTCCAACCATGTGAAGATTCCGGGATAGAGTTCGTTTATCGATTGCACCGAATAGTCTACCCCATAGTCATCCTGAGTATGGTTGTATCGCTTGACAAAAGCGGTAGTAAGGTCGTCTGTGTCATTGAAATTATCAAGCAGAACCTCTGCGCCGGCATACTGATCGGATTCCCAACTATTCAGACGTTGAGTGGTATAGATGTCTGTGAAGACCAACCGTCCGTCGAACTCACGTAAATGCGTCTCATAAACACCTACGATGGTGAAGCGGCGCGCCTTAACCTGTTCGGCAAAGAAATAAGCATATACACGGTCACCAACGTGCAGTTGGAGCTCATTACACGCTGAACGCGAGAGTGTTATCTCGTTTGAGCTCTTCTTTGAGTTGAAGCGCGGCAAACGACCTTCTACTATGTTCCGAGCCAGGAACGTAGTATCGTAGTCCTCGCCCACCCCACGAAAAACAACACCTTTGAAAGCCTTATCGGTCTTCAACATGCCGGTCTTTGTGCAAAACGTCTGCACATGATGCACACCCTTCGTGGCCTTTATCTCACCTAGCATCTTCTTGCTGAAAGCTATAGGCTGGGCCTCAGCATTGAAAATGCTCTGATAATTGATTATCTCGATATTGCCACCGAAGCCGATTACCTTTTGCCTAATCTCCTTCTTGAAACCTAAGACTATGCAAACCGACAGAATCATAACCATCAGTCCCACGGCTATTCCCCAAACAGCTATGGTCACGGCGGGACGCGAAACTCTGCGCTCTTCATTACGAAGAGCAAACAACCGATTCGCTATGGATGATTCGAATGGCAATTAAGGATAAAATGCCCTGCAAAGCAGGCTTGAAATATTAACTGTTATTGCTTAGCTTTCAACTGGTTGTAAGTTTCCAGAGCTTTGCTCAGGATAAACAGAGCTCGCACCAGGTCTTCTTTCTTCAGAACATAAGCCAGACGAACCTCATTGCGACCAAGGCCAGGTGTGGTGTAGAAACCTGCTGCAGGTGCCATCATAACGGTCTCGCCTTCGTATTCAAAGTCGCGCAAGCACCATGCACAGAAGTCCTCGGCATCTTCCACAGGGAGCTTCGCCACGGTGTAGAAGGCACCCATAGGTATGGGACTATATACGCCAGGTATACGGTTCAGTCCGTCGATCAAACACTTACGTCTTTCAACATATTCATCATATACTTCCAATGCATATTCTTCACCTGCATCCAGCGATGCTTCAGCAGCTATCTGTCCTACCAACGGGGGCGACAGACGAGCCTGACAGAATTTCATCACGGCTTGCCGAACATTCTTGTTTTTGGTAATCAAGGCACCGATACGTATACCGCATTCCGAATATCGCTTCGATACGGAGTCGATCAGCACCACGTTGTTCTCGATACCTTCCAAATGGCAGGCGCTGATATAAGGAGAGCCGGTGTAGATGAACTCGCGATAAACCTCATCGGAAAACAGGTAGAGATCATACTTCTTCACCAAGTCACGTATCTGGTTCATCTCACGACGTGTGTAGAGGTAGCCCGTCGGGTTATTGGGATTACAAATCAATATGGCTCGGGTGCGCTCGTTGATAAGCTCCTCGAATTTCTCAACCTTAGGGAGAGAGAAGCCTTCCTCGATGGTCGTCGTCACGGTGCGAATAACTGCCCCTGCCGAGATAGCGAAAGCCATATAGTTTGCATAAGCAGGCTCTGGCACTATTATCTCGTCGCCAGGGTTGAGGCACGAGAGGAAGGCGAAGAGCACAGCCTCTGAACCGCCGCTTGTGATGATGATATCATCGGCAGTGACGTCGATTTTATATTTCGCGTAGTAGTCGACAAGTTTCTGGCGATAGCTGAGGTAGCCCTGCGAAGGTGAATACTCGAGAATCTTGCGGTCGATACCGCGAATGGCGTCGAGGGCTGCTTTAGGCGTAGGCAGATCCGGCTGACCGATATTGAGATGGTAAACCTTGATGCCTCGCTGCTTGGCTGCATTAGCCAAAGGTGCCAGCTTACGAATAGGCGAAGCAGGCATTTCCCGGCCACGAACTGATATTTCCGGCATAACGTATGAAGTGTTTCTAATAAAAGCGGTGCAAAGGTACATTTTATATGCGAAAAGAGCAAAGAAGCGGGTGAATAAAATCCAAGAAATATATGATTTAAGTTATTTTCACTTTTCTTTTTGCGAAAACGTTTGCCACTTTCGAAGTTTTTGGTTTAATTTGCGCTATGAATGTTTAATTTTTAATCATTTACCTATGGAAGTAAGCAAGCTTTCGGGGCTGAAACGTGAAGATTTTCAGTCCACTATCCAAGGAAAGCAAACAGATTTGTTCACACTCGTCAACAAGTGTGGCAATGAGGTTTGTATCACTAATTATGGCGGTGCATTAGTCGCTATCATGGTTCCCGACCGCAATGGCAAGATTGCAAACGTGATTCAAGGTCATGACACAATCAAAGGCGTTGTTGAAAGCCCGGAACCTTTTTTGTCTACACTCATCGGTCGCTATGGCAACCGAATCTGTAAGGGACACTTCACCCTTGATGCCAAGGACTACGACCTGGCTATCAACAACGGTCCCAACCACCTTCATGGCGGTCCCACCGGCTACCACGCTCGCGTTTGGGATGCTGAGCAAGTGGATTCACAGACGCTCAAGCTCCACTATCTCTCGCCCGACGGCGAGGAAGGCTTCCCCGGCAACCTCGACATCACGGTCGTTTATCGCTGGACTAACGACAACGAGTTGGTTATCGACTACGAGGCCACTACCGACAAGAAGACCATCGTTAACCTCACGAGCCACGGCTTCTTCTCGTTGGCAGGTATCGCCAACCCTACGCCCGATATCATGGACCTGCAGTGCCAGATCAACGCCGACTTTTTCGTTCCTATCGACGACACCAGCATCCCGACAGGCGAAATACGTGCGGTGAAGGGCACTCCGTTCGACTTTACCACGATGCACGCTGTAGGCGATATGATCGACGCCGACGATGAGCAGACCCGTAACGGTGCAGGTTACGACCACTGCTTCGTACTTAACAAGCGCGAAGACGGCGAGCTTTCATTTGCCGCTAAGATTGTAGACCCAAACAGTGGACGTTCCATGGAGGTTTACACCACCGAACCCGGCGTGCAGGTTTATACCGACAACTGGGCTACAGGCTACGAAGGCCAGCACGGCGCTACCTTCCCCCGCCGCTCAGCTATCTGCTTCGAGGCTCAGCACTTCCCCGACAGCCCCAACCGCGGCCATTTCCCCAGCGTAGTGCTCCGTCCAGGGCAGAAATATACCCAGACTACCATCTATCGTTTCGGTGTGGAATGATGAACAACTGAATTACATATAATAAAGAATAATCACCAATTCCTAAAATTAACACTATGTCTCAAGAAAAGAAACAATGGGGAGCGATTATCGTGATGATCGCCCTCTTTGCCATGATTGCTTTCGTGACGAACCTTTGTTCGCCCATGGGCGTCATCGTGAAAAACCAATTCGGCACCTCTAACTTCCTCGCCATGGTAGGCAACTACGGCAATTTCATGGCTTATCTGGTTATGGGCTTCCCGGCAGGTTTGATGATTCAGAAGTACGGCTACAAGAAGACAGCCCTCATAGGCCTCGCCTTCGGTATCGTCGGCATCATCATCCAATGGCTCTCAGGTTGGGGCGGCTTCCTCGTCTACCTCATCGGAGCGTTCATCGCAGGCTTCTGCATGTGTATCCTCAACGCCGTTGTCAATCCTATGCTCAACCTCCTCGGTGGTGGTGGCAACAAGGGCAATCAGCTCATTCAGACCGGTGGCGTATTCAACTCGTCTGCAGCTGTAGCCGTGTACATCATCATGGGTGCTCTCATCGGTGATGCTGCCAAGGCTAAGATTTCCGACGCTACCCCCGCTCTGATGATTGCTTTGGCTATCTTCGTCATTGCCTTCATTGTCATTGCTTTCACCAAAATCGAAGAGCCCCCTCAGCCCGTCAAGGTCAAAGGCGAAAAGGATCCTCACTCTGCTTTCTCATTCCGTCACTTCAACCTCGGTATCCTCGCCATCGGCCTCTATGGCGGCGTGGAAATGGGTATCCCTGGATATGTCCTTCAGTATCTTACCGCAACTAACGATGCTGCCACACCTGGTCTTGGCATGGACGCAGGCTACGTCGGCACCTTGGCTGCCGTATTCTTCCTACTCATGCTTATCGGCCGTTTCGTAGGAGCCAGTGTAGGCGGCAAAGTCAGCACCAAGGCCATGATGACCTTCGTCAGCACTCTGGCTGTCATCCTGATCCTGCTCGGCATCTATCTGCCCACCGACATCACCGTGAGCGTTCCCGGTATTGACTATGCCACCATGTCAGTCCTTTGGGGCAAAGTACCCGTTGGCGTTTTCTGCTTCCTGCTCGTAGGTCTCTGCGCTTCTGTGATGTGGGGTGGTATCTTCAACCTCGCTACTGAAGGTCTTGGCAAGTACACCGCTATCGCTTCGGGTGCCTTCATGACCATGGTTTGCGGCTTCGCCATCATGGTAGGTATTCAGGGTCTCGTTGCCGACTGGACACACAGCTACCTCATCTCGTTCTGGGTGCCCCTGCTCTGCGCCCTCTACATCCTCTACTACTCGCTGTGGGGTCACAAGAATGTCAACACCGACATACCCGTAGATTAATAATCAAACGTTTGCATTCATATTTTATAAACTAATTAAGACCCATTGCCCCTATTTGGTCTCCCCCCAGCGGGGATAAGAGGGGGGCCGTACTATGAAACTTACTATTGAAGACGTTCGCAGCCGCTTCATCAAGCACTTCGATGGCAGCACAGGAAATGTTTATGCTGCTCCCGGCCGTATTAATCTTATCGGCGAGCACACCGACTACAACAATGGTTTTGTGTTCCCCGGCGCCGTGGAGCAGGGCATGATAGCAGAAATCAAGCCCAACGGCACCCGCAACGTGGATGCTTATTCTATCGACCTTAAGGACCGTGTTCAGTTCTCTTTGGACGATCCCACAGGACCTAAGGCCACTTGGGCTCGCTACATCTTTGGTGTTTGCCGTGAGATGATGGCTCTTGGCGTTCCCGTCGAAGGCTTTAATACCGCTTTTGCAGGCGATGTGCCCCTTGGCGCAGGTATGAGCTCCAGCGCAGCACTCGAGAGCTGCTTTGCTTTCGGTTTGAACGACCTCTTCGGCGACAACAAGATTGATCGTCTGGAGCTCGCCAAGGTAGGTCAGCGCACTGAGCACAAGTATATCGGTGTCAACTGCGGCATTATGGACCAGGCCATCTCATGCCTCGGCAAGGCAGGTCACCTCATGCGTATGGACTGCCGTTCTGGCGAAGTAGCTTACTTCCCCTGGAATCCCAAGGGCTACAAGCTCGTCCTCGTGAACTCCAACGTGAAGCACGCCCTCGTAGGTTCTCCTTACAACGACCGTCGCCTCAGCTGCGAGCGTGTAGCAGCAGCTATCCACGAGATTCATCCTGAGGTTGAGAGCCTGCGCGACGCCAGCTACGAGCAACTCGAAGAGGTTAAGGCTAAAGTGAGCGAAGAGGATTACAAGCGTGCTCATTATGTCATAGGCGAGCGCGAGCGCGTTCTCACCGTGTGCGACGCTCTTGAGAAGGGCGACTACGAGCTCGTAGGTAAGATGATGTATGAGACTCACGAAGGTCTCTCGAAGGAATACGAGGTCAGCTGCGAAGAGCTCGACTTCCTCAATGATATCGCCAAGGAAGAAGGCGTGACCGGTTCACGCATCATGGGCGGTGGCTTCGGCGGCTGCACCATCAACCTTGTCGACGAGCACTACTATCAGAGCTTCGTGAAGGCTGTTAAGAAGCAGTTCAAGGCTAAGTTCGGCAAAGATCCCGTCATCATCGACGTGGTCATCGGCGACGGCGCTCGCAAGCTCTGCTAAGCAGCACCTCTACCCCACTGCTTATCACATGTGGGGATACGATAAAGGCTCAAGGACAAACCCTTGAGCCTTTTCTTTATTCTATTACAACTTGCTAGTCTAATTACTGATGCTGCGGGCGCAGGAGGTCATTCACGGTCTTCACGGGGTTGAAGGTATCGAGGGGCACTTCCACGAAGATTGTGGACCAATCGCTCATGGCTCCGTTCCAGAGGCCTGGCAGTTCCAGAGCCTTCAGTTCGCGGCCGTCCTTGCTTTTGAACGAGATAAAGCCTGTTGCGTGGTCAACATAACGCGGCAAATCAAAGGCTTCGCCTCGGTAGTCGCGGATAGCACATACGAGGTCCACAGGGTTGAAATGTGTACCGCCCTTAAACATAGCCATGTAAGCTGGGTTATGAGTATCTATCTGCGAGCTCTCGAGAATCTGCGGGCTTACGCTGCCGTCGGCATTGAAGGCCAAGAACGGTCCGCCACCAGGCTCACCTACGTTCTTCACCATACCGCACACGCGCATCGGGCGGTTGAGTTTAGTGCGTAGCAACTCCAATCGCTGGTCGTCGGTCAGATTGTCGAAACCAGGAATCTCGGTGCAGAGGTCGTGAGCCACGAAATGAGCTATCTCGTCAACCTCGGCCTGCCCGAGGTTACCCTCATCGATACGGCGCAGGTAGTCGAAGGCCTGACGTTGAGCGGTGACGAGGATGCCTGCAATGACCTGCTTCCAAAGTGTTGTGCAGGGTTTTAAGCTATCGGGCACTACATTATCTATATTCTTGATGAACACCACTTCGCTGTCGAGGTCCGACAGGTTCTGGATGAGCGCCCCATGGCCGCCCGGGCGGAACAGCAGTCGGCCGTCGGCCGTGCGGAACGGCTGATCATCCATCGTGGCTGCCAGTGTATCGGTCGATGGTTTCTGTTCGCTGAAGCTGATGTTGTATTTGATGCCGAACTTGCTTTCGTACTCTGGCTGAACACGCTCTACCAACTCCTCGAAAAGTTCGCGGTGCTCGGAAGAGACTGTAAAGTGCACATCGGCACGGCCTTCGCTTGTAGCATAGAGAGCTGCCTCCACCAAATGTTCTTCAAGCGGTGTGCGGGCGCAGTCGTCGTAAGCATGGAATTGCAGAAGCCCCTTGGGCAGCTGTCCATAGTTCAGGCCGTCCTCGTCGAGCATGGCGTGCACCACCTCGCGGTACGAGCCTTCAGCCATCAGGTCGTCGACGCCCTTGCCATAGAGCACCGTGCAGGCATCGTCCAATGCTGGGAAGAAGGCGAAGGAGTGGATATTGTCAAAGTATGCGCGCTCAAAGTCTGTCGTAGGCGCGTCGTGGTCACCGTCGCGGAACTCGAACATATTCTTGAACATGCGAGAGGCAGCGCCGCTGGCGGGCACGAACTTAGTGATGTGATGGCCCTCGGCCTTGTAATTGTTCCAGGCTTCAACATAAGCCTGACATTCGGCATCAGACGGCGCCGAGATACCGGCACCTATCGATGCTGCTGCACGCAGTTTGAGGAACGGGAAGCCCTGTTGGAACTGATGCAGCTGATGTTCGGCCTGCTCGGGAGTGATTCCCTTAGCTGCCAATTGTTTCAAGTCGTCAGATGTAAACATGATAATCTGCTGTTTTGGGGTTATGAATTGTTATTTGTTCGTAATTTGTGCCCAAAAATAGTGAAAAATCCCGAAAGGGCGTATCCGTTTGGCAGAAAATTATTATCTTCGCGAATAAAATCATTGATAAAGCATACAATGGCAACACAAAATACACTTACTAATGCCGAAACAACTCTCTTGCGCGAGTGCAGCGAGAAGCTGAACCAACTCCTGGGTACAGACCTTAACGACTACGACCGCGAGCGTCTTGCTGCCCTCTGGAACGAGGCCCTGGAAACCGGCGCCGTAGCACGCGATGCTTTCGGCCTGCATCCTCTGGTATCTGACGTCGAGACAGCTGAGATTCTCGTCACCGAGATAGGCGTATCGCGCGCTGCTGTGCTGGGCCTTCTGCTTAACCATTTCGCAGCTGCCGGCCTGATAAGTCAGGACGAGGTGAAAACACAGTTCGGCAACGACGTGAGCACCATTGTGCAAGGCCTCGCACGCATCAACGAGCTCTACGAGAAGAACCCCATCATCGAGAGCGAGAACTTCCGCCAGCTGCTGCTGTCACTGGCCACCGACATGCGCGTGATACTTATAGTTATAGCCTCGCGCGTGTGCGTCATGCGTAATATTAAGGATGCTGAAAACGACAAGGCACGCCGCAAGGTGTCGACTGAGGCAGCATATCTGTACGCACCTCTCGCCCATAAACTCGGTCTTTACAAACTTAAGAGCGAGCTCGAAGACCTGTCGCTTAAGTACCTTGAGCACGATGCATACTATCTTATCAAAGAGAAGCTCAACGCCACGAAGAAGAGTCGCGATGCATATATCGAGCGCTTCATAAAGCCTATAGATGAGCGACTTAAGGCTGCAGGTTTAAACTTCCACATGAAGGGTCGCACAAAGAGTATACACAGCATCTGGCAGAAGATGAAGAAGCAGAAATGCCCGTTCGAAGGCGTGTACGACCTCTTTGCCATACGCATCATCCTCGACTCGCCTCTCGAGCGCGAGAAGCAGGATTGCTGGCAGGTCTTCTCCATCATCACGGATATGTACCAGCCCAACCCCAAGCGCATGCGCGACTGGCTCTCCATTCCCAAGAGCAACGGCTATGAAAGCCTACACATCACCGTGATGGGTCCCGAGGGCAAATGGGTGGAGGTGCAGATTCGCACCGAGCGCATGGACGAGGTAGCCGAGCGCGGCCTGGCAGCTCATTGGCGCTACAAAGGCGTCAAGGGCGGCGAGGCAGCTGTGGAATCGTGGCTCCAGAGCATCCGCGGAGCTTTGGAAACGGGAGATGACCTGCAGCTGATGGACCAGTTCAAGATGGACTTGTACGAGGACGAGGTCTTTGTTTTCACCCCACACGGCGACCTCTTCAAGCTGCCGCAGGGAGCCACGGTACTTGATTTCGCTTATGCCATCCACACCAAGATAGGTAACAAATGTACAGGCGGACGCATAAACGGAAAGATGGTGACGCTGCGCCACATCCTGCAGAGTGGCGACCAGGTGGAGATCATGACGCACGCCAACCAAACGCCTAAACAGGACTGGCTGAACGTGGCCAAGACCGGGCGTGCACGTTCCAAGATACGTCAGGCACTCAAGGAGATGTCGGCCAAGCAGGCTGCTTTCGCCAAGGAGGAGCTCGAGCGCAAGGCTCGCAACCGAAAGATAGAGCTTGAAGAGGCTACACTAATGCATACCATGACACGTTTGGGTTACCGCGTGGTCACGGACTTCTACAAAGCCCTCGCCGACGGTGTTATCGACATCAACGAAGTGCTCACGGCTTACCTTGCGCAACAGCGGCACGAACGCGGAGAAATAAGCTCGCAGACTGTCAGCGCCGACAACTTCACCGCACCGACAAACGCCGCGTTGGGAGCAGGCAAGGCCGACGTGCTGGTCATAGACCATAATATGCGCGGCATCGAATACACCCTGGCACGCTGCTGTCAGCCCGTTTACGGCGACGAGGTATTCGGCTTCCTCACTTCGGGCGGAGGCATTAAAATACACCGCACCAACTGTCCCAACGCCCCCTCTCTGCGCGAGCGCTACGGCTACCGCATCATCGACGCACGTTGGGAGGGCAAGGGCAACAGCCAGTATGGCATCACCTTGCGCATCGTTGGTCAGGACGACCTCGGCATCGTAAACAACATCACCTCAATCATTTCCAAGGACGAGAAGATTCTCCTACGAAGCATATCCATAGACTCCCACGACGGTCTCTTTTCCGGCACCCTTACCATTATGCTCGACGACACGGCCCGCCTCAAACAATTGATGCAGAAGCTGGCTAATGTGCGCGGCGTTAAGAATGTTGAGAGGATGTGAGGAGTGGAATGAGGAATGAGAAATGAAGAATGAAAAATGAAGAATGAAGAATAAGAGAATGTAGAATAAGAGAATGTAGATTGAAGGATGAGGAATGAGAATTAATAATGAAAAATGAAAATGGAAGTTAAAAGGTCTTAAGGAATTTCGCCGTTTCGCAGATAAATGATATATTTGCATCAGAAAAGAAAAGAAAATGGGTAAAATGAGACTCACACGCATACTTTCCGCTATAGCTATTACGTTAATTTGCAACGCATTACCCGCCTCGGCACAAGAAATTGTCGTGGGCAGCTACACCTTTCGCGACGGAGGTGAATATCAGGGCGAACTCTTCAAGGGCCGCCCATGGGGTAAAGGCAAGACCGTATATAAGAACGGCGACATCTACGAAGGCGAATACCAGAAAGGCAAGCGCCACGGCTATGGTATCTACACCTTTGCCGACGGCGAGCGCTACGAAGGAGAGTGGTTCCAGGATCAGCAGCACGGCACCGGCACCTTCTACTTCCGCAACAACAACAAATACCAAGGCCTCTGGTTCCGCGATTTCCAACAGGGCACCGGTACCATGTACTACTACAACGGCGACAAATACGAAGGCAACTGGCTCGAGGATAAGCGCGAAGGCGCGGGCGTCTACACCTATGCCGGCGGCGACTACTACCGCGGCGATTGGAAGCGCGACCTTAAGGACGGCCAGGGATCGTTCGTGTGGGCCAATGGTGCCAACTACACAGGCGGTTGGAAGAACGGCAAGATGAACGGCTCCGGCACCTATCACTATGCCAACGGCGATGTTTACAAAGGCACCTTCGTCAACGACTCTCTCGAGGGCAAGGGCATCTACGTGTTCAACAACAACGACCGCTACGAAGGGCAGTACCATCAGAGCCAGCGCGAGGGCGAGGGCGTGTTCGTGTATGCCAACGGCAATAAGTACACAGGCCAGTTCAAGGGCGGTCTCAAGCACGGTTCCGGCGTATTCACCGGCACCGACGGCACCAGCTACACCGGTCAGTGGCGCAACGACAAGAAAGAAGGTCGCGGCCGTTACGTTTGGCGCAACGGCGACGTATACGACGGCGAGTGGCACAATGGCATGATGGAAGGCGAAGGCATCCTTCGCCAGAGCGACGGCACCAAGTTCCGCGGCACCTTCAAGGCCGGTGAGAAGCACGGCAAATGCATCATGGAAACGCCCGACGGCATCCGTTTCGAAGGCAGCTACAAGAATAATGTTCGCGACGGCGATTTCGTGGAGAAGGACAAGAACGGCAACGTAATACGGCGCGGGCACTATACCAACGGAAAGGTTGACGAGTAAGCCGTCGCACATACGTGCTATCCTTTAAAAATTAGTTTTACGGAGATTGTCAAATAGATTAACGAAGATTGACGTTTTGAAAAGCTCCTTGCTTGTGAGCGATAGTCGATGTCGATCTTCGTTAATCTATTTTTCTATAGTCTTTGCTAATTCAACGGAAGAAAATTAGCATTCATATAATTCGTTGTATTAAAAACTTTCAACCTTTTTAGTATCATCATTTGGTCAGCGGCTAAAAGTTTGCAGTTTTTTCATTCTCTTGCCCATTTATTTTGCCAGAACCAAAAAAAAACGTACCTTTGCGCGCAATTTAATCTAAAAGTACGAGGTACGGAGTCTTATGATTATTGATTCTCTCGAGGCTTTCGACCGCTACATAGGTCTGAATCCTCTCTTCCCTGTTGTCGCTGAATACCTGCGGCACACAGATCTGACCACCTTGCCCGTTGGCAAGACGGTCATCCAATCCGATGACATCTTTATCAACGTCCAGGAAGCCCCCGTGAAGGCTAAGGAGGAGGCGCGTTTCGAGACGCACCGCCGCATGATTGATATCCAGATACCCTTCACCGCTCCCGAGCAGCACGGATGGACGCCTGCTGCACAGCTGCCTCAGGCTGCTTACGACGAGCAGACTGATATGACGCTGCACGACCCCAAAGCACCCGCTACGCCCGCCGATATCGCATCGACCTATTTCACCCTGCGACCCGGGCAGTTCGCCATATACTTCCCCACCGACGGTCACGCTCCCGCCATCACCACCACCGGCCTGCGCAAGGCGATTATCAAAGTGAAAGTGGATTAAGGATTAAAGATTTAGGATTAAGGATTAAGATAATATATAATGGCTGAGAAAAAGACTACTAAGAAAGCCGAGCCCAAGAAGGCTACGACAACAACGGCAGCGCCAAAGAAGGCAGCTGTAGCAACAAAAAAAGCCGAGACAAAATCCACTAAGGCTGCAACCAAGACAACTGCCAAGCCCGCTGCTAAGGCTACGACAAAGGCTGCTACAAAGCCCGCCGCCAAGACAGCTGCCAAGGCATCTTCAAAAGTTGCTGCCAAGTCCGCCACCAAGACGGCCAAGGTCGCTGCTATGCCACAGCTTAAGATTCTTAAGAACGACGAATGGCTGCAGCCCTTTGCACCAGCTATCGAGGGGCGCTACTTGCACGTCAAGAACAAGCTCAACGAGCTCACGCAGAACGGCGCAGTGAAACTGTCCGACTTTGCTACCGGCTACCTCTACTACGGTCTCCACCACGAGGACAAGAAATGGATTCTGCGCGAATGGGCGCCCAATGCCACCGAGATATACCTCATCGGCGATTGCAACAACTGGCAGGAGGACAAAGCATACGCCTTCAAGCGCGTGCCCAAGACTCCAGGCGACTGGGAACTACGCCTGCCCGAGAAATACCTCAAGCACGGTCAGCTCTTCAAACTCTCCATCCACTGGAATGGAGGTCAGGGCGAGCGCATACCCGCTTGGGCTACACGCGTTGTACAGGACGACCAGACCAAGATTTTCTCCGCACAGGTGTGGGCACCCGAACAGGCCTACCAGTGGAAGGTTACCAAGTTCAGACCTAACACCTCTCCCCTACTCATCTACGAGTGCCACATTGGTATGGCACAGGATGCAGAGAAGGTAGGCACATACAACGAATTCCGCGAGAACGTGCTGCCTCGCATCATTGCCGACGGTTACAACTGCATACAGATCATGGCCATTCAGGAGCACCCCTACTACGGCAGCTTCGGATACCACGTCAGCAGTTTCTTCGCCGCCAGCTCACGCTTCGGCACACCCGAGGAACTCAAGGCGCTCATCGACGCCGCCCATGAGAAAGGCATCGCCGTAATCATGGACATCGTACACAGCCACGCCGTAAAGAACGAGAACGAAGGCCTCGGCAACTTCGCCGGCGATCCCAACCAATACTTCTACGAGGGCGGTCGTCGCGAACATCCCGCATGGGACAGCCTCTGCTTCGACTACGGCCGCAACGAAGTGCTCCACTTCCTGCTCTCCAACTGCAAATACTGGCTTGAGGAATACCATTTCGACGGCTTCCGCTTCGACGGTGTGACCTCCATGCTCTACTACAGCCACGGCCTCGGCGACAACTTCCTCGACTACGGAGCCTACTACAACGGCAATGAGGATGACAACGCCATCGCCTACCTCACGCTTGCCAACCTCCTCATCCACGAGGTCTATCCCAAGGCCATCACCATTGCCGAGGAAGTGAGCGGCATGCCCGGACTGGCAATGCCCTACAAGGACGGCGGCTACGGCTTCGACTACCGCATGGCCATGAACATCCCCGACTACTGGATCAAGATCATCAAGGAACTGCGCGACGAGGACTGGAAGCCCAGCTCCATGTTCTGGGAAGTCAAGAACCGCCGTGCCGACGAGAAGACCATATCCTACTGTGAGAGCCACGACCAGGCACTTGTGGGCGACAAGACCATCATCTTCCGTCTCATCGATGCCGACATGTATTGGCATTTCAAGAAAGGCGACGAGAACTACAACGTAGAGCGCGGTATCGCCCTCCACAAGATGATACGCCTGCTCACAGCCTCCACCATCAATGGCGGATACCTCAACTTCATGGGTAATGAGTTCGGTCACCCCGAATGGATTGACTTCCCGCGTCAGGACAATGGTTGGAGCTATAAGTACGCACGCCGCCAGTGGAACCTGGTCGACAACCACGACCTCTGCTACCACTATCTCGGCGACTTCGACAAGGCCATGCTCAAGACCTTGAAGATCCAGAAGGACATCCAGAAGACGCCCGTCACCGAAATCATCACCAACGACGGCGACCAAGTGCTCGCCTACCAGCGCGGTGACCTCCTCTTCGTCTTCAATTTCTCGTTCAACCGCAGCTACACAGGCTATGGTTTCCGTGTGCGCCAGGGCAGCTACAACGTGCTACTCAACACCGATGACACAGCCTTCGGCGGTCACGGCCTCAACGATGACTCTCTGACACACTTCACAGTCTACGATCCCCTGCTCGCCCGCGAGAACAAAGGCTGGCTCAAGCTCTATCTCCCCGCCCGCTCCGCCGTAGTACTCACCAAGTCCAAGGACGACTAATCACAACAAAGCATTCGCCGACAGGCAACTGCCGAAACAAATACCAAGCCGCCACTGAGTTTTCCGCTCAGTGGCGGCTTTTTTCATGCAAAAAAAAAAATGTTTTTCAAAATTGACTTCACACTTCATCCTTCTTTATTCATAAGAAAATCCTTTCTCGGCAGCAGCCGTTGAGGGAAGGTGGAATTAGGTTTAGGGATTTTCCCCGGCAGATTAGGAGAAAACCTTTGCAGGGGTGATAGAAAGGCCATACCTTTGCAGCAGAAAAATAAAAAACAACACATTATTTATATTAATAGGTAACCCGATTTATAAACCCTCAAAAAAATACAACTATGAAAAAGATGTTACTTTCGCTCGTTCTGGCACTGATGGCCCCCATGGCGGCTTCAGCTATGAGCTACGAAGAGGCTCGCGAGCAGGCCCTGTTCCTCACGGACAAGATGGCTTACGAACTTAACCTTAACGACGAGCAATATGAGTATTGCTACGAAATCAATCTTGACTACCTTATGGGTGTGCAGACGGCCGACGACGTGTACGGCGTATACCTCACCCACCGCAACGCCGACCTCAGGCATATCCTTTTCGACTGGCAGTATTCGCTGTTTTGCGCTGCCGACTATTTCTTCCACCCGCTGATCTGGCACCGCGGCGTATGGAGCCTGCCCATCTACAGGTACTACACCTACGGCCATTTCTTCTACCACCGTCCGCACGTGTACCTTAGCTATCGCGGCGGTCACGGACGCTTCTACTTCGGTGGCGGATACTACGGCAACCGTCGTCCGCACTGGAACGGTGGTCTGCGCGGCCGGGACCGCGGAGCCATTGCTCACCGTGGCGACTTCAACCGTGGCAGTGTAGGACGTGGTGGTACGCGCAGCGGTAGCTTCGGGCGCAACGATAACGGACGCATTGGCGGTAGTCGCATTGACGGCGGTCGCGTTGACGGTGGTCGCACGCGCAGCTTCGGCAGCACCCGCAGCGTAGGCAGCGTAGGCAGCGTAGGCAACACCCGCAGCACCAGCGTGACGGGCAACCGCACCGGCAGTTTCGGAAGTTCACACAGTGTTGGCAGTTCGCGCAGCATAGGCAGCACAGTGGGCAGCCGTTCGGTGACCACTCCTTCACACTCTGCAGTAGGCAGCTCGCGCCCCTCGACGAATGATGCCCGCGTAGGCAGCTTCTCGCGCGGCAGCGGTTCCTACAGCCATCAGAGCTCCACACGTAGCATTGGCAGCAGCAGCATGCGCAGCTCATCGCCGAGCATGGGTGCCTCGCGCGGCGGCAGCTTCGGCGGCAGTCGTGGCGGTTCGATAGGCGGTGGTTCGATGGGTAGTTCGCGTGGCGGCGCTATGGGCGGCTCACACGGAGGCGGTCACGGTCGCGGCCGATAACAGCCTGCCACACGCGGGCTTCAACATAGGAATCTCCATTCCACAGCCAGTCGCACAACTGGGCGGAGGCTTGAAAGCCGAGACGCTCGAAAGTGCGACTGGCTTTTTCGTTGTCTACACCTATGATGGCGTAGAGCATGTGGAGATCTATGATGGCGGCATAGTCAATAAGCAGGCGCACGGCCTGCTCGCCGATATTCTGTCCGCGCCAGGCGGGGAGCAGGGCGAGCCCTATCTCGGCACGATGATGGCGCGGGTCGAAGTTGAAGAGGTCGGCAAAACCTACGGGCGTCCAGACGTCATCGGCCTGGCGCCGCTCAATAGTAAAGCGCACTTGCTTGTCGGTGTAAATATCGCCTGTGGCGCTCTCAAGAAACTGTTTGAGGGCGAAGCGCGAGAAGGGCGTGGTGGCGGAGCCGTAGGGCCACAGAGCAGTGTCGTTCTCAAGGGCGTAGGCCAGTTCGAGATCTTCGGGCTCGGCAGCACGCAGGCGCAGGTCAGACGAAGCAATCATTGGGCAGCAACAGCACTTTGTGTTTCAGGGAATAGGTGCCTATGTTAAGGTCCAAGCGCCGCGAATATGCATCACGGAGAGTGGTGAGGACACGCGTGTAACAGTCGGCATCGGTATCGGTTTCCAAGGCTATGTATATGGCCTTAGGGGTGTGACGGTCTGCTGCAACTTCATCGAGTGTAGCACAACGGTGAGCCACGAGGTTGGCACGCTGGCACAGGGCTTGCAGTTCTAACCAGGCTTCATCGCTGCCTATAAACATAAGACCTTCGCGCGGCAGACGGGCTTTGCTGCTGATATGCAGGAGCGAGGCTACGCAGGTGTGAAGGCTCAGCAGCATCCTACGCAGGTATTTCGACAGCATGACAATGACGCCGTGGCAGTAGACGGCCACCTTGACGAGCCAGGTCATGCCACGATAGCTCTGACGGAAATGCTTGTTTATGAAGATGAGCATGGCATTGTAGAAAGTTAGCACATAGCCCATGCTGTTTGTGCGCGAGGATTCACCTTTATAGTGGAGTATGGTGGTAGGCACGTACCAGTTGTCCCACCCACCTTTCATGCAACGATAGCTGATGTCTATATCCTCACCGTACATGAAGTAGTCCTCATCGAGGAGTCCTACCTGATCGAGCATCTTACGGCGCAAGAGCATGAAAGCTCCGGAGATGACCTCTATCTTGGTAGCCTGGCGCGGATCAAGGTACTGCATGTAATACTTGCCAAAGCGGCGGCTGCGGGGAAAGAGGGCGCAGAGGCCGCTCATCTTGTAGAAGGCAGTGAGAGGTGTTGGCAGTCCGCGGCGCGACTCCTTGGCAAAGCTGCCGTCGCGGTTGAGCATCTTCACGCCGAGGGCTCCAGCCTGCGGCTCACGCTCCATGAGCGCCAAGGCGTCGGTGAAGGCTTGGCTGCCGACGATGGTGTCGGGGTTTAGCAAGAGAATGAAATCGCCCGTTGCCTGGCTGATGGCCTGGTTGTTGGCACGCGAGAAGCCTACGTTGGCATTGTTCACTATGACGTGTACATCGGGAAACAACGAACGAACGGCAGCAACGGAGTCGTCGGAGCTGTTGTTGTCGACAACCCACACGTCGCCATCGATGCCTTCGATGGCACGCGCCACACTCTCGAGGCATTGTACCAGGTAGTGGCGTACGTTATAACTTACTATGACAACGGATAATTTCATTTTGGCCAGATAAACGCATAAGCTACGACAATCATGAGAGCCATGTAAGCAAAGGAGGTCTCACAACCGAAGAGGTAGTAGCATACGGTGTTGAAAACCAGCGGCACGAAAAGCGTGGCAATACGTAGGATATTGGAGCGGGTGCGGCAAGCGTCAGCAAGTGCAGGCTCAGAGGGAGCGAACTTGCTGTGGATGAACCCTATCTTGTCCCACTTCAGGGCCAGGGGTATGGCAACAAGCGTCAGCACCACGCCTGCGATGCTGAGCCAATAGGCCGCAACGCCGTCGGAGGGCACAACGCCTGTGGGCGCGAGCCCAAGCTCGTAGGCTGCCGCTATGATAGCGGCCAGCGCGAGAGACGAGATGTATGTTATCTTACTTATATTCATTTCAAGTTTCAGGTTTCAGCTGTTTTGACTCGCTTCACTCGTTGTTTAGGAGTTAAAGGATTTATGACGAATGTCTTGACGTCAGTTTCAAGCTATTAACTATTAACTCTTAAATGGCCTTCTATCCACGATACTACGTCCAAGCGTGAGCTCGTCGGTATAGTGAAGCTGCTCGTTCTGTGCTACGCCGCGCGCTATGGTCGTGACCTTGACGGCGGTGTCGGCCAGTTTGCGGAAGATGTAGAAGCAGGTGGTATCGCCCTCCATAGTAGGACTCAGGGCAAAGATCACTTCGACGACTCCGCCCGAACGCACACGCTCGATGAGCGAATCTATCTCGAGGTCCTGAGGGCCTATGCCGTCGATGGGCGAGATAATGCCGCCGAGCACATGGTAGACGCCGTTGTAGGTTTGGGTGGCCTCGATGGCCATGACGTCCTGGACGTTCTCCACTACGCATACGAGGGAATGGTCGCGCCGCGGTGAACGGCAGATGGCGCACTCCTCGTCGTCGCATATGTTATGGCATACACGGCAATAACGCACGTTGGCCACGAGGTCGGAAAGGCTGGCTGCCAGCGTTTCCACATCTTCGCGATCGCGGCGAAGCAAATGAAGCACGAGGCGCATAGCTGTCTTGCGGCCTATGCCCGGCAGCTGCGCCATCTGGTTCACCGCTCGCTCGAAATATATTGACGGCATTTCCATAAACGCGGCAAAGGTAATAAAAAGTTTAGAGTTTAGTGTGTAGAGTATAGAGTTTTTTTCGTTTCACTCTCTTTTTTTCCTCTTCACCCCTGATATTTATGATTTGCAGAGCGTAAAGATTTAATTTTGTTTGAAACTGACTACAGACTACAGCCGCGTCGCACTGCTGATGATGATTCAGCAATGATAAGCCGATACGACCGCACATCAAAGCTCATACGAACGTACATACAAGCTCATACGAACGTACATACAAGCACATACGTCCGCACGCATAAGCACATACGACTGGACGTCTCAGAAAATCAGGCCGTATTTATCGCCCGATAAAGCCGGCTTCATTTGCCCATAAGCTTATAGATAAAGGGCAATAAGTCTTGGGATAATTTGCCAAAACCCTTTAGACAATTGCAACAAAGTCTATAGGGTTTTGTTTTGAGCTGTAGTCTGTAGTCAGTTTCAAACAAAATTTTATTTTAAGACTATCATTAGCACCGGTACCTTGGCTTGTACCACCGTATTCCAGACCATCGTTATTGAATACAATGTTTTACATATTGGGACCCTCGCCGAGGTGGCGTTGGATTACGCTCTAAAAGTGCTTGGCCGAGCCTAACGACCTGAGGACGGGCGATGGTTTTTTGAGATTAAAGTGTATATTTTGGATGACATTTGTCAAAAAGGACATGCTAAATAAGTAAAAACTATGAACTTTGGACTTTGAACTTTGAACTTTTTATTATCTTTGTGGCGAAAAATATAATAATATGTAAAGAAAACACTAATTCAGGTAACAATGAACAAGATTATCGCAAAGGAGCAATTCTCGGAAAAAGTATATAAGCTGGTTGTGGAAGCGCCACTGATTGCCAAAGCACGCAGGGCCGGACATTTCGTGATAGTTCGCGTGGGCGACAAAGGCGAGCGTATACCCCTCACCATTGCCGATGCCGATACGAAAGCAGGCACCATAACGCTGGTGGTGCAGAAAGTAGGCGTGAGCACGACCAAGCTCTGCGACCTCAACGTGGGCGACAGCCTGACAGATATCGTAGGTCCTCTGGGCAAAGCCACCCATATCGAGAACTTCGGCACCGTGGTATGCGCCGGCGGCGGCGTGGGTGTTGCTCCTATGCTCCCCATAATCAAGGCGCTGAAGGCTGCCGGCAACCGCGTCATCAGCGTGTTGGCAGGCCGTTCGAAGGACCTTATCATCCTCGAGAATGAGGTACGCCAGCATTCCGACGAGGTTATCATCATGACCGACGACGGCTCGTATGGCCAAAAAGGCGTAGTGACCGTCGGCATCGAACAGGTGATCCAACGCGAGCAAGTGAATAAGGTGTTCGCCATTGGTCCTGCCATAATGATGAAATTCTGCTGCCTGCTGACAAAGAAATACGGCATCTCTACCGACGTATCCCTGAACACTATCATGGTGGACGGCACTGGTATGTGCGGCGCCTGCCGCATCACCGTAGGCGGCAAGACACGCTTCGTATGCGTCGACGGCCCCGAGTTCGACGGCCATGAAGTGGACTTCGACGAGATGCTATCGCGTATGACAGCCTTCAAGCCCGAGGAACAGGAAGCCCTCGCTGCTTTCCAGCAAGCATCCTCCACCTCCTCCGTCACCTCCTCCGAAACGGAATCACCCTCTGTCACGTCCTTTACCCGCGATTCTATCGCGGACAACACACCCTCGCCCGAAGAGGACACCACTTCCCTCACCGACCGCAACGCCCCTTGGCGTGCCGAGCTTCGCGCTGCTATGAAAGCTAAGGAACGCGTAGGCATTGAACGTGTGAAGATGACGGAGCTGGACCCCGTTTACCGCGCAACCACCCGCACCGAAGAGGTGAACCAAGGCCTCACGCTGGAGCAGGCTCAGCAGGAAGCACGCCGCTGCCTCGACTGCGCCAAGCCAACATGCATGGAGGGCTGCCCCGTGAACATCGAGATACCGTCGTTCATCAAGAACATAGAGCGCGGCAATATCCTCGGAGCTGCCAAAGTCCTGAAGATGACCTCTGCCCTACCCGCTGTTTGCGGTCGCGTTTGCCCACAGGAGAAGCAGTGCGAGAGCCGCTGCATACATCTGAAGATGAACGAGCCCGCCGTGGCTATCGGCTACCTCGAGCGCTTCGCTGCCGACTATGAGCGCGAGAGCGGCAATATGTCCATTCCCGAGTGTGCGCCCGCCAACGGCAAGAGAATCGCCGTCATCGGCTCAGGTCCCTCGGGACTGAGTTTCGCTGGCGATATGGCTAAGCTGGGCTACGATGTCACCGTGTTCGAGGCATTGCACGAGATAGGCGGTGTTCTAAAGTACGGTATTCCTGAATTCCGTCTGCCTAACGCCATCGTGGACGTGGAGATTGCAAACCTCGAGAAGATGGGCGTGAAATTCATCAAGGACTGCATCATAGGCAAGACCATCACGGTGGACGAGCTCGAGGCTGAAGGCTTCAATGGCATCTTCGTAGGCTCCGGCGCCGGTCTTCCTAACTTCATGAACATACCTGGCGAGAACCTTAAAGGTATACTCTCAAGCAACGAATATCTGACACGTGTGAACCTTATGGACGCCTCGAGCAGCGACAGCGACACACCCATTCATCGTGCTAAGAACGTGATGGTGGTGGGCGGCGGCAACACCGCCATGGACTCGTGCCGCACGGCTAAACGTCTGGGAGCAGAGCGCGTGTTCATAGCCTACCGACGTTCCGAAGCGGAGATGCCCGCACGATTGGAAGAGGTGAAGCACGCCAAGGAGGAAGGCATCGAATTCATGACTCTGCACAACCCGCTCGAATACCTCGGCGATGAGCAGGGCAACGTGCGCGCCGTGGTGCTGCAGAAGATGGAGCTCGGTGAGCCCGACGAGAGCGGACGACGCTCGCCGCAGCCTATCCCCGGTGCCACCGAGACGATAGACATCGACCAGGCCATTGTGGCAGTAGGCGTATCGCCCAACCCCATCGTACCCACAAGCATCAAAGGCTTGGAACTGGGACGCAAGAATACCATTGTAGTCAACGACGGCATGCAAACGAGCATTCCCACTATTTTCGCCGGCGGAGATATCGTACGCGGAGGCGCTACCGTAATCCTCGCTATGGGCGACGGCCGTCGAGCGGCTCAAAACATGCACGAATACCTTAACAAATGAAAAAAGTAATCTTCCTCTTAGCTATAGCATTTCTTTCATCGGCCGCATCAGCGCAAAAACGCAAGAAAACAGTGAAGGCCCCTGCCGTGCCGACAATGGAGTTGGCACGACAGGCCATGTCGGCTTATGATTTCGCAAGGGCCGAAGACCTGTTGACAAAAGAGATTGCCGCCCTCAACAAGAAAAAACAATCGGCCGACCAAGCCGAGAGAATGCTTCATGCCGCAAGGCAAGGGCGCACCAAGTTGCACGCCACAGAGCGCATGGTAATCATCGACAGCATAGTATGCGCTCCCAACGAGGCGTTAGAGCTAATCCGCATAAGCCGCGAGAACGGGCGTATCGACACCTACGCTTCTACGTATCACACTAACGACACGCTCGGCGCTACCATCTTCGAAAACGAACTGGCTAACAAGCGCTATCTGGCTGTGCCGAAGGCTGTCAACGACTCGGTGACATCACTCTGTCTGGCCGTGTCGGACAAGATAGGCAACGACTGGAGTGAACCAACCATACTTACAGGCCTCAACGACAACGACACGAAGCAGAACTATCCGTTCCTGCTCTCCGACGGCATAACGCTCTATTACGCAGCCAAAGGCCCCGAGAGCATGGGCGGCTACGACATCTTCGTGAGCCGTGCTGACGGCGAAGACGGCAGTTTCCTCAGCCCTGAGAATATCGGCTTCCCCTACAACTCGCCGGCAAACGATTACCTGTTGGTGATAGACGAGTTCAACCAGTTGGGGTGGTTTATCTCCGACCGCTACCAGCCTGACAATCAGGTGTGTGTATACTCTTTTATGCCTAACGCTACACGCGAGCTCTATGGCGATGAGGTGTCGGAAGAACAACTGCGCTCGCTGGCTCGAATAGCAAGCTTAAAAGACACTTGGGCGTTCACCTTGCCGAACAACGTTCAAGAGGCACGCAAACGACTGGCTGACATCCGCACTGTCAAGAAGGAAAGCAGCAACAACAACGAGGAACAATTCCAGTTTGTGATCGACGACAACCGTACCTATGCCAGCCTCGACAACTTCAAATCCACCGCTGCACGCGACAAGATGAAGAGATGGCTGATACTGCAAAAGAACAACGAGACCGACGCGACCATGCTCGAACGTATGCGCGACCTCTACGCTACATCTTCCGATGAGCAGCGCAAGCAGTTGCAGGTTGCCATCCAGCGACTCGAGGATTCCTACTACGACCAAAGCTTAAAGCTCAAGCAGCTGGCTAAAGAAATACGTAATGACGAAATATCAAACAAGTAAAAACCTAACAACTATGAAAGAACCTATTCCATCATCAGAGCTCATCATCAACGAAGACGGCTCTATTTTCCATCTGCACGTACGCCCCGAGCAGCTGGCAGACCGTATTATTCTCGTCGGCGATCCTGGCCGCGTACAAACCGTAGCTGCACATTTCGACCGACTTGAATGCGACATTCAAAGCCGCGAGTTCCACACCATGACTGGCTGGTACCAAGGCAAGCGCATATCTGTGGTGTCAACAGGCATCGGTTGCGACAATATCGATATCGTGATGACAGAACTCGACGCACTCGCTAATATCGACTTCAAAACGCGAACCGTAAAGGAGGAACTGAAATCGCTCACCGTAGTACGTATCGGCACCTGCGGCGGACTACAACCATTCACGCCCACCGGTTGCTTTATAGCTTCGGTCAAGAGCATCGGCTTCGACGGACTACTCAACTACTACGATGGTCGCAACCAAGTGTGCGATCTGGAGCTCGAAGAAGCGTTCAAGAAGCACATGGACTGGTCACCGCTCAAGGCTGCTCCGTATGTGGCCATAGCTAATGCCGAACTCGTGGACCAAATAGCTCAGGACGACATGGTCCGCGGCATCACCATAGCATGCGGAGGATTCTACGGACCGCAAGGCCGACAACTGCGCCTGCGCATTCAAGACCCAGACCAGAACAAGAAAGTGGAAGCCTTCCAATACGGCGACCTTCACATCTGCAATTTCGAGATGGAAAGTTCTGCCGTAGCCGGCATGGGCTCGCTACTCGGCCATCGCGCCATGACCTGCTGCATGGTAATTGCCAACCGCTACACCACTGAGATGAACACCGAGTACAAGAATTCCATCGACACCTTGATTGAAAAAGTGCTCGACAGAATTTAAGAACTCCTTTAACTTCCGCCGCTCGGCTGAAGGATGCCTCGAGTAAAGCGAGCCAGAAGAACCTCATCAGCTCCTTCAACTTCCAGACTAACGAAGCATCACAAGCGCCGAGCGGAAATTTGACAACTAAAAATTGATAGTTCAAAGTTCAAACTCAGAAAGCACCATCTGTGCCGTAGCCACAGCACCTGGCGGCGCACTGGGCATCATTCGCATCAGCGGCCCTGAAGCACTTTCCATAGTAGGGTCAATATGCCGTTGTATCACAACGACTACCCCCGCCAACACCGTCCATTTCACCCATATCGTCGATGATGCCGACATCATCGACGAAGTGCTTGTAAGCATTTTCCGCGCCCCCCACTCTTACACAGGCGAAGACTGCGTTGAAATATCATGCCACGGTTCACACTATATTCTGAACAAAGTGTTGGAGATTTTGGTGCAACGAGGTTGTCGCATAGCCGAACCAGGCGAATTCACCAAGCGAGCTTATCTCAACGGCAAGATGGACTTGAGTCAAGCTGAAGCCGTGGCAGACCTTATAGCAGCTCATAGCAAAGCAAGCCATTATATCGCCCTCTCCCAGATGCGCGGTCGTTTCTCAGACGAGCTCCACGACCTGCGCGACCATCTGCTACACCTCACTTCACTATTAGAGCTCGAACTTGACTTCGCCGACCATGAGGAACTGGAGTTCGCCGACCGAACGGAACTGCTGACGCTGGCTCAAGCCATAGACCGACGTGTATCACAGCTCGCCGACAGTTTCCATACAGGCAATGCACTGAAAAACGGCATACCTGTAGCCATCGTCGGAGCCCCAAACGTAGGCAAATCGACTCTACTTAATGCCCTCGTAGGCGAGGAGCGTGCTATAGTAAGCGACATTCAAGGCACTACCCGCGATGCCATCGAGGACACTATCCAGCTCGGAGGCATCACTTTCCGCTTCATCGATACAGCTGGCATTCGCCACACCGACGACTGCATCGAACAGCTCGGCATTGAACGTACTTTCGCCGCCATCGAAAGAGCCAGCGTCGTCATGTGGCTCATCGACAAAGAGCCCGACGACGATGAAATCACCGGCATGCGAGACCGCTGCGCAGGCAAGACGCTCCTAATTGTTCAGAATAAGATAGACAAAGACAACGGCCGTTGCGATATCGCCGACCTCACCCTTTCCGCCAAATACGGCAAGGGGCTCGACGACCTTCGCGAACGACTTATTGCAGCAGCTCCAAAGACATCAGACACCGATGTCATCGTCACCAATGCCCGCCACTACGAAGCCCTCTGCCGCGCGCACGACAGTCTAACACGTGTCATCGACGGCCTCACCTCATCCCTTCCCTCCGACCTCATCGCCGAGGACCTCCGCCTCACCCTCACCTCTCTCGCCGACATCACCGGCGGCGCCATCACCCCCCAAGAAACCCTCAACAACATATTCTCCCACTTCTGCGTGGGGAAATGAACATTCTGCGTCGGAAAATAATGGCGTGACAAAAAAGTCACAAAAAAATTACAAAAACGTCTGTAAGTGCTTTATTTACAGGCGTTAATTTTTGTTTATGTCTTATTTGTTTTTTATCATTTTGTTTTTTTGTTATCATTTATTTTCCTAATTTTGTCCCTAGTTCGTCCCCCGAGATTACCGACGAGGGACAAAAACTGTCCCCCGGGGACAAAAAATCTGTCCCTCGGTTCGATTTTGAGAAGTGATTTTTAAAGGATAAATAAAATGGCAAAAAACAGCTCAACAGTCCACAAAGGACAAGTCAAATTAAGAGAAAAGAAACTGGCTAATGGAAACTCCAGTTTATACCTTGACATCTTACATGATGGCAAACGTCACAAAGAGTATCTGAAGCCTGATCACGGCCTGTCTCCTGACATTGGCCTGTCTCGCCGATATAACATGGTAAAGAACCATTATCTGCACCATGCAGGAAATAGTCTATGCTGGCCTTATAGAGCATACTGTCCTGCAAGAATATTGCACACGCCATGCGGCAACGGTTAACAATAGCGCCCCAATTGCCATTGGCGTATGGGCTGTTTGTCTCAAACTGTTGTATGGTGGGGAGGATGGCACGCTGCACCATATTTCTCCAATCCACCGTTTGATGACACTTTAGCAGCGTCATTGCCTTCACCAAATCATAACATTGTATCAGGCAGAGCGGAGCATCATGACCATCCAGACGTTGCAGGTGATGTGCATAGGCTTTTATAATAAACAAGGCATTTGCGCTGTCCCCCTTCTGTGCATAGTCGAAGGCCGCCCGCATGTCGCGTTCACTACCCACCTTTGTGTGGCGGAACTCCCCATCACGGGCAACCACCTCATAGGGGCCCGCCATCTGATAAGGAGTCTGTGCCACTCCCGGCAGGGAAGCAGCCAGACTCAAAACTGTCAGCAACAGTTTTATTCTCATCTTACATATTTCTTACCATCCATGATATATATCCCCTTCTGAGGTGCAGAGAGAATGCGGCGACCCTGTAGGTCATACATCAAACCAGCGGCAGGCGAATGGGATTGTATGTTTCTGATTCCCGTAGCAGAACCTTTATACGTCAGTGTGAAGTTGTCCCATACGAGCCATGTAGTGCCAGATGACGGTTCACGGATGCCGACTGTGAGCACACCTCCCACGACATCAATATCTACAGACAACAGGCCATAAGAGGCATTTGCTGCCATCTGATCACGCTGGGCATCGAAGTTGCTTCCAGCACAACTCTGGCGAACGACATCTTTCTCCGTCACTTCTCCTGACGTAGCATAGAGATAAGCCGTATTGCTGCCCTCACCATTAACCATCTGACATGTAACAGTATAATGTCCGTCCAATAAACCGCTGACAGTCTGCATCAGATTAAAGTTGGTACTATGCCATACTTCCGCAGCGCCATTATATCTTTGGTTTCCCCATGAACCGGTCATGGTCCACCCTAAGCCTTTACCTATGAACTGTGGGTTAACTAATAATGGGGTAACATCTTTCTCTACATCCTTTGTGATAAAACTGGTATGGAAAAACTTTTTATCGATGGCGAAGATTTGCAAACGACTTATATCATCACCATTCTTGTTACATGAAATCTCCTCACCATCGCGATAGCCATTAGCAGGAGTCCAAAGCCCCAGCCAGTTACCGGGATATTTGCCGTTCTCGACAGTCCATGCTCCATCGGCATAATTGAGCAGAAAACGTGTCCACTCACATGCCAATGGCTGGTCATGAGTGCGCAACTGGTCCGGTCTGTCCCACTCTGTCTGAAGTAAAAGCCCGTCGTAGTCAATGTTACGCAGACAGAAAGCATCGCCGTAAGGTTCTATCGTAAATACCTTTGAAAGGTCGGAAACCGGATTGACTGGTGATTGGAAGAACAATGCCTTGTTACCATTCTTCGGTGCATCCTTCAATCCTATGAGGAGATTGGCCTGATCACTTGCTATTATAAAATAATTGTCTTCTGCCAACAACGACAATTCATCAGAAGATGTTACAAGGCTATATCCCCGCTCAGTTGTCAGGATGTCATAATATCCATAGTCAGTTGCCTTGACATTTATATTATATGTATAAGTCACACCCTGATAGGTAGCACTTATTTGCATATCCTTCTCCACATTGTCAATGGAATATGTTGTACCTTTTGAGCCGTCAGGCCATACAACCTCTTCTTCGCTGGACGTAGCAGGAATGATGAGCTTCAGTGTCACCGCAGTTCCCCTGAGCACCTGTATATCCTTTGCCTCGCTCTCACCGCTTCCCACAATAATATGCTGAAGGGCTTCTTCCACCTTCAGGTGGAAATGGCTTTCACTCACTGCCCCGCTCTGATTGGCATACTGACATGTATATGTGCGGCTGGTAGAAATCATAGGAATGGTGACTACACTCGCTTTCTGTCCGTTGTCCCAAAGGTAATCGTCTGTCCATCCAGTCGTTGCTCCTGCATAGAGAATTACATCAGTGCCTGCCAGTACGGTCTGGATAGTGTCTTGACGAATAATACCGTCAACTGTTATTTCGTTGGTCATCAGGTCTGGCTTGGCATCACCGCTGACAGCAATAGCAAAGGCTTGCTGACTTTGTGTACCGTTCGGAGCAGTGTAGGTAACGCGATATATATAGCTGCGCTCTGCCTTTACTGTCAGTTCCTTGGTTGTCTCGCCTGTACTCCATTGCCATTGTCCACTGTCTTCGGCTCCCTCTGGCAGCTGGGGAATGAGTGTAATGTCTGCTCCATCAGCAGGAATGCCCTTTGAAGGACATATCACATAATTATATTTCAGTCCACCCAAATTAGTCTGATTCTTATATGTCACACCCTTATAGACTATATCTCCAGACAATGGGGTGATAGCTTGCTCTGCTGCAATGGCTGGTCGCCAGCTGGTAAGGGTTGAGAAACCTACGTGATCAAAACCGCCAGAATTCTGACTGTAGTTGCCGCCACCGCCATCAGGGCATACAGCAGCACTCGCCTTTTCTGCATATTGCAACTTCACACCGCGCAAACCCTCATAATAGCCTATAGCCCGATCCCAGTATGGACGATACTCTCCCTTTCCACCTTCATTAGGAGCCGTTTGTGCCCATCCTGCCCCCATTGTTCCACGACAATCGGCATAATTATATGTTATCCACGGAAGAGACGAGGCTGCCACCCCTCCGAAGTTTAGTGCTGCCACATGCTCCAGTCCTGCAGCAATTCTGTCATCCATGTATGCATACAGGTCATCACCCTGTGTCAGACCTATCTGGCATATATCGAGAGCCAGTCCAAGAGCCATAAGGGCATGTCCCTGGTCTCTACCGCTCTCCTGCATCTGTCCGAGATATCCCAAAGGACCACGTTCGTCAGGCAACACCACGGGTACCAGGTTTCCTATGAACTCGTTACATCCATCATTAAGTATTACACTCTGCTTCGAGCGGTCTTTGAACGTACCTACGTGATCATATTTATAGAAAGAAACTCCTTGGTTATACATGTGGACATCATCGCATAATATACCGATAGACATCACACATAAAGCATTACACAATCCCCAGTTACTCCAATAATGCCCTGGTCGCTCTCCCAATCTTGCATTAGCGCTGTTTCGCCATGTGTCATGCCTACGGCGCAGGAAATCTATAGCAGGGTTATACCATGTGCGGACCATATACTGCCTGAACTCCTCAAAGTCCTCACGGCTCCATCCATCATAGTCACGCATCAACTCGGCAGCATTTGCCAATTCATAGCCATAGATGCCAGCTGCAAGCGACAGGTTGGTATCTCCACTCACCCATCGGTTACCACGTGCCCATGCCATAAGGATACGCACAGCACCATCAGCATTATCACGTGTACCGCCTATCTTCCAGCGCAATGCGTTCTGGTAGGCCATTGCTGCACCACGCGCCACATTCATATAATTCTGGCCACTTGAACCTCCTCGTATAATTGTTTCTACCGGCCACGTCGCTATATCGGCACGAGAATACTCATTGGCACAAAGAATATCCCATGCCTTCTTGATACGCTCATTGCCACTTGCCAGTAACTGCTTGGCACGATCAATGTCCTGCTGAGATACAATGCCACCAGGATGCACAAAACCGTGATCCTCTGTCACCTCAAACACCTGTTTTGGCTGATAACCGCTGGTAGCCTTGGCTCCTGACAGCAGTTGTGACAGAGTGGATACATATTTATCTATCAGATATTGTGAAGCACGGGAAGCGTCAATCTCTTTCTCTGCAATCTTTACGGCATCCTTCAACTCGGCAATAGCATTAGGAGCATATGATGAAACATCACCTTTCAAGAAGTTATTACACTCTTCTACCTTTTCTTGCAGAACTGTAAAGTCACCCGGATCACCATATCTATATTCATTTTCTATATCTGAAGCCACAGCTGCCAGTTCTGCCAGTTTTTCATCGCTTACAGCAATGTCATATACCCTGAAGTCAGCCACTTGTGTCTGTCTCAGGTAATTGTCACTGGAAAACGGTGCCCGTCCTATCCAGCAATAAGATGGAGCAAGGGTATAAATCTCTTTAAGTACAGGCATACTTGTATTCAGTCCAACCCGTTTGCCTTCTATGAACAACTCTCCTTGCTGTCCTGTCTGTCTGTACAGTACATGCATCCAACGCCCTTTGGCCGAGGCAGAGCCTGCTTCAATACCACTTTCAGAACCATATCCTCCGGTTGATGTAGCCATACGCTGAGCATTCAGGCGATATGCCATATATTTACCCTCTGTCTGTGTACAGGCAGCCGCTGTGGAAAAAGCCCACAAGAAAAAACCATTTCCTGACAACGAAGCCGTTTCGTCAACATAATAGCAGGCTGACACGGTGAAATCGCCTAAATTCTTTATTATATTACCTGCAGCACTGGTCATATTCAGATATCCTGATACATTGCCAAGATTCAGCACATTGTATTTGCCTACCTTTTCAATTGTGGCAGAACCCATCAAACCAGCAGTGATACCACCAGCTATATCTGTAACACTCGTTCCATCCACGTTGCTGAAATCAAAATGCATTTTCAGGTGTTCGTCCTGCGCCTGCGCTCCATTAACCAACATGGACAGCAGCATCATAATAAAAAAGACTTTCTTCATCGTTCCTTGACTTTATTTGTTAGTAGTTTTGTGATTTCTGGTGCAAAAGTATAAATATTCACTTTCCGCCCGTAATCGGCCAGACGCACTTGGTAGGTCGCAAGAGCGGAGGTTAGTCGGTTTTGGGATTGCAATAGTTGGTTTTCGGCATCGAGGAGGTCGTTGATAGTCGTGGTGCCGTTACGGTAGTAGGACTGGTTCTGGCGCAGGTTCTCCTGGGCAGAGATGACGTTGCGGCGGGCGACATCGATTTGCCGGTAGGACTCCACGAGGGAGTTCCATGCATGCTCAATGT
>JAEESE010000034.1 GCA_016286165.1 Bacteroidaceae bacterium | reverse complement strand
GGGAAGAGCCTGAGAAAAATGTGTATTCTCTTGATATGTTATCATCTAATCAAATATGTTCTTATGTTCTTGCGTCCCTTCGGTAGCAAGCGTCTCCTTGCGTCGCCGAGCGCTTCTGTCTAAAAAATAATTTGTTCATCTGTCTTAGAGAGGCTGAAGATCCGTGATGTAGAACGCGTTCTCGTGTCGGTCATTATTGTCACCCCATGTGCGGTGCTTCCAGAAGCCCTTCACGATATACGGCTGGTTCTGGTAGTACTGCGTCTCTCGGTTCTTACTTGCCAATTCTCCTGTCATCTCGCCATAAATCACATCACCTCCGCGTTTCATCACCACCCCACGGCTCTTAAAGTATTCCGTGGTACCGTCCTGTTTCTGATACTGGCGCTCAGAGTATGCGCCCACCTCTACGATTGTTACTAAGTTTTCCATTATAGCTTGTTTTTAATTCTTTAATTCTTTAATTTTTTAATTCTTTAATTTTAGACTACACTCTGTCGATGATCTCCTCGGCTGTCGGGAAAGAAGGCTCTTTGTCTTCCTTCTTCTTCGTAGCCTTATTAAAGACTTTGATGATTTCTGAGTAGTTCGCTCCGATCACGCGCCCCATATCACCCTGTAACTGCAAGAGTTCCCGCTCAATTGTAGGCCCGCAGTCCAGCGTTGTCTGGATCACGACTTTCTTCTGCGTCTTGTTCAGATACACCTTCAAAACAGGCGTCTCATATAGCAGCTTGCCTTTAACTTGCAGTTTGAGCTCACTTTTCAATTCCCCCTTCGTCAGTTCATTGAAACGTTCCTGCATCGTAGCCACGGGATCCGGATCGTTCGCATCCACATTAATATGAATGGAATAACTTGATTCCTTCTCTCCCTCAGACTTGTAAAAAGAACTCTTGCCCTTCTGCTTGATCATCTTGCGGTTGCTCTCCTTGGGAGTCTCGGGGTTCACTACTACGACATCATTGTCGTACATCTTCACTCTGGCCCTGAAAGCCTTCACCGGCTTACCCTCAGGCTTCTCGATATATTCTTCGTTATTCATCATGATTCTTTAATCTTTTAATTCTTTAATTCTTTAATTTTAAAACTGTTCTTCCCAATACTTGCGCCTCATCCAGTCATGAAGATATCCTAACGGCAAGCTGTATTCTCCATCCTTCCAGGTCTGGAGATGATGCCTCTTGATGATCTCATCGGCCTTCTTCAGGAACGATCCGAGCAGCTTCTTGCATCCCTTGTCATTTTGGATGTGCTTCGAGAACGGAGGCAGGAGTTCATCAGCCACATCGTTGATCTCCCGGGCACATTCCACGAGGTCTTCAGGGAAATCGTGACCGATATATCCCATGACCATGTCACAGATATGTGCCACGTCGAAATCGGCCATCTTGAACTTCTTCTCCATCTGGATCTCATGATTGCTGGCCTCCTCAAAGCCTTTATACAATCTATTCAGATATTCGCAGCAGTCCTCCACACTCGACATCTCATAAGGCACCTTCGTTGAGGTACACTGTGCCAGATGATCCTGCATCGGCTCATCATAGCCTATGCACTTCTCAGTCTCACGGAGTCTGATCTGTTCCATGCTCATGGCGAGACATATCAGACTCTGTCTCAATAAAACCTTTGCTTCGTACGTATTCATAATTGATAATACTTAATTCTTTAATTCTTGATCTTTAAAACTTCCCAAAGGAACTCGACGCCTTTCGGAGTCCATACGGGATAGACCACTTCTTTCAATTCACCTTTGCTGTTGTACTTGAACTGGGAGCGATACTTCGTATATCCCTTGTTCGCATACTTCTCGGTCAGTTGCAGACGGTGATCCCTGCGCTCCATGATCTCCTGATCTATCAGAAAACTGTTCAGATCTGGGGCTCTCATCCCAATCTGATGGGCAATGTCCGAGGTCAGTGTGCAGTCCTCTGTTCCCGCGTTTCTCTTCTCCAGCAATTTGGCGATGATATCCTCTGAGGGCTTCAAGGCCTTAACTTCTAATTCCGTCATACGCGCGTTCCTTTTTTAATTATTATAATAAATGCTTGTGATGAAACTGCGCTTCAAGAATCCCAGTTCCGAGGCGATCCAGGCATAGCAGATATCGAGCACATAGTCAGCACCCAGACAACTCGTCATGTGGGCAATACGCTCATGGGCAAAAATCACCAGATCAACAGCCATCTCATATTGCATGTGACCATGGAAGCCCAGAAGCAACTTAGAGATAATACCGTAGAGTTCGGGCGAAATCATTTTCTCCAGACTCTTCAGTTCCTTCTCTGCAGAAGGATTCAGCATGAAATCGAATCGCAGGTCCTGATTCTGTACCCTGACCCCTTTTGCGATTTGCGTTACTAACAATTTTCTTTTTGACATTTTTGTAAAATTTTGAATGTTCTTACCAGCGTTCGGGGGTCCGGACTTTCCCCTACTTGCGGCTTTCGGCGACAAAATTAGGCATAAAAAAAACCTTTCCATATGAGGTAAATGGAAAGGTAATAAAAGGTAAATGGAAAGTAAATGCTAATCCTTATCCTGCATGTTAATTGCCTCTTCAAAGGCGTCTGCAACAGATTTGCACTTCTTGAAGATAGCTCGTTCAAAATCCGATGGCTCATAGTTTTCCCAGTCCTTATAATCCACACTGGCAAACTTGTAGGCGGTTAAGACCTTGATGCTGTTATAATCACACTTTTTCTCAAACATCTCATTCATTGGAAGACTATTTATTTTTGTACAACAAGTGGCCCATTTGCCACTCCAACCATATTTGCTGAGCAGCACGCAGATAACACCTAGGAAAAGCTGTTTCTCGTTGAGGGGTTTCTTCTCACCAGTGATAGAGATGATGGCCCTTGCAATCTGTTCGTCTGTCACTTTCGTCTTTTCCTCTTTACTCGCATGCTCATAGTTGTTGATATCGCCATTCATCTCCATGACAAAGTTCTTGATCTTTAAACCGTTCTTGGCCAGTTCCTGTATGATCTTCAGTTTCAGTTCGTCGCTCATAGTTGATTGGTCTTAAGATAGTTGTTGCATTCCATGATCAGATTCTCGATGTTCTCCTTTTTCGCATCTATCACACAAAGGTTAATGGTCACACCCTGCTGACAGTTGATTTGAAGGCTACGTTGTTGGTGAGAGAATTTCCGGAAGATCTTCCTGAGATACTTCCTGATTCCGGGGACGCCATCTCTCTTTGCGCCCCCAACTAGACTGCCAAGCAGTTCTTCGTTTGTTGGTTCCATAATACTCTTATTGGTTTATAATTTTATTTGTAGATTTAAACCCCTTGGGGGGATTCGGCCACAAAGGTAAGCATGAAGGTGTAGCGTAAGTGCTTACACCTTCAGGATATCTTTCCTATTTTCATAAAGTTTAACAGAATGAAGGTGGGCCAACTCTATTTCATTAGCCAGATGCCCAGGCTCCATCACTTCAAGGCGGTCACCGCGCTCCATGATTTTACCCCTGAAGTCCATCGAAGGTCTCAGGAAGAGTTCAAAATCGCTGTACTCATCAGCCGTAGCAATCTCCTTCTGGCTATGGTGCAGTTTCAGGTCACGCAGATAGTTCGCCTCTGTGCCGTAAGCCCTCAGCACGATTCTTTCCGCAGGCTTGGTCTCGTCCTTCATCACACCATAGCAGTCTTCGAAATAGTCGCTGGCATTAAGAGACTCGTCGAACTTGAACTTCTTCTTCGTCAATTCCAGCATGACGATGCGGTCAAGTGCAAATGTCAGCAGTGCTCCATCTTCTTTCCTGCCCAACAGATACCAACGCTGATGGTAGAGTTTCACGAAATACGGCTCCAGCCTGTGGTTCCTCTTGCTAGAGTGGTCATAGCGCTGATAAACGATATCCAGCATTACGTTTTTCGTCATGGCCTCCACAATCTCCTTCAGGAACCCTCCTGCTGAAGGTGTATTCTCCATCACGATCCTCTTGTATACCTTCTTATTATTCAGCAAGGCCGTATTGACAGACAGGCTCGTCAGCATCCAGTTCTCAACAGTATCCTTCTGCAGTGCGTCACCGCTTTTGATATAATAACGATACATCTTGTCCATCCCAATAGAGATATTAAAGAACTCCTCCAGGTCGTTCTTGTAATGGATGAACGTTTGCCTTACCATGCTGTTGCCCTCGCTGAGTCTGTCGTTTTTCCATAGTTCGAGAATGTCCTTGTAAGAGATGGGGCCATTGTTGCGAATAGTATTCACCAGCCATGCATAGGTCTTCAGAATCAATAATGGTTTCATAAGCCACTCCTTTTCTTTTTAGTTAAACAAACACCTTATTAATAATATAAAGAAACGTGGTGCATCGATAGCTGATTCCTTGTAAGGCTCAACGGTCAAGTTAAGGCCTCCCCGAATATCAATACCACCAATGCCCACGTTAAAATTAACGTGAGCCTCGTGGCCTTCCGTTGATATTCGGGAATTATCTTTATATCATTTTGACCGTTGATTTACAAGGAACTCCGAATAGAGCAGTTGGCTCTTATGTAGAATATGTGAAGATCGCTTTGAGACTGCAAATTTAAGAAGAAAAACTCACATCTGCAATATTTTATAGAAAAAACGCGTAATTATTTTGTTAATGTCATAGAAGGGACTCTTGTGCGGAGGCCATGGAGCATTAACGCACAAAGTGTCAGACACTCCGTGAGCAGGGGAACATTTTGGGAACAATTAACCCACTGACAATCGGCATTGATGCTGAAAATCAGTGGGTTTATTCGTTTCGTTGTCAATCTTGAAAAGATGATTTCTAAGACTTTTATATTTCAACATAGCAATTTGAATCATGTGGAATAGCGACTCCTTTTGCCCGAGGGTGAGTCTGAATAATTCGTCTCAAAACATTTAATGCGTTAAACACTTTACCAGATATGTCAAATTGTTCTGTGTAATAATCTTTTGAGTATTGCGATTTCAAAAGATTATGCGCTCCCCCTTAGCTTCTTATTGTTCTCACCATATTCAACACCCCGTGTATTTCTTTCAAACTTTCTGGCTTTATTATTTGCAACCATTCTTTTAATAATTGCAATGTACCTTTTTCTTTTTTTATTTGATATTCGCCATCCTGGGTGATTGAAAACAAGTCAAGTCCAAAATCGTCTAAAGCAAAAAAATCTTTGTTCAGGTTTCCTACTGTGATGATTTCTAATTGTCTGTAAAACTCATCCAGCTTCGTATTTGTTGGGAGCAAAAGCATCTCAAATTCTCTTAATCTATCATCGTCTCGAAGATAATAATTTGACACAATCGACTTTCCCCATATATGGTTTGTCAACACATATAAATTTTCAATCTCCTCGACAATGGCTCTAAAAACAGTTCTGGGGAAGCACCAACTTCCTAACAATTGATTATCAATAAAGTTTTTTAAAACCAAGCATTTAGATGAATCAACGATCATTTTGGAATACCATTTTTGTTGAGCAACAGCAGGTAGAAAATTTAGATCTCTCAAAAAAACAGCAACGACATAATCGTTTCCATTGCGTCCTATACTAAACGAACTCAAGTACATATCCTCAGAATCATCGACAGTATTGTACGCGTAAATTGAGCCAAAATAATCTCGAAACTTATAATCATAACGTGGGTCAGTAGCATAATGATGTAAAATGTCAATATTAAAAAAACGACATTTCAATTGCGGTTTCCCTAATGCTAACATTTTTGAAAATGGTCTATCGTTAAAACTTGACACATCACGTTTGTTTTCAAGAAAGCTTTCAGTTGGATAAATACAGTAATCAAAAGGCGAAAGCGAAGGAAGTCGTGTTACCTGCTTTTCAATTGGTTCTGCATCAAACGATTTGATGTATGTATTACCAACATCTCCTGTTATTATTTCAATTTCCTCTTCTTTTATTAGTTCAATTAAGCATTGAAGAAATTCATCTTGAGTACAATCGTAGCACAAGTTATATGCAGAACAACCATTGTAACCTAACGAATTGACAAAATTGTTATATACTTGTTGCAGAATTTGATTTTTCAAATCTTCCATAAACGTTTTAACTTTCGAGTATGTCAAGGTGTGCCACGTCTATTCTCTTCAAAAGGCTCAACCGAAACAATTGTAATTATCTGTCACAAAAGGGACTGTCCCTCTTGTGTCATATGCTACTCTCCCATTCCTTTTTCGTGATGCAAGTGATATGCTCTGTCCGCAGCTCACCCGGCAATTGAGAAGGAACGTTTTCTTTTGTCATCTGATACTTAAAGCCACACTTCTCTTGTACGCGCTTTGACTTAATGTTACCATCAAAATAACCGCACCACATCTTCTGCATCCCCAAAGCATTGAAGGCATGCCGCTGCAACTCCCTGACTGCTTCTGGTATCAGCCCCTGCCCCCAATACGGAACGCCAATCCAATAACCAATCTCGCACTCATCGTCGGGGAGGCCAATATTGCTTTTCTTTCCAACCATCAATCCAATGCTGCCGACAGGCTTGCCTGTAGATTTTAAGACCACAGCATAGGTTTCTGGTGCTGAAAGAATTGTATTGATAATCTCCCTGCTGTTCTCTACGCTTGTATGCACTGGCCATCCAGCAATCGGACCGACCTGTGGAGATTTCGCATAGCCATATAAATCCTCAGCATCCTCTTCACGCCAAGCTCTTAATATCAGTCTTTCTGTCACTATATCCATTCCTAAATTCCGATTTATCTGTTTATATTTCCTTAGCATTATACTTCATACTTCAAAGCATCCGACGGCCAGCCCGTCACATTCCTGCCTGTATCAAGGCGTTGGATGGCTTGCAGGTCATCATCAGAGAGGGTAAAGTCGAAAAGGTCGATGTTCTCATTCATCCTTTCCTTGTGGGTAGTCTTTGGGATGACGATGATACCGTTCTGAACCAAGAACTTCAAGGCTATCTGTGCTGATGTCTTACCGTATTTCTCGCCAATAGCCACCAAGGTGGGATTCTTGAAGATGCCGTGTTTACCTTCAGCCAACGGGCTCCATGCTTCCAGAGCCGTGTCGTAGGGTTTCAGGTATTCCAGCATCTTCCGTTGCTGATAGAGTACATGGGTCTCGCACTGGTTCACAACAGGCATCACCTTTGCATCATTTACAATCTTCGGAAAAGTGTTTGGATAGAAGTTTGATACGCCAATGGCTTTGAACAGACCTTGTTCATAGAGTTCTTCGAGCGTGTGCCACATGACGGTTGGATTTCCTACTGGCCAGTGAATCAGCATCAAGTCCACATAATCAAGCCCCAGCTGCTTCATGGAATGGTCAACGGTACGAAAGGTTTCATCCTTCGTATAGCAAGAATCGCATATCTTTGTCGTGATAAACAAATCTTCGCGAAGAACGCCACATGCCCGAACAGCATCCCCCACACCTTTCTCATTATAGTACATAGCAGCCGTGTCGATACTCCTATAGCCTACCGATACGGCATCTTCGACCACTCTCTGGGTTTCCCTCTCGGAGATATTATAGACACCCAACCCGACCATCGGCATCTTCAGACCATTATTCAAAACTATGTATTCCATAACAATTTCTTCTCTATCAATGGTTTTAATTCACGTTCAAAGATACCACGCTCTACAATTCTGAAGCTGATTGTTTACGAAACTCTTTTTATCCTGTGCTTGGAGTACCATTGAGCACAGGAGACAGATGATGATAAGTGCTAAATTCTTCATCGATAAATTGGAATTTACATATTACATATCACTCAGCTTACGTCGTGCAAATTCAAGACTTCCATTGAATATAACGTTTTTATCCTTGTCGAGAATCAACACCCTGGGGTACTGCCGAATGTTACATTTCTTCAAAATAGGGCTTTTGGCATCGATGGTATAGACAGGAATGTCACATCCTAACTCCTTCATGATGCGTTGACCATCAACGGCAGTTTCACCATCAATCAATGTTACAAACAGGGAGACCACTTCCACCTTGCCTGTCTTTTTGTATTCATTCCGCAATTCTTCTACATGTGGCATTTCACGTAAACACACACCACAGCGACTGTACCAGACGTCAAGCACAAGAAATTCGGATTTTATCGTTGAGAGGCCTAAAGTATGTTCGCCATCTGTCACTTCGCAATCAGCGAGGCTGACTGTTCCAACGGGTTTGTCACTATACTGCACCCATTCTACCCATTGTTTGTGGCCTTCAGTCACTCCATAGAGCCATAGAACGGCGCAAAGCAAGAGTAGCAGCACATTCCGCCGACGGTAGAATAAGGCCATAGTGACAACTGCCCATAACGGCATAATGGTAACGGAAAGTGAAAAAAGATTTTCACCTATTATCAGGCGCGCCACCAACTCAAACAACCATGGGGCGAGTAGTGGGAGCATCACTTTCCAGAACTCAGTTTTATGGGCAAATTTAGCGAGTGCCCACCATGTCAGGATGGCGAAAACAACACTATGAGCAACACTTGCCCATTGGAAGTTCACACCTCTTAAAGGCATGATTAAGGCGTATAGGAGCAGAGCAATAATCCAAAGCAGAAGATAGATTTTCTTTTTCATATAAATTCCGATTTAGATGATAATTTTGCTACTCACGCGGTCCCATCACAACTTGAATGAGCTTTCTGGGCTCTTTTAGTCTGCTTATAATTACTTGATATTCAGAACGTTTGTACATAATCAAAAAATTTACTCAGTGATATGAGTAATTTTACTCAGTGCAAAGATATAGATTATCAATGGAATAACAAAACATTTCTCATTAAAAATTTACACTCATTCTGCACGTTTTTCTTGCTGAATGTGTTTGATTTTATTTAATAACAAGGTGAAATACACAGAAAACCTGCCAAATATGTAAATAATCGCACAAATAGGCAGAATATCATATACTTTATTTTGCCGTTTGATGTGTTTTTATTACCTTTGCGGGAAAGCATAGCGGAAAAGTCCAGAAGATAATCACAATTGATGACTTTTTTACATGAGACCATTTTTTTTGCAATGAGGGGTATTTGATTTGGCTGTCTGAGGGTCTTATATACGATTAAAGACCAAAATTCATTTATGAATTACAGTAAACAAGAGTTTGAACGCCTGTTCAAGGACAGCTATCCGCACATGTATCGCCTGGCTTTCTCGATGGTGGAGAATGCTGACGATGCCAAGGATGCGGTGCATCAGGTGTTCGCTCAAGTATGGAAGCGGAAACCACAGGTAGCTGATGGCAGCATTCGCGGCTACCTGTTGGCGGCCACGCGCAACCAATGCCTCCACCAGCTGCGACAACGGCAACTGCAGCGCGAGATGGAGGCTGAGTTGCAGCAGGCGGCGCAGGACAGCGTCGATGAAGAGCGCGAGGAACTGATGAGGCAACTGCAACAGGTCATCGACGAGAACCTGACAGAGCAGGACCGCCGCGTGCTCAGCCTACACTACGACGAGGAGAAGACCTACAGCGAAACAGCTACCATCCTCGGCATCAGCACGGCAGCCGTGAACAAACATATCACGCGCTCGCTGGCTAAAATCAGATCAACCCTTAAAATTGCAAAGTAGTATGAAGACAGAAGATATTGACAAGAAGATAGCAATGCCCGACGTGGATGCGGAATGGGCACGCTTTGAACGCGAAGTCATCAACAAGGAGAGCGCAAGACCTAAGCGCGTAGCAGCATGGGCGGCAGGCATCGGCATCGCAGCCTCCATAGCGCTGATGCTGGTCTTGGGCGTTCAAGACAAGACCCGGCCCCCCCTCCCGTCCCCCCTAAAGGGGGGAAGTGGTTACCTAACCAGAACAGAAGGGGAAGCATCCAGTCTGACGCATTCCACGTCCCCTCTTCTTGAAGGACCAAGCGTCTCTTCGAGCCGAGCGGAGGGGGGACGGGAGAGGGGCCTTATTGACGTTGAAAGCCTCCAGGATGATTCCGAGGAAACAAGTTGGAGCTCTTCGTTGAATCAGCAGATCAAAGGCTTGACAATTGTCTCCAGCTCATCCAGCTTAGGACCAGGCAATACCATGCGCCTCGGAGGAACCTGCATTAAAGATTCTGATAGGATTGAAGGCAGGGATTTCGACCCCAGCACTCCCTTGGATCCGCCGATTAAGGGGCTGACAATTGTCTCCAGCTCATCTGAATTAGGACCTGGCCATACCATGCGGCTTGGGCCTACGTGTCCAAAGGTGGTGGAACCTAACACCATGCGCCCCTCGCTCCAGGGGCAGATAGCAGGGCTCCCGGACTCCATTGTGTACATTCCCAGCGACTCCATCCGTCAAGGAGCAAGCTCGAGCGACTCCATACTCTATATGGTCAACGGACGAGTGGACCCAGACTTCAATGCTTTCCAAAGGGAGAAGGGCAAACGTGTAGCCCCAGACTTCAACTTCGCGACAAGTGCATACCTCTTCGACAAGAATCAACTTTTCATCCGATGGACTGAATTGCGGCAGGATTCGGCCAAGGATGAATCCACGACCAAAGCGGAGGCCATCAAGATGCTGTTGGATGCACAGACCGTGCCGTTCAAGCCTACACGGGAAATGACGCCATCCGAGATCAAGTCCCGCCAGACGGCCTACCTCCAGAAGGCCTATCGCGCCCGCGTCAAAGGGGAAACTCACAGCGACGCTTATTTCTCTCCCGACCTGTTTGGCTCTACCGCAGAAGAACGCCTGTTCGGATTGCTCACCCTCCAGTGTCTGGGCAACTATATCCACGAAGCTTTTGGCCCCATGGCCAGCGACAGCCATGGCATCTATGTCCCTCTGGTTCGCGACGTGACACTGCAAGGCGGCGACCGGTGCTGGTACGAAAAAGGCCGGACTTGGGCGGTCAAGGACGATCCCCAGAGCGATGCCGTCATCAGCGAGCTCCGGCAGGCAGCCGGGCTTGCCGATTCGCACGTAGAACTCAACGACAGCGTCGTCAAGCTGGCCATGATGAGCGGCGGCCGAGTGACGGCGGGCGAGCCCCATCCGTTCAACACCTACATGCAGAGCGCCTTGACATTATCTTATCTGAACATGAAATACAGCTCACTGGACCAAAGCGTCTTCTACTTCAAGCCCGAGGCCGACGCTCCCTCCTACTGGTGGGCCGAAGCCTACTATTCCACCCAGACGCTGAGGAATGTGGCCGTACATCTGCATGCCGTCTATAAGCTCTACGTAGCCGCCTGTCCCGACCTCCTCGCCAATCGCAGGCTTGTAGAGGGTAGGGTGATGAACGAGCAAGGCCAGCCGCTAGCTGATGCTGACGTGAGCTTCGGCGCTTTCCACTCCTCAGGCCCGGAGACATCAACAACAACAGATGCCGATGGTCACTTCTCATTCTGGATGCCCTTCCGCGATGCCGCCATCCGCGTGAACCATGCGGGCTATATCCCCAAGCAAATACAGCCCACCGACACTTCTCTTGTCATCCGCTTGAAAGATGCAACAAAATTGAGGGAAGTGAAGGTGCTAACCAAGGAGGAGAAGAATAAAATTCAAAGGCTACCAGGAATAGGGTTACGAAGGAAGATTAAATAACAGCGAGGCACACGGAGAAAAAATAAATTGGGCGCAACCCCTTTAAAGGAAGTTGCACCCAATTTGTTAATTTCAGAGTTTTCTAATTACTCCTCGACAGCTGCCTGGGCGGCGGCGAGGCGTGCGATGGGCACGCGGAAGGGAGAGCAGGAGGCGTAGTTGAGGCCGATCTTGGCGCAGAACTTGACGCTGGTGGGCTCGCCACCGTGCTCGCCGCAGATACCGCAGCGGAGGGTGGGACGTACTTCGCGACCCTTCTCGACGGCATACTTCACGAGCTTGCCGACGCCGTTCTGGTCGAGCACCTGGAAGGGGTCAACCTTCAGGATCTTCTTCTCGAGGTATGCGGGCAGGAAGCTGGCGATGTCGTCGCGGCTGTAACCGAAGGTCATCTGTGTGAGGTCGTTGGTACCGAATGAGAAGTACTCGGCTTCGGTAGCGATGCGGTCGGCGGTGAGGGCAGCACGAGGAATCTCGATCATCGTACCAATCTCGAAGTCAACCTTCACGCCATACTCCTCGAAGACCTCGGCAGCGACCTTCTGGATGATGGCCTTCTGCTGCTTGAGCTCATAGAGGATACCGATGAGGGGCACCATGATTTCGGGCTTGGGATCGAAGCCTTCCTGCTTCAGCTCGCATGCGGCGCTGAGGATAGCGCGGGTCTGCATAGCGGTGATCTCGGGGAAGGTGATGCCCAGACGGCAGCCGCGGTGGCCGAGCATCGGGTTGTTCTCAGCGAGGCTCTCTACGCGGCGCTGGATGGTCTGCAGGTCAACGCCCATCTCCTTGGCCATGGTCTCCTGACCAGCCTGATCGTGGGGCACGAACTCGTGGAGAGGGGGATCCAAGAGACGGATGTTAACGGGCAGTCCGTTCATAGCCTTGAGGATGCCCTTGAAGTCAGCCTTCTGGTAGGGGAGGAGCTTGGCCAGTGCCTTCTCGCGGCCTTCAGCGGTGTCGGCGAGAATCATCTGACGCATGGCGATGATCTTCTGGTCGTCGAAGAACATGTGCTCGGTACGTGTCAGACCGATACCCTTGGCACCGAATGCGCGAGCGACCTCGGCATCGTGAGGAGTATCTGCATTGGTACGAACCTGCAGCTTGGTGTACTTGTCGCAGAGGTCCATGAGCTCCTTGAAGTCGCCGCTGAGTTCAGCAGCCTTCGTGGGCACTTCACCGGCGTAAACCTGACCGGTGGTACCGTTGATGGAGATATAGTCGCCTTCCTTATAGACTACGCCGTCGATTTCAACGGTCTTAGCCTTGTAGTCAACATTGAGGCTGCCAACACCTGATACGCAGCACTTACCCATACCGCGAGCCACAACGGCAGCGTGTGAGGTCATACCGCCGCGAGCGGTGAGGATACCTTCGGCAGCGCTCATACCGGCGAGGTCCTCGGGAGAGGTCTCGATGCGGACGAGAACCACCTTGTGGCCGTCGGCGTGCCAAGCCTGAGCGTCGTCGGCGAAGAACACGATCTGGCCGCAGCCTGCGCCGGGTGATGCGGGCAGACCCTGAGCGATGACCTTAGCCTTAGCCAGCTCCTTCTTGTCGAAGACGGGGTGGAGGAGCTCGTCGAGCTTCTGGGGCTCGCAGCGCATGATGGCTGTCTTCTCGTCGATCTTGCCCTCGTGGAGCAGGTCGATGGCGATCTTCACCATGGCAGCACCGGTGCGCTTACCGTTACGTGTCTGCAGGAACCACAGCTTGCCCTCCTGAACGGTGAACTCCATGTCCTGCATGTCGCGATAGTGCTCCTCGAGCTTGGTCTGAATCTCGTCGAGCTGCTTGTAGATCTCGGGCATAGCCTCTTCCATGGAGGGGTACTTCACGGCACGCTCGCCCTCGCTGATGCCAGCGCGCTCAGCCCAACGCTGAGAGCCGATCTTGGTGATCTGCTGCGGAGTGCGGATACCGGCTACGACGTCTTCGCCCTGAGCGTTGACGAGGTACTCGCCGTTGAAGAGGTTCTCGCCGTTGGCGGCATCGCGGCTGAAGCAAACACCCGTTGCTGAGGTGTCGCCCATGTTGCCGAATACCATAGCCATGACGCTGACAGCGGTTCCCCACTCGTCGGGTATGCCTTCCATCTTACGATAGAGGATGGCGCGCTCGTTCATCCAGCTGCGGAAGACTGCGCAGATGGCACCCCAGAGCTGCTCGATAGGATCGTTGGGGAAGTCCTTGCCCGTGCGTTCCTTAATAGCTTTCTTGAAGCGGGCGACGAGTTCCTTGAGTTCTTCGACGCTGAGGTCCTTGTCGAGCTTCACGCCGCGGATGGCCTTGACCTGCTCAATGATCTCCTCGAAGGGGTCGATGTCGGTCTTGTTGGCGGGCTTGAGTTCGAGCACTACGTCGCCGTACATCTGCACGAAGCGGCGGTAGCTGTCATAAACGAAGTGGGGGTTGCCGGTCTTCTTGACCATGCCCTCAGCCACCTCGTCGTTCAGACCCAGGTTCAGGATGGTGTCCATCATACCGGGCATGGAAGCGCGTGCGCCTGAACGAACGCTGACGAGCAGCGGGTTCTGGGCATCGCCGAACTTAGAGTTCATGAGGGTCTCGATGTGCTTGACGGCTGCCATGACATCGTCGTTGAGGAGCTCCATGATCTTCTCCTGACCTACCTCGTAGTACTCGTTGCACACGTCGGTGGTGATGGTGAAGCCCGGAGGCACGGGAACGCCGATGAGGTTCATCTCGGCCAGGTTGGCGCCCTTGCCACCCAGCTGTTCGCGCATCTGCGCATTACCTTCAGCCTTACCGTTGCCGAAGGTATAAACACGTTTCTGACTCATGTTTTACGTTTTAAAATACTATTGTTAATGATTAGTTAGTTTGATTAGAATGTGTAATTTTATTCTTTTTGGTCTGCAAAAGTACAATTATTCTTAAGATGTTGCAAGAAAAATGACGAAAAATTATCGTATGAAGAGCAGTTCTCTGTATTTAGGCAGCGGCCAGAGCTCGTCGTCGACTATGAGTTCGAGCTTGTCGACGTGCCTGCGTATGTCCTCGATGAGTGGTGCTACTGTGTCGTGGTAAGCTATGGCACGGCTACGCACGTCCTCTATGCGGTTGGCCACGCGGCGGGCGTCGATAAGGCGTTCTACGTTTGCTGTGATGTAGGAAGTATGCTCTGCAATCTGCTCGATGAGCGACACGTTGTTTGCCGACAGTTGCTGTGCTTTGTCGCGGTCGAAGATGTCGAGCATCTTGTGCACGCTGTCGATGAGCTGACTTTGGTAGCGCGTAGCTACGGGGACGATATGGTTGATGCACAGGTCGCCGAAGATGCGTGCTTCAATCTGTATCTTCTTGGTGTAGGTGTCCCATTTGATTTCGTTGCGGGCCTCCAGTTCCTTGCGCTCGAACACGTGCGTGCGGGCAAACATCTCTATACTCTCGGGCGAGAGGTAGTTGTCGAAGATGAGGGGCACCGACGACTCGGTGTCGAGGCCGCGGCGGGCTGCTTCGCGCACCCATTCGTCGCTGTAGCCGTTGCCGTCAAAGCGTATGGCGCGGCAGGCTGCTATGTCTTCTCTTACTAGGCGTAGCACTGCGCTCATCACGTCGGTGCCTGCTGCTGTGAGCTTGTCCACGCGGGCACGGAAGTCCATCAGGGCTTCGGCCACGGCGGCGTTCAAGGCTATCATGGCGCTGGCGCAGTTGGCTTCGGCGCCTACGGCACGGAATTCGAAGCGGTTGCCGGTGAAGGCAAAGGGCGAAGTGCGGTTGCGGTCGGTGTTGTCGATGAGCAGTTCGGGTATCTGGGGTATGTCAAGGCGCAACTCGTGCTTGCTGTCGAGCGTGATGGCGTTGTCGGTAGATTTCTCAAGGTGGTCGAGCACTTCAGAGAGCTGCGCGCCGAGGAACGACGATATGATGGCGGGCGGCGCCTCGTGAGCTCCCAGACGATGGGCGTTGGCGGCGCTGGCTATGCTGGCCTTGAGCAGTCCGTTGTGACGGTGCACGGCCACGAGCGTTTCCACTATGAAGGTGATGAAGCGCAGGTTGTCGGTTTGAGTGCGACCGGGACCGTGGAGCAGTACGCCCGTATCGGTCATCAGGCTCCAGTTGTTGTGCTTGCCCGAACCGTTGATGCCTGAGAAGGGCTTCTCGTGGAGCAGGCAACGGAAGCCGTGGTGGCGTGCCACCTTCTTCATAAGCATCATGAGCAGCATGTTGTGGTCCACGGCGAGGTTTGTTTCCTCGAAGATAGGAGCCAGCTCAAACTGGTTTGGGGCGGCCTCGTTGTGACGTGTCTTGCAAGGGATGCCAAGCTCGAGGGCCTGTATCTCGAGGTCGCGCATGAAGGCTGCCACACGCTCGGGAATGGAGCCGAAGTAATGGTCGTCCATCTGCTGGTTCTTGGCGCTGTCGTGGCCCATAAGCGTGCGACCGGTCATCAACAGGTCAGGGCGTGCAGCGTAAAGGCCTTCGTCGACGAGGAAGTATTCCTGCTCCCATCCGAGGTTCGAGATAACCTTCTTCACGTCGGGGTAGAAGAGCTGTGCCACGGCAGTGGCTGCTATGTCGACGGCGTGGAGCGCTTTCTTCAGCGGCGCTTTGTAGTCGAGCGCCTCGCCTGTGTAGGCAATGAACACGGTCGGTATCATCAGCGTGTCGCCGATGACGAAGACGGGTGATGCCGGGTCCCAAGCCGAATAACCGCGGGCTTCGAAGGTGGAACGTATGCCGCCGCTGGGGAAACTTGAAGCGTCAGGCTCCTGCTGCACGAGCTGCTTGCCCGTAAATTCTTCCACCATACCGCCTTTGCCGTCGTGCACCACGAAACCGTCGTGCTTCTCGGCCGTGCCTTCGGTGAGCGGCTGGAACCAGTGAGTGATATGCGTCACGCCAAGTTCCATGGCCCACCTCTTCATGCCTTCGGCAACGATATCAGCCGTGGGCAGGTCGAGCGTGGCGCCGCCGTCCATTACTGCCAGCATCTTGGCATACACCTGCGGAGGCAGGTATTTCTCCATCTTCTTGCGGTTGAATACGTACTTGCCGAAAAAAGAGGATGGGCGTTCAGCAGGCGTTGCCACTGCTACCGGGTGCTTCTTAAAAGCTTCACCAACAACTTGAAACCTTAATGAGGAGGACATATGTTTTTGTTTTTTTAAGACCTTTTCCCCGAGCGTCACTTCGCTCGTTATGGAGTTATAGGAGTAGTTGTTTCGAACGAAAGATGAAGCTGTCAAGAATGATCACTCTTCACTTTTAGCTTTGCTGACTTTCGTCACGACTCGGCAATTCAAGCAAGCTTGATTGTTCTCGCTGCTCCGAAAGTTCACTTTTAGCTAAAATCATCTCCATCAAAAGCTGATTTTTCACTTTTCACTTTTCATTCTTCACTCTTCATTCTTCATTCTTCATTCTTCATTCTTCACTTCCTTATTCCCCTCTGGTTCAGCGCCTTCTGATAACGACGCGCATTGGCCATATGTTCGGCGTAAGTGCGGGCGAAGTTATGAGAGCCGCTGAAATCTTCCTTGGCGCAGAAGTAGAGATAGTCGTGCTGCTCGGCATCGAGCACGGCGTCGAGGCTGGCTATCGTAGCTATGCGTATAGGTCCCGGAGGGAGACCGGTGTTGCGATACGTGTTGTAGGGGCTGTCGGCCGTCAGGTGTGAATTGAGGATTCGTCGCAGGCTGTCGTTGCCGAGAGCGAATTTCACCGTGGGGTCTGCTTGCAGGGGCATGCCGCGGTGCAGGCGGTTGATGTAGAGGCCGGCTATGCGAGCGCGCTCTGGTCCGTAGTTCGTCTCTTCGTCGACGATGCTTGCCAGCGTGGCCACCTCTTCGGGCGTGAAGCCCAGAGCCTGAGCCCGCTGCACGCGGTTGTCGGCCTGCCAGAAGCTGTCGTGCTCGCGTTGCATGCGTTGCAGGAACGCCTTAAGGCTTATATCCCAGTACACCTCATAGGTGTTGGGAATGAAGAGCGAGGGTAGGGTAGCGGTGGTATATCCCAGCGAGGCTGCCACGGTGCTGTCTGCGAGCGCTTCGGCCACCTCCGTGCTGTCGAGCATGAGGTTGTTGGCGAGCACTCCTGCCAGTCGGGACAGGCGTCGCACCGACGGGATGGTCAGGCGCACAGGCGTCTGTTGTCCTCGACGCAGGCGGCGATAAACGCTGAGAAGGTCGTCGGTAGGCTCCACGGCGTAACGGCCGGTATGAGGCGTGAACGGGAATGCGCGGCTGAGCAGTTGCCAGCCCATGAGCGAGCGTGCATGACAATCGTCGTGCAGCTGAGCCTTGATGTCGGCCTCAGTAGTAGCTGGACGCACGTAGACGTAAGCCGTCTCGGAGATATCAAAAGTGGAGAAGAGGCTGCGGTAGGCGATGCCCGCGACGATGCAGGCTGCTACAGCCGTGCAGCCGAGAGCGACAAGTATCTTGCGAGTTCGCGTCATAACCGATATTAAAAAACGCAGACACTCGCTTAAGTGAGAAGTATCTGCGGTTTATTCATGGAGCCGATACGGGGACTCGAACCCCGGACCCACGCATTACGAATGCGTTGCTCTACCAACTGAGCCATATCGGCAAGGCTGCTCTTGCGAGCGGAACAACGGCCCTCATTCGAACCATCGTTCTCAAAAACCGAGCGCAAAGGTAATGCTTTTTCGGTAAACGACCAACAAACTAACGTTTTTTTTCGCACTCATCGTTTTTTTTTCTCCTTTCGTATCTCATTTTGACGCTTAAGCAGTACATTTGCAAACAATAACAACGCAACAAATTCTATACCTATGCGCTCATTCATCGTTTCAAGCTTACTGGCTTTAATGCTTTTCCACGCCCCGACAGCCTCGGCCCAGACGTGGTCATTCGATTTCACAGGCAAACCGTCGCGCGGTTCAACGGCCGTCAACGTATCGGTGGCAGACCGCTACACAGCGGAACGCGGTTACGGTTTCGATTTCACGCCGTCGCCTTCGCGAATTGACGCCGCAGAGCCTTTCTATTTCAGCGTGACCGTGCCCGACGGCAACTATCGCGTCAGTATCACGCTCGGCTCGCGCCGCCGTGCAGGCATGACCACAGTACGTGCCGAAAGCCGCCGCCTGTTCGTGGAGAATCAAGCCACCCGCAAGGGCGAACTGCGCGAAGTGACCTTCGTGGTGCACAAGCACTCGCCGCAGATCAGTGATAACCGAAAGATTCGTTTGAAGCCTCGCGAACTTACGAAGCTCAACTTCGACGACCGCCTGACAATAGAAATCAACGGCGACGCGCCTGCCTGCAGCCGTATCACTATAGAGCGCGACGACTATGTGCCTACTCTCTTCCTCTGCGGCAACTCAACCGTCGTAGACCAGGACACCGAGCCCTGGGCTTCATGGGGACAGATGATAACGCGCTGGTTCACAGACAAGGTGGCGGTGGCCAACTTTGCCGAGAGCGGCGAAACGGCTTCCACGTTCATAGCTGCCAGCCGATTGGAAAAAGCCCTGTCGATGATGAAGAAGGGCGACTATCTGATTGCCGAGTTCGGGCACAACGACCAGAAACAGCGCGGCCCTGGAATGGGTGCTTACTACAATTTCGCCACTGCGCTGAAGACATTTATAGACGAAACGCGCGCGCGAGGCGCAACGCCTATCTTCGTCACTCCTACACAGCGCCGCTCGTTCCGCGACGGACATATCCAGGAGACGCATGCCGATTACCCTGAAGCAATGGCTTGGGTGGCCGAGCGCGAGAAAGTTCCTCTCATCGACCTTCACGCTATGACGCGCTCACTCTACGAGGCCATGGGCGAGGAAGGCAGCAAGCGGGCTTTCGTGCATTATCCCGCTGGCAGCTACCCCGGGCAGACAACCGAGTTCAAGGATAACACGCATTTCAATCCTTACGGAGCCTATGAGATTGCCAAGTGCGTCATCGAAGGCATGCGTCAGCTCAACCTACCCCTCGTCGAGGCGTTAAGGCCCGAATACCTTCAGCTTTATCCCGCTTCATCGCCCTTCAATCCTGCCTCGCCAGACGATGTAAACGCTTTCCACTGGAACGACTCTCCCTTCTTCGAGGCAGAGAAACCTGATGGAAACTGATTACAGGTTGACGAGTTGACAGTTGACGAGTTGACAGTTGACAAGTTGACAGTTGATAGTTCTTCAAGCGTGAAGCGTCGCAAGCGCCGAGCGGACAGTTGACGAGTTAGTGTTTATGCATTAAGGCTTAGGGCTTTCGTTGTTCGGTCGCGAGTGAACAAGATATATGACCAGTCGTACCGGACGATACGACCGTTCATGAAGGGCTATACGAACGTTCATACAGGGCGATATGACCGGTCGTATTGGCAGACACGTCTGGTTGTGTTAACTGATGTATCTAAAACAAGGCCGACTTAATCGCGCTGCAAAGCCAACCTAATAGCAATTTTAGGTTAACTTAATCGGCCTGCAAACCAGTACTTGTGGAAGGCGCAACCTCGAAGCCAAAAACTACAAGCCCAGAAACTTCTACCCCCAAAAACTACAACCACAAAAACTTCTAACCCAAAAACTGCAAAGCAAAAACCTCAGCCAATGATTAAGAATATTGCTTTTGATTTCGGAGGTGTGATATTCAACCTCGACTACGAAGGAGCCGTAGAGAGCTTCAAGCGGATAGGGCTTGCCGATGCCGACCAGCGTCTCGACCGCTACCACCAGCGCGGCATCTTCGAAGAACTGGAGTCAGGACGCATCAAGCCCGACGCCTTCCGTAAGGAACTTAGCCAGATGTGCCACCGCGAGCTCACCAACGACGAAGTCCTGTCGGCCTGGCTCGGCTATGTCGGCGGCCCCGTAGACCTAAGCCGCCTTGATACTATCGACGAACTGCGCCGCCGCGGCTACCGCACTTTCCTGCTCTCCAACACCAACCCCTACGTGCAGCAGTGGGCCGAGAGTCCAGCCTTCTGTGCCTATGGCCGTCCGCTCAGCAGCTTCATGGACAAGTGCTACACCTCATATGAGGTCGGCATCATGAAACCCGCCGAAGGCATCTTCCGCCACATGCTTACTGATGCCGCCATTCTCCCCTCCGAAACCCTCTTCCTCGACGATAGCGCAGCCAACGTAGAAGCTGCTGCCCGCCTTGGCATCCACACCCTCCTCGTTGAGAAAAACGCCGACTGGCGTGCCGACCTCAGCTGTTGCCTCGACAGTTAGCAAAACACGAATAACACAAGGTAATGATATAGGAGTTGACCTGCAAACCCCGTAGGGGTGGTTGGAACTTAGACAGGGCGAAGAAGGCCTTTAGAGGATTGCCCTTGGGCCATCCGTGCCTGATGAGGGGAGCCAGAACTCCTCTGGCGACGGAGGAGAAGCGTAGCGGAACCCCTGTTCCTAGAGCATAGTATATAGAGTGCCGTAGGTACGACGGAATTATTAAGCTTACTCCTACGTACCTACGGCACTTTATATACCTCCTGACAT